>CAWDNA010000005.1:0-691302 GCA_963803565.1 uncultured Solirubrobacteraceae bacterium
GCAGATGCACGGGGGTGCGATCGCTGTGCGACCGCCATGCAATTCGTTGGCCGTTTTGGGGCGCTCAGGGTCATCACCCATGTGATGACGGCAGCAAGCATCCCTGCGTCCGGAGGCGGCGGTTACGCCCGCTACCTGGAGAGCAAGACGGTCGCGCCCGAGCGCGGGGACTACTACCTGACCCCGGACGGTGAGATGATGCAGGCGCCGGGTCGGTGGCTCTCCGATGAGGAGACGCTGACCAGGCTCGGGGTCCAGGCAGGCGAGGCAGTCGATGGCGCGGACTTCATCGCGTTGATGGATGGTCGACACCCAGGCACCGGCAGGTGGCTGCGACCCGAGGGCGCCGGTGGCGGCAGGGGCGGCGGGATCGACGTGACGTTCAGCGCCCCGAAGTCTGTCTCGACGGTCTGGGCGCTCGGCGACCCGTGGCAGCGCGAGCAGATCGAGGCAGCGCACGCCAGGGCCGTCGAGAGCACGGTCAGGTATCTGCGCGAGCAGGTGCCGGTCGTCCGGCGCCGCTACGGCGGACAGGTGGTGGAGGAGCACGCCAAGGATGTGATCGCCGCGGAGTACCGGCACACCACCGCCAGGGGCATCAGTGGGGCGCAGGCGCCCGACCCGCAGCTGCACAGCCATGTCGTGATCAGCGGCGCGGTGAGGGAGGACGAGAGGATCGTCGCGATCGCTTCGCGGCCGATCTTCCGCTCCGCCCGCGAGCTGGGGGCGTTCTACCGCTCATCGCTCGCCGAGGAGCTGGGCGGGGAGGGGTATGAGATCGAGCGCGGGACCGGTAAGGACGGCCGGTACTTCGAGATCGCGGGGGTGCCGCGTGGCCTGACCGAGGAGTTCTCAGGACGCAGCCGAGACGTCGCCCGAGCGGCGGAGCGCTTCCGTGCCCGCCACGGCCGGGCACCGGAGCGCGGGGAGCTGCGCAACCTGGCGCTCGAGAACCGCCGCACCAAGGAGCTGACGACCCGCGGGGACCTGCAGCGGGTGTGGAGCGAGACGGGCCGTCGCCACGGCTTCGGGCCCGACGAGGCAGTGCGTCTGATCGGTGCGCCCGAACAGCCAGAGGTCGAGCGCCCCGTCGAGGATCGCATCGAGGCGAGGCTGACCGAGCAGCACGCCGTCTTCCAGGCGCGTGATCTGCACGCGGTCGCGTTGGAGCAGACAGCCGGGGAGATGCCACCGGAGCAGGCGCTCGCGGTCGCTCGCGAGATGGTCCGTGACCGGCGGGTCCTCACCCTGGAGGGCGGGCGGATGACCACCCTCGCCGTGCGCGCTCAGGAGCAGGCCATCGAGCGCCGTGCTGAGCTGCTCGCCCAGCCGGCGGGCCGGGACGTCGGCGAACACGCTCGCGCAAACGCTGTGCGCGTGGTCTCCGAGCGCATCGGGGGACCACTGAGTACGGAGCAGAATCACGCGCTGCGAGTCCTCACGGGTCCCGAGCGTGCCGCGGTGCTCGTCGGCCCGGCGGGAACCGGCAAGGGCGTGGTGATCGACGCCGCCGCCCGCGCCGAGCGGCACGCCGGCCGCCAGACGATCGGGATCGCCGTGTCCGGGTCCACCGCCGAGCGGCTCGGAGCCGACAGCCCAGCCCTCACCGGCCGGACGCTTACGCTCGACTCGCTGGTCGCTCGTGCCAACACGGGGACCGTCGAGATCGACCCGGCCACGACGGTCTTCCTCGACGAGGCCGGGATGGTCGACCACAAGCGCATGGATGCCCTCACCGAGCTGGTCGAGCGCTCCGGAGCAAAGCTGATCGCCGTCGGCGACGGCAAGCAGCTCCCCTCGATCGGGCCGGGCGGGATGTTCGACCGGCTCGCCACCCACACCCCAAACGCAGAGCTCACCGACATCCGCCGCACCCAGGACCCCGACGAGCGCAGGGCATGGGCCGCCCTACGGGCCGGCGAACCGGAGCGGGCGATGGCGCACTACTTCAAACGCGCACAGCTTCACTTCTCGAACACCCGCGACGAGGCCGGCGAGGCTGCCGTCCAGCGCTGGATGACACTCGCCGAGAAGCACGGCATACGCCAGGTCGCGTTGATCGCCGACGCCTCCAACAAGGAGATCGACCGACTCAACGCTCGTGCCCAGCACCTCAGGGCTGAGCGCGGCGAACTCGGCCACCGCGAGATCCCGCTCGAACACTCCCACTACGGGCTGCGCGAAGGCGACATCGTCGCCTTCACATCCCAACACCGCCTACCGGGCCAACCCCGGGTGGAGAACGGAACCCGCGGCCAGGTCACGCGCGTGAGTGAGCGCGGCGGGTTGACAATCGAGCTGCACGGCTCAGGCCGTTCGCTGCACCTCGCCGGCGAAGACGTCGACTCGCTGCGGCTCGGATACGCGCAACACGTCTACCGCCAGCAGGGCGCAACGGTCGAGCGGACCGTCGTGGTGACCGGCGGCTGGCAGACCAGCAAGGAGATCGCCTACGTGGAGGCGACCCGCGCCCGCCAGGGCACCGACTGGTTCCTCGCACGCGAGGAGCTCGGCAGCCAGGGGCAAGACGCCGACCGCGTCATGCAGCTCGCGCGCAGGATGGGCACCAGCCGAGCGCAGAAGCCGTCGCTCGCCTACGAGCCCTACGATCCCGCCTTCGGACCCGGCTACGAGCTCGGGCCGCTGCGAATCCTCCGCGTCCCTGCCATCCTGATGCGCTCCAGCCGCAATCACGACCGCCCAACGGCCAACCGCAACGTCGATCGCGGGCGCTGACCGGGCCGCCCCAGACGGCGTCAACGCTATTTGACGCCGGCGAATAGATCCGAGGGCGGGATAGCGAGCGCCGCAGCCAGGCGCATGATCAGACCAAAGGAAGGAGTGGCCTTGCCGGTCTCGAGTCGAGAGATGTACGTGTACAACACGTCGACCTTGCGCGCGAGGTCGGATTGACTGAGGCCGCCTCTCTCCCGGGCACGAGCGAGATTGGCGCCGAACTGCTGCTCGGGGCTCATGGGCGGGAGCCTATCCACAGGGCTATAGCACTCTACGTGCTACATTTTACCGTGCGATAGCGGTCGCGCGTTCGGTTCTCAAGACCATCGCGACAGACACCACAAGACTAAGTGGCCCCGGCGCAGTTGAAGCTGCCCGGGGCCCGGCAAAGAAGGAGTGACCCTTCCATGCAAGATCAACCTAGCCAAGTTCTGGGCGAGTGCGACCCGCGGATCGAACGGGCGATCATCCTGCAGCTCCTTCGCGATGATCACGGGGATCGCTGGTCGCGCGCAGAGCTGGAGGTCGAGATCTCCAACGTAGAGCCGCTCGACATCAGCGACGCACTCGCGAGGCTCGATCAGGACGGCATCGTGCAGATCTCCGGCGAGTCTGTCTCGGCGTCTCGCGCGGTCAGGCGGCTGGATGAGCTCGGGCTGATCGCGATATAGGCGCTTCGGGATGCCCCGGCAGGCACCCAGCAGCAGGGTCGGTGGCTCCGACTGCGACGAGTCTCGCGCGACGCGCCAATGCCGTCCCTATCTACTCCTCGCCCAACTCGTTGGCCGTTTCCGGCCACTTGGGGTCATTAACGGGGATGAGCGGGACAGAACCCACAAGCGCCGCCGTAGTCGAGTCGATACTCGCCGAGGGGCCGCTGCTGTGTCCGCACGAGGCGGCCGCGTTGCTGTCCGTGAAGCCGAGCTGGGTCTACGAATCCGTGCGCGCCCACCGGATACCGTGCCTGCGCGTCGGACGGCACATCCGCTTCACCCGCGCGATGCTCGAACAGTGGCTCGCCGAGCAAGTCGACGGCTGATGCCCCGCACGACATCGGACACCGACACAGGGGTCGCCGGCGATGAGTAGGCGCTCCTACGGCAGCGGTCGTCTCTTCGAGCGAGCCGACGCGGCTGGGCAGGTGAGCTGGTACGGCTCGTGGTGGTCCGGCGGCACGCGCGTCAAGCGCAAGATCGCCGCCAAGCGCACCCCGGGCACCGCGGACGGACTCACGCGCGCCCAGGCCGAGAAGGAGCTGCGCAAGCGCATCGAGCGCGACGTGATCGTGTCGCGCGCCGCCAGGCGCACATTGGAGGAGGCCGGCGGCGCCTACGTCGATCACCTGGAGCACGTGATGGAGCGCAAGCGCTCCACGATCCAGGACTATCGCGGACATCTGCGCCGTCATCTCGTGCCGTTCTTCGGCGAGCGCCCGATCGACAAGATCGAGCCAGCCCAGGTGGCGCAGTACCTCAAGCGCAAGCGCAACGACGGCCTGTCCTCAAAGACCGTCCAGAACCACCTGAACTTCCTGCACGGCGTGTTCGCCTTCGCGATCAAGCGCGGCTGGGCGCAGAGCAACCCGGTCGCCTACGTCGACCGCCCGAAGAAGAACCGCTCTCCCCACCAACGCGTCCGCTTCCTCCAGCCAGCCGAACTCGACAAGCTGATCGACGCGGTGCCGGAGGACACCCTCGGCGGCGTCGAGCGGGCGCTGTATCTGGCCGCCGCGCTCACCGGCCTGCGCCAGGGCGAGCTGCTCGCGCTGAAGTGGCTCGACATCGACTGGCAGGTCGGGCGCGTGCGCGTTGCGGACAACTTCACGCGCGGGCAGATGGACACCCCCAAGTCCCACGAAGGCCGCTCGGTCCCGATGGCCGCACGGCTCGCCCGCGATCTCGACGAGCTACGCCGACGCTCCCGCTTCCCCGCGGACAGGGATCTCGTCTTCTGCCACCCCGACACCGGGCATGTCCTCGACCCTTCCAAGATGCGCAAGCGCTTCAAGGACGCGCTCGCCGAGGCAGGCGTACACGAGATCACCTTCCACGAGCTCCGCCACACCTTCGGCACGCAAATGGCTGCCGCCGGCGCCCCGCTGCGCGCGATCCAGGAGTGGATGGGCCACGCCGACGCGAAGACCACCGAGATCTACCGCCACTACGCGCCCGACCCGTCCAACGGGGCGGCGTTCGTTGAACGGGCGTTTGGCGGCGGAGATCACGCTCCGTCGGACACCGCCTGACCCCCGCTACTTCTGGCGCTACGCCACCCAGCGGGCGTCGGCCAGCTCGTCCCTGTAGGTCCCGGTCGCGAGGTAGGCGTGCAGCCGCCGTCCGCCGGCCAGGGGCCGGATCTTTGCCACGGCCTGATTGGGAGTCCTCGCCTCGGTGGCGTAGACCTCGCGGTAGCCCGGATCATCTGGAGACACCGCAGGATCGGTTGCGAACACAAGGTATCCGCGACGCCGCGCCCGCTCCTCGTTGGCCTTGGCGATGCGCTTGTTCTCCCGCTCGAGGTCGCGGGCCCACGTGAAGAGGTCGATCTGGGTGTCGGTGGCTGGCGTCATCGGCGGCTAGTCGCTCGAGGGCAGGATCTATCCTCCCACCAGGCTACGACGGTACGCGCGATCGGCCTCATCCTCGGCTCGTACCGTCGGCAGCGATGAAGCGCCGCAGGCCATCGAGGTCCTGTCCGGTATAGGCGTCGAACACCTTCTGGCTGACCTTCTCGTAGGCCCACTCGCGACCCGCCAGGCGCGTCGCGTCCTCGCACCAGCGCCGCGCGCGGCGGTCCTTCAGGGCAACGTCGAGGTCTTCCTGGCCCTTGGTCTCGACGATCAGGCAGCTGTCGTCGGTCAGGCGCACGACGAAGTCCGGGTAGTAGTAGCGCAGAGCGCCGGCCTTGGAGATGTACTCCAGCGCAAAGCGGCTGTTCATCGTGAGCTTCGCCCACGCCGCGACATCGCTCGCGCGGTCGAGGAACAGCGCGAAGCGCGCCTCCAGCGAGCTGTCGACGGGCGTCAGGTTGAAGACCGTGTGCTCGCCCTCGACCGTCTGGCGCGACCAAGGGAACGGCGGGGTCTCCGAGACCCGAAAGGCGTTCTCGGTGATCGTCGGCTCGCGTTCGGTGATCGCCAGCGCGCGGATTGCCTCACCAAACGCGCCGGACACCAGCGCCTGGGCGTCGTTCTCGGCCAAGCGGCGCAGGATCACCTTGTCGTCCAGCTCGACGGGTTGCTCAAACACGCGGTCCTTGAGGTAGTCGCGCACCATCGGCGCGAGCGTGGCGAAGGCGCCGGAGAGCCGCTCGACTCCGCCCGCCTTTGCCGCGGCGCGTGTGTAGTAGGTGATCACGCCGGAAGGGTCTTCGGCGTAGGGGACCTGGAACTCGTACTCCTCGATGACGCCCTTCTCGATCAGGTGCCTGCCGCGATACTGGACGTACTCGTCTGGCTGGACATCGGGTACCGCGAGCCGGCTCTTGGGGTCCGGCACGTCGCCTGGATCGAGCTGGTTCAACGCACTGTCGGAGCGTGCCAACGCGCGTGTGAGCTGTGGGATGACGATGTCGAAGCGCCGCTTGGCCTCGTCGGCAAAGATCGTCAGCGCTCCGGACTCGATCTTGTCGGCCTCCTCCTTCTCGACGATCAAGCCTCCGTCAAGCTCGGCGCTCCACAGGTTGCGGAAAGCCTCGTGCTCGATCACGACGACGCGCTCGTCGAATCCCGAGCCGGGCGGCGTCATCCGGCGCAGGCCACGCCCCAGAGCCTGCTCGGGGAGGATCTTGTTGGCGGCGCTGAGCGGCCGCAGCGTGACGATCACGCACACGTTGCGCACATCCCAGCCCTCGCGCAGCATCAGGACGCTGACGATGCAGCGAATACGGCTGTGGGGCTCATCGACGTCGCGTGCGGCGTTGCGGGCGACGTCGAGGTCGGCCTTGGTGATCTCGCCCGATCGGTTCGTGTGGATGATGAGCAGCTGATCGCCGGCGAAGTCGGGCAGCTGCTGCAGGTAGTCACCGGCCTCATCTGCGGCGAGCGTGTTCTCGCACATCACGAACAGCACCGGCCGCTTACCCGCAGGCGAGAGCGACTCGTTGAACACCCGCCACCGTCCTACGGCAACGTCGAGCCACTGGCGGTTGCGCTGGAAGGATGTATCGCCCAGCTCGACCTCGGCGCCGGATACCTCTCCGATGACCGGCGTCTTGACGATCCCGTCGGCGACGGCCTGCGCCAACGGGTAATCGACCACCACGTGGCGAAAGACGCCCCCCTTCTCATACTTCGGCGTCGCGGAGAAGTCGAGTTGAGAGACCACGCCCGCGCCGGGGTCATCGGTCGTGCTCGCGCGCAGCACGTCGTGCAGCCGCTCGATCGTCTGGTTCCACTTGAGTTTCTCGTCGTGGACGTGATGGGCCTCGTCGTTTACGACCATGACGCGCTGACGCTCGGCGATCCCGTCGAAGAGCCGCTCGGCGGAGGATGCGTCGACATCGCGGTTGACCCGTGGGCCGACCATCGCCTCGACCGGATTGGGGGATGTCTTGCCCTTGCCGCGTGCCGTCGAAGGCTCGTATAGCCGTTGGACGTTCGTGAGATAGAGGACGCCGCCGTGCGGTGACCGGGGAGGGATCGTCCTGCAAGAGCACGGCGAGGTCGAAGTCGTGCGCCCACTCAGGCGGGACCAAGGGATCACGTCGGAACGTCGCGCCGTCGCCGAAGTCGGCCTTCAGGCGCTCGAATACGATCAGGTTCGGTGCGATCACGAGGAACGAGGTCGTCATCGGCGAGTCGGCCTCGTACAGCGCGTGGAAATAGGACCACACGATGCAGAGGCTCATCGCCATCGTCTTGCCCGAGCCGGTCGCCATCTTCATCGCCAATCGCTGGCGCTTTGTTTCGCCAGGCTGGATCGTCATCCCGTGCTCGGCGATACTCGAGCAGGTCCTTCAGTCCGTGAACCGGCTCGATCTCGGTGAGGAAGATGAACGTCTCAACGGCCTCGCGCTGACAGAAGTAGAAGCGGAAAGGCTGACCGTCCTCGGAGCGGTGCTCGTCGGCGAACCAGAAGCTGAGCAGCCTACGCGAGGTCGCCGAGGCCCCCGAGTAGTCCTGCGCGCGCCAAGCATCCACGCGCGCCCGCACTCCGTTGACGGCATACGTGCCTTCGCTGGCCTTGCGCCGCTCAGGGACGGCGTACGGATCGCTCGTCGGAGCCGTCGACTCCTCCGGGCTCATTTGATGCGAACCTCGGCCAGCTTGGTCGTGTCGTTGCCGAAGATGTCGATGATCTTCACGACGATCGCGTAGCTGCCGGGCTTCGGATATTCGTGCCAGTCGCTCTGGGTCGCGAGCGCAGGGTTCTCACGCGTCCGGTAAGCCTGCCATTGGTTATGGAAGACCTCGTCGCTGAAGTCGAAGTCCACAGACCAATAGTCGATGAGATCCGACCACGTGGCGATGCTCTCGCGGACCTTCTGTGGAATCAGGTCCTCACTCGGGATCGCGAAATCCTTGAGCACCACGCACGCTTCCTGGCCTTGGCGACGCACGTCGAGATCGACAAAGGCGAGCTCGAAGAACCGCACCGCATCAGCCTCGGATACCCGACGCTCCATGACCTCCCGCGGAATCTGGCGAGGCCGGAGATCGAGCCCGCGACGCCGGGCACGCTCAGAGATCGTGTCGTGGAGCCCCATCTCCCACTCCCAGCCGAGCAAGGTCGCATGCCTCGATCCCGTTGTCGGCCATCTCGTCCATGACGTCCTCGGTCTCGTCGATCGTTACCGGTGCATCAGTGGCGCCGACATGCACCATCCGGTCGGCCTTGCGGCCGTGGAGGTGGATGAACCCCTCGACCGGCTCGGCGTTGTAGAAGGCAAGGATCGTTTCCAGGTACGCCCGCAGCGCGCCGTTACCCGACTCGGTCTGCCACCGCTGGCGCTCGTAGGCGCCGAGGTTCTTGATGTCGAACGGGCGGCAATCTGGGATGTCGAGCAAGCGCTTGCGGGTAGTGTGAATCGCGAAGCGACCAAGATCGCACGCGATCCAACGGCGGCCGAGCCTCTCAGCCACAGCGGCCGTCGTGCCTGAGCCACAGAAGAAGTCCGCAACCAGGTCGCCAGAATCGGAACTGGCCGTAATCACTCGCTCGAAGCAAGCGCCTCGGGCTTCTGCGTGTCGTAGCCGGCCCGCTCGGCCGACTGGCTGGCTAGAGGAGGAATGTCAGTCCAGACGTCCTGAAGAAGCTGACCCGGCATCTCGTCGAGATATCGCTTGTATGACGGAATGCCGTTCTTGCTGTAGACAAGCCGCCCTTCCTCCTCAAACTGTCGCAGCTTGTCCTCGGAGTATCCCCAATACCGGTTGCCGGGCGGCGGCTCACCTCGCCAAAGATAGCGACCCCCGGGACGCGCCGCGGTCAAATCCGACAGTCGATACCGTCGTCCTGTGTCCTCCTCCAGTCGGTAGTAGAACGACGAGATGTACTCCTCATCGTAGGTGACGTACTGCGGATTCCAAGTAGGCTCGTCACCCTTTACGTAGTAGAGGATCACATCGTGCACGGGTCCGTATCGCCGAAGTCGACTGTGGGCACTGGTCCTTCGCCAAACGATCTCGTTGCGATATGCCGCGGCTCCAAAAATCTCGTCGCACAGAACGCGGACAGTGTGGCTAACCTGCGGACCGAGATGGAGGTAAAGGGCGCCATTATCCGCTAGCAGCTCGTGCACGAGAACGAGGCGCGCGTAGATCATCGAGAGATATGAGTCAGCGCCCAATCCCCATGTGTCTCGGTAGGCGTGCTCCTCAAGAATCGACGGCAACTTGTCCACCGATTCGTCTCCGACCGAGACTCGGTACGCAAAGTCTGCACCCGTATCGAAGGGAGGGTCGATATAGACAAGCTTGATCTTGCCGGCGTAGTCCCGAAGAAGGCTGCTCATGACTAGCTTGTTGTCACCCCAGATGAGCATGTTTCGCTGGTCCAGGGTGTTCGGGCCATCACTGCCGAACAGCCCGCCCGCATCACGCTCACGAGTCGCCCGGGACTCGTTGATCGTCTCAACGGTCTGGAACGGGAGATGCAGGCGCTCGACGACCTCGGGCTTGCCGTCCCATTCGAGACGTACCGTCATGATCGTCTCCAGGGAAAACCAGGGCTGGTGGCTGCTTGTTCGGCTGATGTCATAGGAAGATCACGAATCCCGGATGAGCTGGTTCTGGCGCTCGCCGCCTACTTGAGCTCGGTCCGACCTCGCGATCGTATAGGTGCTGGATGTCTGATCTTTGCGCTACTCGGCCGAGAGCTCGTGGTGTTCGGCCCGGACTGGGCGGGACGAGAAGCCCGAACCAGACATCTGCGCAGGCCGTCCTAAAGCTCAGATCGGCAGCGGAATCATCTCCGTCCGGGTCCGGGCGATCAGCGCCTCGGTGTCAGTCATCCCCTCGCGCCCTGGTCCTCGTGCCGAGTGGGTTCTGCAGCTCGCGCAGCGAGCGCGCCAGCAGGTCTCGCCGCAGGTTCTCGCGCACGTGTAGCGTGCCTTTCATCGCGAACGTGAAGGTGTGTTCGCTGGTGTCGCCGCGTGCTCTGGAGAGCAGGTAGATGTCCCATCCCAATGCGTCCAGTCTCTCGTTGGGAGCCATCTGGGACTCGTCTGCGAGGCGCCCCTCGACCGCCTCTTTGTCGCCGGCGGAGCTGTAGATGCTCATGCGACTCGCGAGCCCGGCGAAGGGCTCCGCGCCACGTCGGCCGATGACGTGCGCCGCGGGCGTGACGTTCGCAGTCCACGGTTGTGTAGGGGGATCGAGTGCGACCGGCCCTGCGTGCGCGAGCTGTAGCTCGTAGATGAAGCCGTTTATCGCAGCGGTCTTCCACGACTGCTGTTCCCACCAGCCAAGGCCGCTTGCCTCGGCGGCAGCCTCGACGGCGGCGGCCATCCGCCGCGCGGCGGGCAGCATGTAGCGCACCCGCATCGCGGGCGACATTGCCGCGTGGGTGATCAGCGGCTGGATCGCAGCGAGCGGCTCGACGAGCTCGTCGGCGTCCTGCCAGCCCGTGAGGGCCTCCAGCTGCTCGGCGTAGAGCCCCCCGAGCCGGCATTGCGCCGCGATCTGCTCAGGAATGTCTGCGTCGGTCAGGCGCGCCATCTCCCGTCGCTGTGCGGGATGCTCACGAAGGTCTTTGGCGAGCCAGGAGACGGACCGTGCGATCGCCGTGCGATCGTGCTCGTCGAGCGCGCCTGCGGCCCAGCGCTTCTTGGCCTCGTGCCACCACGCCTGCAACGGGAAGGAGTCCTCGTCATCGCCGGGTACCTCGGTCAGGAGCTGCCAGCGGCCCAGCGACGCGATCTTCCCGACACCGACCGCGACTAGCTCATCATCAGACAGGGGTTTGCTCTCCGGTGGAAGCAAACGCTCAACCCGCGGGGAACGACGCCGCGGCGAGCGCTCGCCGGCGACACCGAGCGCTCCGGTGAGCGCGACGTCCACGGCGGCGGCGAAGTCCTCGCCAACTTGCAGCGGCGCGTCGATTACGAAGCGGCCATGTCCGCCAGGGCGGTGATCGTCGGGGCCGGCATTGAAGCGCAGGGCGTCCAGCGACTTGATGATCTCGGAGTCGTGGCTCAGCAAGGCACCGAGGATGTCCACGATCGAGCGGTGCTCTGAGCGCGCGAGTGCCGCATCGAAGGACTCGCCCTTGCGCAGCACCACCGGAAGGACGATCGTGCCGAACGTCTTGCCAGGTGCCGGCCGGACGGCGCGACCGACCGCCTGGATGATTGAGCCTTGCCCGCGGTGAGTGTCCACGAACGCGATCGCGTCGATGCCGGGGACATCGACACCCTCGGTCAGAAGCCGGACGTTCGACAGCAGCCGGTACTCGCCGGCCCCGTCGCTCTCGAAGTGCTCAAGGAGGCGTGCACGGGTGGCGTGGGGCATCGCGGCACCGTCGACGTGCCGTGACCACACCGGCCCGTCGGGATGCTCATCCTCGGCGAGTAGCTCGACTGCGACGGGGAAGTGCTCGCTGAAGCGTTTGGACTCGGCGATCGACGGGTGGAACGCGACGATCCGCCGGCACCCAAAGCGGCGCATCGCGCCGGGCGCAAGCGATCTGCGTGGCCAGACCCGCCGCCTCAAGCTTGTGCTCGCCGTCCGCGGTGACGATCCGCCGCCGCTTGATCAGCTCGTGCACCTCGTCGTCGTCGATCGGGATGACCGCCACCTGGTACGGACAGAGCAGACCTTTCGTGATCGCATCTGCGAACGAGAGGTGGTGAACGACGCGCCCGAACACTGTGTGGTCATCCATCGACGCCAAGCGAACGTTCTTGTTGGCCGCGCGCCCCTTGTCGCGCGTCCCGTAGACGGTGGGCGTCGCCGTGAAGAACAGGCGGCGCTTCGCGCGGATCGCGCCCTCGTCGAGAATCGTCTTGCGCTTGGACCCTTCGAGCCCGGCGCACCTGTGCGCCTCGTCTGCGATTGCGAGATCGAAGGAGAAGCCCGGCACCGAGTGCATCGCCTCCGCGAGCGCGGGCGAGGAGTCATACGTGCAGATCGCCAGCAGCGGCGATCCTTCGCGGAGCCTGCTGGCGATCTCGGCAGGATCGGTCGTACGCGCCGTGCCGAGTTCGTCGCCGCGGATGATGTCCTCGGCGTCCGCGACTGCCTTGTCGCTGCAGATGCGCAGCAGCCGGCGCTGCGTCGCTGCGTGGCGCGGCCACTCGCGCGCACACTGGCGTAGCAGCGGGATCGTCGGCACGAGTACCAGCACGTGCTGCGCCCGCAGCCGCTCGGCGGCCCAAACCTCGATCAGGCTCTTGCCGGTGCCGCACGCCATGATCACCTGGCCGCGCGAATCGCCGCCGCGAGCCCATCGGTCGATCGCATCGAGCGCCTCCAGCTGGTGCCCTCGGGGCTGTGCTGCGGCCAGCGTAGCCGGGGCCAGCTCGGTGATGCTCGCGGGCCACTCCACAGCGCTCGCACGCAACCGCGCGCGCAGGCAGGTGCTCACAGGCTTTTCCTGCTCCGCCATCACTTCTCGCGCCGAACCGGCGAGTCTGTCTGTCGACGCGATCAGCAGACGCGAGCTGATCGCCGCCCGGTTGGACTCACTCAGGAACGTATCGATGTCGTGCTTCGTGACCGTGTGATCGGGACCGTAGTGCTTCGCCTGCACGGCGTCGGTGCGTCCGTCGTGCGTGACGGCTACAAGGTCGATGCCCCGGTCCGGGCCCCAGCGGCCCGGCCACTCCGACCACAGCCACACGTGTTCGTAGTCAGATCGGAACTTCGGGTCGTTCTGCAAGAACCAGCGGCAGAGCAGCTCGAATCCCCGCCCTTCCCTATCGAGCGAAGCAAGAAGGCGATCAAGTGACGACAGCTCCAGCACCGTGCTCATCAATCGAACACTAGTTCGACGCCATGACGGTCCGCTGCTGACACTGCCGGCAAGACCTCCTGGCCTACTGCCGAGGCTGTTCAGCGAGCCATTCGTCGAGCATGGGGCGCGTAAAGCGGATATGCCGGCCGACCCGATGGCAGGGCAAGCGGCCTGTCCTCACGGCCTCGTAGACCCAGCTCGTCCTGACGTTGAGATACCAAGCGGCCTGATCCGGGCGAAGCAGCCGGTCCTGCAGGAGCAGCGCCTCTGTTGTTGTTGGTGCTTCCATGCGGATATAGACCCCAAGGCAGCCGAACCGGCCAACGGATTTGCACTTGCTTGAGTGCCCCGTCCATCGGTGGCGCCCTACGCCAAGGGCTTCCGCCCCTTGGAGCGCAGGGCCAGTGCGTCTCCCCGCAGGCGTAACGTGGTGCCCATGAGCGAGGGCATATCGGCCTTCTACGACGGCGCCCACGGGATCGCGGCGGTGGCCGTGGTGCCGCTCAGCCCCCACAACATCCCGATGGTGGTCGTGGTCGTGGACGACTCCGCGGACGACGAGCTGGTCGAAGCCATCGCCAGGCTCGCCGAGAGCGCGGAGTCCGAGCCGGTGTCCGCCGTCGGCTACGACGGCGCCTGGGACGCGCTAGATGCTGGCGACCACCACACGCTCAAGTTCAAGCTCGCTCGAGTGGCCGACTTGTGGGAGCGCGCTTGGACCTACATTCGACCCACCCCGCGAGCTTGTGGACGCGATCACGTCGGGCGACTCGCATTACGTGGCTGTCCTTCCGCGCGAGCTGGCCGGCGACCTGGGCGACCTGAATGTGGCGAGTCTCGCCGGCGCGCTGATCGTGGAGGTGAGCATGCCGCCGCACGCCCAGGCTGCGGTGGCGTGCGCTCTGCGGCTTCTAGTCGCGTTGTGCACCTGTATGCGACGCACGCTCGCTTGGTGCTGATCGTGCTGGGGTGCGACCCGGCTACGCAGATAGGGCACACCGACGGGCATGCGTTCGCGTCGCACGCTCGGAATCTCGTTAGGCTCGCCCATCGTGCACGACTTCGCCCAATACCCGATGCCTGAGCGGTTCGTCGTCACGTATAACGACGGGCTCGGCCGGTACGAGGCCACCCCTGCAGAAGGCCCGTGGGCGGATAGCTCGATCCCTGGCGTCGAGGCGATGATGGCAATTGGCGCGACGCCCGACGAGGCGATTACGAACGCCAGAACAGTGATCGAACACGTGCGAGCAAGGGGCCTATAGGCAAGCTCGCCAAGCGCGCTCGCGGTGCGGGGAACGAAGGAATCCCGCGGTCCGGCGACCGCCGGACGACCGCTGGGGAACGATGCAGGGAACGATGGCCTGCCGTCGCAACCTCGTGATAGGGTTGCTTTTGCTGCGTTTGCAGGTGTTTTGGAAGTGGGCCCGGCGGGACTCGAACCCGCGACCTACCGATTATGAGTCGGCAGCTCTAACCAACTGAGCTACGGGCCCGCCTGCGCGTTCGGCGGGATCTCCTCGCGCGCGGAGCAGACGCTACCAGCGAGATGTGGAATGCTCCCGCCCGCCGCCCCTCTTCGCGGGCGGACGCTTCGATCCGCTCACCTACAGAAGGGACCGCAGATGCCAGTAGAGCGCGCAGCCATCGTCACGGGGGCCTCCAGCGGCATCGGGCTGGCCATCGCCCGGGTTCTCGCCGAGGAGGGATACGCCGTCACGATGGCCGCCCGGCGCCCTGAGAAGCTCGACATCGCAGTCCAGGGGCTGGCCGCCGAGGCCTTCGACGTGCAGGGGGTCCCCGCCAACCTCGCCGAGGAGGCAGAGATCCAGAAGGTCGTCGCCGCGCACCGCGAGCGCTACGGGCGCCTGGACGTGCTCGTCAACAACGCCGGCGTCGGAGTCGGCGCCGCCGTCGGGGAGATCGAGACCAAGCGCCTGGACATGCAGCTCAACATCAACCTGCGCTCGATCATCATCTTCTACCGCGAATGCCACGCCCTCCTCAAGGAGGCAGCCGCCGACCACAAGAACGTGCTCGTCGTCAACACCGCCTCGATCGCGGGCAAGCATGGCGAGGCCTGGCTGTCGGTCTACTCGGCCAGCAAGCACGCCGTCGTCGGCTGGACGAGCTCGATGAACAGGGAGCTCGCCAGCGACGGCATCAAGTCCACCGCCCTCTGCCCCGCCTTCGTCGACACGCCCATGACCGACTTCGTCAAGGGACAGGTCGCCGCCGAGGACATGATCCGCCCGCAGGACATCGCCGAGGCCGTCCGCTACCTGCTGAAGGTCTCCCCCGCCTGCGTGGTGCCCGAGATGATGTTCATCCGACCCGGCGACGCCCTCTAGCGGCGCGGCCCCTCAGGTGCGGCCGGCGCGCGCTCGGTCAGCCGCGCGATGAGACCGGTGAAGCGAGCCCTCGAACGGTGCGCTCGCGTGATTGTCTCCCGACGATCTCCGCCACCGGGACCCCCGCAGGCGACGCGCGATGATCTCACCGCTCGGATCGACGAGGCCGGAGAGCGCCCGGCGGGCACGCCGGCTGCGGCTCACGAGCTCGCGGTGCTCCTTGATCGCCCGATCGAGCTCCAGGCCGCTCGCGCTGGCGAGGCTGTCCTGAAGCTGGGTCAGCAGGATCCGCACCTCCCGCTCGGTCGCCGCGCGGCTGTCGCCGCCGGCCCTCGCAAAGCGATCCCACGAGCGCGCGAAGGAGATGAAGTCCGTGCGTCCTCCCGACCGGTGCGCCGCCAGCATCGGGCATACGCCGCCGTGGCCGTCGGTGTATGCCCCCACGATGATCCGCTCGCTGGAGCGCACCCCCTCGAGCATCGCTTCGCGGGTGGCAACGGGCATGCAGTCGATCGCCAGGCGCAGACTCTCCACGAACTGGGTGCTGTGGCGGCGGCGCTTTCGCATAGGCTGTGCTCCGCCGCGCGCGCTCTTCGCCGCGGCCGGATGCGCGGCCAAGGCTAGGGCACGCCTTCCCGCCCGGCAACAGAATCCCTCCCGCTGAAAGGAAACTTGCACATGAAGCTCGGCGTGCACATCGGATACTGGGGCATGGGCCTCACCTCGGCCGACCAGCTCAACATCGTCCAGGAGGCCGAGCGGCTGGGCTATGACTCCGTCTGGGCCGCCGAGGCCTACGGCTCCGACACCGCCACCGTGCTCGGCTGGCTCGCCGGGCAGACCTCGAAGATCCGCCTCGGTGCCGGCATCTTCCAGATGCCCGCGCGCTCGCCCACCATGACCGCCATGACCGCCGCCACCATCGACCAGCTCTCAGACGGCCGCATGATCTGCGGCATCGGCTCCTCCGGGCCGCAGGTCGCCGAGGGCTGGCACGGACAGCGTTTCGCCAAACAGCTCCAGCGCACGCGCGAGTACGTCGCCGTCGTGCGCATGGCCCTCGCCCGCGAACGCGTCGACTTCCACGGCGAGACGCTCGAGCTTCCGCTCCCCGACGGCCCCGGCAAGGCACTCAAGCTCACGATCTCCACCGTGCAGGAGCAGATCCCCATCTATCTCGCCGCCATCGGCCCCAAGAACACCGCTCTCGCCGGCGAGATCGCCGATGGCTGGATCCCCACGCTCTTCTCCCCCGAGCACGTCTCAGAGCTGCGGCCGCTGCTGGAGGAGGGCGCCGAGCGCTCCGGCAAATCGCTCGAGAACTTCGACATCGCCCCCACCGTGAGCCTCTGCATCACCGACGACCTCGAGGGCGCCCGCAACACGATGCGGCCGTTCATCGCCCTCTACGTCGGCGGCATGGGCTCGCGCAAGCAGAACTTCTACAACCAGCTCGTCCAGCGCTACGGCTACGAGCGCGAGGCCCAGACCATCCAGGACCTCTACCTCGAAGGCAAGCGCGAGGAGGCCATGGCCGCGATTCCCGACGCACTCATCGACCAGGTCTCCCTCTGCGGACCCGAGGACCTCGTGCGCGAGCGCCTGGCCGTCTACCGCGACGCCGGCGTCGGAACGCTCGGGGTCACGCCGACCGCCTTCACCGCCCCCGAGCGCCTCGAGCAGCTGCGGCTGCTCGCCGAGCTCGCCGCCTAGCCGCCCGCCGTGGGAGCAGCCGCTCCTCCACCCAGACGCCTCCTGCTGGGAGCCTTCGGCGACCCCGGCCACGCCTTTCCCATGATCGCCCTCGGGCGCGCCCTCGCCGCCCGCGGGCATCACGTCACGCTGCAGACCTGGGGCCGCTGGCGCGAGCACGTCGAGGCCGAGGGCCTGGCCTTCGCGCCCGCCCCCGAGTATCAGGTCTTCCCCAACGGGCCCGAGCCGCTCGACTTCTACCAGGCCGTCGTCCAGGCCACCGCCGACACGCTCCCGCTCGTGCGCGAGCTCGCACCCGACGCCGTCGTCGCCGACATCCTCACGCTCGCCCCCGCGCTCGCCGCCGAGCTCGCCAGCGTGCCCTGCGCCACCCTCATCCCCCACGTTCACCCGTACACGCCCGCTCACTTCCCCGTCTACTCGCTCGGCGCCCGCCTGCCCCGCACCGCCGCCGGGCGCGCGCTCTGGCGCCTGGCCCAGAGACCGGTCGAGCGCGCCCTCGCCCGCGGGCGAAGCGAGCTCAACCGCACCCGCGCCGAGCTCGGCCTGCCGGCCCACAAGCACTTCCACGGCGGCATCAGCCGCGAGCTCGCCATCGTCGCCACCTTCCCCCAGCTCGAGTACCCCCGCGCCTCGGGCGAATGGGATCCCAACACGCATGTCGTCGGGCCGCTCATGTGGGAGCCGCCCGCCCGCGAAGTCGAGCTGCCGCAGAGCCGAGCGTCGGCCGGCGCCGGCCACGATGGCGCGAGCCGCCCCGAAGCCGGCGAGCTGCCGCTCGTGCTGATCGCGCCCTCCACCGCCCAGGACGCCGAGCACAGGCTCCTGCACGCCGCCCTGCGCGGGCTCGCCGACGCCCCCGTCAGGGTGCTCGCCACCTACAACCGGCGCCTGCCCTCGCGCGCGCTCGCCGTGCCCGCGAACGCGCGAGTCGTCGACTGGGTCTCCTACTCGCGCGTCATGCCCCGCTGCGATCTCGTCGTCTGCCATGCCGGCCACGGCACGCTCGTCCGCGCCCTCTCATCCGGCTGCGCCGTCGTCGCCACCCCCGCCGTCGGCGACATGAACGAGAACGCCGCCCGGCTGGCCTGGGCCGGCGCGGGCGTGCGCGTGCCGCGGCGCTTCCTCGGCCCTCGCGTCCTGCGCCTGGCCGTCGAGCGCGCCCTGGGCGATCCCTCCATCCGCGCCCGCGCGCGCGAGCTGGCGGCCTGGGAGAGCGCGCATGACGCCGGCGCGCGCGCAGCCGAGCTCGTCGAGCAGCTGGCCTCCCGCTCGCCGGGGCGCCTTCAAGCGGCGCCGCGCGCCTAAGAGAACACGCGCCTGACCGCCGGCGGCGCAAGGAGCAGCAGCGGGATGCCGGCCAGCAGGAACCCCGCCGTCAGATCCGGCGATGGCACCGTGGGCGTCGCAAAGGGGGCGACGGAACTTCGAAGCGAGCGAGCCCGCGACGAGGGGTTCGGCCGGTCAGCCATTCCCATGGCCTTATCGAACGGGGCCCGTGTGATCTAGAGCGCGTGCCCGCCACAGTCGGCGTGTGCCCAGGCAACTACCGGAATCTGGCGTTGCGAATGTCTACTCCGGGGGACCGCGTCGGACGTCCCCACAACCGTCCTGACACACGAGTATGCGCTGGCCGCGTAGGGCCTGCGTCGGGCCCGACCTACGGGGCGCGCCTCAGCGAGGCTTTTGCAGCAGGAACTGCGCGCCGTAGATGTGCTTGGCCTCGCAACGTGCGGCGAAGTCGTCTACCGCCCGCTTGACCGCATCTCCCCACCAGCCGCTGACCTCGTAGTCGTCGCCCGCGAGGACCCCCCCCCCGCTTCACCTTGCTGAAGTAGGCCTCTAGGTCCGCGAGGGCGCCCTCGTACGAGTGGTCACCGTCGACGTAGACCCAGTCGAGCGAGTCGTCGTCGAAGTGGCTCGCTGCCTGAACGGAGCGCTCTCGAATGACCGTGACGCGATCGGCCTCGATCTCCGGCGCGAAACGAGCGAGCACCGACTCGTAGATCGAGTCCATCTCCTCCTGGCCAGACCGCGTGTGGGTCCCGAACCACGACTCGGCGTAGGCCTCCTCCGTGCGCAGCTCCCAGGGGTCGATCAGGTAGAAGTGGCGCGGCCGACGCGCGGCCAGCAGCTCGGCGGCGTTGTCGCCTTTCCAGACGCCGATTTCCGCCCCAACTGCGTCGGCCGGAAGCTTGGAGCGCAACCTCCTGCGGTAGAAGGCCCGCCTCGCGGAAGAAGCCGCGTGCCGGGCATAGTGGATGCGACTCGCCAGACCCGTGTCTTCGGTCACGGAATCTCCTCCGGTCGAAAGGGCGCGGATCGTAGCACGGTGCCACGCGGCAGCCGGGACGGGCTCATGCTCGGTCGCGACGCGCTTCGTGGGCGTCTTGGCCTGACTCTCCCGAGTCGTTCTACCTTGCGGGGACGCCGCGTCCGTGCAGCAGGCAGGTGTGCACGTGGTCCTTCGGCCGCTTTTTGCCCTTGAATGCCTCGAAGATCGCGGCGTCGCGCTGCTTGGGCACGTCTGCCAGGACCGGCACAGCGACGTCTTCGATGCCTTTGACCTCCGCTGCGTCTACGACAAGCTGGACGGGCGCGTCGAGATCAGCGCCACAATCACCGAGTCCGTGGCCGATCTGCTCCAAGAACCCGGCGATTTGGCGTTGTGTGGATGTCTACTCCGGGGGTGGGACTCGAACCCACAACCAATCGGTTAACAGCCGACTACTCTGCCATTGAGCTACCCCGGATCGGGCTACCCCCGGATGCTACATCCGGGGCCAGCGGCCTCATTGTACGCAAGCGTTATCTGGCTCGGCGAGCGTGATCGTGCCCACCTCGACCTCGGCATGGCAATCCATGCACCCTATTGTCCTCGTCGCTTGGGACGGTACTGCTCGGGAGCACACCTGCGCTTGCCCTGCTCGGGTGCCCGCCTACCCCTCCCGCTCCCCAGTCTGCTCGAGCACGCGCCCGTAGGCGCGGTCGAACTCGAGCCTGACCTCGGCCCGGCGGCGGGCGAGGTCGCTGACGTCGCCACTCTCGCGCCCGCGCGCCTGCTGGATCTGGCGCTCCAGGCGTGCGAGCTCGAGCTGCAGGCGCTGCACGTCGAGCATCGCCGGCTGGGCATCTTCGCGGCCGGCTTCGACGACCAGCTCGGCCAGCAGCGCCTTCAGCTGCGGATCCTCATCCAGGTCCCCGAGCCGGCCCGAGGGGTCGCCCAGCGGCTCGCTGAGGCTCCCCTCGCGCAGTCGCCGGGCGGCGCGGCGCAGCAGCTCGCTGGCGAAGTGCTCATCGATGTCCAGCTCCTGCAGCGCCTCGGCGCCCTCCTGCGGCGAGGCGATGCACAGCGCCAGGAACGCGCGCTCGGTGTCTTCCCGCCGGGACAGCCCGCCGATCCGGCCGCGAGCGCCGTTGACGATCGGCCCCCGGCCTCCGCTCCCGCCCGGCGCCCGGCGCCCGCCGGCGTCCTGCGCATCCTCCGTCCGCAGCCGCTCCTGAAAGAGGCTCTCGGGGACGGCCAGGCGACTCGAGGCGATCCTCGTCAGCTCCATCCGCATCGCGCTCGGGGGCAGTTTGGCGAACACCGGGCGCAGCTCCGCGATCATGCGGTCCTGTCCCTCGGGGCTTGAATGATCGCCCGCCGCGAGCACGCGTTCGACGCGGAAGCGCACGAACGGCACGGACTTCTCGACCGCCGCCTGCATCGCCTCGGCGCCGTCGCGCTGGATCAGCTCGGCCGGGTCGGTGCCCGCCGGCAGCGCCACCACGCGAAGTTCGAGCTTGCGCCTTTCGGCCAGACTCGACGCACGCAGCATCGCCTCCTGCCCGGCGCTGTCGGCGTCCAGCGCGAGCAGCACCACGCTGGCCATGCGCGCGAGCTCGCCGACCTGCTCGGTGGTCAGCGCCGTGCCCATCAGCCCCACCGCGTTGGACATGCCGGCCTGGTGCAGGGCAATCGTGTCGGTGTAGCCCTCGCACAGGATCACCTGCCCCAGGCGCGCGGCGTGCGCGCGGGCGAGGTCCGCGCCGTAGAGGTGAAGGCCCTTGTGGTAGAGGTCGTTGTCGGAGGTGTTCAGGTACTTCGGGCGCTGTTCGTCATGCGTGGCGCGCGCGCCGAAGCCGAGCACCCGCCCGCGGATGTCGGCCAGCGGGAACATGATCCGCGAGCGGAAGCGGTCGTAGGGCTGCCCGTTCTGCTTGGAGCGCTGGGCGAGCCCGGTGGCGTAGAGCTCCTGCTCGGAGAAGCCGCCCCTGCGCGAGGCCAGCAGTACGCGATCCCATGCGCTCGGGGCGTAGCCCACGCGGAACTGCCGGAGGACCTCCTCCCCCAGCCCCCGGTCCTGCAGGTAGGTGCGCGCCCGCTGCGCCTCCTGGGACTCCCACAGGTAGCGCTCGTAGTAGGCGGTCGTCCGGTCGAGCAGCACCAGCAGCCGCTCGCGCCGCCTGCGGCGCTCGGCCTCGCGCGGATCCTCCTCCTCGCGCTCCAGCTCCACCCCGTAGCGTTCGGCGAGTAGCTCGAGCGCCCCTTTGAAGTCAACGCCCTCGGTCTCCTGCACGAACGTGAACACGTCGCCGGAGGCCTGGCAGCCGAAGCAGTGGTAGACCTTCTGGGTGGGGTCGATCCCGAACGAGGGGGTGCGCTCGTCGTGAAACGGACACAGACCCTCGTAGCGCGCAGGGCCGGCGCGGCGCAGCTCGGTGCGCGCCGAGACCAGCTCGAGGAAGTCGACCGCGTCGCGCACCCGGTCCTTGGAATCGCTGGTGTAGAGGGCCACGACGGCAACGCTAGCGGGCGAACGCCTGCGGCACCTGAAGCTCGGTGTAGGCCCTGATGCAGTAGCGGTCGGTCATGCCCGCCAGGTAGTCGGTCACCCGTCGCGCCAGCGCCTGCTCGGCGTCCGCGGCCTTCTCTGCGGGCGCAGCCGGCAGCAGCTCGGGATGCTCGACGTAGTGGTCGAAGAGCCGTTTGAGCACCGCTGCGATCTTCGCGTGCTCGGCGCGCACCGCCGGCCCCAGATACACGCGCTCGAACATGAAGTCGCGCAGCTCGCTCATCGCGGGGCCGGCCTGGGGCCCCTGCACGATCTCGCCGGCCCGCTGGGAGTGCTCGACCATGTCGTGCACGAGCGCGTCGATTCGCTCCGAGCCGCCGCGGCCGAGCACCGCGATCGGCTCATCCGGCAGCTCATCCTCGCGCAGCAGCCCTGCGCGCACTGCGTCGTCGATGTCGTGGTTGATGTAGGCCACACGGTCGATCACGCGCACGATGCGCCCCTCGAGGGTCTGCGGCTGCGGCGTGCGGCTCGAGTGGCGCGCGATCCCGTCGCGCACCTGCTCGGTCAGGTTGAGCCCGGCGCCCTCGCGCTCGAGATGCTCGACGATGCGCAGCGAGTGCTCGTAGTGGCGGAAGTCCTCGCCGAAGCGCTCTTTGACGCAGCGGTCGAGCACGTCCTCGCCGATGTGGCCGAAGGGCGGGTGGCCGAGGTCGTGGCCGAGCCCGATCGCCTCCACCAGATCCTCGTTCAGACGCAGCGCCCTGGCGACCGTGCGCGAGATCGTGGTCACCTCGAGTGTGTGCGTGAGCCGCGTGCGGTAGTGGTCGCCCTGGGGCGCGACGAACACCTGGGTCTTGTGCGTCAGCCGCCGAAATGCCTTGCAGTGGACGATCCTGTCGCGATCGCGTTGAAACGGCGTGCGCAGCGCGCAATCCTCCTCGGCCCGCGCCCGGCGCGCCGGGTAGGAGCGCGCGGCCAGCGGCGAGAGCCTGCGCTCCTCCTCTTCGGAGAAGCGCTGCGCGAAGGCCGCTGCGACCGTGTCCTGCTCGGTGGCGATGCTCATGCTTCGATTGTGTCACCGACTGCGGCCGCTCCAGGGTCCGCGGTCGCGCCGCAGGCGCGGCTCAGCGCTCGTGGTCCCAGTCTTTGCGCAAGGTGAGCTTGCGCACGAGATGGCTCCACTTCGTCTGCTCCGCGGGATCCTCACCGTAGACGGGCGCCTTGTGCTCTGGTGCCGGCAGGCTCTCGGTGGCGGCGGAGTCGATCCGCAGATCGACGCCGTGTTCGTGGATCGAAGCGATCGCGCCGGCCTCGAGGAAGCGGATGCCGTGGTGGGGTGTGTTGACCAACAGCCCGTGGAAGACGTCCTCGTCGGGGGCGCTCAGCACGCTACCGACGGTGCCGACCTGCTGGCCGTCGGAGGCGAGCACGGGCACGCCGTCGTCCAGCACCTCGTAGGAGATCGGCAGGCCCTCGTCCACGCTGCCAACCATACCGCCATCAGCCCGAGCGCCCGACGGCCGGCATCAGGCGCACGTGCGCGTGGTGCTCGAGGGTCGCAGCGATCGCCCGCTCCACCTGGCCAAGCGCCGGCTCGGGGGCCTCGGGCACCTCGCCCAGGCTGCGCCCGAGCGCATCGCTCATGAACCGGTAGGCCTCCTCGTCCAGCCGGAAGGACCCGGCCTCGCACGCCGCGCACACCACCCCTCCGGCCGCCCCCGAGAAGCCGACGAGGTGCTCGCGCTCGCCGCAGCTCGCGCACGCCCCCAGCTGCGGAGCGAGGCCCGCCGCGAGCAGCAGCTTCAGGCGGAACGCCAGGGCGGGCGCCCAACCCGCGGATGAGCTCCCGGCGGCGGCGTGCTCGTCGAGGAGCGCCAGCTTGCGGCAGAGCAGGTTGAACACGCCGGGATGGGGCTCGGAGGTCTCAAACAGGCGCCCCACCGCATCGCACGCCCGCGCCGCGGCATCGAGCGCGCGCGCATCAGCGCGCAGCCGGGGGTGCCCGGAGACCGTCTGGGCGCCGGTGACCGTGAGCAGCTCGCCGCGGCCTTCGTGCAGCTCGATGTGCAGGCGGAAGAACGGCTCCAAGCGCCCGCCGAAGCGGCTGCGCGTGCGGCGCACGCCCTTTGCGATCGCGCTGACCCGCCCCCGGTTGGGCGTGTAGAGGTGAAGGATGCGGTCGGCCTCGCCGTAGCGCATCGAGCGCAGCACCACCGCTTCGGTCTTCACCGGTCCCGGCATCAGAGCCGAGTCTAGGATCACTCGCGGCGTCCGGGTGCCGTCTCCGGCGGCCGGGAGCCGCAAACCCGCGACGCGCCCGCCGCGCCGCCCGGGATCGTTGCCGGTTCGGACCGGCGACGTCGGGTGCGGCGCCGAGCGCCCGCGACGTCCCGGAGGAGCCGGTGAGCCATTCGGCTGAGATCGACCATGGGGAGATCGCGGCGCACCCCTGCGGACTAGGCGTCTCCCTGGGCTTCCACGGCTTTTTCGGCCATCTTCAGCATGCCGAGCGCTACCCACGGTGGCGCGTTCGATCGCACGCGAACCCCGGCGCTGCCATCGGGTTTTCTGACCTCCACGATAGTCACGAGAGCGCCAATCTCGTACTCGCGGCCAAAGTCGGTTTCGATGGCGTCCATCTGGGCGGCAACCGCTTCCATCAGCGCGGCTCGCGGGTCCGGCCTTGTGTCCTCGTCGCTTTCTGGGTCTGCCAAGACGGCCTCCCGTCTGGAATGAACAGAGGAGGGCATCATGCCATCGACCGGATACGTCTGGCCGCCGATCCCACGCGCGGTCCTGCGGCGACGCGCGATGCGTCGCGCCGTGAGGGCTTGGGCGTCCGTGCTCTCGAGCACAAGCCGACCCGCCACCCTGCCACGGGTGGGGCTATACTTTATGAAGTAATGGGCAGAATAACCGTCTACACAACCGAGCCGTGCTCCTTCTGTGCGCGTGTGAAGGGCCTTCTGAGCGCTCGCGGTGTCGAGTTCTCGGAAGTCAACCTGTCCAAGGACCCCGTCGGTCGCGCGGAGCTGGCGCGCGAGACGGGGATGACGAGCTTCCCGCAGGTGATCGTCGACGGCGTGCTGCTGGGCGGCTTCGCCGAGGTGCAGGCCGCGGCTGAGAGCGGTCGCCTCGACGAGCTCCTGGCTGCCTGAGCGCTAGCGCCGGCGCTTGCGCGCCGCCCGCGGCCGCGTCTGGCAGGTCTCGCAGACGTAGGTCCCCCGCCCCGCGACCACCATCTTGACGATCGTGCTGCCGCACACGACGCATGGCTCACCGCTGCGGAGGTGCACGAGGAACTGGTCCTGGAAGGAGCCGCGCACTCCGTCGACGTGGCGAAAGTCGTCGATCGAGGCGCCGCGGGCGTCGATGCCCGCGCTGAGCGCGGCGATCACGGCCTCGCGCAGGCGGGCGTGCTGGGCGGCGGAGAGGCGCCCGGCGGGGCGCAGCGGATGGATGCCGGCTCGAAACAGGGCCTCATCGGCGTAGATGTTCCCAACGCCGGCGATCTTGCGCTGATCGAGCAGCAGCGCCTTGATCGGCGCGGTGCGTCCCCTGGCGAGCCCGCGCAGGTGCTCGGCGGTGAAGCCCTGCTCGAACGGCTCGAGCCCCAGGCGGGCGGCGAGGAAGGCCTCGAGCGCGGGGGTGCCGAGCAGCAGCTCGCCGGTGCCGAAGCGGCGAGGGTCGACGATCGCAAGACGCCGCCGCGGGCCGCGGCTCCGCGGGGCGAGCTGCAGGCGCACGCGCGTGTGCGCTGGCTCGGGGTCGGGGTCGCTGAGCACCGCGCCGGTCATGCGCAGGTGCTGGGCGAGATGGACGTCGCCGTCGAAGCTCCAGAGGAGATACTTGCCGCGCCTGCCGAGCCGCTGCACGACCCGCCCGCGCAGCGCCGCGGCGAGCTCGGCGGGGGCGAGCGGCCGCGACCAGCGCGGGTCGAGGATCTCCACCTCCACCAGCCGGTGGCGCTCGACCAGCGGGGCGAGCTGGCGCCTGATCGTCTCGACCTCCGGGAGCTCGGGCATCGCGCCCAGCTTATGAGGACGACGCCGCCGTGCCGTCGGCTCGGCTATGAAGCCGCCGCCGCGATGAACGCGTCTCCGGGGAGCTCGGCGGCGTCGCGGGCGCTCAGCCAGCGCAGAACCGTGGCCCCGACGTCGGCCAGCGGGCCGTCGTGGCGGGCACCTGCCATGCGCCCGCCGCTCGCCCGCCTGGCGAGCATCTCGGCGGTGACGGCCAGCAGCGGCGCGTACTCGCGCGTGTGGTCGCTGCCGGGGTGAGCGGGATCGACGCCGTGGTCTGCGGTCACGATCAACAGGTCCTCGCCGCGCATCCGCCCAAGCAGGCGCTCGACGTGGCGGTCGATCTCGCGCAGCGCGCGATCGAAGCCGCGCACGTCCTTGCGATGGCCGTAGACCTGGTCGGTATCGATCAGGTTGACGAACACGAGCCCGCGCGTGAGCTCTTCAAGCAGCGCGTCGACGCTGGCGAGCGCCTGCTCGTTGCTCGCCCCGGGGTGCGCGCGGGTGATCCCGACGCCGGCGAACAGGTCGCCGATCTTGCCGACCGCGTGCACCTCCACGCCGGCGCTCTGCAGCTCCTGCAGATAGCTGCGGCCCGGAGGGCGCACGGCGAAGTCGCGTCTGCCGGCGGTTCGTTCGAAGGCCCCCTCGCGGCCGCGGAAGGGCCGTGCGATGACCCGGCCGACGGCGTGCTCGCCGGTCATCGCCGCTCGCGCGGCCGCGCACGCGCGGTAGAGCTCGGCGGGCGCCACCCGCTCGACGTGCGCCGCCACCTGCAGCACCGAGTCCTGGGATGTGTAGAGGATCAGCGCGCCCGTGCGCAGGTGCTCGCGGCCGAGCTCTTCGATCGCGGCGATGCCGTTGTAGGGGCGGTTGCCGATGATCGGATGCCCGAGCGCCTCGACGAGCCGTGCGATCACCTCCGGCGGGAAGCCGTCCGGGTAGGTGGGCAGCGGCCGCTCGAGCACGACCCCCATCAGCTCCCAGTGGCCGCTCACCGAGTCCTTGCCGGGCCCGAGCGGGTGCAGGCGCCCGTGGATGGCGGGGTCGGCCGCGGCGGCGACGCCGCGCAGCGGCAGGATCGACCCGAGCCCGAGCGCGGCCAGCGTCGGCAGCTGCAGGCCGCCGACCGCCTCGGCGACGTGTGCGAGCGTGTTGGTCCCCGCATCGCCGTAGTCGGCCGCGTCGGGCAGGGCGCCGATGCCGCAGGCGTCGATGACGAGCACTGTCGCGCGGCGGGTGTGCGTGCCTCCCATCCGCGGATGTCTACCTGAGCGCGGCGCCACTCAGCGCGACGCCCTCGGGTGTGCGCCGAAGTAGGCGTCCTTCAGGCGCTCGGCCGACATGTGCGTGTACACCTGGGTGGTCGCCAGGTCGGCGTGCCCGAGCATCTCCTGCAGCGAGCGCAGGTCGCAGCCGCCCGCGAGCAGATGGGTGGCGAAGGTGTGGCGCAGGGTGTGCGGGCTCATCTTCTCCTGAAGCCCGGCGTGGCGGGCGTGACCCTGGACGATCTTGTAGAGCCCCTGGCGCGTGAGGCCCTCGCCGCGGCGGTTGAGGAACAGCCGCGTGCTCGCCGCGTTGGCTGCCAGCAGCGGACGCCCGCGCCGGGTGTAGGCGAGCAGCGCCGCGACGGCCTGGCGGCCGATCGGGACGAGGCGCTCCTTGGAGCCCTTGCCGCGCGCGCGCAGCACCGCCTCCTCGAGGTCGACGTCGGCGAGCTCGAGCCCGATGGCCTCGGAGGCGCGCAGGCCGCAGGCGTACATGACCTCGAGCAGCGCGCGGTCGCGCAGGGCGCGGGGATCGGCGCCTTGCGGTTGGCTGAGCAGGCGCTGCACCTCCTCGCGCGAGAGGACCCGCGGCAGGCGCTGGGTCTTGCGCGGACCGCGCAGCTCGGCTGTGGGGTCGTGCTCGATCATGCCCTCGCGACGGAGATGGCGATAGAAGGAGCGCAGGCACGCCACCTTGCGCGCGAGCGTGGAGGCGCCCACGGGTGCGCGCTCTGGCGTGCCGGCGGCGAGCTCTGAGAGGAACGCGGCGACGTCGCCGTGGCGGCACTCGGTGACGCTCAGCGAGCGACGGTCGAGGAACTCGCCGAACTGCTGCAGATCGCAGCGATAGGCCTCGAGCGTGTTGCGCGAGAGTCCCCGCTCGAGCTCGAGGTAGGCGAGGAAGTCGAGGAGCAGACGCTCGATCCCCGGCGGCGTATGCGGCGGGGCGATCTCGGCGGGCGTCATGCGCTCAAGCTTCGCCTCGGCGGGGCCGGCTCCCTGGGGCTGCAATCAGACGTTCAGCCGCCGGGCCAGCCAGAACAGCCCGATCAGCGTCTTGGCGTCGCGGCACTCCTCGATCGCCGCGGCGAGGCCGGCGAGCGGCCAGGGGACGATCTCGATGCGCTCGTTCTCCTCGCTCTCCGCGCTCGCCTCGCGCAGGTCGGTGGCGAGAAACAGGTGCACGCGCTCGTCGGTGAACCCCGCGCTCGAGTAGTAGCTGAGGATCGGCTCCCAGCTGCGCGCGCCGCGGCCGATCTCCTCCGCGAGCTCGCGCCTGGCGGCCGCCAGCGGCTGCTCCCCTTCGACATCCAGGCGCCCCGCCGGCAGCTCGAGCAGGTCGGGCTCGCCGACGGCCTCGCGCGGCTGGCGCACGAGCCACACGTGCTCGCGGTCGTGGGCCACGATTGCGACCGCTCCCTGATGGTGCACGATCTCGCGGCTCTCCTGTGCCCCGTCGGCGTAGCGGAAGCGCTCGCTGCGCACCTCCACGAGGCGCCCGCGGTACATGGTCTCCCCGCCGAGCGCCTGGAACGCCCGCTCGCTCATCGGCTCTCGCCCGCCGGCTCGTCGGAGCCGGCGAGATCCGCGAGCGCGGCGCCCCCGGCGAGCGCGGCGGCGAAGAACAGCGGATCGTCCGCGAGCCCGCGACCCATCGTCTCGGTCGACAGGCCGCTGGCCGCGTAGGCCGGCAGGTCGATCGCCGCGGGCCGCCAGTCGTGGCGCGTGATGCGCACGGGCCGCTCGACCTCCGGTGCCAGGGCCGGGCGGCTTGGCGTCGCGCTGCCGAAGACGGCCCCCAGGCCGGCGCGCAGGTCGGCGCCGACGGGCGAGCGCATCCCGGCGGGCAGCGCGACGGCGACCGGCTCGAGCAGGAGGTCGAGCACGGTGAGCGTGTGGTGCGAGATGCCGCGGTGGCGCGTGCGATCGTCGCCGGAGGACATGCGCGCCACCAGCAGCGTGCGGCAGCCCAGGGCGAGTGCCACGTGGGAGGAGTTGAGCGCCGACATCCCACCGTGTCCGAGCGCCGAGCTCGAGCCGACGATGCCAGGCCCGGGACCGCACACGGCGGCGTCCCAGCCGAGCGTGCGCAGACCGTGATGGATAGCCCCGGCGGTGGTGATCGCCTCACCCTCGCCGCCGAAGGCGGCGCCCGCGGTGAGATGACCGGCGAGCAGGCCGCGCGCGCGCAGATCGCGGACCGTGCGCGAGTGCCCGCCGGGCAGCGCGCCGCCCTCGGTCTGCACGTATCCGAGCCTGCCGGTGGGGGCGCCGCGGGCAAAGGCCCAGGCGACGGGCGCGAGCTGACCGTGGAGGGCGAGCACCGCGACGGGTCGCGCCAGCGGCAACGAGATCTCCTCGCCCTCGACGGGCACGACGGCGTGCTGGAGGCTCGTGTAGTTGAGCTTCATCACGCTCGCCCCCTCGGCCCCCTTGCCGTCGAGGCCGCGCGTGAGGTTGACGTGGACGACGTCAAAGCCGCCCGAGCCGAGCCCGAGGTCGAGGGCCTGCACGTTGACGATCACCTGATCGCCGACCTCGGCGCGACCGACCAAGCCGACGTCGGCGACGGCGGCGCGGCGCTCGGCGCCGTGATCGGCTGCGAGCTCGACGATGAGCTGCTGCTCGGGCGGGGCGCCGCGAGCAGCGGAGGCGCCGGAGGCGCGCTCGCTGTCCGGGCGATCGGTCTCGACCACGGTGGCGGGGCGAAGCTTCAGCATCGCCGCGGGAAGCTATCGCGCTGGATGGGGCGAGAGCGCCGCCGTCTGCTCGAGCAGCGCAAGAGCGACGTCGAGCATCTCCGCCAGCGCGAGCACGCTCACCCGCTCGCCGGGCTCGTGGTTGCGCTCGGTGCCGTTGGCGAGGTTCACCGTCTGCAGCCCCTGGGCCAGCAGCGCGTTCGCGTCGGAGGCCCCGCCGCTGGCGATCCGCACGGGTTCGTGGCCGCAGCTCGTGAGCGCCGACTCGGCCACGCGAACGGCGGGCGCCGAGGCGGGCAGTCGGTAGCCGGCGAAGGTCCGCTGGACGCTGACGTCCACATCGCAGTCGCCGTCCGGCAGGTTGGCGGCCTCGTGCACGCGGTCGACGACCTCGGCCACGACGGCCTCGGCGCGCGCCTCGTCCAGGCCGCGGACCTCCGCGAGGAGCGAGCAGTGCTCGGGGACGACGTTCATGGCGGTGCCGCCGGCGATCGTCCCCACGTTGACGGTCGTCCCCTGATCCAGTCGGCCAAGCGGCATCGCGGCGATCGCGCGCGCCGCGGCGAGGATCGCCGAGCGACCCTCCTCGGGGCGGATGCCCGCGTGCGCAGCGGCGCCGTGGAATGCGGCCTCCACGCGGAAATGGGTCGGGGAGTCCACGATCACCTCCCCGATCGGCGAGGCGTGGTCGAAGACGTATCCGAAGTCGCTGCGCAAGCGCGAGACGTCAAACGCGCGGGCGCCGGCCAGCGCCGTCTCCTCGCCGACGGTGAACAGCAGCTCGACATCCACCGGCGCGCCTTCGCGGCAGATGTGGCGGGCGAGCGCGAGCAGCACGGCCACCGCCGCCTTGTTGTCGGCGCCGAGCACGCCCTCGTTGGCGTTCTGCCAGACGCCGTCGACGAGCACCGGCTCGACCGGCGCCTGCAGCGGAACCGTGTCGAGATGCGCGCACAGCAGCAGCGAGCGCCGGGCGGCCTGAGCAGCTCCCGCGGAGTCCGAGGCGCCCCCTGCCGGGAGCCGCGCCATGAGGTTGCCGCAGTCGGAGCCGATCAGCGCAGCGGCGCCGTCCTCGTGGACGCTCACTCCGAGCGCGCGCAGCTCGGCGATCACGCGCTCGGCGCATCGGCGCTCGCGTCCGGACGGGCTCTCGATGCGGCACAGCTCGGCGAACGTGCCGCTCAGATAGCGGCGCTCGAGGCTGCCGACTCGCGAGGCCGGGGCCGCGACCGTCACGGCAGACCGGCGGGCTGGCCCGGGGCCTTCTCGCCCGCCGCGCGGGTGTCCTGCACCTCGAAGTCCTCACGCCCGGCGGCTCGCTCGAGCGCGGCGGCGATGAAGCCGCGGAAGAGCGGCGCGGGACGCTCTGGGCGCGACTTGAACTCGGGGTGGAACTGGGATGCAACGAAGAACGGGTGATCCTCGAGCTCGATCAGCTCCACGAGGCGCTCGTCGGGCGAGGTGCCTGAGATGCACAGGCCGGCGCCGCCACCGACGCCGCCCGCGTTGGTCAGGCGCTTGCGCAGCAGGTTGTTGACCTCATAGCGGTGGCGGTGGCGCTCGTAGATGACCGCCTCCCCATACATCTCCCGCGCTCTGGTGCCGCTGTGCAGCTTGATCGGGTCGGCGCCGAGGCGCATCGTGCCGCCGAGGTCGGCGACCTCCTTCTGCTCGGGGAGCAGGTCGATCACCGGGTAGGGGGTCTCGATGTCGAACTCGGTCGAGTTCGCGCCCTCCATGCCAGCGAGGTGGCGGGCGAACTCGGCGACGGCCACCTGCATGCCCAGGCAGATGCCCAGGTAGGGGATCCGCTGCTCGCGCGCGATCTGCGCGGCCGCGATCTTGCCCTCGATCCCCCGCCCGCCGAAGCCCCCGGGGATGAGGATCCCGTCGGCGCCGGCCAGGCGCGCGCGCGCGGCGGCCGCGCCCTCGCCGGCCTCGAGCTGCTCGGAGTCGATCCAGTCGACCTCCACCCTGCTGTCCTGCAGGGACGCGGCGTGGCGCAGCGCCTCCGAGACCGACAGATAGGCATCCTCGAGCTGCACGTACTTGCCCACCAGCGCGATTCGCACCGTGCGCGTGGCGCGCTCGGAGCGCTCGATCGGCTCCTTCCACTTCGACAGCTCCGGCTGCGGCGCCTCGAGGCCGAAGTGCTCGAGGATGAAGTCATCGACGCCCTGCTCGCGGAAGGTGAGCGGCACCTTGTAGATGTTGTCCACGTCGCAGGCCGAGACGATGGCCTCCGGCGGCAGGCTCGCGAACAGCGCGATCTTCTTGCGTATGTCGCCGGAGAGCGAGCCCTCCGAGCGGCACATCAGCATGTCGGGCGCGATCCCGATGCGCCGCAGCTCGTTGACGGAGTGCTGGGTGGGCTTTGTCTTCAGCTCGCCCGCGTGGCCGATGTAGGGGACGAGGGTCAGGTGGATGAACATGCAGCGCCGGCGGCCGACGTCGACGGGAAACTGCCTGATCGCCTCCAGGAAGGGCAGCGACTCGATGTCGCCCACCGTGCCGCCGATCTCGGTGATCACGAAGTCGACGTCGCTGGACTCGGCGATCAGGGCGATCCGCTGCTTGATCTCGTCGGTGATGTGCGGCACCACCTGCACGGTGCCACCGAGATAGTCGCCGCGGCGCTCGCGGCGGATCACCGTGTCATAGATCCCCCCCGCGGTCACGTTGGAGGCGCGGCTGGTGTTTGCGTCGGTGAAGCGCTCGTAGTGGCCCAGGTCGAGATCGGTCTCGGCGCCGTCCTCGGTGACGAACACCTCGCCGTGCTGGTAGGGCGACATCGTGCCGGGGTCGACGTTGATGTAGGGGTCGAACTTCTGCAGGCCGACGGTCAGCCCGCGCGAGACGAGCAGGCGTCCAAGCGAGGCAGCCGCGATGCCCTTGCCGAGCGAGGAGACCACGCCGCCGGTCACGAAGATGAACCGGGTCTTGGTCGGGGCCTGGGCGTGGCGGTCGGGATACTGGAAGGTCATGAGGGCCTGCCCCAAGAGTCTAGTTCGCGCAGCAGCGGAGTCCGTTCCACCAGCGCCGAGATCGAGCGCAGCTCGCCGTAGAGCGTGATGAGCGCGAGCAGTGCCAGCGCCACGAGCTGGCCGGTTCCCGAAAGGGTGAGCACGAGCCACAGGCCCGCGAGCGCTCCGAGCAGGTTGGCCCCGGTGTCGCCGAGCATCACGCGCTCGCGCAGGTCGTAGAAGCCGGCCACGAGGGCGGGGGCGGCGAACAGGCCCAGCGCCCAAAGCACGCGCAGCTCGGCCGAGCCGATGGCCAGGCCGGCGCCGAGCAGCACGAACGCCTTGGTCGAGCGCCCGGGGCGCAGGTCGAGCAGGTTGAAGACGTTGGTGGCCAGCACGAGCACCCCCGCGGCGAGCAGCCAGCGCGCGTTGGAGAGGCCGAGGTAGCTCATCGCGAACAGTGCCAGTCCGAGCGAGCCGGCGGCCTTGAGCGCGCCGGTCGAGAGCTCGCCGCGCAGCACCGAGGCTCCGTGGCCGCGCCAGCCCCGCTGCGGCGCGCGGCCGCCCTCGCCGGGGGCCTCGCGCGCGAGCGTGTCGTCGATCAGTCCGAGGAGCAGCACGCCGAGCGCGTACACGGCGATCGGGAGCGCGTCGGGATGGAACACGTCGGTGCCGGCCAGACGCGTGAGCAGCATCAGCGGGATCAGGGCGATCAGCGCGGCGGCCGGGGCGAGCACGCCGAAGGGGAACGGCAGCGGGCGATCGCGGTAGTTGCGCCTCACGTGCCCCCCGTCGCTCAGCGCGCGCAGGAGCGCCGGTGCCAGGACGACGGCGCTGACGAACGCGAGCAGGAACGGCAGGGCGTGCATGGATGGAAGCTAGCGGCGGGCGCGGACGCGCTCAGGGCTGGGTGGTGCCCGTGGCGACGCTCGGCAGCAGTGAGTCGGCGGTGGACTTCGAGCCGAATGCGCCGTGGTCTCCGGTGAGCGCGTACACGAGCGCGGTCTGCCCCGCGAGGGTGTCGAGATTGTCGACGCTCGAGATCCCCCTGCTCTTGTACCAGGTGATCTGCGACGGTTCGGTGCTGCTGAGCTCGACGCCCACCGCGGGCACCCCGACCGCGGCCACGCCGGCGAGCAGGCCGGTCGCGAAGGCGGCGCTGGCTTCGGCCTGTGCGGGGCTCATGCCGCTCGGGTCGGCGCGCACGACGACGAGCCCTTCCAGCCGGGTGAGCTGCCCGTCGAAGGCGCTCAGCAGGCTGGTGCGCACGCGGCTGAGCAGCTCCCGGCCGACGAGCTGACCGCCGCTGACGAGCTGGCGGCCGGCGAGCTCGCCGAAGCGTTGCAGCAGCGGGGTCGAGCTGGCGAGCCCGGCGTAGTGCGTGCCGGCGGCCAGCTGCGCGATCCCGGGCAGATCGAGTGGCTCGCGCACGGCCACGACGGTCGCCAGCGAGCCGCCGGCCTGGGTGACGCTCGAGCGCACGAGCGCGTTGATCTGGTCGGAGGAGCCGCCGAGGAACACGAGCCCGATGCTGCGAGCGCTCAGCAGTTCGTGCACGGCGAGCGGATAGAGGCCGTTGGCGAACGCTTCCTCGTCGCTGAGCTTGTCCTGCAGGCTCCCGACCTGGCGGCGCGCTTCGCTGACTTCGGAGTTGAGGTTGTGCACGATCCCGTTCTTGGCCGAGGAGACGAGGTTGGTGTCGCCGATGGCCACGCCGAGGAGGATCCCGAGGGCGAGCGCGAACAGAACCGCAGCGAGAGACAGCGCGTGGTAGCGGAAGTCGAACATGCGCGGGACGCCCGGGGCTGGATCAGCCGCCGGAGCCGAGCAGCAGCTGGAGCTTGAGCCAGAGCAGTTCGACCACGTCGCGCAGCGCGGGCGTGAACCAGATGACCGCGAGCATCGCGATCACGCCGGCGCCGATCACGACGAGCAGCGGGGTGAGGCCGGGGCGGGGCTGGTAGAGCCGGCTGACGCCCTTGGCATCCACGAGGATCTCGCCGATGCGCAGGCGCGTGAGGAACGTCGAGGACATGCCTTCGCGGTTGCGGTCGAGGAACTCGACGAGGTTGAACTGCGAGCCCACGGAGACGATCAGGCGCGCGCCCTTCTCGGCTGCGATCAGCATCGCGATGTCCTGACTGGTGCCCGGCGCGGGGACGAGCTTGAAGGGCAGCCCGAGCTTCTCCAGGCGGTGGCGGCCGGGCGCGCGGCCGTCGGGGTATGAGTGCACGACGAGCTCCGCGCCGCAGCGCAGCGCGGGCTCGCCCGCCGAGTCCATGTCCCCGACGATCATGTCCGGGGTCAGCCCGGCCTCCAGCAGCGCGTCGGCGCCGCCGTCGACGGCCACGATCACCGGACGCTTGTCGCGGATGAACGGCCGCAGGGCACGCAGGTCGCGCTGGTGTCCGACGCCGCGGACGACCACGAGCGTGGAGCGGTCGCGGAAGTCGGTCGCGAAGCGCGGCAGCTGGATCCTGCCGGTGAGCAGCTCGCGCTCCTCGCGCATGTGCTCGATCGTGTTGCGGGCGAAGCGCTCGAGCGCGTCTCCGATCTCGCGCCGCCTGAGCTCGGTTTCGGCGGAGATGCGATGGAGGTCGAGCACCTCGCCGCGGGCGAGCGGCTCGCCCTTGCGCAGCACTTCGGCGCCGGCGCGCGGCAGCGCCCGCGCGCCCAGCGGCCCGGCGGCCGTCGCGCCGGCGAGCACGACGAGCGGATCTCCGTCGGAGAGCACGTCGAAGAGCGAGTCGTCGGGGAGGTCGACGAGCAGGATGCCCGCTTCGACCAGCAGCTGGGGGCCGAGGTTCGGATAGGAGCCGCTGGAGGAGGGGCTGCAGTTGAGGACCGCCACCGTGCCGGCCGCGATCAGCTCCTCGGCGGAGACGCGGTCGATGTCGACGTGATCGATCAGGGCGATGTCGCCGCGCACGAGGTGCTTGACCAGCAGCTTGGTCTTGCGCCCCGGCCGCACGGGGCCGCTGACGGTGCGCGCGGTTGCGAACGCCTCGGTGGGCGCGGGCGCGCTCGCCTGCTGTCCACGGCCGGCGTCAGCCGCCGCCACTGGGTGCCCGCTCAATCGCGTGGTTGCCATCCCAGCGAGAGTAACGCCCGCGGGCGCCATGCGCACTGTTTGACGGCACTCAGGCGGCGCTCAGGCGGCGCGGCGCAGGTCGCGCGCGTGGCGGCGCGCGGTCGCGTCGTCGCTGTCGGCGCCGAGCATCCGCACGAGCTCGGAGACGACCTCCGGCTCCTCGAGCTGTTCGACGGTGGCGCGCGTCGGGTCGGCGCCGGTGTCCTTGACGATCGTGAAATGGCGATCGCCGAGCGAGGCGATCTGGGGCAGGTGGGTTATGCACAGCACCTGCCGCCGTTCGGCCAGGGCGCGCAGTCGCGCGCCGACGGCGCGTGCGGTCTGTCCGCCGATGCCCGCGTCGACCTCGTCGAAGACGAGCGTGGCCTCCGCTGCGGATGTGCCGGCGGCGGTCATGATCGCGAGCATGACCCGCGAGAGCTCCCCGCCGGAGGCGATCTCGCGCAGCGGGCCGGCGGGCACGCCCGGATTGGGCGCGATCAGGAAGTCGACCGCGTCCCCGCCGCCGGGGCCGGCCTCGCGCTCGCCCAGGGCGACCTCGAAGCTGGCGTCGCCCATCGCCAGCGATGCGAGCTGCTCGCGAACGGCGAGCGCCAGGCGGGCGGCGCCGGCGCTGCGCGCGGCCCGCAGCGAGGCAACCTGCCCGTCGAGGACCCGGCGGGCCTCGCCCAGCTCGGCCTCGACCTGCGCGAGAGCGACCTCGGCTCCCGCCAGCTGCTCGTGGCGGGCGCGCGCGCCGACGGCGTAGTCGAGCACGGCCTGGATGCTGCCGCCGTGCTTGCGCGCCAGGCGCTCGATCGCCGCGAGTCGCTCTTCGAGGGCATCGAGCGAGAGCTCCTCGGCCCCCACCTCGCCGAGCGCGCGCTCGAGGCCTTCCATCCCCGCGGTCTCGCCGTAGTCGCGCAGCTCCGCGGCCAGATCCTCGGACTCGATCAGCAGCGCGCGCATGCGCTCGGCGATCGCATCCAGGCGCGGGTCGATGCCGGCGGTCGCCTCCAGCCGCGCGAGGGCGCCCGCCAGGAGCTGTGCGGTCCCGGACTGGCCGGCCCACCCATCCAGGCCGCGCGCGTCCGGTCCTGCGGCCGCGTCGGGGGCGAGCGCCTCGGCGCAGGCGCCGGCGGCCGAGCGCAGGGCGTCGAGCCTGCGCACGCGCTCGCGAGCGGCGAGCAGCAGCTCGTGCTCGCGTGGCTGCGGGGAGACGGCGTCGATCTCGGCCAGCTCGTGGGCGAGGAGGTCGAGCTCGCGCTCGCGCGCGCCGGCGAGCTCGCGCAGCTGCTCGAGGCGATGCTCGAGCACACGCGTGCGGGCGTGCGCCTCGGCGCATGCGCACAGGCGCCCGGCCTGGTCTGCTCCGCAGAAGTCGTCGAGGATCTGCAGCTGGGCGGCGGACAGCGTCAGCCTGCGATGCTCGTGCTGGCCGTAGAAGGCGAGCAGCACGCCGCCGATGTCGCGCAGGTCCGCCACGGTGGCCGAGCGCCCGTTGAGGTAGGCGCGCGTCCGCCCGTCGGAGCCGACGCGGCGCGCGAGGACGATCTCGCCGGCGTCGACGGACAGCCGCTCAGCGAGCTCCTCGCGAAGCAGCTCGGGCAGATCGAAGACCCCCTCGACGTAGGCCTCGCCGGCGCCGGGGCGAACGATCCCGGGTCGGGCGCGGCCCCCGAGCAGCAGGTCGAGCGCGTGGGCGAGCACCGTCTTGCCCGCGCCTGTCTCGCCCGTGAGGACGTTCAGGCCGGCGCTCAGACGCAGCTCCGCCCGCTCGATCAGCAGCAGGTTCTCGACGCGCAGCTCCTGGATCATCGCTCCCAGGTCTACCAGCGCATGCCGACGGATCGGCACGGGCGTGCGCCCGGACACGGCGGCGGTCGCCGTGGAGGAGGCCCCTCCGGGGCCGCTGTGGTCGCGCGCTGGCAAAGGTGGCGCAGACGCCCACAGCAGGCATAATCTGCACAGGCGGTCCAGGGAGGGAGGGCGACCGGTCGAGGTCGGCTCGCAACGTACACTCGTCCGCCATACGGCATGGCTGCCAGCGAACCGGATACGCGCTCTGACCCGCTCTCGCCGGAGGCGTTCGTGCCGCTGCGGGCCGACCTGCTGATGGAGCGCCTCGGCGAGGAGATCGATCGTGCGGGGCGGCATGGTACCGCGCTGAGCTGCCTGCTGGTGGTGATCGTGGATTTCGAGGAGATCTCGCGCGAGCACGGCCGGGAGCTGCCCGAGCAGACGCTCGAGTACGTGGCCGGAGCGCTGCGGCGAGAGCTGCGCTGCTTCGACCGGGTGGGCAGGCCCGGAGGCCGTGAGCTGCTGATCGTGCTGCCGGGGGCGGACGGCGTGCGCGCGGAGATGGTGGCCAGACGCGTGCTCGAGCGGATGCGCGCGATCAAGATCGAATCGCGGGGAGCGCGGCGAGCGCTCCGCGTGACCGTCGGCCTGAGCTCCTGGCAGAAGGACGACAGCGCGGCGGACATGCTGGTGCGCGCGCGCGTGGCCACGCGCGCCGGCCGTGTGGAGAACGGCGCCGAGGGGATCGAGCCGGACGCGCCGGCGGCGCGCTGGCAGGAGGAGCCCGGCGCCGTGAGCGACCTGGATCGCTGAGCGCCGGCGCTCGGCGGGACCGGGGGTCCGGGAGCGGGCATTCATAATCAGCGGGAGTGCTCTCCGGATCTGAGTTGTGGCTGCTGCGCCTGATGGCCGATCGCGGGCTTGCGCTGCTGGACGCGAGCACGCTGCTGGTGGTGATCGAGGAGCGGGGCGAGCTGCGGGTGGCGGCGGCCAGCGGGGCGGGCACGGTGCGCGTGCGCATCATGCCGGTGCAGGGCAGCGCGCTGGGCGCGCTGTATCTCGCGGGCGGGGCGGTCTCGCTTGATCGACCGCGCGGCCAGGAGGCGGCGTGGCTGCACGAACTCGGGCTGGAGGCGCGGGCGGCGCTCGTCGAGCCGCTGAGCATGGAGGGCCACGGCGGGGGCCTGGTGATCGCGCTGCGCAGCGAGGGCGGCTTCCGCGGCCCCGACCGGCAGGCCCTGAGCGCGTTCGCGGCGAGCGTCGCCCAGCGGCTCGCGGCGGAGCGCTCGGTCGAGATCGAACGGCTGCGCTACGGCATGGAGGCGCGTGAGCGCGAGCGCACGCGCTGGGCCCGGGAGATCCACGACGAGAGCATCCAGGGGATAGGCGCGCTGCGCCTGCAGCTGGCCAACGCGCGCGACATCGACGACAAGCAGGCGCTGAGCGAAGCGGTGGATGCGGTGCTCGACGGCCTGGGCACCGAGATCGACCAGCTGCGCCACCTGATCACCGAGCTGCGCCCTGCGGCGCTGGACGACCTCGGGCTGGCGGCCGCCCTGCAGGCGCTGGCCCGGCGCGCGCAGGCGATCGACGGGCTGGAGGTGACGACGGAGATCGACCTCGATGCAGAGCAGGGCGGCGCGCAGAACGGCAGCGAGGCGAGCGAGGCGCGACGTCTCGACGCGGAGCTCGAGAGCACGATCTACCGGGTCGTGCAGGAGGCCCTCACGAACGTCAGCCGTCACGCGGAGGCGACGAGCGCGGTGGTGAGCGTCCGCGAGAACGCCGGCGTGATCCGTGCGGCGGTGACCGACGACGGCAGGGGGCTTCCGCAGGCGAGCCGTCTCGGTCCGCGCGGGGACGGCCTGGAGGGAGGATTCGGAATGTCGGGGATGCGCGAGCGCGCGGAGCTGGTGGGCGGCGAGCTGGAGATCATGCCCGCGCCCGGGCGGGGGACGACCGTGCGTCTGACCGTGCCCCTCGCGGGGCGCCCGAGCCTCAGCGACGTGCCGCGGCGCGAGTAGCGCTACTCGGCCATGCCCACGCGCCGCACGTATGCGGTTATCTCCGCGCGCGATGAGAAGCCGAGCTTCTCGATCGCGCGTGCGCGGTAGGTCTTGACGGTGCGCTCGGCGACGTTCATCTGCTCGGCTATCTCGGGGTTGGTGTAGCCGTTGGCGATCAGCCGCACGACCTCGCGCTCGCGCTCGCTGAGCACGACGCTGTCGCTGTCGCCGTCCTCGGTGGCCATCAGCGCGCCGAGCCGCGGGTGCAGGTAGTTGCCCCCGGCGACCGCCATGCGGAAGGCCTGGAGCAGCTCGGCGGGCTCGGCCTCCTTGAGCACGTAGCTGCGGGCGCCCGCCCTGAGGGCCTGGCGGGCGTACTCGGGGTCCTCGCGCATCGTGAGGATGGCGACCGCGAGCTGCGGATGGGCGATGAAGCACTGCGGCAGCGCGGCGAGGCTCGAGCCGCCGGGCATGGTCAGGTCGAGGGTGAGCAGGTCCGGCTTGTGCTCGCGCACTTCGCGGACCATCGAGGGGATGTCGGCGGCCTCGGCGACGACCCTGAACTCGCCGGACTCGCGTTCCAGCACGGCGCGGATCCCGTCGCGGACGACCGTGTGGTCGTCGGCGATGATCACGTCGATCGGGCGAGACACTCCTGGCGTTCCGGGTTCCATGACATCAACAAGGTAGCCGCTCGATCAGACCGATCGCCGGGTCTGGACAGAACAACGAGCAGAGGCACTTTGGGGACGACGCCATCGACACCGTCGCGGGCAGGCGCTAGCGTGGCCGGCGTGCCATCGCCGCTGCAATCGGCCCGGCTGCGCAGGATCATCGCCGCGTACACGATCAATCGCCTGGGCACCTGGTTCGGCCTGGTTGCGCTGATGGTGGCGGTGTTCGACCACACCCACAGCGCGATCGCGGTCGCGGCGCTGCTGCTGGCGGGACAGGCCCTGCCAGCGTTCGTGGTCCCCGCCGTGGTCGCCCGCGTGGAGGCATCGGTCCGCCGCCGCGAGCTGAGCGGGCTGTATGCCTTCGAGGCGGTGGCGACCGCCGCCCTGGCGGTGCTGTTGTGGCACTTCTCCCTTCCCGCGATCCTGCTGCTGGCCGCGCTCGACGGGACGGCCGCGCTCGCCGCCAGCGCGCTGCTCCGAGCGGAGGTGGCGCGCGCCGCGCGCGACCAGGTCGAGGCCTCCCCGCAGCGGACGCCGTACACGAGCGAGCGAAGCACGGGCGAGCAGAGCGCGAGCGAGCCAGGCCCGAGCGAGCGCGGCGCGAGCGAGCGCGTGGAGAGGAACATCCACGAGGCCGAGCGCCGGGCGAACGCCGCGCTGAACGTGGCGTTCTCCGGCACGTTCGTGCTCGGCCCCGTGCTCGCCGGCGCGGTGGTCGCCGCCGCGGGCGCTTCCGCGGCGTTGTTCATCGACGTCGGCTCGTTCCTGATATGCGGCGCGCTGCTGCTCGACCTGCACCCGCACGTGGAGGAGGCTGGCGGCGACTCGGTGCGCACGCGCCTGCGCAAGGCCTGGGGCCACATCAACGAGGCGCCCGGGCTGCGAGTTCTGTTGCTGACCGAGGCGGTGGCGCTGCTGTTCTTCGAATCCGCCGGCCCGATCGAGGTGGCCTACGCGAAGGCAACGCTACACGTGGGCGACCGCGGCTTCGGGCTGCTCCTGACCACCTGGGGAGCGGGCGGGATCCTCGGAAGCGTCGTGTTCGCCCGCGCGGTGAGGCGGCCGCTGGGGGCGATGTTGAGCACCGGCGCGCTCGCGATCGGGCTCGCGTACATCGGCTTCGCCGCTGCGCCGTCGCTGGCCCTGGCGTGCCCGGCGGCGCTGATCGGCGGGGTGGGCAACGGCCTGCAGTGGCCGTCGCTGATCAGCGCCGTGCAGCGGCTCACGCCGCCGCAGCTGATCGGGCGCATGATGGGCGCGGTCGAATCGCTGGGCGCATTCTGTCTCGCAGGCGGTCTCGTGCTCGGCGGCTGCCTGGTCGCGCTGAGCTCGCCGCGTATCGCGTTCCTGGTGGTCGGGATCGGAGCGGCGAGCACGACGGCTGTGTTCGCCGCTCTCAGCCTGCACGGCCTGGAGCAGGCGAGGGCCATTGAGGTGGGCGCGACCGAGGGTCCGCCCAGCGACCCGATCGTTGCGACACACGAGAGCCCCGCCGAGGCATCTGCCCCTTAAGAACGACGTCGGATCGGCCGTTAAGTACTACGGGACCGACGAAAGATGCCTGCATCCAAGCTTACGAGACGTACCTTCTGGGCAGCCGAGGTCCTGCTGCTTGCGGGCACGATCGCCTGGGCGATAGAGCTGTCGGGTGCCGCAGAATGGCACCCGCTTGCACTTGTGGGGCTGCTGCTGGCGCTCGCGCTCACTGGGCAGTGGCTGAGCGTCAGGACCCGTAGCGGACAGCTGAGCGCCTCACTGGTCGCGCTCGTGTTGGCCATGAGCCTGCTGGGACCGGCTCCTGCCGCGGCGTTTGGGATCGCTGCGATGATTCTCACTTCTTCCATCAGGCGCCTTCCGGTGTCCCATTGGCTGAACAACCTCGCGACATTTGCGGTATTCCCATTCGCGGGAGGATTGATGGTGCGTGTGGTCACGGGCGGCGACCACGGGTCCAATATGCAGCATCTCGCGCAGGGGGTCACGTTCGGCATGATCGTCTTCGCGGCGTTCATGCTCACGGTTGGGATCAACTTCGCTTTGGTCGCGTTGGACGTGCGGATCGATGAGGGGCGACCGCTCATCCGACAGGTGCGTGAGCTGTTCCTGCCGATGCTTCCCGGGCAGCTAGCGACGGGCTTGCTCGCCGCGATCCTTGCAGTCGCGTACACGGACTTCGGCTTGCCCGTGCTGTTCGGGTCGATCCTGGTGCTCTTGATCTTCCTCTATCTCACTATGGCCCTCCTGCGCTCCGAGGACCGAGCGGACCAGCTCGAAGCGCGCTCGATCCAGCTCGCGTCCCTGCAGTTCGGGGTCCTGGCCACGCTGATGAACGCCCTCGCGCTGCGCGACCGCACGACCGCGCGCCACGCGACGGCCGTGGCTCGCTATGCGAAGGCGCTCGCGATCGAGGTCGGCTGCAGCGAGGAGGAGCAGGAGCTGATCCACACGGCCGGGCTGCTCCACGACATCGGCAAGTTCACCTGGTCAGACCGAGTGCTGCACCCCGAGCACCTCACCGACGAGGATTGGGCCGTCATCCGCAGGCACCCGCAGGACGGGGCGACGCTGGTGGGCAAGCTCGATGGCTACGGCCCGGTGGCGGACGCGATCCTCTACCACCACGAGCGCGTGGACGGCGGCGGCTACCCGGCGGGTCTGATCGGAAACGAGATTCCGCTGGCATCGCGCATCGTGGCAATCTGCTCGACGTACGACACGATGACGGCGAGCGATGCCTACCGCACGCCGATGCCCCCCGCCGAAGCGATCGAGGAGTTGCGCAGGATCGCGGGCGGTCAGCTCGATGCCGAGCTGGTGGAGCAGTTCATCGCGGTGCTCGAGCGCGAGGGCCCCACGTTCGCCGCTGGCCAGGACGCCGACTTCGACACCGAGCTGGCCTTTGAGCGCCGTGTGCAGGACATGGCCCGGCCCTCGCAGGAGTGACGTAAGCGACGCGGGTCGCCAAAACATGGCCGCCACCATCTGGCGGCCAAACATCGCGGGCCGCTCCGCGCGACAACCCCGCGCAACGACCGAGGACGCCGCACATCTGCGAGGCGCCCTCAGGCCATGGCCACTTGCGACCACGAAACGACTTACTGACTATCGGTTGTGGTATTCCGCCATTTGGGGCTCCTTCTTCCGTGTCAGCTGCGAGTCGACAACCCGTTGTCTCCATCCGAGGACGGTCGCAACGTCTGAGTAGGTTTGAGCACCATACCGGAGTGTTGGGCAGAAAGTCTAGTCCTGCGCAGCTTTTTGCATGTTCGCTTGCAGAGGGGCATGGACGCAGGGATCGCAGGCGTCCGCGAGACGGGCTTCTCGGCCCAAACGTCCACAAAGCTGGGTCGCGCTCAAGCTCTCGGCGCTTCGTGACGAAACAGAGGACATGTCAATCCCGCTGACCTCCCCCAGCTCGGACGCTCACACCGACCGCCAGCTCGTGTTCACGAGCTCCCAGGCGGCCCGCTACCTCGGGGTGTCGCTGGCGACGATCCGCCGCTGGACGGATGCGGGACACGTCAGCTGCTACAGGACGCCGGGTGGACAGCGGCGCTTTTCGCGCGACCAGCTCGACGCGTTCGTCGCATCGATGTACCGCGATGGCCCGGCCGGGCGCGCTGCGGTCAGCGAGCGTGGCGGCGCGCAGGTGGCCTGAGCGCGAGCCGGCGGCTCGGCCCCGGCCGCGGGAGCCGGCCTCAACTCGCCAGGCGGCCGAACTTCTCGCGTAGCCGGCGGTAGAAGGAGGAGCCGGGTAGCTGGGCGATCGTGCCGACGTCGCTGGCGAAGCGCGCCTCGATCGTCCCCCCTTGAGGAATCTCGCCGGCCGGTCGCCCGTCCACGGCGACATCGAGTGGCTCGCGCGAGCGGTTGAAGATCGTCAGCCGATCTCCGGGCGCGACGACCAGCGCGCGCGCGGTCATCGAGTGGGGCGCGATGAACGACACGACAAACCCTTCGACCCCCCATGCCATCACGGGCCCCCCGTTGGCCAGGTTGTAGCCGGTGGATCCCGCCGGAGTGGCCACCACGAGCCCGTCGCAGCGCACGCTTCCGACCTCCTCGCCCTCGAGGGCGTACGCGAGGTCGGCCACCCGCTCGCCCACCTTGCGGTGGATGGCCACGTCGTTGATCGCCAGCTGCACGCCGTCGCCCGGCTGCTGCGGCGCCTTCCCATGCTCGCCGAGCACGATCGCCGGCAGGCGCAGCAACTCGAAGTCGCCGGCCAGCGCACGGCGGATGCCGCCGGTGGTGTCCTGGCGCTCGACCGTCGCGAGGAAGCCGATCTCGCCGAAGTTGATCGCGAAGACGGGCACGTCGGTTCCCGCGTAGCGCTGCAGCGCGCGCAGGATCGTCCCGTCGCCGCCGAGGACGACACACAGCTCGACATCGTCCTTGATCGGGGCGTTGACCTCGAGACCCGGCCTCGAGCGCAGGCCGTGCTTGGCCGTCTCCTCGGCATCGAGGCGCAACGTCACCCCGGCGCGGGCCGCCTCCTCGGCCAGCTCCCTCAGCGTGGCAGTCGTCTCCTCCGGGCTCCGATGGGTCAGCACCGTGATCTCCCTCACGGCTCGACCTCGCGCGCGAGCGCCGGCAGCTCGGCCACGCTCTGTGTGCCACCTTCGCGCAGCGCGCCATCGGCCAGCCAGACGAACGTCTCGCGATTGCCCTTCGGTCCGGGCAAGCCCGAGGAGTAGTAGCCGAGCACCGCGGCTCCGAGCGCGAGCGCGGCCTCGCCCACGGCGACGAGCGCCGCCCTCCGCTCAGCGGCATCTCGCACGACCCCGCCTTTGCCGACGCGTCCGCGGCCGACCTCGAACTGCGGCTTGACCAGCGCGAGCACGTCGTAATCGCCGGCCAGAGAGCCGAGGACGGCGGGAAGCACCTTGGCCAGTGAGATGAAGGACACGTCGATCGTCGCCAGATCGGGCGGCTCCGTGGCAGCGAGCAGCGCGGGCGTCAGCGCGCGGGCGTTGGTGCGCTCGAGCACCCGCACGCGCGCATCGGTGCGCAGGCGATAGTCGAGCGTCCCATAGCCCACGTCGACGGCGAGCACCTCGCGCGCCCCGTGCTGCAGCAGGCAGTCGGTGAATCCCCCCGTGGAGGCGCCGACGTCGAGCGCGCAGCGCCCGGCGACCTCCAGCCCCGACGCGGCGAGCGCGTTGGCTAGCTTGACCCCGCCTCGCGATACGAATGCCGGGCGCTCGTCGATGCTCACGGGCTCGTGCACGTCGATCAGCTCTCCCGGCTTCTGCGCGCGGCGCCGGCCCGGTCCGACCCGCACCTCTCCCGCCATCACCGACGCGGCAGCGCGGCTGCGCGAGGGGAAGAGGCCGCGCTCGGCCAGCAGGGTGTCCAGGCGGCGCTTCTCCATCGCTTGCGAACCCTTACACAAATGAATCCGCCGCAGCGAGAGCCGGGATGCCCGCCGGGTGCGCTTGAACGTGGCCGCGCGCTTTCGCGCGGGCCGCTACGCCAGCATCTGCCGCCGCCCGGCTACGCGGGCGGACCGACCCAGGACCAGTTCCCGTCGGCGTCTTTGAAGACCGAGTGCGGCTCGCGCCGCCAGAAGTCGAGCGCCTCCTCGACTTCGTGCCTGCCGTGCGCGTCCTTGAGCGTCTCCGCCATCTGGTCGGTGGACAATGGCGCCGCCGCCTGTTCGAGCAGTTCTCTCACGCTGTCGGTGGGATCGATCGCCATAGCGCGACTGTATCGCGCCGGGCGGACTTTGCTTGCCTTGCTGCTGATACAGCCATCGACCATGCGTGGGTCCGGTCGGCGGACCATGGCTCCGGCACGTGTTCGACAGCGCTCTGACGCTGTCGGTGGGGTCGATCGTCACATGCGCCCTGGCGACTGCAGGATCGACCGCGATTGGGAACGATCACATGACCGCTTCCAGCTTGTGGCTTCGCTCGGCCATGCCCTACCCTCGTAGTCGATGGAGGAAGACACGCAGGAGCCTAGACCGATGCAGAGCATCCCGGCTGAGGACGGCGACCTGGAGGTGCCGATCCCGTCCCGCGAGGAATACCTGCACAACCTGGAGAAGGTCGCTCTGAGGGGCGATGGGAACGCTGCGGTCCAAGACTCCGTGGACCCCGAGGCGGTCGGTACCGTTGAGACCGGGCCGTGCGAGTACGGCCGGTTGGACATCAACACGACGAAGCCAACGGCCGAGAAGTAGGCGGTCACCGCCCCGGGCTTCGCAAACGGCGGTCACCTCGCGGCTCGGGACCGGGATGCGGTGCCCTGCGGGCGTGATCTGTTCGGGCTCGTCGCGCTGCGGAGGCTCGGCCATAACGGACAGGCGAGCGCGGGTGACGGCTTGTAGCTAGCGGGTTTCGATTACGTCGGGTAGGTTCTTGGACTCTTCCTCGTAGGCCCGGCCGTAGGATTTCGCGTGCTTCGCGAGCGCGGCCTGCTCTTTCGCCGAGGAGGGGGCTTCGGGCTTCGTGAGTGCAGGCTGCTCGTTCGCCGGGGAGGGAGCTTTGGCACTCCCGCAACCGGCAGTCAGCGCGGCCGTGAGGAAGAGCAGGACCAGAAGGCTGCGGCCTTTGCACCTCATGCGGCAGAGCGTACATGGGCGAGTCTCGGCGGATGTCAAGATCTAGTGGTAGTGCTCGGCTCATACAGTCGCTGGTGATCCACCTCACATATGGTCGATGACTGTATGAGCAGGTCGGGCCAGGCAACGGACCCCCGGAGGCGCGAGGTTACGATCCTGAGAACCCTGCTTGTGCGATCCCGCATTTTGCGGTAGACCACGCTGAGCGGCGGCTTGTGCCCTACTCAGCCGTTGTCGCCCATGTCGGCAGGAGGCCACAATCTTCCAGAGGGAGAGGGACGGGAGCCCGGCGCAGGCCGGGCTCCGGGCGTTCAGGGACGCGCACCGACATAGCGAAGCTAAGGGGGCGAGTCCGGCCAACGAGCCGAAGGCGGAGGCCAGATCGGCTACGGCACCAGGCGACCGACGAGCTGCGCGATCGGATACGTGAGGCCTGGTCTGTTGCGGTTCGTCCGCAACCTACTCCGCACCGAGCCCGAGGTCGGCGAGCGCGCGGTCGCGGCTGAGGTACACGACAAGCCGGGTAACCTGTCCGTTGCACACGCTAAAGAGGGCCACTGGCTGGACCGCACTGGCTGGTCCCAGGTCAGAGACCTCAAACCGGCTCAACTTGCCGCGCCCGGTATGGGCGACAAGCACGAGGATACGTTCGTCGTGAAGCAGGCGGTACTCACGGCCTGCGGTTCGGTAGTCGTCAAATGCACTGAGCCGATCCGACCAGGCCTTTGCCATCGCGGCAACTCCCGTCCAGCGCCCCGGTTCAGGTCCGTCGGCCAGGACGAACTCGATTTCGGGGTCTGCCCAGTCCGCATTGCTGAAGTCCCCGCGTTCCCAGTCCGCGTAGATCGAACGCACAAGGTCTAGGTTGGCTGACGGCATCGACCCAGTATCGCCGTTCCAATGGCGGACGAGGGCGCCCCAATTCCTCCCGCTTCGAGGCGCTCCACGGACTCATACAGCGATGCTCGGACGACTCCTGTCGCTCTGCGATGCGGGAGTCCGCTATTTGCGGAGAAAGCTAGGAGTCGGGGGTCTGGCGGTCATGGTCCTCGGCGCGCCGCTCTGCGGCGCGTTTCTGACGGCCGCGCATCGACGCCGCCACGATGAACACAAGGAGCACCACGGCTATGGCGACCACGATGACCACGACCCCTGTGCCAACGGCCAGCACCATGACGGCCACAGACTACCGGGTGCCGTTGATGAGGGGCCGGGGGCTTGTGCGACCCTGTTGCTTCTGCGGTAGATGACCATATGTGATCCATCTCACACACCAAGCCCACGCGGAGCGCAATCATTGCAAGTGATCGAGAGGGCAGCAGTTTTTTCTCTCCTGATTCCCTCCTCCCCCGAAACGGCCCGCTTCCCCGGCGGGCCGTTTCATTTAAGCGGCCGCGCTGCGGGGTCCGGCGTCACCCGCCGGATGCTCAGGCCCCCACGATCGCCGAGCCGCCGCGGCGCGGCGCGCTCCCACGGTCGGAGATGGCCGCAGCCACCCGTTCGGCGATCCGCTTGCCTGTGAAGCCGACCTCCTCGTGCAGCAGCGCCGGCTTGCCGTGGGTGACGAAGCGGTCGGGCAGACCGACCCTGAGGATGCGTGGCGTGGTTCCGGCGTCGTTCAGCGTCTCCCACACCGCCGAGCCGAACCCGCCCGCGAGCACGCCCTCCTCGATGGTCACGAGCAGGTCGTGCTCGGCTGCCAGTTGCGCCATCAGGCCCGCATCGATCGGCTTTGCAAAGCGCGCATCCACGACGCTCACCGCGATGTCCTCGCGGTCGAGCTCTTCTGCCGCCTCGAGCGCCTTGCCGACGCCCGTGCCGTAGCCGATCAGGGCCACGCGTCGGCCCGCGCGAGTGCTCGGGTCGCTCGTGTCGCCCTCTCGCAGGATCTCCCCCGTGCCGATGGCTATGGCCTGCGCCTCGCCCGGAAGCGCCGCCCCGGTGCCTTCTCCGCGCGGGTAACGCAGCGCGATCGGGCCGTCGTCGTACTCCACGGCGGTGCGCAACATGTTCACGAGCATCGCCTCGTCGCGCGGGGCCATGAGCACGATGTTGGGCAGGCAGCGGAGATAGGCGATGTCGAAGGCGCCGTGGTGGGTGGGCCCGTCATCGCCCACCAGCCCCGCGCGGTCCATCGCGAACACGACGTTGAGCCTCTGCAGGCAGACGTCGTGCACGATCTGGTCGTAGGCGCGCTGCAGGAAGGTCGAGTAGATCGCGGCGACCGGCTTGATCCCCTCGAGCGACAGGCCGGCGGCGAACAGAATCGCCTGCTGCTCGGCGATCCCGACGTCGAAGTAGCGGTCCGGCATGGCCTTCTGCAGGAGGCTCAAGCCTGTCCCGGAGTTCATCGCCGCGGTGATCCCCACGACGCGCTCGTCGCGTTCGCATTCGCGCACCAGCGCTTCGCCGAAGACCTGCGTGTACTGCGGAGGCGTCCTCGAGATGCGCGCCCGGCGGCCGCTGGCAGCCGCCGGCGGAGCTGTGGGAGAGCCGTTGAGGATCGACTTCGGCTTGGCCGCATGCCACTTCTCCATGCCCTCCAGGCCGCCCTCCTCGGCCGGCGCGAAGCCCTTGCCCTTGACGGTCGCGATGTGTACCACCACCGGACGTTCCGCCGCGAGCGCCTCACGCAGCGCCTCACGCAGCGCTTTGACGTCGTGCCCGTCGACCACCCCCATGTAGGCCCAGTCGAGCTCCTCCCACCACAGGCCCGGAGCCCAGAACGCCTTGATCGACTCCTTCAGATGGGGACCCAGCCGCTCGAAGGCAGACCCGATGCCGCCGGGCAGGCGAGTCAGGCCGCCCTCGACCCCGGCGCGCGCGTGCCACAGCTTGGGGTTGAGGCGGATCCTGTTGAAGTAGCGCGAGAGCGCGCCCACGTTCGGGGCAATCGACATGCCGTTGTCGTTGAGCACGACCACTATCGGCGTGCCCAGCCCGCCAGCCTGGCCGATCGCCTCAAAGGCCACCCCGCCGGTCATCGCGCCGTCGCCGATGACCGCCACGACCTTCCCGTCCTCCTTGCTGCCCGCCTGGCGCATGCCCTCCTTGATCCCCACCGCGTAGCCGATCGAGGTGGAGGCATGCCCGGCGCCCATGATGTCGTGCGGGGACTCCGCGATCGAGCAGAAGGGCGCGAGGCCGCCGTACTGGCGGATCGTGCTCAGCTGCTCGCGCCTGCCGGTGAGGATCTTGTGCGGGTAGGCCTGGTGACCCACGTCCCAGAGGATCTTGTCGCGCGGGGACTCGAGCAGCGAGTGCAGGGCCACCGCCAGCTCGCAGGTGCCGAGGTTGGCGCCGAAGTGGCCGCCGATCTCCCCGACGGTGTCGATGATGTGCTCGCGCACCTCCTGGGCCAGCTGCTCGAGCTCCTGCTCTGAGAGCCCCTTCAGGTCCTCAGGACCGTTGATCTGCTCGAGAAGGCTCACGATGTGCGGGTGTAGATGAAGTCGGCTATTCCCGCGAGCTCGGCGGTCGCGTGCGCCCCGCCGGCGCCGACCGGGTCGCGCTCGGCGACCTCGGCCAGGGCCTCGCGAGCCGTCCGGTGGGACTCCGCTGCCAGATCCCTGGCGCGATCGATTCCAAACTCGCTCACGTAGGTTCGCTTCCCGTGACGCTCATCGCTCCCTCGCGGCTTTCCAAGCGCGTCGTCGGTGCCCGTGACGTCCAGTATGTCGTCGACGATCTGGAACAGCACACCAAGCTCGGCGGCGAAACGGCGGAAGGGAGCTGTCTCTCGGCCATCGGTGATCCCCGTCAACAGTAGTACGCACAGCACCGACGCGCCGATCAGGCGGCCGGTCTTCAGCTCGTGCACGCGCCGCAGCGCCGCCGGGCGCGAGAGCGTGTCCGCCCTCACGTCCGCATATTGACCTCCGACCATCCCGTTCACGCCGGTCGCGGTGGCGAGCTCGGCGGCCGCTTGCAGCACCCGCTCGGGTGCGGAGCGCTGGTGGGTCAGCAGGTGGCGAAAGGCCTCCGCGTAGAGCCCGTCGCCGGCGAGGATCGCCACGTCCTCGCCGAACTTCACATGACAGGTCGGGGCGCCGCGGCGCAGCGCGTCGTCGTCCATCGCCGGCAGGTCGTCGTGGATCAGCGAGTAGGTGTGGATCAGCTCGATCGCCCCGGCCAACGGCAGGACCTCCCGCTGCTCGAGGCCGACCGCGCGCGCCGTCGCCAGGGCCAGCACCGGCCGGATGCGCTTGCCGCCGGCCAGCAGCGAGTAGCGCATCGCCTCCTCGAGCCCGGCGGTCAGCTCCTCCTCGGAGAAGTGCATCCCCTCCAGGTAGCGCTCCACCTCCTCGCGCAGGTGCTCCGGGTAGCTCGAGCTCACCGCCCTGCGGACCCCCGGAGGCCTATAGAAGTGTGTCCTGGCCGGGCGCCGGCGCGGACACCTCGGCGCTGGTGAGCTGCTCGAGCTCCGCCGCCGCCTGGGTCGCCAGCGCGGCGCAGTCCTCGACCATCGTCGCGGCCGCATCCGAGGAGAGCTCGCCTGAGCGCAGCTGCTCGGCTGCACGCTCCAGGCGCGCGATCAGATCATCAAGGTGCTCGACGCTGCTCATTTGATCTGAGCATTCTCTCGCACCTCGCGCAGCACTGCTGCCAGCACCCCGTTCACGAATCCCGGAGCGTCCGAGCCGCAGAACGTCTTGGCGCTCTCCACCGCTTCCTCGATCGCCCCCTCGGGCGGTATCGACTCATCGGCCGGCACGGCGTCGGGGTGCAGCATCTCGATCAGCGCCACGCGCATGATGCTGCGCTCCAACGGCTGGATCCGCTGCACCGACCACCCATGGGCGTGACGGTCGATCACCGCGTCGAGCTCCTCCGCGCGATCGGCCGCCGCGTGCGCGAGGGCGCGCTCGAACAGCGAGGCGTTCGGCCCGAGCGCCTCAACCAGCGGCCGGCCGGTCAGGTCGTGCTGGTAGAGCGCCACCACCGCCGCCCGGCGCTGATCGGAGCGCCGCATTCAGGCGCGTGCGACGTAGTCGCCCGAGCGCGTGTCCACCCGGATGCGCTGACCCTGCTCCACGAACAGCGGCACCTGGATCGTCGCTCCGGTCTCCAGCGTCGCCGGCTTGGTGCCCCCGCCCGACACCGAGTCCCCGCGCAGCCCCGGGTCGGTCTGGGTGACCTCCAGATCGACCGCGCTCGGCAGCTGCACGTCCGCCGGCTGATCGTCGATGAAAAGCACCTCGACCTCGCTGCTCGGGGTGATCCAGCGCAGCGCCTCCTGAACGGCGCCCTCGGCGATCGCGATCTGCTCGAAGGACTCCGTGTCCATGAAGTGCGCGTCGCTGCCGTCGGCGTAGAGGAACTGCATCTTGCGAGCCTCGGTGCGCACCGCGCGGAACTTCTCGCCTGCCCTGAACGTCCGGTCGATCACGTTGCCGTCGGACGCGCGACGCAGCTTGGTGCGCACAAACGCCCCGCCCTTCCCGGGCTTCACGTGCTGGAAGTCGAGGATCTTGAAGATCGTGCCGTCGACCTCGATGTGGTTTCCGTTTTTGAACTGGTTGGTGGTTACGGTGCTCATGAGCCTCGCCCGGACGGTGCGATCAGCCGACGCTCGGCAACGATTGGTGTCGCGATCATGGTCTCGCAGGGTAGCGGGCACGCGCTCGCGTCTCCCGGGCGGACGCCTGGAGGCCGCGCCCTCAACGGCCGCCGGCGCATCGCGCCCGTGTCAGTCGAGCACGACGACGATCTCGTCGCGCCCGCCGACCGCTGCCTGGACCTGCGGCTGGATCGGCTCGACGGTCGCCGCCGGACCGGGGAGCAGCCGCGCCACCCGCTGAGCCTCCGCCTGGGCGCTCGGGGGGTAGAGCACGTGGGTGCCGGGGCTGAGGTCCGCGACGATGTCGCCGACTGCGCCGACGTGAACACGATCCGCCGTCAGTTTGGCGGCGATTCGGTGTGCCGCGTCGGGGGTGGAGGTGGCATTGAGGACGGCCACCGGCACCGAGCGGCCGGCCGGCGTGGAGTGCGTTTGCAGACGCTCGAAGCCGAATGCGAGCAGGGCCGCGACGATCAGCGCGGCGGCGGCGAAGAGCACGCCTCTGCGCGGGCGTTTTCGCGCGCGGTAGCGCCTTGGCGGCGCCCCAGCATCCGGGATGGTGCCTGGAGCGGGTTGGACGTCGGGGACGCTCGCCGGCGCGGGTTGCGCCTCAGGGATGCCGGCTGGCGCGGGCCGCGCCTCAGGGATGCCGGCCGGCGCCGATGGGGCGTAGGGGATGCCGGCGGAGGCGAGCAGCGGGCGCTGGCGCGCCTCGAGGGCGAGCGCCTGAGCGACCTGCTCTCGCAGCGTGTTCAGCTCGCGCTGCCGGGCGAGCACGAGCAGCGCCAGCACCGCGACGATGCCGACGCCGACAAAGCCGAGCAGCGCTCCGATCTTGGCGGTCGCGCTCGTCGTGGCGACCGCGCGCAGCGGGACGTTGATCTGGTGGAGCGTGCCGAGCGCCAGCGGCGCGTCGGCGCTGCCGCTCGGGCGGATCACGGGCTGGGTGGAGTCCGCCATCGTGAGCATCGCGCGTGGCGAGACGTTCTCGGTGAGCGTGTTCTCGATCCAGTAGACCGCTCCCGCTTCATGCCACGCGATCACCCTCACCTGTTCGCCGGCGAAGAAAAGCTCATAGGTGCGCCGGCCCACGTGGATGGTCTCGCCCGGGTCGCTCAGGAGGGGCGGGTCGCTCCAGCTGGTTCCCTGGACGTCGTAGAACTGCCCGAGGGCCCCGCGGTCGATGGCGATCACATAGATCGGGTGGATGTGCCCATGCTGGTCGCGGATCGCGTACAGACGCAGCGTGTCCGGCTGCGCGCCGGCGAGACTGTCACGGGCGCGCGGGTACTCGAGCGGAAACGCCAGGCGCGGCGCCTGCGAGCGGGCCTGATCGAGCTCGGAGGCGGTCGTGGGCGTGAGGGTCGGCGCCGCGCTGCTGGCGCGGCGGACGGGCTGGTGAGCGTGCGCGGCGGCGTGCACGACGCCGCTCAGGTGAGGGTTGCGGATCGGGGCGGTGCCGTGCAGGAACGACTGCACCGATTCATGGATCTGCTGTTCGCTGGCCGTGTCGTAGGTCGGCAGCAGGTTGACGTTGAACGGAATCTGCCTGACCGGCTTGCCCTCGGATTCGACGAGCAGCTCCAGCAGGTCGAGCACCTGGCTGGAGCCGTGAAGGGCGTTGTCGGTTTCGACCGTCCTGCCGAGTATCCGCTCAAACTTTTCGCGCTCTTCAAAGAGCGTCGCGCCGTACTGAGCCTTGACTTCGAGCAGGAAGCGCTGGTCGCGCGCGTCTCGCGTCAGCGAGGTGTCTTCGTGGCGGTTGGCGACGAATTCGAGCGCTTGCGGGCCGCACAGCCGCTGGTAGCCGGGCTGCAGGTTGATTTCGAAGTACTGTTCCCCGCCCGGTTCGTTGACGTGGTAGTAGCGACGGTCCACGCCCATGTACACGCAGCCGAGTTCGTCGACCGCGCGCCTGAACTTGGGGAAGCTCGTGACCAAGACGTGGTTGACCGTGATGCCGAACAGGCGCTTGATCGTTTCGACCATCAGCTGAGGGCCGCCATAGGTGTAGGCGGAGTTGATGCGGTTCGTGATCACTTCCCCGTTGGGCGCGGTGAAGGTGACCTGCAGCTCGCGCGGGATCGAGAGCATCGCGATCGTCGGCCTGCTCGGGTCGATCCGCACGAGCAGCATCTCGTTGGAGTGCGGCAGGACCTTCCCGTAGGGGTTGCTCTTGGGCGGCGGACGTTCGTCGTTGCCGACCAGCAGCAACGTCTCCGGCGCTCCTTTGCTCGTTGGCGCCAGGAGCCTCGGCGCGAGCTTGACCGCCTTGGTCTGCCCGAGCGCTTCCACCACTTTGCCGACCTCGTTGAGAGCGACCGCCGCGGTGGCCCCGCCCGAGAGGAGCACCACGCCGAGTGCCGCGAGCAGGAAGCGCTTGGCCATCCACCAGCCACGACGGGGCGGCTCCGCCGGCATCGCCGCCGGCGGCGGGATCGAGGAGGAGGGGTTCGTGAAGCTGCTCACGCGCTCGGGGATCGGGGGGTCTGCGGGTGCGCCGCGCCAGGGACGACCGCGGCGTGGGCACGGCGCGGGTGCATTCAAGCAAGCCTAGAGCGCCGCCCACCCACCGGGGTCAGTAGGGCGACGTCTCGCGGGGGAGCGGATGCCTTCGTCGTCGCGCCGGATGTTAGGCCGCTAGGCCGCTGCCGCTGCCGCTGCGGCGAGACTGGCCGGATCGATCCCGATGATCCTCAGCCTGCGATGCAGCGCGTTGAACGCGAACGCGTCCGTTTCGGCAATCGTGTAGTCCAGCATCGCAAAGCGCTCCGGGTCCACGCGACGAGGCACGAGCACCGCGGAGGTCAGCGGGATGAGCTCGGCGAGGCGCTGGCTGATGCGCCGCCTTAGCTGCGGATCTCTGGCCTTCTCGCGCAGGAACCATGTGCCATAGGCCACGTGCCGATGCTCGTCCTGGGAGATGAGCCTGAAGCCCTGCGCCCAGCCCGGCAGGATGCCCTGGCGCTCCACGTAGCGGGTCAGGAACCACTGGCCGGTGAGCGCCAGCGTGCCCTCGATGATCATGTGGTAGAGGATCACGAAGTCGACCTTCGCCTCGATGTCCCGCGGATTCTCCGCCAGGCGCCGCCCCCAGTCCACGAGAAGTCCGTCGAACATCTCGATGAACCGTCTGTTGAGGTCCTCCCGCGCCCGCCGCAGACGATCCTCGAAGCTGCCGTCCAGGCCGAGGACCTGCTCGTAGAAGCGGTTGAAGTGCTGCGTGTGGCGCGCCTCGTCGAGCTGCTGGGAGCACAGAAACGCCGCCTCGCTCTGGCTCTCGTAGGCCATCACCAGGCCCGAGAACTGCGTCGTGACGCGCTCCTCGCCGACGAAGAACGAGGACAGGTTCCAGGACAAGCGCTCGCGCAGATCCGCGCCCATCGCCGCCCAGTCCTCCCGGTCGCGGGTGAAGTCGATGGCATGCGACTGCCACTGCTGGCGCTCGGAGAGCTCGTACAGCTGTTGGGGCGTCATCAGCGGCAGCGCCGAGGGCTGGGCCTCCTCGGGGACCGTGGCGAGATCGACCTGGCGCGTGAGATCAAGCAGCGACGGCATGATTGCGGCGAAGCCTCGCGTCGGTGTCAGGCGACGGCCCGAGGCGACGAGGGCGACGATACTCCCTGAGTGGAGCCTCGGCCGGCCGCGAAGCTCAAGCAGAGACGCCCGCAGGCCGATGCCAAGCTATGCGGCGAGTCGCACGCGAGAATGCCCTGTGCGCGTTCATGGCTGGCGCGGGCTGCGCCACGATGGCGTGGCTGGGCCTCTACGGCTTCGCCTGGAACGACTACGACAACGAAGCGCGCCCGGCCTTGGACGCGCTCGTGCACGGCCACCTGCTCGGGTTTCTGCGCCTTGCGCCCGCCTACGGCGGCTCGCTCATCGAGCGCTCGCCGTTTGCGCTGCTCCCCGGGCTGTGGGGCGGCGGCGAGGAGGCCGTCTACCGCATGGTCGCGCTGCCCTGCCTGCTCGGCTCCGCGGCGCTGGGCGTCTGGCTCGTCGCTCGTATGCGCTCGCAGGGCCGCTCCACGCTCGCGCGCGCGGTCACGCTCGGGCTGTGCGTGGCCAACCCGATCACGCTGCGGGCGCTTGAAGTCGGACACCCCGAGGAGCTGCTCGGCGGATGCCTGTGCGTGGCCGCGGTGCTGCTCGCAGGCGGCGATCGCGCGCTGTGGGCAGGCGCGGTCCTCGGGCTGGCGGTCGCCAACAAGGAGTGGGCGCTGCTCGCGGCAGGCCCGGTGCTGCTTGCGCTGGCCCCCGGCCGACGGCTGCGATGTCTGGCGAGCGCCGGCGCGGTGGCGCTCGCCGTGCTCGCCCCGCTGGCGCTCGCCTCGACGGGCGGGTTCGCCGCCAGCACGCGCGGGGTCGCAACGCCGACGGGAGCGATCTTCCAGCCGTGGCAGGTGTGGTGGTTCCTCGGTCGCCACGGAGCGCTCGTGCACGGCCTCTTCGGCGCGCCCAAGCCGGGCTACCGGATCGGGCCCGGGTGGACCAGCGCAGTCAGCCACCCGCTGATCCTCGCCGTCGGGCTGGGCCTGAGCGCGGCGCTCTGGCTGCGCGTGCGCCGAGGCGCACGCGGGGCACGGCTGTCCGAGCACGACGCGCTGCTGGCGCTGGCGCTGGCGCTGCTCCTGCGCTGCCTGCTGGACACCTGGGACAACGTCTACTACCCCCTGCCGTTCCTGCTGGCACTGCTCGCCTGGGAGGTCCGCGGCGCGGCCACGCGTCCCGCGCTGCTCGCGCTGTCCACCACGGTGCTGGTGTGGATCAGCTTCGCGTGGCTGCCTTCGCACGCCTCCGCGGATGCGCAGTCGGCGCTGTTCCTCGCCTGGTCGCTGCCACTGGCGGCGGCGCTCGCGCTGCGACTGCGCGCCGCCGGGCGCCCCGCGCTCGAGGTGCGCCTCCGGGGCGCGGGCCGCGCGCGCGCTCAGGAGATGACGGTCAGCGCCTTGGGCAGGCTGGTCAGAAGCTCCTGAGCGTCGTCAGCGATCACCACCAGGTCCTCGATCCGCACCCCCAGGCGCCCGGGCAGATACACCCCTGGCTCGATCGTCACGACGTTGCCGACGCGCAACGGCTCCTCACCGGCGGTCCGCGACAGGCGGGGCCCCTCGTGGACCTCCATGCCCACGCCGTGGCCGAGGCCGTGGCCGAAGTGCTCGCCGTGCCCGGCCCGCTCGATCACCGCACGCGCGAGCGAGTCCACCTCGCGACCGCTGCGGCCCGCTCTGACCTCGGCGAGCCCCTCTTCCTGGGCGCTCAGCACGAGCTCATAGACCTCGCGCGCCTCCTCCGAGATGCCTTCGCCGGTGGCGTAGGTGCGGGTGCAATCCGAGCAGTAGCCCTCATGCAGGGCGCCCCAGTCGATCGTCACGAGCACGTCGGGGGGGATCTGCTCGTCCCGCGGCGCCGCATGCGGGAGGGCACCGTGCGCGCCGGCCGCGACGATCGACGGAAAGCTCGGCGCCTCAGCCCCGAGGCGGCGCATGCGCAGCTCGAGCTCGATCGCAACCTCGCGCTCGGTGCGGCCCGCGAGGCCGCCCTCGAGAACCCCCTCGAGCGCCTCGTCGGCGAGTTCGGCCGCGGCACGGATGCGGGCGATCTCCCCGGCATCCTTGACCGCTCGCAGCCGCGCGATCAGCTGCGCGCAGGGGACGAGCTCCCATCCCTGCCCGAGCAGCTCGCCGAGGCGCCGGTGGCCGGCGACGGTCAGGCTCTCCTCGTCGAATCCGAGCCGGCCGTCTGCGCCGGCGAGTGACGCTGCGGCCGCCTCCAGCAGATCGCCGGCGACGATCTCGCGCCGGAACTCATCGGGCACCTGCGCGGCCGACTGCGTGGCATAGCGGAAGTCCGTGAAGAAGCGGTGGCCGGCGATCGTCGCGGAGCCGTCTGGGTCAGCGGCGAGCAGCGCGAGGCCGTGGCTGCCGGTGAAGCCAGTCAGGTAGCGCAGGTCGATCGAGGTCTCGACCAGCAGTCCGTCGAGCTCGCGCTCGCGCAGCCCGCCCGCCAGTCGCGCCGCGCGGTCGCGGCTCGCGTTGCCGCGGCCGGCGGCGCTGCTCACGCGGGGCCTCGCTCGAGCTCCTCGCGCAGCAGCGCGAGGGCCTCGCCGTAGCCATCCGGGCCGCGTCCGGAGATCGTCGCGAAGCAGAGATCGCGGATCACCGACAGGCGCCGCCACGGCTCGCGGTGCTCGACGTCGGAGAGGTGGATCTCGAGCGCGGGCAGCGCCGCGATCTCGAGGGCGTCGCGGATCGACCACGCGTAGTGCGTCCAGGAGCCCGGGTTGAGCAGGATCGCGTCGGCATCGCCTCGCAGGGAATGGAGGTGCTCGACGAACTCGCCCTCGTGGTTGGTGTGAAAGAAGCGCGTGCGCAATCCGAGCGCCGCGGCCTCCTGCTCGATCCGGCGCTCGAGCTGGCGCAGCGTGAGGGTTCCGTAGAGCAGCGGGTCGCGGCGCCCGAGCTGGTCGAGGTTGACGCCGTGCATCACCTCGATGCGCCCCTCCCGGCCGCTCATCCTGCGAGCTCCGCCACTGCCGCCCGCAGCTCTTCCTCGGCGACCTCGCAGCCGAACATGACCTCTCCGGGCGCCTTCACGAGCACGAACGGGACCCTATCCCCCACGCGCTTCTTGTCACGTGCCAGCGCCTCCAGCACGGCCTCCACCGAAACGCCCGTGAGCGTCACGGGCAGCGAGCGGCCGAGGAGCAGCTCGCTCACCTCGGCGCGCAGCGCGTCCTGGCCGGAGAGGCGCAGCGCGGCAAGCAGCCCCAGGCCCACGGCTTCGCCGTGGCGGTAGCGGGCGTAGCCGGTGGAGGTCTCGATCGCATGGCCGACGGTGTGCCCGAGGTTCAGCACCTGGCGGCGTCCGCCGTCGCGCTCATCGGCGGCGACGACCGCGAGCTTGGTGCGCGCGCACGCGAGGATCGTGCGCTCGTCCGCCTCTCCCCCGGCCGCGACCGTCTCCCACAGGCTGCCGCCGGCGATCAGCGCTGTCTTGAGCACCTCCACCCAGCCCGCCGCGAGCTCCGGCGCGGGCAGCGTGCACAGCGTGTCGGGGTCGACGAGCACCCCGGCCGGCTGGTGGTAGGCGCCGATGTAGTTCTTGGCCTCGGGCAGGTCCACCCCGGTCTTGCCGCCGTACGCCGAGTCGACCTGGGCCACGAGCGTGGTCGGAATCTGGACGATGGGGACGCCGCGCTGATAGGTGGCGGCGCAGAAGCCCGCGAGATCGCCGACGACGCCGCCGCCGAGAGCGATTACGTGATCTGCCCGGGTCATGCCCGCGCCGAGCATCGCCTGCCACACCTGCTGCGCGCTCGCGAGCGTCTTCTGCTCCTCGCCGGGGGGTATCGCGATCGTCGCAAGGACCTCTCCCAACCGGGCCCCATACAGCGCCATGACCGTCGCGTCGGTGACGCAGAAGGACCGCGAGCGCTCGCGGTCCAGCGGCCAGACACGCCAGGGCAGGCCCGCGTCGCGCTCGTCGAGCAGCCCGCGCCCGACCAGGACGGGATAGTCCCCGGAGGCCGACCTGGCCCATAGTAGGCGTGTGCCCGCGGGTGCGGTCAGGAGGGCGTTCAGGGCGCCGAGCGCAGCCGGCGCCCCGCCGATCGGAAGCTCGAGCAGGAAGGCGTCTGCGAGCGTTTCATACAGCGGCCGTCGAGCCGAGTGGAGCTCGATGAAGGCGTCGCGGTCGCGGGCGAGGGGGCGCTCGGGGGTCTCCGAGGCCGCCCGCACGCGCTCCCATGCGATCACCGGGTCGACGTCGAGCAGCACCGCCACGTGCCCGGCGAGCGCCCCGCGGACGCGCTCGGAGAGCACGCTGCCACCGCCGAGCGCTATCACCTGCTCGGGGCCGGCGTCGGCCAGCAGCGCGCACACGAGCTCCTCCTCCTTGGCGCGGAAGGAGGGCTCGCCGTGCTGCTCGAACTCGCGGGCGACGGGGTGGCCGAGGCGCTCCTCGAGCAGCGCGTCGCTGTCCAGCGCCACCCCACCACTTGCCTCGGCGAGTTCGCGGGCGACGGTCGACTTGCCGGCGCCCATGAAGCCGATCAGGACGAATGCCACCCGATCCGCTCCTCGTAGGCGCGGACCGCCTGCAGGACGTCGTCGATGTGGTCGCCTCCGAACTTGCGCCGGTAGGCATCGGCCAGCACGAGGGCGACCATCGCCTCCCCCACAACCCCGGCGGCGGGGACGGTGCAGGAGTCGGTCCGCTCGCGCAGCGCCTGCGCGGGCTGGTGGGTCTCGGTGTCGACCGACTGCAGCGGCTTGGTCAGGGTCGGCAGCGGCTTCATCGCGCCGCGCACGACCAGCGGGCAGCCGGTCGTCATTCCGCCCTCGAGGCCGCCGGCGCGGTTGGTCTTCCGGTAGTAGCCGCGCTCCTCGGAGAAGAAGATCTCATCATGCGCCTGTGATCCGGGCAGGCCGGCCACGGCGAAGCCGTCGCCGATCGCGACCCCCTTCAGCGCCTGGATCGAGCAGATGGCCATTGCCAGGCGTCCGTCCAGGCGCTCTTCCCAGGAGACGTAGGAGCCGAGGCCCGGCACGAGGCCGAACGCCAGCACCTCGAAGACGCCGCCGAGCGACTCGTTGGTCTTGCGCAGCTTGTCGATCTCGCGCACCATCGCCTTGCTCGCCTGCGCGTCCAGGCAGCGCACGGGCGACTCGTCCACTGCCGCGAAGTCCGCGGGCGTGAGCAGGCGCTCGCGTTCGGGCGCATGCACCGACGCGATCTGGACGACGTGGGAGTGCACGCTCACCCCGAGCGCGCGCAGGAAGGCCTTGCACAGCGCCCCGCCGGCCACGCGCGCGGCGGTCTCGCGTGCGGAGGCACGCTCGAGGATGTTGCGCACGTCGCTCTGCTTGTACTTCTGCGTGCCGACGAGGTCAGCGTGCCCCGGACGCGGCAGGTGGACCTCCGCGGTCGCCTCATCGACCGGCCACGGGCTCATCCGCTGCTCCCAGTTGGCGTAGTCGCGGTTCGCCACCTGCAGGGCGACCGGGCTGCCGAGCGTGCGTCCGTGCCGGACGCCCCCGGTGATCTCGGCCGCGTCGCGCTCGATCTTCATGCGGCCACCGCGCCCGTGGCCGAGCTGGCGGCGCGCCATGTCGCGGTTCACATCGGCAGCGGACAGCTCGAGACCCGCCGGCAGGCCCTCGACGATGCATGTGAGGCCGGGACCGTGCGACTCGCCGGCGGTGATCAGACGGAGCGCCACGGCCCCTAGCTTATTTGCTGAGGGCTCAGCTCTTGTGGCGCGGGCGCCGCGCGGCGGTGTGTGCGCGCGCTGCGGGCCGCGAAGGGCGGGAGGACACGAGCACCCCCACCTGCGAGTAGTGCAGGTCGGCGAGCTGCAGGAGCCCCGCCCGGCGCAGCAGTTCGCGCCCGGGCTTCGACTCGCTGCCCATGACGCTCTTCAGCGACGCGCTGGATGCGTTCTCGGAGGAGATGCTCACGACCCGCAGTTCGGAGGTGACCACTTCACCGGTCGCGTTCAGGTATTCGAGCTGCTCGGCCTGTCCGGGTTTCAGGTCGATCTCCTGGCACTGCGAGGGGCTGGGCAGGCAGATCCCGTTGCCGTGGAGGATCACTTCGCCCACGAGCGTGAACGTCGCGCTCTTGCTCTGAGCGCTCACGCCCCTGAACACGACCAGAGCCTGCTTGGCCGAGGGCAGCGGCGTGAGGAGCTTGAGGTTCTCATACGGCGTCAGCTGCGCGTTCGCCGCCGAGGTGCCGGCAGGGAGCACGCCGAAGAGGACGGCGACGTGGTAGACGATGGCCGGCTTCGCCGGCGCGCTGGGCGTGGACGGTTTCGTAGCAGTGGATTCGCTGCTGCTCGGCGAGCTCGAAGCCGACCCGGAGCCGGCACTCGCGCTCGATGAGCCGGCGGGCGCCGAGGAGCTGGGCACGCTCGCGGGTTTGGCGACGCTCGCGACCTTCGCAGCTCCGGCGAGCGGCGCGAAGGGATCGCGCGCGGTGCCGCGATGCTGGGCGCTCGCGCCGCTGGTCGTCTCGGCCACCGGCTGCGTGGAGTTGGGCTGGGCCTGGCTGACCACCAGCGCGCCGCTGGCGGCCGAGGTCGGCGTCGTGGAGGTGGCGGCGGGCGTGCTCGTGGCGCTCGTCGAGCCGCCGCCGAGCACGACGTAGGCCAAGGCCCCGAGGAGCGCGACACCCACCACGGCGACGATCGGCAGCAGACGCCTGTCCAGCAGGTCGGCCTTGACGGAGTTCAGGAGGTCGGTCATGGGTTCACCCTGGCGATCGCGGGAGCCGTCGTGGAGCTCGAAGCCCCGGTGGTCGAGGACGCGGGCGCCGCGGCGCCCGTGGGAGACGTGGGCGTGGCCGTGCCGGTCAGGCCCTGCCCGGCAGGTAGGACGTACGCGGTGGCGGTGATCGTGCCGGTCAGCTGTTCGGCGGCGTTCTTGCCGGTTTCCGCGCTCGTGGTCGGGGCGGGCGCGAGCTTGACGCTCTGGATCGTCAGGAGGCGCCCGCTCACCCGCAGGCCGCCGGGGCCCCTCTGCACGGTGAAGCCGGTGATCTGCCGGAAGAGGTGTTCGAGATCGAAGAAGCTGCCGTTGAAGACGAACGTGAAGGGCATCTGCGTGAAGCCGGCAGCCGCCACGGCCGTTGCGGCGGGCGAGCTGCTCGATCCGCCTCCGCCGGAGACGATCGAGGCGAATTCGATGTTCTTCTCGTTGGTGGCCTGTGAGAGCTGGTAGATCAGCGACGGAACTTCCTCGCTCGGCGGGACGGCTTTACCGAGACTGACGATCGAGGCATACGCGCTGGCGTACTGGGCCTCGGCCGCGCGGGCGCTCGCCAGCTGGCCCTGCGCGGAGGCGAGCTGCGCCTTGGCTTCGGTGACCTGCACGCCGACCTTGCCCGCCTGCTTGCGCTCGGGTGAGACGACGAGGAGCCAGGCGGCGGCGAGAATCGCCACGACCGCGATGCCGACGGCGACGATGCGATCGCGCCCGGTCACCTTGCGCTCCCTGTGGACGTTGCCGATCCCGCCGTGAGCTCGGTTGTTGCGGCGGAGGCGGGGCTCGTGGCGGGCGTCGGCAGCCCGGCGAAGGTGACGTCGACCGCGAACACGGGCTGGCCGGTGCTGCATCCGCCGCCGGAGCCGGATGATGCGCCCTTGGTGGAGCTCTGCAGCGTGACTTCGCGGACGCCGTCGACCAGACGCAGCCGGTCGAGCATGAGCGCCACGGCCTGCTGGCTGGTCGCGCAGCCGCTGAGCAGGAACGTCGGAACGCTCCCGGGCGGCGTGGCCGAGGTCACCGACCCGGACGTCGCGGCTTTCGCCGCGCTGGAGGCCGAGCTGGAGGACGAGGAGGCCGAGCCGACCGTGCCGGCGAGCGAGGTGATCGCGGCGTTGCGGGGGAGGACGCGTCCCAGCTCGTGGAGGGCGTGGGCCCAGTCGAAGCGCGTGTTCACGAGCTCCAGCACCGCCTGCTCGCGCTGTTCGCGCAGCGCGGTGAAGCTCGCGTAGGGCGCGAGCTGAGTCGCCTGCGCCTGGGCGGTCTGTGCCTCGCTGGTGATCTGCGCGGCCTGCGTGCGGCTGCTCGAGATCTGGTGCTCGGCGCGGCCGTAGAGAAACCCGAGCAGCGCCAGGCCGCCAAGCAGACCGAGCAGAGCGTAGGCGACTCCTTCGGAGCGTCCAGCGCCGGCCGACGCCCCGCTGCGCTGGTCGGCGGGAATCAGGTTGACAGCTCTCATTGCGGCGCCTCCGTCGTGGCCAGGCCCGCCGCCACCGCCAGCCGGTGCGTGGAGACCTGGCCGGCGAGCCGGTCGTCCACCAGGCCGACGGTCTCGCTGCGCACCTCGACGCCGACCGCGTTCTGGAGCGCCTCGGCGAAGCCCGCGATGTCCTGTGCTGCGCCGCTGAGCACGACGTGTGAGACCTCACCGCCCCCGTCCTGGGAACGATGGAAGTCGAGTGAGTTGCGAACCTCGCCGGAGAGCTCGCGGATGCCGTTCTCGAGCACCTCCCGAACATCGGCGTCCGACGCGGGCGCGGCCAGCGCAGGTCCCTGCGCGGGTTCGGACATCTCCTCGTAGCTCATGGACGCTTCGCGAGCCTCCTGGTCCTCGTAGCTCTCGAGCGCCGCGGGCTCGGGCGCGCCGTCCTCCGGGAGCGCCCCCTCGAGGGACGTCTCGGGCAGCGACTCCTCCGACGGTGGCTCCTCGGACAGTGGCTGCTCGGGCAGTGGCTGCTCGGACAGGGTCCCCGCCGGCGCAGGCGCCGCGGCGGCGTCGAGGTCGACGGCAACGAGCAGCTCCCGCGCCTCTGCGAGCGCGATGCTGCGGCGAACGGCGAGATCGCTCGCCATCCCCTCCAGACCGCTGCCGACGACGCGGGTAAAGCGGCAGATCGTGCCCTCGGCGATCGCGAGGTTCGTGAGCCCGTCGACGTTCAGGTAGAGCACGCGACCGGACTGCTCGGGGTCGGGGCGATAGAGCGAGCGGATCAGCGCGAAGGCCGAGAGGTCGACCCCCTCGGGGCTCAGACCGGCGGCGCGAACGGCCGCCAGCAGTCGTTCGACCATGTCGCGCTGGGCGGCCACGAGCACGACGCGCTGGCGGGGGCCGTCGGGGGTGTCGATGATGCCCAGCGGATGGAAGTCCAGGACGGCGTTGCTGAGCGGCATCGGCACCTGATCCTGGGCCTGAAAGCTGACTGCGGCCGCGAGTTCCTTACGGTCGGTCACCGGCGGCAGCTCGAGCGTGCGCAGCACCGTGCGCTGGTTGGCGACGCCGATGCGGACGTGCCTGCTCAGCCCGCTGGTCTTGAACAGCTCGCGCAGGACCTCGCTGAGCGCGGCCTCATCGGCCACTTCGCCGTCGCGCACGGTGTCGGCCGCGAGCGGCAGGGCGGCGGCGCGCTCGGCGAGAACCTTACCGTTGACGCGTGCCTGGACGGCGGCTACGAGACCGGGCTGGATGTCCAGGCCGACGACGTCGGCGCCCGAGCGTCGGCCGAGATTGAGGTCCAGCTTCATGTTGAATGAGGGGAGTCGTGAGGGGAGTCGCATCTCGGATGGCGGCGCTGCAGTCGGGGACGATCGCCCGTTGGGGGTCCTATCGGCGCGAGGGCCGCGGCGCTTTAGTGAACGAAGTGTTTGACGTAGACATCGACGATCTGCTGCCCGAGGAATACCGCGACGAGCGCCCCCAGCGCGAGGAACGGGCCAAAGGGCACGGCCGTCTTGCGTCCCTCCTGGGCGCCCCTGCTGGCGATGATCAGCACGCCGAGAAGCACGCCCGCGAGCAGCGCGATCAAGATCGCCGGGGCGACGGCGGCGCCGAGGAACAGGCCCATCATCGCGGCCAGCTTGACGTCGCCCATGCCCATCCCCCCCGGATAGGCCAGGGCAGCCAGCAGCAGAAAGCCGCCGGCGGCCGCGCCTGCGATCAACCGTCCAGGCTCACCCGAGGGATCGAGCGCGAGGCCGATGAGGAGCGCCACGACGGCGCCGAGCGCCGTGATCGCGTTCGGGATGATCCGGTGCTCGAGATCGATCAGCGCGGCCGGCACGATCAGCAGGATCAGCACGACGCTGAGGGCCATCGCGGACGCCGAGTGGTGCGCGAGCACAGCGCCCACGCAGAGCGCGGCCGTCAAGCCCTCGACGAGCGGGTAACGGGGGGAGATCGGCGCGCCGCAACCGCGGCAATGCCCGCGCAGCAGCAGCCAGGAGAGAATCGGGATGTTGTCGTAGGGCTTGACCGGCGTGGCGCACCGGGGGCAGTGCGACCCCGGCGTGATGAGCGACTCGTGGCGCGGCAGGCGATAGACGACGACGTTGAGGAACGAGCCGGCGATCGCCCCGAGCACGCCTGCGAAGGTTGCTGCCTCCATGGGGGTTGATCGACCGACGCGCGTCTGCGCTTGAGCGCTCACGCGGGAGCGGCGGGTAGCTGCCGCTCCCGTCCCGGTCCGATGGCCTTCGCGCGGAACACGCCGAGTCGACTACCAGCTGCTCGATTTCCCGCCCTGGCAGCCGTTGGTTTCGCTTTCGCATTTGCGGACGAATTCCGCTTTTTCATTTCTTTCGATGATCAATTTGTCTTTGGTCTTGTAGGCTTCCGTCTCGACCAGGTAGCCCTTGCCGCCTTCCTTTTCTTCAGCCTTCACAAAGCACGGATTGGCGCCGTTCGGGCAGCTCTTCAGGGTCCCTTCGTATTCCTGCAGCTTCGCCGTGGTCATGCTGGCGTAGCCGCCTTCGTGGTCGGTGGCATACGTTTCCGCGGTGACCTCGGCAGTGTGGGCGAGCTCCTTGGCCGAGGCGTCATAGGCCTTGCTCGTCTGGCTGAGGAACGACGGAATGGCGATTCCCGCCAGAATGCCGATGATCAGGATCACGACCAAGAGCTCGATGAGGGTAAAACCACCCTCGTCACCCCAGCGCTGGCGCAGTCGATACAGCATTTGATCCTCCTAGGATCCACCTTCAGGGCGCCAGCCCTCGGTAATCGCCTCAAGCGGCGATGCGTCCCCCTTGCGAGAGCCGCCGGCTTTGCTATGCACCTCTCGGGATGCTGCCTTGGCACCTCGGCGCTGGCTTGTCAGGCATGCATCGGCGCCCCGACAGGCGCAGCGAGCGGTGGGACTGCTCTTGCGGACGTATTGGCATCGCAGCAGGCAAAAAGAGAGGGGCGGCCCGCGGGCCGCCCCTGTCCAATCTCATCTTCGAGCTAGACGCTCAAAGCCGACGGTCTACCAGCTGCTTTCTTTGCCGCCCTGGCAGCCGTTGGTTTCGCTTTTGCATTTGCGAGTGATTTCGGCTTTTTCGTTTCTTTCGATGATGAATTTGTCTTTGGTTTTGTAGGCTTCAGTTTCGACGAGGTACCCCTTGCCGCTTTCCTTTTCTTCAGACTTCACGAAGCACGCGTTGGTGCCGTTCGGGCAGCTCTTCAGGGTGCCTTCGTATTCCTGCAGCTTCGCCGTGGTCATGCTGCCGTAACCACCTTCGTGGTCGGTGGCGTAGGTTTCCGCGGTGGTCTCAGCCGTGCGAGCAAGCTCCTTCGCCGAGGCGTCATACGCCTTGCTCGTCTGGTTGAGGAACGACGGAATGGCGATCGCGGCGAGAATGCCGATGATCAGGATCACGACCAGAAGCTCGATGAGGGTAAAACCACCCTCGTCACTCAAGCGCTGGCGCAGTCGATAAAGCATTTGATCCTCCTAGGATCCGTTTACAGGGCGCCAGCCCTCGGTAATCGCCTCAAGCGGCGATGCGTCCCCCTTGCGAGAGCCGCCGGCTTTGCTACGCACCCGTTGGGATGCTCTGCCTTGGCACCTCGGCACTGGCTTTGTCAGCCGGTGCATCGACCCTCGCTTAGGGGTGCTTTATAGCTGCACACCAGATTGGACAGATGAGCTTCGCCGCCGACGAACGCGACACGCTCACGGCATCGCTCGCGCCTGCGTCAGGCGAGCGGCTCGGAGGAGCGCTCCGCCGGGTCCTGCTCGCCGCCGGCGTCGGGCCAGCGGGCCTGGGCGTCCACGGCAGCGAGGCGCACCCCGCCGCCGCCACACCACGGGCAGGTGAGCTTGCTTGGCGTGCCGCCGAGGTTCGAGATCACCCGGCCGGTGCCCCGACAGGGCATACACTCCCGCGGCTCATGGGAAGCCCCCGCCTGACCGCCGCTGTCGCCGCTGTCGCTTGCCACCGGCCGCCCAGACTAGCGTTCCCCACGTGAAAGGACTCGCACGACACTGGGACTGGGCGCTCGTTGCCCTGATAACGCTCGGAGCAGCGGTGCTGCGCCTGCTCTACATCGGGCGGGTCTCCCCCGATCCCTTCTACGACGCCGCGGTGCGCAGCATGTCGCTGTCGGCCCACAACTTCTTCTTCGGCGCCTTCGAGCCCGGGGCGAGCGTGTCGATCGACAAGCCGCCGGTCGATCTGTGGCTGCAGGTGTTCAGCGTGAAGCTGCTCGGCTTCAGCTCGACGACGCTCAAGCTGCCGGAGGTCTTCGGCGGCGTCATCTCGATCCCGCTGCTGTACGCGGCCGTGAAGCGGATGTGGAGCGTGCCGGCGGGACTCGCGGCCGCCGTAGGGCTCGCCGTGCTCCCCGTCGAGGTCATCACAGCGCGCAGCGACACGATGGACGCGGTGATGATGGCCACGATCGTGCTCGCGCTGCTACTGCTCGTGCACGCCGCCGAAAGCGGCAAGAGCGCCTGGCTGCTGGGCGCGGCGGCCGCCCTCGGGCTCGCGTTCAACGTGAAGCTGCTCGAGTCGCTCGTCGCGCTGCCCGGCCTGGTCGTCTTCGCCTACGTGGGTCTGCCCGGGCCGCGACGGCGGCGCCTGGCGCAGCTGCTGCTCGCGACCGGCGTGTACGTGGCGGTGGCGCTGTCGTGGCTTACGGCCACGCTGCTCGTGCCCGCGAACGATCGTCCGTGGGCGATCGGCTCGACCAACGGCAGCGCTTGGAATGCGGCGTTTGTCTTCAACGGCAGCGACCGTCTCAGCGGGAAAACGACCGAACCGACGACCGTCTACCAGCCCGGGCACCACTACCCCGTGGCAACGCAGTCCGAGCGCGACCACATCCCGATCCTCCCCGCCTCGCCGACGCGCCTGCTGGCGCGCGTCGGCCCGCTGTCGGGCGAGCGGCTCGGACTCGAGATCCTCCTTGGCCTGCTACTCGGGATACCGGCGATGGTTTGGGAGCTGCGACGGCGGCGCGGCCGCGATTCTGAAGGCGAAGCACATGGCGAGCCCGCCGGGCGCCCCCCTCGGCCGGCTGGCGGCGCCGGCGCCGGCGCGACGCAGACGGCGAGTGCCCCCATGGACGCCCTCGTCGCACCCGAGCCGACGGCCGGGCCCGTGACAACGGCGGAGCCCGAGCGAACGGCCGGGCCCGTGACAACCGCGGGGCCCGAGCGAACGGCCGGGCCCGAGTCGATGGCGGGGCCCGAGCCGACGGCGGAGCAGCCGACGGTGGAGCCCGAGGCAACGGTGGAGCCCGAGGCGCGCGCGCGCATGCGCCGCGCGTGCGCGGCGGGCATCGGCGTGTGGATGCTCACCGGGCTCGTCCTCTTCAGCGACATGGAACGGCTGCATCCCCGCTACGTCGAGGGGTTCACCCCGGCGGTCGCAGCGCTGTTCGGGATCGGCGCGGCCTGGGCCGCCTCACCGCGCGGGCGCACACGGCTCCTGTTCCTGACGGCGAGCATGCTGATCGTCGCGGTCTACGCCGAGCGGCTGGTCTACGGGCCGACCGCGGCCTGGTGGGTCGGCCTGCTCGCGGCGCTCGGCGCGGTCGCCTGCGCGGCGCTGGCGCGCCTGCCGGCGGTGCCGTCGCGGCTGCGAGCGCTCCTCGCCCCCTGGGGCGTGCTGACGCTGATCCTGGTCTCGGTGCTCGCCATCCCGATGAGCGCCGACATCGCCTCGATCGACAACGGCGTGACCGACGCCGGCTACGTCGGGGCGCTGCCCTCCGAAGAGCAGCGCCTCGTGAGCGCGTATCTGCGTGCTCACCAGGGCAGCGCACGCTATGAGGTCGCGGCCGAGTCGGCCACCCAGATCGGCTCGCTTGTCGTGCAGGACGCCCGCCCGATCGTGGTGCTGACCACCTACGAAGGGCGCGTGTTCACGACCGTCGCCAAGCTCAAGCGGCTGATCGCAGCGGGGAAGGTCCGCTATGCGTTCCTGAACACGAACTGCGGCGCGCGCACCGTATCCCTGAACCCGGCAGCCGCGTCGGTGAACGCGGCCTGCTCGGCGCCGGCTCTGTGGGTGCGTGCACACGGCACCGACGTCTCTCGCCAGGCCGGCCTGCAGCAGCACAAGGTCCTGTGGCTGCTGCCCGGAGCGAAGTCGTGAGCATCGACGCCGGCCAGCCGCGGCTGCAGGCCATCACCGACGCCGCCCGTGCGGCGGGGCGGCTCGCGCTCGACACGGAGTTCATGGGCGAGGGCCGCTACCGCACGCTGCTCTGCCTCGTGCAGCTGGCGATCCCCGAGAGCGCGCCCGAGGCCGAGCGGATAGTGATCGTCGACCCGCTGCTGGAGGACCTCGACGGCGCCCCGCTGGCGGCGGTGCTCGCCGACCCGGCGGTGCAGGTCGTGGTCCACGCCGGCCGCCAGGACATCGCCCTGATGCGCAGGCGCTTCAACACCGAGGTCACGAGCGTGTTCGACACGCAGGTCGCGGCGGGCTTCGCGGGCATGGGCGCGCAGGCCTCATACGAGACCCTGCTCGCGGAGATCCTCGGCCTGCGGGTCGCCAAGACGGCAAGCTTCACGCGCTGGGATGCGCGTCCCCTCTCCCCCGAGCAGCTGGCATACGCCCGCGAGGACGTTGTGCACCTGCTCGAGCTGGCCAGCGAGCTGCAGCACCGCCTGAGCGAGCTCGGACGCCTGGAGTGGGCGCACGAGGAGTGCGAACCGCTCGCGCAGTCAAGCGACGAGCGCATCCCGGAGGCGATCTTCGAACGCCTGCCCCGCATCGGCGGGCTCGGCGCCTCCGCGCGCCCGGTCGCACGCGAGCTGGTGGAGTGGCGCGAGCGGACCGCCGAGCGCCAGAACCGGCCCGTACAGAGCGTCCTCAGCGACGCCGCGCTGATGGAGATAGCCAAGCGCAGGCCGTCGTCCCCCGGCGAGCTCGAGAGGATCCGCGGGGTGGGCGCGGGCGCCACGGGCAAGCGGGCGCAGGAGCTGCTGCAGGCCGTGCAAGCCGGCCGCGCGCGCCCGCTCGATCCGGCGCGCCAGACCCCCCGCCCGCCGCCGCCGAGGCCCGACGACGCGCCGCTGGTCGCGCTGGCCGAGGCGCTGTTGCGCGCACGCGCACGCGAGTCCGGGCTCGCCTACGAGCTGCTGGCCGCTCGCGCCGACCTGCAGGCGATCGTCGCAGCCAGCCGCGTGGGCGAGCAGGAGGCCGACGTGCGCACGCTGCGCGGCTGGCGGCGGGAGCTCGTCGGGGAGGAGCTGCTCGAGCTGCTGGACGGGCGCATGTCGCTGTCGGTGCGCGACGAGGGACGCGGGCCGCGCCTGCAGGTTGACCGGCCCGCGTAGGGCGCTGCCGGCCACGCGCCGAAGGACCTCGCCGGTCAGTGCCGCATGAGCGGCCCTGACCGTCGATCTGTCCTCTCACTCCCTCTAGTTTGCGGTGACCGTCCAGGCCCCGTCGGCCCAGGCTTCGCCATTTTCTTTGACTACCCAGAAGGCGGCGAATCCAAAGCGGCCTGTGCCGGGGTAGAACCCTCCGCCTCCCTCGAAGTTCCCGACACTTTCGGACTTGACCTTACCTTTGGCGTCGACGTAGATGCAGAGGAACCCTTTGTCGGCGTGGCCCGGCCCGCTGCAGTGCGCGACGGGGGTTTCGGATGGGGTGTAGATGACGTTCGATGACGGAATGCCTTCTTTCAACGGCACGGGGAAGGTGACCGCCTCGAACACGTCTTCGTTGGTTTGCGCGTTGTCGGCGATCACTCCCAGCTCTCCGCTCTCGCTCTGCCCCGAGGGCAGCGTCGAGAGCGCCGAGAGGCCCGGCTGTCCTGGTTCACCTTTCGACCCGGCTGCTCCTGGTGAGCCGGCGGGTCCCGGCGGCCCGGCGAGGCCCTGAGGGCCGGCGGGTCCGGGCCGCTTCAGGACCTTGAGCAGCTTCGGGTTGATCTGCTTGGTGGAGTTGAGGAGATAGTGCTTCGGGCCAGCGCCCCGCCGCTCATGGCGAAGAAGAGAGCGAGCGTCGCCACGACGTTCGCATAGCTGAGATGATTGCGTAGTGATGTCATCGCGTGACCATACGCCACCGATCGGCAGCTTCTCGATCGCGGGGTGTCTGCCCGACGTCTGGCTGCCATAGGCGTGATACTGGATGGGCGGCACTGCTGCGCTCGCGCATAGGCGAGTCGGACGCTAAGGAGGAGTCATGGATCTCGAGCAGGAGAGAGCGAGCGCGTTCGTCGACGGCTATGGGCGAACCTGGGAGAGCTGGGATCTCGAGGGCTTCGTCGATCTGTTCACCGACGAGGTCGTCTACGTCGAGCATCCCGTCGATGAGACCGTCGTGGGACGGAAGGCGATGGAACGCTACATCCGCAGGGAGCAGGCCGAAGCGGTCACGGCCAGCGTTCGCATGGGCAGACCGATCGTCGAAGGCAACAAGGTCGTAGCCGAGTTCTGGACCGCAATGTCCAATCGCGAGGGTGAGACGGAGGGAACGCTCACCGGGTGCTTCATCGCGCAACTCGACCCGACGGACGGGCGATGCACCCACTTTCGCCAGTACTGGTTTGAACTCGATGGGCACCCCAGCCCATTCACCGGCTGGGGCGAGTGAACCCGGGGGCTCTTAGGAGATACTGGCCGAGTGATGCCCGAGGAGTCCACGACCACCGACCTGGTGGCGCTCGCGCGGCGAGTTAACGACCGCGAGCGCGCCCACGCCGACCTCGGTCTGGAGGCGTAGGCCGTGTCGCAGGAGAACGTGGAGCTGGTTCTGGGGATCATTCCCCCTCCCGAAGCAGATCTTGTCCAGCTCGTGCGCGACGACGAGCTGTGGGCGCAACTGTCTGACGCCATCGGTCCCTTCTTCCACCCGGATTTTGAGTGCGTCGCAAGCCCGGTTGGCAACGAGCGCAGCTACAGCGGCGGCGGACCGGATGCGTTCAGGGCTTTCTGGCTGGACTGGCTGGCTCCGTGGGCTGCGTACCGGATGGAGGAGATCGAGCAGGTGATCGACTGCGGAGATCGAGTGGTCGTGATCGTGCGGGACTTCGGGCGCCCAAAGGGAGCCGAGCACGAGATCAGGGGCAGGAACGCCGGGGTTTGGACGCTCCGGAAGGGACAGGCCATCCGCTGGGAGGGGTATCCGGACCCGGTCGACGCCCTCAAGGCGGTGGGCCTGGAGGGCTAGGCGGTGTTGCAGCCGTGCCTATTCGATGTGGTTGTAGACTTCGAACAGCGGCAGGTACATCGAGATCACGATGAAGCCGACGATGCCTCCGATCACGATGATCATGATCGGCTCGAGGATCGAGGTCAGCGCCTTGACCGAGGCTTCGACCTGTTCCTCGTAGAACTCGGCCACGCGGTCGAGCATCGCGTCCAGCGCACCTGTTTCCTCGCCGACACCGACCATGTGCGTGACCATCGAGGGGAAGATCGGCGCCTGGGCGAGCGGCGCGGCGATCGTGCCACCCCGCTTGACCGAGGAGATGACGCCGTCCATGGCTTCTTCCACGGCTACGTTTCCACCCGTCTTGCCGGTGATCTCGAGCGCCTGTAGCAACGGCACGCCGGCGGCCGTCAGCGAGGCCAGCGTGCGCGACCAGCGCGCGACCGCGACCTGCTGGACGATCGTGCCTATCTTCATCGGCACGTGCAGGCGGAAGTGGTCCCACTGGCGCCGTCCCCACGAGGTTTTCTTCCACTTCAGGAACGCGACCACGAGGACGGCCGTCCCGCCGAACATCAGCCACCAGTAGCCGGTCACCACATGGGACATGAACACCGAGACCTGGGTGATCGCCGGCAGCGAGCCGCCGAATTCCTTGAAGACGTTCACGAACACCGGCACCAGGAAGGCGACCAGCGCCATCATCACGCCCACCGCGAAGACGATGACCAGGATCGGATAGATCATCGCCGCGCGGATCTGCCGGCGTAGCGCGGCGTCCTTCTGCAGCTGGTCGGCGACGCGCACGAGCGCGCCCTCGAGGACACCCCCCATCTCACCCGCCTGTGTCATCGCGACGAACAGCGGATTGAAGACCTTCGGGTGGCGGGCCATCGAGTCGCTCAGCGACAGGCCCGCCTCGACGTCCTTGCGCACCGCGACGATGGTCTCCTTCAGGAACTTGCTCTCGGTCTGCTCCTCCAGCACATAGAGGGCGCGCAGGATGCTCATCCCCGAGTTGATCATCGTCGAGAGCTGGCGCGAGAAGATGGCCAGCTCGTTCGCTTTGACCGACTTCATGAAGTCGAGCTCGATCTGGCGCGAGGAGTGCTTATCGGCGATGTCGAGGACGATCAGCCCGCGCTGCTTGAGCTGGTCGGAGACCGCCTGCTTGGAGTCGGCCTCGACCTCGCCGCGCGCCTTACCGCCGGCAAGATCGATGGCCTTAAAGACGAAGGTGCTCATCGCGCTCAGGCGGCCGCCAGCGAGGTGGCGCCAAGCAGTCGCCGGAGCTCCTCCGGCGTGGTCGAACGGGACTCGGCGAGCTTCGGGCTGATCTTGCCCTGACGCACGAGCGTGGCCAGCGAGGTGTCCATCGTCTGCATGCCCGCGGCCGAGCTCGTCTGCAGAACCGAGTAGATCTGGTGCGTCTTGCCCTCTCGGATCAGGTTGCGCACGGCCGGGTTGGGCACCAGCACCTCGCAGGCGACGACGCGTCCGGAGCCGTCGGTGTTGGGCAGCAGCTGCTGGGTCATGATCCCCTGCAGAGCCACCGACAGCTGCACCCGCACCTGTCCCTGCTGGTGGGCCGGGAAGACGTCGATGACGCGGTCGATCGTCTGGGCGGTGTCCTGCGTGTGCAGGGTGGCGAAGACGAGGTGGCCGGTCTCAGCGGCGGTCAGGGCGGTTGAGATCGTGTCGAGGTCGCGCATCTCTCCGACGAGGATCACGTCGGGGTCCTGGCGCAGCGCGGCCTTCAGGGCGTCGCCGAAGCTGTGCGCGTCGGCGCCGAGCTCGCGCTGGTTGACGAGGCACTTCTTGTGGCCGTGCAGGAACTCGATCGGGTCCTCGATCGTCATGATGTGCTCCTCGCGCGTGCGGTTGATCTCATCGATCATCGCCGCCAGCGAGGTGGACTTGCCCGAGCCGGTCGGCCCGGTCACGAGCACGAAGCCTCGCGGCTTGCGTGTGAACTCGTGCACGGCCGGCGGCAGCCCGAGCTCGTCGATCGAGGTCAGGTTGAAGGGGATCAGGCGGAAGGCCGCGCCGATGGCGCCGCGCTGGTAGTAGGCGTTGACACGGAAGCGCGCGTGGCCGGGGATCGAGTAGGCGAAGTCCAGCTGCCAGTTCGTCTCAAGACGCTGACGCTGGTCGCCCGTGAGAATCGAGTAGACGATCTCGCGGGTGTCAGTGGTGGACAGTTGCGGATATTCCTCCAGCGGCATCAGGCGCCCGCGCACGCGGACGGTCGGGTGGGCGCCGGAGCTCAGGTGCAGGTCGGACGCCTTGCGGTTGACAACCTCCATCAGCAGGTCTGCGAAATCGATATCCATGGTTGGGCCCATCGGCCGCCCGCCTGCCGACTCAGCACCGGGCTGCCCGGCAGTGGACGAAAGTTCGAGCGTCAGGCGCTGCCGACGACGCGCAGGACCTCGGCGATCGAGGTGCGGCCCTGCCTGACCTTCTGCAGGCCGTCGTCGCTGAGGCGCGTCATACCCTGCTTGATCGCCAGGTCGCGGATCACCTCGGCGGGCTGGCGTTCGAGCGCCATCGTCTGGAGCTCGGCTGACATCTTCATCACCTCGTAGAGACCGATGCGTCCGCGGTAGCCGCCTCCCCCGCAGCGCCGGCAGCCGACCGGCTCGTAGGCCTCGAGATCCACACGCGCCTTGTAGCCGCTTTCGCGCAGCAGCTTCGCGGGAATGATCGTCCGCCGCTTGCAGCTCGGGCACAGCATCCGCGCCAGGCGCTGGGCGACCACGCACTCCAGGGCCGAGGCGACGAGGAACGGCTCGATCCCCATCTCGGTCAGACGGGTGATCGCCGAGGCGGCGTCGTTGGTGTGGAGCGAGGAGAGCACGAGGTGCCCGGTCAGCGCCGACTCCACCGCGATCTGCGCGGTCTCGCGGTCACGGATCTCCCCGACCATGATCACGTCGGGGTCCGCGCGCACCATCGAGCGCAGCCCCGCGGCGAAGGTGAGACCCACCTTCGGCGAGACCTGCACCTGGGTCAGGCCGGACATTTCGTACTCGACGGGGTCCTCGACCGTGATGATGTTCTTCTCGGGGGTGTTCAGCAGCTGCAGGGCCGCGTACAGCGTGGTCGACTTGCCCGAGCCGGTCGGTCCGGTCACGAGCACCGCGCCGTGGGTCTCGCGACAGGAGCGTTCGAAGCGTTCGCGCTCGGCGTCGGCCATGCCCAGCTTGTGCAGCTCGACGACCACAGATGCCTTGTCGAGAACGCGCATCACGATCCCCTCGCCGTGAACGCTCGGCAGCGTCACCACGCGCAGGTCGATGTGGCGGCCGTCGACGGCGAGGCCGACCCGCCCGTCCTGGGGCAGGCGCTTCTCGGAGATGTCCAGCTCGGCCATGATCTTGATGCGCGAGACCACGCCGGGCGCCATCCTCCGGGGCACGGTCGTGATGTCCTGGAGCACCCCGTCGACGCGGAAGCGCACCCGCAGCTCGCGTCCGTCCGGTGCGAGGTGCACGTCGGAGGCGCGCCGCTCGACCGCCTGCGCGACGATCTGGTTGACGAGCTTGATGACCGGCGCGTCCTCGTCGGTATCGTGGAGGGCGACGACCTCGCCCCCGTCTTCCTCGTCTTCGGCGATGCTCTCGGCCGAGCCGACCACGTCTTCGAGCCGGTCCAGGCGCGAGACCAGCGCGGCAATGTCATCCGGCGGGGCCACCGCCACGCGGATCTCATAGCCGGTCATGATCGCGATGTCGTCGACCGCCAGCACGTTCGACGGGTCGGCCATCGCCACCAGCAGCGTGCGCTTGTCCGAGAAGGCGACCGGGACGGCGTGGTAGCGCTTGGCGATCGCCGTTGTGACGAGGTTGGCAGCGCTCATGTCAACCGAGAAGACCCCCAGGTCCAGGTGGTCGAGCCCGTAGCGCTCGGCCAGCGCCCGCGCCAGTCCATCCTGCGTGAGCGCGCCGTTGTCGAGCAGCACGCGCTCGGGGGTCGTTCCCGAGGTGCGCGCCGTCTCGAGCGCTTCCTCGACCTGGCCCCGCGAGGACAGGCTCATGTCGACGATCACATCCGTGAGAAAACGCTGGGAGGAGCCTCGGCGCGACGGTCTCGTGATGCCGGCCCACTCCCCACCGTCGGCCGGGTTTGGCGGATGAGCCTGTGCGTCGTCGGCCGCGCCGCTCGGGTGGGTGACGCCCGCCGAGCCAGCCGGCATTGCTTCGTTTGGATCGAGCTCGGCCGCAGCGGCGGGCTCCCCGGCCAGGCTCACATCCGTGGCCGACTGAGACTCGATCTCGACGTGTGGGTCGGTGCCTGCTGAGGCATCGAGCTCGATGCGCGCATCGACGGCCGGGAGGTCGCCGATCTCGACCTCCGTGTCCTCGAGCGAGCGCCCCTGCCCGCCGTCGTCGACGGAGACGACGGGCTCGGCGCGGGCGTCGGGGTCGCCATCGATGCCGAAGATCGCGTGCAGGTCGGGGCCGGTCTGCTGGGGGGCGTCGCTCATCTGGCGCGCCCCCCCGTCGGCTGGCGCTCAGCCGGCTCCGTCCTCCGCGCGTGCGGCGCGACGCATGACCTCCAGCGAGGGCCGGCGGCCGGTCCACAGCTCGAAGCTGAGAGCCCCTTGGGCGACCAGGATCTCGAGCCCGTCGAGGGTGCGCGCGCCATGTCTTCGCGCCGCTGCGAGCAGCGGGGTGGATCCGGACCGGTAGACCATGTCGACGACATACGAGTACTCACCGACCTGATCGAACGTCAGTCCTAGTTGGTTGAGCGCCTCGGTCTCAGTGGCCGAGCGTTCTATCGCCTGCGCCGGCTGCAACCCGACAGAGGTGCAGTTGACGAGCAGATCGGCCGGTTCGGCCGTTGCCACGGCCCTCACGCCGAGATCCTCAGCGAGCGCCTGCGCGCGCTCGGGGGTGCGGTTCCAGATCGAGACCTCGCCCGCGCCCGCCTCGCGCAACGCCCATGCCGCCGCGCGCGCGCTGCCGCCCGCGCCGAGCACCAGCACGCGCCACCCCCGCGGCGAGTCGCCGAGCGCCGCGAGCAGCCCGGGGGCGTCCGTGTTCTCCGCCACGATCGTCCCGTCGGGCGCGAACGTGAGCGTGTTGGCCGCGCCGATCGCCCTGGCCGTCTCGCTCGCCTCTGCCGCCAGCGCCAACGCGGCGTGCTTGTGGGGGATCGTGACGTTCGCGCCGACGAAGCCGGACCCTCCCAGTGCACGAGTTGTCTCCTCGAACAGGCGGGGCGGAACGGGCAGTCGCTGATAGCGCCAGCCCTCCATCCCGAGCGCGGACAGCGCGGCGTTGTGAATCGCCGGCGAGCGACTGTGTGCGACCGGCCAGCCGAGAACGCCCAGCCTCGACATCACTTCTTCTTGCAGATGGGGGGACGCCCGCCGTTGCTCTTGACGGCCGCTTTGTACGCGGCGGCGTTCGCTTCGAATGCGGCGGCGGTCGTGGAGAAGACGTGCTCGCCGCAGCCGTCGGCGCCGGCGACGTAGTAGAGGTAAGGGACGTGCGCGGGGTTGGCCGCCGCTTCGATCGAGGCCAGCCCGGGGTTCGATATCGGCGTCGGGGGCAGGCCGCTGTGGGTGCGGGTGTTGTAGGGCGAGTCGATGTGCAACTGCGCTTCGGTCAGTTCGCGGGTGTAGGTGGCGATCCCATCCCTGAGCTCGACCGCGTAGTAGATCGTGGCATCGATCCCCAGCGGCATTCCCTGCTTGAGGCGGTTGTAGATCACGGCCGCGATCTTTGGCCGGTCGCCGGGGACCTGCGCCTCGCGCTCGACCATCGAGGCGACGATCAGCAGCTGATACGGCGTGAGGTGCAGGGCGCGCGCCCGGGCGATCTCGCTCGCGCCGAAGTTTTCATGGAAGGCGAGCAGCTGCTCTTCCACCAGCCTGCTCACCGACTCGCCCGGATCCATGTCATACGTGGCCGGGAACAGGAAGCCTTCGAGATCCGGAGTCCCGCGTGGGGCACCGTAGTCGCGCGGGTTCAGCAGCGGCGAGTGTCGCGAGGCCGTCCAGTAGCTGCCGCTGAGGCCGGCGGCGGCCGCGATCTGTGCGATCTGCACGCGCGTCTTGCCCTCGGGGATCAGCACCTTCACGACGGCCGGCGCCACGGTCTTGGTGCTGCTCGACCCCAGCAGCGACTGCAGCAGCAGGACCACCGCCGCGATCGCAGCCGCAAGCGCGATCACCGCGGCCAGGCGCGCGTACAGCGAACGCCCCGCATCCCGCCGCCCCCCCGGATGAGTCCTCGAGCGAGCGCCGCGGGCCCGGCGGGCGCCCGCCACCCCGGGCGCCACAGCCGCGGGCGCCAAGGGGCGCTCGACGGCGGGCGGAGGGTCGCCTGAGAGCTCCGAGCCGGCAGCCGCGGAGGTTGCGGGCGTCGGGTGCGCCGCCGACGGCGCGGGTGGCGAGGCTTCCGGCGGCGGGGGCGCGGACGCGGACCTCAGCTGCTCGTCGTGGAAGGAGCCCGTGGAAGCCCCGGCCTCCTCGAGGAGCGGCGACACCGGGGCGCCCGCCCCCTCGGGGAACGGCGGTGGCGGAGCGCCCGCCCCCTCCGGGAACGGCGGTGGCGGAGCGCCCGCCCCCTCCGGGAACGGCGGTGGCGGAGCGCCCGCCCCCTCCGGGAACGGCGGTGGCGGAGCGCCCGCCTCCTCCGGGAACGGCGGCGCGGGCGGCGCGGGCGCGATCGGGTTGTGCTCCTCGAGCTGGTCCGGGCCGAGCGGGTCCGGCTCGAGCACGTCCGGCGTTACGGCCGGCGGCTCCACCGCCGGCGGGTCGCCTGCGGGACCGGGGGCCGGGTGCTCCTCGAGCGGGCCCACACCAACGGCGGGATGCTCCTCGAAGGGGCCGGCGTCCACGGCCGGCTGCTCGGGGGCGGGCACCTCGCCCGCGAGATCCGCCGGCGGCAGATCCGGCGGCGCGCCGCCGGATCGCTGGGCGCGCTGGCGCGCGCGCTCCTGCCGCGCCCGCTCGCGCTCCTCGGCGCTACGTTCGCGCGCTGGCCGTGATCGATCGCCGCGAGACAAGACCCGAGACCTTAACGCGATTGGGCGGCCAGCCAGCTCTCCAGCAGATGCGCGGCCGCGCGCGAGTCCTCGCTCGCGGTGAACGGCCCGTCCATCCGCTGCGCCATGCGGGTGGTGAAGCGCTCGTCGTGCATCTCCACCGGGATCTCTGCGCCGAGACGCAGCGCCAGGCGCTCGGCGAAGGCTCGCGTCTCGCGTGTCTGCTCGGTGTCCGCACCCTGGAGGGACAGCGGAAGCCCGACCACCACGCGCTCGACCCCGTGCTGCTGGACGAGCTCACGCAGCATCCCGAGCCCGCGCTTGGTGGCGGGCCGCGGCACCGCGGCGATCGGCGTGACGATCGTCCCGGTGGGATCGCTCAGAGCACAGCCGCATCGCGCGCTTCCGTAGTCCAGGGCGAGTACCCGCACCTCGGACTCAGCTGTCGAGCGCGGCGGCGATCGCCGCGCGTGCGGCCTCGATCGCGTCCGCCAGCTTCTCCGGGTCGCGGCCGCCGGCCTGCGCCATCGTGTCACGTCCCCCGCCGCCGCCGCCGACGCACTCCGCGGCGGCCCTGACGACTACGCCTGCCTTGACACCGCGCTCGACCAGCGACGGGGCGACGCTCGCAACGAGGTGAACACGACCATCTGCCGTCGTGCCGAGCAGGATCGCAGCATCCCCCAGACGTCCCTTCACGCGATCGAGCACCTCGAGCAGGGCTTTGGCGTCGGGGGCCTCGACTGCGGCCGCGAGCACCGCCGCGCCGGCGATCTCCTCGGCGCCGGCCGCGAGCGACTCGATGTCGGGCAATGTCCCGCCGCCGGCGGCGCCACCGCCCTGTTTGACGGCCTTCTCCAGGCGCTTGCGCTCGCGCGCAAGCGTGCGGACCGCCTCGGGCGCGTCCTCGAGACGCGTGCGCAGCTCCGCTGCGATCTCACCCAGCAGGCGGTCGTGCTCGCGCAGCAACTCCACCGCGGCGGGCCCTGTCAGCGCCTCGATCCTGCGCACATTGGCCGAGCTCGAGGTCTCGCTGAGGATCCGGAAGGCTCCGATCTCGGCGGTCGAGCGCACGTGTGTCCCGCCGCAGAGCTCGCGCGAGTACTCGCCCTCGCCGATCTGCACCATGCGCACGACATCGCCGTACTTTTCCCCGAACAAGGCCATCGCGCCGAGCCTCCTGGCCTCATCGAGGGTGGTCGTGATCGGGCGGACGGGATCGTTGCGCGCGATCCACTCGTTGACGCGATCCTCGACGTCGCGCAGCTCCTCCGCGCTCAGCCTGTGCCCGTGGCTGAAGTCGAAGCGCAGCTTGTCCGGCCCGACGTAGGAGCCGGCCTGGTGCACGTGGCTGCCGAGCCGTTCGCGCAGGGCTGCCTGCAGCAGGTGGGTGGCGGTGTGGTTGGCCTCGGTCTGATGTCGCGCCAGATGATCCACGCGGGCAAGCACAGCCTCGCCCTCTGTCAGCTCTCCCTCCTCCACGATGACCCTCAGCACCCGGTCCTGCCCGACCGGCACCACATCCTCCACGCGCGCTCGGCAGTCCCCGTCCTCGCATTCGAGCATGCCGACGTCGGAGATCTGCCCCCCGCCGGCGAGGTAGAAGGGCGACTCGGCAAGCTTCACCAGGCGGCGCGCCCCCGCCTGTGCATCCCCGCCGTTGCCATCGGCGAGCTCGTCGGGCCGGACCGCGACCACGGTCGTGCGCTGCTCCTCGGTCTCATACCCTGTGAAGCGCGTCGGCGTCGTGCCGTCCAGCGATCCCGAGCCGGCCACGCTCGCAACTCTGACCGGATTCTGCCGAGCTGCGCCCGAGCGGCTTCGCGCGCGCTGCTCGTCCATCAGCTGCTCGAACTCGCCCTCGATCGCGATCCCCTCTTCGGCCAGCAGCTCGCTGGTCATCTCATAGGGGAATCCGTACGTGTCGTGCAGCCGGAAGACCTCAGCAGCGGGCACCGAGGAGCGCCCCGACGAGCGCGCCTGGTCGATGTGAAGATGCAGGGTTGCGAGCCCTTGCGCGAGGGTGCGCCCAAAGCCCTCCTCCTCCGCGGAGAGCCACATGTGGATTGCCTCGGCGTGCTCGTGCAGTTCCGGGTAGGCAGCGCCCATCACCGCTGTCACGCGCTCGGCGTAGCGCCCCAGGAAGCCGGGCTCGAGCTCGAGCGAGCGGCCCTGCTGGATGGCGCGGCGCATCACCCGGCGCAGCACGTAGCCGCGATCCTCGTTCGAGGGCACAACGCCGTCGGCGAGCAGAAAGGTCATCGCGCGGGAATGGTCGGCGAGGATCCGCAACGCGCGATCGGTCGCGAACTGCTCGCCGTAGCGCACGCCCGCGAGCTGCTCGCCCAGCTCTATGAGGGGCAGGAACTGGTCGGTCTCGAACACCGACTCCTTCTCCTGGAGGATCGCGGCCATGCGGTTGAGGCCGAGGCCGGTGTCGATGTTGTTGGCCGGAAGCGGCTCGAGGGTCGAACCGGCGCCGTCGGCTGCGGGGTGCTGGTCGAACTGCATGAACACGAGGTTCCAGTACTCGAGGAAGCGCTCGTTCTCGGCGCCGGGGAGGTCGTCCTCGCGGCCGTGATCGAGGCCGCGGTCGAAGTAGAGCTCCGAGCAGGGGCCACACGGCCCGCTGGGGCCGGCCTGCCAGAAGTTCTCCGAGCGCGGGCACTCGATGATCCGCTCGCGCGGCACCCCCACCTCCAGCCAGCAGCCGATCGCCTCCTCGTCGGGGCCGAGCCCGAGCGCCTCATCGCCGGCGAAGACCGTCACCCAGATGTCAGCCTCGGGGAACCCGAACACCTCTCGCGAGAGCTCCCAGGCGAACCCGATCGCCTCTCGCTTGAAGTAGTCGCCGAATGAGAAGTTGCCGAGCATCTCAAAGAACGTGAGGTGACGGGCGGTGTTGCCGACGTTGTCGATGTCGACCGTACGGAAGACCTTCTGACAGCTGGTGAGGCGCGGTGCGGGCGGGGTCTCCTGGCCGAGGAAGTAGGGCTTCAGAGGATGCATGCCGGCGACCGTCAGCAGTGCGGAGGGGTCATGCGCCGAGGGCACGAGCGAGGCCGAGGGAATGCGCCGGTGGCCGCGCTCCTCGAAGAAGCTCAGAAACCGCTCGCGTATCTCGTCCGAGGTCATCCTGCGAGGAGATCTTAGGCCGCGTCAGGGGCGCGACGCCGCGATGGTGCCGTGGCCGATCACCAGATCGCCCGAGTACAGGCAGGCGATCTGGCCGGGAGCGGTGCGCTCGACCGGCTCGTCCAGCTCGATGGCCACGCGCGCGTGGCGCCCTGCGTCGAGGCGCCTCTGCAGCCGGCAGGCAAACCTGCGCCCGTGGGCTCGCACACGCACGCTGTCCACGCAGCCCCCCTCGCGATGGAGCGTGACCTCGCGCACGGCGATCTCGCCTGCGAGCAGCTCGTCGCGAGGACCGACCGTGACCGTGTTGGCGCGGGTATCGGTGGCGAGCACGTACAGCGGCGCCGCCCCCCCGAGCCCCAGGCCATGGCGCTGCCCGACGGTGAAGACGTGCGCGCCGGCGTGCTCGCCCAGCACCTCGCCGTCGAGGTCGACGATCGGACCGGGGCGCCTGCCGAGGCCGCCGTGGCGCGCCAGGAAGGCGTCGTGTCGCGTGCCGGCGAGGAAGCACAGGTCCTGGGAGTCGCGCTTGCGGGCCACCGCGAGCCCTGCCTGCTCGGCCAGCTCGCGCACGCGCGGCTTGTGCATCTCCCCCAACGGGAAGCGCAGACGCCGCAGCGACTCGGGCGCGAGCGCCGAAAGCACGTAGCTCTGGTCCTTGCTCTCGTCCGCGGCCAGGCGCAGCAGCGGGACGGGCGCGCTCGCCTCCACGCGCGCGTAGTGGCCCGTGGCCAGCGTCTGCGAGCCGAGCCGCTGCGCGAGCTCGAGCATGGCGTCGAGGCGGACACTGCCGTTGCAGCGAACGCACGGGTTGGGCGTCAGCCCCGCGGCGTGCTCCGCCAGCCAGCCCTCGACCACGCCGGCGCGGAACTCCGCGCGCAGGTCGATCGAGAGGTGCGCCATCCCGAGCCCGTGGGCGAGCTCGCGCGCGCCGCGCACGGCCTGCGCCGAGCAGCAGCTGAGATCGCCGTCGTTCTCGGGGTCCGACCACAGCTCGAGCGTCACGCCGACCGCCTCGCCCGCCCTCTCCGCCACGAGCAGCGCCGCCACCGCGCTGTCCACACCGCCGCTCATCGCGACCAGCGTCCGCCCGGGCGCGGGCGCCAGGCTCGCACGCTCGCGAGCCGCGCCGCCGAGCGCACGGTGCAGCGCATCTGCGGCCAGCTCCGCGGCGTGGCGCTTGGCGGCGCTCAGCCCACCGAGCTCCTGCGCGATCTCCTCAGCGCCGATGCGCGCGGCATCCAGCAGGGAGCTCCCGCGCAGCACGCCCACAGCCGCGCTGCCGGCTGCCGTCGTGGCGCCGCAGCCGCGTGCGTCGAAGCCGGCGTCCTCGATGCGCCCGCTGGGGCAGTCGCGATCGATCGCGATGGACACGCGGATCAAATCGCCGCATGCCGCGCCACCGGCGGCGCCGGTGAAGGCGTCCTGCGGGGTGTGGCCGCGACCGAGCGGGCGTTCAAGATGGTCGATCAGGCCCTCAGCGCTCGTTCTCACCCGAGCGAGTGTAGGGCTAGGCGCGTCGCGCTTCCGCGATCGCCTGTTCGACCGAGTAGGTGTCGGTCAGTCCGGCCAGCGGCGTCACGCGGCCGGTCTTGGTGACTATGAGCACCGTGGGCGTCTCGTCGACCTGAATGCCCTTGGTGATCGAGCCGAAGGTGGCGACCTGGTTGGCCGCCGCCTCGTGCACCACGATTTTGCGGCGTGCGCTGGCCAGCGGGCGCAGCGCGTTGCGGACGGCGAGATCATCCGCGCCGGCGGGGTTCCAGAACAGCAGCAGGACCACGTCCCCCTGCTTGAGCTCAGCTTCGACGGCCTTCTGACCGCTGTGCAGCGCGGCCGCAGTCGTCGTGCTCGCGACCTTCGAGCCGGCCGTCGTGGGCGCCTTGGCGACCGCTTTGCTGGGCACGGTCGTGACGGTCACCGTGGTCGCGCTCGAGGCCGGCGCCGAGGCGCTCGCAGCCGGCGCCGCGGCGCTGGATGGTTCGGCTGACTGGTGTTCAAACTGTTTGGCGTCCTGTTGGGATGTCGCTACTGCGCCATGCGCTTTGTCGATCGCACGCGTCAGGCCTTCGACGCCGGGGGCCGCGCCGTGGTAGATGGGCGTGGGCGCCGCGGCAGCTTTTTCCTCCCCGGCGGCGGACTGCGGGGGCGCGCTCCGCGCGGTGGCCGGGTTGGCATGCGCGGTCGCTGCGGGGGCGGGTGCAGACGCCGCTGAGGAGCCGGCGGGTGAGCCGCTCGTGCTCGGAGAGTGTCCACGCAGCGCGACGAACCAGACGGCCACCAGCAGGCCAACCGCGATCAGGGCGATCTGAAACGGACGGGAAATCTGCGCCATCGCCCATTTCTTCGGCATCCTGGCCGGAGAAGTTGAACGGCGGGAGATGCCTTGGACATTTTCGGAGCGGCACACGGGTGCGGCGCGGCGTGCAGACGCCTCGTGCGCCCGTGACCGTCGCGGCTAGAGATCGTGCAGGCCTCGCAGCACGGCATGCACGACGGCATCGGTCGCGAGCGTCTCCTGTCCGCCCGCCTGCATGTCCTTGAGCACCGTCTCCTCCCCTGCGACGATCGCCACATAGAGCGCGCCCAGGGCGTTGGCGTGGCCGAGCTGGCCCTTCAGCGAGCGCCCGCCGAGATCCATCCGGGCGATCAGGCCCGCCGAGCGCGCGGCGCTGAGCAGCGCAAAGGCGCTCCGTCTGAGATCCGCGTCGCGACCATCGAACGCGACGAACAGCTCGACGGGAGCGCTGCCCTCGACCAGCGCCCGGGCGCCGGCGAGCAGGATCCGCTCGATCCCGGCCGCCCAGCCCATGCCCGCCGTGGGCGGGCCGCCGAGCTGCTCGACGAGACGGTCGTAGCGGCCCCCACCCCCGACCCCGCTCTGCGCGCCCAGCGCGTCGGAGGTGAACTCGAAGACGGTGCGTGTGTAGTAGTCGAGTCCGCGCACGAGCGTCGAGTCGATCTCGTAGGGGATGCTCGCGACGTCGAGCAGCTCGCGGACCTCGGCAAAATGCTGGGCGTCCTGCGCGCTCAGATGATCGAGCAGTCTCGGCGCGCCCTCCATCACGGCTCTCGTGCCCGGATGATCGGAGTCGAAGGCGCGCAGCGGATTGAGCTCGATCCTGCTGCGCACGTCCGGCGAGAGGACCTGCTCGTGCGCGCGCAGATGCGCCTGCAGGCGCTCGCGGTACTCGTTCCTGCTCTCGGGGCTGCCGAGACTCGACAGGCGCAGCCGCACGTTCACGACGCCGAGTTCGCTCAGCAGCACCGCCAGCAGCGTGATCGACTCGGCGTCGACGGCCGGGTCGTCGGATCCGAGCGCCTCGGCACCGACCTGCCAGAACTGCCGATAGCGCCCGGCCTGCGCGCGCTCATGGCGGAAGAAGCTCGACAGGTACCACAGCTTGACCGGCTGGCGTCGCTTGTGCATGCCGTGCTCCACGTAGGCCCTGCACACCGGGGCCGTCCCCTCGGGACGCAGCGTCAGCGAGCGTCCGCCGGCATCCTCCAGCGTGAACATCTCCTTGCGCACGATGTCCGTCGCCTCGCCCACCGCGCGCGCGAACAGCTCCGTCGCCTCCAGCACGGGCGTCTCCATCCGCTCATAGCCCGCACCCTCGAGCAGCGAGCGCGCACGGGCCTCGAGTGTGGCGCGGGCCGAGGCCTGCTCGCCGAGCACGTCGAAGGTGCCGCGCGGCGCTTTGATCTTCGGGGCGTTCAACGCCTGGCTGCCGCCGCGTCGGGCGCGGCGGACACGCGGGGTACCTGCACGCGAAGCTCGCTGAGGAAGGGGTTGGCGTCGTGCTCGCGCCCGAGCGTCGTCGCGCCCATGTGCCCGGGGTAGACGACGGTCTCGGCCGGGAAGCGCTTCAGCAGCCCGGCGATCGAACGCTCGAGCGTCGGCCAGTCTCCGCCCGGGAGGTCCACCCGACCAACTGAGCCTTGGAAGAGGACATCACCCGAGAGAAGCGCCCCCGCCACCGCATAGGTCACATGGCCGGGGCTGTGACCGGGCGTCAAGATCACCTCGATCTCGAGGCCCGCCAGGCTCAGTCGCTCGCCGCCGGCGAGCGTGTGCTCCGCCTCGTAGCTCTCGAACGGCCCGAACCCCGGCGGCACCCAGCTCATGATGTCCGCCAGCACCGGCTGCTCGATCTTCGGGCAGTACACCGGGGCGCCGCTCGCGCGCGCGACCGGGGCGACGGCGCCGATGTGGTCGAAATGGCAGTGGGTGATGAGGATCGCGTCGATCTCGACGCCCAGGGCCTCGGCCGCGCCGAGCAGCCTCTCGGCCTCGTCCCCCGGATCGATCATCACCGCGTGCCCGGCGTCGCTGGCGGCGCGCACGATGTACGCGTTCTCCTGAACAGGCCCGACGGTGAATGAGCGCACGTCGGGAGCGCTCATCGGGAGCGCTCCCGCCGATCGGGCGCGGACTCGAGCGGGACACCGCGGCAGCTCATCGCGACGGCGCCTTCCCGCCTCCGCCCCGCCTGGCCTTGTTGCGCTGGCGGCGGTTGTAGATCCACCGGTCGGTGTAGTAGCTGATCGGCGTGTACAGCAGGAGCACGATCGGGAACAGCCCGATCGCCTGGTTGGACTTGTTGAACAGGATGATCACGACCAGCAGGAACAGGATGGCTGCGAACATCGCCCGCACGAAGGCCCCCCGCCAGGTTGGCGGGCGGTCGCGCTTGTCCAGCTGCTGCCCTTTCGCGCGCGCCGCCTCGCGCGCCTTGCCGCTCTTCTCCGCAGCGGTGGGCTTGCGCCCTGTGCGCCCGCGCGACTCGACCTCGCCGGCTGCATTCCCGCGGTGCTTGGTCTGGCGCTTGCGCCTGGTCTGAGCCATGTCCATCAGCCTAATGCGTTCTCGATGACATGGCGTGCGGGATCGAAGCCCGGCATCGGCACATCGCGCGGAAACCCCTCGAGCGCCGCGCGCGGGGCAAGACCGACCAGCTCGGCGCTCGCGACATCGGCCAGCGCCCTGACCACCGCGATCACGCGCGCAAGCGAGACCTCCAGCGGACGCTCGAGGTTCATCGAGACCTGCCCGACGTCACCGCTCAGCGTCACACCGATCGCGCGCACCCCCGGCAGCCCCTCGCTGCCCCCCTCGCGGATCAGAGCCGCGATCCTGCGCGCGTCGCCACCGCCGGCAGGCGGGGCCAGCTGCAGGTTGAAGGCGACGAGCGGCGGGCGCGCAGCGACCAGCGTCGCGCCCGCGGTAGGGTGCGGGCGCGGAGGCCCGAAGTCGGGGATCAGCCGGGTCTTCTCGGCGGCCTGCGCCAGAACCGGCGAGGGCGCCGACGCCGACCGTCCATTCCCCGCCATCCGCCGCGCCAGCCCCGGGAGCCCGCCGTGGCGGAGCTCTGCGCGCGTCCTCACCGAGCCCGGATCGGTGCCGGTCAGCTCGCCGTAGAGGAACACCGGCACCTCCAGCTCCGCGGCGATCCGGTCGGCGACCACCAGCGCCTCGGCGCAGGCCGCGCCCCTGGCGGAGGCGTCGAGATAGACGACCGGCACCACGTCGAGCGCACCGACGTGGGGGTGCTCTCCGACCGCCCGGCGATCGCCGCCCGCGCGCGCCATCACGTCGATCCGCTCGACGGTTGCCCGCGCGCCCGCGAGCACCGCATCCGCGAGCGTGCCGGGCTGCGCCGCGAGCGTGAATACGGAGCGATGGTGGTCGCGATCGGAATGCACGTCGAGCAGGCGCGCCCGGCCGGGGGTGCCCGGTGGCGCCGCACGGTCCTCGCGCGCGAGGCCGTCCGCCCCCTCGTCGCCCGCGAACGCGGCGCGCACGTAGTCGATCGTCGGCTTGTCTCGGCCCTCGGAGATGTTTGGCACGGCGAGCAGGGTTGGCGGCGTCATGCGCACGAGCCTAGTTGCGCGACCATCGTGGCGGCGTCTCGGAACATGGCCCCAAGAACGGGCCGAGAGCGCGCTAGCGGTTCCAATCGTGGAGCCGCGGCCTCACCCTGGGGCTGACGTACTGCTCGCGGCGCGCGGCTGCGCGAACGGCCGGCGGAAGCTCGCTGTCGGCGAACTGCTTGAGGACGAATCCGAGCGCACCGCAGGCGAGCGCGGTCCGCGCCAACGCGGCGCTCTCTTGCATGCTCAGCAGGAGGATCTCCGTTGCCGGCGCGCGCTCGCGCAGCTGAGCGAAGACGTCACGTACGGAATGCTCGTTCACGCCGAGGCCGAAGCCGAGCACGTGCGGCCTCTCGGCGTCGAGGTGTCGGAGGACCGACGGCAGATCGCCGGCGTCGGCGACGACATCGATGCCCTCCTCGCCGTCGAGGAGCAGCCGCAGGGTGCGACGCATCACGGCGTGGGCATCGGCCAAGACGACGCGGACGGGGGGCGGCAGCCAAAGCTCCTCGGGGGGCTCCCCGCGAGTCGGCACCAGACGTAGCTCGCGGCGGCCCATTCTGGATTCTTAGCTGTGATGCCCCCCGCCGGTCATCCGTGCAAACGCGCGGACCGCAGTGGCAAAGCACCGACCGCAAGCGCAAGCTCGGGCGGGCGTCGGGCCCGCGACGCGTGCCTTCTCTAGACTGCTCGGCGGTGACTGCAGCGCGAGCGAGAAGGCGCGCGGCAGGACCTCTCGGTGCGAGCTGACCACCCAGCTGGCATCACCCCGCCGGAGTAGCTCAGTCGGTTAGAGCAGCGGAATCATAATCCGCGTGTCGGGGGTTCGAGTCCCTCCTCCGGCATCACGAACAGCCTGCAAATCGGAGGTTTCTCCGCCGCCGATTGTAGGGGCGCAGTCGAACTTTGTCCCAACTTTGTCCCGCAGGTCGTGGGGGGGTCGCCGCGCCGGCACCTTCGACATGGGGTTATGCGATCGGGTTCGAAGACGTATGTCTAGCGCCGTGCCGATCAGCGGGCACGTCTTCCGTCGCGAGGGGGCGCGCGGCCCGGTCTGGTACGCGAAGTACCGGCTTCCGGACGGCCGTCAAGTGCAGCGCAAGATCGGGCCGGCGTGGCGGGAGCGCGGCCGGCCCGCGGCCGGGTTCTTCACCAAGCGAACCGCCGAGGCGTGGCTTGCCGATGTCCTCGGGGAAGCCCCCCGGGGTGAGCTGCCGGGGATGGTCAGCCGGTTTGGCGGCGAGCGGCCGTATGAACATCCGCACCCGGCTGAAGATCCTCACCGTCCTCCACGGCGTCATGGGGCGCGCAAAGCGCATCTGGAAGTCCCCCGCAACCCCATCAGCGACGTCGAGAAACCCGTGCAGCGTAAGAGCACGGAGATCCCGGTGTTCTCGACCGAGGAGGTCATGGCACTCGTACGGGTAGCCGATTCCGACCAGGACGCCGCGAGCTTTCTGACCGCTGCGTTCACGGGCCTCCGTCGCGGCGCGCTTGTCGCTCCCCGATGGCGCAATGTCGACTTCCCGCGCCGGCACCTCCGCGTCACCGCCTCCTACACCGAGCGTGCTCTGTCCACCCCCGAAGTCGGGGAAGGCTAGGTCGGTGCCCATGGCTCCCGCGGTCGCAGAAGCACTCGCCAGGCTGACGTCCCGCGGCCACGACACGGCAGAGGACGATCTGGTTTTCCCAACTCGTTGCGACCGCATTTCAATCGCCCGAGATGCTGACCTCAAGTACTTTTGAGGTGCGTTTAGATTCACTCAGGTTGTGTCCGAAGCTGCCCACCCTCGCAGAACGACAGCGAGTGGTGGCCCATGCTGTGACGCACGGGCCACCCCCCAGGACGTGCCACGGACGCACCGGACGCCGTAGCGAACACGCGCCTCCGGCTCCTATCGCCTTTGCAACGCTGTTACCTCGCTGGTAAGCGCGTTTATCTCTTGCTGTTGGCGACTGACCTCGGCGACCAGTGCGGGTTCATTAGGGCCAGCTTCTTTCTTGGCGACTTTGCATATGAGCTGACCTTCCGAGGTGACTTTCACGGTGCACGTTTTGGCCCCGTGAGGCACTTCCACGTCGTAAATGCCAGCCATGAAGGCCTTCTTCTGCATGCCTTCGGTACCAATACGAGTTACTGCGCCGTCGCCGGTCACACCTTCGTTCCCGATGTCGATGTTGTCGGAGCCTGTCGTGAGGGCTTTACCGGCCTGGTACCCTACCGCCAGGTTGTCTTCACCGGTAGAGTTGTTGTAGAGCGCCCCGGCGCCGCTTGCGACGTTGTGCTTGCCCGTGGAATTCGTGACGAGCGTCGCGTTGCCGTCTGCCACATTTTCGGCGCCGGTGCTGTTCTCAAAGAGCGCGCGTTCGCCATTCGCGACGTTTCTGCTGCCGCCAGTGTTCTCAAAGAGCGCATTATTGCCGTTGGCGACGTTGTCGAAACCCGTAGTATTGGCGTACAGGGCTTGGTAACCATCTGCGACGTTGTAGCCGCCACTCATAGCCTGGGCCATCGCGAATCCGCCGGTCGCCGTGTTCCGTTCGCCGGTAACGTTGTCCCCTAATGCCGCAACGCCGACGGCCACGTTTTCGAATCCAGTGGTGTTACTATGGAGGCCATACGCACCGACCGCGACGCTTTGGAACCCCGTCGTGTTGCGTTCAAATGCGGAGTTCCCAACGGCTACGTTTCCTTTGCCAGTGGTGTCGCTAGTAAGCGTAGCCTCACCGATCCCGGTGTTGTTTTCGCCGGTTGTGAGAGCTTTCATCGCGCAATTGCCTGCCGGAAAGCCGCCGGGGAATTCAAGTCCAACGCAGAGATTGCCCGCGACATCCTCATAGTACTTTTCAGCGCTGACCGCGAGGCTGACCGTGGCGCCCCAGGCCATCGTGGCCAGGAACACCAGGATCAGCGCGGCCCCGGTTAGCCCGAGGGGCCTAGCAATGCGGATGGCTTGGCGGTATTGGTGTGTCATGTCGGCCTCCTTTGTCGGGTATCAGGCGCGCACGAGACCCCAGTCGGCTGTCGTCGCGGTTCGCGCCCGCACGAGGGACGCGGCGCCCGGCGCATCGACGCACGCCAAGCCCTGCGACGAGTCTCCGCTGCGTTTGGCGGAGCCGCGAACGCCCTCGTCACGCTTCCCCCACTTTCGGTATGCGGACGAACCTGAGCGCCGCCCGCGCACACGTCACCCTACGCGCTTTCGCGCCCTCACGGCGTCTCCGCCCGCAACGGGGGTTAGCGGCAGAGACTGAGCCGTCCTGGGTTCCACGGGGACGGCTCACGATGCCACCTGAAATACAGAGGGCATCCTCACCGGCCGCCGTGATAGCCGTGGGGGTCGCCTTGGCAATCGGGCGCCTTCGGCTCGACGACCAAGACTGTGCCGACGTTGGCGCGGTTCACGGCCGCCGACGAGAACGATCTTGCGAACGGGCTCGCCGTCCGGGATGTTGTGGCGGCGGAAGCCACGTACAGGGGATTCATAGTCTCGGTTCGGCGCGACGCGTTCCGTGCACATGCGCTCGGGATGACCGATTGCGCCAAGCGGAATCGCGCGCCATCGACGCTCCGCCTGTCTAGCCACCATCGTCGGCTAGGCCCGCAGTCCGCGGAAGCAACGTGATCGTGAGCTCTTCGGCCGGGGGCGACGGGCTGGACGCTTACGCACCCGTCACAACTAACGTGGCTTGGGAGGGGTGTGCGTGGGGCCCCTGCGGCCCCACGCACACCATAATCGCCTCGAAGACAGGCGCAGCTACGCCTTTATCTCCACTTCTTCTTCAAGGGTGTTTGTAGTTGTCAGCGTCTGCGCTGATTGCGCCCACGGTTCGCTCGCGAAATTATCGCTAAGTTCAGTTTCGAGTACGTCAGGCTTGCCGCCTTCGAAACTGGTAGGCACCTGCACGCCGTTCCCGTGGCACACTTCTTCTTCGCAGACCTGCCCTTGGGTATATGTTTGCACCGCCGTTGTGCTCATCTGGTTGATCGGCCCAATCGGCGAAATGATCGAGTCCCCACCGCCTTTCTTCGGGTTTGCACCGACTCGCACCACGAGCACCCCTCCGCAGATGAACTGCGCGAAGAGCCCTTTCTTTGCTTCCGGGGTAAGCGATATACCGACGACGGGTTTTGCCGTCCCTTTTCCTTCGATGTATCCCAGCTTACCCTTCAGTTCCCGTGTTTTGATTTCTCCCGGTTTCTCCTTCAAGTAGCCTTCTTCGAATTCTTCGACTTCCCCGCCCGTACACACGAGACCCAACAGGTTCGCGTGGCAACCCTGGAATGTGACTTCCACCCCGGAGACCTCTTTGCTTCCGCTCAGGGAGCCTCTTGTCGTCTCGGATGAGCAAATCGTCCCGATCCCCGCCGTTGTTATCAGTTCAGCTCGACCGCCGACCGACGTGAATCCCGTTTTTTCGATGTGCGTCGTCCCCTTCAACCATTCGAATCCGCCATTCATCACCTTTTCCCCAGTGCACTGGGCGTTGGCGTACTTGCCTTTCGCCGATGGCACACACCTCCCCCATTCCGGCAGCGTCGCGGAAGCACCCGCCGAAGTCACGGCGCCCACCGCGAGCGCCGCGACCAAGAACGACCCGAGGATTCTGGCACGTTTCATATGCTCTGACCTCCCTCAATGTTGGTTTGAGCTGCGTCTGCCGACGTCCGGAAGCTCCTCCTGCATGATCGGAATCCGCCCGTGCGCCGGCTTCGGCCTTTGTCTGCGAAAGCCCACCACGCCGGGAGCGACGCCCCGAAAGGAGCGGTGCTTCGAAGCCCTGGCCGGTGGGCAAGCCACGACTGCGGGAGTGGCACTTGCGCCCGGCGCGACGGAGATCGGGCCACGGACAATCCCAATCTGGCACCCCAGCCGACCCGCGCGCTGCCCTGTCGGCGAACTTCGCGAGATCGCTCCGCAAGCATGCGTCCACTCCTCCCTTTGTAAACCCTTGCAGGTCTCCCACTCCGATCCGGGCGACCCCTCCCGCCGCAAGAGACGCTCGTCCTGAACGACCGCATCATTCTAACCGGCGCGCTTGGCGCGTGTCAAGAGCACGCTGGTCGCCAAGGAGCAGGGCGATAGGGGCGACGCGACTAGAAGCCCAATAAAGCCCGACGGTCTGCCAGCCCGGCCCCGATTTGGTCCCAGGCTCGGTCCCCGACCAGGCAGATATGACCGTGAACAGACGTCCGTAGTCAGCGTCGCGGGCCGCTGCTCGATCACCTCGCGCGGATTCCGTCCGGCGATCGCCGCGACCCACGGGCCGTGGGCTGAGGCCGTTCGGGTGGAGGCGTTGACGGGTGGTGTGCGCGCTGATCGCCCTCTACTCGCGCCGGCGCCAGCGGCGGCCCAAGCCGGTTGGGCGCCGACGATCGACGAGGCGCTGCAGAGGATGGTGGAGGACCGCCGGACCGACATCACGCTCGAGCAGCTCGAGCAGACGATCGGCGGGGACGAGGACGATTGGCGGAACGCCTGACGGTGCCCCGCTCGCAGCGAGCGGAGGTCAGGGGCGCCAGACCGATAGCGCCATCGTTGCTCCGAGGCCCGTGGGGCTCGTGTTCCATGCCGAAGCCACCGCGCGTCCGGCCGGCATCGCGACGGCCACCTGGCCCTCCTCGCCGGGGGCCGGCTGGTCCGCGCCACCACCGGCCGGCCGCACGGAGGGCCCCGACCCCGGGAAGCCACTGAGGGCGTAGGGCGACGGCGCGAACACCTCATCGCCGCCACCGTCGGCGGCCACGAGGACGAGTTCGCCTGTGATCTGCTGCGTGGCGCCCGGGAGGCCGTCGGCGCCGATCTGCAGGCTGAATACCGAGTCGATGCCGATGACGGCCCAGGTGACGCTGCCGCCGGCGCTGAGCGCGACCGCGCTGCTGCCGAACGCCTCGGCGTCGGCAGCGGTGAGCTCTTTCGGCGCGCTGAACGTGCCGCCGCTGAGGACGCTCGCGAACACCGGGCCGGGCGTGTTGCCCGCCGCCGCGTCGAACGAGCACGCACCCGCTATCCAGGCGGCGAGGCCGTGGCCGCGACCGGCAAGCGAGAGGTTGAAGGCCAACACCGACCTGCGCGTCAGCGCGTCGCTCCGCGCGAAGCGATGGGTGCGCGCCGAGGCGATCAGCACGACCGGGTCGCAGTAGCCGTGCAGGTATGCAGTTCCGTTCGCGTCGAACTGCGGGACCGCCCCGCCGGGGCCGTTCGCCAGCACCTGCGGCGAGCCGAACGCATGCCACGGCGCGCGCCACGCTACCGCCACTCCGCGCAGGGCTCTGTAGTTGCCTTTCCAATCGCTCCAGGCCAGCAGCACCTCCCCGTCGGGCGCGACCGCGAGGTGCGGATACCACGGGGTCGGCGGATAGACGTCCGGCGTCGAGATCCTTCCGATCGCCTGCGCCGCCTGCCAGCGCCCGGCCAGCGGGCCGTACGCCGCGCGCACGGTGGCCCTCCCGGCGCGGTCGTCGGAGCCCCACGCCACCGTCGCCTCACCCGCATCGAGCACCACCGACAGGCCCTCGATCGCGGCGTCACGGCTCGACCAGATTGTCCGCGCCGACAGCCGCCCGCTGGCGGTCCGCACGGTGAGGTGCACGGCGGTGCGGTAGCTCGGCGGCTGCGGCCCTGCCTGCGTGGCCCATGCGACCGCGCTGTCCCCGCGGCCGTCGACGGCGATCGCGGTGGTCGCATAGCGGGAGATGCCGAAGGACTGCGGCACCGACCACCCGGCCGACGCGTCGGTGGCGCCCAGGCAGAGAGTGAGTCCCAGGCAGAGAGTCAGCGTGCCGAGAAAGGCGGCAAGGACGATCCTCATCTGATCACCGTAGGAGAGCCGCTGGAGCCCGGCATCCGCCCAAACCCGTACGCGCTCCTCGGCGGACGGCGCCTGCTGCTCGAGCGCCTCAGCGCCCGCGCTTGGCCGTGGCTGGCGGCGGCGCGCCCAGCTGCGCCCGCAGGCGTGGGCGCTTCTCGACATCGACGCGCCCGCGGCCGAATGCGTCGATGCGCCGCCAGCGTCCGGGGATGTCGAGCAGCTCGAGGCGGCCGATGCCGATCGGCAGCGCGGGGTCGACCACCAGATTCTCCCCCACCGGCTCCAGGCCGAGCATCGTGCGCAGCAGCAGCAGCGGCGCGCCCGTCGACCATGCCTGGGGGCTGCACGCCGTCGGGTACTCGACGGGGAACTTCGTCAGCCCCCGCGCGTAGCCCCCGAACGCCTCAGGCAGACGACCGTGGAAGCAGTCCGCGGCATCGAGGATGCCGGCTGCGATCCGCGCCGCCTGCTCCTTGAAGCCGTAGCGGCGCAAGCCCCACGCGGCGAACGAGTTGTCGAATGGCCAGACCGTGCCGACGTGGTAGCCGATCGGGTTGTAGCGCGCCTCGCCCTCGGCGAGCGTGCGCACCCCCCAGCCCGAGAACAGCCGCGGTCCCATGAGGTGACCAGCAACGGCGCCGGCCTTGGACTTGTCGACGATCCCGCTCCACAGCAGGTGGCCGTTGTTCGAGCTCAGGGCGTCGACCTGGTTGCCCTCCGGGTCGAGCGCCAGGGCGAAGTATTCGCCGTCCTTGACCCAGAAGTCGCGGTTGAAGCGGCGCTTGAGCTCCGCGGCGCTCTTCTCGAGCTCGGCCGCGAAGGCCGGGTCCTTCCACACCTCACGTGCGAGCCTCGCACCGCGGATCTTCGCGTCATAGGCGTAGCCCTGCAGCTCACAGGTCGCGCGCGGGAAGCCGGGCAGACGCCCGTCGCGGTAGGAGATCGAGTCCCAGGAGTCCTTCCAGCACTGGTTCTCGAGGCCCGTCTGCTCGTTGCGGCGCCGATAGGAGATGTAGCCGTTGCCCATCAGATCCGCGTACTGATCGATCCAGTTGAGCGCCGCGCGGGCCTCGAGCTCGAGCTCCCGCACGAGCTTTCTGTCGCCGGACCAGCGCTCGTACTCGTCGAGCAGGACCACATACAGCGGCGTCGCGTCGGCCGAGCCGTAGTAGGGCGACTGTGGGCGTTCCTCGAAGGCCGTCAGCTCGCCGTAGCGCAGCTCGTGGAGGATCCGACCGGGATCCTCGTCGCGAAAGTCATCGAGCCGCGTGCCCTGGCGCATGCCGAGCTCGCGCAGCGTGGTCGCGGCGAGCTCCGGGGTGAAGGGCAGCGCCTGCAGGCCGGTGAGGATGCTGTCGCGGCCGAACATGGTCATGAACCACGGCAACCCGGCGGCCGGCAGGCTCGCGCGCCCGGCCGTGAGCGACGAGAAGCGCAGCGCGGCGAGGTCGACCAGACTGCGCCGGTAGGTGGCTTTCAACGGCTCCCAGTCGCACTCCAGAAGCGGCGCGTTATCCAGCCAGCGCTCGAGATCATGCTCCATGTTCGGCCGCGCCCGTCGCACTCCACGACCGTACTTCGGCCGCTCGAAACGCCGCCCCAGCGCATCCGTCGCCGTGACCACGTCCAGGTCGGTCGTCCAGCGGCCGTGGGGCTCGACCCTGACCTTGAAGGTGAGGCCGCTCGTGTCGACCCGCGCGGGCGCCGAGGCCGAGATCACGGTCATACGCTTGAACGTCTCGCGCGCGTACCCCAGACTCAGCCGCCCGTCCTTGACCGCCGCGTGGTAGCTGCCCTTCTTGGCGAGCGCGTCCTTGACCTCGAACAGGTCGGCGAAGTCGCAGCCGGCGTCGAGGCGGATGGTCAGCTCGACCGGCTTGTCCTCGTGGTTGAGGATCGTCAGCTCCTCGTGGAAGCCGTCGCCGACTGCCCGCTCGCGGATCACCGACAGCTTGGCGTCGACATAAACCGTCCCCGTACCGGGCACGAGGAAGAAGCGCGCCTCGAAGTAGTTCATGGCGTCGACGGAGAGTGCGTTCAGCCGCTCGCCGTCGATGCTCAGCACCCACCTTGACAAGAAACGGGTGTCGAACGAGAAGAGGCCCATCGGATCGGTCAGCGAGGCCTCGACATCGCCCCGCGCATCGCTGACGACGAAGGTGTTCCCGTCGAGGATCTTGACCAGCTCGTCGCTCATCGCTTCCTCTTCGGCGCGCCCGCGCTGCCCTTCGGCGCGCCCGCTCGGCGCCGGCGCCGAGCGGCGGGGCCCGGAAACACGCGCTGGAAGCGCATCAGCAGCTCGTTTTCGCCGTCGACCTCGAGCGTCCCGCGCAGCACCGCCGCCAAGGCGTTGGCATCGCCGCTGACCACACGGTCGAAGAGTGCTCGCTCAGCGCGCACCGCGGCGTCGGCCGCGCCGGCCTCGCGCGACACGGCAACGCTCCCGTCGTCGATCTCGACGCGCCAATGGTCGAGGTGCTTGTCGTGGGTGAGGTCGAAGCGCAGGGTGCCCTTGATCTTCGCCAGCAGCGGCTCATGCCCCCGCTCGCCGAGCGCCTCGAAGAATTCCGCAGTGCTGTCGGGCACGTCGAGCCCTCCGCTGGTCGCAACGATACGAGGCTTCGCGGGCCATGCTAGCGATCGCCGTGGGCTAGACTCCCTGCCGAGCGATGAGGCTCGCTCTTCGGCTCCCTCGCACGTGCGAGCCGGCAACCGCGGCGATACCGCTGATGGCCTCTGCGACAACGTCCAAAGACGCATCGTGGAGGTCAGCTGATGGAGCCCATTCAACTAGCAGCGATCCTCGCCAGCGCCGCGCTGATCGCCAGCATCGTCTCGGTCGAGATCGGCATCTCGGTCGCACTCATCGAGCTGGCACTTGGAACCGCGCTCGGCAACACCTTCAACCTCGATCCGAATCAGAGCTGGCTCGTGTTCCTCGCCGGCTTCGCCTCGGTGGTGTTGACGTTTCTTGCCGGGGCAGAGGTTGACCCGGATGATTTCCGCGAACGCTTCGGCGCGTCGATAGCCATCGGGGTCGTTTCCTTCGCCGGACCTTTCGCGGCCGCCACCCTGATCGCACTCGGCCCGCTCGGCTGGACGACAAAAGCGTCGCTGATAGCAGGAACGGCTCTCTCCACGACGAGCCTCGCGGTCGTCTATGCCGTACTGGTGGAGACGGGCCTGAACACGGTCAGGGTGGGCAAGCTGATCATGAGCGCCTGCTTCGTGACCGACATGTGCACGGTGATCGCGCTATCGACGATCTTCATCAAGCCCACCATCTGGTTCCCCGTCTTCCTCGTCGTGTCGGTGGCACTGATAGTGCTGCTGCCGAAGATTGCGCCCTGGTTCTTCGGACGTTACGGCGACCGCGTGATCGAGCCTGAGATCAAGCTCGTGTTCGCGATTCTCTTCGTTCTGATGGTCCTGGGCAGCGAGGCCAACAGTCAGGCGGTGCTGCCCGCGTTCGTGCTCGGTCTGGTCATGTCGCGCCACTACCAGCGACACAGAGAAGAGCAACGCCGTCTGCGGGTCGTGGCGTTCGCGTTTCTCACCCCGTTCTTCTTCTTGCGCGGCGGCATGAACGTCTCGCTCGCCGCCGTGTTCGCCAATCTCGGGGTACTCGGCCTGCTGGTCGCCGCGAAGATGATCCCCAAGCTCGGCTTGGTCTACCCCCTTGCCCGCCGCCATGCCGCCCCACACGCAAGCTTTACGACGCTACTGATGAGCACCGGGCTCACATTCGGCACGATCAGCGCGCTCTACGGCCTGAACGCGCACATCATCGACCGAACCCAGTTCTCCTTGCTCGTCACCGTGGTCGTGCTCTCCGCGATCATCCCGACCGCGATCGCTCAGCGTTGGTTCTCCCCGCCGGAGCCCGACCATCCCCATCATCTCCTGCCGCCCGACCCGTCAGAGATCCTCATCGGCGAGGGATAGGGCCGAGACTGCCATCGGCCGACGATCAGCCCTCGCCGGATTCGGCCTTTGTCCCTGCCACGGAAGCTGTTCGGCCGCGGCGTTCGACGTGCGGCGCCCCGGGAGCGCTCTTCACGGCGCCCCCGCGCGGGCTCTTGCGACGAGCGCAGTGACGGTGTCGGCATGCGAGCTCGAGTCGGCGTCCGCGCTGAACTGCGCCATCATCACCGCGAACAGCACCATCAAGGTTCCCAGCGTGATGACCGCGAGCGGGAAGGCGCCGAGCAGCGGATGGGCCTGGCGAGCATGCGCCAAGCGCCGCGTGCGGCGTGGCGGCCTGCTGCTCGCGAGGCCTGTCGGCGAGATCGATGCTGACGGACGGTTCATTGCTCACCTCGAGCTGGTTGGGTGTAAGCATGATGTGCCCGCAAATTGTGTGAACGCTAACGCCATCCCAAAGCGCGGCTAACGGGAGAGCAAATAGTTCATAAGCCGTCAAGGCCCGCTCACGCGGCGCAGGAGCGGCGCGCCGGATCGACGCGGCGCAGGAGCGGCGCGCCGGATCGACGCGGCGCAGGAGCGGCGCGCGGGATCGACGCGGCGCAGGAGCGGCGCGCGGGATCCGGGCGATTCTCCATGCCCGGGCCGCGGTCGAGGCTGTTGTCCGGATCCTTAGAGCGTCCTGACATGCGCTTTACATGAGTGCGCGACGCTGTCGATATCCCCGCTCGATCTCACGTCCCCAGGAGGTAATGACATGAGCAGCTCAGACCGCACCGATCGCCGTGGGCGCTATCGATCGCTCAGCAACTTCTATCTCGCCGACGCCCGCCGCATCGCCTCGCGCGAGCGAGATCTCGGCCTGTGGTGGCGCGTTGGTAACCACGGGCCCATCCATCGTGCGGCCTGGGTGCGCGACACCGGAGAGTTGTACCTCGTGCGTCTCGGCCCGGCCGAGGATGGGACCGGCGAAGTTCAGGTGCTCGGCAGAGCCCGCGACCGCAACGAGCTCGAGCGCGCGCTCGAGGGCTGGCGCGAGGTATGCCTGCAGCCGGACTCGCTGACCTGGCTGCGCCGGCGCGCTGCGAGCCTCGCCCAGCCCGAGACCCCTCGCGCCCTAACGCAAGAGCTATCGGATCTCGCGCTGGCCGGGAGTCGCCTGCAACAGGCCCGCGCTGCGGTCGCCGACGCGCGGCCGGCGCCTCGCCGCGTAAACATCAGGCTGATGGCGGCAGCCGGCGCCGTGGCCGGTCTCGCGGTGCCGGCTACCGCCCTCGTGCTCGAGATGGCGGGAGCGTGAGCTGCCGGCACTAGGCTGTGCGCTGGGAGCTCATGAGCCTGCCGCGCGCACCTGCCATAGCAGCCGCACTCAGCGCGGTCGTACTCCTGGGCGCATGCGGCGGGACCGCCGCCGAGAGCACGCGCGCCTCCACGCCGCCGACGGACGGCGGCTCTGCCTCGCGCGGGCCCACGTGCGTGAGCGGCGCACGCGCGGTGTGCGTCACGCGCAGCGCCAGCGGACACACCGTCACGATCGCGGTCGGCTGGACGCTCGGCGTCGATCTGCATTCACCGAACAGCGCCTGGAGCACGCCATCTGAGATCGGTGCCCGCCTGTTGCATCAGATCGGAGGAGTCCGCCGGGGCACCGGCTCAATCGAAGTTGCCTACAGAGCCCTCGCACCCGGTCGCACCACGCTGCGCGCCTTCGAGCGACCCGTATGCCAGGCCGGCGTGGCATGCCCGCAGTTCATCCTCGTGTGGGAGCTCAACATCCACGTGAGCGGCCCGTGAGCCTCGAGGTCCGCTGACATGGCGGCTGGCGCGTGGTAGGAGATCATCGGTCTCGATGACGAGCGCCGAGGCGCGGGCTGTACTGTGGGGATCGAGCTACCTGCGCCGGCATCCCGGCGGGAAGAGGGAGGGACAGAAGATGTGCCGATGGATGGCGTGGCACGGGCAATCGGTGCTGATCGAGGAGCTGCTGTTCAAGCCCAAGCACGGCCTGATCGATCAGAGCCTGCACTCCCGGATGGGCGCCGAGACGACCAACGGCGACGGGTTCGGCCTTGGCTGGTACGGCGTCGGTGAGGGGCCGGGGCTGTACCACAGCATTGCGCCGGCCTGGGGCGATGCGAACCTGCGCCACCTGGCCAGCCACATCGAGTCGCCGCTGTTTCTCGCGCACGTGCGGGCGACGTCCGGCACCGCGGTGCAGGAGACCAACTGCCATCCATACCGCCACGGTCGCTGGCTGTTCGTCCACAACGGACTGATCAACCAGTTCCCCACCGTGCGGCGGGAGCTCACGCTGGCCGTCGAACCTGAGCTGTTCGTCGACATCCAGGGCTCGACCGACTCCGAGCTGATCTTTCACCTGGCTCTCACGTACGGCCTCGAAGAGGATCCGCTCGCGGCGCTGGAGCGCACGATCGGCCTGATCGAGGAGACGGCGGGGCAGCACCGCATCGAGCACGCGGTTCAGGCGAGCATCGGCGTCAGCGACGGCGAGCGCCTGTGGGCCGTGCGCTATTCGACCGAGCGAAGGTCGCGCACCCTGTTCGCGTCGGCCAACGCGCACTCGATCAAGCAGACTGCACCCCGAGAACCCGCGCCTGCAACTTCTGCGCGACGAGGATCGCCTGGTGGTCTCCGAGCCCTTCACGGATCTCCCCGGGCTGTGGCACGAGATACCCGAGTCCACGGCCCTGGTCGTGCTGCCCGGGGGAGCCCACGAGCGGCGGCCGTTTCGTCCGCGCGCCTCGACGGCCGCCGCCTGAGCGCGGTTCCGGGCTGAGACCCGGATCGCGCCTGCACCCCCGCGCGCGCGGCTGCGCCATGTACGATGGGGCCAATGTCGGGGATGTCGCTGTGGTCTGATGCCTCGTTTCTATCGGTCGGCTCGAGCGGCTCGTTTCTCTCGATCGCTTCGGTGGGCTCGGCGCTGTCGGTCGGCTCGATCGGCTCGTTCGGCTCGGCGCTGTCGATCGGCTCGGCCGCATCGGTCGGCTCCGTGCTCTCGGCCGGCGCGAAGGCATCCGTGCTGTCTCAGCGGGCAAGCCGGTCGATCCTCGGCGAGCGACGCCCTCGGCAGGCCTCGACTCTCGTGGGCCTGCTGCTGGCCATCGCGGGGGGCCTGATCGCCGCTCGCGCCGGACGCGCGCAGATTTGTCCGCAAGGTGCGGCGAGCAGCGGCGGCGACCCTTGAAATCTCACTGAGCTGCTCTTAGGTTGCATCTCGACGCGGTTCGGAGTCGTAAAGAGCGAGGCCATCGAGGTGTGAGGCCGCGCCACCCAAACCGGAGGGCCCCCGGTCCGGACGGGGCGGGTCCTCAAGCGCCTTCGGGCCGCGTCGTTTTTTTGCGCGCCACGGCGCTTGACTCGAGGGGCGCGCAGCTCTGTCCACTGGCAATGGGGCTTCTTCCGACGCGGTCGCAGCCGGCTGCTTGCCGCGACCTGGCCGGGAGAAGCTCCCGGGCGCCTGCGACGTCCCGGGCGCCTGCGACACGCGGGGCGCCCCATCCGCCCCGCACGAGCCGCGCCATCCCCAGATCGGCGCGGTGGCGTGAGCCGCCGGGCCGGCTGATCGGCTGCACGCGGGCTCGATCGCCGCTGCCGCCCGGCCGCACCGCGCTGTCATACTCGGCCGCCATGCGCGCGCTCGTGCAGAGGGTCAGCAGGGCGGCCGTGCGGGTGGAGGGTGAGATGCTCGCCGAGATCGGGCCCGGCCTGCTCGTGCTGCTGGGCATCGCGCAGGGCGACGACTGCGACGCGGCCGATCGCCTGGCCGCGAAGGTGCGCGCCCTGCGTGTGTTCGCCGACGCGGAGGGGAACATGAACGAGGCGCTCGGCGAGCGTGAGATCCTGTGCGTGAGTCAGTTCACGCTCTACGGCGACACCCGCCGGGGAAACCGGCCGAGCTTCGTGGCTGCGGCGAGGCCCGAGCAGGCGGAGCCCCTGTACGAACGCTTCTGCGAGCGTGCGGGGGCGCGACGCGGGCGCTTCGGCGCGCACATGGCGGTCGAGCTCGTCAACGACGGGCCGGTGACGCTCATGCTGGAGGCGTGAGCTCGCCCGCCTGCTCGGCGCGGGCGCGCAGGGCCCAGCGCTCGGCCCACTCGTTGAGGGGTTGGTAGGCCTCGAGCAGGCGGCGTCCTTCGCGGCTCAGGCGGTAGCCGTCGCTTCCCACCGCCACGATGTCAACGGCTCGCAGCTCGTGCAGACGCTGGTTCAGGACGCTCGAGGACATGCCCTCGCAGCGCTCCTGAAGAGCGCGGAAGGACAGTGGCCCGTCGCGCAGCTCCCAGATCACGCGGAGCGCCCAGCGTCGGCCGAGGAGCTCGAGCAGCACCATGATCGGCCGGCCGGTGCGAGAGCCGAGCACGGGTCGGCCGGGCAGCGGCATCTCGCCGCCACCGCGGCCGGGCGCGCTCTCGCCCTCGGGGCGGGCGCCCGAGAGGCTCCTGGATCTCTTGCGGGGCGGGCTGATGGGATGCGCTCGGGCTTGGGGGTGGACCGCCGACCGGTGCTGCTGTGGAAATCGAAGCGAACGCGAGTCGAGTGTAGCGACCGGGTCCCCTCAGGGGGCCGGAAGGCTCCCCACCACCGATTCCCCGCCGACATCTCCCACCACCTGAGCCTCGGCGTCGGAGCCGGAGGTAGTCCAGGCCGCCGCGAGCGAGGCCGGCCGCATCCCTGGCGCTCTGGCCGTCAGCGACGCGTTCACCGCGTCGCCGTCCAGCGGGTTCGCATCGCCGGCCAGCGTCACCGACCCGCTGACGGCCACGCCCGCCAGCAACCGGTCGCCGCGGAGGGTGAGGGTCGCACCACCGCGGCTGGCTCTGACGGTGCCGCCACGCAGACCGTGGTCGCGGGTGACTTCGATCGCCTGGTAGCGGCCGATCGCGTCGCCCGCCGTCGCCACGGCGGCAGCCGCGAGGCGCAGGGCTGCAAGCGAAGCATTGTTCCCGGGGCCCGGTTCGATCGGAGGCTCTTCGGCGAGCTCCTCGGGATACGCGCCGACGGCGTGGATCGGCGGCACGACCGCAGCACACGAGGCCTGCAGCGAGTCGAGGGCTTCGGGGTCAGACACGAATTCCCGGATCAGCGTCGAGCCGCAGAGCGTGTCGCCCTCTCCCACCACGTGGGTCGCGTTGGCGAGCTCGATGAAGCGGGCGTGGCCGCCGATCTCCGCGAGCACCTCGGGGATTTCCGAGGGCGGGGTCCAGGTGTCGAGTTCGCCCCCGAGCACCAGCACCGGCAGCGAGGGCGCAAACAGCGGCAGGCCCCCCGTCGTCGGAGGCTGGGCGACGGTCGGGCTGGGCCAGCCCAGGCAGGCGCTGTAGGCCTCGGTGTTCTCGTCCTGCGCCAGCCACTCCGCGGTGGTGAACGGAGCGAAGGTCGATCCCGGGAGCGCCGCCTCGGCCGCGGCGAGTTCGGCGGCGCGAACGGAGCCCGCGGCGTTCATGTCAAACAGCTGCGGATAGTCCAGGCAGGAGACCGCGAGGTACAGCTCGACCGAGTATTCGCCGGCCGGCAGGCCGAAGTATGCCTCGTCGATCGCCAGGCGCTGGTCGTAGAGCCGCAGCAGCGGCGCGGGATCTCCGTTGTCCAGAAGGGCCCGCGCGGCGGCATCGAGATCGCGGTAGATCTGCCCATCGCCGGCGGCGTCGTTGACGAGGTCGACCAGTCCGACCACATCCATGCTCACCATCTTCAGCGTTCCGTCCGCACCGGGCACGAGCCCCGAGATCGGCCGGCTGCGAAGGATTTCGGCGAGCGCGCCGATGCGCGTCCAGGCCGAGCCGGGCGCGGCGCCGGCGCACGCCGGAGCGCGGCTGCAGGCCGCATCGAAGTCGGCCGGCATCGCGGCGATGCTGCTGCGGTAGAAAGGGTCGAGGTCGACGGTCTCATACGTCGAGTCGAGGATCACGCTGCGGAGCAGGCCGGGAAAGCGCGACGCGAACACCTGGGCAAACAACGAGCCGTACGAGTCGCCGTAGAGGTCGACCTTCGGCAGTTCCAGCGCCTCGATGACCGCCGCCAGGTCCTCGGCCGCCGGCGCCGAGGTGAACAGGTCCGAGGCGTGCACCCAGCTGCCATCCGGGTACTTCCAGCGGTGGTTCAGTTCGGCCGCGCACCCGGCGGCCGCCTGCTGGAAGGCAGCGGTCCCCGTCGCCCCGCTGAAGTCCTGCAGCGCCGGGCAGTCCAGGGGCGTCGACTGCCCGGTGCCGCGGTTGTCGACGGCGAGCATGTTGAAGCGTTCCAGCAGCGATCCATACATCACGCTGTAGCCGCCCTCGACCGATCCGATCGAGGGATAGCCCGGCCCGCCCTCGACCGGCACGACGGTGCCGGCGGCGTGCCCGGCGGGCGGCGCCGATGCCGGGTACCAGCGGTAGGCGATCGAGATGCGCGGCCCTGCGGGCGCGCCGTAGTCCAGCGGGACCGACAGCCGACCACAGTATGAGAGGGCGGAGGTCCCGCACCGCGTGAGGGTCTGCGTGCCAACGCGCAGGCTGCGCGGCGCTGCCCGCGCCGAGGCGAGCGGCCGCGCTGCGGGCGCGGAGGGCGGCCTGCCCGCACGAGCGCGGGAGGGTGCGGTACCGAGGCCTGCGGCCGGCGCCGGCATCGCGGCCAGGATCGCACACAGAACGGCCAGCGCCAGCGCCCCGAGCAGGCCCGCCGGAGCGCTCATCGCCGGCCGCCCGCCTGCCTGGCCCCCGCGTTCGTGCATCGAGCTCTCCTCCCGCCGCCGATGTAGCGCCCTCGAGCGCAATCCTAGCCGCCTGCGAGTCGGGCGATCGGCCGCGGCCGCCCGCGGCCCGGCGCCTGATGCGGGGAGGCTGCGCATCGCGCTGGCCGCCCGCCCGGGATGATCTCGGCATGGCACAGACGACCGAGGCGCCGGCCCGGCACGACCGGCTGCTGCCGTGGATAGCGGCCGAGCGCTCCTTCCGAGCGCTGGTGCTGGTCGCCGTGGGCATCGCGCTGGTGAGCCATCCCCACGCCGACTGGGCGGGAGAAATAACCCGGCTGGCGGGAAGGCTGGGCCTGAACCCCAATGAGAACTGGATCCAGAAAATCCTGCAGAAAGTGAGAAAGGTCACCCCCGAGCAGGACGTCCTGTTCGGCGTCGTGGCACTCGCCTACGGGGCGCTGGAGGCCACCGAGGCCTACGGGCTCTTCCGCCGCCGCCGCTGGGGCGAGTGGCTGACCGTCGTTGCGACCTCGCTGCTGCTGATCCCCGAGACCTGGGCGCTGACCAAAAGCGTGACAGCCCTGAAGCTCGCGGGCCTGCTGGCGAATCTGCTGATCGTCGCCTACCTGCTCTGGCGCCTGCGGTCGCGGTCGCCACCGCAGGGCGGCGCCTAAGCTGGGCAGCCTCCAGGTGGTGTCGACAGGTGCGGCTCACTTGGCCTCCATCTTTCGGGCACCGTAGACGATGTCTGCGGGGATGCGTCCCTGCGTGAGTCTTCCGTGGTGGACACGGTCGTTGTTGTAGAAGCGCAGGTAGGTCTCGAGCTCTCTTTTCAGCCCGGTGTAGCTCGGGTAGATGTAGCGAGCGAAGGCGGGTCGCCAGCACTCGTCGAGGATCGTCTTCTGTAGCGCCTCGACGTTGCCGTTGGTTTGTGGGCGTCCGGCATGGATGCGGCTGTGGCGGGCGCTGAGCTTCGCGAGGGTCTCGGTGAAATCGTGACCGCGGAACTCGTTCCCGTTGTCCGAGAGCATCCGCTCCAAGCGCCAGCCGGCTGCCTTCAGCTCGGTGGCGACTCGCTGAGCGAGCTTTGAGGTCTGGCGTGCGGTGGGATTTCCCTGCTTGCAGATCACGAGCTCTGCCCAGGCATAAGAGGAGGCGATGTCGATCGCGGTGAGCTGCCAGATCGCGCCATCGGTCTTCTTCAGCCGCCCGACGTAGAAGCAGTCGATCCCGACCAACTCGCCAGGCCGTGAGACATCGATGTGGTGCTCTGGCCCGGGATCTCTGGGTGGCTCATAGGGGGCCGCGTAGCCCGCGATCAGCCCGAGACGCTTGGCGCGGGTGTTCAGCCCGTGGCGGCAAAGAACCTTCCAGACACCGTTCGGGGAGACGACGATCCCGCCCCACTTCTTCCTGGCGAGCTCCGAGGCGACACGCCGCGGGCCCAAACCGGGGTGAGCGATCGAGAACGACACGATCCGCTCCTCGATGATCTTCGGCAGCTGGTTGGGCATCTGTGGCCGCCGGCGCTCTCTGGGCCGCAACATCTCAAGGCCATGACGGTCAACCCGGCGCTTCCAGGTGTAGTAGGTGGAGCGGTGCACCCCGAACGTCCGGCACGCCGCCGCAACGCTCGTCCTCGCTGCCTCCGCGAACAACTGCTGGCGGTAGCCGAACAGCACGTCATCCTTGGTCATCAGGCTCAACCTCTCTCTTCACTTGGCGGTGAAGGAGGCAGCCTGAGCCGAGGCACGGACGGGTTCCCCAGCTGGGGAACCCGTCCAAACCTCAAAGACCTATCGCACCCCCAACCGTCGGGAGCACTCGGAGACAGACCAGCCTAAGCCCCCGCGGGGATCCGGGCCAGCTCGCGCTCCGGCGTGACACGGACCACATCCCAGACGAGACCGACGCGCTCCATACCCGCGATCAGCCAGGCGGAGGGATCCAGCTGCCACCAGCGCAGACCGTGCCGCGCGGAGGTCGGGAAGGCGTGGTGGTTGTTGTGCCAGGCCTCACCGAGCGTCGGCAGCGCCAGCCAGAAGAGGTTGCGCGACTCATCCCCCGTCGCGAAGCGGCGACGGCCGAAGAAGTGACAGAGGGAGTTGATCGAGAAGGTCGCGTGGTGCAGGAAGAAGATGCGCACCGCCCCGCCCCACAGCAGGCCGGTGAGACCTCCGACGATCGAGCCGGTGAGCGCCAGGCCGAGGCAGAAGGGAAAGGCGAGCCCCGCCAGAACCCACAGCAGGAAGGTCCGATCGATGAAGCGAACCTGCGGGTCGGCGAGCAGGTCCTTGGCATAGCGCTCCTCGCTGGCCATCTCCTCGCCGCTCAAGATCCACCCGAGGTGCGCGTGCGCGAGTCCGCCGAGAGCGCCGCGCCAACCACTCGCGCGGTCCACGTGCGGGCTGTGCGGGTCGCCCGACCGGTCGGAGAAGCGATGGTGCTTGCGGTGGTTTGCCACCCACTCGATCACGGGGCCCTCGATCGCCGCCGAGCCGAGCCCCGCGAGCAGCAACCGCATCGGCCGGCTGGTCTTGAAGCTGCGATGGGTGAACAGGCGGTGGTAGCCCACCGTGATGCCCAAGCCGGTGAGCGTGTACGTGACCGCCAGCACCACCAGATCGGGCCAGTGCAGCGCCCCGCCCCACGCCAGCCACATGGCGAGCCCGAGAAGCAGCAGCGGCACGACCGTGGCGATGAGGTTGGCCACCTGGTCGACGGTCTCGATCGCGATGACCGGCTCGCCCGCCGCCTGGCCAGCGGGCGTCTCGCTCGGGTCATCGGCGGGGGGACGCGCGGGAGCGACTAGCGCTTCGTCGACGGTCATCTCCTCCCCTTCCCGGCCCCGCGCTCGACCGATCCGACCGGCGCGCTGCCAATGGCTTTTGCACGAGCTCGCAACGATACTCTCCGCGACGACCGACGCCGCCGATCGCCCGCTCCGCGCCACCGCTCTGATAGACCCCGCGAGATGGGAGCACCGGAGACCCCCCCGCTGCAGAAGCGCCGGTTCACCTTCAGGCGCGCGGGGATCGTCCTCGCGGCCGTGCTCGTGGCCGGACTGGTCGCCTTCGCGGTCTCGCGCCTGGAACTTCACCGCATCGGCCACGCGCTGATCACCGCGACGCCGGGATGGATCGCGCTGGCGTTGGCGCTGATGGCGCTCTCGCTCGTGCTGCGCTCGGTCTCGTGGCATCAGACGCTGCGCGCCGCGCTGCCCGCGATGCCGATCAGCTGGCCGCCGGTCATGCGCGCGACGATGATCGGCGTGATGGCCTCGGCGCTGTTTCCCGGACGCCTCGGCGAGCCCACGCGCGTGGTCGTGCTCGCGCGCAGACTGCAAGGGTCGACCAGGCACCTGCTTGCGGTGATCGCCGGCACCGTGTTCTCGCAGACGCTCATCAACGTGCTGGCGCTGTGCGTCCTGGCAGCCGCCACCGTCACGAGCGTGCCGCTCTTTCACGGGCACCTGGCAGGAGCCGCGAGCGCGCTCGCGATTCCGGTGGCGCTGTGCGCGGTGGTGCTCTTCGGCCCGCGCGCGCTCGCACAGGCCCAGCGCTCGCGCTCGGTGCGCGTGGTCGTCGCCGCGAACACGGTCGAGCGGCTGCTGCGCCAGGCCCGGCGCGGCCTGGTCGTGTTCGCGCGGCCGCGCTACGGCGCTGCAGCCGTCACCGCGCAGATGTCCGCGTGGGCGCTGCAGTGGCTCGCCTGCTACTCGGTAATCCTCGCCCTCGGACTGCAGTCGCACGCAAACCTCGCCACGGCTGCCGCGATCCTGCTCGCGGTCAACCTGAGCGCGATCCTGCCGGCCACACCCTCGAACGTGGGCGTCTTCCAGGCCGCCTGCCTGGTCGTGCTTGCGGCGTACGGCATCGGCGCCGGCCAGGGCCTGGCCTACGGGATCATCCTGCAGGCCGTGGAGGTCGTCACGGCGCTCGCCCTGGGGATCCCTGCGCTGCTGGCAGAAGGCTTGACCTGGGGGGACATCCGCCCGCAGCGGGGCATCTCAGCCCGCGAGAGCACGGAGTGATTGACGCAGCGAGCGCGTCGTCTGCAGCACCGCCGTGGGCTCGTATCCGCAGTGGGCCATGCAGTTCTCGCAGCGCGGATCCCGGCCGCGGCCGTAGCGGCTCCAGTCGGTGGTCTCGATCAGCTCCTTGTAGGTCTCGGCGTAGCCGTCGGACATCAGGTAGCACGGGCGCTGCCAGCCGAACAGCGAGTAGCTGGGGATCCCCCACGCGGTGCAGTCGAAGTCCGCCTTGCCTTCGAGGAAGTCGAGGAACAGGGGACTGTGGTTCAGCCGCCACTTACGACGCCGGCCGTCGGCGAACGCCTCACGGAACAGCCTGCGGGTCTGTGCAACGCCGAGGAAGTGCTCCTGGTCGGGTGCTTTCTCGTAGGCGTAGGCGGGCGAGATCATCATCTCGTCGACCTGCAGGTCGTCATTGAGGAAGTCGAGCACCTCGCGCACGGTCCTGGCGGAGTCGTGGGTGAAGAACGTGGTGTTGGTCGTCACGCGAAAGCCGGCCGCCTTGGCGGCACGGATCGCGCTCACCGCCTTCTCGAAGACGCCCTCGCGCTCGACCGAGGCGTCGTGGCGCTCGCGCAGGCCGTCGATGTGAATGGCCCACGCGAAATAGGGGCTGGGCCTGAATCTGTCGAGCTTGTTCTCGAGCAGCAGCGCATTCGTGCAGAGGTAGACGAACTTCCTGCGCCTGACGAGCTCCGCGGCGATCAGGTGGATCTCGGGATGGATCAGGGGCTCCCCGCCGGCGATCGAGACCATCGGCGCACCGCTCTCGTCGATCGCGGCGATCGCCTGCTCGACCGGCATCCGCCGGCGCAGCTCGTGCTCGGGATGCTGGATCTTGCCGCAGCCCGAGCAGGCGAGGTTGCACTGGAACAGGGGCTCGAGCTCGACGATCAACGGGAAGCGCTCGCGCCTGGCTAGCCGCTGGCGCATCAGATACCACCCCATGTGCGTGCTCTGCCTGATCCGCACCGCCATCCCCGGTCACCTTAGTAGGCGGGCACCCAGTCGTGAAGGGCGCCCGTCACGCGCCGCAGCGCGCGCGCGGCGCGCACCGCCCCGGGTACCGCCCCGAGGCGCAGCAGCTCGTGCTCGGGGCTGTCCAGCACGACGCGCACCACGCCGAACGGTCGCCCACCGGCGCCCGCGGCAAGCCACACCGACTCCATGTCCACGGCGATCGCTCCGCCGGCGAGCAGCTGGGCGCGGCGATCGCCGAGCGCCAGGCGCGAGACGCAGACGATGCTCCCGCAGCGCACCTTCAGTCCGCGTCCGGCGACACGGCTCAGCAGCTCGTTCGAGCAGTCGCAGCGAACGTGTTCGGCGGGATGGCCTTCATCGGTCGCCGCATAGACCTCCTGGGCGACGATCACTTCTCCGGGCACCGCGTCCTCGTCGAGCCCGCCGCAGAAGCCGAGCACCAGCAGCGCGCCCGCCGGCTCCTGCGCGAGCCCCCCGGCGGCCGTCTTCGCGCGCGCGGGCCCCATGCCGGTCTTGCGCACCGCCACGCCGCGCCCAGCGGACGCGATCAGGGCGGCCTCCACGCGCAGCGGGGCGGCGATCACGAGCTCGCTCACCGGGCCGCCGCTTCGATCGCACCGGGCGACGCGGTGGGCGCGGTCGCGACCGCCCCCGCCCCCGGCGAGCCCGCCGCCGCAGGATCCACCCCGAGCGCGCGCAGTGCGCCGCGCGCTGCCGCATGTCCGCTCAGGACCGCGCCCTCGAGCGTAGCCGGCCAGCCCGTGGCCGTCCACGCGCCGGCCAGCAGCAGCCCCGGCAGCGCGGTCTCGGGACCGGGGCGAAGCGCGGCGACGCCGGGCACGGCGCGAAACGTGGCGGCGTGCTCGCGGGTCACGTGGAAGCGCTCCACCGTGGCCGCCCGGGCGCGCGGCAGCAGCTCGCGCAGCGCCGGCAGGTAGCGCTCGCGCAGGGCGGCCACGCTCATCCCCATCTCCTCATCGGCACCCGACAGCGACACGGCCAGTAGCTGGGATCCGGCGGGCGCGCCTGCGGCGGCGGTGCGGTCGAAGATGTACTGAACCGGCGTCCGCACGCCGGCCGCGAAAGGCTCGCTGCAGACCGTCCGGTCATAGAGCACGTGGAGGTTCACGATCGGCGAGCTGCGCAGTGCGGCCAGTTTCCGCGCCACATCCCCGAGCACGGGCTCCAGCAGGCTCGCCGCACGGCTGTGCGGCACGGCAAGGATCGTGGCCTCGGCGGTCAACTGCTCGAGGCCGCCGCCGCCGGCTTGAGCGCCCGCGCGCTCGTCTGCGTGCGGCGCTCGATCGCGCGTGCCGGACGTGCCCGTGCGGCCATGCACGATCACGCCGGCGGCCTCTGCCTGCAGACGCTCGGCGCGCCAGCCGAGCCTGACCTCGACGCCGGCCTCACGCAGCGCCCGCTCCGCCGGCGCGCCGATCGTCTCGCCCAGGGTCGCCGAGTGGAAGCCGATGTCGCCCGCGTCGGCGGAGGAGAGCAGCCCCGTGTGGAACACGAACGCGCTCAGCGCCAGCGACGCCTGCGCGGCGGGGAGGTTCAGCGTCGGCAGCGCGATCAGGTCCCACAGCGCGCCGACGGCGTCCGGGCCCTGGCCGTGCGCGGCCAGCCACTCGCCGAAGGTGAGCCGGTCGAGGTCGAGCTCGCGGCGAGCGCTCGGCGATCGCTCCATGCGCATGAGCGCGAACGCCGCGCGCGCCGCCCCAAGGCGCTGCGCGACCGTCAGATGGCGATAGCGGGCGAGCGCACCCGCCAGGTGCAGCGGCGCCGGCAGCCGGCCACGCCGCAGCATCAGCGGCCGTGAGCCGGGCTCGAGCACCGGGATCGCCAGACGCGGCTGCACCGACACCAGCTGCTCGCTGCCCAGCCGGCGCAGAAGCGCACGGTAGGCGATGCAGCAACGCAGGAAGACGTGCTGGCCGTTGTCGAGCTGCAGTCCGTCGCGCTCGAAGGAGTAGGCCGCGCCTCCGAGTCGGCGCCTGACCTCCACCAGGGTCACGCTCGCGCCGGCGGCGGCGCAGTCGAGCGCTGCAGCGATGCCGGCGAGACCGCCGCCGACGACCACGACGCTGCGATCACGGCTCACGCGCGGCCTCCGATCATCGCGCGCGCCGCGACCCAGGCCTTCTCCCGCGCGGGCAGAGACATGCGGCGGCGCATCGCCTGCTCGGGATGAGCCTCGATGCGATCGAGCAGGCGACGATAGATCCCGGCCATGGCCAGCACGCAAGCGGCGCTGCGCCGGTCCAACAGCGGCGCGAGGGCGATCCCGCGGTCGAACCACTGGCGCGCGCGCTCTGCCTCGAAGTGCACAAGCGCGGAGAGCCGTGGAAGCCCGTCCGCCCCCTCGAAGCGGGCGTCGTCGGGCCCCTCGAAGCGAGCGTCGGCGGCGGCCGAGCCGCGCGCCAGCGCGGCGAGCACCTCGGGAGCGGCACCGGCGGCGGGCATCGCCTCCTCGCCCGCGGCAAGGAGCCCGAAGCGGCGAAGATCCTCACGCGGCAGGTACACGCGCCCGTTCTCGGCGTCCTCGCGCAGGTCGCGCAGGATGTTGGTGAGCTGCAGCGCGACGCCGAGGTCGTCGGCGAGCTGCGCTGCCTCGGAGGCGGCGACCCCGGCATCCCTGCGCAGGCCGAAGATCGCCAGGCATACGCGGCCGATCGCCCCCGCGACGCGGCGGCAGTAGGGCACGAGATCCTCGAAGCGCTCGTAGCTCACGCCGTTCACATCCATGCGCACGCCCTCGATCAGCTCGCCGAGCGCCCCCGCCGGCAGCGGGAAGCGCGTGTAGGCGTCCGCGAGGGCCACCATCACGAGATCGTCCGCGTCGAGCGCGTCGTGGGGCCCCCGTTCGACCGCCGCGAGCGCCTGCGCCTGCGCGTCGAGCCGGCAGAGCTTCTCCGGCTGCTCGAGCGTGCCATCGCCGATGTCATCGACCCGGCGGGCGAACGCATAAGCCGCGCACATCGCGCGGCGCCGCTCACGTGGGAGCAGCCGGATCCCGTAGAAGAAGTTCGCGGCCTGCTTGCGCGTCACCGCTTCGCAGTGGCGGTAGGCCGCGAGGACCTCCTCGCCGGAGCTCATGCGCGCGGACTCCCGGCCGCAGGACTCCCCGCCGCAGGACTCCCGGCCGCAGGACTCCCCGCCGCAGGACTCCCGGCCGCAGAACTCCCCGCCGCAGGACTCCCCGCCGCAGGACTCCCGGCCGCAGAACTCCCCGCCGCAGGACTCCCCGCCGCAGGACTCACGCCCGCGCGCCCCTGGCGTGGCGCAGCGTGGCCGCGAGCGCCAGCAACAGACGCGCGCGCGTGACCCGCGGCGGGCCGGCGAGCACGTCGTAGCCGGCGCGCTCGATCGCGTCCAGCGCCGCCCGCCCGCCCGCGAGAAAGGCGGCGACGGCCAGCCTCGGGCGCCCGTGCAGCTCGCCGAGCAGCGGCGACCCATCGGCGAGCAGTCCGCGTGCGCGCGCGACCTCGAACGCGAGCACATCCCGGAGCGGACCGCCGGCGTGCTCGGCGGCCAGTTCCGCGCTTGTGCAGTGGAAGCGCTCGAGGTCCTCGGCCGGGAGGTAGATCCGCCCGCGCGCCAGGTCCTCGGCGACGTCCTGGCAGTGCTCGGCGAGCTGCAACGCCGTGCAGATCGAGTCCGAGAGAGCGATCCGCGCGGGGGTGGCGACACCGAGGACGTCGAGCACCAGCTCGCCCACCGGGTCGGCCGACAGCGAGCAGTACCCGCGCAGCTGCGCCCACGTCTCATAACGGCTGACTCGCTGGTCGAGGCGATTGGCCTCGATCAGGCGCACGAAGGGCTCGCGCGCGAGCGCGCATTCGCGCAGCGTCGGCTGCAGGGCCACCAGCAGCGGGTGCTCTGCGCGGCCGTCGAACGCCCGGTCGAGATCCTCCTGGAGCCAGTCCAGAGCCGCCAGCCGGTCGCCGGAAAGAGAGTCCCCGAGCTCGTCGACCAGCCGCGCGAAGCCGTAGATGGCGAGCAGGTGCGAACGAACCCGCCGCGGGAGCACGCGGCTGGCCACGGGGAAGTTCTCGCTGTGCGCGCGCGCCATCACCGCCTCCGCGCTGGGGGCGCCTACCGGCACGTCGGCTGTGAGCATCACCTCTGTCGCTCTGGGGCGCCGCCGTTGCTGGCGTTGCCGGCGTTGCTGGCAGCGGCGATATCGCGGCCGGCGGCGTCGAGGCAGCGCGCCAGGGCCATGATCGGGAAGGTCAGCCGGTAGAGGTGGTAGTTGATGTAGTAGTCGGAGGGAAAACCCGTACCGGTGTACTGGGGCTCGTCCCAGCCGCCGTCCGCGCGCTGGGTCGCGGCGAGCCACGCCAGGCCCCGTGCGACGGCGCTCGAGCGCTCGCCGGCGGCGTGCAGTGCGAGCAGCGCCCAGGCGGTCTGCGAGGCTGTGCTGGGACCGCGGCCGACCCATGCCGGATCGTCATAGGAACGTGGATCCTCGCCCCAGCCGCCATCCTCGTTCTGATGCTCGGCCAGCCAGCGCACGGCCCGCCGTATGCATGCCTCGGAGGGATCGACGCCGGCGGCGATCAGACCGGGCACCGCCGCTCCCGCTCCGTAGACGTGGTTGACGCCCCAGCGCCCGAACCAGGACCCGTCGGCCTCCTGATGGTCGATCAGCCACCGCACTCCGCGACGGGCGGCCGCCGAGCCGGCAAGACCGAGCACGCCGAGCATCTCGAGGACGTGCCCGGTGACGTCGGCGCTCGGCTCGTCGATCACCTCGCCGAAGTCCAGGAACGGCAGCTCGCGCACGACGTCGCGCGTGTTCTCGGCGTCGAAGGCTCCCCAGCCGCCAGCGGAGGACTGCATGCCCTCAACCCAGCGCACCGCTCTGGCGACCGCCGCCTCGATCCTCGGCCCGATCGCAGGCGGAGCGTCCGCAGCCAGGGCCATGCCCGCACCGTCGCCCAGCACGTCGAGCCCGGCAGCCCCAGCGGCATCCTCGTCGGCCACGCGGCGCAGCGCGAGCACGACCTCGACCGTGTCGTCGACATCGGGATAGTTGACGTTGGCGAACTCGAACGCCCAGCCGCCGGGAGCGAGGGCGGGCCTGGCCACCGACCAGTCGCCGCGCCGGTCGACCTCCCCGCCCAGCAGCCACTCCGCGGCGCTCCCCAAGGCCGGATGATCGCCGGGCAGCCCGGCGTCGCTGAGCGCGATCAGCGCAAGCGCCGTGTCCCAGACCGGCGATTGGCATGCTTCCAGCCGGCGGCTGGCCCCGGCGGGCGCTCCGACACCACGGGCGTCGTCGCGGTCCTCGACCATGAAGCGATCGAGCCCCTCCAGGCCGCGCCGCATGACGGGGTGCTCGAGCGGACAACCGCCCACGTGCAGCGCCATCAGCGAGTAGACCCACGGCGGCTGGATGCCGCCCCAGGAGCCGTCGGCCTCCTGGCGGCGCATGATCCAGCGCTCCGCGCGGGCGATCGCCAGACGGCGCAGAGGGCCGATCGGGTGGCGCTCATACACGCGCAGCAGCCGATCGAGCCGCCGCAGCCAGGCTGACCTGCGCGAGACCGCGCGGCCGGCTTGCCCGGGCCGGCGGCGCTGCCCTCGCCCGGGCCGGCGGGGCTGCTCCCCCCCGGTCGCATTCAGCTCCTGCAGCCCGAACCCGAGCGAGCGCACCGGGCGCCTGGCTTTGACGAGCGACAACGCCACGATCGTCTGGCGCGCCCAGCAGGCGAAGTCGTAGATGTTCAGAGGCATCCACGCGGGCTGCAGGATGATCTCGGGCGGGAGCGCCGGAACCCGGTCCCACGACCACAGGCCGAACAGTGCGAGCCATACGTGGGTGAACACGCGCGCCTGCTCGAGGCCGCCCTCCCCGCGGATGAACGCCGCCGCCGCGCGCATGTGGCCGGCCTCCGGCGGATCGCCCGCCAGGCGCAGCGCCCAGTACGCCTCGACCGTGGTCGATAGCTCTCCGGGCCCGCCGTGGAAGTTGGCCCACGTGCCGTCGGCGCGCTGCTGGGAGCGGATCCACGCCGCCGAGAGCTCGGTCTCATCGGCGCGACGCACGCCGAGGAACTCGCGCAGGAGCATGTCCTCGGCGTCCATCGTGACGTTGGTCTGCAGCTCGCCCCGCCACCAGCCCGCATCATCCTGGAGGGACAGCAGGCGCTCGCAGGCGAGCTCGAGTGCCAGCTGGGCCTCATTGCAAGCCTCAACGGTCGACGCCATGGCTGGAAAGCTAGATCTTTTTCCTCGACGACGACAGCTGTGCAGGCGAAGGTGCGCCGGCGGAGGACAGGGTTGCGCCGAGCGGCACGAGCACCTCAGGGTGGGCGAGCGTGATCACATGACGCCTCAGCGTCGCCTCCACGACGGTGCGCGGGGTCGGCGATATGAAGCGATAGACGATCAGCCCGTCGACGTCCAGGCGCGCGAGCAGCCGGAATCCCGGTGCCGGTGGACGCCCCGCAGACGCGCGCAGCGGGGCGTAACCGGTCTCGTCGATCTCGCTCACCGTCACCGACCGGCCGGGCGCGAGGTTCTGCAGCCCGGGTATGTAGTACTCCAGCGGCGCCGCGCCCAGCTCGACGGTCGTGATCGCGCGGTCGGGGGGGCCGCCGCGCAGCGCACGTGCGACACCCCGCCAGTTCCCCCGCTGAAGCCGCGGGCTGAGATCGACGTCGAGCGAGATCGCGAGGAACGCCAGTGCGATCGTCGCCGCCAGCGCCATTCCCGGGCGACCGGTCGACGGCGAGGCGAGGACCACCGCGATCAGCGCCGTGAGCGGGATCATCGCGCCGACCAGGTTCCGCGGCGCGAGGTAGTCGGCCCCGAAGGCCACGAGCACGATCGGGATGAGAACGCCGCCGGCCGCGATCGCCAGCGCGATCGACGCGCCTCGCGCGACGCTCCTCGAGCTGCGCTCCCCGGTCCGGGAGAGCGCGGTCCGGGAGAGCCCGTCGCCGCCGACCTCGCGGGAGAGCCCGTCGCCGCCGACCTCGGCGCTCGCGGTGCAATCCGTCGGCGGGCCGAGCATGCGCCACAGCCCCAGCCCGAGGCCGGCGAGGATCGGCAGCGCGACCAGCAGCTCCACGCCATGACCGAGCGGCGCGCCCGAGTAGCCGGTGAGGTAGTACTGCGGGATCGCCTGCAGGCGTTCGCCCAGCGGCCAGCGGCCGATCCACTGCGTGCCGTGCCCTCCCTGGGCGGAGATCAGCGGCAGCAGCGCGACGCCGACGATGCCCAGCATGAGGATCGCCGGCAGCGCCGCGCGCCGCGTGGCGGCTCGCCGCTCCCCCGGGCCGAAGGCCAGCCACAGCACCATCGGGATCAGCAGGAACACCGAGAAGTAGTGCGTCAAGAGTGCCAGCGCCCCCGTGAGCGCGAAGGCGGCCATGCGGCCGCGCGTGGGCTCACGCTCGGCACGCAGGAAGCACAACATCGCAAGCGCCGCCATCAGCACGAACAGCGCGTAGGCGCGCGCCTCCTGCGAGTACCAGACGAACAGCGGGTTGACGGCCACGAGCGCGGCGCATACGAGCGCCGCGCGGCGACCGGCGAGCTCATGACCGATCGCCCATGCCACGGGCACGGTGGCGATCCCCGCGACGGCCGAGGGCAGGCGCAGGGCGACCTCGCCCGTGCCGAGCACGCGCGAGTCCGCCCAGGCGAGCACATACCACAGGGGCGGCGTGTTCTCGGTGTGGACCACCGAGCGCAACGTCGCCCACAGGCTCGGGTGCAGCACGTGGACGGGCGTGAACGCCTCGTCGTACCAGAAGCTCTGCAGGCCGAGCGTGGAGAGTCGCAGGGCGGCCGCGAGCACGGTCAGGGCGGCCAGCGGCCACCACTGCGGCAGGCCGCGCGAGCTGCTCCCGGCCGCGGCCGGGGCGGTGTAGGCGGCGGTGCTCATCACGGACACATTCCCTGTGAGCCCGGGCCGAAGCAGCCGTAGCGATCGGCGCGCACGTCTTCGACGTTGGCGGGCAGGTACCAGCCGCCGTGCACGCGGCGGCGCCCGTCGTGGACCGCGCCCCAGATGGCCAGGCACAGCTGGGTGGCGGCTTTGGGCGCGCCGGGTCGAGTGTTGCCGCATACGACCTCGCGCTGGGTGCTCTCGCCGAGCACTTCCTGGTCGATCGAGAGGTTGTGATAGTCGTGGGCGGTGTAGGCGCGCCACGTGCGCTCGTCGGCGATCAGGCGATCGTTCACGCCCACCGCGCGCGCCAGATCGTTGACCGTGGCCACGGCCAGGATGAGGCCGGCCAGCACGAGCAGCGTCGTCTCGATGAGCCGCATGCGACCCGAACCGGGCAGCTCGACCGCGCGCGGGCGCAGCCACCCGGGCAGCCTCACCCACGGGTCGCGCTCTGCGGGGGCGGACGGCTGGCTCATTGCACCGGCGCGATCAGGGGCGCCAGCTGGTGGATGATGAACAGCGCCTGCACGGCCAGCGTGGCGGCCAGCAGGCGCCGGTCGCGCGTCACGACCGCGAGCGGCATCGGCCAGAGGATGTACCACGCCAGCAGCCAGGTGCTGGTGACCGATATCGCCAGCAGCGCCCAGCCGGACGCGGCGACCCAGTCATAGCCTCGCCAGGTTCGCCACAGCAGGTGCACGCCGATCAGCACGAGCGCAGCCTTGAGCAGGTCGTGGTCGATCGGGGAAGACGCCGGGCTTGCCGAGCAGGTGCGCGATCTCGGTTGCGAAGCTGTCGCTGGAGACGAACGCCGCGTCGCGGTTGAGCGCCGCCACCACGTCGATCCCGTGCACGCCGAACGCGGCGTAGCCGAGGAGCGCCCCGAGCGCCAGCGCGGCCAGCGCGCCGAGGATCGGGGCCAGGCGGCGCCGGGAGAGGATCATGAACGGCAGCAGCACCGCGACCGTCGCCTTCACGAGCGCACCGGCGACGATCGCCGCGCCGGCCGCGGCTTCGCGGCGCGCGGAGCGCGGCTCGACGAGCGTGAGGCTGACGGCGGCCATCATCAGCAACATCATGATCAGGTCGTTGTGGGCCCCGCCGAGCCCGTAGATGACGTACAGCGGGTTGGCGCCGACCACGAGGATCGCCCACACGGGATCGAGATCGCGCGCCCGCGCGCTGCGCCAGGTGAGCGCAAGCGTGCCGGCGCTCGCGAGCAGCGCCTCGAGCTTCATCCCCCACAGCGCGCCGACCACGCCGAGCGGGGCCAGCGGGTAGGACAGCAGCGTGTACAGCGGGCCATAGGCGGTCGCGACGTGCCGCCAGTCGTGTCCGACGTACTGGTAGACGGGATCCTCGGCGATCGCCGCTGGACCGTGCAGATAGGGGTTGAGCCCGTGCTCGACGCCCATCCGCGCGTAGGCGATGTAGCTGAAGACGTCGGTCGAGAGCAGGATCGGCCCGGCGAACACGACCGCCTGCAGCGTGCCGATGAGGATCAGCGCCCAGCGTTTTGAGATCCCCGCGCGAGCCGGGCGGCGGGCGAGGGCCAGCAGGCCCGCGTAGGCGCCGGTCATGACCAGCAGGGCGATCAGGAACACGCCGTAGCCGAGGCGCTCGCCGATCCCCTGCAGCCAGCCGGCGATGCTCGGGGATTTGGGTATCAGCCCCGAGTGCCCGAGCGCGCCGTCGAGGACGATCTCGGCTGTGGCCGCCAGTAGCAGCAGCGCGAGCAGCGAGGCGAGGGCCGGCGTGCGGAACTCAGAGCGGGAGCGCGCAGGGCCGCGTTCGCTCTGTGCGGCGACGCTCACGGAGCCGCGAAGCTCACGGCGCAGTCCCCACGGTCCTCGGCTCTGGGCACGCCTCGATACGATCGCGCTCGGCCTCGCAGAGAGGGCCCGCCGCGCTGCGCTCCTGCGCGGGGATGTGCGAGATGGCGGTCACGCAGGGAGCCTATCTGGACCGCGGGTGCTCGCCGTCAGGGGCGGAGCACGATCTTCAGGGCCTCGCGGCGGTCATACAGCGCATACGCCTCGGGCGCCTCCTCGAGCGGCATGTGGTTGCTCACCAGCGGCGTGGGATCGAGCCGTCCCGCGGCCATCATCGCCAGCACGCTGTCCACATGGCCGATGACGTTGGCGTGGCCCGAGCAGAGGCGCAGGGCCTTGATCCAGAGCAGGCCCATGTGGACCTCGCAGCGCTCTGCATACACCCCGACCGTCTGCACCGTGCCGAGGTTGCGGGTCAGGCGCAGCGCGAGCTCCAGCGCCCGCGGATCGCCGACCGCGTCGATGCACACGTCGACGCCCCTGCCGTCGGTGACCTCGCGCGCGGCGGCCCGCGGATCGCCGTCGTTCAGGTGCACGGCGCGCGCGCCGAAGGACTCCGCCATCGCGAGGCGCTCGGGGACCGAGTCGATCGCGATCACCTGCGCAGCGCCGACCGCCACCGCCGCCTGCACCGCACACAGGCCCACCGGCCCGAGGCCGAGCACCGCCGCGACCTCTCCCGGGCGCAGGCCTGCGTCGACGACCGCGTGGTAGCCGGTCCCCATCACGTCCCCGGCGAACAGCGCGACGTCGTCGCTCATGCCCTCGGGCACCTTGCGCAGCACGAGGTCGGCGTTGGGCACGAGCGCCTGCTCCGCCTGCGTCCCCTGCAGCGAACCCAGCGCCGCGCCATGGCCGAAGGTGCGCGACTGCTCGCACTTGTGAAACCACCCGCGGCGGCAGAAGAAACAGCGCCCACAGGCGGTCTGGAAGCAGCCGAGGACACGATCGCCCACTGCGACCTCGCCGACCGCCTCGCCCGCCGCGATCACCGTGCCGACGTACTCGTGCCCGATCGTGAAGCCCGGCTCGATCTTCACCCGGCCGTGGTAGATGTGCAGATCGGACCCGCACACGCCGCTCGCTTCGACGCGCACGATCGCATCTGTAGGGTCGAGGATCTCCGGCTCGGGGACGTCGTCCACGCGCACTTCGCCGGGAGCTTGAAAGGTGACCGCGCGCATTCGGGGGGCGAACCTTAGACGATCGGAGGAGCACCCCGGTCGATGCTCGCGCGCGCCGCGGGGCGGTCTCGGCGTGGCGGCACGCCCGCGCGCGCAGGCCCTATGCTCCGCCCATGTCGGAGCCCTCCAAGGCCGTGCTGATAACCGGCTGCTCCTCGGGCATCGGCCGCGCCACCGCGCTGCGGCTGGCGCGCTCCGGATGGACGGTCTACGCCACGGCCCGCCGCCCCGAGTCGATCGCCGACCTGGAGGACGCCGGCGCCCGGACGCTCGCATTGGACGTGACCGACGAGGGATCCATGCGCGCTGCCGTGGACACCGTCGAGCGAGCCGAGGGCGCGGTCGGGGTGCTGGTCAACAACGCCGGCTACAGCCAGAGCGGCGCGATCGAGACCGTCCCGCTCGAGGCCGTGCGCCGCCAGTTCGAGACCAACGTCTTCGGTCCCGTGCGCCTGAGCCAGCTGGTGCTCGCCAGGATGCGCGAGCAGCGCTGGGGCAAGATCGTCAACGTCGGCTCGATGGGCGGGCGTCTGACGTTCCCCGGCGGCGGCCACTATCACGCGACCAAGTACGCGCTGGAGGCGATCTCCGACGCCCTGCGCTTCGAGCTGCGCGGCTTCGGCATCGACGTGATCCTGCTCGAGCCCGGGCTGATCACCACCGAGTTCGGCGAGGCGGCCGTTGCGAGCATGGGCGAGACGCGCCTCGGCGCGGAACGGGATCCCTACGCGCGCTTCAACGCCACCGTCGGCGTCGCGACCGCGGGCGCCTACGAGGGGCCGATGCGCCGGCTCGGCGGGCCGCCCGACCGCGTCGCGAGGGTCATCGAGCGGGCGATCAACAAGCGCCGGGCGCCGACGCGGATCACGATCACACCCTCGGCGAAGCTCATGATCGCCACGCGACGCCTGTTGAGCGATCGCGCATGGGACGCCGCCATGCGGCGGCAGTTCCCCGAGCCGAGCTGAGCTGGGCTGAGCAGGGCTGAACTGAACTGAGCCGAGCGGAGCTGAGCCGGGGCTCAGCGGGGGCCGGCGGCCCGCTCCCTACGCGGCCAGCGGGAGAGCCGGCTGCGGGCGCCCGAGGTGGAACCCCTGGGCGTAGTCCACGCCGTAGCTGCGCAGCATGCTCAGCGTGGTCTCGTCTTCGACGAACTCAGCGATCGTCTGCCTGCCGAGGCCCCGCACCAGCCCGACCAGGGCCTTGACGACGAGCTGGTCGGTGCGCGAGCCGGGCAGCCCGTGGATGAAGTCGCCGTCGATCTTCAGGCAGTTGAAGGGCAGGTGCTTGAGGTAGCGAAACGAGCCGAAGCCCGCCCCGAAGTCATCGAGCGCGATCGCACAGCCGAGCGCCTGCACCCCCGCGCAGAAGGCCCTTGCGCACGCCATGTCCGAGATCGCCGCGGTCTCGGTGACCTCGACCATCAGCCGCGACGGGTCGATCCCCGCCCGCGCCAGCCGGCGCCCGAGATGGCCGAGCATGGTCCCGTCTGACACCGAGATGGCGGAGACGTTCATGGTGATGCGTGCTTCGGCCGCGCCCGGCCCGCCCGGCAGGGCTCCGTCGGCGAGCAGCCCGGCGACCTTGTCCAGGACCATCCGGTCGATCTCCCGGATCAGTCCGTAGCGCTCGGCCCACGGCAGGAATTGCGCCGGCGCGAGCAGGCGCCCGTCGGGCTCGTCGGCCAGACGCAGGAGCGCCTCGTAATGCGACACGGCCCCATCGCTGAGCGAGACGATCGGCTGGAAGTGCAGGACGAACAGGTCCGCGCTGAGCGCCCGCCGCAGTCGCCCCAGCCATGGACGGCGCTGCAGCCCGGCGGCCGAGCAGAACCCTGCCGGAGCCGAACGGGCGTCGAGCCGGCCCCGATAGCCGCCGCGCGGCGCGGCCGACCTGTTCAGAAGCAGGCGCGGCGTGGCATCGGTGCTCGTCGACGTCAACATCTCCGCGACGGTGTTCGACGGCCCCGCTGTCTCACCTGCGGGGCCTGGGCCACTGCAGCCGCGCCGGCGCAGAGATCGCCCGCGACGGCCGCGCGAGGGGGCTCGATCCGATCAGGAGCGCACGTCTTGCTCGTAGGGCCGCCGCGCGCGATCGGAGATCACGAGCAGCAGCGCCACGAGCACGAAGTTCATGACCACCGACGATCCGCCGTAGGCGACGAACGGGAGCGTGACGCCGGTCAGCGGGATCACGCGGGTCACGCCACCCACGATCACGAACACCTGCAGCGCGATCACAAATGAGAGCCCGGTGGCCAGCAGCTTGGAGAAGGAGTCGCGCGCGAGGACAGCCGTCTTCAGCCCGCGCGCCACCAGCAGCAGGTACACGATCAGCAGCGCGGCGGCGCCGACCAGCCCGAGCTCGTTGACGATGACCGCATAGATCATGTCGCTTTCGGGGACCGGCAGGATCGGGGCGCCGTGATGAGGGCCGCGCAGCAGCGACTGGTCGAAGCCGGTGCCGAGCAGGCCGCCATCGGCCTGGGCGAAGAGAGACTGCGCTATCTGGTAGCTGCCCCCGACCAGCTGGTGGTAGAGCGCGGGCTCGAAGGGATGTTCCCAGGCAAGCACGCGCGCGTGGACGTGGCTGACATGCACGGCCAGGTACCAGCCCCCGAGCGCGAACAGCGCGAGCCCGATCAGCGGAAACGACAGCCGCCCCGTGGCCACGTACAGAAGCGCGAGGAAGGCGCCGTAGAACATCAGCGAGGTGCCGAGCTCGCGCGTGATCAGCAGCGTCGCCATCGCCGCGCCCCATACGACCAGCATCGGCCCGAACTGCTTCATCGGCGGGATCGTCACGCCCAGCACCCGGCGCCCGGCCGTGACGAGGATCTGGCGGTTGTCGCGGAGGTAGCTCGCCAGGAAGATCACTATCGCGACCTTGGCGAGCTCCGCGGGCTGAAAGGACACGCTGCCGACGCGGATGTCCAGATAGGCGCCGTTGACCTGCTCGCCGATGCCGGGCAGGCGCGGCAGCACCGTGATGCCGATGCCGACCGCCGCGATCGTGTAGCGGTAGCGCTCGAGCACGCCGATGCCGCGACGGCGCAGCGCGAGGATCGTCGCCGCGAACAGCACCAGCCCGATCACCATCCACTCCGCCTGCTGGCGGGCGAGGACCGGATCGATGCGGTAGACCATCACGATCCCCACGCTCGCGAGCACCGCCACGAGCGGGAACAGGTAGGGATCGGCGTGGGGCAGCGCGAAGCGGATGACCAGGTGCGCCGCCAGGCACAGCCCAAGGAATATCGCCCCGTAGGTGAGCGAGACGCTCGAGGCGTGGTTCAGGGTGAGGTTTGTGGAGGCCCCCGGGGAGTTGTTCTCGGCCTGGATGAAGATCGCCGTAAAGCCGGCCGTGACCAGCAGGGCGGAGGGCAGCAGGCCCAGCAGCTCTCGGTTGCGCGCACTCAGCACGCATGCGAGCGTACCCACCATGCCGGCGTGTGGGAGCCGGCCCGGCCGCTAGGCTTCTGTTGGAGCGCCGTCGGGGGGCGGCGCTAGCTTCCCCCTGTCCGTTATGAGCAGCCGCCCGCCGATAGCCCATGGATGACGAGCGCCCGCCCTCCCTGTCGGGGGGCATGTGGAGGCGTTTCCTGCTCGCGGGGTTCCTGATCGCGGCGCTCAGCGGCGCGGCGACGGCCACGGTCGCGCTGAACACGGTCAGCAGCATCGCCGATGAGGTATTCCCGACGCTCAGCCAGATCAACGCCCCCAAGGGCGTGATCACCCCCGAATACAGCGGTGGGCCACAGACCTTCCTGGTCCTTGGCACGGACAGGCGCGAAGGCTCCAAGGACGCCTACGACCGCGAAGACCCGCCGCACAGCGACACGATCCTGCTCGTGCGCTTCGACCCCGAACAGGGCCAGACGTCGGTGATGTCGATCCCCCGGGACCTGATGGTCGACATCACCACGCCCAAGGGCCAGGTCTACCCCAACGAAAAGATCAACGCCGCCTATACGATCGGCAGCAAGCTCGGGGGCACATCCGGCGGGACCGTGCTCGCCGCCGAGACGATCGAGCGCGAAGTGTTCCCCGAACTCAAGCTCAACGGCATCGTCGACGTGAACTTCCAGGGCTTCATCAGGGTCGTGGACACGCTCGGCTGCGCCTACGTGAACGTCGATCACCGCTACTACAACGAGAACGTCGGCACGACCGAAACCGACTACACGAGCATCGACCTGCAGCCGGGATACCAGAAGCTCTGCTACGAAAACGCGCTCGACTACGTCCGCTACCGGCACACCGACTCGGACTTCGTGCGGGTCGCGCGCCAGCAGGACTTTCTGCGCGACCTGCGCGAGCAGGTCGAACCGTCCAACGTGCTCGGGCAGATCGACACCGTCGCCAAGGCCGTCGGACACGCGATCAGCACCAACTTCCACGCTTCGGCGAGCGAGCTCATCACGCTCGCGAAGCTGGTCGCCTTCTCCCAGTCCAAGCCCCTGCGCCAGGTGAAGTTCAGGACCACCAACGTCGACTACCGCCTCGGCGGCGTCAGCTACGTGACCACGAACACCGAACTCGAGAAAGCGACGCTCACGGACTTCCTGCACGGCGGCGAAGACGTGAGCCTGGCGACCCCGCCGGCGGCTCACAGCAGCCATGCGGCGAGCCACGGCCACCACGCGCCCGCCGGCAGCTCGACGCGCGCGCTTGGGCTGTACCCGACCACGTCGGCCGGCGAGAGCGAAGCCGTCAAAGCGGCGCTCGATGTGCCCTTCCGCGTCCTCTACCCGAGCCTGCAGACCGGGCCGGGAGAACAGCAGACGGTGCGCCCGTACACGCTCTTTGACCAGCAGGGCAACCCGCACCACGCCTATGTGGTGGTCTGGAAACAGAACGTGATCGGCGGCTACTACGACTTCGAGGGCAGCGACTGGCTGAACCCGCCGCTGTTCGCCCACGCCCGCACGCAGGTCCTCGACGGCCGCAGCTACCGGCTGGTCGACGACGGGTCACACATCCACGTCGTCGGCTGGCGCTCGGGACGGGTCCTGTACTGGCTGACCAACACGCTGCTCGAGGAACTCTCGAACGCGCAGATGCTCGCGCTCGCAAAATCGGCGCAGCCGCTGCACTGACGGGCGGCGGATCGGCGTGCGGGCGCTAGCCCGACGCCGCGGCGCGCTGCTGATCGAGGGCCGCGTTGACGAGCGCGTCGGCCTCGGCGTTCTGCTCGCGCGGGACCGTCCTGATCGACCAGCGCTCGAACCCGGCGAGCGCGGCCATCGCCGCCGCGTGCAGCGGCCGCATCGACTCGTGCTTGACCTTGTAGGCGCCCAGCACCTGCCTGGCGATCAGCTCGGAGTCGCCGATCACCTCGACCTCGCTGGCGCCGAGCCGGCGGGCGCGCTCGAGCCCGAGCAGCAGGGCGCGATACTCGGCCACGTTGTTCGTGGCCGCGCCCAGCAGCTGCGCGTGCCGGTCCAGCACCTCGCCGTCCGCCGAGGTGATCACGGACGCGGCCGCCGCCGGCCCGGGGTTGCCGCGCGCGCCGCCGTCGACATGCACCGTCAGCTTCACCGAGGCGAGATTATGCAGCTCGCCCGGGACGAGGCCCTGCGATCGATCAGGAGGCGCGCGCGAGCGGAGGCAGATCGCCGGCCACGCGCGCGCGGCGGCGGTCGCGCACGATGCGCCGCTGCCGGCCGTCCTCGGCCGAGACGGCGGCCGAGCGCCTGTAGCGAGCGCGCCGATCGAACTCGCGCCGATCGACGATGACGGTCACGTTGGCCTCGTCCTTGTAGTGCTCGACCAGCTTCGGGTAGAGCTCATCGGCCAGCGGCTTGGGTACGACGCAGTAGATCATCTCGAACCCGATGTTACTCCCCATGCACAAATGCGCAAGGGCGCGCCCGACCCGCTAGGCGCCGGAGAGCACCAGCGCGCCGGAGTCATCGGCGAGCGCGTTCGCGAGCCGGTCCTCGCGCGCCAGCTCGCGCAGTTCGGTGCCCTCGGCGAGGAGCTGGACCTCGACGGGCTGCTCGTCGAGGTCGACGCGGTAGCGATACCAGCACAGCTCCCAGGCGATCACGATCTCGACGACGCTGCCGGCGTGCTCGGCTGTGCGCACCGACACCTCGGGCGCCCCCAGCGAGCGGGCCACGCCGGCGGTGCGGCGAGCGTGCTCGCTGGCGTTGAACACCGCCACGGCGCTCTCGATGGCCGCTGCGGGCGCGTGAGCCGCGGCTGCGGCGGACGCCCCCTCAGCGTCCAGGGTCGCGGCCCCCTCCGGCCCTTGCGGGCCGATGTTCGCGACGATCTGCGCGGGCGCATGCCCGGATCCGCTGCGCGGCGCCGCGGGGACGGGCGCTGCCGTCGGCTTGTAGCCATCATCGAGGAAGTCATACGGCTGGGGCTCGCCGTCGAGCGCAGGCCGGCCGGGAAACGGATCGCCCGCGCCGGGCAACTCTTCCGGGGCGCCCGCCGGCCGGCCCACCTGGCGCAGGCGCCCGAACAGGCTGCGGCCCCGCCGCGGGCTCAGCGCGGGCAGGCCCACCGCCTGGCTGTCCGTCTCACGCAGCCAGCCCTCGTGCACGGCGCGCGGGGCGCACAGCTCGCAGACGACCCTGCGCCTGCCGGCCGCCAGGAAGACGTCGGCCTGCTCGCCGCGGAGCAGGCGCCGCGCGCACACGTCGCACGCTACATCCGGCTGCGAGGTGACGATCGTGCGCGTGGCCATCGTCTCGGGAGCTTATCGGTAGGCGGCTCACCCCGGGGCCTCCCGCGAGCCGCGTTTCGGGCGAGCGTCTAGACGTGGGTGCTCGCGCGCTCGGCGCTGGCCTCCTGCACGACCCGCTGCGCGAGCTGTCCGGGCACCTGCTCGTAGCGCACGAACTCGAGCGTGTACTCGCCCTGGCCCTGGGTGATCGAGCGCAGATCCGGCGCGTAGGCGAGCATCTCGGCCATCGGCACCTCGGCACGGATCTCGGTCATGGCGCCAACCGGTTCCATGCCCTGCGGGCGGCCGCGGCGGCTGTTGAGGTCGCCGATCACATCGCCCACGCATTCCTCGGGGACGGACAGGGTGACGAGCATGATCGGCTCGAGCAGCACCGGTTCGGCGTGCTCGAGCGCCTGGCGCATCGCCTGCACCCCCGCCAGCTTGAAGGCTATCTCCGAGGAGTCCACGGAGTGGTAGGCCCCGTCGAAGAGGCGCACGCGCACGCCCTGGACGGGGTAGCCCGCGAGCACGCCCCCGTCCATCGCCTCGCGCACCCCCTTCTCGACGGCCGGGATGAAGGTGCTCGGTATCACCCCGCCCTTGATCTCGTTGACGAACTCGAAGCCCGGGGTGTCCGCGGAATCGCTCAGGGGCTCGATCGCGATGTGGCAGTCGCCGAACTGGCCGCGGCCGCCTGACTGCTTCTTGTGCCGGCCGTGGGCGGCGGCGGGGCAGCGAATCGTCTCGCGGTAGGGAACCCGCGGCGGCTTCAGCGTCACCTCCACGCCGAAGCGCCCGCGCAGCCGATCGACGATCACCTCGACGTGCACCTGCGAGAGCCCAGCCACGATCTGCTCGCCGGTCTGGGGGTCGCGATGCAGGTCGATCGTCGGGTCCTCCTCCTGCAGCCGGCGCAGCGACGCGAGCACCTTGTCCTCATCGCCCCTGCTCTTCGGAGCGACCGCGAAGGCCATCACCGGTGCCGGCAGCTGCAGGCGGGGCATCTCGATCGGCTCGTCCCTGGCCGCGAGCCAGTCTCCGGCCCGGGTCTCCTTGAGCTTGGCCACCGCGCCGATGTCGCCGGGACCGAACTCGTCCACGTGGCGGGCCTCCTTGCCGGCGAACACGATCAGCTGGCCGATCCGCTCCTTGACATGCCCGCGCGTGTTCAGCACCTGGCTGTCGGCGCGCATCACCCCCTGATAGACGCGCAGCAGGTTGATCCTGCCCGCGAACTGGTCGGCCCTCGTCTTGAACACGTACGCGAACAGCTCAGCGTCCTCGTCGGGCGCGAGCTCCACCTCGCCGACCTTCAGCGCGCCGTGCTTGACCGGCGAGGGCAGGTCCTCGACGATCGCGTCGAGCAGGCGCGAGGTGCCGAGGTTGCGGGTGGCCACGCCGCACACGACGGGGAAGATCTTGCCGTGGTTGGTGCCCTCCTTGAGCGCGCCCACGATCTCCTCGTGGGAGATCTCCTCGCCCTCGAGGTAGCGCTCCATCAACGCGTCGGAGACCTCGCAGACCTCGTCCATCAGCTTCTCGCGGTACTCCTGCGCGAGCTCGGCCTGCTCGTCCGGGATCGGGATCTCGCTCCAGCCGGAGCGGGCCGCGGAGTCCTGGCGAAATGCGGTCATGTCGACCAGGTCGATCACGCCCTGCACCTCGTGCTCGGCGCCGATCGGCACCTCGGTGGCGACGACGTGGGGGCCGAAGGCCTTCTTGAGCTGTTCCAGCGTGCGGAAGAAGTCGGCACGCTCGCGGTCGAGCATGTTCACGAACAGCATCCGTGCGATGTCGAGCTCAGCCGCGCGGGCCCACAGGCGGCTGGTCGAGACCTCCACGCCCATCACCGCGTTGACCACGAACACCGCCGACTCGCACACGCGCAGGGCTCCCAGGGCGTCCGCCACGAAGCTGGGGTCGCCGGGCGTGTCGAGCAGGTTGATCTTGCGCTCGCGCCAGTCGAACGAGCTGAGCGCCGTCGAGATCGACATCTGCCGCGCCTGCTCGTCGGGGTCGGAGTCCGACACCGTATTGCGGTCGGGAACCGTTCCCAGCCGGGTGCTCGCCCCCGCCTCGAACAGCAGCGCCTCGTGCAGCGAGGTCTTGCCGGCTCCTCGATGCCCGACCAGGGCGACATTGCGAATACGGTCCGCTGCGGGGTGCATACGTATCTCCTTCTTCTGTGTGCGAGCACCATAGCGCCGCGCGCGCGTGTGCGCCAGGGCTCTCAACGCATCGTCCAGGCCAGATCCGGGGGAGGAAACGGGCAGGGCCGAGCGGCGACACAGGCTGTCGCGACCGGCGCCGACAGCATCAATTCGGGGAACGCGCGTACGCGTCGCCCGAGAAATCAATCGTCGAAGGACTCCTCCTGCATCCGCGAGCGCAGACGCAGGACGGCCTTCGTGTGCATCTGGGAGACACGCGACTCGGTCACTCCGAGCACCTCGCCGATCTCGCGGAGCGTCAGGTTCTCGTAGTAGTAGAGGGCGATCACGAGCTTCTCGCGCTCCGGCAGCTTGGCGATCGAGTCGGCGATCCTGTCCTTCAGATCACCCACGTCGAGCGCTCTGGCCGGATCGGGCGCGCCGGGATCCTCGATCGTGTCCATCAGCGAGACCTGGTCGCCGCTCGAGTCCGAGACGCTCCACAGCTCGTCCAGGGCGACTATCGAGGAGTGCGAGATCGCCAGCAGCGACTCGTTCAGCTCCTCGACGGTGATGCCCATCTCCTTGGCGATCTCCTCATCGCTCGGCGCGCGCTGAAGCGCGTTCTCGAGCTTGGCGTGGGCGCGCTCCACCTCGCGCGCGCGAGCGCGGACGCTGCGCGGCACCCAGTCGAGCGAGCGCAGCTCGTCGATGATCGCGCCCTTGATGCGCATGATCGCGTAGGTCTCGAACTTGATGTCGCGGGAGAGGTCGAAGCGCTCGATCGCCGAGATCAGGCCCACGAGGCCGTAGGAGATCAGGTCGGCCTCCTCCACGTGCGGCGGCAGCCCGGCCGCGGTGCGGCCGGCCACGTACTTGACCAGCGGTGAGTAGGCCACGACCAGCCGCTCGCGGACGCGGGCGTCGCCCTCGGTCTTGTAGCGCCGCCACAGTTCGCGCAGCTCGATCGGTTTGACGTTCGTCTCCAAGGCTGCCCTCCCCCGGCTCAGGCGTGCGGCGATGACACGGGACCCATCTCCGGCAGACTACTAGCGCCCCCACGGGAAGGACCACGCCGGACGGGGCTTGCCGCGCCGAGAGTCGCGCTGCGCCGGCCGGGCTCGGCGAGGCACCATCGCTTCGCATCAGGCGCGAGGGTGGGCGCGCGCGTAGGCGCGTCTGAGCCTGGCCGACTCCACCCGGGTGTAGATCTGCGTGCTCGACACACTCGAATGCCCGAGCAGCTCCTGAATGCTGCGCAGGTCCGCGCCGCCGTCGAGCAGGTGCGTGGCGAAGCTGTGCCTGAGCGCGTGCGGCGAGGATCCCTCCCCCACGCCCACGCGCGCGGTCCACGTCCGCAGCCGCCTTCTCACGTCGCTGGTGCCGAGCGGACGCCCGGTCTTGCTCAGGAACAGCGCGCCCGGAGCGCCGGGGCGCGCGCCGGGCGCGCTCAGCGCCGGGCGCGCCCGCTCGAGATAGGCGCGTACGGCGGCCATCGCCGGCTCCCCGACCGGCACCAGGCGGGTCTTGCGCCCCTTGCCCTCGACTCGCAGCTGCTCGCCGTCGTGGTCGACGTCGGCCGTGCTCAGCGACACGATCTCCTCCGCGCGGAGCCCGCACGCGTATGCCAGCTCGAACAGCGCCCGGTCGCGCAGCTCGAGCGGGTTCGACGCCGGGATGCCGTCGAGCAGCCGGGCGGCCTCGCGCGAGCTCAGCACGCGCGGCAGATGCGCCGGGCGCCGCGGCGTGGACACGAGGTCCGCGGGGTTGTGGGCGATGCGGCCGTGCTCGCGCTGGCTGGCGAACAGCGCGCGCAGCGCCGCCAGCTTGCGCGCGGAGGTGCTCGGCGCGGCGCCCCGCTCGGAGAGGAATGCGATGTAGCGGCGCACCGCCTTGGGGCCGACGGCGCCCGGCTGCAGATCCTCGGCGATCGCCCAGCGCGCGAACTGCGCCAGGTCCGTGGCGTATGCGCGGCGCGTGCGCTGCGCTGCATCACGCCGTCGAAGGTCGTCGCCGAGCAGCGCTATCGCCTGTGCCCAGGCAGCCCCCAACGACCCTCCCTCCTCCGCCGTCTCGATCTCCGTGCTCATACGCGGACCTACTTCGCCGAAACCGTTGCTCGGCCTGCCTGTGCAGCGAGCCCGCGGAGTCGGCGATCCCCGGCCATCGCTTCAACAGCCTGGCCCGCGGTAGATTCACCGTGTGAGCGCACGCGCACAGGCCGGCCCTGACACCCATCGCCCGCCCCGCGATCCAGGCGGCTACGGACCCGTCGGGCGCTCTGCCTGGCTGGATGTCGACTGGCGCGCGCATCAGCGCTGGGTGGTCGTGGACGGACAGCCCTTGAACACCCTCCAACTCGGCGCCGGCCCGCCGCTCGTGTTCGTGCACGGCCTGTCCGGCTCCTGGCAGAACTGGCTGGAGCAGATGCCCGTGCTGGCAGCCGAGCGTCGCGTGATCGCGCTCGACCTGCCCGGCTTCGGGCAGTCGCCGATGCCCGCCGAGCCGATCTCGATCTCCGCTTACGCCCGCCTGCTCGATCGCCTGCTCGACGAGCTGGGCATCGACGCGGCGGCGGTCGTCGGCAACTCGATGGGCGGCTTCGTGGCGGTCGAGCTGGCGATCGCCTTTCCGCGGCGCGCGGAGCGCCTCGTGCTCGTCTCACCCGCGGGAATCTCCACCCACGCGCCGCCCGGCGGCACACGGGCGCTGCCGACGCTGCGCCGCCTGGATCGCGGCATGGCCGCCGGAGGCGCCTGGATGGCCTCCAAATCCGACACCCTCGCCCGCCGCCCGCGCCTGCGCGAGGCCGCTCTCAACCTGCTCGTGAGCCACCCGAGCCGGCTGCCGGCGCCGCTCGCCGCCGAGCAGCTTCGCGGCGCGGGCAAGCCCGGGTTCCTCCAGGCCCTGCAGGCGATCTTCGACTACAAAATTCGCGAGCGCCTGCGCGAGATCGTGTGCCCCACGCTGATCGTGTGGGGCGAGCGAGACCGCCTGATCCCCGTCAGCGACGCCGATGTGTTCGCGCAGCTGGTCCCCAACTCGCGCAAGGTCGTCTTCGCCGACACGGGCCACGTGGCCATGCTCGAGCGCCCGCAGGCGTTCAACGCGCTGCTGAAAGACTTCCTCGCCGAGTAGCGCTCAGCGCGCGACCGCGCCCTCGGCGGCGCTGCCGACGAGCTTGGCGTACTTCTGGATCGCCACCTCCACGTGCTCGTCGGCGCGCGGCGCAGGCGCATAGGCGGCGAGCCGCGCGGCGATCTGCGCGTCGTCCAGGGCAACCTCGATGCTGCGCGAATCCACGTCGATCGTGATCTCATCGCCGTCGGCCAGCGCGCCGATCGGGCCGCCTCGCGCCGCCTCGGGCGCCACGTGGGCGGCCATGAAGCCATGGGTCGCGCCGGAGAAGCGCCCGTCGGTGATCAGCGCCACGGTCTCGCCCAGCCCCTCGCCGACCAGCGCGGCGGTCACGGCGAGCATCTCGCGCATGCCCGGGCCGCCGGCCGGGCCCTCGTTGCGGATGACGACTACGTCCCCCTCGTCGATCTCTTTGGCGAGCACGGCGGCCATCGCGGCCTCCTCGCCGTCGAACACGCGGGCGGGGCCCGTGTGCGTGCGGCGCTCGTGGCCGGCGAGCTTGACCACGCAGCCGTCCGGCGCGACGTTTCCGCGCAGGATCGCGAAGCCGCCGGTCGGCTTCAGCGGTTCCTCCAGCGGGCGCACCACGCGCTGGCCGGCCGCTTCGCGCGCCTCGGCCGCGTGCTCGCCGATCGTGCGACCGGTGACCGTCTGCGCGTCGCCGTTCAACACGCCGGCTTCGCCCAGCCGCTTCAGCACGAGCGGCACGCCGCCCGCCTCATACAGCTCGGTGGCCACGTACTGCCCGCCGGGCTGCAGATCGCACAGCAGCGGCGTGCGCTCGGAGATGCGGTCGAACTCGTCGATCTCCAGGGGCACGCCGACTTCCCTCGCGACGGCGAGCAAGTGCAGCACGCCGTTGGTGGAGCCGCCGCTCATCGCGACCGCCGCGATCGCGTTTTCGAGGGCCGGCTTGGTGATGACGTCGCTCGGGCGCTGGCCGCGACGCAGAACGTCCATCACCAGTTCGCCCACCTGCACCGCGACCTCGAGCTTGCGCCCGTCCTCGGCCGGCACCATCGCCGAGCCGGCCGGGGAGATGCCGAGCACCTCGAAGGCCATCGCCATCGTGTTGGCGGTGAACTGGCCCCCGCAGGCGCCCGCGCCCGGGGAGGCGACATCCTCCAGTTCGTGCAGCTCCTGCTCGCTGATCCTGCCCGCCGCGTAGGCACCGACCGCCTCGAACACCTGCTGGATCGTGACCTCCGCGCCCTTGAAGTGCCCGGGCCGGATCGAGCCGCCGTAGAGCATCAAAGCCGGCACGTCCAGCCGCGCGAGCGCCATCACCGCGCCCGGGATCGTCTTGTCGCAGCCGGTGATCGTGACCACGGCATCGAAGTGGTGGGCCGAGGCGACCAGCTCGATCGAATCGGCGATCACCTCGCGCGAGACGAGCGAGGCGCGCATGCCGGCGGTCCCCATCGTGATCCCGTCGGAGATCGCGATCGTGTTCAGCTCCATCGGCGTGCCGCCGGCGGCGCGTATCCCCTCCTTGACCTTCGCCGCGAGCACGCGGTTGTTGAAGTTGCAGGGCATCGTCTCGATCCACGAGTGCGCCACACCGACGATCGGCTTTGCGAGGTCCTCCGCGGAGTAGCCGATGCCGTGCAGGTAGGCGCGCGCGGCGGCCCGCTCGGGGCCCTCGGTGAGGGCACGGCTCTTGTGCTTGACGTCGAAGGTGGCGGAGGCGCTCACGCGGCGCGCACACTACCGGCCTGGTGCTCGGCGCGCTGCTGCTCCCACCGCGCGAGACGGGCCAGATCGCGGCTGACCCTGCCCGGATCGATCTGCCGTCCCGGCAGGTGCATGTTCGCGTCGGCGATCAGACGCCGCTCATCGCCGGTCAGCGCCATCCACTTCGCGAGCACGTCGTCGGAGTCGGGCAGTCGCGAGCTGCCGTAGGGCTTGGACTGATCGGGAAACGCGACGCAGTACTCGTTGAGCAGCTCACCGGTTTCGGGCAGATAGGCGACGATCGGCTTGTGCGGGTAGATCAGGTAGGCGTAGGCGGCGCCCTCGCCGGGGGCGCTCGCGGCGAGCCCGCCCCATACGCGCAGGAAGCCGAGGTCGCGGTACATGGCCCAGCCGTGCTCGTCGACGCAGGAGCGCAGCAGCGCCCGCGCGCGCTGCTCGGCGCGGCGCTCGCGGCCGGGGTCGTAGCCCATCTCGGCGGCACTGCGCCGGCGGGAGGCCCACTGCCGGCGCCCGCGCGCGAGAGCGCTCACGAGCCTCGGCCGCATGAGCTCCCAGACGAGCACCACGAGGACGACGGCCGCGGTGCCCAGCGCCCAGGCCATCGCTGCTACAGCGTCGCCCCGGGAGCGCCGCCGGCGGCGCGCGGGAAGAAGATCACACGCTCGGCGTCGCGGGGCACCTCCGCGAAGCTCCTGACCAGCTCTGCCTCGCGGCGACCGCCCGGGGCCTCGGTCGGTACGGCGGCCCACATGCCCGCGTCGAGCTCGCGGCGGAAGGCCTCGATCAGCTCGCGCTCCTGCTCGGGCACCTCCACGTCGCCCTCGGCGAGAACGATCTCGCCATGACCGGGCTTCAGGCGCAGCAGCTTCATCGTCTCCGGATTATGGCAAACGGCGGCGTCTCCATCGTCAGGCGCCGCCGCGCATGCGTGGGAGGTCGATGACGTCCACCGGGCCCGCGCCCGCGCCGATGTCACGCAGCCCGCGCGCGACCGCGACGCCGGTCAGGGCTCGAGCGGTGCGCGCGGCGTCCAGCGCGGAGCAGCCGAGCGCAAGCTGGGCCGCCAGGACCGAGGAGTGCGTGCACCCGGATCCGTGCGCGGCGCCGTCGGCGTGTCGCTCCCCTTCGATGCTCACGAGGCTCGCCCTGTCGGCGGAGTCCAGAAACAGGTCGACCGCGCGCGCGCGATGGCCGCCGGTGAGCACGACCACGTCCGGGCCGAGCGCGAGCACCGCCCGGATCAGGGTCTCGGCTTCGGCGTTCTCATCCTCCCCGGCGTCCTGCGTGAGCCCCGCCAACGCGCGCGCCTCCGGCAGGTTGGGTGTGAGCACCGTCGCCCGCGGAAGGATCTCGCGCACGAGCGCACGCCGCGCAGCCGGCGCCAGCAGCTGCGCCCCCGACTCGGACACCATCACCGGATCGACCACCACCGGGGTTCCCGGCGGCAACTCGTCGATCGCGGCGGCGACCGCCAGCGCGACCTCCTCGCTGCCGAGCATCCCCACCTTGACAGCGCCGACGGCGATGTCCGCGAGGACGGCGCGCACCTGAGCGAGAACGATCTCCGGCGGCACCATGTGGATGGCGCTGACCGCGAGCGTGTTCTGCGCGGTGATGGCCGTGATCGCGCTCATCCCGTGCACGCCGCAGCGGGCGAACGCCTTCACGTCGGCCTGAATGCCGGCGCCCCCGCCGGAGTCCGAGCCGGCGATCGTCAGCGCGGTGGGCGTTGGTGCTCGCGCCGATGACATCGGCAGTCAGGATCGCAGTTAGCCGCGCAACTCCCGGGGAACGCGGATCGAGTAGCTGCCGATGGCCGTCGCCAAGAGCCGGCCGTCATCGGCGAACACCTCGGATTTCAGGATGCCGATGGTGCGGTTTCGGCGGTCGAGCACGGTTTTGCAGATGACCTCGCCCTCGGTCGCCGTGGCGATGTAGTTGATCGAGATGCTGATCGTCGCGATGCGCTCGTGCTCGGTGGTCTGCGCCCATAGGGTCGAGCCCATGCAGTAGTCGACCAGCGCGTAGCTGGCCACGCCCGAGAGCAGGCCGCCGGCGTTGATGAGCTCGGGACGAATCCGCAGGCGGACCGTGTCGGGATCGTCCCAGCGAATGCCGATGAAGCTCGAGACGCCGTCCAGCGAGCGCGGTCCTCCAGTCCTGCTCGGCCTGCCTTCCTCGCCCCCCGCGCGCGCGTCCGGGGTGTCCGGATCCTCGTCTGCCTCGCGGCGCGCGGAAGTGCCTGACATCGCACGCAGGGTACGCGAGCGCCGACCCGAACGCCCGGCCCGCTCAAAGCCCCACGTAGCGGACGTGGCCGTCGCCATCGACCTCGGTGACCGCAAAGCGATAGGACCTGCCCGCGACCGTCGCGCTGCACGCGAAGGCAACCCCCGCCTGTTGGAGCACTTCGCCGGGACAGGCCACCGTCGAGCGCAGGTGCCTCTGGCTGAGGATCGACTGCCTGATCGCTGCCGCCACTCGCGCGGTGTCCAGTGCTGCCAGCGGCGTCGGGTTCTCATAGCGCACATGGCCGCTCGCGTTGATCTCGGTCACCCTGACGGGATAGCTCCCCACGCCGAGACTCGCCGCACATGTAAACGTGTGACCCGCCTGCGCGGGCACCTTCGGCGGGCACGCAACGCTCGCACGCAGGTGGTGCTCGCTGAGCACCGAGCCGGCGATCGCCCGCTGCACTCTGCTCGTGTTCAACCCGGGCGTGCTCGACGCGCACGCCGACAGGCAGACGGCGATCGGGAGTGCGGTCGCGAGACCGATCGGCCGGAGGCGATCCAGCAGGCTCCAACGGAAGTGTTGCGTGGCGGTGATCAGTCTTGCCCCCCGAAATCGCGATGAGAACATCCACGCGTCGAGTGCGCCACGGTAGCGCCGGCCCCCGACGGAACCGAGTGTCGAACCGCGTGTCTGTAACTGGCCGGTCGGCCGGGAAAAGACTCGTGTGCGTATTAATTCCGGAGCGAGAGGTCGGTGGCGAGGGCAGCTTGCTTCACCAAATGCCGCAGTTCCAACTGTTCACACACCGACGAGGTCTGTATAGGAAATCCCGATCGCAACCGCGCGTTTTCGTATGGCGCTCACACAACTAGTTGACTCCGGCCCAGATCGCCAGCGCGCTTTCTTTCTTGACGCTCGCCTTGATCGAGACCGGCAGCGACGTCAGGCCGGAATCGGTGGTCGCAAAGCGGTAGCCGGTGGCTTCCGTCAGACCGATGTTCGTCAGCGACGCGATCGCGTCCGCGGCGAGGAACTTCGGGCTGCTGGTGCCGTTTGAGAGAAATGCCGCGTACACCCAGGTGACGCTGCCCCCGAGCGTCAGCGAGCCTTTTTCATGTTCTTCCAGGGCCATTTCGCGCACGCCCGTCGATTCCCACGCCGTGTGCATGTCGGCGCTCGAACCCAGGAGTTCACCTTCCTGACCGTAGACGCCGGCGAAGGTCTCGTTCGCTTTGAGTGATGTGCCCCCGGCTTTGACGTACACCAGCAGGTGTTTGAGCGTCGCGAGCGGCGTGACGCTCATCTTGGCCAGATAGAGCGTGCCGCTCACCAGCCCCGAGCCCGTCGCTTCGGCCGTCGCCGGGTCGAATGACCAGCCGCGCAGGTCGTTGTAGCGTTCCCACGGGTAGTAGGACACCTTCCCTTCGGGACCCGCCGCCCCCTGAGGGCCCGTCTTTCCTTCCGCCCCTTCCTTGCCTTGCTTTCCTTCCTTGCCTTCCTTGCCTTCCTGTCCCTGCTTGCCTTCCGCGCCGCCTGGACCGGTTTCGCCTTTTTCGCCGGCCGCGCCCTGCGCACCCTGTTTGCCTTCGGGGCCCTGTCTGCCTTCGAGCCCCTGTTTGCCTTCCGGGCCCGGTTTTCCTTCCGGGCCCTGTTTGCCTTCCGGGCCCGCAGGACCGCCCGGCGTGCCCGCCGGCCCTTCCCTGCCCTGCTTGCCTTCGACGCCCGCTTCCCCGCGCAACCCCTGCTTGCCTTCGGGCCCGCTCGCCCCGGTTTCACCTCTGACGCCGGACGGACCCTGCAGCCCTCTGGGACCTTCCCTGCCTTCCCTGCCTTCGGCGCCTTCGGGACCGGCTGCACCAACCGCGCCCGCCACGCCCCGCTTACCGGCTGGTCCCCTTGGCCCGCGCGGACCGGGCGCGCCGGTGTGAGTCAAGGCGCTCGGCTGGGTGGTGCTGTGCTGCGCGGGCGCGTGAGCACCGCCGACGGTCACGGCTGCGCCGCCGCTCGAGAGGATGAGAACGGTGCTCGACAGGTGATGAGCGAGGATGCGCAGCATTGCCTATGGGCGGCTCTGGGGAGGCACGGTCAACCGCCGATGCGCGAGCTGCGCGCCGGTTCGGATGCGTTTCCCGGTGATCGCCGACGGAGCATGATCCGGCGCATCAATCGACAGGATCGGGAGAAGCTTTAGCCGACCCGTTGCAGGCATCCGCTCCGGGGCCCGGAACCGAGGACGCGCCCTCGACACTTCCAGGGCAGCGAATTGGCACAGATCGGCGTCTTCCGTCACACGAATCGACTTACCGTGAGCAGCATGAGCGCAGAACCCACCCTGCACCGCCGGGGCGGCCGTGCTCCGGGCGCCACCGACCGACGCCGCGCGCTCGGGCAGCTCGGCGAGGACCTCGCGACCGCGCACTTTCAGCGCCTCGGCTACTCGGTGCTGGCGCGCAACGTCCGCACGCGGCACGGAGAGATAGACCTGATCGTCCTCGGCCGGGGCACGCTTGTGTTCGTCGAGGTCAAGACCCGCCGGACGCACGCCTGCCGCGTGCCCGCCGAGGAGGAGCCGTTGACGTGCGTGAGCATCCCTCAGCGCATCCGCCTGCGCCGTCTCGCGACCGCCTGGCTGAGCGAGCAGGCGAACACGCGGGCGACCGCACACACGCTTCGCTTTGACGCGGTCGGAGTGCTCGTCGATGGCGACGGACGGCTGGTGCGCCTCGATCACCTCGAGGCGGCGTGGTGATCGGCTAGAGGGCGAGCTGCTGGTAGGCCAGCGACTGGAAGGACATCCTGTGCAGGGGAGAGACGCCCTGGCGACGGATCGCCTCGCGATGGGAGGGGGTGGAGTAGCCGACGTGCTCGGCGAAGCTCCAGCCCGGGTGCTGGACGTCGGCCTGGCGCATGTAGCGGTCGCGGGTCACCTTGGCGACGATCGAGGCCGCGGCGATTGCCGCGCTGGTCGCGTCGCCATCGATGATCGCACGCTGCGGTCGCTCGAATTCCGCCACCGAGAAGCCATCCACCAGACACAGCACCTCTCCGCGGACGTCCCGCGTGACCGCGCGCATGGCGTCGCGAAGCGCCGCCAGGTTGGTCTTGTGCAGCCCGCGGGCGTCGATCCCCCGCACGCAGCGCGAGACCACCACGACCCGCGCGGCGCTGCGCAGGACGAGCGGGTAGAGCTCCTCGCGCGCCTCGGCGCTGTGCTGCTTCGAGTCGTTGAGCGCGCTCAGCGAGCGCAGCTCGCGCGTGGTGATCGCCTCGTAGTCGAACAGCACGCCGGCGGCGATGAGCGGCCCGGCGAGGCATCCCCGCCCCGCCTCGTCGGCGCCGGCGATCAGGCGAACGCCCAGACGGCGGTCGAAGGCGAACAGACGTCGTCCGCTGCTGTCGCGACGCGCGCGGCGCCTGGAGCGGGCGGAGGAGGACGCGGAGGCTCGAGAGCGCGGCTCGGTGCTTGAGCTCCGCATCTCCGAATCCTCGGGCGGGCTAGAGGATTCCGATGCGGTCGGGCGGCCAGTAGGTGGCGACGGCCTGGCCGATGATCCATCCGGTAGGGACGGGTCCCCAGAACCTGCTGTCGTCGGATTCGCCACGGTTGTCGCCCATCATGAACCAGTGTCCGGCCGGAATCCTGATCGGCACGGGGAAGTTGCACTCGGGACTGGAGCCGCACGGGCGGGTGAAGGCATCGGCTTGGCGTTTGCCGTTGCGTATCACGTGACCTTCGACGATCGAGATCACGTCGCCGGGGCCGGCGACGATCCGCTTGATGAAGTTCACGCTGGACGGCTCGGGCTCGGGTTCCGAGCAGGCCGCACCCCCGAGCTTGACCACGTGCGGAGCCGGGCCGCATATCTCCTGCTCGGCGTCCTTGGGAGGGTGAAAGACCGCGATCCAGCCGACGTGGGGTTCGCCGAAATCCATACCGATGCGGTTGACCAGAACGCGCTGGCCGATCGACAGCGTCGGCTCCATCGAGCCGCTCGGGATCCGATACGGCTTGACGATGAACGCTTGGATGCCGAGCGCGAGGCCAAGCGCGATCGCGACGATGACGACGAGCTCGATGATCGAGCTCGTCGTCGATTTCGAACGCTTCGTTCTGGTCTTCGAGCCCGTGTTCACGCCGGCTCGTCGCCGGCCGGAGCGCCTTCCTGAGCGTCGCCGGCATCGGAGGAGGAATCGTTCTCGCCGGCTGCGGCGTCCGCAGCGTCAGGCTGGGCCTGCTGCTCGGCCTCGCCGCCGGCTTCGGCGACGGGCTCCCCCTCGCCGCCCGGCGCATCGCTGCTCGCGACCGCGGCCGGCTCGAGCTGCAGCTCGGCGCTGTCCCGGACGACCGCCTCCTCCGCGGTCATGCCGTCGGCGTCTCGCGCCCCGTCAGGCTCGTGCAGCAGTCCCGGCTCGACCGTCTCCTCGGGACCGGCGTAGCGGCGCTCGGGCACCCGCGCGCGCTTGCCGACACGATCGCGCAGGTAGTAGAGCTTGGCCCGTCGAACGTCCCCCCGCGCGGCCAGCTCGATCCGCTCGATCTTGGGCGAGTGCACCGGGAACATGCGCTCGACGCCGACGCCGAAGGACTGCTTGCGCACCGTGAAGGTCTCGCGCGCGCCGTGCCCCTGACGCTTTATGACGACGCCCTCGAAGACCTGCACGCGACTGCGAGTTCCCTCGGTCACCTGGAAATGGACCTTCACGCGGTCGCCCGGCGCAAAGTTGGGAACGCGGCGCAGCTGCCCGCGCTCGATGGTTTCGATGACGCTGCTCATGACGTGAAGGAGGTGCGCGTTGATCGACAGGGTCGGCGCCGAGGCAGAGCTCTCGGCCAGCGCGAGCAGCAATGGTAGCGGACCGCCGCTCGGCTTCGCGCCAGCGCCCGCCCCTCGCCGCCCGCCCGTCAGCGCCCGTCCGTCAGCGCCCGGGGGAGCGATCCTGAGCTTCGCCCCGTTCCCGGCTGCGCTCGCGGCGCCACTGAGCGATCCGTTCGTGGTGGCCCGAGAGGAGCACCTCCGGCACGCCCCAGCCGCGGTACTCCGCTGGACGCGTGTAGTGCGGATACTCCGGGTGCCCCTCAAGCGCGACGCTGAAGGACTCCTCGGCCGCCGAGTCCTGGCGTCCGAGGGCGCCCGGAAGCTTGCGCAGCACCGCGTCGCAGAGGACCATCGCCGCCAGCTCGCCGCCGCTGAGGACATAGCGGCCGATCGAGATCACTTCGCTTGCGAAGTGCTCGAGGATGCGCTCGTCGAAACCCTCATACCTGCCGCACAGCAGCGTCAGGGCGGGCTCGGACGCCAGCTCGTCCACGAGCCGATCGTCGAGCAGACGCCCGCCCGGCGCGAGCGCGATCACCCGGCGCTGTGCGCGCAGCTCGACGGGGTCGACGGCGTAGTGCGCGCGCAGCGCGCTGTCCACGACGTCCACGCGCAGCACCATGCCGGCGCCGCCGCCGAACGGCGTGTCGTCGACCTGGCCGCCGCTGAGGGGCGTGTGGTCGCGGTAGCTCACGCGCTCGACGCGAGAGCCCGCGGCGAGCACGTTGTGCACGTGGCGCTGGGAGGCGAACCACTCAAACCACTCGGGAAAGAGAGTGAAGATGTCGATCCTCATGCGCGCCCTCGGCGCTCGCCGCGAGCCCTCGGCGGCGGCGAGGGCTCGGCCAGGCCCAGGAAGTCCGAGTCGACCTCGATACGCCCGTCCGCGACCTCGACGCGGCGGACGGCGTTTTTGACCATCGGCACGAGCAGCGGCTCTCCGCCGCCGGCGGGCAGCACCTCCAGCGCCTCGCACGAGGGCAGCTCGATCAGGCGGCCGACCGTGCCCAGACGCCGATCGCCGTCCACCACCGCGCAGCCCTCGAGTTCGTGCGCCCACCATTCTCCCTCGGCCAGCACGGGGGCATCCTCGACGAGAACGGTCAGGTCCATGCCCCGCAGCGCCTCGGCGGCCGCGCGGTCGCCGATGCCCTCGAGGCGCACGATCGGCCGCTGATCGGTCCCCGCGCGGCGTACGATCGCGGCGGCCGAGCCGCCGACGCTCACGACCGTCCCCAATTCCAGCAGCAGCGGCCGGGGGCCGGTCACGTAGAAGCTTCCATCGAGGCCGTGAGGGCGACCTATCCGGCCCGCGGGAAGCTGCTTCGGCGCCGGGGCCGCGGGCGCCCTCCTCTCAGGCTCGCTTCCCGGCCGCGTCAATCGACGATGTCGACGAGCACGTGGCAGCCCTCGCCGGCCGCAGCCGCTTTCACGACCGTGCGCAGGGCGTGGGCGGTCCGCCCGCCGCGCCCGATCACCCTGCCGTAGTCGTCCGCGCCGACGCAGAGCTCGAGCACGATCGTGCCGTCGTCCTCCTCGAACTGCTCGACCGAAACCCCGTCGGGATCTTCGACCAGACCTTCGGCGAGGTACTCCAGAAGCTGCCGGGGGATCTCGGTGGGCATCTCCGCGCGGCTCGGCGGGCGCTAGCCGGTCCTGGTCTCGATGCCGCTGATGCGCAGCAGCTTGCGCACGGTGTTCGACGGCTGGGCGCCCCGCGCCAGCCAGCTGCGCGCGCGCTCCTCGTCGATCGTGATCGTGGATGGGTCCGTCTGGGCGTTGTAGTGGCCGATCGTCTCGATCACGCGTCCGTCACGGGGGGAGCGCTGATCGGCGACGACCACGCGCCATATCGGGTCCTTCTTGCCGCCCACTCGCGTGAGCCTGAGCCTGACTGCCACGGTTTCCTCTCTGCTGCTGAACGCGATCTGAATGACTGACCTTCGCGCAGAGCTTAGACGGTGCGCCTGCCCGAGGCCGCCCCCAGCGTGCGGGCCTCAGCGCGTGTTGCGCATCAGCGCGCCGATGTCCGGCATCTTGCCCCGCCCGACCTGGCGCATCATCTTGCGCATCTGCCCGAACTGCTTGACGAGGCGGTTGACCTGCTGAACGTTGGTTCCCGAGCCGTGCGCGATCCGCAGTCGCCGCGATCCCTTGATCAGCTCGGGCCTGCGACGCTCTTCGGGGGTCATCGACAGGATGATCGCCTGGATCCGGTCGAGCTCGCGCTCGTCGACCTTCATGTTCTGCAGCTGATGGCCGGCGAGCCCGGGGATCATCCCGAGGATGCTGCTCAACGGTCCCATTCTGCGGATCGTCTTGAGCTGGTCGAGGAAGTCGTCGAGCCCGAACTCGTTGCGGCGCAGCTTGCGTTCGAGGGCGAGCGCGTCGGACTCCTCGAACTGTCGCTCGGCCTTCTCGATCAGGCTCATCACGTCGCCCATTCCGAGGATGCGCTGGGCCATACGATCGGGATGGAAGCGCTCGAACTGGTCGAGCTTCTCCCCGGTGGAAGCGAACAGGATCGGCTTGCCGGTGACGGCCTTCACCGACAGCGCGGCACCCCCGCGAGCGTCGCCGTCGAGCTTGCTCATCACGACGCCGTCGAACTGAACCGCCTCGGCAAAGGCCTCGGCGACGTTGACCGCGTCCTGGCCCGTCATCGCGTCGACGACGAGCAGCACGTCGTGCGGTTTGACCGCGCTGCGAATCCGCACGAGCTCGGCCATCAGCTCCTCGTCCACGTGCAGGCGGCCGCTGGTGTCCACGATCAGAACGTCCTTGCCCTCCTGCCTGGCACGCTCCAGCGCCCAGGATGCGATCTCGACCGGGTCGCGGTCGGTGCCCTGCTCATAGACCTCCGCTCCGGCCTGCGTGCCGACCTTCACGAGCTGCTCGACCGCCGCCGGGCGGTAGACGTCGCAGGCCGCCACCGCCACGCTCGAGGAGTGCTCCTCGCGCAGATAGCGCGCCAGCTTCGCCGTGGCGGTCGTCTTGCCCGAGCCCTGCAGCCCGGCCATCAGGATCACGGTCGGCGGCCGTGGCGAGAAGCTCAGCCCGGCCGCGGCGCCGCCCATCAGCGCCGTCAGCTCCTCCCCCACGATCTTCACGACCTGCTGGCCGGGGTTCAGCCTGCCGATCACCTCAGCCCCTAGGCAGCGCTCCTTCAGCTGGGCGGTGAACTGGCGAACGACCTTGAAGTTGACGTCCGCCTCGAGCAGGGCGAGGCGGATCTCGCGCATCGCTGCGTCGACGTCCTGCTCGCTCAGGGTCCCGTGCTGGCGCACGTCGGCCAGGGTTCCCTGCAGCTTCTCGGCGAGCGAGTCGAACATGAACGCCTGATTCTCGCAGTCCCCGCGTGCGGCTCAGGAGGAGACGGCGATCTGCGCTAGGCGTCTGAGCGGTCCGGCCGCGCGGGCGCGCCGGCCGGCTTGCCGGCGTTGGAGTCGAGTCGATTGGCCAGCGCTTCGCCGATCCCCCCGAACGCCTGCGCGAACTCAGAGGGCACGACGAAGACCTTGTTGGCGTCCCCTTCGGCCAGTTCGGGCAGCATCTTCAGGTATTCGTAGCTCAGCAGCTGACGGTCGGGTTTGCCCTCGTGGATCGCTTTGAAGACCGTGTCGATCGCCTTCGCGTCGCCCTCCGCGCGGAGGATCGCGGCCTGGCGCTCGCCCTCGGCCCGCAGCACGACGGCCTGCTTGGCCCCCTCAGCGGTGAGGATCTGCGACTGCTTCTCCCCTTCAGCCGTCAGGATCGCCGCGCGGCGGTCGCGCTCTGCGCGCATCTGCTTCTCCATCGCCGTCCTGATGTCCGCCGGCGGGTCGACGGACTTGATCTCCACGCGGTTGATGCGGATCCCCCACTTGCCGGTGGCCTCGTCGAGGACGACCCGCAGCTCCGTGTTCACGTTCTCGCGCGCCGTCAGCGTCGCCTCGAGCGTGAGGCCGCCGATCACGTTGCGCAGCGTGGTGACCGTCAGCTGCTCGATCGCCTGCAGCGGATTGGCGATTTCATACGTCGCCGAGCGCGGATCGGTGATCGTGAAGTACAGGACCGTCTCGATGCTGACGACGACGTTGTCTTCGGTGATCACCGACTGGGGGGCGAAGTTGACGACCTGCTCGCGCAGGTCGACCAGCGGCTTGACGCGTTCGACGAACGGCGTGACGATCGTCAGGCCGGGCTCGAGCGTGCGGCTGTAGCGGCCCAGACGCTCGACCACTCCCGCCCGCGCCTGGGGGATCACGCGGATCGCCCTCGAGGCCACGACCAGCACGAAGATGACGACGACTACGATGACTATCAGGGCGGCCATGGGGCGGGGTTCCTTTCTCGCTTACCTGCACTCACAGACTACCCCCGATGGCGCGGGCCGCGCTCGCGCCGAGCCGAGCGCGAGCGCTCAGTGCATCACCAGCGCGGTCGCGCCCCTGATTTCGACCACCTCGACGCGCTCGCCGACGTCGATCACCTCATCCTCGTCGTAGCTGCGCGCGGTCCACACCTCGCCGCCTTCGATCCGCACGCAGCCGGCGCCTTCGTCGTTCGCGATCCGTTCCAGCACCGTCGCGCGGCGGCCGACGAGCGCGGCCGCGCCGGTCCGGATCGGCGGCGGCAGGCGCCGGTGGCGACGGGCGATCGGGCGCAGCGTCGCGAACACGATCCCCGAGGCCGCGAGGAACACGACCGCGGAGAGGGCCACGCCGACGCCGAGCAGCCCGACGACGGCCGCGAGCGCGGCTCCGACAGCGAACGGCAACAGATACAGCCCGCCCTGGTGCATCTCGCCCACTCCGAGGACGCAGGCCGCGACCAGCCAGATGATCCAACTGTCCATTACCCCAGATTACCCGTCTCGATCACGGCGGTCGGGCGATCGCGCCCGCCGAGCGCTGCCGTGCCGGCGAATGCCGCGCGCCGGGGAGAGCGCCGTATCCGGCCGCCTCGCCGGGGTCGATCAGCCCTCTGCGATCAGCGCGCGCGCAAAATCCTCGGCGTCGAACGGGCGCAGGTCCTCGACGGACTCACCGACGCCGATCAGCTTCACCGGCAGGCCGAGCTCGCGCGCGATCGCCAGCGCGATCCCGCCGCGCGCGGTGCCGTCGAGCTTGGTCAGCACCACGCCGCTGACCTCGGCCGCGTCGGCGAACAGCCTCGCCTGGCGCAGGCCATTCTGTCCGGTGGTCGCGTCGAGCGTGAGCAGCGTCTCGTGGGGCGCGCCCTCGAGCTGTCTGGAGATGACCCGCCGCACCTTCCCCAGCTCGCCCATCAGATCGTCCTGGGTGTGAAGCCGTCCGGCCGTGTCGATGATCACCACGTCGACGCCCCTGCTGCGCGCCTGCGCGATCGCATCGAAGGCGACCGCCCCGGGGTCCGAGCCCTCGGCCCCCATGACGATCTCGCAGCCCGCGCGCGCGGCCCAGCCCGCGAGCTGCTCGCCGGCCGCAGCCCTGAAGGTGTCCGCGGCGCCGAGCAGCACGCTGCATCCCAGCTCCTCTCGCAGATGCCACGCGAGCTTGCCGATCGTCGTCGTCTTACCGGTGCCGTTCACGCCCACGGCCATGATCACCGTCGGCTTGGCGCGGATGTCGATCCGCCCGTCTCCGACGCTGGCCGTCTGCGCCAGCAGCTCGATGAGGCGCTCGCTCAACGCCTCGCCGCCCTCCAGCTCGCCCGCAGCGGCCTCGGCCTCGAGCGTCCCCACCACCGAGGCGGTCGTGCTCGCGCCGACGTCGGCCATGATCAGCGCCTCCTCGAGGCGTTCCCAGGTGTGCTCGTCGAGCACGCCGAAGAGGGTCGCCTGGATCTCGCTGCCGAGCGCCTGGCGCGTCTTGGACATGCTCTCGCGCAGGCGACGCAGCAACCCGCGGCGCTTGGCGGGCTCCTTTGTGCTCTCGCTTCCCGCGGCCTCCCCGGCCCCGCCCGGTTGGCCCGGCCGGTCGGTGATGAACAGTTCACTCCAGTCGCGCGCCACGGGCCGCGCGACGATAGCAGCGCCGCGCTCAGGCGACGCCGGCGACCTCGGCCGCCTGTGCCTCCTCGGCCGGCAGCCGCCGCGAGAGCACCTTCGAGACCCCGTCTTCGCCCATCGAGACGCCGTAGAGCCAGTCGGCCGCCTCCATCGTGCGCTTCTGGTGGGTTATGACGATGAACTGAGCCCGGTCGGAGTAGCGCCGCAGCAGCGCCAGGAAGCGATCGAGATTGGCGTCGTCGAGCGCGGCCTCGACCTCGTCGAGGATGTAGAACGGGCACGGGCGGGCGAGAAAGACCGCGAACAGGAACGCCAGCGCGGTCATCGACTTCTCCCCGCCGGAGAGCAGCGACAGGCGCTTGGTCGCCTTGCCCGCCGGCGTGATCTCGATCTCGACACCCAGGAGCTCCTCCTCCTGCCCGCGCCGCGCGAGCTCGGCCGCCTCCGCCTCCGCCTCGGCCTCCGCCTCGGACGCCTCGGCGTCCGCTTCGGCGCCGGCGCTCTCGGGCAGGGGCTGGCCGCCGAGCACCGGGCGCGGCCCCTGCTCGTCGGCGACGAGGCTCAGGCGCCCCGAGCCGCCGGGGAACACGTCGCCCACCAGCTCCTCGAAGTTGCGCGCCGCCGCAGCGAAGGTCGCCTCGAAGGTCCGCTGTATCTGCCGGTCGGTTTCGCGGATCACCCCGCGCAGCTCGCGCAGGGCGGTCTCCAGATCCGTGCGCTGGCGCTCGAGCTCCTCCACGTGCGCGACCGCCTCGGCGTACTCCTGCTGGGCCAGCGGGTTCACTGGGCCGAGCTGCTCGCGCCGGCGCGTGAGCCGCTCCACCCTTGCCCTCAGAGCCTGCACCTGCTCCTCCTGCAGACCCTCGGGCGCGTCCCCGCTCGCCGCCTCGCCACTCTCCGGCGCCGCCAGGCCCAGCCGCGCGGCTACGGCGCTGAGCTCCTGCTCGGCCTCGCCGGCCTGATCGCGCAGCCGCTGGGCGGCGACCTCGGCATCGGTGACGAGCTCGCCGGCTCCGCGCAGCAGCGCCTGGATCTCGGCCTCCTTCACCGCGCAGGCCCGCAACTCCCCCGCCATCTCCTCGCCCGCGAGCCGATCGCTCGCGAGCTCCTGCTCGAGCACGGCGACGTGCGCCTGGACGGCCTCGCCGGCGTCGCCGAGCACGGCGGCCAGGCGCTCCGCGCAGGGCAGCGATGCCACGTCGGCCGCGTGCTGGCCTGCGAGCTGCACGATCCGCGCCCGGCGCCGGCGCCGCTCGCGCTCGAGCCGCTCGGCCTGCCGGCGCTCGGCGGCGAGCTCGCCCTCGAGCTGCGCCCTGCGGACGGCCAGCGGCCCCTGAGCGGGCGCGCTGCGACGCTGCTCGATCAGCCATTCCGTACGCCGCCGGGCCTCGAGGGATTCCGTCTCGCGGCGTTCGGCCTCGCGCACGGCGCTGCCCGCGTGAGCGCCGGCCTGCTCGGCCGCCCGCACGGCCTCGTGCGCCAGCTCGCACGCGCCAGCGGCGGCGTGCTCTGCCTGCGCGGCGCGCTCGGCGGCAGCGATCAGCCGGTCACGTTCGTTGCGACGCGCCAGCGCCCGCTCGCTGCCGCCCTCGGTCAGCTGCCGCACCTCGCCCCAGGCGGCGAACCAGACGCGCCCCGCGCGCGTGGTCGCGATGCCGGCGAAGTCGCTCGGCAGATCCTCCAGGCGCTCGATCACCCACGCGTCGCTGAGCAGGCGCTCGGCCAGCACGAGGACCGCGGGCGGGCCGCTGACGAGGTCGAGCAGCCTGCGCGCGCCCGCCACCGGCTCCGGGGGCTTCTCGGCGGCCGCGCCCGCCCGCTCCGCCGGCGACCCGAGCTCGGCCAGCAGCGCCGTGCCTCCATCGGGACCGGCCTGGTCGAGCAGCGCCTGCGCGCCGAGCACATCCGCCACCAGCGCCGCATCGAGGCGGCCGCCGAGCGCCGCCGCAAGCGCCAGCTCGTAGCCGTCCTCCACGCGCAGTTCCTCGCTGAGCATCTTCGGGGCGCGCGCGCGCTCCCCGCCCGCTTGCAGGTGGCTGCGCAGGAACTGATTGGCGGCGGCCAGCTCCGCGCCCACGCGCGCGGCCTCTCCCCGCGCCTCTCGGGCCGCGCGCTCGGCCGAGCTCAACTGCTCGCGTGCCTGCTCGACCTGCGCGTCGGCGAGCGTGCGAGCCGCACGCGCCTCGGCGAGCTCGGCCTCGATCCGCTCCAGCCCCATGGCCTGCTCCTGCAGCGCGCCCGCCAGCTCGGCGGTCTCGCGCTCGAGCTCCAGCTCGCGCCCGGCTTCGATCTCGGCCAGCTCGGCCTCCAGAGCCCCGATGCGCTCGCCGCCGCCCGCCGCATCCGCCTCGCCGCTCTGCGCCGGCGTCGCCTGCCTGAGCTCCCGCAGCTCGAGCTCGGTGCGCGCGATGCGCCGCGAGAGACCCTGCGCGGCGGCAACGACCTGCTCGGCCCGCAGCTGCAGCCGCTCGCGCGCAGAGCGGGCGTCGTAGACGCCACGCGCGAGCGCGTCGTGGCGCTCGGCGCGCTCGGCCAGCGCGCGCTCGGCAGCTCCCCGCCGGTCGATCGTCGCCTGCAGCTCGGACTCGACCTCGGCGCGCGCCCCGCGCGCCTCGGCAACGCGCGCCTCGGCGCCCTGCAGCTCCAGTCGGGACGTGCGCGCCGCGTCGCGTGCGAGCTCCCAGCGAGCCTGCAGCACCTGTCGCTCCAGGCGCTCGTGCAGCTCGGCGGCCTCGGCCTGGCGCTTGAGCGGTCGCAGGCGGGTGCGCGCCTCGCGCTCCACATCCAGCGCACGATCGAGGTTCTCCTGCGTGCGCTCCAGCTTCAGCTGCGCCCGGCGCCGGCGCTTGCGGTGCTTGCCAAGCCCCGCCGCCTCCTCGATCAAGAGCCGCCGCTCGCGCGGCTTTGAGCTGACGATCGCATCCACCCGCCCCTGGGAGATGATCGAGTGCGTCTCCTTGCCCAGGCCGGTGTCCGAGAGGATCTCGATCACGTCGCTCAGGCGGCAGCGTGCCCCGTTCAGCCGGTATCCGCCGTCGCCGGCGCGGTCGAGGCGGCGCACGATCGAGATCTCGCTGAGCGGCAGATCCACGGTGCCGTCGGCGTTGTCGAGCACGATCTCCACTTCGGCCTCGCTGCGCGCCTGCACGCCGCGGCCGCCGCCGAAGATGACGTCCTGCATCGACTGGCCGCGCACCGCCAGCGGCGACTGCTCGCCCATCGCCCACAGCACGGCGTCAGTGACGTTGGACTTGCCGGAGCCGTTGGGTCCGACCACGACGCTGACACCGGGGCCGAAGTCCAGGCGGGTGCGGTCGGGGAAGGACTTGAAGCCCTTCAGCGTCAGCGACTTCAGACGCAACTCGAACCCACGCCCGCGATCGTCACTCGGCCTCGGCCGCGGCCTCGAGCGTCTCGACGGCCACCCGCGCGGCCTCCTGCTCGGCGTGCTTCTTGCTCCTGCCGCTGCCGGCGCCCAGCTGGCGCCCGTTCACCCGCGCCACGACCGCGTAGGTGCGCTCGTGGGGAGGGCCCTCCTCGCTTGCGACCTCGTAGCTGACCTCCGCGCCGCGCCGCGCCAACAGCTCCTGCAACGCCGACTTGAAGTCCACCGGATGCTCCAGAGCCTGCTCGATCTCCGGCGCGAACGCCTCCACGACCGCCTCCGCGGTGCGCTCGTAGCCGGCGTGCAGGTAGCAGGCGCCGATGACCGCCTCGATCACCGACGCGAGCACTCGCTCGGTCTCCACCAGCGCCGCAGCACTGTCGCCCGCGCCCGCCGGCGCGGCCGCACGCAGACGCTGGGGCAACCCCAGCCGCTCGGCCACCGCCCGGCAGGAGACGCCCGACACCGCCTGCGCCCGGATCTTGGTGAGCCTGCCGGCGCCGAAGCGCTCTGCCTCCAGGCGGGGGTACAGGTACGCCGTCACCGCCAACGCCAGCACGCTGTCGCCGAGGAATGCAAGCCGGGCGTAGGAGTCGCTGCGACGCTCGCTCCAGGAGGCGTGCGTGAACACCTGGCGCACGAGCTCCCCGGGCAGCTCGTCCAGCAGGTCGGCCAGCAGCATCATCTCCCGCCTTCATCAGAGTGTCTGCGGCTCATCGCGTGTCCCGTGGGCGAGCACGAAGTCGACTGCCTGCCCGACGGTCAGGATCTGCGCCGCCTGCTCGTCGGACATGTGCACCGCGTAGGTGTCCTCGAGCTCCTGCACGAGGGTGTAGAGGTCGAGCGAGTCGGCCTGGAGATCCTCCCGGAAGCGCGTGCCCTCGACGATCGCGCCGGCATCGACATCCAGCTCATCCGCCAGGTGAGCCTGGATCAGCGCAAAGACCTGCTCGCGCCCCGGTCCCGTCATCGCGGGCGGGATCTCGACACCCGCCCCAGCGGGGTCATGCCGGGCGCACGCCAGCGCCGGGCCGTCGTGTGCGTAGCTGTGCCTCTCATGTCCTCTGCGGCAGGCTAACGGCCGGCACGGACACCGGCACCCGCCTGAGCGCGCCGGCGTCGCCGAGGGCGCTCAGCGTCTGACCGACGATGTCCTCCCGCGCGCCGCGCTCGGCCCGCAGGATCGCCTGGGCGAAGCCCGCTCGCGTGAAGCGCCCGTGCGGAACCACGCCGAGACGGCGCAGCCCGAGCAGATAGGCGCCCCCGTGCGCCTCGGGGTCGATCTCCTCGCGGAATCCGCTCAGCGCGCCGCGCAGCAGCAGCCCGCCGAGCTTCGCCCGGGGCGAGGACATCGCCGCTTGCCGAACCGCGCCCAAGATCGTCTGGGAGACGCCCTCCATCAACTTCAGGGCGATGTTCCCGGTGAGGCCGTCCGTCACGATCACGTCGGCCCGGCCCCCGACCACATCGCCCCCCTCGACGTTGCCGACGAACTCGAATGCGTCCAGCCCTGCCTCCGCGCGCGCCTGCAGCTCTGCATGTACGTCGATCACCAGTGCGCTTCCGCGAGCGGCCTCCACCCCGTTTGACAGCAGCCCGACGCGCGGGCGCTGGACGCCGAGCACGGTCCTCGCGAGCGCGGCGCCCATGAACGCGAACTGCACGAGGTGCTCGCGCCTGGCCTCAGCGTTCGCCCCCACGTCGAGCAGCGTCACGGGCCGGTCGGGGACGGGCAGCGGGATCGCCAGCGCGGGGCGGTAGATGCCGCGCGCGCGTTTGATGTTGAAGGCCCCGGCGGCCAGCGCGGCGCCCGTGCCGCCGGCGCACACCAGCGCCCCCGCCCTGCCCTCGGCCACCGCCCTGGCCGCCTGCACGATCGAGGCCTCGGGCGTGGTGCGCGCGGCGTGCACAGGGTCCTGCGCCTTGGCGATCGACACCGGCGCATCGACGATCTCGATGCCGTCGGCGGGCTCGCCGAGCTCGGCCGCCGGACCGAAGAGGATCACTCGCGCCCCCCGCCGGACGGCCATCGCCGCCCCTGCCGCCACCTCCGACGGGCCGAGGTCGGCGCCGTTGCAGTCGACCGCCACCAGCCGCGCCGCCGGATTCTCCGCTGCGGCGAGCGACGGGGAGGACGAAGCCTCTGAGGTCACGTCCTGCTACTCGGGGTGCTCGTGATCATGCGCCGCCTGGCTCACGATCTCGCGGCCGGCGTACGTGCCGCATACGGGGCACACACGGTGCGGCCTGCGCGGGCTGTGGCACTGCGGGCACGCGTTCAACGCGGGCGTGCCGATCTTGTGCTGCGCGCGCCGCTTGGCGGTGCGGCTGTGCGACTGCTTTTTCTTGGGGACTGCCATGGGCTTGGAAAGGCTACCAGGGTGGCTGCGCCCGTCCCGCTCCTACTCGAGCTCGAGCTCCCGCAGCTTCGCCCAGCGCGGATCGGGGGCGGCCTCGTGGCGATGGTCCGGACCCGCCTCGTTCAGGTCGGCCGCGCAGACCGGGCACAGCCCCGCACAGTCCTCGCGGCAGAGCACCTTCACCGGCGCCGCCAACGCGAACGCGTCGCGCGCCCAGGCAGCCAGATCGAGCGTCTCCTGATGCACGTAGGGACTGTCGAGCTCCTCCCCGCCGCCCGGCCGGTCGACCTCGCGCGCCTCCACCTCGACGAGCGGCCGAGCCTCCTTCAGGCAGCGCATGCACGGCCCGCGCAGCGCCGCGCTGAAGCGCAGCCGCAGCGCATAGCCGCCACCTATCATCCGCGAGACGTCGAGCTCGACCGGCACGCGTGCCGGCTCTGCCGCGTAGAGCGCGCCCGCCAGCATCAGCGGCTCGATCCGCACGTCGAGCGCCAGGCGCCTCCCCTCGCCGGCGCTGAGCCGCAGCCCGGCGAGGTCGAAATCGTGGGTCTCCGCGGCCATCTTGCTTCACTTCAGGCTAGCGAGGACCTCGCGCAGATCTAGTCGAGTCCCTGCAGCTCGCGCTTGAGAACCTTGCCGGTCGCGTTGCGCGGCAGCTCGTCCACGAACACCACCTCGCGCGGCACCTTGTAGCGAGCGAGATTGGCCTTGACGTGTGCCTTGATGGCATCCTCGGTCAGCTCGGCCCCCTCGCGCGGGACCACGAACGCCTTCAGCCGCTGACCGAACTCCGCGTCCTCGACCCCGATGATGGCCACCTCTTCGATCTCGCCGTGGTCGGCGAGCAGGTCCTCGACCTCGCGCGGAAACACGTTCTCTCCCCCGCTCACGATCATTTCGTCGTCGCGGCCGTCCACGAACAGCCGCCCGCCCGCGTCGAAGCGCCCGACGTCGCCGGTGCTCATCAGGCCGCGCACGATCTCCTTGCCCCCGCCGCCGGTGTAGCCCTCGAACATCATCTCGTTGGCAACGAAGATGCGCCCCCCCTGGCCCTCCCCGACCTCGCGGCCCTCCTGATCGAGCAGCTTGACCACGGTGCCCAGCGGGGGCCGGCCCGCCGTGCCCGGCGCCGCGCGCAGGTCCTCGGGGGTCGCGATCGTGGCCCAGGCCACCTCGGTTGAGCCGTAGAGGTTGTAGAGGACGTCCCCGAAGGCGTCCATCGCGCGCGTGGCCAGCTCGCCCGGCAGCGCCGATCCGCTGACGGCGATCACCCGCAGGGAGCGCAGGTCATAGCGGGCGATCGTATCGGCGCCGAGATCGAGGATGCGCTGCAGCATCACCGGCACCACCACGAGCGTGCTGGCGCGATGCTGGGCCGTCGCGCGCAGCGTCTCCTCCGGCTCGAACCTCCGTCGCAGCACGAGCGTCGAGGCCAGCGGCAGTGCGAGCGTGAAGTGGGCAAACCCCCAGGAGTGAAACATCGGCGCGGCGATCATGGTCGTCTCCAGCGCCTTCAGCGGGATCTTCGAGAACAGCGCCGCCGCCGGCTCCAGCGAGTCTGGCTGCCGGCGCGAGGCTCCCTTCGGCGCCCCGGTCGTGCCGGAGGTCAGGATCACCACCCGCCCGCTCTCGGCGGGCGGTTGAAGGTCGGAATCATCCCCCCGGGCGATCAGCTCCTCGAGCAGGGGATCGGCCGGCCCGGCCGGGCCGCTTGCGGGCTCGCTCCACGCGATGAAGCGCAGCCGGTTCGCCGCGCCCTCCCGCGTCAGCTCGCTGAACTCCTGGTCGTAGACCACCGCCACCGGGTCCTCGCGCGCGAGCACGTCGTGGATCTGCGGGCCCGCGAACGCCGTGTTCAGGTACAGCGCGCTCGCTCCCAGCTTCGAGCACGCGATCGTCGCCTCGATGAACCCGCGGTGGTTGCGGCACATGATCGCCACCCCGTCGGCCGCGGACACGCCGGCCCGCTGCAGCTCGTGGGCCAGCGCGTTGGTGCGCCAGTGCACCTCCTCGAAGGTCAGCATCCCCCGCTCGTCGATGATCGCCGCCCGCTGCGGGTAGCGGATCGCCGACCCCGTGTACGCGGCAGCCGGCGTCGGCCCCCAGCGCTGCAGCGCCGCCAGCGTACGCACGGCCTTGTCCAGGCGAACCGGGCGGATCATGCCGGTGTCGAGGAGCGTCTTTGCGACCTGCAGCTTGTGCAGTGCCTGGCGGGCGTTCACGTACTGACCATACTCAACAACTGGGTGTCTCCCACCGTGGGCCCGGGGACCGCGTCGCAGTGCCGCATCGATCGCGCGCGACGGCCACGATCGGCCCCGGCCTCGTGCGGCTGACCCGGCGCGTCAGCTGACTTCCGCCGGTTCGTCCTTGCCCTGCAGCCGCTCGCGTCCGCGTTGGACGGCGGCGATGAACTTCGACAGGTTGACCTCGAGCGTGTTGAGGATCTCATCGGCGTAGTCCTCGGCACCCAGCCTGATCTCGCGCTCGCGGGCGCGAGCGTCCTCGACGATGTCCTCGGCGGCGCGCTCGGCCTGCTTGGTGATCTCCTCCTCGCCGACGAGGCGCTCCTGGCGCTCGCGCGCATCCTTGATGATCCGCTCGGCCTCCTTCTTGGCCTCTGCGAGCATCTCCTGGCGCTCCTTGACGATCCAGCGCGCCTGCTTGATCTCCTCGGGGATCGTGGCGCGCATCTGGTCGAGGATGTCGTAGATCTCCTCCTTGTCGACCCGGACGGAGTCGCTGAGCGGGATCGTCTTGGCGTTGTGCACCAAGTCGTCGAGCTTGTCTATGAGGACCAGGACATCCATCTAGGAGCCACCTCGGCGGGGCATCCGGCCCCACGATTGGTAGTTGAGGTTTGGCATCGGGTATCGCATGTCAGTTTCGTCAGCGCCTGAGCTCTTCCTGCAAGCGCACGGCCACCTCGTCGGGCACGAGATCGTCGATCTTCCCCCCGAAGGTGGCGAGCTCCTTCACGCCACTGGATGACAGGAAACTGTACTGCGGACTGGCCATCAAGTAGACAGACTCTATCTCGGGCGCCTGGCGGCGGTTCAGCTGGTTCATCTCCAGCTCGTACTCGAAGTCCGAGATCGCGCGCAGCCCCTTCACGATCGCCTTCGCTCCAACGCTCCTGGCGAAGTCGACCACCAGCGTGCTGAACGGCTCGACGCGCACGCACTCGAGGTCTGCGATCGCGCGCTCGATGAACCCGACCCGCTCCTCTATCCCGAACAGCGCGTGGTCCTTGCGCACCGAGCGGTTGACCACCGCCACGACCACCTCGTCGTAGAGGCCGGCCGTGCGGCGGATCACGTCGAGGTGACCGTTGGTGATCGGGTCATAGGAGCCCGGGCAGACGGCTATCGAGGTCTCGGATCGGTTCATTGATGGCCGTGGATTGTGATCGAAGTGTCGCCGTAGCGCAGTTGGCGGGTGACCTCGAGCTCGAGCTCGAGCGGCGCGCGCCGGTCGCTCTCCACGACGATGCGCGCCGCCGGTGCCAGCAGCGACGGCAGGATTGCCGACAGCTCAGGGCCCCAGTCTCGCGCGCGGCTGTAGGGGGGATCGATGAAGATCAGATCGTATGTCTCTTGGCGTGCCCGTGCACTGCGCAGGGCCGCGAACGCGTCCCCGCGGCGCACCTCGCCGAGCTCTGGCTCGATCCCGAGCGCCGTCAGATTGGCGTGCAGGACCCTGGACGCGTTGGCGTCGCGCTCGACGAACACTGCGTGGCCGGCGCCGCGGGAAAGCGCCTCGATGCCCAGCGCGCCGGTGCCGGCGAACAGGTCGAGCACGCGCGCGCCCGCCAGCTCGCCGAGCGTGGCGAACAGCGCCTCGCGCACGCGATCGGAGGTGGGCCGCGTGATCCTGCCCCTCGGCGCCCTCAGGCGCCGGCCGCCGAGGCGTCCCGCGATCACTCTCATGCACACCACCGTAACGAGCGTGAGCGCGGCGGCGATGAGCGTGAGCGCGGCGGCGATGGCCCGCGGCGCGGCGGAAGGCCGCCTATGCGGGGATCGGCGCGGGCGCCCCGCTGGCGAACATCCGCCCCAGCGCCCCGCCCAGGAGGGCATGCTCGGGCGCGCACAGCTGCGGATCGGCGGCCACGATCGCCTCGGCGCGCGCCCGCGCGCGCTCCAGCAGCTGGGCGTCCTCCGGCAGTCGCGCAACCCGAAAGTGCCCGAGGCCCGATTGGCGGGTCCCGACCAGCTCGCCCTCCTTGCGCAGCTCCAGATCGATCTCCGCCAGACGGAAGCCGTCGGCGTGCGCGGCCAGGGCACGCAGCCTGGCCGAGCCCTGAGAGCCGGGGGGAGCGACGAGGAAGCACGTGGCCGCGTGCTCGCCGCGTCCCACCCGGCCGCGCAGCTGATGCAGCTGGGAGATGCCGAAGCGCTCGGCATTCTCGACCAGCATCACCGTCGCGTTCGGCACGTCGATCCCGACCTCGATCACCGTCGTGGCGACGAGCACGTCGGCCTTGCCCGACGCAAACGCCGCCATCGCCTGCTGCTTCTCGCGGGGTCGCATCCCGCCATGCAGCAGGGCCAGCTCGTGTCCCGCGAGCTCTCCCGCGCGCAGTCGCCGCAGCTCGGCCGTCGCGGCGCGCAGCGCCGGCTGCGCCGACCCGCCGGCGTCCGGCCCCGGCGCGGTGCCCGCGGCGGGCAGCTCGGCCTCATCGATCAGCGGGCACACGACGAACGCCTGCCGGCCGGCGCGCAGGTGGGCGCGCAGCTCCTCGTAGGCCCGTTCTCGCGCCCGCTCGCCGCTGACCACGCGCGTATCGATCGCCCCCCTGCCGCGCGGCAGTTCGCGCAGCGTGCTCGCGTCGAGATCCCCGTAGCCGGCCAGCGCGAGCGTGCGCGGAATCGGTGTGGCCGTCATGTGCAGGGTGTGGGGCGGATGGGCGGGATCGCTCTCTTCCAGCGCCGCTCGCTGGCGCACGCCGAAACGGTGCTGCTCGTCGATGATCGCGACGGCCAGCGAACGGAAACGCACGTCCTGCTCGATCAGCGCGTGCGTGCCCACGATCAGCGCCAGCTCGCCGCTGGCCAGCTTGGAGAGGATGTCCTCGCGCCTGCGCGCAGGGGTGGAGCCGCTCAGCAGCGCCGCCGACACCGGCTCGTCGCCCAGCAGCCGCTGAACGGTGGCGAAATGCTGCTCGGCCAGAGTCTCGGTCGGAGCCATCAGCGCGGCCTGCCGGCCGTGCTCGACCGCGCGCAGCATCGCAAACAGCGCGACCACCGTCTTGCCGCTGCCGACCTCACCCATCAGCAGCCGCTGCATCGGCTGCGCCTGCGCGAGCTCCTCGCGGATTGCGTCGATCGCCCGCCGCTGGTCGCCGGTGAGCGTGAACGGCAGACCGCCGGCCAGCCAGCGCCCGGTCACCGTCGGCTCGCCGCCCAGCGCCGGCGCCCCGGTGCGCGCCCTGCGGATGGCGCGACGGCGCAGAAACGCGAGCTGTGTCAGCAGCAGCTCCTCGAACGCGAGCCTCGCCCGCCCCGTCTCGGCGTCCTGCCGGCTGCGCGGAAAGTGCATCGCGGTGAGCGCGCCGGCCCTGTCCGGCAGCGCCTCGGTCACCCGCGTCGCGGCCGGGAGCGTCTCGGTGACGTCTCCGAGCGCGCACCTTGCGCCCTGCACCAGGGTCAGGATCTGGGTCGAGGTGATGCCCTCCGCGGCCGGGTAGTGGGCGACCCCCTCGCTCGCGGCGCCGCCGGCGCGCGCATCGACCGGCGCGTCCGCCGCCGGGGCGTGGTGTGAGACACCGAAGCCGCCGCGCCCGTCGGCCTTGCCGTGCAGCAGCAGCCGGGTCCCTGGGGAATAGCGCTCAACCAGCCAGGGCTGGTTGAAGAAGGTCGCGCGCATCGTGCCCGTCGCGTCGAAGACGGCCGCCTCGACGAGCGGGCGCATGCGGCGGCGGCGCACCGCGCGCGCGCCGATGCTCCGCACCTGCACGGCCACCGTCGCCTGCTCGCCCGCGCGCAGCGCGGCGATCGTACGCGCCTCGCGGCGGTCGCTGGGAAGGTGCTCGAGCAGATCTCCGACGGTGCTCAGCCCGAGCGCGCGCATGCCCGCGGCCATGCGCCTGGCCGGCGGCTGCAGCTCGACCTCCAGGCGCGAGGGCCGCGGCCAGCGCACCGGCGCCTCGATCAGCTCCGCGCGGCTGAGCCTGCGCGTCGAGGCGAACGCGCGCGCGCTTGCGGCGATGCGCTCCGGCGCCATCGAGACGGCCGGGTCCGGCGTATGTTGCCTGGTCGCCGGCATGCGCTCGGCATCATGATCGTGGAGGCGGTCGTAACGGCAAGCGCGCCGCCGCGTGCTCCTACTCGGCGGCGAGCAGCCACCAGTAGGAGGGCTGCCCGCCGTGGCGCAGCTCGAGCTCGATCCCGCCGTTGACCATGCCGTCGAGGTCGCCGAGGGAGAGCGGCGCATCCCGGCCGGCGAGGACGCTGATCAGCTCCGGGGCGGGCGTCCCGTCCACTCCCTCCGCGAGCGTCCTCATGACCGCCTGCAGGGTCTCGCGCGGCTCCCCCCAGGCGAGCACCTCCTCCCCAACGAAGCCGACGGCCTCGCCGCGCTTGAAGCGCCCCTGCGCATCATCGCGCGCAGCCCGCGCGACGGCTCCCGTGCGCACGCCCGCGAGCGCCTCCGAGAGCGCCGTCGCGTTCTCCTCCAGCGGACGGTCGGGTGCCAGCGCCACGGCCGCCGCGAGCCCGGCCTGCTGGCTGGTGGTGGGCACTACGAGCACCTGCTTGTCCGACAGCCGGGCGGCGTTCTCGGCCGCCATGATCACGTTCGCGCTGTTGGCGAACACGACGACCTCCTCCGCCGGCACCTGGTGGATGCCAGCCAGCAGATCGTAGGTGGACGGGTTGAGCGTCGGGCCGCCGTCGATCGTGTGCACGCCCAGCTCGCGGAACATCTCTCGCAGGCCCTCGCCGCTGACCACGGCCACGGCGCCGCAGCGCACTCGCTCGGGGCCCTCGCCCCCCGCCGCCGTGCGGCCGTCCGCCGCGCTCGCGTGCTCATCGACGGGGCCGGCGCCGAGGCGCTCGTCGCGCTCGGCGACCTGCAGGCGCATGTCGGCCACGTCCAGTCGCGAGACCTCGCCGACGCCCGCGAAGATGGCCGTCGCGAGCTCGGGCCGGTCGGTGTGCAGGTGCACCTTGAGCGTGGTTTCGTCCCCCACGACGAGCACCGAGTCACCGAGCTCCTCGAGCGGGGCGATGAAGCGCGTGGCGCTCAGCCCGCTCCCCGTGACGGCGAAGTTCGTGCAGAAGCGATAGGTGGCCGAGCTGTGCTCGGGGTGGGTTATGCGCGCGGGCGCATGATGCTCGAGCTCCGGCGGAGCGTCGCCGCAGAGAGCTGCCACGACGCCGGCGAAGATGATCGTCAGCCCGTAGCCCCCCGCATCGACCACGCCGGCCTCGCGTAGCGCCGAGAGCAGCTCGGGGCTGCGCTTGACCGACTCCTGGCCCGCTTCGACGGCGCGCTCCAGCGCCGCCGCGATCGCCCGGTCCTGCTCGCGCGGTTCGGTCATCGGCCCCAGGCGCGGGTTCTCCGGGCTGTGGGCCACGTCGGTCACGATCTTGTGCGCCATCTCGCGCGCAACGGTGAGGATCGTGCCCTCGGCGGGCTCGCGCACCGAGGAGTACGCGCGGTCCGCCGCGTTCGCCAGCGCCGCCCCGATCAAGGTGGCGTCGATCAGCTGGCCCGGCCTGCTGACGAGCTCCTCGGCCGCGCCGCGAATCAGCTGGGAGAGGATCACGCCGGAGTTGCCGCGCGCGCCCAGCAGGGCTGCACGCGCCACCGACTGGACGATCTCCTCGCGCCCGATCTCGTCGATCGTACGGTGCTCGTCGCTGCCCTGCAGGCGATCGAGCTCGTCGAGCACCGCGCGCAGCGTGAGCGCCATGTTGTCGCCCGTGTCGCCGTCCGCGACGGGGAAGACGTTGAGTTCGTTGACCTCCTCCCGGCGCGAGTCCAGGTGCGCGAGCGCACCTGCCACGGCGGCGCGAAAGCGCAGCAGATTGGTGTCGGTCACAGCGACACGTCTATCACCTTCTCCGCGGCGCGGGCTCCCCGTCGCCGCCGGGCCGCGCGGGCTCCCCGTCGCCGGGCCGCGCGCCGGCGCGCCACGCGCGCCCGCGGTCCACTCCGAACTGAGGCCCGGAGCGGGCCCCAGCGGCTCGATTGCGGCGTCGAGGCTCAGAGAGCCTTCGTTACCTTGGCTGCTTTCAGGCAGCGCGTGCACACGTACACGCGCTTGGGCGCCTTGCCGACGAGGATCCTGACCTTCTGCAGGTTCGGATCGAAGCGCCGCTTCGTAGCGACCATCGAGTGGCTGCGGCTCTGGCCGAACGCCGGCCCCTTGCCGCAGCTGTGACATACCTTGGCCATCGGCGCAGTCTAGCCGCTCGCGAGCTCGGCCCGAAGCGCCACCATCCGCATGAGCGCCTCGGCGGCATGGCGGCCCTGATCGCGATGGGCCCCCCCGGCGCGGGCGAGGGCCTGCTCCATCGTGGCGCACGTGAGCACGCCGAAGGCGCACGGCACGCCCGTCTCGAGCTGCACGCGCATGACGCCGCGAGCGGTCTCCGCGCAGACGAAGTCGTAGTGATCGGTCTCGCCCCTGATCACCGCGCCGAGGCACGCCACGCCGGCGAAGCGCCCGGAGCGCGCGGCGTAGGCGGCGGCCAGCGGCAGCTCGAACGCTCCGGGGACCTCGAACACCGGGACATCGCGATGCCCGGCCTGGGCGAACGCGCCCAGGGCACCCGCCTGCAGCCGCTCAGCCAGATCCTCATAGAAGCGCGCGAGCACGATCGCGTAGGACCCGCTCACCGTTTGCGCTCCGAGCGCAGCAGCTCCTCGTCGAGATTCAGGCCCTGGTGGTGCAGCGTGTGCCCCATGCGCTGGGCCTTGGTGCGCAGATATGCCTCGTTGTGCTCGTTCGGGGCGTGCTCGATCGGGATCTGTGCGCTGACCGACAGCCCGTATCCCTCCAGGCCGCGGATCTTCTTGGGGTTGTTCGTGAGGATCCTGATCGAGCTGAGTCCGAGATCGACGAGGATCTGGGCGCCGATCCCGTAGTCGCGCAGGTCCGCGGGCAGCCCCAGGCGCTCGTTGGCTTCGACGGTGTCGAGACCGTCCTCCTGCAGGCGATATGCGCGCAGCTTGTTGAGCAGGCCGATCCCGCGCCCCTCCTGGGAGAGGTACAGCAGCACGCCCTGGCCCTCGCGCTCGATCATCGAGAGCGCGGATTCCAGCTGCTCGCCGCAGTCGCAGCGCAGCGAGTGAAACACGTCGCCGGTGAGACACTCGGAGTGGACCCTGACGAGGATCTCCGGCTGGCCCTCGACCTCGCCCTTGACGAGCGCCACGTGATGCTTGTCGTCCACCAGCGAGCGGTAGCCGACCGCCTGGAACTCCCCAAAGGCGGTCGGCAGCCCCGTCGAGACGACGCGTTCGACGAGCTTGTCGTGGCGGCGACGGTAGGCGATCAGGTCGGCCACGGTGATCATGCACAGCCCGTGGCGAGCGCAGTAGTCGGCCAGTTCGGGCACGCGCGCCATCGTGCCGTCGTCGTTCATGACCTCGCAGATCACGCCCGCCGGGTTCAGTCCGGCGAGCCGCGCGAGATCGACGGCGGCCTCGGTCTGCCCGGCCCGCTCGAGCACTCCGCCGGCACGGCTCTTGAGGGGGAAGACGTGGCCCGGCTGCACGAGATCCGATGGCCGGCTCTGCGGGTCGACCGCCACCTGGATGGTGTGGGCGCGATCGTGGGCCGAGATGCCGGTGGTGACGCCGTCGCGCGCCTCGATCGAGACGGTGAAGGGCGTTTCGAAGGCCGACTCGTTCTTCGCCGCCATCAGATCGAGCCCGAGCTCGTCGCAGCGCTCGCTGGTGAGCGAGAGGCAGATCAGGCCACGCCCCTCCTTGGCCATGAAGTTGATCGCCTCGGGGGTGGCGAACTGCGCCGCAAGGGTCAGGTCGCCCTCGTTCTCGCGATCCTCGTCATCGCACACCACGACCATCTTGCCCTGGCGGATCTCCTCGATCGCCTGCTCGACCGTCGCGAACAGGGGAGCCGTTCGCTGGCCGATGTCCGATCGGCCGCTCACGCGCTCGCCGCCAGCAGTCGCTCGACATGCTTGGCGAGGACGTCGACCTCGATGTTCACGAGCGCGCCCTCGTCGATCTCGCCGAGGGTGGTGCGCTCGAGCGTCTCGGGGATCAGCGATACCGCGAAGCCGCGTTCGCGCAGAGAGCTCACCGTCAGGCTCACACCGTCGATGGCCACCGAGCCCTTCTCCACCAGGTAGCGCGCCAGCCGCGGGACGGTCTCGATCTCGAGGACGCGGGCGAAACCCTCCTCGCGGGTCGCAGTGACCGTCCCGGTCGCGTCGACGTGTCCCTGCACGACGTGCCCTCCGAGGCGGTCTTCGGCGCGGAGCGCCAGCTCGAGGTTCACCCGCTCGCCCACCTGTATTCGCCCGAGAGCCGAGCGCTCGAGCGTCTCGATCATCGCATCGGCCTCGAAGGCGTCCCCGGCGACGCTCCTGGCGGTGAGGCACACGCCGTTGACGGCCACGGAGTCGCCCTCCTGCAGATCGGGGGCGAGTCGAGTGCGGACCCGCAGAACGGCGCCGGCGCCGTTCTGCTCGAGCGCCTGCAGCGTGCCGAGGTCCGCTATCAGTCCCGTGAACATCCGATGCCCCTCGCTCGCGTCATCGCGCGCTCACCACTCGCGCAGCCGGGCCGAGATCAGCAGGTCCTCGCCGACGCTCTGACAGCTGAAGGTGAGCGCGCGCATCGCCTCGGAGATGCGCTCGACCCCTTCCCCCTCGAGCGGATCGCGGGCCGAGCTGCCGCCGAGCAGCAGCGGCGCCAGGAACAGGCGGATTTCATCGACCTCGCCGGCGTCGAGAAACGCGCCGGCGAGGTGCGGCCCTCCCTCGAGCAGCACCGAGGCGACGCCCAGGCCGCCGAGCTGGTCGAGCGCCGAGCGAACTCGCGCGGGCTCGTTTTCGCCGGTGGCCACGAGCACCTGCACGCCGGCCGCCTCGAGCGCATCCATATCGGCGCGCGCCGCGGCCCTGGAGACCACCATCGTCAGCGGTATCTCCGCGGCCGCGGCCACGAGCCGTGAGGTTGGCGCCAGGCGCGCCAGCGAGTCGAACACCACCCGCCGCGGCTGCTCGCCGCGCTCGGCGAGCAGGCCATCCGGGCGGGCGGTCAGCTGCGGATCATCCGCGAGCGCCGTGCCGATGCCGACGACCACCGCGTCGACCGAGGCGCGCCAGCGGTGTGCCATCTCGCGACTGTCCTCGCCGCTGATCCACTTGGAGTCCCCGGTGCGCGTCGCCACCTTGCCGTCGAGGGTCATCGCCGACTTGAACAGCACCCACGGGCGTCCCACCCGGGCGTGCTTGCGAAAGGCCTGGTTGAGCAGCCGCGCGCTCGCGGCCAGCTCGCCGTCGGCGATCACCACCTCCACGCCCTCGTCGCGGAGTATCCCCAGCCCGCGCCCCGAGGCCTTCTCGGTCGGATCGTCGGAGGCGATGACCACGCGCATGATCCCCGCCTGCAGGATCGCCTCCGTGCAGGGAGGTGTCTTGCCCTCGTGGCAGCACGGCTCCAGCGAGACGTACAGCGTCGCCCCGCTCAGGTCCTCCAGGCCGCAGGCCTCGATCGCGTTGACCTCCGCGTGGGCGCCGCCGTAGCGTTCATGCCAGCCCTCGCCCAGGACCTCGCCGTCGCGAGCCACGACCGCCCCGACCACCGGATTGGGCTTGACCGCGTGGCCGCCCTTGTCGGCCAGCTCGATGGCCCGAGCCAGGTGCTCCTTGTCGGTCTGCGTGCAACTGGGCATATCGCCATCCAGGATAACCCCGCCGCGCGCGGCGACCGGTCTCAACGGCGACAGGCGCCCCCGTGCAGCCGGTAGATCGTCATCGTCGGGCCGGGCCGCTGGTAGGCGAGCGGGTAGTAGTCGAAGCTCCAGTCGAAATCGAAGGCGACCGGGCGCTGGCCGCGTCCGTAGGGCGAGGAGCGGTATACGGCTTCGCCCTGTTCGGCCAGCGCGCGATAGTAGGCGATCGCCTCGGGGACGGCGCGCGGGTCGGCGAACGCGCGCCCGGACTGCGTGGAGCCGGAGATGACCCAGCAGTAGCCGTGGCTCTCGTAGTAGCCGATCAGCGAGGGGGCCAGCGTGCGCTCGTATTCCTCGATCCCGACCTTGCGGGCGGCCGTGACTTCAAGGCCGCCGGAGGGAGAGATCCGCGCGATCAGCGATGGGTACTTCTGCCAGCGCGGGGGGTTGCTCGCCGTCGAGGTCCGCGGGCGGGTTTCGTTGACCCAGTCCGCGGGCGAGACCGGCTCGGCCACGATCTTCGCCCCGGCCGGGATGTGCGTGAGCATCCACGCTCGCGTCAGGTTGCGCGTGTCGGCGCGCGAGAGCACCAGACCCGAGTGCACGCTGTAGATCAGTCCCTGCGCGAGCAGCAGGGCGATCAGCAGCGCCCCCAGCGCGCCGCTGAGGACCCGTGCACGCCCGGCGCCCGGCGCCGCGCCGGCGGCCCCGGAGCCGCGATCCCGGGCGCGCTCGCGGAGCAAGCGGGCTGCGCCGGCCAGGAGCTCGAGCGTGAAGTACGCCGCCAGCAGGCAGAGGATCGGGAAGATGGGCAGCAGCCAGCGACCGAAGTAGCGGCCCTGCAGGCCCATGAAGGCGAGAAACAGGACGACCGCGGGCACCAGCAGCCAGCCGAGCCGGCGCTCGCGGCGCCAGATCGTGATCGCGCCGCCGAGGGCGGCCAGCGTCGGCACCCAGCCGAGCCCCCAGGTGAGCGACCACAGGTAGTAGGCCAGGCCACCATCCTTCGGCGCGCCCAGCTTGCCCTGCGCTTCGGCCGAGAGCGTCGACTGATGGACCAGTTCGGTGTGGAAGCTGTGGAAGTCGAGCACGGCGTAGGGATTGGCGATGACAAACGCGATCAGCGCACCCGCGGCGGCGAGCCCCAGCCCGCCTGCGATGCGCCGGCCGCCCCCGGGCTCGCGCTCGAGATAGCGGATGGCGAGCGCCGCGCCGAGCGGCACGACCGCGATCCCGGCGGTGTACTTGCTCGCGCACGCCAGCCCCAGGCCGACGCCCGCGAGCAGGTAGTCGCGCTTGCGTCCTTTGCGCAGCACCCCCGCGGTGCCGAGCAGAGACAGCGTGAGGGGCGCCAGCGTGGGCACGTCGTTGAGCGCGAGGTGGGCGTAGAACACCGGCAGGAAGGCGACGGCCTCGATCGCCGCCGCCAGCAGGCCCACGCCGCGGCCGAACAGCCGCGCGCCGGTCGCGTACAGCAGCCACAGCGCCGCCGCCCCCAGCAGCGCCGCGGCGACGCGCGCGAGCGTGTAGACCGCGGCCGGGTGCAGCGCGTAGGCGTGCAGCACACCCGCGGCGCCGCCGTACCAGACGGCGAGCAGGTAGTGCAGCAGATAGGTGAACGCCGGCGGGTTGGCGAAGTAGTGCGGGTTGAGGCTGCCGTCCTGGAACATCCTGACCGCGCGCGGCAGGAAGTGGTCGCCCTCGTCGGTGTTGTAGGCGTAGGGCAGTCCCTGGCGCACGCCCCACAGGCGCAGCCCGAGGCCGGTGAGCAACACCACCGCGAGCGCCGGCCACGCCCAGCGGCGCGCCGGGCCCGGCGCGAGAGCGCCTTCCTTGCCGACCCTCGATCGGTCAGCAGTTTGCATACACGGCGTAGTAACGGCTGGTGTAGATGCGTGTGAAGCCGGCCATCGGCACCTGGTCGCGCGGGTCATCGCCCACGTCGACGATCGCCTCCACGAACACCGCGCCGCCGAGCGGGTAGACCGCGACGCTGCCGGCGCGCAGGCGCTGCTCGAGCGCGTGGTGACCCTTCTCGACGTCGGCCCGCGCCTCGCCGCGCGCGACGATGTTGCTCTGTCCGACGCTGTCCAGGATCCAGCGGGCGTCGGGGATCAGCTTGTTGTCCGGCAGCGAGAGCAGCGGACAGCGCCGCAGCTTCGCCTTGACCCTGGGGTCGGCGAGCGCGCTCGCGAGCCCCTCGTGGAAGTCCTCGTGGTAGGCGAGCGTCGTGCGCAGGCTCGACAGGCTGAGGGTCGTGACCACCGACACCGTGCCGTAGAGGACCAGCGCCGCGGCGCCGACGATCCACACCCGCCGCAGCCTGGAGCCCGGCCGCAGCATCGCCCAGCCACCGATCGAGACCGCGCAGAACAGCAGCAGCACGGTGGCCGTTCCCAGCATGTAGCGATCGACCACCGAGGCCCCGACCGCTCCCTCGGCCAGGAAGACGCCGAGCAGCAGGATCAGCGTCGCCAGCGGGACGAGCACGCGTCGGGGCGCCATCCAGATGGCCAACGGCAGGCCCAGCGCCGCGCCCAGGAGGACCGGCAGCTTGTCGATGCGTTCGCCGTAGCTGAAGACCGAGGCGAGCACGCTGGAGAAGCCCTGCGTGCGTTCGAGTTCCGCGGCCAGGCCAGCGGTCGCGCTGATCGAATAGCGCGGATTCCCGGTCACGATCGTGTCCACGGTGATCCACACGACCGGCGCGATCACCGCCAGGGCGAGGTACTTCACGCGGCTGCGATTGTCCAGGCCCCAACAGAGCCACAGCCAGTAGGCGCCGCTCAGCACCCAGGCGTCGGGGCGCAGCAGACCGGCGGCGGCCAGCATCAGCAGCACCGCGGTGCCGCGCCGCGGGCGTTCGACCTCGAGCACCACCGCCCAGATGATCAGGGCGATGAAGGAGATGTCCAGATACCCCTGCGCCGCGAGGTTCTCGACGAAGAAGCGGCTCAGCAGCAGCAGCGCGGCTACCAGCCCGACCACCGGCCCGAAGCAGAGGCGCCCCAGCCTGTACATGCCCGCCACGGCGGCCACGAAGGAGGCGATCGAGCCGAGCACCATCAGGCGCGCGCCGCCCTGCCCGAAGATCGAGCAGAACATCCCGAAGGCGATCGCGAGCGGGTGCTCGGTCGGAGCCCTGTAGACGCTGAAGTCGGGCAGGTGCAGGTGGAGGAGGTCGCGACCCCACAGCAGGGCGTAGAAGGAGTCGTAGGTGGGGTAGGTCGGGAACGCGACGTAGCCGATCAGCGCACCCACGCACATCGCCGCGAAGCCGATCCGCGCCCAGGTGCTCGCCGGGACCGCGCGCATCGCTGCCAGCCGGGTCGAGCCCGGCCTGCGCCGGGTGAGCGTCGCGCTTTCCATCTAGCCTTAGTTGACGAGAGCCCACCCGGTGGGCGGGTTCGATGCCGGCGCCGGGTGGGTGGGCTCAATGCTGGGCGCCAAGACCATGACCTGCGCTTTGGGATACTGCGGGGAGCCAAGTCTAGGCAATCGCACGCCGATGAAGCTCATCATCCAGATCCCCTGTTTCAACGAGGCAGACCAGCTGCCTCAGACGCTCGCGGAGTTGCCGCGCGAGGTGGAGGGCTTCGCGGTGGTCGAGTGGCTCATCATCGATGACGGCTCGAGCGATGACACGGTCGCGGTGGCGCGCGCGCACGGCGTCGACCATCTCGTGCGCCTGACGAACAACAAGGGCCTCTCGGCCGCCTTCCAGGCGGGCATCGACACCGCGCTGAAGCTGGGCGCGGACGTGATCGTGAACACCGACGCCGACAACCAGTACTGCGGCGCCGATGTGCACAAGCTCGTGCGCCCGATCCTCGAAGGGCGCGCGGACATGGTGATCGGAGACCGGGAAGTCGGCGGGATCGAGCACTTCTCGCCGCTGAAGAAGACGCTGCAGCGGCTCGGCTCGTGGGTTGTGCGTCAGGCCTCCTCGACCTCCGTGCCGGATACCACCTCGGGCTTCCGCGCCTACAACCGGGAGGCGGCGATCCAGATGATGGTCGTCTCGAAGTTCACCTACACGCTGGAGACGATCATCCAGGCCGGCAAGCTGCTGGTCGCGATCGACCACGTCCCCATCCGCACCAACCCGAAGACCCGCGAGTCGCGCCTGTTCCCGTCGATGGGCGCCTACGTGCGGCGCAACGCGGTCTCGATCTTCCGCATCTATGCACAGTACGAGCCGCTGCGCGTGTTCTGGAGCCTGGCGCTGGCGATCGGCCTGGTGGCCGTCGGCGTGTGGATCCGCTTCGCGGTGGCCTACAGCGAAGGCAACGGCAAGGGTCACGTCCAGTCGCTGATCCTCGGCGCCGTCCTGTTCATCGCCGCGGTCGTGCTGTGGGCGCTGGGCGTGATCGGCGATCTGCTCGCGGCCCAGCGGGTGATGACCCAGAAGACCTTCGAGCGCGTGCGCCGAATCGAGCTGCAGCTGGGGGTGAGCCCGTCGCACTACGAAGCCGGGGCGAGCGAGGATGCGGGCGCGCGGGCGCCGGGAACGGGCGGCGCCGTGGCGAGCGGCGAGGAGGAGCTGCCGACGCTGCGGCGCAGCGAGACGGTGCGGCTGTGAGCGGCGTGACCGTCTCCCGGGACGGCGTCGTCACGGGCAACACCTACGACAAGTACGGCTCGAGCAATCCGTTCGTTCGCCGCCTGATGAGCGGCTTCGAGCGCACCCTCGACGAGCTCTTCGACGCGGCCGCGCCCCGCTCGGTGCTCGACGTGGGCTGCGGCGAGGGCGTGCTCGTCCAGCGCTGGGCGCAGCGGCTCGGCGATGGACGCGTGGTCGGCATCGACCTCGAGGAGGAGTCGATCCAGGCGGGCTGGGCCGAGCATCGCGCGCCCAACCTCGAATACCGCGTGATGGAGGCCGCCAATCTGCCGTTCGCCGCCGGCGAGTTCGACCTGGCGAGCGCGATCGAGGTGCTCGAGCACGTCCCGGACCCCGAGCACACCCTCGCCGAGATGGCGCGCTGCGCCGCGAGCCATCTGCTCGTCTCGGTTCCCCGCGAGCCGCTGTGGCGCATGCTCAACATGGCGCGCGGCGCCTACTGGTCGGCGCTGGGCAACACTCCCGGCCACCTCAATCACTGGTCCAGGCGATCGTTCGTCGAGCTGCTCGGCCACCACGGCCGCGTCGTGGAGGTCCGCTCGCCGTTCCCGTGGACGATGTTGCTTGTCCGCCTCTAGCCGGACGCGCTCCTACGGCAGCGGCGCGCGCATCCTGTCACTCGGGATCGCGTCCACCGGCCTGCTGACGCTGGCCTACTTCTCGATCTCGAGTCACGTGCTTGCGCCGGAAGAAGCGTCGCGCATCGCGCTTCTGTGGTCGGTGATGTTCGTGATCATCTCGGTGATCTACCGGCCGGTCGAACAGCTGCTGTCGCGCACGATCGCCGAGCGCCGCGCGCGGGGCAGGGCCGAGCACCCGCTGCGCGTGCCGATGGCGATCCAGGCGGGCTTCGCGCTCGTCTTCCTGTTGATCGCGCTGGCCCTCCAGGAAGAGCTGGTGGACAACGTGTTCGACCACTATCAGGCGCTGTATGACGTGCTGGTCTTCGGAACGCTCGCGTATGCCGGGAGCTACTTCGCACGCGGCTGGCTGGCAGGACATGAATACTTCGCCCTGTACGGCGGGCTCGTGCTGATGGAGTCGGTCTCGCGTCTGTGCTTCGCGCTGGCCGTCGCCCTCGGCATCTCCAGCGGCCAGACGGCCGTCGCGCTGGGGATCGCCGCCGCGCCGCTGGTCTCGCTGATCGTGGTGCCCGCCGCGTTCGCGCGACGCGGGCAGGAACGCCACCAGGCGCGCGGCGACGGTGCGCAGGTCGCACATCCGGCCGACGCCGCGCTGGCGGGACCGATCACGGCGGACGAGGCCGACGCCGCGCTCGCGGGCCCCGGCACCGAGGGAGTGCAGGAGGCAGCGGCCCATGATGAGCTCTCGCTGCGCCGCGGCACGGGCTTTGCGGGCTGGGTCTCGGGGATCATGCTGTCCGAGCAGACGCTGCTGAACGCGGCCGTGCTGACCGTGGCTGCCACCTCCTCGGATAAGGCACTGGTGGGCATCGTCTTCGAGGTGCTGCTGATCGCACGTGCGCCCCTGCAGCTCTTTCAGGCGATCCAGACCTCGCTGCTGCCCCACCTGACGGGCCTCGAGACGACCGCCGGGCACGACGCTTTCGCGCGCGCGATCCGCGTGACCCTGCTGGCGATCGGCGGCTTCGCCGCCGCCGTGACGCTCGGGCTGCTGGCGATCGGCCCGTTCGTGATGAGCCATCTGTTCGGGCAGCACTTCTCCTACAGCCGTGTCGGTCTGGCCCTCGTGGGCGTGGGCATGGGCCTGCATCTGACCTCCGGCGCGCTCAACCAGGCGGCGCTCGCGCGCAACCGGGCGCGCGCTGCTGCGCTGTGCTGGGGACTGGCCGCGTGCGGGTTTCTGGCCTGGATGCTGACACCCGCTGTCGCCAACCAGCTCTCGCGCACCGAGATCGGCTACGCCGGCGCAACCGCCGTGCTGGCGCTGCTGCTGTGGACGCTCTACCGCCAGGGGTCCGGGTCGCTCGCCTCGCGCGCGCGTCAGCCTGCGTCCAGCGAGCGCACGATCGCGCCGTAGGCCTCGCCCGGGCTGGGCGCGTCGAAGATCGCCGAGCCCGCCACGAACAGGCTCGCGCCGGCCGCGCGGCAGCGGGGCGCGGTGGCGGGATCGATCCCGCCGTCGACCTCGACCGCGACGTCCGGGCCGACCTGCGCGCGGACCCGCGGGAGCTTCTCCAGCGAGTGCGCGATGAAGGGCTGCCCGCCCCAGCCGGGGTTGACGGTCATGCACAGGGCCACGTCGAGCAGCGCGCTCACCTCGGCGAGCGCCGCGACCGGCGTGCCTGGATTGATGGCCAGGCCGACGCCCGCGCCGCGCTCGCGGATCAGGCTGGCGGCGTAGGCGAGGTGCGGCGTGGCCTCGGCGTGGAAGGTGACGGAGTGGGCGCCCGCCCTGACGAACTCCTCGACGTGGCGCTCGGGCCGTTCGATCATCAGGTGCACCTCGAGCATCCCTCCGGCCCGGCGAACCTCCTCGGCGAGCGCAGCCACGATCAGCGGGCCGACGGTGATCGGCGGTACGAAGTGGCCGTCCATCACGTCGACATGGATCACGCGCGCCCCTGCATCGAGGACCTCACCGACCTGCTCGCCCAGCCGCGCGAAGTCGGCCGAGAGGATCGACGGCACCACGCGCACACCCCGCAGCAGCTCGATGGGGGCGTCGCTCATACCGGCTGGAGCATCGAGTCGCCGCAGTTGTTGCACTTCAGGATCGCCGTCGAGGACATCCTCACGATCGTCGAGTGCTCGCCGCAGTTGGGGCACACCGAGGTGAGCTCGAAGCGGTGCAGGCAGTAGACGCAGCGGTAGCGCCCGGGGAGGTTTGTCGGGCGCAGCCATGGCTCGCCGCAGTGCGGGCAGCGCGGCCCGAGATCGATCGCCGGCTTGGGCGCCGCCTCGCCCTCGCTCGCCATCGCTCAGCTCCGGCGCAGCCGCGCGATGAAGAAGCCGGCCGTGCGGTCGCGGTGGGGCAGCGTCAACACGAGGCCGGGCAGGCCCGCAGATATCCGCTCGCTCGCGCCGGCGGGCGGCACCATGCGCAGCGCCGGCAGCTCGGCGGCGAGATCGTCGAGGCTGAATTCTGCGTGCGACTTCAGGAAGGCGTCGATCTGCCCCTCGTTCTCATCCGGAGATATCGTGCAAGTAGAGTAGACCAGCACGCCGCCCGGACGGAGGGCGGCGGCTCCGGCGGCGAGGATGCTCGCCTGCTCTGCGGCCATCTCGGCGATCGCGGCCGGGGTCACGCGCCAGCGAAGATCGGGGCGGGCCTGCAGCGTGCCGAGCCCCGAGCAGGGCGGATCGACGAGCACGCGGTCGAATGGCCGGGCGTCGCCTCGCCCGGCGGGGAGCCAGCTCGGCCACAGGGCCGCGTCACCGACCTCGACGCGGACGTTGGCGGCGTGCAGCCGCTGCGCGGTGCGCACCAGCGCGCCGGCTCTGCGCGGATTGCGCTCCACCGCGAGCACCTCGCCGCGGCCCTGCATCAGTGCCGCGAGATGCGTGCTCTTGCCGCCGGGCGCGGCGCACAGGTCGAGCACCCGCTCGCCGGGCTCCGGCGCGAGTGCGCGGGCGACGAGCATCGCCGCGCGCGACTGGGCGATGCAGGCGCCCTCCCGCCACAACGGCGAGGCGTGCAGGTCGAAGGGCTCCTCGAGCACCACGGCCTCGGGGAGATCGGGATCGGCGTGCGCTCTCACGGGCAGGCGAGCCGCCAGGGCACGCGCGTCGGTGAGCAGCGTGTTCGCCCGCAGCGCCAGCTCGCCGGGCTCGTTGTCGGCGCTCATCAGCTCCCGGGCCTGCTCGGCTCCGAGCTCCTGCCACCACAGGCGCGCCAGCCACTCGGGGTGGGAGTGCTTGACGGCCGCCTCCGCGGGCGTGTCGTCGCTCAGGGCGCCCAGCAGCGCGCCCGGGCCCTCGCGGGCGGCGCGGCGCAGCACCGCGTTGACGAGGCCGTGGCCGGCTCGTGCCTGTGCCTTGGTCAGCTCGACCGCGTCGGCCACGACGGCGTAGTCGGGAGAGCCCCCCAGGTAGAGGAGCTCGTAGAGGCCGAGGCGCAGACCCGCCAGCAGCGGCGGGTCGAGCCGCTCCGCCGGGCGCTCGGCGAGCCCTTCGATGACATGGTCGAGAGTGGCCCTGCGCTGCACCGCGCCGTAGGCGAGGCGCATGGCCAGCGCCCGGTCGCGTGCATCGAGCTCCTTGGCCTCGGCCTGAAGCGCCTTCTCGGCGTAGGCGCCCTGCTCGAAGACGCGGCGCAGCACCGCGTAGGCGCAGCGCCGCGCGGGGGCTGCGGTGGCCGAGGGGGGGCTGGGCACGGCTGGCATGATCGGCTATCCGCTGCGGCTCGAGCGCGCCGGCGCGAGCACGTCGGCCAGGTCGGCGGCCAGCCGCGCGGACTCGTCCTCCGACAGCGTCGCGATCGTCACGCGGATTCCCGGGGAGCTGCCGGCCAGGCGATAGGGGGCGCCGGGCGCGACGACCCAGCCGCGGTGCAGCAGAGCTGCCACGACGCCCGCCTCCTCCTCGACCGGAACCCACACGTTCAGACCGGAGACGCCATGCGCCGGGATGCCGTGAGCGCGCAGATCGGCGAGCAGCTGCTCGCGCCGCTGACCGTAGAGCGCGCTTGCACGGGCGACCTGCGCCTGGACGGCGGCGTCGGTCCAGAGGTCGAGGACCAGGGTCTGCAGGACGTGGCTCACCCAGCCGGGTCCGCACTGCTGGCGGCCCTCGACGCGGGCCACGGTCTGCGCGTCGCCGACCAGCACCGCGAGGCGCAGGTCGGGCCCGAGCGCCTTGGAGACCGATCGCGTCGCCGCCCAGCGTTCGCGAGCGCCCAGGGTCGTGTGCATCGCGCTCCCGGCCAGCATCCCGAGGTGGTCGTCCTCGACCACGAGCGCGCCGGGCGAGGCCGCGAGCACGGCGCCCAGCTGCCGGGCCCGTGACGCGTCCACGGCGGCGCCCGTCGGGTTCTGCCCGCGCGGCGTGATCACCACTGCGCTCGCGCCGCGCGCCAGGGCGCCCCGCAACTCCTCGGGGCGCATCCCGCGCTCGTCGACCGCGACCGGCTCCAGGTTGAGGCCATGAGCGCGCAACAGGTCGAACAGCGCCGCATAGCCGGGGTTCTCGACGGCCACGCGGTCGCCGGGGCGCAGGTGTGCCTCGAGCACCCGCTCGATCCCGTCGAGCGCGCCGCCGACGACGCACACCGCCTCGCCGGGAATGCCGTCGGCCAGCAGCTGCTCGCGCGCCAGCGCCGTCAGCTCGGGCAGCGAGGCCGGCTCCCCGTAGAGGCGCACCGGAAGCCTGCAGCGGGCCAGCGCGCGCTCGAGGTCGGGCAGCAGGTCGGGGTCCGGGTTGCCGCGCGAGAGGTCGCGCGCGCCCGCCGGCACCGGCAGCAGCCTGCGCGAGGAGCCGATTGGCGGTGCCTGCCCGATCCGCGTGCCGCGCCGCGGCTCGCTCACCACGACCCCCCGCCGCCGCAGCTCGGAGAGCCCCGCGGCGACCGTGCCCGGGCTCAGCCCGACCTCGATCGCGAGCCGCCGCACGGATGGCAGCCGCTGCCCGGGCGCCAGCGCCCCGCTCGCGACCGCCGCCTCGATGCTCCCCACCAGCTCCGCCGCGCTGCCGGCGCTGATCCGATACTGTTCCATGTCACTCATCGTTCTGTACTATGACAGATAGGAGGCTGCCTGTGTCCGCGCCGCCCGGCCGAGCCGAGACACGTTCCACATCCTCGCCCGCCGGCGGCGCCGCTCCGCGCCCGCCCGCGCCGAGCGGGCCCGCCTCCGACCGCGTGCGACTGCGGCGTAGGCGCGAACGCGGCAGCCACGACCGCCGCCTGATCGACGCGATCCTCGACGAGGCCCTGATCTCGCATCTCGGCATCACCGATCCGCGCGGGCGGCCGGTCGTGACCCCCACGCTGCACGCTCGCGACGGCGATCTCCTCTACTGCCACGGGTCGAGCGCGAGCCGCACTATGAGGACGCTCGCGGCGGGCGCACCCGTCTGCCTGACGGTCTCGCTGCTCGACGGCCTCGTGCTCGCCCGCTCGGCGACTCACCACTCCGCCAACTATCGGTCGGTGATGCTGTTCGGGACGGCGAGCCCGGTCGAGGATCCGCAGGCGAAGCTCGCGGCGCTCGAGGCGATCATCGAGCACATCGTGCCCGGTCGCTGGGCGGACGTGCGCGCGCCGAGCGAGCAGGAGCTGAAGGCGACGGCGGTGCTCGCGATCCCGATCGAGGAGGGATCGGCAAAGGTCCGCAGCGGCCCGCCGCTGGACGACGAGCAGGACTACTCGCTGGACGCCTGGGCAGGGGTGATCCCGCTGGCGAGCAGGCCGGGCGCGCCGCAGCCCGACCCGCGCCTGCGGCCCGGCATCGCGCCGCCCGCCTACGTCAGCGCCTACCGCCGCCCCGGCGCACCGTGACCCCGTAGATAGGAGGCGGCCTCCATCGCGCGTCCGCCGGGCGGCTGGACGACGAGCAGCTCGAGCGTGCCCGGGGTGGCGCCGAGCAGCAGACGGCCCTCGCGCGCGCTCACGCCGGGCGCCGAGCGCTCCTGGACAAGCGCGGCGGCATGCACCCCGATCAGCGTGCCGTCGGCGAGCGCGGCGCGGGCGCCTATGTGCGGGTGCAGGGCCCGGACCACCCGCTCCAACTCGACGGCCGGGCGGCCCGGGTCGAGCAGACGGTCGGCGGCGCCGATCTTCTCGGCGTAGCTCGCGCCCTCCTCGGGCTGCTCGACGAACGGCGGCCGCTCCTCCAGGGCGCGCAGGAGCAGCTGCGCGCCCTGCCCCTGCAGCCGTCCTGCGAGCGTGCCGTAGCTGTCCTGCGGCCGGATCGGCTCGACGCCGGCGAGGCACACGGGCCCGCTGTCGAGGCCCGCCGTGAGACGCATGATCGACACGCCCGTCTCGGCGTCGCCGGCCATGATCGCGCGCTCGATCGGCGCCGCTCCCCGCCAGCGCGGAAGCAGCGAAGGATGGACGTTGAGAATCTCGTGCGCCGAGAGCAGCGGCTCCTTGATCAGCGCGCCGAACGCGCACACCACGAGCGTCGGCCCATCGGCCGCCCCGTCCCTGGCGCCGTCGCCGCGCGCGCCGCTGCGCGACCGGCCAGCCTCGGCGATCAGCGCCCTGGCCTCGGGGGTGTTGACGCTTTCCGGCTGCTCCACCCGGATGCCGAGGGCCTTCGCCCGCTCGGCAACCGGCGGCGAGGTCGGTCGCCGGCCGCGCCCGCTCGGACGGTCGGGGCGCGTGAGCACGAGCACGGGGCGATGCGCGTCGCTTTGGGCCAGGCGCTCGAGGACAGCTGCTGCGAACTCCGATGTGCCGAGAAAGACGGTGCTCAAGGTTCCTGCACCGTTGCGGACGGGGCTAGGCGGTCGGCGAGGGCCCGGCCGCGCTGGTCGCGCGATCGCCGATCGGTTCCTGCGCTTCGCGCATCGCGCGCATCGCCGCCTTGCGCGCCTCGCGGGAGATGCGATCGAGGATCAGCACGCCGTTGAGGTGATCGATCTCGTGCTGGATCACTCGCGCCTCCAGCGCCTCGGCCTCGATCGTCAGCTCCCGGCCGGCGGCATCCTGCGCGCGCACCCGCACGTGCGCCGGACGCTCGACCTCGACATGGACGCCCGGCAGGCTGAGGCACCCCTCCTCGGCGATCTCGAGCTCCTCGCTGGTCCACTCGAGGATAGGGTTGACCAGCGCCGTGACCGGGTCATCGACGTAGGCCCTGTAGACGAGCACACGATGCAGCACCCCAAGCTGAGTGGCGGCGAGCCCGACCCCCAGGGCGTCGTGCATGAGCTCGCCCATCCGCTCGATCTCCGCCTCGAGCGCCTCGTCGAAGCGCTCGACCGGCAGCGCCGTCGCGCGCAGGACGGGGTCGCCCAGCTTGCGCACGCGGCGCAGCGCCGCGTCGCGCCGCTCACGCGTCTCGGGATCGAGCTCGGCGGGCTCGGGCGCGTCCTGCTCGCGCTCGACCTCGACGTCGGCCTCCTCGGAGCTGGGCGTCGGCAGCTCGAGCGACTCGGGCTCGGCGTCCTCCTCGACTGTGCGGTCCTCTGCGGCCATCGACCTTGAGTCTATGAGCTCGTGCCGAGGTTGCGCCGGCGCGGGGCGAGGTTGCGGGACTGGCGAGGTTGCGGGAGCGGGCGAGCTTGCGGCCGCCCCAGCGGGAGCTCGGGCTGCGCGCTCAGCCCTTGCCGTGTTTGGCCTTGGGAGCGCGCAGCGTCCCGATCGTGACAGTGTTGTGCGTGGCACCGGCCGCGTCGTGTGCGAGGAGCGTGACCCTCACCCGCACCGAATGCAAGCGGGCGAGCAGTGCCCGCGCCTTCGCGGACAGGTGCAGCGTCACCGTCCTGACCTGGCCGCCGGGCACGTCGAAGGAGCCGGTCGCGAGCGTGAGGATCCTCGCTTTGCTCTTCGCGGCCCCGGCGAGGTCCGCCACGACCGCGCTCAGCGTGCGCAGGCCGACGGTGCCCACACAGGCGCTCTCACCGCTCGGGCAGCCGATCTTGAGCGTCACCGTGCCCTTCGAGCTCTCCTGCAGGCCGGTGCTCGCCAGGCTCGCGTCGGGCACCGGCGGGATCAGAACGCCCTGGAAGCCGGCCACCGCTTTCGAGCCCGCGGCCGCCAGAGAGGCGGCGGCCGCGAGGGCTTCCTGCCTTTCTTTGGCTTCTTTGGCTTCCTGCCTTTCTTTGGCTTCTTTGGCTTCCTGGCGTTCTTTGGCTTCTTTGGCTTCCTGGCGTTCTTTGGCTTCCTGTGCTTCTTTGGCTTTGACTTCCGCTTCGGTGAGCGGCTTGAACGCTTCCAGCCCGTTCGGCGTGCCGACCCCCGTCGGGCCGTCGTAGCCGGTGCGCGCATCGCAGGCGCTCGTCCCTTCGCAGTCCAGGACGATGCCGCCCTTGTTCGGGTGGCCGCACAGCGACACCGGTTCGCCGTCGCAGTAGCCGTTGCCACCCTCGGTCACGTCGTACAGCGAGGACGCCTGGCCGAGGTGCCCGTAGAGCGTGAGCGCGGGGTACTTCAGCGCCGCATCGCCGCCGGCGAGCGCGTACAGCGCGGCGATCAGGGGCGTGCCCAGCGAGGTGCCTCCGAAAGTCTGCCAGGCATTTGCTTCTTCGAGTTCTTCTTCTTCCGCGTCGCACGCGTTCTTCGTCGCGGTGCAGTAGTCGAAGGTGTCATAGATGTCAAACCCGGTGTACGGGTCGGCGTCGGCTGAGACGTCGACGGATAGGCGTTTGCCTTCACATCCGCTCGCGGAGAACCCCGCTGCGTCCAGCTGGAAGGGCTGGGCTTCGAACAGCGTGCTGCAGCCCCCGCCGCCGACGTAGCCGGGCGGGAAGTGGTTCGTATCCTTGAAGCCGTCGTCGTTCCACACCGTCTCGCTGGCGCGCGTCCCGTCTTCGTTGAGCTTGAGCGAGGTCCCCCCGACCGCGACCACCGACGGCAGCGACGCGGGGGCGTCGGGCATCGCCGGCGGGACGAGCCTGTTGTCCCAGGAGTCCCAGTCGTCATATCCGTCGTCGCCGGCGGCGGCGGTGATGACCACGCCGGGGTGTTCGTACGCTTCCTTAACCCCCGCTTCCTGGAGGATTTCTTCCTCCGGGCCCCCGTAGGAGTTGGACACCTCTGTCGCGCCGAGCGCGACGGCCTCGTCGACGGCTTTCGCGAGGTCCGTGTATTCCGGGCTGTTGGCCTCGACCAGCAGGATGTTGCACTGGCGACAGGCCGCGCGCGCGGTCTCCACGTCGAGTGAGATCTCCTGCGACCACCCTATGTCCTCGGCGGGAAGGGGGCTTTCTTTGCCTTTCTCGTCGACCTTCCTGAAGCAGCCGTAGGGTTTCGTGCATTCCTCCAGGCCATAGTGTTCATCGAAGGTCTTGAGGTCCTTTCCGATTTCGGGATCATCGTAGGCGTCTACGATGCCGATCGTCTGCCCGGCGCCCCCCACGGTCGGTTCATAGCCGTAGGCGCTCGCGAGATCGGCGGGCGTCAGGCCGCCGGCGAGCCCGTAGGTGCGCGCGCCGGCCCCGACGGTGTAGGGGTGCACTCCGGCGGCGCTCGCGGAGGCGGCCGCGACGGGTCGGCGCTCCACAGCGAAGCAGCTGGCCCGTCCGGGCCGCGGCGGCGGGCACGCGTGGATCAGGCGCGCGTAGCGCACCGCCCCGGCCGCGAGGCCTGCCGGCGGGCCGGCGCTCGCGAGGACAGCCCAGCCGAGCAGCACGAGGACAAGGCACCTCCGCAGCGGCTTCAGCTCGTGCTCAGCGACCCGCACCGCCTACCCCCCGCCCTCGAGTTCCGTGAGCTGCTGTTCGAGGCGGCCCAGCACCCGCTTCAGCTTCTGCTTCCTGCCCACGGCTTCTTCCTTCTTGTCCTTCCTGCGCGCCGCCGCTTCTTCTTCTTCGAGTTTCGTGGAGCCGCTGACGTCCACCGAGCGCACCGCCGGCACGCTGGTCAGGCCGTAGTTGTCGGTGACGGTGAGGGTCACCTGATAGGTGCCTGCGGCGGCGAAGACGTGGGTCGGCGAGGCTTCGGAGCTTCCGCCGCTGCCGTCGCCCCACGTCCACGAGTAGGTGGCGATCGTGCCTCCCGGGAACGGGTCGCTCGACCCGCTGGCGCTGAAGCCCGCCGCCACCCCTGCTTTGACCGAGCCGGGAGCGGTGATGACCGCTGCGGGGAAGACCGGTTCGAAGGCGGACAGTCCATCCGGCGTGCCCACTCCCGAGGGCCCGTCGAAGCCGACGGCGGCATTGCAGGCGGTGGTGCCCTGGCAGTCCACGCGTCCGTAGCGCGCGTCGGGATCGCCGCATTGCGAGGCCGGCTCCCCGCCGCAGAAGCCGTTGGCGCCTTCGGTGACGTCGTACAGCGACCCGGGCTCGGCGAGATGGCCGTAGAGCGTGAGCGCCGGATACGGCACGCCCCCGCCACCGCCGGCCAGTCCATACAGCGAGCTGATCAGCGGCGTCGCCAGCGAGGTGCCGCCGAGCGTCAACCAGCCACTGCCCGAGCCGATCCCCCACGCTTCGCATTGGGCTCCGCAGTTGTAGGTGTCATAGATGTCAAAGCCGCCGCTGTCCGGATCCGCGACGGCCGCGACGTCGGCGGCGAGGCGGCTCGTCCCGCATCCGGTTGCCGCGAAGCCCGGCACGCTCTGCTGCCACAGCGGAGCCGTGAACAGCGTGCTGCAGCCGCCGCCGGTCGCACCCTCGGCGACTTTCCTGGAGTGGCCCAGCTTGTCGCCCGCGCCGTTGTTGTTCCACACGGCCTCTCTGGCTCGCGTGCCGTTTTCGTTGAGTTCGAGCGTCGTGCCGCCGACCGCCACGACCGTCGGCAGCGATGCCGGTACGTTGGGCATCCCGACGGCTTCCCTGCCTTCGTTGACGAAGTCCCAGTCGTAGTAGCCGTCATCACCCGTGGCGGCCGCGATGACGACGCCCGGGTGGTTGTAGGCCGCCCGTTCGGTCGATTTCATGCCGGTCTCAGGCCCGGCGTATGAGTTGCTGATCTCGTTCGCCCCCATGCTCGCCGCGGTGTCCACGGCTTCCGCGAGATCCTTGTAGCTGGGTTCGTTGGCCTCGACCAGCAGGATCTTGCAGTTCGCGCAGACCGAGTGCACGATGTCGACGTCGAGGGAGATCTCGACCGACCAGCGCGTCGTGTCGGCGCGCGGCAGCGAGGCCGAGCTTCCGCCCTGGCCGACCTTCTCGAAGCAGCCGTTGGCCGTCGTGCAGGCCGGGAGGCCGTAGTGGCTGTCGAACGCCGCGAGGTCTTCTTCGATGGCGGGATCGTCATACGCGTCGACGATGCCGACCGTCTCGCCGGACCCGCCGCCGGCCGCGGATTCATAGTTGTAGGCGCTCGCGAGATCGGCGGGAGTCAGCCCGCCCGCGGGCCCGTAGCTGCGAGCTCCGGCGCCGACGGTGTAGGAGCTGGCGCCGAGCGCCGCGGCGGAGCTCGACGGGACCGTGATGCGCAGCAGCGCGGTGCAGGCAGCATGCCCACGCGCCGGCGGCCCGCAGACTCCGCGGACCCGCGCGAAGCGCCGGATCGGGTGCGCGGTCCGATGGCCGCCGGGCGGCGCCTGGCCGGCGGCGCCGGCCGCTGGCACCAGGATGAGGCTCGCGGCGAGCGCCGCGGCGGCGGCCAGCCGGGCCGGCGAGGGCCGCCGGGAGCGTTCAGGAGCCGCAAGCGGCGATCCCGCAGGCGCTCGCGCATCTCCTCGTCTCATGTCCTCGGGGGTGCAAAGGAGCGAGATCATCGTGGTCGAGCCTTGAGTTTATGAGCGGGCGCGGAGTGGATGGCGGGTTGCTGGGTCTCGGGCTGCGCTCGTGGCCCTGGCGGTCGGGCCCAGCTGCTCTCGATCAGCCGCGTTTCGCTTTGGCCGCGCGCAGCGTGAGGATGGTCAGGGTCGTGTGCGTCCCGCCTTCGGGATCGCGCGCGATGATCGTCGCGCGGGTGCGCAGCACGTGGCTACGTGCGAGCAGGGTGCGAGCTCGCGCCGTCAGCGTCAGGGTCACGCTCCTGCTCTGACCGCCCGTCATGCTGAACGATCCGCCGGCGAGCGTCACCACCGCGGCCTTGGTGTTCGCCGTATGGCTCGCGGCGCCGGCGCTCACGGCCGTGAGCGTGCGCAGGGTGATCGTTCCCTTGCAGCTTGCGACTCCCGCGGGACAGCTCACCTTGACGACGAGCTTGCCCGAGGAGCCCACGGTCACGCTCGTGCCCGCGATCGTCGCGTCGGGAGAGCTTTCCTTGGCGGAGAGCACCCCGCCACTGCCCGCAGGCGCTCCCGAGCCCGCCGAGCCAGCCGGTCCGGCCGAACCGGTCGCCGTCGGTTCTTCGCTCGCGACGGGCTTCGCCTTGACCGTCAGCGCCGCCGCCGTCGTGGGGGTTTCCCCGGCGCCGTTCTTGAACAGCGCGCGGTATTCATCGCCGCCCTCCGACGCGCTCGTGTGTTCGACCGTCAGCATGTCGGTCTTGTTGCCCGCGTCGGTCGTGTCGCTTTCGAAGGCGCCCGCTCCCCTTTTGACCTGCCACTGAACTTCCGACGCCCCGGTCGCGGCGGCTTTGAACGTCGCTGCTTCGCCTTCCACGACCGACGCCGCCACGGGCTCTTCGCTGACCGCGGGGGCCACTTCCACGGTCCCGGTGACCGTCTCCGGCTCGCCGGTCTCGTTGTAGCTGATGCGGATCTTCTGCGCGGTCGCAACGCATCCTTTGGCGAACGTGATGGGCACGTCCGCTCCGTGTTCAGGCGCGTTGGCGAACGCTCCCGAGAGTTTCCCGGTGGTCGAGACGAACGTGTAGGTCTGTCCGGTGGGGAGCGTCGGGCAGGGCTGTTTTTCGACCCCGACGTCGACCGCGAGCTTCGCGCTCGCCAGGCTGACCGTGCCTTCGGATGTGAGCTGCGAGTAGTCGCTCTGGGCGACCCCTTCACCGCCGTTGATCTCGAAGCGGACTTCGCTGCCGGAGTCGAGGGTCGCGCTCTTGGCTTCGATGCCACCGGCGGGCTTGATCCCGGTTCCCACCGCCAGTTCCGCGTCTTTGGTCGTCAGCGCGCCGACTTCTCCGCTGCCGAACAGCAGGATGTGACTCAGTTCGACGGGCTCCGCGTCGACGGAGTTGACTTCAGCCCCTTCCAGGTCGGCGAAGCCGTTTTCGAAACCGGGTTTGGTTGCGCTCGCTCCCTGGATCGAGACCGGCCCGGCTTCGACTTTCTCTGCGAGATAGAGCGCCGCCTGCTGGCCCAGCTGGACGGTCAGTTTCGTGCTGGTCGCGCCCGTCACGCTGCCTTCTTCCAGGTCCAAGCCGTTGATTGCCCCGTTTCCCCGGCCGGAGACGCTCCAGGTCTGCGTCGCGCTTAGGTTGAACGGCAACTCCAGGAGGTCGAGGGCGGGCCCGCTCGAGCCGCTGGCAGGTGAGGCGGTCAGGCCGCCGCTTCCGAGCGTCAGCGCTTCGCCAAGTATTTCGTAGCCGTCGCCGTCGTCGATGTGCAGGGATTCGGCGCTCAGTTCTTTGACGTCGTTTTCGCTTTCGTAGCAGGTGTGTTCTTCGGGTTCGCAGGGTTCCGACAGCCTGGGGAACGTGAGCGTGCCGAGCGCCTCTTTTTCCGTCGGTGCGCTTTTGCCTTTCCAGTTTTCGGGAAGAGACCATTCATCTTCGAGGCTTTCAGCCTGACCGGACCAGGTTGGGGAGGGGCTCGCGAGCGCGGCCGGAGCGGTGAGGAGACACAGGCCCGCTGCCATCAGCAGCAGCACGTACCGCAGCGGGCGCGGTCGAGCGCGGCCACGCCAGGCACCGTGAGACCTCCCGCAAGAACCGACCATGTCAACCTCCTTGTTTGGCCATCTCCACCCTCCGTGCATGGCCGGATCGCGAGGGTACCAGACGAAATCACGCGCTCGCAAGCGTGAACCGAGCGTTGCGCACCGGCGCTCGGGCGTCGGTACCGGGCCCTACTGCGGATCCACGTCCACGCTGAAGCTCACACCCGCGTGCTCGCGCGAGCGCGCGACCCGCCCGACGGCCTCCCCCACCGCCGCCACCGCCGGCCGGCGCTCGGCGGCCTTCACCATCACGACCGAGCGCTCGCGGCCGCGGAGGCGAAACAGCGCGGCGGGGCCGAGCACGTCAGGGCTGGCGGGGCCATGGCGCAGGCAGTCGGCGAGGGCCTCGCGCACGGCGGCCGCGGCCGACCGGGCGCGATCGAACTCGACGGCCGCGCAGACGATCCGGATCAGGTGCGAGTAGGGCGGGTAGCGCAGGGCACGGCGGCGCTGCAGCTCGCCGGCGAGAAAGCCCTCGCTGTCGTGGCGCGCGGCGTGGAGGATGGCGCGCGCGTCGGGCGCGATGGTCTGCACGAGCACGGACCCGTGGCCGCCGCGCCCGACGCGTCCCGCCAGCTGGGCGATCAGGGCGAAGGTGCGCTCCTCGGCGCGGAAGTCTGGGAAGCGCAGGGTGGCGTCGGCGTCGAGCACCACCCCGAGGCTCACGTCCGGGAAATCGTGGCCCTTGGCGACCATCTGGGTGCCGATCAGCACGCCGCAGTCGGCGGCCTCGAAGCGGCGCAGGAGCGCCCCCACGCCGCTGTCGTCGCCGTCGACGGCGTCGGCGTCGAGGCGGAAGATCGGGAAGCGCCCGTCGTCGAGGACGCTCGCAAGATCGTGCTGCAGTCGTTCGGTGCCGGCGCCGTGGCGCGCGACCGACATCGAGGAGCACTGGCTGCAGCGGGCCGGCGCGGGCTCGCGGTGGCCGCAGTGGTGGCAGGCGAGGAAGCCGCCGCTGCGGTGCAGCACGAGCGCGACGTCGCAGTGCGGGCAGCTCCAGACCCACCCGCAGGAGCGGCAGGAGAGGAAGTTCGACCAGCCGCGGCGGTTGAGGAGCACGATCGCCTTGCCGCGCTCGGCGCGCACCTCGGCGAGCGCCTGGCTGGTGAGTGGATGCAGTCCGTGGGCCTGCTCGCGCATGTCGAGCACCTGCACGCTCGGCAGGGGGCGGCCGTCGACCCTGCGGGGCAGCAGGGTTCTGGCCACGCGATCCACGCTCTCCGGCCGGGGCGTGGCGCTGCCGAGCAGCAGGACCGCGCCGCAGCGCCGCGCGCGCTCGGCGGCCACGTCGCGGGCGTCATAGCGGGGGTCGCCCTCGTGCTTGTAGGAGGCGTCGTGCTCCTCGTCCACGACGATCAGCCCAAGCTCCTCGATCGGCGCGAAGACGGCCGAGCGGGGGCCCACGCAGACCCGCGCGTGCCCCTCGCGCAGGCGACGCCACTCGGCGTAGCGCTGCGCGGGAGTCATGCGCGAGTGCAGTATCGCGACGGTCTCGCCGAAGCGTTCGCTGAAGCGGCCGACGATCTGCGGGGTGAGCGCGATCTCGGGAACGAGCACGATCGCGCCACGACCCTGCGCGAGCGCGGTCGCGGCGGCGCGCAGGTAGACCTCGGTCTTGCCCGACCCGGTGACGCCGTGCAGCAGGCGCTGCTCTGCCCGGCGCTCGCGCAGGGCCGCGATCAGCGGCGCCAGGGCGTTGCGCTGGTCGTCGCTCAGCTCGGGCGGGTGCGGGCTGCGCGAGCCGACGGCCAGATGCCGGGGACGGGCGACCGGGCGGCGCTTGCGCCCGCTCAGCCGGCGTGCGGCGCCGGGCGGCAGGACGAGGCCGAGCGCGCGGGCGATCGTGGAGCAGTACTCGGCGGCGATCCACTCGGCGAGGGCGACCATCTCCACGGGCACCCCGAGCTCGAGCGCCCGCAGCGGTGCGAGCAGCTTCTCTTCGGCGACCTCGCTGCTGTCGGACAGGCCGACGACCACGCCGAGGACCTCGCGCCGCCCGAAGGGCACGACCAGCATCGAGCCGACGTCCACGACCCCGCCGCGCAGCTCCTCCGGCAGGCGGTAGTCGAACGGCCCGCGCAGCGCGCGGGTGCTGGTCATCGGCTCCACCTGGGCGATCGTGGACATCGCCCGGACCCTAGACGACCGACAGGCGGCGCCGGGCGGCGTCCTCCGTCGCTCATGGGCAGAGCACAGGTCGCGGGCGGGCGGGCCTCGATCCTGGCCTGGCTTGCCTGTCGGCCGTTTTCGAGCGCGCCGGTCAGAGACCGGCGGCCGCGCGCAGCGCCGCCGCCTTGTCGGTCTTCTCCCAGGTGAAGTCGTGGTCCTCGCGGCCGAAGTGCCCGTAGGCGGCGGTCTTCTGGTAGATCGGGCGATGCAGCTTGAGCTCCTCCCGGAAGGCCCCGGGACGCAGGTCGAAGTGCTCGTCGACGAGCCGCGCGATCAGGCCGCGCCCGACCTTCTCGGTGCCGAAGGTCTCGACCATCACCGAGACCGGGTGCGCCACGCCGATCGCGTAGGCGACCTGCACCTCGGCCCGGTCGGCCAGGCCGGCGGCGACGATGTTCTTGGCGACCCAGCGCACGGCGTAGGCGGCCGAGCGGTCGACCTTTGAGGGGTCCTTGCCGGAGAAGGCGCCGCCTCCGTGGCGGGCCATGCCGCCGTAGGTGTCGACGATGATCTTGCGCCCGGTCAGGCCGCAGTCGCCCATCGGGCCGCCGATCACGAAGCGCCCGGTGGGGTTCACGAGGAAGTTCTTGGAGAGCTTCTTCTCGTCGTAGAGCTCGGCGGGCAGCACCGGGCGCAGCACGTGCTCGAGCAGGTCGGGCTTGATCAGGGTCTCGGTGTCGATGCCGTCGGCGTGCTGGGTGGAGATGAGGATCTTCTCGATCTCGACCGGCCGGCCGTCCTGATAGCGAACGGTGACCTGCGTCTTGCCGTCGGGGCGCAGGTAGGGCACGACCTCGCCCTTGCGGACCTCCGACAGGCGCTTGGCGAGCTTGTGCGCGAGCGAGATGGGCAGCGGCATCAGCTCATCGGTCTCGTTGGAGGCGTAGCCGAACATCATTCCCTGGTCCCCTGCTCCGGCGACGTCGAGCTCGTCGTCGTCGGAGGGATCGTGGCGGGTCTCATAGGCGGCGTCCACGCCCTGGGCGATGTCGGGCGACTGCTTGTCGATCGCGTTGATCACCGCGCAGGTGTCGCAGTCGAAGCCGTAGGCGGCGTTGTCGTAGCCGATCCTGCGCACGGTCTCGCGCGCGATCTCCTGGATGTCCACGTAGGTGTCGGTCGAGATCTCCCCAGAGACGACCACCAGGCCCGTGTTGACGAGCGTCTCGCAGGCGACGCGGCCATAGGGATCGTCGCTGAGGACGGCGTCGAGCACGCCATCGGAGATCTGATCGGCGATCTTGTCGGGGTGTCCCTCCGTGACCGACTCGGAGGTGAACAGGAACTCGTTGTCGGAAAGCTCAGTCATGGCTTGGTGGGTCAGCTCCAGGGTCGTGGGCGGGGGGTGATGCGGCTCGCCGCGGGCGAGCCTGGCGAAAAGTCGCCGAAGTCTATGCTGCCCGGGCGCGACGGCGCTGACCGCGCTGGCCACGCTCGACGAAGTCGATTATCAGCGGCACGCCGTCCATCCCGTAGCGGGCGCGCAGGCGGTTCTCCAGGAAGAAGGAGTAGTCGCGGGTCAGGCGGGCGCGGGAGTTGACCTGGATCGCGAAGCGTGGCGGCCGCTCGCCGATCTGGGTCATGTAGATCAGCTTCAGCCGATGCTGGCTGGAGCCGCGGCGCGTGCCCACGGGCGGCTGGCGGGCCTGCACGGTCTCGGACAGGAAGCGATTGAGCTCGGGGGTGGGGATGCGCGCGGCCATGCGATCGCCGAGCGCCAGCGCCTCGGTGAGCAGCCGTGAGACGTGGCGCCCGGTCTTGGCGCTCGCGGTGAGCACGCGCGGGCGCAGCCGCAGCTTCTCGGCCACGCGGCCGCGCTCGTGCTCGAGGTCCTCCTCGCGGGCCTGGCGGTCATCGTCGCGCACGTCCCACTTGTTGAGCACGATCGCGGTCGCGCATCCGGCCTTCATCGCCAGCTCGGCGATGCGCAGGTCCTGCGAGGTGACGCCGTCGCTGGCGTCGCAGACCACGAGCGCGACGTCGGCGCGCTCGGCGGCCCGCTGCGAGCGCAGCGCCGTGTAGTACTCGACCGAGTCGGCGACCTTGGACTGCCGGCGCATGCCCGCGGTGTCGATCAGGGTCAGCTTGCGCTGGCCCGCGGGGGTGTCGAGGAGCAGCGGCATGTCGATGGGATCGCGCGTGGTGCCCGCGACCTCGGAGACGATCACGCGCTCTTCCCCGAGGAAGCGGTTGACGAGCGAGGACTTGCCGACGTTGGGGCGGCCGATCACCGCGAGACGGACCGTGTCGTCGGGCTCCTCCTCATCGCCCTCGGCAGCAGCTCGACGATCCGATCGAGCAGATCCCCCGAGCCCAGCCCCTGCGTGGCGGAGACGGCGAGCGGCTCGCCGAGGCCGAGGCGGTGGAACTCGGCGGCGAGCGCCAGCTCGGCGACGCCATCGCACTTGTTCGCGGCGACGATCGTGGGCAGCGGCGAGCGGCGCAGGAGGTCGGCCATCTCCTGATCGCCGGGGCGCACCCCGGCACGCGCGTCGACGACGAGCACGGCCACCTGCGCGTCCGCCAGGCCGGCGCGCGCCTGGTCGCGGATCGAGCCGGCGAGCGGGTCCTCGTCGGCGAAGTCGACGCCGCCCGTGTCGATCAGCTTGAACTGGCGACCGTTCCACTCGCAGTCGAGCTCCCGGCGGTCGCGCGTCACGCCCGGGCGCTCGTGCACGACGGCCTCGCGCGTGCCCGTGAGGCGGTTGATGAGCGAGGACTTGCCCACGTTTGGATAGCCGACGACGGCGACCTTCATGTAGCCAGTATGACCGCGGCTGGCCGCGTTCCCGGTGGCGCTATGCCGCGCGGACGAACGCGGCGATCCTGGCGACCACCTCCTGGACCCCCAGCCCGGTGGTGTCGAGCTCGATCGCGCCGGGAGCCGGCCGCAGCGGGCTGTGGGCACGCGTGCTGTCGCGCTCGTCGCGCAGCGCCTGCTCGGCGAGCACCACCTCGGCTGCGGCGCCGAGCTCGGCTGCCCGCCTGCGCGCGCGCTCGCGGGGGTCGGCGGTGAGGAAGATCTTGACGGCTGCGTCGGGCGCGACCACCGTGCCGATGTCGCGCCCCTCGGCCACCCAGTCGCCGGCGGAAAGGAGCTCGCGCTGCTTGGCCACGAGGGCGTCGCGCACGCCGGGGTCGGCGGCGAGCAGCGAGGCCGCCTCGGAGACCTCCGGGGTGCGGATGGCCTCGCTGACGTCGCATCCGTCGAGCAGGACGCGCCCGACCCCGCCCGCCTCGGCATCCTGCAGCACGATCTGCGCCGAGCGCGCCAGCAGCGCCGGCTCGCCGGCGGGCTCTTGCAGCGTACGCAGGGCCGCACAGCGATACATCGCGCCGCTGTCGAGGTAGGTGAAGCCGAGCTCCCGCGCGAGCTCGCGTGCGACCGTCGACTTGCCGGCGCCGGCCGGTCCGTCGATCGCTACGAGCACGGGCCGGTGTCGGTCGCTACGAGCACAGGCCCATCAGATCATCGACGAACGCCGGATAGGAGACCGTGGCGGCGTCCATGCCGAGCACCTCGACGCCCTCGCGCGAGGCGAGGCCGGCGACGGCGCCCATCATCGCCAGGCGATGGTCGCCGCGGGCGTCGAGCGTGCCCCCCTGCAGGCCACCCGTGCCGACGACCACGAAGCCGTCCTCGGTCGCCTCGATGTCGGCCCCGAGACCGCGCAGGCCCTCGGCGACACCGGCGATCCGGTCGGACTCCTTCAGGCGCAGCTCCTGGGCGCCCCGCACGATCGTCTCGCCCTCGGCGAAGCAGCCGAGCAGTGCCACGAGCGGAAGCTCGTCGATCGCGAGCGGCACCTCCTCGGCCTCGACGACCGTGCCCTCGAGCGCGCCGTGGGCGACGTCGAGGTCGCTGACGGGCTCCACCGCGGCGAGCTCGCCGGTCTCGTGCTCGAGCTCGCCCACGACGATGCCGCGCATGCGGCGCAGAATCCGCAGGAAGCCGGTGCGCGTCCAGTTGACCCCGACGTCGCTGATCAGCAGGCGCGAGCCGGGCACCAGCACCCCGGCGGCGATCAGGAAGGCGGCCGAGCTGGGGTCGCCCGGGACCCGCACGCCGTCGAGCAGGAGCTCGTCGGTGTTGACGACCGTCACGTGGCGGCCGTTGCGGTGGATGGAGACGCCAGCGCGCATCAGCATGCGCTCGGTGTGATCGCGACTGCGCGCCGGCTCGCCGACCGTGGTCGCGCCGTCGGCGGCGAGAGCGGCGAGCAGGATGCAGGACTTGACCTGCGCGCTGGCCACCGCGAGCTCGTATGAGATCGCTCGCAGGCGCGCGCCGCGCACGTGCAGCGGCGGGAAGCGCCCGTCGGTTGCATCGAGCTCGGCGCCCATCTGGTGCAGGGGCTCGATGATCCTGTCGACCGGGCGCCGGCGGATCGACTCGTCGCCGTCGAGGGTGAAGGAGGACCCCTCCTGCGCGGCCAGCCAGCCGGGCAGGAGCCGCAGCAGCGTGCCGGCGTTGCCGACGTCGATCGGCCCGTCGGGCGCGTGCGCGTCGCGCAGGCCGGTGCCGCGCACGAGCACCTCCTCCCCGTGCACCTCCACCAGCGCGCCGAGCGCGCGCACGGCATCGAGCGTGGAGGTGGTGTCGGCGGCGTGCAGGTAGCCCTCGATGCGCACCGGCTCGGAGGCCATCGCTCCGAGCAGGGCGGCACGGTGGGAGATCGACTTGTCGGCTGGGGCGCGCAGCTTGCCCGACAGGCCGCGCGTGGGCTCGAATCGCATGTTCATCGCGCCTCCATCATGCCCGTGCGACCGGAAAGCCGAGGTCCGCTATCAGCTGCTGCGCGCGGCGCGCGTTCTCCTCCCCGCCGATCCACAGCGCGACGACGCCTTGGCGGTTGTCCTCGGAGGGCGAGAGGGCGAGATCGAGGATGTTCACTCCGGCGCGGCCGAGCGCGAGGGCGATGTCGGCGATCACTCCGGGGCGGTTGGGGACCGAGGCGCGCAGCTCGTGGATCGACTCTCCGCCCGCTCCTCCGGCGAGTCCGGCTCCCAGCAGCGCCTCGCGGTCGGCACGGGCGCGCTCGTTCCATGCGGTCACGGCCGCGGCATCCCCGGCGGCGAGCCAGGTGCGCAGGTCGTGCAGGCGCGCTGCGAACTCGTCGATCCCGGCGAGCAGCGCGTCACGGTTGGAGATGTAGATGTCCGTCCAGATCGCGCTGTTGGCGCCGGCCACGCGGGTGGCGTCGCGAAAGCTCGGGCCGACCGCGGGCAGGCGCTGCTCCTCCTCGTCGCCGAGCATGCCCGCCGCCTGGGATACGAGCACGTTGGCGAGCACGTGCGGCAGGTGCGAGACGCAGGCCATCAGGCGGTCGTGGGTCTCGGCGTCGATCGCCGTCGGCTGGGCGCCGAAGCTGCTGAGCAGACGGTGCAGGCGCTCGTAGAGCACGCCGGCGGTGTTGCCTCTGGCCGGGGTGAGATACCAGGTGGCGCCGTCGAAGAGATCCTCGCGCGCGTGCTCCACGCCGGCCGTCTCGGCGCCGGCGAGCGGGTGTCCGCCGACGAAGCGCGCGTCCTCGCCGGCGGCGGCGAGAGCGCGCTTGGTCGAGCCGACGTCGCTGACGACGCAGTCAGGGCCGGCGGCGGCGAGGGCCAGGCGCACGCTGTCGGCAAGCGCGCCGACCGGCGCGGCCACGAACACGACGTCGGCACCGGCCACGGCCGTGGGCACGTCCTCGGCCTGCGTGTCGATCGCCCCGAGCTCGAGCGCCCGCGCGCGCGCCCGCTCGTCCGGGTCATATCCGCAGACCTCGGCGTGGGCGCGCCCGCGCGCGGCCAGGCCGATCGAGCCGCCGATCAGCCCGACGCCGAGGACCGCGACCCTCACGCCGGGCTGAGCGCCTTGCCGGCGAGCGCAGCCGCCCGCTCGACCGCCTGGGCGTACCCCGCGAAGTCCTCGGCCCGGAGTGCCTGCGGCCCGTCGCAGATGGCCTCATCGGGGTTCGGGTGCACCTCCACGATGATGCCGTCGGCGCCGATGGCCGCAGCGGCGAGCGACAGCGGCAGCACCAGGTCACGCCGTCCTGCGGCATGGCTGGGGTCGACGATCACCGGCAGGTGGGAGAGCTCCTTGAGCACCGGCACGGCCATCAGATCGAGCGTGAAGCGGTAGGCGGTCTCGAACGTGCGGATGCCCCGCTCGCAGAGCATGACGTTGGGATTGCCTTCCTTGAGGATGTACTCGGCGGCCATCAGCAGCTCATCGAGCGTCGATGAGAGCCCGCGCTTGAGCAGCGCCGGACGCCCCGAGCGGCCAATCTCCGCGAGCAGCGGGTAGTTCTGCATGTTGCGCGCGCCGATCTGCACCACGTCGGCGACGTCCAGCACGGCGTCGATGTCGCGCATGTCCATCAGCTCGGTGACGATCGGCAGGCCCGTCTCGGCCTTGGCCTCGGCGAGCAGGCGCAGCCCCTCCTGCCCGAGGCCCTGGAAGGCGTAGGGGGATGTCCGGGGCTTGTAGGCGCCGCCGCGCAGGAGCGTGGCGCCGGCGTCGCGCACCACGCGGGCGGTCAGCAGCGTCTGCTCGCGCGTCTCGACCGTGCAGGGACCGGCGATCAGAGCGAAGTTCTCCCCGCCGACCTTGCGCCCGTCGATGTCGAGCACGGTGCGCTCGCCGTGGGTGATCTGCGCGGAGGCGAGCTTGTACGGCTTGAGGATGGGCACGACCCGATCGACGCCCGGCTGGCCCTCGAGGCCGAGGCTCTCGATGTTGGCGTCCTGCTCGACGTCGCCGATCGCGCCGATCACGGTCACGCGCGCGCCGGTGCTGCGATGAGCGCGCGCGCCGGCTCGCTCGATCTTCTCAACGACCGCCTCGACCTCCTCCGGCGTGGCGGTCTCTCTCATCACGATCATCATCGACTCATCCTTTCACTGACGCCTGGGCATGTTAGAGCTGCTGGCTGCTCACCGCCGGTGAGCCGTGAGGGGGCGCGGGACGCCCCTGAGAGTGACGCTCGGTCCGATCAGGACCCAGGTGCGGCCGCAGGAGCCCGCTCACGAACGGGCCGGCCGGAGCGCCTAGATAAATCGCCAGGCGTAGAAGGACGGCCGGGCGCCGGGAACCGAGAGAGCGGAGATCGATGCAGGAACCGGTGCGTTCATGGCCGTCTATGTGTGTTGTAGCAGAGAATCCCGACCGCGGCCAGGAGTGGGAGACAACTGGCGAAGTGACCGAATCGCGCGTGCTGCGGCCGGTCTCACCGCGAGCGTGTCGCTCAGCGCATCGTCGCGGGCGCGAGCACCTCGGCGAGGGCCGCCAGGAAGCGCTCGTTCTCCTCGGGCAGGCCGCAGGTGACGCGGAGCGCGGGCGAGCGGCTGCCGAGCGCGCTGCCGCCGCGCACGAGCACGCCGCGCTCCTGCAGCCCGCGCATGATCTCGGCCTCCTCGTCGGTCCTCGGCCAGGCGCGAGCCAGCAGAAGTTGGCCTGCGACTCGGCGACGTCGAGTCCCGAGCGCGCGCAGGCGCTCCTGCATCGAGATCCGCTCGGCGACCGTGCGCGTGACGCGATCGATGACGGCGTCCTGGTGGGCGAGCGCCTCCGTGGCGGCGGCCTGGGCGAGCGCGTTGCAGAAGAACGGCTGGCGGACCTGGTCGAGCGCCGCGGGCAGGCGCTCCGAGCCGCACAGCGCGAAGCCGACGCGCAGTCCGCACAGGCCGTGGACCTTGGAGAAGGTGCGCAGCAGCAGCGAGGTTGGGGTGCGCCTCGAGCAGCGCCACCGAGGCGTTCGGAGTCCTCGAGCTGGTTGAACTCGCAGTAGGCCTCGTCGAGGATCACGCAGACATGCGGGGGCACCTCGGCGATGAAGTCGGCGATGCCGGCCAGCGGTATCGCGGTGCTGGTCGGGTTGTTCGGGTTGCAGACGATCACCAGCCGGGTGGCGACGGTGATCTCGCGCAGCATCGCCTCGAGGTCGTGACCTTCTGACTCGTCGAGCCCGACCGTCACCGCGCGCGCGCCCGACGCGGCGCTGAGGTGCGGGTAGACGGAGAAGGACGGCCAGGCGTAGACGAGCTCGGCGCCCGGCTCCAGCAGGGCCTCGCCGGCGGCGAGCAGGATGTCGCAGGAGCCGTTGCCGATGGCGATGCGCTCGACGGGCACGCCGTAGCGCTCGCTCAGGCGGCGGCGCAACAGCGAGTTGGAGGGGTCCGGGTAGCGGTTGAGCGACGGCAGCGCGTGCTCGATCGCCGCGCGCACCGCGGGCAGCGGCGGAAACGGCGACTCGTTGCTGGCGAGGCGCACGAGCGGCGCGTCGTGCGCGTAGCCGCCGGCCGCGGGGTAGACGGGTATCCGCCGGATGCGCTCTGAGAACTCGATCGCCATCGGCCTATTGTGCCGCGGCGGCGCGCGCGATGCGGGATCGCTGTGCCGCGGCGGCGCGCGCGATGCGGGACCGCGGCGGCGGCGCGCACCTCGGCGGCGCTACTGCGCGGCTTGGAGGTCGGCGCGCAGCGCGCGGGCGTCGCCGAGATAGACGTGCGCGGGCCGGTGCCCGTCCTCGGCGTAGTAGTGGATCAGCACCCTGATCACGCGCGGCATCGAGCGGGGCACGGGGATCTCCTGCGCGCACAGCAGCGGCACGCGGTCGAAGCCGACGGCGCGCGCGGCGACCGCGGGAAACTCGGCGTTCAGGTCCCTGGTGGCGGTGAAGATGCAGCTCACGACCCGCTCGGGCGCGAGCTCGTTGCGCTGCATGATCGCCTGCATCAGCTGGGTGGTCGCGTCGAGGATGTCCTTGGCGTCGTTGCGCGTGACGCTGATGGCCCCCCGCAGGGCGAAGAGTCTGCATGGGGGGCGATTCTGTCAGAGCGTGAGCGCGCGCAGGCGGCGCAGCTCGCCTTCGCCGAGCCTCCGGCTGGCGCCGGGGGCGAGGTCGCCGAGGCGCAGCGGGCCGAACCCCACACGCTCGAGCGCGAGCACGGGGTGGCCGACGGCGTGGCACATCCTCCGCACCTGGCGGTTGCGCCCCTCGTGGACGGTCAGCTCGATCACGTTCGCGCCGAGGCGGCGCACCCGGGCCGGGGCGGTGAGACCGTCCTCGAGCGCCACCCCGCCGCGCAGGGCCTCAGGGCGCGCTCGGAGACGGGCCCGCCGGCGACGGCGCACGGTAGATCTTGCTCACCTCAAAGCGCGGGTGCGTCAGCCGGTTGGCGAGCTCGCCGTCGTTGGTGAGCAGGATCAGGCCGCTGCTGTCGGCGTCCAGTCGCCCGACGGGGTAGAGGCGCAGGCCATCCGCGGGCACGAGATCGAGCACCGTAGGACGACCGTGGGTGTCGCGCGCGGTGGAGAGGACGCCGACGGGCTTGTTGAGCGCGTAGACGCACGCGCGGCTCAGGGCCGCCGACGGGCCGCCCATCGAGCGTCACGCGGCTGCCGGGCTGCACGTCGCGGGCGGGATCGGTGACGACCTCACCGTCCAGCGCTCACGCGTCCGGCGGCGATCAGCTGCTCGGCAGCGCGCCGGAGGCGACACCGGCGTGGGCTAGGTACTTGGCGAGGCGCATCTGCTGCAACCATAGGCAGCATGGATCTCGAGCTCCTCGACGCAGACGCTCTGCGAGCGTGGCGAGCCGCGCTTTCGCGCAGGCCAGGTGTGGGCGTGGGCCGCCCGAGGCGCCCAGGGCTACGAGGAGATGACGAATCTCCCGGCCGCGCTGCGCGAGCGGCTCGAGCGCGAGGTGCCGCTTCTCCAGTCTGCAGATGCGCGAGCAGACGCGCTCGCGCGACGGCACCGTGAAGGCGCTGTTTGCGACCGCCGACGGCCGCCCGCTGGAGGCGGTGCTGATGCTCTACCGCGACCGACGGCGCTCGGTCTGCGTCTCCTCGCAGTCCGGGTGCCCGCTCACGTGCAGCTTCTGCGCGACGGGGCAGATGCGCTTCGCGCGCAACCTGAGCACTTCTGAGATCCTCGAGCAGGCGCTGCACTTCAGGCGCATCGGGCCCGTGGACCACTGCGTGTTCATGGGGATGGGCGAGCCGCTCCTGAACCTCGACGAACGTGCTCGGCGCCTGCGAGCGCCTGCCCGACATCGGCATCACGCACCGGCGCACGACGATCTCGACGGTCGGGTGGATCCCGGGGATCGAGCGTCTCGCCGAGCAGGACATGCCGCTGCGCCTCGCGCTGTCGCTGCACGCGGCCGACGAAGCTCTGCGCTCGGAGCTGATGCCGGTCAACGATCGCTTCCCGCTGCACGAGGTGATCGAGGCCTGCCGGGCCTTCTATGCGCGCAGGCGACGGCGGGTGTTCGTGGAGTACGTGATGCTGGCTGGTGTCAACGACCGCTACGAGCAGGCGCTCGCGCTCGCGCGGCTGCTCGCTCCGCGCGCCTGCGCGCCTCGCCCCGCGGGACGCGGGCGGGCTGCGGGCGCGCGCGAGGCGCAGGTGTTCAAGGTCAACCTGATCCCCTACAACCCCACCGGCTCGCCCTATGAGGGCTCCTCGCGCGAGGCGATCGCGGCGTTTGCCGCGGCCCTGGCGGGACGGGGCATCGATGCCACGGTGCGCCTCACGAGGGGCCGGGACATCGCGGCCGCGTGCGGGCAGCTGGCGGCGGACAGCGGCGCCGAGCGCGCCGCGGCGGACCCTCGGCGGCTCGCGCGAGCCGGCAGCTGAGCGCGAGCGGGCGAACGCGCGAGCGCCTATTCGGCGGAGGGACCGGCGCCGGCGCGCGCCTCGCCGGCGCGCAGCAGGCGCTCGCGCAGCTCGGCCTGCTCTTCGGGGCTCGGATCCCAGCGTGCGACGTCGGGCAGCTCATCCAGGGAGCGCAGCCCGAACAGCTTCAGGAACTGCGTGCTCGTGCGGTAGAGGACGGCCCCGAACTGGGAGTGGCCGGCCTCCTCGATGAGGTCGCGGTCGAGCAGCGTGGCGGTGGCGGAGTCGGCGCTGACGCCGCGGATGCGGGTGATCTCCGGGCGGGAGATCGGCTGCAGGTAGGCGACGATCGCGAGCGTCTCGGCCTGGGCGGGGGTCAGCGTGGAGACTCGCGGGCGGCTGAGCAGCCGCCGCGCCGCGTCCTCGGCGGCGGGGTCGCTGGCGAGCGTCCAGCCGCCGCCGAGCTCGCGCAGGGTGATGCCGCGCCGCCCCGGCGCATATTCCTCGGCAAGCAGGGACAGTGCGGCGAGCACGGCGCCCTCGCCGGCCTGGGTGGCGTCGGCCAGCTCGGCGGGACTGAGCGGATCGGCGGACAGGAACAGGAGCGCCTCGACCGTTCGCGCGAGCGACGGGGCATCGCCGCCCTGCGCGGTCCCGCGCGCGCTGCCCGCGGGGACATCCGCCGGCCCGTCCGCGAGCGCGCTCAGGCGATCGATCGGCCGCTCAGCGTCGCTCACTGCGCCGATCCTGCGGCCGCCCGGGCGACGAGCGCCGGCGATGGCTGCGCGGCGGAGACGGGGGCGCTTGCGGCGACGGGGGCGCTGACGGCGATCTCGCCGAAGCACTCGTGTTGCTCCCAGCCGGCCTCACCGCGTTTGTAGAGTTCGAGCAGCGCGAACAGGGTGACGGCGACGGTCATCCGGTCGGCGCCCTGCACGGCCTCCTCGAAGCTGAAGCTCCCGCGCCGAAGCAGCGTGCGCAGGTGCGCGAGGCGCTCGGCGACCGTGACGCGCGGCACGAGGATGTGTTGCACGTTGATCTCAGGCGCGCTCAACAGCAGGCGTCCGATCGCCTCGCCGAGCAGCCGCGGGTCCTGCGAGCCCGCAGCCGGCGGGAGGATCGTGCGGCGCAGGCTCGCCGGCGGCGGAGCGCTGCGAAAGCGCACACCGTGCTCGCGCGCGAGCAGCTCTCGCAGGTGCGCGGAGGCGGCGCGGAAGCGGCGTGCGTCGAGCATGCGCGCGAGCAGCTCCTCGGCGGCCTGCTCGGGCTCGATGTCGAGCAGGTCCTCCTCGTCGCTGCTCAGCATCAGTCGCGACTTCAGCTCCAGCAGCGCGGCGATCAGGACGATGAACTCGGTGGCGGTCTCGAGGTCCAGCTCCCCGCGCCGCTCGAGATGATCGAGGTAGGCGAGCACCAGGTCGGCGAGCTGCAGCTCGAGCAGGTCGACCTCCTCGCGCAGCACGAGCGTCAGCAGCAGGTCGAACGGGCCGCTGAAGACGTCGAGGTCGAGCTCGAGCGTGGTGAGGTTCATCGCTTCGCGGCGGCGGGGCTCGACGGCACGCAGCTCATTCTTTCACCGTATCGCCCGTCCCCGACAGGGCGCCGGCCTGTTCGCGGCGGGGCGCGCCGACGCCCATGCGCTCGCGCACGTCGGCAAGCGTCTCGGCGGCGATCGCGTGCGCCTGCGCCGCGCCGCTGCGCAGGGCGGACTCGAGCGCGCGCTCGTCGGCGCGCAGCTCGCGGTAGCGCTCGCGCACCGGGGCCAGGTAGTCGACGACGGCGCCGGCCACCGCAGACTTGAGCTCGCCGTAGCGAGCCGCGGCGAACTCCTCTTCGACGGCCGCCGGGGCGATCGCGCGGACGGCGGCGAGAATTTCGATCAGGTTGCTCACCCCCGGCTTCTCGGGCGCGCGGCGCACCTCGCTGCCGGAGTCGGTGACGGCGCTCTTGAGCTTCTTCTCGATCGCCGCCGGCTCGTCGAGCACGTACACCGTGCCCTGCTCGGAGCCACCCGTCGTGGACATCTTCTTCGTCGGGTCCTGCAGGTCCATGATCCGCGCTCCCACCTCCGGGATGCGGTGCTCGGGCACGACCAGGATCTCCTCGCCGCCGGCGAAGCGGGCATTGAAGCGGCGGGCGACGTCGCGCATCAGCTCCAGGTGCTCGCGCTGGTCCTCGCCCACCGGCACCTCCTCGGCGCGGTAGGCGAGCACGTCGGCGGCCTGCAGCACCGGGTAGAGCAGCAGCCCGGCGGAGACCAGCTCGCGCTGGGCGATCTGCTTGTCGCGGAACTGGTGCATCCGCTGCAGGCGCCCGAGCTCGGTGACGCTGGAGAGCAGCCAGGTCAGCTCGGTGTGCTCGGGCACGTCGCTCTGGCGAAAGAGCGTGCAGCGCGCGGGGTCGAGGCCGGCGGCGAGCAGGATGGCGGTCGTGTCATACAGGCGCTCGCGCAGCTCGGCCGGCTCGTAGGCGACGGTGGTCGCATGCAGGTCCACGATGCAGAAGAGCCCCTCGCCGCGCTCCTGGCTGGAGATGTACTGGGCGATCGCTCCGATGTAGTTGCCGAGGTGCTTGCGCCCGGTCGGCTGGATGCCCGAGAAGATTCGCACCGTAGCTCTAAAGGGCGCGCTCGCGGCGGCGCAGCGAGGGGTCGGTGAGCCAGGGTGGATCCCAGCCGCGGTCGTTCGGATTGACGTTGGTCCCGGGCGCGACGATCTCATCGATGCGGTCCAGCGCCGCGGCGCTCAGCGAGCGCTCGCTCGCGGGCAGCTGGCTCTCGAGCTGCTCCATCGTGCGCGGGCCGATGATCGCGGCGGTGACGGCCGGGTGGCCGATGACGAACGCGAGCGCCATCTCGATCAGCGACATGCCCAGCTCGTCGGCCAGCTCGCCGAGGGCGTGCGCCGCGTCGAGCTTGCGCTGGTTGCCCGGGATCGTCATGTCGTAGCGTTGGGGCAGCATCTGCGCCCGCCTGCTCGCGGCCGGCGACTCGCCGTCCTTGCGATACCGGCCCGAGAGCCAGCCGCCCGCCAGCGGGCTCCAGGGGATCACGCCGAGGCCGTAGCTCTGGCATACGGGCAGCACGTCGGCCTCGATCGCGCGGTTGAGCAGCGAGTAGGGCGGCTGCTCGCACACGAAGCGCTCGCGCCCGCGCCTGGCGGCGACCCACTGCGCCTCGACGATCTGGTAGGCGGGGAACGTCGAGCTGCCGATATAGCGCACCTTGCCGGCTCGCACGAGGTCGCTGAGAGCGCCGAGCGTCTCGTCGATGTCGGTGTCCGGCTCGGGGCGATGGATCTGGTAGAGGTCGATCCAGTCGGTGCCGAGGCGACGCAGGCTGTTCTCCGCCTCCTGCACGATCCAGCGGCGCGAGTTGCCGAACTGATTGGGATCCTCGCCCATCGTCCCGTGCACCTTCGTCGCGAGCACGACCGAGTCACGGCGTCCCTTGAGCGCCTTGCCGACGATCTGCTCGGACTCCCCGCGCGAGTAGACGTCGGCGGTGTCGATGAAGTTGATGCCCGCGTCGAGCGCGCGGTGGATGATCCGCACCGAGTCCTCGTGGTCGGTGTTGCCCCAGGCCCCGAACATCATCGCGCCGAGGCACAGCGGGCTGACCGTGACGCCCGTGCTGCCGAGTTTGCGCTGCTGGCTCGCCACCGCGGTGAGCCTAGCCGAGGGCCTGGCGGATGACCGGGCGCTTGGCCGCGGCGACCTCGTCCAGGCGGCGCACCGGCGTGGTGTAGGGCGCGTTCTGCGCGATCCGCGGATCGCGCGCGGCCTCGCCGAGGATCGCGGCGATCGCATCGGCGAAGGCGTCGAGCGTCTCGCGCGTCTCGGTCTCGGTCGGCTCGACCATCAGCGCCTCCTCCACCAGCAGCGGGAAGTACACGGTCGGGGGGTGAAAGCCGAAGTCGAGCAGGCGCTTGGCGAGGTCGAGGGTCCTGATCTGCAGGGCGCGCTTCATCGGCCCGCCGGAGAGGACGAACTCGTGCATGCACAGATCGCCGTAGGCGAGCGGCAGGTGCTCGGCGACACCGTGCTCCCTGAGCCGGGCGAGCAGGTAGTTGGCGTTGAGCACGGCCGTCTCGGAGGCGTCGCGCAGCCCGTCGCCGCCGAGCGAGCAGATGTAGGCGTACGCCCGCACGAAGCAGCCGTAGTTGCCGTGGAACCCGCGCAGCCGTCCGATCGACTTCGGGCGATCGGACGCGTGCTCGAGCGCGAACGCGCCATCCTCGTCGCGAAGCACCACCGGCAGCGGCAGGAACGGGGCGACGCGCTCGGAGACGGCGATCGGTCCCGAGCCCGGGCCCCCTCCGCCGTGCGGTTGGGTGAACGACTTGTGCAGGTTGAAGTGGACGATGTCGAAGCCCATGTCCCCCGGCCGCGAGAGCCCCATCACCGCGTTGAGGTTGGCGCCGTCGTAGTAGAGGGTCGCGCCGACCCCGTGGACGATCTCGGCGATCTGCTCGATGTTGGGGTCGAACAGGCCCAGGGTGTTTGGGTTCGTGAGCATCAGGCAGGCGACGTCCTCATCGGCCTTGGCGCGCAGATCGTCGATGTCGACGCCGCCGTCGGCGTTGGTCGCGAGCTTGACCACCTCCAGTCCCGCCATCGTCACGGTCGCGGGGTTGGTGCCGTGGGCGGTGTCGGGGGTGAGCACCTTGTGGCGGGTCTGCCCGCGGTCCTCGTGGTACGCGCGCGTCAGCAGCACGCCGGCCAGCTCGCCGTGGGAGCCGGCCGAGGGCTGCAGCGAGACGTGGGGCAGGCCGGAGATCTCCGCCAGCGCGCCCTGCAGGTTCCACATCAGCTCGAGCGCCCCCTGGGCGCGCTCCGGGTCCTGCAGCGGATGCAGCCGCGCGTGGCCGGGCAGCGCCGCTGCGCGCTCGTGCAGGCGCGGGTTGTGCTTCATCGTGCACGACCCCAGCGGGTAGAAGCCGGAGTCGAGGTCGAAGTTGCGCTTGGAGAGGCCGACGTAGTGGCGCACGATCTCCGGCTCTGAGACCTCGGGCAGCCGCGGCGGCTCGGCCCGGCGCAGGTGCGCGGGCAGCAGCGCGGCGCCGTCCACCGACGGCACGTCGAGTGGCGGGCAGGTGAACGCGCGCCGCCCGGGCGCACCCTTCTGGAAGATCGTGAGGGCGGGCCGATCGTCCGTGTTCGGCCAGCGCTGCGCCGGGGTGGCGCCGGCGACGACGGCCGGCTCATGGGCGTCGCCGGTCGCGCGCTCCTCGGCACGATGCTCCTCGGGGCGATGCTCCTCGGGGCGATGCTCCTCGGGGCGATGCGCCTCGGGGCGATGCGCCTCGGGGCGATGCGCCTCGATCCCCGGGTCGGAGTGCAGGCGGTTCTCCTCGATCGTGCTCATACCGCGAGCGCCGCCCCGCGCTCGGCCGCCACGGCCGCCCCGAGCACCTCGGCGAGCCGGTCGATGTCGGCCCGCGAGCGGCGCTCGGTGATCGCCACCAGCAGCCCGCCGCGGTCCTCCGCGCGCCCGCTGAGGGCCTGCAGGTCCACCCCCGGGTTGACCCCCTGGGCCGCGCAGCGGCTGCGCACAGCGCCCACGTCGGCGTCCAGGCGCAGCGCGAACTCGCGAATCACGGGCTGCTGATGCAGCTCCTCGACCCCCGCCAGCCGCGTGAGCGTCTCGCGCGCGTAGTGCGTGCGCGCGAGCAGCAGCTCGCCCAGCTCGACGATCCCGCGGCGACCGAGCCACGTCAGGTAGACGACGCCGGCGAGCGCGTTGAGCGCCTGCGAGGTGCAGATGTTGGAGGTGGCCTTCTCGCGGCGGATGTGCTGCTCGCGGGTCTGCAGCGTGAGCACGAACCCGCGCCGTCCGTCGACGTCGAGGGTCTCGCCCGCGATGCGCCCCGGCATCCGTCGCAGGTACTCCTCGCGCGCGGCGAACAGCCCGAAGGACGGCCCGCCGAAGTCCAGGCGGTTGCCGAGCGGCTGCCCCTCGCCGACGGCCACGTCGACCCCGCACTCGCCGGGCGGCTTGAGGATGCCGAGCGTGATCGGATCGACCTGCGCGACGACGACCGGTGCGGCCCCGCCGCCGGCGGCTGCACCGCGATCGCGGCCGGCGTCCGCGGGCGCCTTGGCGGCGGCGCTCAGGGCGGCTGCGTCCTCGACCGCGCCGTAGAAGTTCGGCTGGGCGAAGATCGCCGCGCTGGTGTCGGCGTCGATCGCCTCGGCCCACGCGTCGGGGTCGGTACGGCCGTCGCGGAGCGGCACCTCGACCACCTCGATCCCGTAGCCGTGGGCGTAGGTCCGCAGCGTCTGGATGGAGTGCGGGTGCAGTCCGGCGCTGACGACGAAGCGGCTGCGGCCGTTGTGCAGCTTGGCCAGGTAGCCTGCGGCGGCCACCGCCGAGGGTCCCTCGTACGTGGAGGCGTTCGAGACCGGCAGGCCGGTGAGCTCGGAGATGGCCGTCTGGTACTCGAACATCACCTGCAGGCCGCCCTGGGAGATCTCGGGCTGATAGGGGGTGTAGGGCGTGAGGAACTCCGAGCGCTCGGTGAGCATGTCGATCAGCGCCGGGACATAGTGGTCGTACATGCCCGCGCCGAGGAAGCTCAGTTCATCCTCGGCGCTCGTGTTGCGGGCGGCGAGCGCGCGCAGGTGCTCATAGACCTCCTGCTCGGGCAGCCCGTCGGGGAGGTCCAGCGCCCGGCCCAGCCGCACCCCCTCGGGAATCTGGCGCTCGAAGATCTCCTGCAGCGAGTGCACGCCGATCTTGGCGAGCATCGCGTCCAGGTCAGCAGGGGTGATGGCGGTGTAGCGACTCAAGTGTCTTGCAGCCTAGCCGCCCAGCGTGGCCCTATAGGAGGCGGCATCCATCAGCGTGTCGCGCTCGGAGGGGTCGCTGAGACGCACCTTGACCAGCCAGCCCGCGCCGTAGGGATCCTCGTTGATCGTCGCGGGATTGTCGCTGAGCGCCTCGTTGACCTCGACGATCTCCCCCGACAGCGGCGCCACGACGTCGGAGACGGCCTTGACCGACTCGACCTCGGCGTAGGGCGCGTCCTTGGCGATCTGCGTGCCGAGCGCGGGCGGGTCGAAGAACACCACCTCCCCGAGCGCGTCCTGGGCATACCAGGTGATGCCGAGCACGGCCTGCGCGGGATCCTCGGAGTCGAGCCGCGCCCAATCGTGTTCGGGGTGATAGAGCAGCTCCGCGGGATAGCTGGCCTCGGTCATTCACGAACCCTTTCGGTAGAGCGGCTTGTCCTTTACGACGGCGGGGCGCATCTTGCCACGAACGTCTATCTCGAGGGGGGTGCCGGCGGCGGCTCGCTCGGCGGGCACGTAGGCCATGCCGATACCGATGCCCAGGGACGGCGAGAGGGTGCCACTCGTCACCTCTCCCCCGCCGATCACCGCGTTGCCCGCCCGCGCGATGCCGGGTCCGTCGATCGCGAAGGCGACGAGCTTCTCGGCCGGTCCCCCGGCCCGGACGACCCCGACGGCCTCGGAGCCGATGAAGCCGGTGTGCTCCTTGCAGCACCAGCCGAGCCCCGCTTCGATCGGGCCCCGCTCGAGCATCAACTCGTTGCCGTAGAGGGGAAAGCAGGCCTCGAGGCGCAGCGTGTCGCGCGCGCCGAGCCCGGCGGGGACCGCGCCGCCGCGCACGATCTCATCCCACAGCTCGGGGGCGTTCTCGGCTCGGCACAGGAGCTCGACCCCGTCCTCGCCGGTGTAGCCGGTGCCGCAGACGAGCACGTCGGCGCCGGCCAGCCGCTGCATGCCGGCAGTCATGCGCGCAGGCAGGGAGCCGTCGGCGATCGCCTGCACGGCTTTGCGGGCAAGCGGGCCCTGGACCGCGAGCATTGCCCAGTCGGCGATCCTGTCGGCCACCTCGGCGCCCGGCAGCTGCTCCTCGTGCTTGCGAAACCAGGCGAGATCGCGCTTGTGGTTGGAGGCGTTCGTCACCGTCAGGTAGCGATCGGCACCCAGACGGTATGTGATGAGGTCGTCGAGCACGCCGCCGTCCTCGCGACAGAGCACGCTGTATTGAGCTCCTCCCACCGCCACTGCGGCGAGGTCGTTGGAAAGCAACAGCTGCAGCAGCTCGAGCGCCTGGGGCCCGCGCGTTTCGATCTCGCCCATGTGCGAGACATCGAAGATGCCGCAGGCCTCGCGCACCGCCATGTGCTCCTCGCGGACGCCTTGGTACTGCACCGGCATCTCCCAGCCGGCGAAGTCGACGAGCTTGGCGCCCGCGCTGAGGTGACACGCGTACAACGGCGTCCGACGGAGCGCCGGCGGTGCGGTCGAGGACATCGCCCCAGGCTAGCGAGCCCGCTCAATCCCCCGGGGCCCGGATGCGCCCTGACGCAAGCCGCTCGCGTACCGCGTCAAGCCGCTCGTTGCGGATGCGCGTGGTGCGGCCGGCCTGCGTCTAGCGCAGGAACGGCGGGACGTCGATGTCGTCGTCGGAGATCTCGAGCGTCGAGCGCTGGCGGTCTGAGATGCGCGGACCGCGGTCGGGACGAGCGGCGCGGCCCTCGCGGCGGGCGGCGCGGCCGGGACGATGGTCGAAGCCGGTGCCGATGACCGTCACGCGCACGTCGTCGGCCATGCCCTCGTCGATGACCGCTCCGAAGATGATGTTCGCGTTCGGGTCGGCCGAGTTCTGGATGATCTCGGCCGCGTCGTTGACCTCGAACAGGCCGAGGTCTTTGCCGCCGGTGATGTTCAGGAGGATGCCCGTGGCTCCGTCGATCGACTCTTCCAGCAGCGGCGAGGAGATCGCCGCCCTGGCGGCGTCGGCGGAACGGCTCTCGCCGCCGGCCACGCCGATGCCCATCAGGGCCGAGCCGGCGTCCTGCATGATCGTGCGCACGTCGGCGAAGTCGAGGTTGATCAGGCCCGGGATGGTGATCAGGTCGGTGATCCCCTGCACCCCCTGGCGCAGGACGTTGTCGGCCTCGCGGAAGGCGTCGAGCATCGAGGTGCGCCGCTCGACGACCGTGAGCAGCTTCTCGTTGGGGATCACGATCAGCGTGTCGACCACCTCGCGCAGGCGCTCGATCCCCTCGGTGGCCTGGCGCCCGCGCTGGGAGCCCTCGAAGTCGAACGGGCGCGTGACCACGCCGACGGTCAGCGCGCCGATCTCGTTCTTGGCGATCTCGGCTATCACCGGCGCCGCGCCGGTGCCCGTCCCGCCGCCCTCGCCGGCGGTGACGAAGACCATGTCGGCGCCCTTGAGCGCCTCCTTGATGTCGTCGCGCGACTCCGACGCGGCGGCCAGGCCGATGTCGGGGTCGGCGCCGGCCCCCAGCCCCTTCGTCGACTCGTGGCCGATGTTCAGCTTGATGTCGGCATCGCACATCGCCAGCGCCTGGGCGTCCGTGTTTGCGGCGATGAACTCCACCCCGTGCAGCCCCGCGTCGACCATGCGGCTGACTGCGTTGGTGCCCCCGCCGCCGACGCCCACGACCTTGATGACTGCCAGGTAGCTGCCGCTGCTCTCCATGATGGTTCTGTCCGAAGCCTTCAGTAGTTGTTCAGGGTTGGCAGCATACTGGTCGCCGAACCGCGGGGTTGTGCACGTTATGCAGGGAACTTCGCCCTGTCAACGACGACGTCGAGTCTCGCAACATTCGTTGCAGATCGCAGGAGTCTCGACCGATGGCTGAGGATTTCAATTTTGGACCCCAAACCTCAGGCTGAGGGTTAGCATCTCAACCTCCCGGCGCCGCTGCGGAGGCTGAGCTTTCCGTGGCGGCGGCCGTTGGCGCTTCCTGGGGTTCGGCGGAGGCCGCCGGAGGCGTGCTCGCTTGCGGCTGGGCGGCCCCGCCGGCGGCGGGGCCCGCGACCTGACTGCCGGTCGCGGATGCCCCCGCGCTCGCCGGCGTGAGGCCCGCCGCGAGTTCGGAGACGGCGGATTCGGTGGTGCTCGTCTGGCCGGCGCCGGCAGGAGCGCCGGCAGTGGCGCCGGCCGCGGCGCCGGCCTGGCTGGCGGCATCCGGCGGCGCGACGCCCGCGGGGAAGCCGGCGGCGGGGCGTTCGGGCAGGCGCACGTCGATGTAGGAGGCGCCGGCCGAGCCCGGGTCGGCCAGGACGCGCGCCAGCGAGAGCCACTTGGCGTGCGGGCGGGCGTCATCGCCGAAGTACGCGATCAGCCCGTCGCGCATGGCGAGGGTGACGCCGTCGGCGCCGATCGAGGCGCGCTCCACGAAGCGGGCCAGCGGCGCGGGCGCCGCTCCGAGCACGCTCAGGGCGGCGAGCAGGCCGGGGCTGCTCAGGCGCTGTCCCGCGGCGGGCTCATAGCTTCCCGAGAGCGCCGGCAGCGAGCTCGAGAGCAGCTCCGGACCGAGCACCACGCCGTCGGCCGCGACCGCGGTCCGGGAGCCGCCGACGATCAGCGCGGCCACCGGCGGCTGCTCGATCACGCGGATGTCCAGGCCGTGGGGGAAGCTCGGGCGGGCCTGCACTTCGCGCACGACGGCGAAGGAGGAGACGGCGTCGCGCAGGGCGGCGTGATTGACCGCGAGCGTGCTCATGCCGCGCGCAGCCGCGCTGAGCGCCTCCTCGATCGCCCCGGCCTCCGGGCCATGAACGCCGCTGAGGTGCACGTGCTCGACCGCCGCCAGCGGCGAGTGGCGCAGCCACAGCCAGCCGGCCGACAGCGCCGCGAGCGCGACCAGCGCGCTCAGCAGCAGGATGCACAGTCGCTTGCGCGCCAGGAGGGCGTCGATGCCGACGCGGGTGTTGCGCCGCAGGCGGCGAGCGCCGCAGTCGGCGCGGGGGGATCGAGCTCGGGGACGCGCGGAGGGCACCCCGAACGGGCGGCCGAGACGCGCGGCGATGGAGCGGTCCATTGAGCGCTGTGTTCGACCTCGCGGCTGGAACCCCTACCGCTCCTGCCACGGGAAGCGCACCTCGCCGAGCGTCTGCACCTCGGGCTCGAGCTCGACGCCGAAGCTGCTCGAGCACGCGACGGCGCCCCTCGGCCATCACGGCGAGCACGTCGGCCGTGCTCGCTGCCCCGGTGTTCTCGATGAAGTTGGCGTGCTTGGGAGCGAAGCGCGCGCCCCCGACCGCCAGGCCGTTGCAGCCGGCCGCGGCGAGCAGCATCCCGGCGGTGCGACCCTCAGCGCGGACATCGTCGGGGTTCTTGAAGGTCGAGCCGAACGTCTTGATCCCCTGCGGCTGGGCTTCGTGGCGGCGGCGGCGCATCTCGGCGAGCGTCGCCTTGACCGCCTGCGCCTCTGCCGGCGCGAGCAGCATGCCGGCTCGCGCCACGATCTCCCCGTCGACGATATCCGAGCGGCGATAGCCGAGCCCGAGCTGCTCGGGCCGGCGGCGCTCGATCCCGGCTGCGGTGGCGATCTCGACCCACTCCAGCACGCGCCCGAGCTCGCCGCCGTAGGCATTGGCGTTCATGCGCACGGCGCCGCCAACCGTGCCGGGGATGTTGACGCCGAACTCGATCCCGGACAGTCCGGCCCGCGCAGCGGCCGCGGCCACGGCCGGCAGCCGCGCGCCACCGCCGCAGAGGATCCGCGGCTCGGCGACGGCGATCGCCGCGAGCTCGCGGTCGAGCTTGACCACCAGGCCGGCAACGCCGTCGTCGGCCACGAGCAGGTTCGAGCCCGATCCGACCACGCTCACGGGCAGCTCGAGTGGCGCAGCCCAGGCGAGCAGCGCGACCAGGTCGACCTCGCTGCCGGCGCGCGCGAAGAACTCGCCCGCGCCGCCCGTGCGGACCGTCGTGAGGCGATCGAGCGGCACGTCGCGCTCCACGCCGGGCGGGACGGGAGCGCTCATGGCCGCCCGCACCCCTCGCGCGGGGACTGCTCGCAGAAGCCGGCCGCGCTGCTCATCGTGCGAGCAGGCTCCGGCCGAGCACGTCCACGTTCCCGGCGCCCATCATCACGCACAGGTCGCCCTCACCGAGCATGCCGGCGAGCACGGGCTCGGCGTCGGCGAAGGTGGGCAGCCAGTAGACCGCCCTGCCTGCGGTGGCGTCGGCGCTCGCCTCGGCGATCATCAGTCCGCTGACGCCGGGGTGCTCGGCGGCCTGCTCGCGCGCGGGGTAGACATCCAGCACGACCACAACGTCGGCGAGCGCCAGGGTCCGACCGAACGCGCCCGCGAGCTTGGCGGTGCGCGAGTACAGATGCGGCTGAAAGACGGCCACCAGCCGCCGAGGATCGAACGTGCGGGCAGCCTGCAGGGTGGCGGCGACCTCGCTGGGGTGGTGGGCGTAGTCGTCATAGAGGAGCGCGCCCCGCGGGCTCGATCCGAGCAGCTGAAAGCGCCTGCCTGCGCCGTGAAAGCGCGCCAGCCCCTCGATTGCGAGCTCCGCATCGGCGCCGGCCAGGCGGGCGGCCTCGAGCGCGGCGGTGGCGTTGAGAGCGTTGTGGGCACCCGCGACCGCAAGCGTCACATCGTGGCCGTGCCAGCGCATCCGCGAGCCCCCGGGCGTGAGCGTGAGATCCTCGGCGTCGTAGGCCACGAGCGGTCCCTGCCGCAGCTCCAGCAGCTCGGGCCGGTCCCAGATCACCGCCCATCGCGGCCCCGACAGGAACTCGCGGAAATCGCCCCGCAGCTGCTCCAGCGAGGCGAACGTCGAGTGGTGATCCAGCTCGACGTTGGTCAGCAGCGCGATCTCGACGCTCAGGCTGAGCATCGAGCGGTCCGACTCGTCGGCCTCGACGACCAGCCAGTCGCCCGCGCCCCACTCGGCGTTCGCCAGCTCGCCCCCGACCGAGCTGCCCACGAGCCAGCCCGGCTCGAGGCCGGCGGCCCGCAGCGCGTGCACGAGCATCGAGGCGGTCGTCGTCTTGCCGTGCGTGCCGGCCACCGCGATCGTGCGCCGCAGCGCGGTCATCTCGGCGAGCAGCTCGGCGCGCGGGCGCTCGGGAATCCCCCGCTCCCGCGCGGCGCGCCGCTCGATGTTCTCGGCGGGCACGGCCGATGAGTAGATGAGCTCCACCCCCTCCCCGGAGGGCACGTTCTCGGCGCGATGCCCGACGTGCGCCTGGAGGACGCGATCGACCGAGAGGCGCTCGAGAAAGGGGGTGCTGACGGCGTCGGAGCCGCTCACCTCGGCGCCGAGCGCGCGCGCGGCGCGCGCATAGCCGCTCATGCCGGCCCCGCCGACGCCGACGAAGTGCAGGCGCCGCCCGGTCCACGCTCCGCGGGTCGCGCTCACCGGCGGGCCGCCTCCAGCAGCTCGCCGGCGACCGATCGTGCGGCGTCCGGGCGCGCGAGTCTCCTGGCGGCCGCGGCCATCGCCGCGAGGCGATCGCGGTCGGCGAGCAGCGCCGTCACCTCCTCGCCGAGCCGATGGGCGCTGAGCTCGCGATCGTCGATCACGACCGCGGCCCCGGCCTGCGACATCCAGCGCGCGTTGGCGCTCTGATGGTCGCCGGAGGCGTACGGGTAGGGCACGAGGATCGCGGGCAGCCCGTGGGCGGCGATCTCGAAGACCGATCCGCCTGCGCGCGCGACCACCAGGTCTGCGGCAGCGAGCGCCGCGGCGAAGTCGGGCAGCTCGAGGTACTCGCGCAGGATGTAGCCCGGAGGGAGCTCGCCTGTGCCCTTCAGGGTGCGCGCGAGCAGCTCGGGATGATCGCGACGCCCGCACACGTGCAGCACGCGGAAGGGTGCCCCGGCGAGCCCCTCGACGGCCGCCCGGTTGATCGAGCGTGCGCCGAGCGAGCCGCCGAAGACGAGCACGCAGGTCTCCTCGGGCGCGATCCCGAACCGCCGGCGGGCGCTCGGGCGATCGTCGGCGCCCGCCACGATCGGCCGACCGGTGACGCGGTAGCGGCTCCCCTCGCGGCCGGGCAGGGGAAAGGCCAGGCACACGCGGCGGGCGAACGGGGCGAGCATCCGGTTGGTCAGGCCGAGGTGGCTGTCGGCCTCGGTGAGAACGAGCGGAATGCGCAGGGTCAGCGCTGCCAGCCCGACCGGGCCGGCGACATAGCCGCCGCCGCCCATCACCGCGTCCGGCGCGAGCCTCGAGAGCAGCGAGCGGGCGCGCGGGAGCGCCACCACAGCGCGCGCGAGCGCCCTCAGGGCGTGGCGCAGATTGGAGCGGCTGAGGCCCTCTACGGAGATCGTGTGCAGCGCGAAGCCCGCCGCGGGGACCAGCTGCGCCTCCGCGCGCCCGGCGCCGATGAACGTGACCTCGGCGCCCTCAGCCCGCAGCGCTTCCGCCACCGCGAGCGCCGGCACCACGTGCCCGGCGGTCCCGCCGGCGGCGATCACGATCCTGCTCGGCGCTCCCGTCACCGCCCCATCCTGCCGATTCGCGCGAGCGCGCGTCGGCGCGCCCCTCGCCGCCAGGGCGCTGCCCCCGGCGCGGTGGCGCGACCGCGCGCACGTGACCGGTCGCGCCGGAGGCCACGTTCAGCAGCAGCCCCATCGCGGCGAGCATCACGATCAGGCTGCTCGACCCGTAGGACACGAACGGCAGCGGCACCCCGGTCAACGGCGCCAGCCCGAGCACCGCGAAAGTGTTGAGGATCGCCTGGGAGAGGATCAGCGCGGTCACGCCGACGGCGATCAGGGCGCTGTAGAGGCTGCGCGCGGCCTTCGCGGCCCGCAGGCCGGCGTAGGCGATCAGCCCGTAGAGGAACAGCAGCGCGCAAACCCCGACGACGCCGAGCTCCTCGGCGATCACGGCGAGGATGAAGTCGGTGGGCGCCTCCGGCAGGTAAAAGATCTTCTGCACCGACTGGCCCGGGCCGACTCCGAGCAGGCCGCCGGAGCCGATCGCGATCTGTCCCTGGACCGCCTGGAAGCCGCTCGAGGAAGCGTGCGCCCAGGGATCGATGAACGAGGTCAGGCGCGCCCGCGCGTAGGGCTGCACGAGCACGTAGAGCAGGACCGCTGCCACCACCGCGCCACCCACGAGCGCCAGCTTGCGCAGCGGCATGCCGACCGCGACCAGCATCGTGGTGACCGTGAAGGCGATCACCATCGCCGTGCCCAGATCCGGCTGGGTGAACACGAGCAGGCAGGCGGCGCCGACGACCAGCAGCAGCGGATTGGCCAGCTCGCGCAGATCGTGCACGCGCTGCGGACGCTTGGCCAGAAGCGTCGCCGAGTAGAGCACGAGCGCGAGCTTCATCACCTCCGAGGGCTGGAACTGGAGCTGGCCGGGGCCGATCCAGCGGCGCGCGCCGTTGATGCTCACGCCGAGGTGGGGAATGTGCACGGCGAGCACGAGCACGAACGAGGCGATCAGCAGCGGCGCGGTGATGCTCTGCACTTTCGCGACGCCATCGCGCGCGAGCAGGTTCATCACGACCAGGCCGACAGCCCCGTAGATGACGAACTTGACCAGGTAGCTGCTGCTGTTGCCGTGCCCCTGCAGCAGCGTCGTCGCCGAGGAGGCGCTGTAGACCATCACCGCGCCGAAGGCGAGAAGGCACAGCGTGGCGGTCAGCAGCATGCGGTGCTCCAGCGACTGCGCGCTCGACGGGGATCTCGTGCGCTCGCGCGTGCCCTCGCCGCGCGTTCCTCGGCCCGCGGAGGGTCGCGCCCGCCGTGCTGGGGCTGCTGGCATCCCTGCTCACTTCGACACCAGCCTGGGGAAGCCTCCAAGCGCGCGCAACGCTGTCGCTAGAGGCCCCTGCTCTGGCGATAGATCGTGAATCCGATGGCGCTGCAGATCGAGGCGACGATCCAGAAGCGCAGGATGATCTTCGTCTCAGACCAGGCCTTCAGCTCGAAATGGTGGTGGATCGGGGCCATCAGGAAGACGCGCCGGCGGGTCATCTGGAAGGAGATGACCTGGATCACGACCGACAGGGCCTCGATCACGAAGATCCCGCCGATCAGGATCAGCAGCACCTCGGTCTTGGTCATCACCGCCAGGCCGGCGATCGCGCCCCCGAGTCCGAGCGAGCCGGTGTCGCCCATGAAGATCGTCGCCGGGAAGGCGTTGAACCAGAGGAAGCCGATGCAGGCGCCCACCAGGCAGCCCGCGAGCATCGCCATGTCGAAGTCGCTGGCCAGGAACGTGATGCCGATGTAGGCCAGCAGCACGATCGCAGCGCAGCCGGCGGCGAGTCCATCCAGACCGTCGGTGAGGTTGACGGCGCTGGTGGTGCCAGCGACGACCAGGTAGATGAGCAGCGGGTAGAACGGACCGAGGTCGACGTGATAGTCGACGAAGCGCAGCCACAGCGTCGGCGCGAGATGCGCCTCGTGTTCGGCGACGAACCACAGCCCGAGCGAGATCGCGATCGTCACGCCGAGCTTGGTGCGCGCCCGCAGCCCGAGCGAGCGGCGCCTGACGAGCTTGGTGTAGTCGTCGGCGAAGCCGAGCATGGCGCACGCGATTGCCGCGCCGAACACCCCCAGCGAGCGCCATTCATAGTCGGTGAGTATCAGGAAGGCGACCGCGACGGCCAGGAAGAGGATCACCCCGCCCATCGTCGGCGTCCCCGCCTTGACCTGGTGGCCCTGGGGCCCGTCCTCGCGGATCTGCTGGCCGAACTCGCGCTTGCGCAGGGATTCGATGAACTTCGGGCTGAGGAAGATGCAGATCAGCAGCGCGGCCATCCCGCCGAAGAGGATGCGGCCCATTCAGCGCCGCCCCGAGCCGGCACCTGGCGCGAGGACGGGCTCGTCGCCGGCATGCCCCCCCGGCGCCGGGCGTCCCTCCGTGCGGAGGGTCGCAGCGACGCGCTCGAGTCCCACACCGCGCGAGCCCTTCACGAGCACAGTGTCGCCCTCGCGCAGCAGTCGCTCGAGCAACTCGACGGCCGCGGCCGCGTCGGGCACCGCGTGGCTCTCTCCGTCGAAGGTCCGGCCCATCTCGCCGGCCAGAGGGCCCACGGTGATGAGCAGCCCGACGCCGCGGGAGCTCGCGTGCGCACCGATCTCGCGGTGCAGCTGCACGGCTTGGGAGCCGAGCTCGAGCATGTCGCCGAGCACCGCCACGCGCCGCCCGGGGGCCGTCTCGGCCAGGTCATCGATCGCCGCGCGCATGGACATCGGGTTGGCGTTGTAGCAGTCGTCGATCACGGTCGCGCCACCGGGCAATGCGACCCGCTCGCCGCGCAGGGCCGAAAAGCGCACGTCGAGCCGGCCTGCAGGCACGCGCCCGACGGCCCGCGCCGCGGCCACGGCAGCGAGCAGGTTGCGGAGGTTGTGCTCCTGCTCGAAGGACGGCCACAGCTCGATCTCCTCGCCGCAGTCGGCGATCCGCACCCGCCCGTCAGCGCGGCGCTCGAGCAGGCACACATCGCCACCGTCGCCGAAGGAGATCGTCGAGAGCTCCGGGCGCAGATATGGCGCCAGCAGCGGCTCGGAGGCGGGGACCACGATGCTCGCGCCGGGCTCGAGACCGGCGATCAGCTCGGCCTTGGCGGCCGCGATCGCCTCCAGCGAGCCGAGCAGCTCGAGATGGGCAGGACCCACGTTGACGATCACGCCGACGTCCGGCGCCGCGATCGCCGTCAGCTCGGCGATCTGGCCCGCGCCGCGCATCGCCAGCTCCAGCACGAGCACCTCGGTGTCGGCCGGCGCGGCGAGGATCGCCAGCGGGACGCCGATGTCGGTGTTGAAGTTCGCGGGACTCGCCGCCACCCGGGCGCCGGCGCCGAGCAGGACGGCGGCGAGGATGTCCTTGGTCGAGGTCTTTCCGCTCGACCCCGTGATCGCCACGACCTTGGCGCCCTCGGCCCGCAGATGCATCCGCCACTCCGCCGCGAGCGCCTGCAGGCCGGCGAGTGGATCGTCGTGGACGAGCACCGCCCCGTCCGCGCCGGCTGAGACGGCCGCCTCGGCATGCTCGCGCGCCACCAGCACACCCCACGCGCCGGCGTGCAGGGCCTCGACGGCGAAGGCACCGCCGTCGAGGCGCTCGCCCGCCAGACCGACGAACAGCTGCCCCGGCGCGATGCTGCGCGAATCGATCGTCGCACCACTCGGACCCCGCTCGGCGATGGCCGGCGATCGCTCCGCCACGAGGACGGCACCGGCGGCCCGTGCGATCCGCCGGGCGTCCCAGTCCCTCATGCGCCACCCGCCCCGGCGACGCTCGCGCAGGCAGCGAGCGCCTCCCTGGCAACGGTCACGTCGTCGAAGGGCACCTTGCGTGAATCGGCCAGCTCCTGGCCCTGCTCGTGTCCCTTGCCGGCGATCACGAGCACATCCCCGCGCCGGCCGCAGGCCACGGCCTCGGCGATCGCCGCGTGGCGGTCGGCGAGCGCGAGCACGTGCGGAGGATCGCCGCCGGTCGCCCCGCGCCCCTGCCCGACCCGATGCATGCCGCTCATGATCTCGGCGATGATCCGCCCGGGATCCTCCGAGCGGGGGTTGTCAGAGGTGACCACGACCACGTCGGCCAGCCGCGCGGCGATCTCACCCATCAGCGGGCGCTTGCCGCGATCGCGGTCGCCGCCCGCGCCGAACACGCAGATCACGCGGCCCTCGCCGCCCTGCGGCGAGCCGGCCAGCTCGCGCGCGGCGCGCAGCACGTTCTCGAGCGAGTCGGGAGTGTGTGCGTAGTCCACCAGCACCGCGAACTCCTGCCCCTCGTCCACGGGCTCGAAGCGGCCCGGCACGCGCACGCCGCGCTCGAGCGAGTCCACGAGCAGGTCGAGCTCGCCCCCGAGCGCGTGGGCGGCGGCGAGCGCGGCGAGCGCGTTGGCGACGTTGAAGCGTCCCGGCATCGGCAGGTGCACGCGCCGCTCCCCCGCCGGCGTGCGCAGCGTGAAGCGGCAGCCGTCGAACGCACAGCGCACGTCCGTCGCGCTGTAGTCGCCGGGCCCGTCGAGCGCGAACGTGCGCACGCCGTCGATCTCGGCGGCGAGCCGCCGTCCATACGCGTCGCCGACGTTCACGACGCTGATCGCGGGGGGCTCGGAGCCGTCGAGCGGAACGAACAGCCGCCGCTTGGCCTGGAAGTACTCCTCCATGTCGCCGTGAAAATCGAGATGGTCTCTGCTGATGTTGGTGAACACGGCGGCGGCGAACTGGATCGCATCGGTGCGACCGAGCTCGAGCGCGTGCGAGGAGACCTCCATCGCGCAGGCGCGGTCGCCCCCCTCGAGCATGGCGCGCAGATCCGCCTGCAGCTCGATCGCCTCGGGCGTCGTGCGCTGCACCGGCCGCTCGCGTCCGCCGACCACGGACTTGACCGTGCCCAGCAGCCCGCACTGCTGGCCGCTGGCCTCGAGCAGCGCGCGCACCAGGTAGGCGGTGGTGGTCTTCCCGTTCGTCCCGGTCACGCCCACGACCCGCAGCTCGCGCGAGGGGAAGCCGTGGAAGCGCGCTGCGAGCGGCGCCATCGCCGCCCGTGCCGAGCCGACCAGGACCTCCGGCACGCCGAGACCGAGCGGCCGCTCGAGGACCAGCGCGGCGGCGCCGCGCCCTACCGCGTCGGCTGCGAACTCGTGCCCATCGCTGTGCAGCCCGCGCACGCAGAAGAAGAGATCCCCGGGCCGGACCGAGCGACTGTCGTAGGCGAGCCCCGTGATCTCCACGCCCGGGTCCCCCGCGGCAGCGCCGTCCACAGCCGTGCCTTCCACGGCCGGGCCATCGCTACCGGCAGCTGCGGAGGGACCGGCGGCCAAACCGCCGGTCAACTCGTCGAGCCTCATCGGTCGATCCCCAGCGCTGGCATGGGGATGAGTCTAGTTTCCGCCTCCGCCGGAGCCCTGCTACCCCGGCGGGATGCCCAGGTAGGGCAGCGCGAAGCTCATGATCTGGCCGAAGGCCGGGGCGGCGACGGTCCCGCCGTAGATCGACCCGGACTGCGGTTCGTCGACGACCACCGCGCAGAGCAGCTTCGGGTCGGCCGCCGGGGCGAAGCCGATGAAGGAAGCCACGTACGCGCTCTTGGAGTATTCGCCGGTGACGGGGTCGACCTTGCTGGCGGTTCCCGTCTTGCCGGCAAGCTGGTAGCCGGGGATCGACACCTCGCTGGCGGTGCCCCCGGGCGCGAGCACGCCTTCGAGCATCGCTCGCAGCTGAGCGGCGGTGGCGGCGGAGATGATGCGGTGCCCCGCCGGCTGCGGTCGGGCGCGGCCGCCGATCGCACCGATGATGTGGGGGGGGCGCAGAATGCCGCCGTTGGCGATCGCGGCGTAGGCGCTGGCCATCTGCATCGGCGTGACCAGCTCGCCCTGCCCGATCGGCAGGTTGCCCATCGAGGATCCGGAGTAGCGCGCGAGCGGCAGCGCGAGGCCCATTTCCTCGCCGGGCAGATCGACGCCTGTCGGGGCTCCGAAGCCGAAGCGATGCACCCACCGGTTGAAGCCTTCAGCGCCGTCGAGGGCTCCGATCTTGATCGCCCCGATGTTGCTCGAGCGGGCCAGGATCTGCGCCGTCGTGAGCGTTTCTTCGGGGTGTTCGGTGTCGTCGTGAATCGTCCTGTCGGCGACTTGGATCTGGTCGGGGATGTTGAAGGGGGTGCTCGGTGTGATCAGCCCGTCCTGCAGCGCACCGGAGACCGCGACGACCTTGAAGGTCGAGCCCGGTTCGTAGTCGAAGTCGACCGCCCGATCCTGCACCGCATCCGCGGGCGAGACGCCCGGGTCGTTGTCATCCACCTGCGGCCAGTTGGCGAGTGCGAGTATCGCTCCGCTGCGGGGGTCCATCACGATCGCGGTGGCGTCTTTGGGGTTGAACACCCGCCCGACCGCACCCAGCACGTCTTCGGTGCGCTGCTGGATGTTCGCGTCGAGCGTCAGCGACAGCGACTTCCCGGGGCTGGCGGCGTGGGTTTCGGTGATCGACACGGGCTGGCCGATCGCGTCACTGACCACGCGCCGCTGCCCGGCGCGACCGCGCAGGAGGTCGTTGCTCGAGTACTCGAGGCCGGCGAGGCCGTTGCCTTCGGTCCCGACCACGCCGAGCACCTGCGCGGCGAGCGTGCCGCGCGGATAGACGCGGCGCATGACCGGCGTGCCCGTCACGCCCGGAATCTTCAGGGCCAGTACCGCCTCGGCCTGCTTCTCCGGAAGCGCCCGCGCCAGGTAGACGAAGCCGCGGCGTTCGGAGAGGCTCCTCAGCAGGCTCGCCTGCGTGCGGCCCAGCAGCGTGGCCAGCCGCTCGGAGGCACCCAGGGGATCGCCGATGAGGTATGGATCGGCCGAGATGTCCTGGGCGGGCTCGGACACGGCGAGATCGACGCCGTTGCGATCTGTGATCGCGCCTCGCTGGGCGGTCACCGTTTCGTCGGTCAGCTGCTGGCTCTCGGCGGCTTTGCGCAGCGAGGCGCCACGCAGCACGCCGAGGTAGACGAGACGTCCGGCCGCGAGCACGAGCAGCAGGAAGAAGAGCCCGAAGATCGCACCTATGCGGCGCTGGACGATAGCCACCCGCTTACCCCGTCGAGCCTGCCTGGGTCCCCCCGCCCGGGGACGCTTCAGCGGAGCCGGCGGGGGATGGCCCCGCCGGCGTGGCCGGCGTGGTGGACGGCTGCGGCGCGCTCGTGGACGCAGGCGCGCTCGTGGACGCCGGCGCGCTCGTGGACGCCGGCGCGGTCGCGCTCGCAGGCGCGGATTCGCCCGATGTGCCGCTTGCTTCGCCGCCCGGCGTGCCCGACGTGGCCGAGGAGGCCCCGCTCGCGGCTGAACCGGGGGCGGCTTCGGCGCCCGGCGAGGTGGAGCTCGCGCTGGGGGCCCCGGAGGCGCCTGAGCTCGCTTCGGCCGAGCCGCTGCTCGAAGCCTGTGCGGCTGCGCTCAGGGCCGCCGCCGCGCGGCTGGCGTCGACGCCGGGTCGGGTGCTGAGGAAGCGCAGCGCTCCCGCCGGCACGAGTTCCATGCCGAGCGTGGCGGCCCGCGACTCGACGCGATCGCCGGCGGCCAGTTCGGAGTTTTCGATGCTGAGCGCTGCGTTCTCGCGCTGCAGCACGGCCGTGCGCTCGAGCGCGCGGCCGATGCCGGCGTTGAGGCTGAGCAGCCCGAGCTGCAGGGTCACGATCCCGATCAGCGCGAAGGCGACCAGCGCGATCCATGCCCGCCCGCGAATCAGACGGTCGAGAAGACGGTGGTGAGAGAGGACGCTCAGCCTCGCGAGCAGGCCGAGCGCAGCGGCGCTGTCGGCGTCCGAGCGGCGCTGGACCGATCGGCTCGGGCGGGCGTCGGTCCCGCGGCGCGCGGGCCCGGAGATGCGTCGCGGCCTGCGTGGTGCGGTGAGGGGGCGGCCCGGGGCTACGCGGGCATGCGTCCGGGCCGCGGCCGCCGTTGCGGCTGCGGGCGGCGTCACGAAGAGGCCTCGTTGTCGGCTTTGAGCTTCCGCGCGGCGCGCAGCCGCGCCGAGCTCGCGCGCGGGTTGCGCGCGGCCTCCTCGGCCGAGGGCACCACCGATCGGCGGGCGATCAGCGCGGCCTGAGGCTTGCGACCGCAAACGCACACGGGCAGCTCGGGCGGGCAGATGCAGCCGCGAGCGCGCTCTGCAAGAAAGCGCTTGACGCGCCGGTCCTCGAGCGAATGGAATGCGATCGCGGCGAGCACTCCGCCCTCGCGCAGCAGCCCCCAGGCGAGCGGGAGCGCACGATCGAGCTGTCCCAGCTCGTCGTTCACCGCGATCCGCAGGGCCTGGAAGGACCGCTTGGCCGGATGCCCGCCGGCGAAGCGTGCGGGCGCAGGAAGCGCGGAGCTGATCGTGTCCACAAGCTCGAGCGTCGTCTCTATCGGCGCCTGCTCGCGCCGGCGCACGATCGCGCGCGCGATCGCGCCCGCGTGGCGCTCCTCGCCGAAGTCGCGCAGGACGTGCGCCAGGCGACGCTCATCCCACTCGGCCACGATCTGGCGAGCGCTCAACTCCTGCGTTGGGTCCATGCGCATGTCCAGCGGCGCGTCGTAGGAGTAGGCGAATCCGCGCTCGCGCGTGTCGACCTGCATCGAGGACATGCCGAGGTCGAAGTAGGCCATGTCAGCCTGCATGCCCTCGCGCGCAAGCAGCTCGAGGGCCTCGGCGTAGCTCGCGCGGATGAAGCGCACCGAGCAGGCCGTCTCGGCGGCCAGGGCCGCGAAGCGCTCCTCTGCCAGCGGATCGCGGTCGATCGCGACGAGCGTGCCCGCGGCGCCCAGGCGCTCGGCGAGGAGGCGCGCGTGCCCGCCGTCGCCGAAGGTGCAGTCGATCGCGGTCTGGCCCGGCTTGGGATCGAGCAGCTCGAGCAGCTCGCGCGCCAGCACAGGGGTGTGGGCGCTCGCCGAGGAGGAGCCGGCGCAGGCGTCGCCCGCGCCCGCACGCCCGGCACGCCCGCCTGCAGACGCGCGCGCGCCATCGCCAGCGCCGCGCCGGCGGCGCGCCAGCTCCGGGGCGCGGCTCTCAGGGCTCGCTCCCTGCCTGCCGTCAAGCAGCATCGTCGACACGTGCGGTGACCTCCGCGACGCCGCTGAGCAGCGTCGATCGATGCTGATTCCAGGCACTCCTGTCCCACAGCTCCAGACGGTCTCCCACCCCGACCACGACTACCTCCCTGGTCAGGGCGGCGTAGTCACCGAGAAAGCCCGGGACCATGATCCGCCCGGCCGCGTCGAGCTCGGCGTCGTGGGAGCTGCCGTAGAAGAAGCGTTCCAGCTCGGTCCGTCGCGTGGAGAGGGGCGGCAGCTCCGCGAGCGCTCGCCGCGTGTAGCTCTCGTACTCCTCCGGGCGCCAGACCCCGACGCACGGCTTCAGGTCGACCGGCATCGCCAGGACCACACCCTCAGCAAGGGCGGCCCGGTAGCGAGCCGGCACCGTGAGGCGGTTCTTGGCGTCGAGCGTATGGTCGAACGTGCCACGAAAGGGGACCACTGTGAGCTCCAAGCTTGTTTACCGAGCCGAGGTGGAGGAGTGGGAGGAGCCCCTCCACCCCGGCTCGCTGGGCGCGAACATACCCCACTTCCCCCCACAATGCAACCCCATTTGCACATCTTCTCCCACCAAGGCATCCCGACAGCTCACATCGACCCCGAAACGCCCGCCCAGAGCGCGTTTCCGGCCGTGCCGGCGGCCCGGCGCGAGGCCCCGGGCGGTGCAAGCCGGCGTGCACACGCGCGGGCTGAGACGTCGCTTGCAGATCGCCCCGGATCAGCCTCTCACTTGCGCGCCGCCGGTCCGTGCGCGTACGATCGCCTCCGCCGCCCTCTGCCGCGAACCTCAGAAAGGACGCCAAGCCGTGCCCTCAGCCCCCCAATCCGCTCGCGCTCGCTTCGCGGGACTCCTGTTGCGCACGGCCGCGGCGATCGCGGCGCTGAGCGCGATCGCGGCGCTGCTGGCGGGATGCGGCTCCTCGCAGAGCAGCGGGACCGACGCCGATCCCGCCAGCGTGGTCCCCGCCTCGGCGCCCCTGTTTGCCGGGGCAACCGTGCGTCCCAGCGGCTCGGCCAAGACGGCCGCGCTCGCGGCGGGACAGGCGCTGAGCTCGCACAGCGATCCCTACCTGCGCCTCCTGCAGGCCCTGCAGACACCGGGCTCCCCCGCGCTGGACTACGGACGCGACGTGGCACCCTGGCTCGGGCCCCATGCGGGCATCTTCCTCAGCTCGATCGAATCTGCGGGGCCGCTGGCCTCGCTGCTGGAGCAGGGGCTGCTCGGCAGCACCTCGAGCGCTGGCGCATTCCCCTTCGGCGCCGGCGGCGCACAGGGCGCGATCGTGCTCGACACCAGCGATGCGGCCAAGGCCCGCTCGTTCCTGCACAGCCAGGCCCAGCACGCTGGCGCCCACGCGAGCGCGTATCGCGGGGTCACCTACGAGATCAGCTCCGGCGGGGTCGCCTTCGGACTCGTCGACCGCTTCGCGGTGATCGGCAGTGAATCGGGCATGCACGGCGTGATCGACACGACGCTCGGCGGCGCCCCGCTCACGCGGGCGAGCGGTTACTCGACGCTCCTCGCCGCCGCCCCCTCCGAAGCGCTCGCCCATCTCTACTCCGACGAGCAGGTCTCCAAGACGCCGGCCGCGAAGCAGGGGGTCTCCGCCCTGCTGACGCTCCTTTCCGGCCCACACCAGACCAACATCTCGCTCGTGCCTTCCGCGAGCTCGGTCGCGCTCGACGCGGACGCCCTCGCCGGCGCCCCCGAAGGCGGGGCGCACGCCGCCGCGGGCTCGGCCGGCGGCGTGCTCTCCTCCAGCGCGGAAGGAGCGCAGGCGCTGGGCGAACTCCCGGGCGATTCGTGGCTGGCGGTCGGCCTGGGACACGCCGGAGCGACGCTCGGCGAGGACGTGGCGGGCCTGCGTGAACTGGCTTCGCTCGGCAGCTCGGGGCCGCAGGCGCCGGCTTCGGGGTTCAGCGTGGCTGGGCTGCTCGACGCGCTGCTCACGCCGCTGAGCGCGCTCGCTGCCAACGACGCGCAGGCGAGAAGCGACTACGCAAGCTGGATGGGCTCGGCAGGGATCTTCGCGAGCGGCTCCAGCCTGCTCGAACTGAAGGCAGCGGTCGTGATCGACTCCAGCGACGCGGCTCGCTCACGCGCCGCCGTGGGCAAGCTCGCGGCACAGTTGCGCGCGGCTGGAAGCTCGGTGTCGCCGGTGTCGATCGCGGGCACCGAAGCAGCCGTCGGCGTGCGGGTGAGCGGACTGCCGATCGAGCTCGACATCGCCGCCGGGCACAACTCCAGCGGCCAGGCGAAGTTCGTGCTCGGCCTCGGGGAAGCCTCCGTGACCGCCGCTCTGAGTCCGTCGAGCGCATTCTCCGGAAGCCCCGCCTACCGGTCGGCCGCCTCGGCGCTCGGCGAAGGCATCCAGCCCAGCCTCTCGCTCGAATTCCCGACGCTGCTGAGCATGCTGGAAGGCGCCGGGCTGAGCGAAGATCCGACGATCTCCAAGTTCGTGCCCTACCTGCGCAACCTCACGACGCTCGCCGGCGGCGGACACGGCCTAGGAGGCGGCGTGGAGCGCTACCGGCTGGTTCTGGGGCTGCGTCAGGCGGGTTAGTTGACTTCGATCGCGCGGTAGAAGACCGGCGCGCCGTCGAGCACCCGATCGACGCCATAGCGCGACAGCGTGGTTTCGCCGTCAGGTTCGATCGAGTAGCGCCCGATCACCGAGTTGCGGTTGCTCGTGGCGAAGAAGCGTTCGATCACGACCTGCCGGTCGTTGCCGCGAACGCCCGCACCGCGGATCGCGTCGAGCACCAGGGTCATCGCCTCATAGCCGTAGAGCGCCTCGGGCCCGCCTTCGATGCCGAAGGCCCGGCGGTAGTCCTTCAGCACCTGCTGGGCCGCAGCTGGATAGTCGGCTGCGGGCAGCACGGGGGTCGTCAGATAGGTGCTGCCGGCGGCGGCCCCTATCTGTGAGGTGAAGCCTTCTTCGACCATCGCGCTCGAGCCCAGCAGCAGCAGGCTCGGATCGGCGTCGTGCAGTTGCTTCCACAGCGCGACCGCCCCTGCGCCGCCGCCGCCGGCGAAGAACACGGCTTGCGCGTGGCTTTCGATGATCTTTTCGATCTCGCCGGTGAAGGCCGCTCCGGCTGTGACGCTGAGGCTGTCGTGGGCGGCGAGCGTTATGCCCGCGTTCGTGGCGTCTGACGCCACGATGTCGGCGAGCGGAATCTGGAACGGGTCCTGGTCGTCGAGCACGTACACGCGATGCACGCCCAGCGACTGCATCAGCTGCACCTGGGCCGCCGCCTGCTTTGGGTCCCCCGGCTGCAGGCGCCCGAACGTGCGCTGTCCGGTCGGATAGAAGCGTTCGGGCTCGTCCTGTCCGGCGTCGAGCGAGGAGGTCAGCCCCACATAGGGGCTTGCGGTGCTGACCTGCAGGATGCCGGCCGCGTTCATCAGCGGCAGCGAGATGGCGGTGGCGGCCGAGTTGTAGTCGCCCAGATAGGCGATCGTGCTCGTGTCCTGGGCTGCGATCTTGGCATTGGTGGCGGTCACGCCGGGGTCCCACTCCCCGCTCGTCCCCTTCGAGTCGTCCAGCGACACATAGCCGACCTTGAACGCACCGGCCTGCCCGCCAGCCTCCGCCAGGGCCAGCTTCTCACCGTCGACGATCTGCTGAGAGCTCAGTGCGGTGGAACCCTGGAGCGGCAGGCTTGAATAGATCGCGAGCTGGCTGCCCGCCGCTTCGGAGGCACCCGAGACCTCGGTCGCTCCGCAACCGGCCGCGCCCGGCACGATCGCGGCGACAGCGGCTAGGCCAAGCCAGCGCGCGCGCACGCGGGCAGCCCTAGCTGCGACGGCCCGGCAGATAGCCCGAGAGGATCTTCAGCGACGCCCCCACGAGGATGATCGCCGCAGCCAGCAGGAACGCATCGAAGCCCTTGCTCCCGAGCGCCCACAAGACGATCCAGACGACCAGGCCGGCGGTGATGGTGAGGATCAATCCCATGCTCGCGGAATCTTAGCTGGCCGATCCCTGATCGGTCGGAGCAAGGCCCGCCGCCAATTCCGCCACGACGAGGCCCACAGCGTCGGCCGGGTGCTGGGTCTCGCCGGCGGCGCGCACCAGGCGGGTGCCGACTATCACGCCGTCCGCGCCGGCATCGGCTGCCTGGCGAGCGTGCTCGGGCGTGCTGATTCCGAAGCCGAGCGCGACGGGCACCTCGGTGCTCGCCTTCGCGCGGGCGACCACCTCCGCGAAATGCTCGCCGAGTGCGCGGCGCTCGCCTGTGGTGCCCACGACGGAGACCGTGTAGAGGAAGCCCCGCGCGCGCGCCCCGATCGCCGCCAGCCGCGCGGGCGTGGTCGTCGGCGCCACGAGCGGCACCAGCGCGAGGCCGCGCTCGTCGCAGGCGGCCAGCGCCTCGGCGGCCTCCTCCTGCGGCAGGTCGGGCACGATCAGCCCGCAGGCGCCGGACTGCGCGAGGCGCCCCACGAAAGCCTCCACGCCGGGGGCGAAGAGCATGTTCGCGTAGCACATCAGCACCACCGGCACGCTCTCGGCTAGTCCGCGCGCCACCTCGAGCACGCCCGCCACGTTCGCGCCCGCCGCGAGCGCGCGCGTGCCCGCCGCGTGGATCACCGGGCCGTCCGCGAGCGGGTCCGAGTAGGGCATGCCGAGCTCGATCACATCGGCTCCGGCCTGCACGCAGGCCTCGCCGATCCGCAACGAGTCCTCCAGCGTGGGGAACCCCCCCATCAGGTATGGCATCAGGGCCGCGCGCTTGTCGGTGCCGGCGAAGGCCGCGGCGATGCGCTCGGTGCCCGTTGTGGCGGCGAGGCTCACACCGCGCTCCCGAGCACCTCGGCGAGATCCTTGTCGCCACGTCCGGATAGGCACACCAGGTCCAACTCGCCCTCGCCCTGGGCCAGCACCCAGGCGAGCGCGTGGGCGGTCTCGAGCGCCGGGATGATGCCCTCGAGGCGGGCGAGCTCGCGGAAGGCAGCCAGGGCATCCTCGTCGCCGACGGCCACGTAGCGGGCACGTCCGCTGTCCCTGAGATATGCGTGCTCGGGGCCGGCGCCCGGGTAGTCGAGCCCGGCGGAGATCGAGTGCGCCTCGACGATCTGGCCCTCCTCGTCCTGCATCACCGCCGAGCGCGAGCCGTGCAGGATGCCGGGGCGCCCCCCCACCGTCAGCGGCGCCCCGTGGCGCTGCGTGGCAATGCCCTCGCCGCCCGCCTCGACGCCGATCAGCTCGACCTGCTCGTCGGCGATGAAGGCGGCGAAGGTCCCCAGCGCGTTGGAGCCGCCCCCGACGCACGCGACCACCCGTGCCGGCAGCCGTCCCTCGCGCTCGAGGATCTGCGCACGCGCCTCGTCGCCGATGACGCGCTGCAGATCTCGCACCAGCGCGGGATACGGTGCCGGCCCGACGACCGAGCCGATCACATAGTGGGTGTCCTGCACGTTGGTCACCCAGTCGCGGATCGCGGCCGAGGTCGCCTCCTTGAGCGTCCTCGCGCCCGCGTCGACCGGCTGCACCCGCGCCCCGAGCAACTCCATGCGCTGCACGTTCGGCCGCTGCCTGCGCGTGTCCTCGACGCCCATGTACACGACGCAGTCCATCCCCATCAGTGCGCACACCGTGGCGGTGGCGACGCCGTGCTGCCCGGCACCCGTCTCGGCGATGATCCGGCGCTTGCCCATGCGGCGCGCCAACAGCACCTGGCCGAGGGCGTTGTTCAGCTTGTGCGAGCCGGTGTGGTTGAGGTCCTCGCGCTTGAGATACACCGCGCGCCCGACCCGCTCGGACAGCCTCCGCGCACGATACAGCGGCGTGGGACGCCCGCCGAAGTCGCGCAGCAGCCCGTCCAGCTCCGCACGGTAGTCGGGGTCCTCGCGCGCCTGCAGCCAGGCCTGCTCGAGCTCCGCCAGGGCCGGCATCAGCGTCTCGGGCACGAACTGCCCGCCGTAGGGTCCGAAGCGGTGCTCGACCCCGGTCGCCGATCGCCCGCCGTCGCGCGCGAACCCGGTCTCGCCGGCGGCGCTCACGCCGGCTGGCCGATCTCCGCTCGGCCCAGCTCGCCCGGCCGCTCGTCCTCCGTGGCCGCGGTGGACGCAGACGCCGCCGGCGCAGCCTCTGCGGCCTCTGCGGGCGCCGCGGGCGCCGCGGGCGCGGCCGCGGCGATGAACGCTCGCAGCCGCTCGGGATCCTTGCGCCCCGGCGCCGCCTCCGTGCCGCTCGCGCTGTCCAGCGCATACGGGTGCGCGGCGGCAATCGCCTCGGCGGCGTTCTCGGCGCTCAGCCCGCCGCTGAGGATCAGCGGGACCTGCGAGCGGCGCGCGGCGAGCAGTCCCCAGTCGAACGTCTCGCCGGTTCCGCCTCGCAGCTCCCGGCGTGCGGGCGTGCGCGAGCGAGCGTCGAGCAGGTGGAAGTCGACGTGGAAGCGCTCGAGATCCCTCACGTCGCCGGGCCCTGACACCTGCGCGGCCTTGATCACGCGCGCCCCGGTCCTCCGTTTCACCTCCGCGCAGAAGGACGGACCCTCATCGCCGTGCAGCTGCAGCATGCTCAACCCCAGCGCCTCGCTCAGCTCGACGACCTCCCGTAGGGGCGCATTGACGAACACCCCGCAGAGCTCCAGCTTGCGCCGTAGCTGCGTGACGATCCGCTGTGCCTCGCTCAGCGAGCACCTGCGCGGGCTGGGCTCGTAGAAGATCATCCCCAGTGCCCAGGCGCCGAGCTCGGCAGCCAGCTGGGCATCAGCGAGATTGGTGATCCCGCAGATCTTCACTCTTGGCGGCGCCTGCTCCATCTTTCAACCGTAGCGAGTCGACGCACCAGTGCGGTCGAGACGAGGCCGCGATCGCGGCCTCGCCACGGCGGTGAGGACGCCATCCCCGCCTCACCAGGGCGGCGGGCTGATGCCGCCCGGCCTGGCGCCGCGTCCGGGATCGAGCCTGGCCGCGGCGCCGATCGCGTGCTGCCTCGAGGCGTCTAGCCTTCGGGCGTGGTGGGGTTGGGCACCGAGTTGGGGCGCTCGCCGAGGGTCGCCTTGACGGTCTTTTTTTCATAGTGCCCGCCGCCCGCCGCCCGCAGCAGCCCGATCGTGATCGTCTCGCCGGCTTTTCTGGACCCGATTTCGTTCGCCAGTTCTTCGGAGCTGTTCACGGGCTTGCCGTCAACCGACACGATGATGTCCCCGCCGACCGCGACCTGGCCGTTTTCGACGGTGCTGCTGACCGTTCCGCCGCGAATCCCGGCCTTTTCTGCTGCCGTTCCCTTCTGGACGCTCTGCACGAGCGCGCCGCTCTTCACGGGCAGGTTCAGCGCCGAGAGCGAGCCGTCGATCGTGAGCGAGGTGAGGCCGAGGTAGGCGCCGCGCACGGTGCCGCCCTTCTCGAGCTGGGAGATCTCGGCCTTGGCCGTGTTGATCGGCACGGCGAAGCCGATGCCCACGCTGCCGTCGCCGCTGCCGCCGGTCTCGATCTGCGAGTTGATGCCGATCACGCGGCCGAGGGCGTCGAGCAGGGGGCCGCCGGAGTTGCCGGGGTTGATCGGCGCGTCGGTCTGCAGCACGTTGTTGATCGTGAAGCCGTTGGGCGCGGTGATCTCACGCTGAAGGGCCGAGATGACGCCCGTGGTGAGCGTGCGTTCGAGATCGAACGGATTGCCGATCGCGTACACCGGGTCACCCACCTGGGCGGTGCTCGAGTCACCGAGCGTGAGGGGATGCAGCGTCAGACCGTCGGTCGGGATGCGCAGGATGGCAAGATCGTTGGAGGGGTCCTTGCCGACCACCTGCGCTTCCACCGACTTGCCTTTTTCGAAGCTGACCGTGACCTTGATCGCGTTCTCGATGACGTGGTAGTTGGTCAGGATCGTGCCGTTGCTGTCGATCACGATGCCCGAGCCGGTGGCCTCCCCCTGGCGCGAGGATTCACCCCCGCCGAAGAGGTTGAACGGGGATTCGGTTTTCTGCACGACGGTCGAGGTCACGAACGCAACGCCGGGCGCGTCGCGGACGTAGACGTCGTGGGGCGTCAGCCCGGGGCTCTGCTGGGAGGCGTTGGAGGGAGCCACGGGCGCGGCCTGGATCGTGGTGACGCTCCTCTGGCTTTCGCCCAGACCGCCCGCGGCCGCGACAACGGCCACCACGACACCGCCGCCGAGCAGGGCGGCGATGAATGGGATCAGGAACGTGCGCTTCATTGCGGATGAGGATGAACGACCGGTGTGAAGACCATCTAAAGGCCGGCGTGAGCCTACCTAAAGGATGCTCGGCGCCCTCAGGGCGCCTGCGGCGAGCTCAGCGACCTCACAGCCGCGGCGGGATCGGCCGCGCGCATCAGCGCCTCGCCGACCAGGACCGCCTGCACACCGCGCTGCTCGAGCGCTCCGAGCTGCTCTGGGGTCCCGATGCCGGACTCCGACACGACCAGGACCTCGCTCGGGATGTCCTCCATGAGCCGCGCCGTGCGCTCGACGTCCACGCTGAAGTCGCGCAGGTCACGGTTGTTGATGCCGACGATGTCCGCGTCGAGGCTGAGCGCGCTCTGGAGCTCGTCGCGGTCGTGAACCTCCACGAGCACGTCCAATCCGATCGATCGCGCCGCGCGGTACAGCGAGGCCAGCTCGACCTCGCTCAGCGCGGCCACGATCAGCAGAACGGCGTCGGCGCCGGCGGCGCGCGCCTCGTGCAGCTGGTAGCCGTCCACGATGAAGTCCTTGCGCAGCAGCGGCAGCTCGCAGGCCTCGCCGGCCACCTGCAGATCCTCGAGCGAACCGCCGAAGTTCGGGCCCTCGGTCAGCACCGACACCGCAACGGCCCCGCCCCGCTGGTAGGCGGCCACGATCTCCCTCAGGTCCGGATCCTCGCGCAGCGCGCCGGCCGAGGGCGAGCGCCGCTTGAACTCGGCGATCACACCGATCCCCGGACGCAAGAGCGCCTCGCGGAAGCGCCGCTCGCCGGCCGCGGCCGCGCCGCCGGCGGAGAGCTCGCCGGCGAGCGGCAGCACGCGCTTGCGACGCTCCACCTCGGCGCGCGTTTCGGCCACGATGCGCTCGAGGACGGTTGCGGCACCGGTGCTCATCGAACGGCCTCAGCCGGCGCGTGCCGGCGACTGGCCTGGACGTAGCGCTCGAGCGCGTCCGCCGCGCTCCCGTCGGCGAGCGCTGCGCGGGCTGCCTCCACGCCTGCCGAGATCGTGTCCGCCCGCCCGGCGGCGTAGATCGCCGCGCCGGCGTTGATGACGGCCAGACCCTCGCCGGCCGGGCGCCCGGAGGCCGTCCGCCGGCCCTCGAGGATCGCGCGCGTGACGAGCGCGTTCTCCTGCGGCGTGCCGCCGCGCCAGCCCTCGCGGTGGGCCGGATCGGAGTCGTGCTCGACGCCCACCTCCCGCGGCTGCAACACATATCGGCTGATGTCCTCGCCGTTGACCTCGAGCACCTGCGTGGGCGCGCTCGCCGAGATCTCATCCAGCCCATCGTCGCTCGCGACGAGGAGCGCCCGGTCGACTCCCAGCTGCGCCAGCGCGCCCGCCATCGTCTCCAGAAAGCGTGCGTCGGACACGCCGATGATCTGGCGGCGGGCGCCCGCCGGGTTGGTCAGCGGGCCGAGCAGATTGAAGATCGTCCGCACTGCAAGCTCGCGCCTCACCGGCACGACGAAGCGCGTGGCCTGGTGGTGGGCGGGCGCGAACATGAAGCCGAAGCCGGCGTCCTGGATGCAGGCGGCGACCGCCTCGGGGGAAAGGTCGATACGCGCGCCGAGCGCCTCGAGCACGTCGGCCGAACCCGACCTGCTGGTGGCCGAGCGATTGCCGTGCTTGGCGACCGCGCAGCCGGCGCCGGCGGCGATCAGCGCGGCGGTCGTCGAGACGTTGAACGTGCTCGCACCGCCACCCGTTCCCGCGGTGTCCAGCAGATCGTCGCGCTCGCAGGGCACGTGCGCGGCCAGCGAGCGCATCGTGCGGGCCAGCCCGGCGAGCTCCTGCACCGTCTCGCCCTTCGTCCTCAGGGCGATCAGAAAGCCCGCTATCTGCGTCTCTGAGGCCTCGCCATGCATGATCTCGGCGAGCACCTCGGCGGTCTCATCGGCGCTGAGGTCGCGGTGCGAGGCGAGCGCGTCGATCGCCTTTGTCAGGATCGCGTTGGGCATGGCTCGGTCTCGAGGAAGTTGCGCAGCAGCTCTCGGCCCTGCTCGGTGAGGACCGACTCGGGGTGGAACTGGACACCCTCGGCCGGCAGCTCGCGGTGGCGCAGCCCCATCAGCACGCCGCCGCCGCGGGCCGACTCTTCCAGGCAGGCAGGCAGCTGCGGGTCGACCACGAGGGAGTGGTAGCGCCCGACCGTCAGCGGCGAGGACAGGCCGCGGAAGATCGTGCGCCCGTCGTGCTCGATCGTGGTCGCCTTGCCGTGCACCGGGGGGTTCAGCGTGATGCGGGCACCGAACGCCTGCGCGAGAGCCTGGTGGCCGAGGCACACGCCCAGGGTGGGGACTCCCGCCTCGGGCATCCGCCGCACGAGCTCGAGCGATATGCCTGCCTGGTCGGGAGTGCACGGCCCCGGCGAGACCACGCACCGCTCGTAGCTCGCGCCGAGCAGCTCCTCCACGGTGGCGCGGTCGTTGCGCACCGTCTCCACGGTCGCACCGAGCTCGCCCAGGTACTGGACCAGGTTGTAGGCGAACGAGTCGTAGTTGTCGAGCACCAGCACTCTCATGACCAGTCGGCCTGCTCGCAGGCGAGCGCGATCGCGCGCATGACCGCTCTCGCCTTGGCCACCGACTCCTCGTACTCGTACTCGGGCCTGGCGTCGGCGACGGTCCCACCGCCGGCCTGCACATGGGCCACGCCGTCCTTGACGACGACAGTGCGGATGTGGATCGCGGTGTCGAGATCTCCGGCGTAGCTCAGGTAGCCGATCGCGCCGCCATAGCCGCCCCGCTTCACTGGCTCCAGCTCGTCGATGATCTGCATGGCCCTGACCTTGGGGGCGCCGGACAGCGTGCCGGCGGGGAGCACGGAGCGCAGCGCGTCCATCGCCCCCACGCCCGGACGCAGCGTGCCCGACACCGACGAGACGATGTGCATGACGTGGCTGTAGAACTCCACCTCCATCAGCTCGTCGACCTCGACGCTGCCGTACTCGCAGACGCGGCCGAGGTCGTTGCGTCCGAGATCGACGAGCATCACGTGCTCGGCTCGCTCCTTCTCGTCCTCCAGCAGTTCCTGGGCGATCTTGCGGTCCTCTTCGGGGTTGGCTCCCCGCGGGCGTGTGCCGGCGATCGGCTTGGTGCTCACATGGCGTCCGGTGACCGTCAGCAACGGCTCCGGGCTCGCGCCGGCCACCTGGAAGTCGCCGAAGTCGAGGAAGTACATGTACGGGCTCGGATTGACGGCGCGTAGGCCGCGATAGATCGAGAAGGCCTCGATCGGGACCGGCGCCGACCAGCGCTGGGAGGGCACGACCTGGAAGGCGTCGCCGGCATAGATGTACTCCACGATGCGGGCCACCATGCCTTCAAACTGCTCGCGCGACATGTTCGACTCGAAGCTGGGCACCTCGCGCGCGCCCGCCAGTGCGGGCTCACCGCGCGGGACCGGCCCGGCGAGCGCGGAGCGGACCTCGGCGATCGTGGCGGCAGCCCTCTCATAGGCGTGCGCGAGATCGGGCTCGGCCTGCAGATCGGCGTTGGCGAGGATCGTGACCGCGTGCTTGAGATGATCGAAGACGACCAGCGTGTCGGAGAGCATCAGCGCCATGTCGGGCAGCCCGAGCGGATCCGCTGCGCCCCCGCCGGGAGGGTCGCCGAGGGGCTCGACTGTGCGCACGAGGTCGTAACCGAAGAAGCCCACCGCGCCGCCCGTGAAGGGCGGCGCGTCGGTCATCGGCGCCTGGTTGAAGCGCGCGACGTGCTCGGCGGCAAGGGCGTAGGGATCGCCGCCGTCGGCGAGCGACCAACGCAGCACCGCGCGGGGGCGAAAGCCGATGAACGACCAGCGGCCGACGCGCTGACCCTGATCTGCGGACTCGAGCAGGAACGCAGGTTCTCCGGGAGCCAGCGCCCGCAGCTTGAGGAACGCCGAGACCGGCGTCTCGCAGTCCTCGATGAAGCTGTAGCTCAGCGGGATCAGGTTGTGCCCGTGCGAGCGCGCCAGTGCCTCCTGCAGGCTCGGCTGCACGCTTATCGCCGGAGCGCTAGGAGCGACGGCCATCGAGCACCCGCTCGGCGTCCGCGAGCGAGCGCCCGCGGCTGCGCAGGAGCACCAGCAGGTGGTAGAGCACGTCGGCGGCCTCTTCATCGACGCGTTGCACCGACTCCTCGCGCGCGGCGCGCGCCACCTCCTCGGCCTCCTCCATCACCTTCTCGCCGATCCGCGGAGGGTTGTCGAGCAGCTCGACCGTGTATGACCCCTCGGGGCGTTCGCGCGCCCGCTGCGCGAGCGTCCGCTCGAGCGTCGGCAGTGTCTGAAAGAGAGCCTCAGGGCTCATCTGCCCCCTGTGAAAGCACGACCACTCGCCGGTGTGGCAGGCGGGACCGGCAGGCTCGACCAGTGCAAGCAGCGTGTCTCCGTCGCAGTCCAGACGCAGCGCGCGCACGGCCTGCACGTTCCCGCTCGTTTCGCCCTTGTGCCACTGCTCGCCGCGCGAGCGGCTCCACAGGTGCAGCTCGCCCGTTTCGCGCGTGCGCCGGAGGGCCTGCTCGTTCATGTAGGCCAGCGTCAGCACCTCGCCGCTGCTGTAGTCCTGGACCACGCACGGCACGAGGCCGTCGCGGTCGTATTGGACCTGCTCATCGATCGGATTGCGATCGGCTGTGTTCATCCCCGCGATTGTAGGTCGAGCCCCGCCGGTTGCGGTTTCAGACACACTCTCACGACGATGCAGTCGGTACTCGAGAGCAATCTCCTGGTGATCACGGGCAAGGGTGGCGTCGGCAAGACGACGATCGCGGCAGCAGTCGGCCTGCTGGCGGCCCAACGCGGGCTGCGCACGATCGTGGTCGAGGTCGGCGACCAGAGCCGGCTGCCCGGCCTGTTCGAGCACGCCGCTCGTCAACCGGGCGTTGAGACCAAACTCCAGGAGCTCCTGTCGAGCATTTCGATCGACCCCGACCAAGCGCTGCTCGAGTGGCTGCAGGCGCTCGGCGGGCGCGTGTCGGGAAGGGTGCTCGCCTCGAGTGGAGCGTTCCAGTACTTCGCGGCTGCGGCACCCGGGGCCAAGGAGCTGGTCAGCATGGTCAAGGTGTGGGAGCTCACCCAGGGTGAGCGCTGGCAGCGGCGCGCGGCGGGGTATGACCTCGTGGTGCTGGATGCGCCGGCGACCGGGCATGCCCTGGGCATGTTGCGCTCGCCCTACACCTTCGGTGCGATCGCCCGCGTGGGTCCCATCGCCGGACACTCAGAGCAAGTCAGCGGGCTGCTCGAGGACCCGGCGCGCACTTCTTATCTGGCGGTGGCGCTGGCGAGCGAGATGGCGGTCACGGAGGTGCTCGAGCTGCAGGACGGGCTGCGGGAGCAGCTCGGCCGCAGCCTCACGGCGGTCGTCGTCAACGGTCTGCTGCCCCAGCGCTTCACCCCTGCAGAGCTCCGCCGGATCGCCACCGTCAGCGCGAACGGCCGGCCGGCCCGGGGCGCGGGCGGGCCCGGCGGGCAGGAGCGCGGAGGGCACTCGCCCGATGCCGAGGTGCGCCGCTCCGCCGCGCTCGCCGCGCGAACGGTTCACGACCGCGCGCGCTTTCAGCACAATCAGGTCGCGCGCCTGCGCCGTCAGAACTTCGAGGTGCTGGGTGTCCCATTCGTGTGGGGCGCCCGCCTCGACCTGCCGGCGGTGCAGCGCGTGGCCGACCAGCTCGCACGCAAGCTCTGACGCGCAGGCGCAGCTATGGCGGGGCAAGCCGGTATCTGCGCGTCGCCGAGTCTCGCTCCAGCAGACCGACGGCCAGCAGCGTGGTCACGTAGCGGTGGGTGGTGCTCGTGTTCATGTCGAGCATGCGAGCGAGCTCGGCGATCCCGACGTGGCCTCCGTCCGCGGGAAAGCAGCCGAGCACGAGCAGGCCCGACAGCAGCGACCGCGACAGACGCCTGTCGTCCATCTGCACGGGGTGAGCAAGCTCGGCCGCGAGCGCACGTGTCGGGTGGGGGTCTTGCAGCGAGGCGAGCAGGACCGACATCGCGCCCCCCTGCCCGGCAGTACGGACGACCTGGTCGACCTGCGCCTTGGAGAGCTCGATCATGACGATCTCCGCGGCAGCCTCGCCTTCGCCGCGACTTGAATGCGGCGCAACGCCGGCGGCGCGGCGGCGCTGGCGCGAGGATGAGGCCTTCGCGGCCCCGGAGCTCGTCGCTTTCGCGTGCCGCCTGCGCCCCTGCTTGGCTGTGACCGCGGGCCGAACCCGGCTGATGTCCCGATCGCTCATCGTGTGGGCACGATCATCGGGCGCTCCTGCTGCGCCGAGGAAGGCGGATCTGAATATTCAGTTCTGAGTAGTCTCGCCGAGCGTATAGGGCCGCCCTCTGCGGACGCCGAGCGCCCGCAGCCGGCCGATCCGCCGGCCGGAGGCCGCGCCTGCGGCGCCTCGGCTCTGGGACCGCGGCGAATCGTCGCGCAGCCTCTCGAGCAGCTCGCGGGCGGTTTGCAGCCACTCTATCCTCGCCTTCCACATTGCCATTTCGGCGTCCCTGGCAAGCGCGCGCATCAACCCCGACCACTCCTGCGAGCCGATCGCCGCGTCGTCCTCGGCGATCCGCTCGAGGTCTCGCAGGCGGCCCCTGCAGACGAGTTCCTGACCGTAGACCGCGTCGATCAGGCGGGGTATGTTGCGCGGCCGGCAGAGCGCGATCTTCATGTGCAGCTCGTCGCGCAGCGGCGGCGTGGGCGAGGAACCGAGCATCCACGCTTCGAAGTGCTCGACGCCTTCGTCGGTCGCCTCGTAGATCATGCGCGGAGCCGCCCGCCTGGCCGGGCCGGTTCCCCTCTCGCCGGCGCTGCGCACGAGTCCGTCGCGGCTGAGCTGATCGAGCGCCGAGTAGACACCCGATGGCGCGAACGCGGATGACCCGAAGCGCTCCTCCAAGCGCTGTGCCAGCTGGTATCCGTAGCCGGGCCGCTCGATCACGAGTCCCAGTACCGCGTGCTTCGCGGACATCTCTGCCCTTCCTTGCCACCTGGGTCAGCAGCAGACGCTACCCCAAACCGCGGTCACGTGTATCCCCCTGGGCGGGACGAATCAGATCAGCCGGAAGTCCCTGAAAATCGGCCCCGCACGACGCCCAAACAGCCGGGGAGACGTCCGCCGGCTAGGAGATCCCCAGGCGGTCGAGCAGGCCCTCATCGCCACGCCAGTCGCGCCGCACGCGGACCGAGAGGTCGAGGTGGACCGAGCTACCGAGCTCGCGCTCGAGCTCGCGTCGCGCGGCGATCCCGATCGCCTTGATCATCCGCCCCCGCGCGCCGATCAGGATGCCCTTCTGCGACTCGCTCTCCACCCAGATCAGCGCCCTCACCCGCACGAGCCCCTCGCGCGGGTGCTCGATCTCCTCGACGAGCACCTCGACCGAGTGAGGCACCTCCTGATAGGTGCGTCTGATGACGGCCTCGCGCACCAGCTCCGCGACAAGCAGCTCGCGCGGCTGATCGGAGGTTGCGTCGTGCGCGAACAGGAAAGGACCCTCGGGCATCTGCGCCGACAGGTGCTCGACGAGCTCGCGCACGCCCGAGCCTCTGCGTGCGGAGATCGGAAAGACATCCTCGCCCACCTCCAGCTCGGCGGCCTGCTCGAGCACCGCCATCAGCGCCGCCCGCGACAGGCGGTCGACCTTGTTCACGGCAATGGTCACCGGGACCTCGCCGCTCGCGAGCGCGTTGGCGATGAAACGGTCTCCGGGCCCGACGCCCTGCTCGCCGTTGAGCATCAGCAGCGCCGCATCCGCGCCGGAGAGTTCTTGCTGCACGCGCGCGGCCATGCGCGTGGTGAGGGCGTCGCGCGGTCGCTGCACCCCGGGCAGGTCGACCAGCACCAGCTGGCAGTCCTCGCTCTGGTAGACCCCGCGTATCGCCCGCCTGGTTGTCTGCGGGCGATCGGAGACGATCGCGACCTTCTTCCCGACGACCGCGTTGACGAGCGTCGACTTGCCGACGTTCGGCCTGCCGGCGAGCGCCACGAAGCCGCCGCGGGTCACCGCGCCTCCTGGCGCAACAGCCGGCGCTGCAGCGCCAGCATCTCGCCGTCGTCGGTCTCGTGGTCCATGCCCAGCAGGTGCAGCATCCCGTGGACGATCGCCTCGCGCAGATCGGCGGTGTGCTCGGGGCAGATGACCACGTCGCCGAGCTCGCGCTGCGGGACCGCGCTGCGCTCGCCCCGGCGCGGGCTGCGCTCATCGCCGAGCGCGACGCCGGCGATCGGCTCGACGCCGTCGATCGGCTCGACGCCGTCGATCGGGAAGGAGAGCACGTCCGTCGGCCGCCTGCGTCCGCGATACTCGGCGTTGAGCTGAGTGATCCTCGGCTCGTCGACGAACTCGATCGCCACGTGCCCGCTGTCGATCCCGGCCGCGGCGGCGGCCTCGGCGCACAGCCGCCGCACCTCGCTGAGCGCCGGCGCCCGCGGGGCGAGCCTGGCGCCGAAGAGCTCGACCTCGATCATCGATCGCTCAGGCGCTGCGAATGGCCGAGCGCCCGCCGGCGTCCGCGGCTGCGCTTCCCAGTGCGGGCTCGGCGGACCGCTGAGGCGCCTCGCGCTGGGAGTGCACGTCGTAGGCCTCGACGATTCGCTGGACGAGCTTGTGGCGGACCACGTCCTCGCCGCCGAAACGCACGAACTCGATCCCCTCGACCGCGTCGAGCACGTCTCCCACGACGATCAGGCCCGAGCGTTGCTCACGCGGAAGGTCTACCTGCGTCACATCCCCGGTTACGACCATCCTCGAGCCGAACCCGAGGCGCGTGAGGAACATCTTCATCTGCTCGGGGGTCGTGTTCTGGGCCTCGTCGAGGATCACGAAGGAGTCGTTCAAGGTCCGTCCGCGCATGAACGCCAGCGGCGCGATCTCGATGACGCCGCGCTCGATGTGCTGGGAGACCTTCTCCGGGTCGAGCATGTCGTGCAGCGCGTCGAAGAGCGGACGCAGGTAGGGATCGACCTTTGCCATCAGATCCCCCGGCAGGAAGCCCAGACGCTCGCCGGCCTCGACCGCCGGCCTGGTGAGGATGATGCGGTTGACCTCGTGGCGCGAGAGCGCTGCGGCGGCCATGGCGACCGCGAGGAAGGTCTTGCCCGTTCCCGCAGGCCCCACCCCGAAGGTGATCGTGTTATCGCGGACCGAGTCCACGTAGCGCTTCTGGTTGACCGTCTTGGGAGCCACCCGCAGGCTGCGGTGGCGCCATACGACGTCCTCGAGCACCCGCGCGGGCGATTCGTGCGCGTCGAGGGCGCCGGTCACCGCGGTGATCGTTCCAGGGCCGATCTGATGACCGCGCGCGATCAGATCGGCGAGCTCGCGCACCACGCGCTCGCCCGCGTGGGTCTCGCTCTCCTCGCCATCGAAGGTCAGCAGGTTCCCGCGCAGAAACACCTTGCAGTCGAGATGGCTCTCGAGCGCGCGCAGCACGACGTCCTGGCTGCCCGCCAGCTCGGCGGCGACTTCGTTGGAGAGCTCTATCTGCGTCCTCATCCTTGCAGTGAGGCTCGCACAAGCCCGGACACGCGCTTGCCGTCGGCGCGACCGTCGACCGCGGCCATCGCCTGCTTCATCGCGATGCCCATGTCCTTCGCCGACTCCGCCCCGCTGTCGCGTACGGCCCGCTCGACGATCGCCTGCAGATCCTGCTCGGAGAGCTCCGCGGGCAGATACGCGGCGATCAGCTCGCCCTCGGCCTCCTCACCTGCGGCGAGATCCTCGCGCCCTGCCTCGCGGAATGCACTCGCTGCCTCCAGGCGGCGCTTGCGCTCGCGACGCAGCACGGTGAGCTCGTCGTCGCGACCCTCCTTTTCGGCCTTCTGCAACTCGGACATCACCAGGCGCAAAGCGCCGACCCGCTCCTTTTCCCCGGCGCGCATCGCACCCCGCAGGTCGGCTTTGATCTGCTCCTGTATCTCCATCTCAGATCAGGATACGCCGGTGAGGCGATCGCAGGGGCGGCTCAGTCGAGCTCCAGCGGCGTCGGGCTGCCGAGACGCCCGGGCGAGGAGGGGTCGCGGCCGAACAGCAGCGCAACGTTCCAGTCGGTCAGCAGACGCAGGCGCCGCCCCCAGCCGGGCATCAGCAGCAGGTGGTAGGTGCGCGCGATCAGCCATGCGGGCAGCCCGCGCCAGCGGACGCCGAGGGTCAGGGCCACGGCCTTGTTGCGTCCGAGCTCGGCAACCACGCCTCTGGTGCGGTAGCGGAACGGCCGCACATCGCCGCCCGCGAGCGTGGCGGCCACGTTGCGCGCCACGAGCCGGCCCTGTCGGATGGCGTGCTGGGCCGTCGGCGGACACGCGTGACCGGGCCGGGACGCATCCGGGACCGCGGCGCAGTCGCCGATCGCCCACACGCTCGCATCGCCGGCGGCGGCGCCGCCGGGACCGGCCGGTCCGCCGAGGTGGCTCAGGTCGACGGCCATCGTGCGATCCACGCGCACGCGGCCTTCCCGATCCAGCGGGAGCCCCAGCCTGCTGATCACGGGACTCGGCTTGACGCCGGCGGTCCAGACGACGGTCCGCGCCGGGATCGTCTCGCCATCGGAGAGCGTTGCGCCGGCCGCCGCGACCTCGCGCAGCATCGTGCCGGTTCGCACCTCGATCCCCCGTCCGCGCAGCTCGCGTTCGGCGAACTCCGACAGGCTCGCGGGGACCTCCTGCATGATCCGCCCTCTGGCCTCGGCCAGCACCCAGCGCATCCCCTGAGCGCGGCAGCGCGGATACAGCTCGATCGCCTGCGCGGCGAAGTCCTGCAGCTCGGCCAGCCCCTCCACGCCCGCGTAGCCGGCCCCGACGAACACGAAGCCGAGATACTCCGCCCGCCGTGTCTCCTCCTCGATCGACTCGGCGATGTCCAGACAGGTGAGCACCTGGTTGCGCAGCGCGGTGGCGTCCGATAGCGACTTCAGCCCGATCGCGTGCTCGGCGAGGCCCGGGATAGGGAGCGTGCGCGAGACCGATCCCAAGGCGACGACGAGCTGGTCGTAGTGGAGATCGAGCTGTTCCCCGTCGATGCGCCTGACACCGAGCGTGCGCCCCGCCGGGTCTGCGCCGGTGACCTTGCCGATCACCAGATCGGTCCGGCGCAGCTGTGCTCGCAGCGGCACGACCACGTGGCGCGGATCGAGGGTCGCGCCGGCGGCGCCGGGAAGCAGCGGGGTGTAGAGGAGGAAGTTGACGTCGTTGACCAGCGTCACGCGCGCGCCCTGGGCGGGCATCACCCGCTCGAAGGCTCGCGCTGCGTAGAAGCCGCCAAAGCCGCCGCCGGCGATCACGACATGCCAGGCCACCAGGACAGAATAGGGTGCAGTCCGTGAACGACACCTCCGGGAAAAACACCCTCTACGCCGACGCCCTGGCGCCTTTCCTGGGCGAAGTGCGGCGCCTGCGCCCGCCCGACACCGAAGTCGTGGATGCGCATACTCACCTCGGCCTCGACGAGGACGGACGCTCGATGACGCTCGCCCAGCTGCTCTCCGCGCTCGACGCTGCCGGCGCGCGCCGCGCGTGCGTGTTCCCGCTGCACGATCCCGAGCGCCGGCCGGCCTACAGCGTCCCGAACGATCGTGTGCTCGCCTGGGCGAGCGAGAGCGGAGGGCGGCTGATCCCCTTCTCTCGCCTCGACCCCGCCGAAGACCCGCTCGCAGAGAGCGAACGCTGCCTGGCGGCCGGCGCGCGCGGCATCAAGCTGCACCCCCGTGCCCAGGATTTCGTGTTTGACAGCAAAGAGCTCGACGGGGTGTTCAAGCTGGCCGAAACGGCGGGCGTGCCGATCCTGATCCATGCCGGGCGCGGGCTGCCGCCGCTGGCGGAGGGGCTGGTCGCGCTCGCGCTGCGCCACCCACGGGCGGTCCTGATCCTCGCGCACGGGGCGATCTGCGACCAGGGCATCCTGACCTCGGCCCTGGCCGATCATCCGGGCGTGCTGTACGACATCTCATGCTTCTTCCCGCTCGATGTGATCGAGCTGTTCGCACGCGTCCCCGCCGAGCGGATCGTGTTCGCCTCCGATCCGCCCTACGGCATGCCCGCGACGTCGTTGTACATGGCGCTTCGCGTGGCCGCACAGGCGGGTCTCGACGAGGCGACGACCAGGGGCGTGCTCGGCGGCACGATGGCGGCGTTGATCGACGGCGACGGGCTGCCGTCGATCACACCGCCGCGACGCGGCCCGTCGATCGAGCTCTCCGGCCGCCTGGCGCGCGTGTACGGCTACGCCAGCCTCGTCGGCCCCGCGCTGTTCACCGGTGCGCGCGAGCAGGCGCGGGCGATGCTCGACATGGCAGTGGCCGCCTGCCGCGACCCGCAGCCGGACACGGTGGGCGATGCCCTGGAGACGATCGGCAAAGCCCTCAGCGCGGCCGATTCCCTGTTGAAGGCCGAGGACGGGGTGCGCCCGGCGATCGACCTCGTTTATCGCGCGATCGTGCGCGCGGCGACCGAGCTGCCCGACCGCGGCTGATCACGGGGCGCTCAGCCACACGGCCGCCCACTCGCCGCTCTCGCGCCGCTCGCGTTCGCGCAGGCGCAGGCGCCCGGCGAACGCAGCCACGACTTCATCGACCTCTTCGATCAGCAGGCCGCCCGCCAGCAGGTGCGCGGGAGCGCCGGCCATCGTGTCGGCAAGCTCCATCAGCAGCGGACGCAACAGGTTGGCGACCACCACCGGCGGACCGTTCGCCCCCGGCGAGCTGCCGACCCAGGGCAGGGGTTGCGAGCGCAGATCGAAGCGGCAGACCTCGATCTCTGCGTCGTTGGCCGCCGCATTCTCGCGCGCCGCGACCACGCTCTCCAGCTCGTGATCCAGGCCGAGCACCGGCTGAAAGCCCAGCCGTGCCGCAGCAATCGCCAGCACCCCCGAACCGGTGCCCACGTCGAGTAGCGCTCCGATCTGCGGCTCGCGGGCCGCGAGCTCCAACAGCAGCTGCAGGCACAGGCGCGTGCTGGCGTGCCCGCCCGTGCCGAACGCCTGGCCGGGATCGATCACTATCTCCTCGACCGCGCCGCCCTGCTCGGCGGTCGCGGCCTCCCATGGAGGTCGCACGCGCAGTGCGGGCACGGGCCGCTCCGCGCCCGCGCCGCGGGCCGGCGCCTCGATCAGCACCGGGCGATGAAAGCGCTTCCAGCGCTCATGCCAGTCGTCGGGCAGCTCGGTGGTGGAGATCTCGACCAGCGCATCTCCGACGGCGGCGTTCAGGTCCGGCAGGCGCGGGAGCTCGCCTGGGGACCCGTACACGGCGTACTCGACCGTCGCGGGCCCCGCCTGCACCTCTTCGACGCCTGCGGGCGCGAGCGCCAACAGCTCCACCAGCACGAGCTCGGCCTGATCGCGGCGAACGCGAACGGCAAGGCGGATCACGCCGCCTGGCTGCCCAGGGCGCGACGCAGCTTGGCGAACACCGATTCCTCCGAGCGCAGGTTCTCGTCGGTCAGCGTCTCGTTCAAGCGCTGCATCAGCTCGCGCTGCTCGGCGTTGAGGCGACGCGGGACGACGACGTTGACCACAACCCGCAGATCACCACGGCGGCCGCGGCCGAGCGCCGGCATCCCCTGACCGCGCAGCGTCAGCACCTCGCCGGGCTGCGTGCCCGCTGCCAGCTCCAGCGAGGCGGTCCCCTCGAGCGTGGGGATCTCCAGCGTGGCGCCGATCGCGGCCAGTGGAGCGGCGACATCCAGCGGGGTGATCAGATCATCGCCCTCGCGCACGAACCGATCGTGCTCGCGCACATGCACGATCACGTACAGATCGCCGGCCGACCCCCCCAGCTCGCCCGCGTGCCCGTGGCCGGCCAGCCTGATCCGCTGGCCGTCGGAGATCCCGGCGGGCACATCCACCTCGAGCGTCCGCCTCTCCGAGAGACGGCCGCGGCCGCGACACTTGTGGCACGGCTCCTTGGCCACGCGACCGTCGCCGTGACAGGCGTCGCACGGCATCGTGCGCACCATCTGCCCGAGCAGGGTGCGCGTCACCGCGCGCAGCTGCCCGGCTCCGCCGCAGCGCTCGCACGTCTGGATCGGCGTGCCCGGCTCGGCGCCGTTGCCTTGACAGCGAGCGCAGCGATCGACCCCCTCGAAGGCGACCTGTCTGCTGACACCATGCGCGGCCTCGAGCAGATCGATCTCCACCGTCACGGCGATGTCGCCGCCCTGTGCCGGGCCCGCGCGCCCAGCGGAGACGCCGCCGAAGAACGCGTTGAAGAGGTCCCCGATCGAGCCGAAGCCCTCGAAGTTGGGCGCGTATCCCCCCGACCTGAGCCCGTCGTGGCCGTATCGGTCGTAGGTGGCGCGCCGCTCGGGGTCCGCCAGGATCTCGTAGGCCTCGGCGGCCTCCTTGAACTTCTCCTCGGCCTGCGGGTCGTGGGCGTTGACGTCGGGGTGCAGCTCTCGCGCGAGCTGGCGAAAGGCCTTCTTGACCTCCTGCTCAGAGGCATCCTGCCCGACACCGAGCACCTCGTAGGGATCGCGCGGCATGCCCGTCTGCTCAGTTCTCGGCATACGCGTCTTCGACAAAGCGCGAGAGCTCATGTGCCGCCTCGCGCACGGTCGCGATCGCGGCGGCGTAGTCCATGCGCACGGGTCCGATCACCGACACGGTCCCCAGCTTGCGGCGGGCCATCCCATAGCCGACCGCGACCAACGCGAGTGAGCGCATTGCCGGAAGCTCGTTCTCGTGGCCGATCCGCACGTACACGCCGGGCTCCCCGAGCGCTGCGCGCAGCACCCGCAGCAGTGCCACCCGCCGCTCGAGCAGGCCGATCAGCTCGTTGACCTGCCCGGCGTCATCGATCCCCGCCGAGGCGAACAGGCGTGCCGTCCCCTCGACGTAGAGGTAATCCTCCGCCTCGCAGGCCAGATCGCCGAAGGCCGGAGTGAAGCGATGCAGAAAATCGCGCTCCACGGCCGAGAGGGTCTGCTCCACCAGGCGCTGCTGGATCATGCGCGCGCCCAGGCCGAGCCCCACCAGACGCTCGTTCAGATACTCCCCTGCCCAGGCCACCAGTCCGGGATCCACCGCCCGCTCGAAGGTCGCGAGCATCTTCGAAACCCCGCCCGTCGAGGTGATGATCACGACGAGCACCACCCGCGGCTGCAACGCCAGCACCTCGATGCGCCGGATCGTGGCCGTGTTCAGCGAAGGCGCCGAGACCACCGCGAGCAGGTCGGTGATCTGCGAGAGCGTCTCCGTCGTCGTGCGCATCGCCGTCTCGACCTCACGGCGCATCAGCGAGAGCTCAAGGCGACGCCCGGCGGGGACCGGCGCCTGCCCTGAGCTGAGCAGCCGGTCGACCACGTAGCGCTGCCCTGCGTCCGTGGGCACCCGCCCGGCGGAGACGTGCGGGTGCGAGAGCAGGCCGTGCTCCTCGAGCAGGGCAAGTTCGTTGCGCACCGTCGATGGCCCGCAGTCGAGATCGGGGTCGGCGGCGATCGACCGCGAGGCCACCGGCTGTCCAGTGCGCAGGTAATCCTCGACCACCTTGCACAGAATCCGCTCCTGGCGGGAGCTAAGCATGGGTTTGATTGTAGGCGGCGGGCTGACGCGCCGATCGCGCCCGCGCTAGAGCTCGAGCTCGGCTTCGGCGTTGCGGATGATCTGCTTGCCCGCCTGCTCGGCGACGGTGTCCAGCACTACCCGGCCGCCGCTGAGCTCGCGTACGGTCGCTCTCACCACTACCTCCTGCTCGGGCACGCCCATGCCCCGGAACTGAACCGACAGGCGCTTCAGGTGCTCGGGCCCCCCCGCCGCCTCCGTCGCCGCGCGGGCCACCTGCGCCATCGTCCACAGGCCATGCAGGATCCGCCCGGGCAGCCCGACCGCACGCGCGAACTCCTCATCGATGTGAATCGGATTGAAGTCGCCCGAGGCCCCCGCGTAGCGCACCGTGAGGTGCTTGTCGGGCGTGACGCTCAACTCGGGGATCTGTGCTCCGGCCTGAAAATCGACCACCCCGATCACACTCCTCGGACGATGTTCGTCCATGTCCCGCGGCAGACCCGCTCGCCGCGCTGGTTGGTGGAGGTCGACTCGAACACGTAGTAGCCCAGGCCGGCGCGTTCGGAGATGTCCTTGACGCTGGCGGTCGTGCTGAGCTCGTCGCCGGCCACGACGAGCGGCCCCCAGACGAACTCCTGGGCGCCATGGACCATCATCGCGAAGTTGAGCTCGATCTCGGGGTCGATGATCCCCGCGGCGACCGCCGGCGCGCTGTAGACCACGGCGAACATCGGCGGTGCGACGACGTCCGCGTAGCCGGCCGCGCGCGCGGCCTGCACGTCCAGGTGCACGGGGTTCGTCTCCCCCACGGCCCGGGCGTACTCCCTGATCTTCTCCCGACCGACCGCGTACAGCGCCGGCTCATAGGTCTTGCCGATTGCCTTGGCGTTCACTGGCATCGAAGGAAGGTCCTCTGGCTCGGGGCCGGCTGGGGCGGCGGTGCGGCGGTGCGGCGGTGCGGCGCGCCAGTCTATGCAGACCGGGTGGTGCGTTGCGCCCAGACCGCGGCCCCGGAGCATCTGGGGAGAGGCTGCGGCCCTCCAGGCAGGACCGCAGCTCGAGCTCGACCAACAAGAGCGCCCGCGGGCGCGAGGCGGCGGGGCGGCTCCGCCGAGCGCCCCCGCCTTCACCTCGTGATGGAGCGCCACGCGCAGCTCGATCCCGTGTGGCGCCTAGAAGACGAGATCGTCGTGTTTCTCAGCGGCGCCGACGCCGACGAGCTCGTCGTCCGATCCGCCCTCGCTCGTCCCGTCCTCGCCCGCTCCATCGCCGCCGCCGCTCGTGTCGAGATCGGCCCGCTCGCCGGGGCTGTCCAGGAACTGGACCGTGTCAGCAACGACGCTCACCGCCTGGCGCTTCTGCTGATCGGCGGTCTCCCACTCGCGCCACTCCAGCCTGCCATCGACGGCGACCCGGCTGCCCTTGCGCATGTAGTGGCTGACGCTCTCCCCTGCCGCCCCGTATGCGCTCACGTCGAAGAAGTTGGGCCTCTCGCGAAACTCGCCCTCAGCGTCGCGGCGGCTGGAGTTGCAGGCGATCCGCAGGCTGCACACGCTCACTCCGGACGGCAGTGCACGCAGCTCGGGGTCGCGAGTCAGACGGCCGACGAGCACGACGCGGTTGATGCTGAAGTAAGACATTCTGGGCCTTCCTTTGCTAGCTGGTTGACCCCCCGACCGATCAAGCTACGCCGCTCTTGGGACGGTTCTCGCGAGCCGAGGCCGCCAGCGCGTCGAACGGAACGACCACTATCTGCCGGCGCGCCTGTGCTGCATCGACCGCCCGCTCTAGCGCACGCTCCACGCCGGGCGCCGCGAGATAGAGAACGCCCGCCACACAGCGACAGCGCCCCCACGCGCGACAGATCGCATGCAGGCGTCGCGGAGCCTTGAGCGTGAGCTCGATCTCGACCGCGACGGGGCGCCCGGCGGGGCGCCCGGCGGTCGGACAATCGGGCCACAACACGAGGTCGGGCCGGTGCAGCAGCGGTCGGCCGTCCGGTCCTACGCCGAGGCACGCGCTCGCCAGCTCAGCGCCGCGGTCACGCTCATCGCGGCGCAGCTCGCGCTCGCCCTGCACGAGGTGATCCGGGTAGCGGCGCTCCAAGGCCGCCGCCGCGGCGGCGCAGGCGATCGCATGCGCGGCGTTGGCGGCACTCACACGGCACGGATCGAGCCCGCACAGGCCCGTTGCCCGCAGGCCGGCTCGCGTGACCGTGTACAACGCCGGCTGCGCAGCCAGCGGGCGCCGATGCGAGAGCAGCCGCGCGTGCTCGGCGGCCAGCAGACGGGCGCGCGCGGAAGCCACGGTGCGATCCTCGCGAAGCGCGAGCGCCTCGGCGGTCACGGCGCCAATGCGTGCAATCCACTGCACGAGCGCGACTCGCTCGGGTGTGTGTGTCGGCGCCTGGAACATGGATCCTCCTTGGGGTCGTTTGCGAGGCAGGCGCGGCTCAGCGGGTGGCTCGGCGGCGCGTGGTCGCCGAGGCTCGCCGGCGCCTGGCCGGGGACGGGAGAGCGGGCTCGCTCAGCAAGCCCGCGTGGGCGAGAACATGCGCGCGACTCGTGCGCCCTCGCCCGGGACGATCACGGCGCTCCAGCCCCGGTGCAGGTTCAGGACCTGACTGGGATCGAGCACCTGCCGGCGGGTCCGCGTCCGGGTGCTCCGGCCGTCGCTGTGACGCGAGACCCTCCATGCGCCCGTGGTGCCTGCGACGCTCGCGACCAGCTCGGCCGAGGCGGGCACCACCTGACGGTGGGCGATCAGCACCGAGAGGTTGCCCATCACCTGCTCGAGCAACCTCTCGCGTCCCGGCGGGCGCAGATCTGCCAGCTCCTGCGTGCCGAGCAGCAGGCTGAAGCCCGCCGAGCGGGCGCGGCCGAACAGCCTCACCACATGCTCGGCGGCGACCGCCGAGAACTCGTCGATCACGACCAGCGTCGGCACGGGCCGGCCCTGCAACGCCGCCACGGTCGTCTGCAGGTCCTGCACGACCGCCGCCCCGAGCATCTGTGCAAGCAGCGGCCGACGGTCGGACTCGAGCTCGAAATAGACCACCGCCCCCGCACGTACGGCCTCGAGCAGCTCGAGCCGCTTGGCGACGGGCGTTCTCGGATCGAGCCACGGGCCGACCTCGGACTCGGCCAGGATCGCCAGCCGGTCGCGCACCCCTGCCAGATCGCTCTGCTGACGCGCCGTCAGCGAGTCCAGGTACGCATGGGTCGCCTCGGCCTCACGCTCGGGGATACGCCTGGCGAGCAGCTCGAGCCGCGCCGGCTCCAGGTGATCTACGATGCCCTGGAGGCTGACCTCTGCGCCGCTGCTGCGCAGGGCGCGGACCACGTGACCCAGGTAGCGCTGGGACTGGCGCAGATAGTGCGGCTCGGTGAAGCGCTCGCCGGCCAGGGTCTTGTCGGCGATCTCGGTCTCGCCGCCGCGCGCGTAGGGGTTGTACACGCAGCTGCCTGCCGGGGTCCACTCGAGGAACGACCTGCCGGCGGCGCGCGCGCCGCGACACAGCTCTTCGCGCAGGCGATTGTCGCCCTTCGGATCGACCACGACCACGCCCATCCCGCGCCCGATTGCCCGTACGGCGATCCACGTCTGGCTGACCGTCTTGCCCGAGCCGGTCGCGCCGACGACGAGGGTGTGCGTGCCTCCGCTGTGAGTGTCGTCGAACGGGATCGTCACCGTCCGGCGGCGCTCGTCGCGGCCGACGATCAGCCGCCCGGCCTCGAACCAGCCGTCCGCTTCGCCGCTGCGCAGGCGGCGCAGCGCCGCGCGCCGGAAGAGCGTGCGCAGCACCTCCAGCGGCCCTGGCCGAGCAGCGGCGAGCTCGGCCAGGTCGGCGCCGGCATCGACATCTTCCCTGTGCCAGCGCCGGCCGCAGACGGCGGCCGACATGGCTGCAACCGTGAGCGTCCAGGTCGTGCCCGTGGAAACGGATCGTGCAAGCGCAGCTGGTGTGAGTCCGGCGGCGGCCCAGCTCCAGTGCAGGCCTCTACTGCGGATCAGGCGGGCGGCCATCGTGCCGATCGCCAGACCGACCGCGCAGAGCACGGTCGCGTTCAGCAGCCAGTGGACGAGCTGCTCCGGGATCGTCTGGGGATCGACCCCTTGTTTGCGGATCGGGTTCGGTGAATGCATAGCGGCACTCCTTTCTGCCGAGCGGCCCAACGGGCAGCTCGAAATGGACCGGCGGGTGCCGGCCGCGTTGCCGAAACGAAACGACGGCGGCCCCGTAAGCCCGCCATCGCGGTGCTGCAGCTGCCGTGAGTGCGCGACGAGCCGGTCGAACAGGTCGAACGTCTCGTCGGGAGCAAGCAATGAGCCGATCGGCGGCTCAGATCAGCCGGTAGCCCACTCCCCAGACGTTGACGACCCAGCGGCGCCCGCCATCGTGGGCGAGCTTGCGTCGCAGTCGGCTCGCGTGACTGTCGACCGTCCGCGTCGACCCGTGCGAGCGGTAGCCCCAGACAACCCTCAACAGCTCGTCCCTGGTGAACACGCGCTCAGGCTCGCCGGCCAGGTGCGCGAGCAACTCGAACTCGAGACGGCGCAAGCCGAGCGCTTTGCCGTGGAGGCTCGCCGAGCGCGCGCCCGTGTCGACGGTCAGCTCTTCGACCTCGAGTATTCCCGCGCCTCTCGCTGTGCCCTCCGCGCGGCAAAGTGTCGCCCGCAGCCGGGCTCGCAGCTCGAGGTAGCCGGCCGGCCGGGCCATGAAGTCGTCGGCGCCAGCCTCAAAGGCTCGCAGCAGGTCGAGCTCATCCGCCTTTGCGCCGATCACGATGGCTGGCAGAGTTGGGTTCCATAGCGGGCGGGCACGAGCACACGCGCGGATCTCCTCGAGCAGCGCCAGCGCGCCGCGCGGCGCCCCGCAGCTACCGAGCACCGCGAGCCGGGGCGCGCTTGCGCGTGCCAGAGTCCGAGCGTGTTCGGCGGTGCGCGCGAGTGCGACCCGGTAACCGTCTGCCGCGAGCTGCTCGGCGAGCGCTGCCCCGACGTCTGGATCTGACTCGACCACCAAGGATCGGCGCGGCGGCGGGAGCGCCCTGGCAGGTCATCCCTGTTCGACCTCGCGCGGACTCACGCCCAGGCCTCGACGCGCGATCAGCGCCAGCACGTCACTATGGACCCACGGCGTCGGTCGGCACTGTCCACCCTCGGGGAGAAGCCCCAGTCGCCGGGCCAGCCAGCTCGTCTCGCCGCTCTGGTTGCCTCTGCAGTCGCGCTTGACGCGCCCGCAGCGGATCGCGATCTCGCTCATGCTCAGTTCCTCGCGCTCGATCGTCGCAAGCGTGACCTCGCGGAGCCGACGGTTGAGCACGATCGGGCTCTGTTGCAGCCGCTCGAGCTCGCAGCGCAGCGCGGTGGTCGAGACCTGGGCGTCTTGGCGATGGAGCGCGAGCACCTGCAGCGTGAGCGTGCGCACCGGCTCGTAGCTCTCGAGGGCGCCGACCGCCTCGCGCAGGCTCACGGGCTCGGACTCGCCCGGCGCCTGTCGGGGCCGACGCCGTCGCCAGCGCAACTCGGGGATCGACATCCCGGTCCGGACGCGCTCCAGTCGATATGAGCGACCCGAGCCGTCGAACAGTTCGATCTCGCTGGGGACCGCGTCGTCGTCGGTCTCGGACCGTTCGCAGCCGGCGAAGGGCGCCGTCCTGGCGTCCTCGGCGGTGACGCGCCGGGGGCGACGGTCTCCGCGCACAGCATCGTCCAGGTAGTGGCGGCACACCAACGCAGCGTTCTCGACGGGCTCGTCGGCGGCGAGATGTGCCACCAGCCGTCGATCGCCGCGGGTGGCGGCGTCGCGATCCACCACGAGGACGCTTCCGGCCGCACCCGGCCGGGCGATCACCTCGCGACGGCGACCTTGCCGGTCGACGTAGCGCCCGAGCGGTTGGCGCTCGTGGCGGGCCTCGCGCCCGCGCCGCTGGCGGCTTCGACCGGCTGCCGAGGCGTCGGCCTCACGACGCGCCGATCGGCATGCTGCGGGGCGGGCGGATGAGAGCGTGGGTGTCATGGCTGTCTCCTGGGCCGGTCTGGGCGAGAGCGACGCCACCGAGGCGGCGCTAGCGGGTTGTTCCGACCGGCTTGTAGGCGGTGACGCGGCCTGCTTCCGGCGGTGCGGGTCGGCGCCGCGCGGCGCCATGAAGACTCCGAGAACCCCCTAAAGGGGGTCTCGGACGCTCTCTGCCGCCTGCCCGCGCGGCGGAGCAAACCTGGCGCACAAACGCTCATCGACATCAGGCCGCCGATCACTGCGGGCAGATTCGCGGCCGCCTGCTCGGAGGCTTGTCCGCGACGAGTTGGAGGGGGTACCGGCGTGTGCCGTAAGACTCAGGGGAGCGAGATTGGGGAGGACAGGCTAGCCGCCGCTCGCGATAGCCGGGACCTCGCCACGCGGCCGAGCGGCACACCCGCGCCGTCGCCCTCGCGCCAATCGCCGCAGTTTGGCTCAACGACGGCCAAACCGGTGATTTCACGCGCGCCGTTGCGCGGCCTGCCGGGGCGGAGGGTGACGGCGACCCGCGAGCCGAGGCAGGGGCGGCAACTGCAGAACAATGAGGCTTCGCGGGCGTATGCTGCAGGGCGACTGCACGGGCGCTCGCGCGCCGCGCGCCCATGGTGCAAGACTGTGGGTGACTACGACGAGCGCTCGCACCTTGCTACCGATGACAGGGCCGGGCCAGCAGGTTAGATCTTGATGTGATGGTTGATCAGCTGAGTGCATTGGACGCGACGTTCCTCGAGCTCGAGGAGATGGATGAGGGCGCCACGATGCACATCGGCGGAGTGATGGTCTTCGAGCCAGTGCCCGACGGCGGCGGCGTTCCCACGCTCGAGGCGGTGTCCAGGGACATCGCCTCGCGTCTGACCCTGCTGCCCCGCTACTCGCAGCGGCTGTCCTCGCAGCGCACCGGCGGGCTGACGTGGCCCCACTGGCAGGCGGATCCCCAGTTCGACATCAACAACCATGTGCACCGTGCGGCCCTGCCCGCTCCCGGCGGCGACGCCGAGCTGTGCGAGTGGGCGGCGGACTACTTCTCGCACCGGCTCGATCGCACCCGGCCGCTGTGGGAGATGACGCTGCTCGAAGGGCTCGAGCACGGCCGCTGGGCGCTCGTGACCAAGACCCACCACTGTCTCGTGGACGGCGTGGGGTCGGTCGACGTCGTGCACCTGCTGCTAGACCCCGAGGCGCCCGTGCACTCCACCGGGGCCCGGCCGACCGATGATGAGCAGCGCGGGACACGACAGTCGCTTCTACCCCACCCACCGGAGGCTGTGGCCGAGCTGGCGAGGACGGGTGTCCGCGCCGCCAGCGCCGGCGTCCACGCGGCGCTGCACCCCCGCGAGACGCTCGAGAAGGCGCGCTCGGTGGCCGAGCTGGTCGTCCGCGACGAGCTCATCGCCGCGCCTCATACGAGCCTCAACGAGCCGATCGGCGCGACGCGGCGATATCAGATCGTCAGAGCCTCGCTGCCGGAGATCAAGGCGATCGGTCACGAGCTCGGCGGCTCAGTCAACGATGTCGTGCTCGCGGCCTGCACACGGGGCCTGAGCCACCTGCTGATCTCGCGCTCGGAGTCCCCTCCCCCTGACGGTCTGCGGGCGATGGTCCCGATGAACGTCCGCGACGCTTCAGAGCAGCTCGCCCTCGGCAACCGCATCAGCTCGCTGTTCGTGGAGCTGCCGGTCGCCGAGCCCGACGCGCTGGCGCGGTTGCGCAAGATCGTCGCAAATACCAGGATGCTGAAATCCTCGCGCGCGGCGCTCGGCGCGGCCACGACGCTCGACATCGCCGCGTTCGCCCCCCCGCTCCTGCACGCGGTGATCGCGCACTCGCTCTACGCCACGCGCCTGTTCAACGTGACCATCACCAACGTGCCCGGCCCACGGGCCCCGCTTTACGCGTTCGGCGCGCCGCTGCGCGAGATCCACCCGCTCGTCCCGCTCGCCGCTGAGCACACTGTCGCGATCGCGATCTTCTCCTGCAACGGGCGCATCGTGCTGGGCCTCAACGCCGACCGCGACTCCACCCCCGACCTCGACGTGCTGGCCGAAGGGATAGCGGAAGGCTTCGAGGAGTTGCTCACCCTGCTGCCCTCCGAAGCGCCGGAGCGCCGCTCGAGGGACGGCTCCCGGGCCAGCGGCGCCTCCGCGCGCGCCGCGCGCCAAACCCTCGCGATCGGAGCCGGTGAGGGACCGATCGAGATCGTGGACTACGACCCTGCCTGGGTGTCCTACTACCTCGCCGAGCAGGAGCGGCTCGCCCCGCTGCTTCCCGGCGTCCAGATCCACCACATCGGATCCACGGCCGTTCCCGGGCTCGCGGGGAAGCCGGTGATCGACATGATCGCGCTCGTCGACGACCTCGAGGAGAATCTCAATGCGCTCATGCGGCGGGCCGGCTACAAGCTACCGGCGCGATTCAACGCGGGCCTCGTACACCGCCGCTTCCTGTGCTATCCGCGAGCGACCTTCCGCACGCATCACCTGCACCTCGTGGACGACCGCGAGGAGATGGAGCAGTGCCTGCGGTTTCGGGACGCCCTGCGAGTCGACCCCGAGCTCGCCACCGAGTACGCGGCGCTCAAGCGGGCGCTCGCCGCGCGCTTCCGGGCGGACCGCGAGGGCTATACGAGCGCCAAGAGTGAGTTCATCGTGGCGGCCGGGAGCCGCGCGGCGAATCGTGGTGCCGTGGCTCGTTGAGCTCGAAGTGCGCCGGCGGCGGACTCAGCGCTCGGTCCTCGGTTGGCCGAGCACTCGCTCGAGCAGTTCGACGTACTGGCCGAGGTGGCGAGGGCCGAGAAACCGGTCGCGCACCCGCGTCTGCGCGGCCGCCCCGACGCGCTCCGCGCCGTGAGGGTCATCAAGGAGACCGCTGACGCGATCGCCGAAGCCGCGCAGGTCCTTCGGGTCCACGAGGAAGCCGGTGCGGCCGTCCTCAATCTGCTCCCGGATCCCACCCACGCCCGAGGCGACGACCGGGCGACCCTTCCACATCGCCTCGGCCACGGTGAGGCCGAAGCCCTCTGCGAGACTCTTCTGCGCAACCACGTCAGCGCGTCGCTGCACCGCGTTGACGATCACGGCGTTCTCGTCGGCATCGACCATCGGCAGCAGGGCGAGGTGCACGCGGCGGCGCAGGCGGCGAGGCATCTCCGACCAGACCGACTCGACTTCCTCGAAGACCTCCCGACCCTCCGGATCATCTGCCACCGCCGTCACGTCCGGCCCCGCCAGCAGCAGGTGCGGATCCTCATCGGCACGGACGTACTGGGCGAACGCCGCGAGCACGCCGAGCGGGTCCTTGAGCCGGTCCCAACGCGAGATCTGCGCCAGCAGCGGGGCATCGAGGCGCAACTGCTGCTCCTCCACCAGCTGGGCTCTGGACTGCACGAGCCCGACCGAACCGTCGAGCCGCTCGAAGACCGCGCGGGAAGCCTGGTGGTAGCCGGCGCCAAGCCCGGCGGCGCGCAGCACCGCGATCACGCTGGTGAACGCCATCGCGTGGTTCTTCGGCGCAAAGGCGTCGATCGAGGGCGGTATCACCGCCAGCTTCGCGGGATCGAGCCCCTCCCACATGTAGAGCGGGTGCGTGAAGACGTAGGCGTCGGCGAGTTCGACGTAGGGGATCAAGAACCGCCACGCCTGCCGCGCGATCTCATTGGGCGGGTCGACGCCGATGTGGGCGCGCCAGATGACCGGCACGCCGGTCTCGAGCAGCCGCGGGATCATGCCGGCGGTCTGAGGATCATGCAGCAGCAGCACGTCCCGGGACCGCACGCGGGCGGCCATCAGCTCCGCGTTGACGGCGCAGCGCTGCTCGTAGGTGGCACGCTCGGCATCGCCCAGCGGTCCCCCGTCGCCATCATGTCCGTGGAGCCGATTGTGCAGACGCTTGGTGATGCGGAAGAACTCGGGGTCGCCCGTGACCGTCACCCAGCGCGTATCCAGCCCGGCGCCACGCGCATAGCCGATCAGTGAGCGCAGCATCTCGGCGACCCCGCCGCCGTGGGCCGTCGAGTTCACGTTCCAGAAGATCCGCGACTCGAGCAGCTCGCCGCCGCGGACGAGCGTGTGCTCGAAGTTGGCGAGCGCCTCGGGCGCGAGCACGGAGCGCAGGCGTTGGGGATCCAGCGGAGTGACGGTGACTTCTTGGAGTGAGATCGCGCGAGCATAGTCGCGCTGGCAGGCGGCCGTGCGCGCCGTGTCCCCCCAAGCGGCTAACGTGAGGACATGGTCGATAAGCGGGAGCCGAGAGTCGGCGTGGTCTTGGGCGCCGGGGGCGTGCTCGGTGCGGCTTGGCTGACGGGCGCACTGCACGCGATCGCTCGTGAGACCGGCTGGGACCCCGGGAGCTCCCGCTACATCGTGGGAACCTCCGCGGGCGCGATGCTTGGAGCGCTGCTGGCGTGCGGGGTGCCGCCCTGGTTCATGGTCGCGCATGCTGCCGGCGAGAGCTTCTCGGGGCTGCACGACGTCGACGCCGAGATCGCCGCGGAGGCCGAACGCGCGGGGAATGAGAGCTACCGCCTGCACCGTGGCATCCCGCAGCTTGGCCCCGGCTCGTGGCGGCTTGCGATCTCCGCCTTGGCGCGTCCGTACAAATACTCGCCGGCCGCCCTCCTGGCGGGCTGGATGCCCCTGGGCCCGATCTCCACCGAGCCGCTGAAGAACACGGTGCGCCGCGTGTGCGACGAGCCATGGGCTCCGCATCCCAACTTCTGGGCGATGGCGGTCGACTACCAGACCGGCCGACGCGTGGCCTTCGGCAGCGAGACAGCGCCGGTCGTCGAGTTGGCCGACGCCGTCGCCGCCTCGTGCGCGGTTCCCGGCTTCTTCCGGGCGGTCGAGCTCGACGGACGCCGCTACGTCGACGGTGGCGTTCACTCCGTCTCGAATCTCGACGTTCTCGAGGACGAGGAGCTGGACTTGGTGCTCGTGCTCAACCCGATGTCCTCACTGCACGTCGGCTCACCGAGCACGCTCGGCGAGCGGGTGGCGTATGCGATACGACAGCAGGCCGGTCGACGCCTGGGAAGCGAGGCCAGGCGTGTGCGCGCCGCCGGAACCGAGGTGCTGCTCATCCAGCCCACGGTCCACGATCTCGACGCGATGGGCACCAACCTCATGAGTCGAACGCGCCGCAACCAGGTGATCGCCACAGCGATCGAGACGGTGAGCGACCACCTGCGACAGTCACCGGCGGGCGAACGTCTCTCGAAGCTGCCGCGAGGGCTTCCGCGGCTCGTGCGCCGGCCCCCGGGTCAGATGGCGCCACTGCCGGACTTCAGCGCGCTCGCCCGCGCACGCTGGAGCCGCGAGCCGGCACGGGCCGTGTCAGCCTGACCGCTTCGCCGGGCGCTTAGCCGTGCGCTTCGGCGCCCGCTTCGGCGCCTCGGCGCCCACCAGCCCGCGCAGCTCGCTGAAGCCTTCCCCCACTCCCTCGGCCAGGACGTGGAGGTCGGGTGTGGAGTCGCAGTCCGCGCCCAGACCAAGCACGATGCCCCCGTTGTAGGAGAAGATCGCGACACCGACAGCGTGGTCCGCGGCAAGCGGGACGATCGGGTGGATCTCGCGCAGCGGCGCTCCGAACGCGTACAGGGGGATTCGCGGCCCCGGGACGTTGGTGATCGTCAGGTTGAACAGGCGCGTCGCGTACAGCGAGCGCGCGATCAGCGTGTGCAGCAACGGCGGAGCAAGCGCGGCAAGATCGATCATCGTCGTCGTGCCGAGCGCCGCGTCGGATGACTTCAGCTTGCGTGTGTGCTCAACGATCGTGTGCAGGCGCGCCAGGGCGTCGGGCTCGGCGACCGGCAGCTCCACGAACAGCGAGCTGACACGGTTGCCCAGCGCAAGCTGCTCGGAGCCGGCACGGAGGTTCATCGGAACCATCGCGCGCAGTCCCTCCTGCGGCGGTGGCTCGCCGCGCGAAAGCAGCAGGCGGCGTAGGCCTGCCGTGCAGGCCGCCAGCACGACGTCGTTGACCGAGGCCCCGAGCGCGTGCCCGATCTCCTTGACTTCGAGCAGGGAGGCGCGCACGATCTCAAACCGGCGCGTCGCTCCGATCGGCACGTTGAGGCTGGCGTTGGGCGCGGGGATGATCTCATCGCGCAGGATCAGCTCGGCCAGGGCGCGGGACCTCTCGAGCGTCTCGCGAGGGTGAAGTGCGGCGTACACGCCGGCTGCCGCCGCTCGGGCACCCGTCTTGGCCAGGTCGGTGACGGCGTCCGGCGCGTGCGGGAGCTGCTCCGGCCAAGCCGACGCTGACTCATCGACAGCCGGGTTGGTGAAGGTCTGCGGCGGCGGTGAGGGCTCGGCGTCGAGCAGCAGCTGTGCCACGCCCACCGAGCCGACCCCGTCGACGAGGCAGTGATGGGTCTTGGTCGCCAGCGCCCAGCGACCATCCTCGAGGCCCTCGATGAGCGCCATCTCCCAGAGCGGCCGCGTGCGATCGAGGCGGTGTGAGAAGAAGTCCGCGGCCCATTCGCACAGCTCGTCGTCGCCGCCCGGCGCGGGCAGCGCTGCACGGTGTACGTGATTGTGGATGTCGTACTGAGGATCGCGCTGCCAGCGCGGCCATGCCAATCCGCCGGTGCGCTCGCTGGAGAGCCGCTGCGAGTATCGCGGCAGCGAGGTCAGCCGCGCGGCGAGGTTCGCGCACATCGCCTCCAGCGTGGGAACCTCGCCGCCGGGAAGCGGATCGAAGACCATCACGCCGCCGATGTGCATGGTCGCGCCCTCGTCCATCTGCTCGAGCTCGAGGAACGTGGCGTCCAATGCGGTGAGGGGGTCGGCCATGGGCGGCAGGGTACATCGGCGATCCGGGAGCGCCTTCGGTAGCAAGGCGCAGATTCTCACCGTAGTTTTTCCGCATCGGCACCGCTGGACATCGCGCCGTCGAGGATCTCCCGCCGCTCGACCGTCGCGACGCCCGCGCGGGGATCGCCATGCGCAGCACTGACGCGCGTCGCGGGCGGCAGGCGGGGAACACCGTACGCGCGCAAGAGGCGCTCGTGGGCGTCGCGCTCTGAGGCGAAGAGGATCCGTTCCCTGCCCGGGTACTCCCAGTCGAAGGGGTACTCCCCGGCATAGGCCCGGCAGGCTCGCAGCAGCAGGTCCGCCCGCCTTGCGCACTCTCGAGCACGCGTCCGGTCCCTGCACACGAACACGACGACCGGCGTCGCTTCGGGGCGCGTTCCGTAGCGACGCGTGTGGACCGACCAACCTGCGAGGAAGTGGTCGTAGCGCTCGAGCTTCGCGGCAGCTCGACCCACGGGCATCCGGTCGTCGAACTCGACGATCACATCGACCGGCCCCGCCCCTGAGGTGACAGGACTTCTGCGGGCAGGCGTGAGCGTCCCGGAGACGTCCACCGACAGCGGGACTGCTCGAGCCGGAAGGTGGATCTCGACGACCGCGTCTGGGCGCACCGTCTCGAAGCGCTCGACCTCGATCGTCTCGCCGCTGGCGTCCAGGCGCAGGAAGTCATGCGCCGCGCGACCGTGCGGGAGACGCAGATCGCGGGGGCCGAGCGCAGCGGGACCACCCGCCGAGGTCGATCGCGCGGGCGGCGAGAGGACGGATTCTCGGGGGCCACGCAGCGTCGAGCGCGACCTGCCGATGGCCAGCTGGAGCGCGAGCGCCCAGCCCGCCACGTGGACCTCGTGGCGAGCCTGGCGCAGCCGACGCTCTCCGCCGGCGGGCGAGGCGCGCAGGTCTGCCGGCCCCGCATCGATGCCGCCATCCTCCGCAACCTCTGGACGACCGCGGAGAGCCAGGATCCGCAGGCCCTCGGCGGTGAGGACGTAGCACATCGGGATGCCTCCACCATCCGGGCGGTGAAACTGAAAACGGTGCACCAGCCCGGCATCCGAGAGGCGCTTGAGTCGCCGCTGAGTGGTCGTGGGCGCGCGTTGGGGGTTGAAGAAGCGGTGGATCTGACTGGTGAGAAGGTGCCCGAGGCTCGCGATGAGCGAGAGGATCTCCAGATCAAGCGGATCGGGCGCGAGCTTGGCGGGCGACTCGATCTGCTTGCTCCAGCGCACGCTGTGAGCTCCGTCGAGCGCGACGAGCTCGCCATAGCTCTCGGCCGGGGTCTCGGGCAGGCCCGTCGGCCGCGGGCGGGCCTCGCCCGGGCCGCTGGGTTCGGCCCCCGCGGGCTCATTCACCGATGGGGCCGCGCCGAGCGGGCCGGCCGCGACCGGGGCCGGCGGGCGCATTCGCTCCTCCTGGGTGGGACGACGGGCGCGATCCCAGTGTGGCTGGCGCAGATCCGTACGATGACGTCCGCCACGGTCCTGCTGGCGTGCGGCGTGCAACGCGAGGCGGGTGTGATCGACGCGCAGCGGAATCGTCTGAGCGATGAACGGCGCCTGGCGTCCCAGGTCGGTCGTCCAGCTGGCGATCGCGTGGTGCTTGGGCAGATGCAGGCGCACATCGGGATGACCGAGAGCCGAGAGGTGCTCGATACCCGGCCGGACGGTGTCCGAGAACTCGCTCATCGTGAGTGCGACCGCCGCCCGCGCGTCGCGCGCAGAGGCCGTGGCGAAGTAGACACGGTGGGCGAACAGCGCATCCAGTTGGTCGCGCACCTCCCGGTCGACCCACTGGGCGTCGGTCTGCCAACACGCCACAGTCTCCAGACCCGCCGAGCGCTTCAAGGCCATCGTCTCGGCAAAGCCACGGTTGAGCACCAGAGGCGCCTCGTCGACCTTCAGCGCGACCGCCACGCGGCGCTGCGCCGGCACGAGATCCTGTTGGCGAGCGAGCGCCGCGTCGAGCATGCCGACGAGCAGCTGCATCAGCACCGAGGTGTTGCCCGCGCCCATCGCGCCGAGCGCGCCCTTGACTACGAGCACCTCGGCGCCGGCGATCACGCGGTCGAAGTCGAGCCTCAGCGAGTCATTGAGCAGCACGCGCTTGATCGACGGCGAGTTGAGCAGGCGGGCGAGCTTGTTCACAGGCGCGTCGAGCTTGGCCGTGGTGGTACTGCGAGCATCGGCCAGCTGCGCTGTGAGCTCGGCGGTGAAGAACTCGGAGATCTCCTTGAACTCGGGCAGCGTTCGCACGTGCGCTCCGACGCTGCTCCTGTATGAGTAGCCCTCCTCGCCCACCGACAGCAGGCGGGCGGCGTCCCACAGCGTCGACGCCGGGTCGTGTGCGAGCACCGCGATGATCGCGTTGCGCAGATAGCGATCGGAGGAGGCGCGGATGTCGGCGTCGGTGAACAGGTTCTTCAGCGCGGCGACGACATAGTCGGCGATCACATCGGCAGGTGCGTCCACTGCGAGCGGGTTAAAGCCGCAGGTGGGGTGAGAGAAGTCGAGCAGCGTGCATGTCCGCTCGGGGGGCACCAGGCTGATCGCAGCCTCGGCGGCGTCGCCCTTGGGGTCGAGCACGATCACCGCGCAGCGGTCTCTGCGCAGGTCCTCGGCGACGGTCGCGACGAGGTAACTCGACTTGCCCTGCTCGACGGCTCCGGGCACCGCTGTGTTCTGCTTGCGCAACTGCACCTGGATCGAAACGGGACCCAGAGCGTCGCGCAACGTGCCCTCGCCGTCGGTCGGTCGCTGGACCGCGGGCGGTGCGGGCGCCAGCGGCAGCCCGCGGCGCGTGAGTGGAACGGTCGCGTAGTCGACCGACGGCAGCTGCCAGATCGCGGCCAGCTCGGTCGAGGCCAAGACCCCCCTGTGAAAGGACGGCAACGGATTGCCCTCGCCGCGCTGCACCCTGCGCGCGTAGAGCCCGAGCAAGCCATGGCGTATCCCCGTTCCGCGCTCGACGAGGCGGTTCTCAGCACCCTCGACACGCAGCTCGGAAGCGATCCGCTCGCATACGCGACGGCGGTTTGCGACGACGCGCAGGTCCACGAAGAACAGAGGCCTGTGCTGCACGTCGAGTCCGCCTCGCAACTCGGAGTCCTCGATCACCGAACGATCCCGGAGCAACAGATGCTCGCGGCGGGCACGCGAAAGATGCGCCTCGTGTCGCTTGTAGAGGTGCTTGGCAAAGCGCTCGTAGAACGCGGGCGTCGGCGTCATCGCGACCTGCACGAAGGCCTGCTCGCCACACGCACCCATCACGGTCAGCAGCCGGTTGACCGGCGGCTCGCGCAGCTGCTCGAAATGGTCGAGCACCTTGACCGGCTTGATGAACTCGGCACGCTTCTTCAGGCGAAGCACCGTCGGCGCCACGCCCAACACGCGAGCGGCTGGGCTCACGCGACAGTTCGGGTAGGCCGCCCGCAAGGCAGCCTCGACCATCTGCTCGATTCCCCGCGGGCAGGCAACCGCGAACCAGGCCGACTGCGGGCGGCCACGGTGATGCACCTCCAGCGCCACGCTGGGCTGACCCCACAGCAAGCGTCGCCACCAGCGTTGGAGCAGGCGCTTGTGCAACGCCTCGAACATCGTGACAACGGCCTCGGCGCTCGCTCTGTCAGCGCGGTAGACCTCGACCTGCAGGCGTACGTAGCTGCGCTTCCGCCGGGCCTCCCAGCGCGCGGTCGCAATGGCAACGCCCAGCCCCGCCACAAACACGGCCAACAGTCGCGCGGGAAGGATGCCATGCGCCGGAGACCAGTTCCAGGTCGTGCTCGCCTGCCGATCGAGGATCCTCGGGATCGCGGAGACGGTCGGGTGAACGCGGTCAGCCCCTGCGCCACCGCGCAGCACGGCACCGGGGCCGCCGGCTAGGAACCACGCGATCAGCGCAAGGCCGAGGAGCGCCGCGAGCACGCCAAGCAGTCGCCAGAGCAGGAAGCGCAGCACCTCGTGCTCTGCTCCGACGACCTGGCGGCCGACGGGACGCGGGGCGGCACCGCCCGGTCTGCGGCGGCACCGCTCGGCGTCTGCGAGCAGTGCCGGGCGGCGGTGCCGGGCGGCGCGCTGCTCCTAGCCGATCAGCCTGCGCGCGTGGCGCGCTCGACCTGCGCGCCGCGTGCTGTCAGCTGCCACGCGTTCGCGGCCCCCTTCTCTTGGCCTCCGCCGACGTTCTCCACCAGGCTCAGCCGCGCAAGCCGGGCCAGGAGCTTGGAGATCTGGCCCTGATCGGTGATGCCCGAAGCTTCGGCAATCTCGCGATTGCTCGCTTGGGGATGCTTGGCGATGACCGTCAGAACCCGCACGGTTCTATAGGTGAGGCGCATGTCCAGACCCTCCAACGGGTCCCGGTGCAGCGCGAGCGCCGGCGCGTGGCCGTTGTGGCGGGCGGCGACCATCGGCCTGTTCAGCTCCGCGTTTGCGGCTCTCGCCCCGAGATAGGGAAGCACGATCATGCTCATCAGCGGGCCGAGCAGATCCGTGAGCGGCTCCATCTCGCCCTCGAGCAGCCGCGTGTGGAGCACGGCCACGATCGCGCCCACCACGCCCTGCGCCGTGACGTCGGGCGGTTCGCTGGTCGCGCTACTGACGAAACGTCCCCGGTCGATGACCTCGGCAAGTTCGTCGAGCACCTCGGCACGACGCTCCAACACGCGTTCGCCGGCTCCAAGCGACTCGATGAGACACAGCCGGGCAAGACCCGGTTGGTCATCCATCGCCATGAGCAGCCTGCCCAGCGCGGCGCGGATAGAGTCGCGCCACGAGGACTCGCGCTCGTACGCCTCCTGGGCCAGCGCTCTCCCTTGGCTCAATGCCTGCTCGAAGGCTGCCAGGAAGCAGTCCTCACGATCAGAGAACACGTCGTAGAACGTCTTCCTCGACACCCGCGCGCGCCCGATGACCTCCGCGACGGTCATCCGCGCGTAGCCCACCTCGTTGACTGCTGCCGTCGCCGCCGTCAGCATGCGGCTGCGCTGCACCTCCGTGACCTGCCCTCGCGGCGGCCCCCCCGGGCCCGGACGCAATCGGGACGTCGCAACGCGTGTCTTGTATGCAACCGCCATGTTTCCCGCCTATTCGTCTGTGTTCGCCAGTGATTGCAAGGCTCCGGCCCGTTGGGGCCGGGCACTCGCCGAGCCGCTCATACGAACAGGCGAAATGCCTGCCACGGCTCGCACAGCAGGTTCATGGGTCTGGACGCTAAAGTCGAGGGGCGTTTCCGACTTTTTCTGCTCTTTGGAATGTCCACCAGGTTCGGTCCGGATCGATCTTACCCGGCAAGCTCTTCAAGATCTCCTCCCGGGCCTCCACGTGACGCTGCCGAACACGAGCACCGTCAGCGTCGCCTTCAACACGAGGGCTCCCCGACCGTCCTGGAGCGGACGCAACGATGCACGCATCCCGCGCAACGGCCGGTGTCACGCCCCCCGCGGCAACGCTGGCGCTCGCCTGCCTCGGCCGCAATCCCGGCCGGCGCTCGTGCTCGACGTCGGCCCGGGATCGGCGGCCCCAGTCGCACGCGGATGCGGCTACTCGAGATCCGTGCCGGTGCCCCGACGATCAAGGGCACCGACACCGGCACCTGGGCGACCCGCCAGCGGATGCGCACCGCCGAGCGCGAGCTGGCAAAGCAAGCCGAGGCCTCCTACAAGCGCACAGTCGCCGACTGGCAGGCGGCCGCCGAGAAGGTGGGCGCGAGTGTGACACCGGGGCACGCATCAAGTGGGCCCTCGAAGGGCCAAGCCGCGCGGCAGACCACAAGCCGCTGACGTCTGCGCTTCGCTACGTCATCGGCTCGCGCCCAACAAAGACTCTCCCACAGGAGCCACATTTGAGCAAGAGCACTTGACTTTCATCCGTCGTCCGAGGCGGGAGCGCGAGCGCGTCTGCTGACGCGCTCGCATTGCGCTGGAAGCGGCATTGCGGATACGCTCCCGGGCTGCTATGGCGAGCCAGGCAGACGCCGCAGCTTCGCCAATGTCGCGACTCGGTCAGCCATGCGGCTGACATGATTGCGAGTGTGGGCGAGGCTGCCGTGACGTCGACATTCGTGTTTGCCGACCTCGCCGGCTATACCGCTCTGACTGAGGCCCACGGCGACGAACGAGCCGCGGAGGTTGCGGCCGCGTTCTGCGATGAGCTGCGTGCGCTCCTAGGCGATTACGGTGCGGAGGAGGTCAAGGCGGTCGGTGACGCGTTGATCGTCCGGGTGCCCGATGCCGGACAGGCGCTTCATCTGGCCGCGCGGATTGTCGGGGACTTCGGTGCTCGTGATCGAGCATTGGGCGTGCGCGTCGGGATGCACACCGGCACTGCGGTGCGCAGGGGCGAGGATTGGTTTGGTTCAGCGGTCAATGTCGCCTCGCGCATCGCCGACCTCGCGTACGCCGGCGAGGTGATCGTGAGCGCCGCGACCCGGGATGAGGCAACGTCCTCGGTGTTCCCCGGCCAGCTTCGGTCGCGGGGACGGCGCAGCCTTAAGCACGTCCGCGAGCCGGTGGAGATCTTCGCGCTGATTCCAGAGGGGCTCGACGACCGTCGCGGCCTGCCCGTCGACCCCGTCTGCAGGATGACCGTAGACCCGGCTGTTTCGGGTGAGAGGATCGTCTGGCGGGGTGTCGAGTATCACTTCTGCTCGAGCGCCTGCGTGGATGCGTTCCGTGAGGCGCCCACCCACTACATCCGCCAGCCAGGCTCGCGCGCGCTCATGTTGGTCTCCGACGAGGCTCGAGAGCGTGTCGCGCGTCGGCTGGCCCGCGCCTACGCCAAGGGACGCATCGACGGCAGCGAACTCGAACAGCGGATGGAGGGTGCGTGGTCGGCTCGGACTCGGGCCGACCTCCAAGCGGTCACCCACGATCTGTCACGCCGAAGGCGTGGGGTGCCGGCTTGGCAGCTGCCGATCCTCCCTCTGATCCTGCTGGCCCGCGCAGGTCGCGCCCGCGTGAGGAAGCTCAGACGTCGCCACCACGGGCGCTGACGCGATCGTCAGGCACTTGTTGCACCCCCGTCCGGCACCCCCGAAGCGCTCGCACGCATGATGCAACTCAACTACTTCGGCCTGGTCGAGCTGATCCTCCGCCTGCTGCCCGACATGCGCGCGCGCCGCAGTGGACAGATCGTCATCGTGAGCACGCCCGGCGTGCAGACCAACGCGCCGAAGAGGGCGTCCGCGGCAAGTGAGTTCAGCGTCGAGCGGTGGGTGCATACGCCATTGCGTCGAAAGGCGTCGCAAGGCGGGCGCGGCGGAGCGACAGCGGAGCAACAGCTATGGCCGATCTAGAAGGATCGAGTTGGATCGACATCGACGCGCCGATCGGGCGCTGCTTCGACATCATCGCCGACGTCGAGCGTGCGCCCGAGTGGCAGGGCGCCATGCAGAAAGCGCAGGCGCTCGAATACGATGCTCACGGGCGGCCGGTCCTGGTCGAGACACACATACATGCCATCGTGGCGAACGTCACTCTCTGGTTGCGCTTTGACTACTTCGAGCCAACCGGCATGCGCTGGACGCGCGAACGGGGTGACCTCAAGTCGCTGTCCGGCGCTTGGCAACTCGAGGACCGTGGCGGCGGCCGAACGCGTGCGACCTATTCACTCGAGATCGGACTAAACCGGACCCTCGGACTTCTGCGCAAGGGGGTGCGTGGACCTGCCGAGGCAAAGGTCCGAGAACTCCTTACCAATCGCCCAGTCGAGGGCCTCAAGCGCGAAGCAGAGCGTTAAGCGGACATCTGCGCCCAAACTAGGAGACCGCGACTACCGGATGCAGATCGCTCCCACGTGAAAAGAGACCTGCTCCGCCGCGCCGAGAGGACCGTTCGCGTATGGCCTGTGAGCGGCCGATCAGGCACGACTGAGTTGAACACAGCACCGCACGCTTGAGCAGCCGCTGAAGGCGGGAGCATCCGCGCGAGGTACTCCGGGTTCGGCGGTGCAGGGCGCCTCGCTTACCCGTCGCTGACTACCGCATCCCTGTGGGAGCAGGTGGGACCACCTGCGCGATCGAGACTGTCGAGTTGGACGAGGACGAGCAGTCTCGGGCGGCTCGCCGGAGACGCCTCCTTAGCCATGGGGAAGCGGAAGTCTGCTGAGCCGTCGCTGGGACGAGTGCTCGTCGTCCTGAGCGGGAGTATCGGGCTTGACCGCAGACACGTTTGCCTGCGGCGGCAAGCGGTAGCGCTGGCAAGGATCGGCGACCATGGAGATCTCGCGCTTGGCCGTGATCCGGAGATGGCTGCGCGACGGGCGTGGCGGGGAGTGACTAGAATCGCACGCAGCCGAGTTGCTTTCGTATCCAACGCAACGGAGGGTTCATGCTCAGGCTTCGTCCACTGATCGTCTTTGGCCTCGGCGCGTGCGCGGCGCTGTCTCTGGCCGCCACGGCGCTCGCAGTACTGCCGAGGGCGAACAAGAGCTTCACCGGCACGTTCGGGCTCGCGCCAAGTACGAGCAAGGTCAGCTTCAAGTCGTCTGCCAATTCACACGCGCTCACGAACTTCAAGTTCCAGACGTTCGGATGCGAGGGGGGCGGCGGGCCGGGCGGCGTGCCCTACTTCACGGTCGGGTCGATTACCGTCAAGTCAAACGGCACTTTCTCGCTCACGGTGCGGCACAACATCTTCGCGATACCGACCGAAGTTACGCTCTCCGGCAGGTTCAAGAGCGCTGCAAAGGCCACGGGGACGATTCAGCTCTCCCAGACGTTCCCGCCCGCGGACCTTGTGCCCGGCAACGCCTGCCATAGCCCGCGGCTCCCGTTCTCGGCGACGACACACTAGGAGGCGGGCCGGTCTCCGGGCCGCGGCGCGCGACAGCTGCGCACGCCTTCGAGCGGCGATCCAGTGCCACACTTGCAGCAGATTTGCACGGCCTCGCGCTTGCAGGCTGCCGTCGCTAAACGTGCTCGATGCCCGAGCGGCTGATGATGAAGCCGCGGCCGGAGGGGACGCGGCACCGCACGCCACCGGTCAACGACAGGCAACGAAACGGCCCGAGCGTCGTCTGATGCCCGTAGGCGAGAACGGACTCGTTAACGGGCCCATTTCCGATACAGCTCCTGCCGCTGCAAGCCCGCAGATGGCCGCTGGACGTCATCGTGACCGAGCGGGGAGGGCTACCCGTCTGGCAGTAGGCGCGCGAGGAGACTCCGGACTCGTGGTAGTCGAGCTCGCACTCGACGTTGCCGGATGCCGAGCGAAAGAAGTCCTGGTGCACCAACGCGGAGTGCGCTGCGGGTGGGGCAGCGGGCGCCGCCACACCGCCCGACGCGGTCGCAAGGACAGCCAACATCCAGGACACTGCGATCGCATAGCGCACCGAAGCGATGGTACTACCGGCTCGGCGGCGCAGCGACAGCGCGCGCGGCGTCACGGTCGCGTCCCTGAGCTGCTGTAAATTCACTCCGGCTCGCGTTCCCGGTGGCGGGTAGTTTATGCGGCGACCACCTCCTTTTCCTGGGCCTCTGTTTTCGGCGGCTCGTGGCGGAGCCGGTAGAGCTTTTGGCGGTCGATCTCGGAGAGCCTGACCCAGTTGACGCGGTCGACTTCGAGAGCTTGCCGAGCCCCGCCTCCTCGCGGAGCGATTCGACGTCTCGCATCGAGAGGCCGCGGACGAAGGCGCCAACAACCATCGCCTCCAGCGGCCCGGGTGCGAAGCAGCTTCGTCGAGTGCGGAAACAGCGCAGACACGAGCGGCTCAGCAGCCTCGCGGACCTGCGGGATCTCACCTCCAACTCCCCTTCTGCGGTCTGCACCCGGCGAGGGCGATAGCCATTTCTGAGCCCCGACTCGTAGTTGCGAAGCCCGCGCTGATAATCAGGCCGGCGCTCATAGCGAGCACGACCCAGCCAGGCCTCGAACTCGTCCTCCACAGCCCGCTGAATGATCAGCCGGGCACCGAGCTTGGCGAGCTCTGACAGCGCCTCGCGCGGGTTCTCGCCGACTCCCACGGCGAGCAGTTGGTCGATCTGGTCTTCGATCTCCGCCGACGGCGGTACGGTACGTCTCACGGCGTAGGCCTCCTTCAATTGTCTTTGACGGGACTTGAGGGAACCCACGCCGTTGCCTTGATGGCTCCGGTTATTTACAGCGATTCTGGGACGCGACCAAGGTCCGACCCCGGCTTTCGCAGCTCGTCCGATCCAGCAGCGAGATGCACGCCTTGGTGCGCCGTCGAGAGTGTCGCTTTCGCTATGTCGGCGCTCGCCGCTGGTTCAGCGCGAATGCAGCAGTGGGCCGCTTCTGTGCACGGGCATAACCGTTCCCAGGGCGATCGCAAATGCAGCCGTCGTCGCTCAGAAGCTCATCCTGGGCACACTCTACAGGCGGCTGGCGGCGCCTTGGCAGCAGCGGCGCAGCCCTTACCGAGCGGCTGAGCCGGTCGATCGTTTCGTGACCACGGTACGGACAGCTGCGAGTTTGCCGGTGCGGTAGGCCCAGGTGGTGGTCGCGCGCCCGGAGGCGCAGCAGGTCGGGTCGTTTGGTCCGTACCAGTACTCGGCGACGACGATCCGGCCGTTGACCCACTTGACCTTTCCCAGCAGCGGCACGTGCGACACCTTCGCACGGTGGGGCTGTTGGGGCGTGATCAGACCCACTGCGCGCGCGTTCGTCGCCGAGCCGCTGAAGACGACCTCGGCAAAGCGGATCTGACCGTCCGCGGTCCCGCCGTCGTTGGAGCAGACGACATCAACCGCGGCCGCGGGCCCAACGCCGCCAAGCTGACCATAGGTCACGTCGTACGCGGCCGCGACTTGAACGAGGTCGCGGTTTGAACCGGAGCTGTTGACGTCTCCGAAACCGGTGTGCGAGATCTGCGCGACGTGGTTGTGCAAACGGATCGGACTGTTTGCTTTGCAAGCCGCCCCCGGCAGGGTCTCGTTCTGCCAGGCGACCGCCTGGAGCGGCAGCGTGGTCTGCGCGGACGCGACCCCGGCGACGCCGACGACAGCAGCCAACGCTGCGGCACTGGTCAGGCCACCGATCCAATTCTCATGTCTAGCGACAACTCGATTAAGCATGGGGTTGGGTACCGCTCCTGTGTTTCGGCGCTCACGCTGGCGAGGCGAGCCTGCGCACATCATTCTCACACGCTCCTCTGCGTATTGCGCCGAGAACGGCAGCTCTGCCGTCGGAGGGGCTCGGACGGGCCCGTCCGCCGCACCCAGCCGGGTTCCTGGCCCGCTGTGGGCCGTCCGACTCTGCCTAGGTATTGTTGCTCCTGGATCGGCAGCGCGGTCGGCCCTGCATGCGGCGACGAGCGCGCCTCGGACCGACCCCGGGACGCTTCTACGAGGTGCTGCCTTCTGCTATTGGGTCCGATCGACACGGACGACACGCTTGCGGTTTCGCGCTGAACCAGCGGCGAGCGCCGACGGACTGACTGGCGCGTTGCCACAAAAGCGACAGCGCACTTCAGACAGGCGGATCGGACGAGGAGCACTCGTCCGCCCTCGGGCCCGCGAGACACCTGCTTTGCCATGCAAGCAGTAGCCCGCCAGGCGATCGTCCGGACCGCTGCAGCTCGTCCGGACCAGCAGCCGGAGCGCGCCAAGCAGCAGAACGTCGGCTGGGGCTCCGCCCGTAAGTCAACGGTATTACGGCTAGGGCCTGGCCGTCCGCACGCTAGCCGTGCTCTGCCGGGCCGCCCCATCCGACCGCCAGCTACGTACCGAGCGCCACGCGTACGCCGGAACCCGAATTGAGCCGCTTCTCTCGAGTCTCGACCCAGGCGAGGGAGCGGCCGGATAGCAGGCTAGGCTCTCAGTGTCAGCCAAATCAGTCGGGACAGAGCGCATCGGCGCATAGCCCCCAAGATGACCACGCGAAGCTCGCGGGGTCGGATCGGAATGCGCTATGCCTGCCGCAGCGACCCTCGCAGTCCCCCCGGAGTTCCTCGCCGCCGCGGCCCTGCTCGCCCCGAGCGAGAGCGAGAGCAAATGGCGCCGGGAAGCTCGCCCGCGTCAGCTCCCCCCGCACGGTGACTGGTTCGTGTGGCTGATCATGGCTGGCCGCGGCTGGGGCAAGACACGCACCGGAGCGGAGTGGCTCGCGCACACGGCGCAGAGCAGCGAGGGCGACTATGCGGTGATCGGGCGAAGCTCGCAGGACACTAAGGAGACGTGTCTGGAGCGCCAGAGCGGGCTCCTGCGTGCGCTCGGTCTTCGCTATGACTCGCGCGAGTACAACCGCGCCACCGGGCAGATACGCCTCCCCAACGGCTCCTGCATCTACGCTTACAGCGCCGAGCGGCCCGAGCGGGTGCGAGGCCCCAACCTGTCGGGCGCGTGGTGCGACGAGATGGCGGTGTGGCGCTACCCGCAGACATGGACGGAAACCCTGCTGCCGGCGCTGCGCCCCGGACAGCCCGCAGGTGGTGGTCACGACGACCCCCAGGCCGATCCCGCTGCTGCGCGAGTTGATCGGGCGAGACGACGGCAGCGTGGTCGTCACGCGCGGCGCCACGTTCGACAACGAGGCGAACCTGTCCTCCGCTGCGCTCGCAGAACTCCGCCGACGGTGGGAGGGCAGCCGCCTCGGCCGGCAGGAGCTCATGGGCGAGCTGATCGACGACGTGGCGGGCGCCTTGTGGAAACGCGCGATGATCGAGCCCTACCGCGTCAAGTCCATCGACCGCGACCAGCTCGTGAGGATCGTTGTCGCAGTCGACCCAGCCGTCACATTCGGCGAGAGCTCCGACGAGACAGGCATTATCGTCGCCGCCGTCGGCAGGGACGGGCAGGGCTACATCCTCGACGACCTCACCTGCCGCCTCCCGCCCGATGGCTGGGCACGGCAGGTCGCCCGGGCGTATGAGAAGTGGAAAGCGGACCGGATCGTCGCGGAGAGCAACAACGGGGGCGCGCTGCTAGAGACGGTGCTGCGGACAGTAGACCCCTCGCTGCCGATCACGCTGGTGCATGCCACCCAGGGCAAGCTCACCCGAGCGGAGCCGATCAGCGCGCTCTACGAACAGGGCAAGGTCCATCACGTCGGCGGCTTCCCGGAGTTGGAGGACCAGCTTTGCACCTGGGAGAAGGGCTCCACGGATTCGCCAGACCGGCTCGACGCGCTCGTGTGGGCGCTGACCGAGCTGAAGCCCGGCACCGTATCCGTGGGCGGGCCGATATGCGGGAGAAGGGCGAGCCGCTGGACAGGCGTCAACCAGCGCGCGAGCGACGGGCGGGGCTTCTAGCCTCGGCGCGGGCCTGCCCCGGCCCGACTTTCAGTCAGACTCTCAGTCAAGCCTCTCGAAAACGCGAAACGCCCCGTAAACACGGGGCGAAACGAGTACCGCTACCGGGATTCGAACCCGGGTTTCCGCCATGAGAGGGCGGCGTCCTAGTCCCCTGGACGATAGCGGCGCGCGATCGACTCACGCGAGGCTAGCAAAGCTCCCGAGGCAGGCGCGACTAAGGCGCCGCCTCTCCCGCGTCGGCGCGGCCGCGCCGATGACGCTCCGCTCGGCGTCGAGACTTGGCTCGCGCCCGGGCCGGGACTCCGAGGTTGGGCAGACCGCGTTGTAGACTGTGCGCGCCCAGCCGGAGGGGTGGGCGCCGATTGGCGCCCACCCACCAGCATGCGGATGTGGCGGAATTGGTAGACGCGCACGGTTCAGGTCCGTGTCTGGGAAACCAGGTGGAGGTTCGAGTCCTCTCATCCGCATCTGTTGTCGTTATGACAACGATTCCCCTGCAAATCGGGGGGGTGATGATGTCCGATCGCTCGACTCCGGTACAAGCCGGTGCGGACACGCGTCGCTGAGACGCTCGCAGCTCGCCCAATCCGGTCGTGTGCGCGGCTCAGGCGTCGACACTCGCTCAGGACGGGAAGGCGCAAGCGCTGGGATGGCCCATGCCCGCGGGCACGGCCCACCCCGTTTGCCGTCGGCGGTCTAGAAGACCCGACCGCTGATCCGGTCAACGTCGGTCGGGTCGGCCGCGTCCGTCATTGGCGCGGATCGCTCGGCGACGGGCTCGTTTGCCGTAGGCTCGTCCGAGTGTTCGCTGGACGTCCCATACCGGAGTTTGATGACACCCGGATCGAGCGGCGAGTGATCGACGGACGGCCCGCCGTCGTCTATGAGGCGATTCGATACAGCACCGGGAAGCGCGGTGCGCACAGGCGCACAATGGCGAATCGTTCGCGGCTACAGGACCTGCCCTTCCGCGCGCCGCAGAAGGGCCAGCTTCCCATACTTGTCGCACTCCTGATGCTGGGGCTCGGGTACTGGTGTCCGGTCCGCCGTTGGTTCAGCGCCTGGGGGACGACACGTGAGGAGCTTGAGCGTGTGATGCCCGGCGATGTACTGATCTCCAATCCCACCGACACGTCTACCGGCGCGGTGACCGTGGATGCGCCTCCAGAGGACATCTGGCCGTGGCTGGTGCAGATGGGGACCGGGCGGGGCGGCTTGTACAGCTACGACTGGCTTGACCGACTGTTTGGCTTTCTCGATCGCCCGAGCGCGACTCGCATCCTCCCCGAGTTTCAGCAGCTCGCGGTGGGCGACAAGATCCCCTGGGGACGCGACGAGCTCACGGTCTCGGTTCTGGAGCCGCTTCGCGCGCTCGCTCTGAGCCTGGACGCTCACGGCATGGAGTGGGTGTGGCAGTTCGGCCTCTACCCGGTCGACGATCAACGCACCCGACTGGTTGACCGCGGCACCGAGCGTATCCCGAACACGCCGCTCTGGTGGCTAGCGATGCGCGTCATGGAGCCCGCGGCGTTCATCATGACCCGCCGCTTCATGCTCGGCGTGAAGGAGCGGGCCGAAGCCTTGCGAGCATCCGCCGTCTGAGGGGCTGTCCTCATCTCACATCAACGGCGCCCTCCGCGGCAGACGCGGCTACGGAACCCTCAGAACCCGGGCTGGCGGGGATCCGGGTCGCGAAGGCTTCCACCTTCTTCTGCCAGCCCTCTTCCAGCGGACCCTTGAGCCCGGTTACGTAGACCTTGTCCTCGGCGATGCTGACGAGGCCCTTTCCCTGGAGGATCTCGTTGATGATCGGGCGAACGCGCTGATACTTGGCCAGCTCCTCTTCGGTCGGCATCCGCCCGGTCTTCTTGTCCGGCTTCGGCGCCGCCTCAGTGGTCAGGACCCCGTACGGCGTGCCAGCGGGCAGCTCTACCTTCTTCAAGAAGCGGCGCATGCGGCCGATCGGCTTGCCGAAACGCCCAGGGGAGCTGAACAGGTACAGGTCAGCCGGCGACAGCTCGGTCGGCCTCACCTTCCGGATGTGATGAACGTCGACAGCCACACCTTTGGTGGCCATCTGCTCCTTGAACTCCGCTGCGACAGCGGCTCCGTTGCCGTACTTAGAGGCGTGCAAGTACTCGATCTTCATGGCTAATCCTCCGCAGCTCTCTGGTTGGGGGCCGCTGCGGTCGGGGTGATCGCAAGCGCGACGTTGGTGGTCCCGGCAGGAGCGCCGCGCAGCCGCTGGACCGCCCGGTAGAGCGGGAGGATCAGGATCCGGTCGATCCGATACTTGCGCTCCAGCAGGTGTCCGACGTGATCCATCTCGCTCCGCGGCAGGAACTCGGCCTTGGCGGGCACCGGCTCGCCGCGCAACCGCCCACTCCCGGAGCAGGGAGCGATCATCACCGCCGGGTTTTGGCGGATCCGCTTGGCCTTGAACGATTGTGGGTCGGTGTGGATCAGCAGTCGGCCGTTCTCGGTCACGAACCACACCGGTGTCGCCACACCCGTCCCGTCGCGCTTGAAGCTGGTCACGCTGAGGTACTTGCCCGGGAACCGCACGTCGAGCCCGAGCTGGTCTGGATCAGCGGGTCGTTCGGGCATGCGTTCGGCTCCAGCTGGCTGCATCGACACTCCTTCCGCTCACAGCGTGCGGTGCTGCTTGCGCTTGCGCATCCGGCGTCGCCACTACGGCGGCCGAGGCGAACTACGGACTGCCTCGCGGGTGTCCGGAGCGAATCTCACCGGACGCTTGCTATTCGCGCGATGCGAGCGCCCCACGTCTAGTGTCTGTGGAGCGACAGGTGCCGGTGTGCCCACGATCCTGTTTTTGGCGCGGCGGGTGTCGGTGCCGGCGTAGCCGCCATGCTGGGTGCCGGCGCGGGGGTTGGCTCGGTGGTTATGCGCGGGATCCACTCCAGCCAGCCAGGCAAATACCAGTTCCAGTCGCCCAGCAGCTTCATAACGGATGGGAGGAGCACGGCCCGGACGATCGTGGCATCCAGCAGCACGGCGACGGCGAGCCCGACGCCGAAGATCTTGAAATTGAGCTCTCCCAGGGTCGCGAAGATCGCGAACACGGCGACCATCACAATGGCGGCGCTGGTGACCACGCCGGCGGTCGCCTTGATGCCGTGGGCGACGGCGTCCTCGGTGCTCATCCCGCTGTCGTGGTCCTCTCGCACGCGGCTGAGGATGAACACGTGATAGTCCATCGAGAGGCCGAACAGGATCACGAACAAGAACAGCGGGACCCAGGAGGTGATGCCGCCCACCGAGGTGAAGTTGAGCAGCGACTGTAGGTGCCCCCGCTGGAAGATCAGCACGAGCACGCCGTAGGCGGCACCGACGGACAGCAGGTTCAGCACAATCGCCGTGAGCGGGATCACGAGCGAGCGGAACGCCACCAGCAGCAGCAGGAACGCCAGCCCGAGCACCCACGCGAACACCAGCGGCGCGTGGGACTTCATCGATTCGTTGAAGTCCACCGAGGACCCGGTCTCCCCGGTGGTGTGGGCGCTAACGCCGGCCACGCGGCCGATGGTGGCCGGGATAACGGTCTTGCGCAGCAGCGCGAGCGCGTTGAACGAGGCCGCGTTGGTGCCATTGCCGGCCAGCGGGATGGAGACCCGAGCGGCCTCGTGTGAGGCGCTGACTTCGGCGCTGATCGGCTGAAACATCTGCCCGGTCGCCAGCGCCGCATGCTCCAGTGCGGCGATCCCTGCGGTGACCGACGGCGAGGTCACATCGGATGCGCTGATCACCACCGTCTCGGGCACGGCTCCGCCCGGGAACTCGCTCTGGATATTGCGGTAGACGTGCATGATCGGGAGGTTGCGTGGAAGCCCCTGGAAGCCCGGTTCGACGGTGTGCAGGCTGAATGCGGGGATCGCGAGCACGACCATGATCGCCGTCGCGGCGCCGCCCAACAGCACCGGCCTGCGCAGCACGACGCCGACGATCGCTGCCCAGAAACGCGATTCTCCCCCCCTCGCGCGTAGCCTTCTGAGACCCGGCACGTGCCCGCGGTCGATGCGGTCTCCGAGCCTCGCGAGCACGGCCGGCAGCACGGTCAGCGAGCCGACCAGCGCGATCGCCACCACGAGCATCGCCCCGATCCCGAAGGCCGTGAAGATCAGCGAGCCCATCAGCAGCATCCCCGCCATCGCGATCAGCACGATCAAGCCGGAGATCAAGACCGCCCGGCCCGAGGTGGCGGCCGCCACCTGAAGCGCCTCTGCGGGAGGGCGGCCGCTGGCGCGCTCTTGTCTAAATCTGCGCAGATAGAAGAGGGAGTAGTCGATGCCCACCGCCAACCCGATCAAGAAGATCACCGAGTCGATGCCCGACCACACGTGCAGCAGGTGGCTAAAGAGGTCGGTCAGGCCGAGCGCCGCGAAAACGGCCGTGAAGCCGAGCAGCAGCGGCACGCCGGCCGCGACCAGCGCACCGAAGGCGAGCACCAGGATCGCCAGCGTGACCGGCAGCGAGGTCACCTCAGCTTTGCGGAAGTCGTGCGAGAGGGTCGCGTTCACAGCCTTGACGCTGCTGCCAAGGCCGAGCTCACCGATGAATAGACCGGGGTGAGCGCGCTGCACGGCGGCGGTGGCCGCGAGCGCCGGCGCGACGCGATTCTGCGCCGTGTCGGGATCTCCTGTGATCTGGAAGGTCACAAGCGCTGCGTGACCGTCCCTGGAGACCTGACCCGCGTTACCCGGCGTGAGCGGCGACTTGATCGCCGCCACCGACGGAGTGTGTGCAAGGCGCGATACGAGGTCGGTCACGGCGGCGGGGTAGGCGGCGCCCGGCAGCGGGCCGCTGGGGTTCTCGATCAGTACCTCCTCGCCGGCCCGTTCACGTGGGAACTGCTTGGCCTGGATTTCTTCAGCGATCAGGGACTGGCCGTTGCCGCCTTCGCCCTGCTTGAGCGCCACCACCCCTGCCGCGGTGCCGACGGCAAACGCGCCGATCACGAATGCCAGCCACGCGCGCGTAACCCCCTTGCGATGAGCGGCGCTCCAGCGCCCCGCGCGGGACGTGAAGTTCTCAGACTGCCTCGTCCCCTCCGCCTGGTGTCGAGAGTCGCTCATCAAGCGAGAAGACTGACCTCCCTCAAAGGCCCTGACATCGGTAGAGAAGTGCAGCCTTGGCGCGGTCCCCCCGCTCGATCGCCAGGAAATGTCCGCCTCATGCTTGCGGTGGTCCACCTGCGTCAGCCACTGGAGCTGTCTCGCGCCGTAGCGCTCGCCCGGTGCGCCAGCATCGCGGGCGTGGAGCGCCTTAGCGCGCTGATGCTCGCCGGCGACGTGGCATCCCGGCACCTGCTCGAACACGTCGCCTCACGCCGCGAGAAGACAGTCGTCTGGCCGTCCTCAGCCGGCGCGCGCAACGCTTGTCCGACTCGGGAGCCAAGTCAGCGACCGCGCTCGCTACCGCTCACGAGGCCGACGCATTCGCCGCGTCCAGGCTTCGGCGCAAAGCACAACTCTCGACTGTGGGTGACCGGTGCGAGGGCTGCTAAGAGTTGCGCCTTCCCGCGCGTGCGACGCCAGCTGTTGATATCGGAAGGCATCGGTCGGGCCACTCGTCAGGCGGCCGATGTGTGCTCGAGCCGTTAGCTAAAGCTAGCCTGCGCGTCGGCGAGACGGCTTGCACAGAAGTTAGCGCGACTGTTTATTGCGCAACAATTCCCCCTGGCTGAAGGTCGCGCCACATCCCGTGCACTCATGCGACTTGAAGTAAGTACGCACATACGAGAAGGGTCCAGCGCGGAGGCGCTTGCCTACTGCTGTCGGACGCAAAGTTCCCTTGGACCCGCAGAGGGGACGAGTCAGTTGCTTCATAGCGGCCGGGTCATATCCTCTCGCCATCCCGGCTCCTCATTCTTCGGGCGGCTCTGCAGCTGGCTTTGGCGGTTGTTCACAACCGCCTGCTCCACTCCGACCGTGATGTGGGCGATACATTTGCCCGCGCCAATCTGGGTCGGAACGTAGCCTTCGACGCCGGTCAATCGTGCTCTGGCTGATCTCCTCGTCGGGGTCAGTCACGAACGCCGCGCCCGGCGCCATCCGACGGTCCTGCCGGGTAATTGACCGCAGCGAGTTCCCGTGAAGTCCCCGGATGCCCGTCGGGTGCGACGGCGAGATCATGGCTTCACGTCGACGAACGCTCATCCTTCGCTGCATAAGTCTCGCTGGCCACTGTGGCTGACCTGTGTTGTGCTGTTGGTCGGCGTGGCTGTCCTTGTCGATCGGGTGGCGCTCACGCCGAGCAAACGGGCACCACAGATCACGTTCATCGAACGACCTGACCTGGCCTCCGAAGTCGCAAGCCTGGTGATCGGGAGCGCTCGCACCGTGCCGGGCGCGACCGCTTACGTGCTGGGCTCGCAAGGCGCGTGGCTGGGCGCCGAGGGTATCGCCAACGTGAGCACCGGGGAACTCATCCGGCCAGACGCTCGGATGCGACTCGAGAGCGTGAGCAAGCTGTTCACCGCGGCGCTGATCCTGCAGCTCGACCAGCAGGGCAAGCTGCACGTCACCGACGCGGTCCAGCGGTGGCTTCCCGGCTTGCTGCCCTTCTACGGCTCGAAGATCACGATCGGTGAGCTGCTCACGATGAGCAGCGGGCTGATCAGCGACAGCGACATCGAAGGGAGCCGTGCCAAGGTCCTGCGCGAGCTCGCGCGGGTCAAGGACCTGGAGCTGCGCGCGCAGCTGATCGCCGTGGGCGAGCGAACGGCGGCCAACCCGACCGGTGAAGTCAACCCGATCTGGGTCATCGAGTGGGCGGCGTGGCAGCCCCTGCTGTTCAAGCCGGGCACCGGCTACCACTACTCGAACATCGGTTACAACATCCTCGGCCTGATCGCCGAACGAGCCACTGGCGAGCCGCTGGCGACCCTGTACCAGCAGCGCATCTTCGCGCCGCTGGGGCTCAAGCACACCGCTTACGATCCCCAGGGTCCGATCCACGGGCCACACGCGCACGGGTACTTGATCGCGCCCGACGGCAAGATCACGGACACGACCGCTTGGCACCACGCCAAGGGCGCCGACGGCGGGATCGTCTCCGACGCGCAGGACACGGCGACCTTCCTCATCGGCCTGATGCGCGGGAAGCTCATCGACCAGCAGGAGCTCGCGGGGATGAAGGGCGAAAACTTGTGGCGCGGCGGTGACAGCTCACCATGCGGAGGCCGTGCATACGGCTGGGCCGGTGAAGGTGAAGGCTTCAAGACCGCCGTCTGGGTCAACGGCAACGGCACCCGCGTCGCGGTGCTGCTGACCAACGCCCGCCATCCGCCCTACGGCGGCCAGATCGTCGAAGAGATGAGGGTAAGGCTCTACTGTCGGGCCTAAGGGGCCCGATCCGCGTTTCAGTCGGGGTGCCTTCGCTCAGCTCCATGACGATCGCCCGCGACGGGAGCGGCATCGTTTCCGTGACGGGCGTCAGCACCCCGAGCTTCACGGTGACGCTCGCGGGCAGCGGCGTGCTTCAGTACGGGGGCAACCCAGCGCGGGTAGCAACGAGCGTGATCGGCCACGGAGTCGTCATCCCCGGTTGACGCGTAGCGTCGTCGCCTGGCGAGTGTTGAGAGCCCGATCCCGCCAGGCCGATGGGCTCGCCCAGCGAGCGCCGCGCCCGACGGCGCTACCTGCACACGGTGAGCGGTCGGTCCCTCCACCCGGGCGGAGAACCGCATCAGCTCGAGGTTCCAGTCAAACCACCAGCGCGGGTACCTCTGCCGGAACAGGATCAAGAGCAGCGTCGGCAAGACGACCAGGCCGGCGGCGCCGACAGCCCAGGTCCTCCCACCGCTGTAGCCGTAGCCGCTGCCCTCGACGAGGCCAATCACGATCAAGATCGGGACGGCCACGACCAGGCGGAAGAACGTCGTCAGGCGGTTGAGCGGGCGATCCGGGTAGTCGACCGAGTACTGGACGGGATGCGGCGCCCCGGGGCCGGGCGCGTGGGCGGGCGGCTCGGGAGAGAGGGGCTGGTCCATGTTCATGAGATGCCTTTCGGTCTGGTGTACGGCGTACACTCATTCCGTGGGACTATAGGTGTACGTCGTACACTTGTCAAGTTCAATGCCGCAACAGACAAAAGCCACCCGGACACGTCTGAGCCGAACTCGCGTGCTGCAGGCTGCCGTCGAGCTTGCCGACGGGGCGGGCCTGGACGGCTTCAGCATGCGCGCGCTCGCACAGGAGCTCGGTGTCGTGCCGATGGCGCTCTACAGGCACGTCGCGAACAAGGAGGACCTCCTCGACGGCATGATCGACATCGTCTTCGGCGAGATCGAGCTCCCGTCGGGGGACCCCGACTGGAGGTCTGCGATGCGCCGCCGGGCGAGCTCGACGCGCGATGCGTTGAAGCGCCACAGTTGGGCGATCGGGATGATGGAGTCCCGGCACCCGGGGCCCGCGAACCTGCGCAACCACAATGCCGTGATGGGCTGCCTGCGGGAGGCGGGGTTCTCGTTCGAGGCGGCGGTCCACGCCTACTCGGTCCAGGACGCCTACATCTACGGCTTCGCCCTCCAGGAGAATGATCTCGGATTCGAGACTGCCGAGACAGCCGGAGAAGTCGCGGAGAGAAGGGCGGACACGGTCGGCGCGCTCGATGAATACCCGTATCTCGTCGAGATCGCGACTAGGCTCCCAGGGTCGGGGTACGACCCCCCTCTCGAGTTCGCGTGGGGGCTCGACCTCATCCTCGACGGCCTCGAGCGGCTTCGCTACGAGACCTGAGCCTTGTGCGTCCCTGGAGACGGGATGGCCGAGCAGGACTTCCCCGCACTCGGTGCTCATCCTCGACGGCCGCGAGCATCTGCGCCAGCGAAAGCTGCTGCTGGCGCCCTTCCAGGGCTCGCGCGTGAGCGCGTTCCGCGAGGTGATTCGCGAGGTCGCCGAGCGCGAGATCGCAAGCTGGCAGCCCGGCGCGCAGCTCGTGCTGCGCGAGCGCATGCGCTCGCTCACGTTCGAGGTGATCTGCCGAGCGGTCTTCGGCGTCACGGAGCCCGACCGTGTCGAGCGGCTACGGAGGCGGCTCGTCGCCGTCATCGACAGCAGCCCGGTCTTCATGATCGCCCCCGCGGCGCGGGCCGACCTCGGATCGCTGAGCCCCGGCGGTCGCTTCGTGCGGCGCCCGCGCGCCGCCGACGCAGTGCTCTATGCGGAAATCGAGCGACGCCGGCTGGAGCCCGACCTCGACGCGCGCAGCGACGTGCTCTCGCTGCTCCTGCGTGCACGCGACGAGCAGGGCCAGGCCATGACCGACGTGGAGCTCCGCGACGAGCTGTTCACGATGCTCGGCGCCGGACACGAGACGACCGCCACCGGCCTCGCGTTCGCGTTCGAGCTGCTGCTGCGCAACCCGCCCGTGCTCGCCCGCCTGCGCGAGGACCTCTATCCGCACGCGCGCGAGTTCCGGCCCGAGCGGTTCTTGGACGACGGTGCGGAGTCCTACTCGTGGCTCCCCTTCGGCGGCGGCATCAGGCGCTGCATCGGCGCCGCGCTTGCGCACGCCGAGATGGCCGAGGTGCTGCGCGTGGCAGTCCCGCGGGTCGCCCTACGGCCGCTGCGCGAGCAGCCCGATCCTGTCGTGCTGCGCGGCGTCACGCTCGCACCCAAGCACGGCGTGCAAGTGACGGTCGGTAGCCGTGCCCCGGGCTGGCGACGGGGAGCTCGGGAGCCGGCGTCGGCGTCGGCGGATCGCACGCCGGACGGCGCACCGGTCGCCTCCTCACGTGTCGAATAGGTGAGGCCTAGAGCCGGCTGCGGATCCGTCCCTGTACGTCGGCGCACTCGACACACACGCGCTCGGGCACGATGCCGGCACGCATCAGCACACCAAAGATCTGGCAGCCGAGGCAGTAGGCGAAGATCGACTCCAACCCGGCCGCCAGGATCAGCGCTGCGAGCAGGACGTCCGCGATCCCATCGGCCGCGAAGCCCAGGGCTGCCACCGCGGCCAAGGTGGTGAGCGTGGCGCCCACCGCCTGCGCGAAGCGCTTGGGAGGCCCGGGAACCGGCTTCTCAGCGCCGAGGCGTGGCGCCACCACGCGGCTTGCCAGCCACCCGAGTGGACTGAGCGTCGGGCCGGTCAGGACCCGCGCGATGAAGCCATAGGCCAACGGCAGCAGAAGCCAGTACCACGAGGTGGCCAGGGTGAGCAGCGCGAGCAGCATGACCACCGACGCCACGGTGCGCGCTGCCTTCTCGTTGACGGGATTGGGAAACGTGAAGATCTCGGCGAACATGCTCTCGCGCCTCTCTGGCGGTTGCGCCGCCGCGCGGCTCAGTCGGGTCGGCGGTCCGGGTTCCATGATATCCAAGAAACCTGATCAACAAATCCCATTTTCAACCTCCTCCACCCGCTGCGAAGGCCCGCCGTGGCACCCCAGGCTCTCCCCGGCCGCCGAACTCGCCACGACCCGTCGGCGATAATCCACGTCATGGTCGATCCCGCCGCTGCCGAGTCGCGCTGGGAGATACCGAAGATCCCCGCCTCGGCCGGGGCGCTCGTCTTCGACGAAGCCGGCAGGCTGCTGATCCTGAAACCCACCTACAAGGCGGGATGGACGATCCCCGGAGGCCAACTCGAGGAGAGCGGGGAGTCGCCGTGGGAGGGATGCCGGCGCGAGACCCTCGAGGAGTGCGGCCTTGAGATCGAGCGCGGGCGCCTGGTCTGCGTCGACTTCCTGCGCCCGCGCCCGGGCCGTCCCGGCGGCCTGCGCTTCCTCTTCGACTGCGGCGCCTTCCGCGAAGAGCAGCTGGCGACAATCAGGGTCGACGGCGAGGAGATCGACGAGCACCGCTTTGCCGTGCTCGTCGATGCCGCCGCGCTGCTCAGCGGGCCTGTGCGGCGCCGTGTCCTGGCGGCCGCCGGGCGCAAGCACTGCGTCTATCTCGAGGAGGGGCGACGCGTCGAGGGCGTGCGCAGCTGAACGTGCTCGGCATCTGACGACACGCTGACGGCGTCGGCCGAGACGGGCGCATTCGCGCCCGCCTCCGCGCCGCGCCGAAGGGCGCCCGGTGAGGCCCGAACGACCGAGCGGCCGCCGGCGATGAGCCGACGGCCGCTCAGCGATTACACGGCTTGTCTGCCGTTCAGCGCCCGCGGTCGCGGCGCTGGCGGCGCTGCATGACGATGATCGAGAAGCCGGTGGCCATCAGCACCAAGCCGAAGCCGATGCTCCAGCGGAGGTCGAAGCCGGTGAATGGCAGCGTGGTCGCTTTTGTTTCCGTGGTCGGCGCCACGGCAGTTTTAGCGGGCGCCACTTCTTTGGAGGGCGTGGTCGTCGTCGGCGTGGTTGCCGAAGGCGTGGTCGCTTCTTTCGACGGCAGCGTTCCCGTGCTGGGCGTGGTCGTCGGCGTGGTCGTCGGCGTGGTCGTTTTCGGCGTGGGCGTCGTGTTGCCGTAGCCGGATGTGCCATAGCCGGACGTGCCTTCGGCCGCCAGCGCGCCACTCGGTGCGAGCAGCGCCGCAGCCATCAACAGCGTGACCGGTAGGACCGCAAGCCGGCGCACGACGCTGGACGATCCTCCCCCTGCTAGCGCTGCGCCTGCTGTCTGTGGCCTGCTCGAGGCCATGACATCGGTCCGAGTCATGCCAACCTCCCGTTTGATGGTGTTGTGAGCACTACGGCCCCCCAGAGGGCCTCTTCGTCGATCTTCCCTGCGCTTCCATGGTGCCAGAACATCGTCATTTGTTCGCCGTCCTCGGGCACGAGCCTGCATATCGCTCGCAAGGTCTATCACCAATGGCGGTCGTTGTAGGTTCTCGCGGCCCGCCCAGCGGGCCGGCAGAACCGATGAGGCCCTCAGGAGAGCCGCTCCCGCCCCTCGAGCGCCCCTTCGTTGAGCTGCCCGCGCAGCACCTTCTTGTCGAACTTGCCCACGCTCGTCTTCGGGATCTCGGCGACGAACGCGAACTCGTCGGGCAGCCACCACTTGGCGACCTTGCCGCGCAGGTGCTCGACCAGCTCCTCCGCGCTCGCGTCGGCGCCCTCGCGCAGCACGACGCAGCAGAGCGGACGCTCGGCCCAGCGCTCGTCGGGCTTGGCTATCACAGCGGCCTCGAGCACGTCGGGGTGGGACATCAGCTCGTTCTCGAGCTCCACCGAGGAGATCCACTCGCCGCCGGACTTGATCACGTCCTTGGCGCGGTCGGTGATCTGCACGAATGCCTTCTCGTCGACGGCCGCGATGTCGCCGGTGCGCAGCCAGCCCTCGTCGAACTTCTCCTCGCCCGAGTCGTCGCGGAAGTAGCTGGCGGCGATCCACGGGCCGCGCACCTCGATCTCCCCCGTCGACTGCCCGTCCCAGGGGACCTCGCTGCCGCCGGCGTCGACCAGCCGCAGCTCGACCCAGGGCAGCGGACGACCCTGCCGGGCGCGGTCGTCCCAGTAGGCCTCGTCGTGCTCGCCCTCGCGCGGGCGCGCATACGTTGCCACCGGGCTCGTCTCGGTCATCCCCCAGGCCTGGAAGATGCCCACGCCGTGACGCTCATCGAAGTCCTTCATCAGCTGCCTGGGCACCGCCGAGCCGCCGCAGGCCGCGTTGGTCAGCGAGGTCAGGTCCACCTCGGGGTGCTCGTCGGCGTAGCGCAGCAGGTCGGCGAAGATCGTCGGCACGCAGCCCATCTGCGTGGGCCGCTCCGCAGCGATCAGCTTCGCGAGGTGCTCGGCGCCGAGGAAGCGATCGGGCAGGATCAGATCCGCGCCGGCGAGCGCCGCGCCGTAGGGGAGGCCCCAGGCGTTGGCGTGGAACATGGGTACGACCGCGAGCACGCGGTCGGCGCGCGAGAGGCCGTTGGCGTCGCTCATCAGCGTGGCCGAGGAGTGCAGGCTGATCGAGCGGTGCGAATAGAGCACGCCCTTGGGGTTGCCGGTCGTTCCGCTCGTGTAGCAAAGGGCCGCCGCCTGGCGCTCATCCAGCTCGGGGAAGTCGTGAGCTCCGGGACCGGCCTGCTCGAGCAGCTCCTCATAGCGCACCACGTTCGGCAGCGTCCCGCTATCCCCCTCTCCGATCAGCACGTAATGGCTCACACTGCGGAAGCTCGGCGCCAGCTGCTCGAGCACCGGTACCAGCGAGGCGTCCACGAAGATGACCTTGTCCTCTGCGTGGTTGACGATGTAGGTCAGCTGCTCGGCGAACAGCCGGATGTTGATGGTATGCAGCACCGCCCCGCTGCAGGGGACGGCGAAATAGAGCTCGAGATGGGGCTGGTTGTTCCACGCGAAGGTCGCCACCCGGTCGCCCTGCTCGACCCCCAGGCGCGCCAGCGCCCGCGCCAGACGGTCGACTCGGTCGGCCACCTCAGCGTGACTGGCGCGTCGCACCGAGGCGTCCTCGTTGAGGGTCACGACCTCCGCGCCGAGGTTGCACGTGCGCATCCTGCGGCGGATGTGATTGAGGGTCAGCGGAAAGTCGTCCTGCATGAGGCCCAGCAACATCTGCGTCACCCTCTCCGTGCTCCTTCCCTCGGCGCCAGTCGAGCGAGCTCATCGTAGATGCCTCGCGTGCGCTGAGCGATGTCCTCCCAGTCGAAGCGCAGCACGTGCTCGGAGGCTTCGGTGACAAGCCGATCGCGCAACCCGCCGTCGATGAGCAGGCGCTCGATCATCACGCCGAGGTGCTCCGCATCTCCCCCGTTGAAACGCAATCCGACCCGCTCCCCCCTCGGCACGACCTCGCGCAGCCCGCCCGTGTCCGCGACGATGCAGGCGCAGCCGGATGCCATCGCCTCGAGCGCGACCAGGCCGAAGGGCTCATAGATCGAGGGGACCACGCACAGATCCGCGATCCGATAGAGCGAGTGCAGCACGTCATCGCCGATCCAGCCGAGGAACGTCCCGTGCCGTGAGAGCCCGAGGCGCTCGGCCTGCGCCTTCAGCTCCTGCTCGTGCGTCCCGCTGCCCGCAACCAGGAAGCGGACGTTGCCGACGTGTTCGATCACCTCTGGTAGGGCTTCGAGCGCGAGCTGGAAGCCCTTCTCGTAGACCAGCCGCCCGACCAGCAGCACGAGCTTCTCCTCCGGGGCGGCGAACTCGCGCCGCAGCGCCAGCAAGTCGCCACTGGGCTGAAGATCGTTCGGATCGACCCCGTTGGGGATCACCGCAATGCGCCGCTCGTCGATGTCGAAGATATCGGCCACGTGCCCGCGCATGTAGTAGGAGCAGACGATCACGCTGTCGGCGCGATGGGCCATCCACCGCTCGACCGAGTGGATGTGCGATTGCGGCGGGTTGGCGACCCAGCCCTGGTGGCGCCCGTGCTCGGTTGCGTGGATCGTCGTGACGTATGGCACGCCGAGCCGGTCGGCGAGCGCCGCCGACGCCTGCGCCACGAGCCAGTCGTGGCCGTGTATGAGGTCGTAGGAGTGCTCCTGCGCCAGCGCCTCGCCGGCGGCGAGCATGTCCTCGTTCATCCGCTGCACCCAGGCCACGAAGCGATCGAGGTCGCGCGGCCAGCTCGGCTCGCGCACGCGGTGCACCGTCAGCCCCCCATCCTCCTCGCCGCCGCGCGCCTCGCCCAGCGGCGGATGTCCGCTGCCGCGCGTGAGCACGTCCACCGCAACTCCCTGGCGAACCAGCGCCTCGGTGAGCTTGCGCACGTGCCGAGCCAATCCGCCCTCGATGACGGGCGGATACTCCCACGAGAGGATCAGCACGCGCTTGGCCATGCCGCGCACCCTATATCGCCCGGGACGATCGCCCCCTCCCCAGGCGGCCGTCCTCGGCCGCCGCGGCCGGCCCGCGGCGGCGCGGAGCGCGCTCGCAGCACTCCTCAGATTCCGATCAGCCCGAGCTCGTCCAGGCGCAGCGCCGCAGCAGAGGCCCACGCCTCTCGGGCGCCCAGACACACCACCCCGTCGGCGCCGAGCCGGCCCAGCGCCTCCTGCAGACGTGGCGCATCGACCTCGATCTCCACGCCCAGCTCCTGCCATGACCACCGCCGCGCGTGATCCTGGCGCAGGAGCGCAAGGACGATCGCCCGTTCCAGTCGCGAGTCCTCGACGGCTCGCGACTCACTCGATTGTCGGTCCATGGTGAGCCATTCCCTCTCGTCCGGACGTCGGTCCGCAGGCGTGCGGCGAGCGCCCTCTTGCCAGTGGATTTCGAGACTACACACCGCTTGGCACGGCTCAGCACGGCGCTCTCGGCTCGCGACCCCGCCGCGACCGTGCCGAGCGGTCCCCGAGCCCGCTCGCTGCGCGACGGCGCCACCGGCTCTGCCGGGCGGGGTGCGCGATCATCAGGGCATGACCAGTCCGCCGTCCCAGTTCTTCTTCGGCGCGATGTCGCCCTACTCGTGGTTTGCGGCGGAGCGGATCGATGGCGTGCTCGAACACGCGCAGTGGCGAGGCGTGCTGGCCGGGGGGATCTTCAAGGCCAACGACCGCGTCTCATGGGGACTCACCGAGCGCCGATCGGCTGGGATCGCCGACTGCGAGGCGAGGGCGGCGGAGCACGGCCTCGGGCCGATCCGCTGGCCGGACCCGTGGCCGACGAGCGACCTGCTCGTCGCGCGGGCGATGGTCTTCGCCGAAGCTCGGGGCGCGCTCAAGCAGTTCGCGCTCAGCGCCATGCGCCTGGCGTTTCTCGAGGGCGCCGACCTCGGTGACCGCGACGCCGTCCTCGAGGCGGGCCGGCGGAGCGGCATCGATCCGTCCGAGCTGGAAGGCGCCCTCGCCGATCCCGCAGTCAAGAACGCCCTGCGAGAACTCACCGACGGAGCCCTCGCGCTGGGCGTCGTCGGGGTGCCGACGGTGGCCGTCGGCAACGAGCTGTTCTGGGGCGATGACCGCCTCGAGGATGCGGCCGCCGCGGCTCGCGCCCGCGAGGGCGCCTGACTGGGGCTCCCGCTCAGTGAGGCCTCTGCTATGAGGGTCCTGCTCAATGAGGCTCGCGCTCGATGATGCTCCCGCTCAATGCGACGGCCGATCCTTCTGCGGCGAGAGGTCGATCTGCAGCTGGCGCGGCGAGGGCCGCAGGGGCTCGCTGGTCGCGCGCGGTCTTCCCCGCTTGGCCCAGTGGCCGATGACCTCGCGACTGCGGCAGGTGTGGTAGTTGACCCGACGGTCGGTCGGCTGCAGCGCCAAGCCGCCGGGCGCCGAGCCAGTGACGATCGCGTGAAAGCGCCGGCCCCTGTGATCGACCTCGACGATGTCGCCGGTTTGGATGCCCTCGAGCCGCATTGCATCGGGAACTGCAGCAGATCGCCGCGCGGCGCGGCTCTGTCGCTCGCTGCGCTACCGTGCCGGGCCTCGCGAAGTCGTAGGCTTGATCCACGTGCGCTGGCTCATAGACGGGATGAACGTAATCGGTACACGGCCGGACGCATGGTGGAAGGATCGCCACGCGGCGATGATCGGCCTCGTCGATCTGCTCGAGCGCTGGGCTGCGATGAACGGCGATGAGGTCACGGTGGTCTTCGAGCAGCCGCCTTCCCCCCCGATCTCCTCGACGGTCATCGTGGTCGCCCACGCGCCGCGGCCGCGGCGCGACTCGGCCGACGACGAGATCATTCGTCGACTGAGGAGCGACTCGCAGCCGGGGGCGATCCGCGTGGTCACCTCCGACCATTGGCTTGCCGACCGTGTACACGCGGCGGGGGCCGCGGTCGAGCCCTCGGCGCCATTTCGAGCGATGATCGAGGAGTCCTGATGGTGCCGAGCACACGCTACGCGCGCAGCGGTGATGCAAGCATCGCGTTTCAGGTCGCGGGAGAAGGCGCACTGGACGTGCTGTTCCTGCCCGGGTGGGTCTCGCAGATCGAGCAGATGTGGGAGGCGCCCTCGCTGCGTCGCTTCCTCGAGCGCCTCGCCACGTTCGGACGCCTGATCCTGTTCGACAGTCGCGGGACCGGGCTGTCCGAGCGGGTACTGGACGCCTACACCCTCGAGCAGGAGGCGCAGGATGTGCTGGCCGTGCTCGATGCTGCCGGCAGCGAACGGGCGGCCCTCTTCACGTATGCGACGGGAGGGCTCGTCGGCGCGTTGCTCGCAGCGGAGCGACCCGAACGCGTGGGCGCTCTGATCATGTACGCGTCGGTCACGCGCACCGCGTGGGCGCCGGACTACGACTGGGCCATGACGCTCGAGCAGCGTGAGCAGCTCGCGGCGAGCAACACCGCGAACTGGGGCGAACCGAACAACACCTTGATGGCGGCCTTGGCGCCGTCGATGGCGGACGATCCGGGACTGGCCGCCTGGTTCGCCCGGACGCAGCGCCTGGCCGCCAGCCCGGGCGAGGCGCGGATCATCTCCCGGGCGATGATCGACCTCGACGTGCGCGAGGTGCTGCCGCGAGTACGCGTGCCTACGCTCGTCATGCACCGGCCCAAGGACCAGGTCTGGGACGTGCGCCATTCGCGCTACCTCGCCGAGCACATCCCGGGCGCCCGCTACGTCGAGCTGGAGGGGATCGACTCGTTCCCGTTTCTGGGGGACACGGAGGCGATCGTCGGAGAGATCGAGGAGTTCCTCACCGGGGTGCGCGGCGGCGGGGCGCCCGAACGGGGGCTGTTGACGGTCATGTTCACGGACATCGTCGATGCCACCGTGCATGCGGCCCGGCTCGGGGACGGCCGCTGGCGCGACGTGCTCGCCCACCACGACGCGGAGGTGCGCAAGGAGCTCGAGCGCTTCGCCGGCAGAGAGGTCAAGACCGTGGGCGACGGCTTCCTGGCCACCTTCGAGGGCCCGCCTTCGCATGCCCTGCGCTGCGCGCTGGCCATCACCCGCGTCGGGCGCGAGCTCGGGGTCGAGGTCCGTATCGGCATGCACACGGGTGAGTGCGAGCTGATCGGCGATGACGTGGGCGGCATGGCCGTCCACATCGCTTCCCGGGTCAGCGGGCTGGCGGCCTCAGGCGAGGTGCTCGTCTCGGGCACCGTCTACGGCACCGTCGTGGGCGGTCCCTTCCGGTTCGAGGACCGAGGGATGCACGAGCTCAAGGGCGTCCCGGGACACTGGCCGCTGTTTGCCCTGAAGGATTGAGCGCGCCGGCACGCCCGCCGCCCAGCCGAAGAAATGCCCGCAGCCACGCGGAATGGCCGATTGAGGGCTGCCCGTCGTACGCTCGTCGAGGCAGGCGACCGGCAATGAAAGCCCGCCCGTGGCTGCCGATACACGATGGTGGCGAACTCGATGCAACGGGCCAATCCACTCCCACAGCCGGTGCTCGACTCGCGATCCGCGGTCGAGGAGCCGATTCGCGCCGATGCGACCATCGCGCCGGCGGCCGCATGCCGTCGGTCCAACCCCCCCGCGTGCGCTGATGCGTAGCCTCGGAGCCGATCTGGCGGTGCAGAGGGCCCGCCTGGGGCGCGAGTTGGAGGCGCGCTCGCCCGTCGCGCCCGAGCACCGGGAAGACCTGGAAACGCTGCTCGACGTCGTACGTGCCTCGGTCGAGCTCGAGAGCCGCTGCGACTACGCGGACCCGCCGAGCAGCCCGCAGCACAATCGCCAGGCCTTCACGGCGCATTTCACGGAGCTGGGCGCCCTGCTGAAGGAGTGGGACGCAGGCGTCGAGCGCGTGCGAACGGCGCCGGGCGGCCTGTGGGAATGGTTCGCGCTGGCGGCAGCCGACCGTGGCATCGCCGAACCGCCCTTCGTCTTGGGCGCGCTGATCGACCGCCTCGCCGTGTGGACCGTCGAGCGCTCGCGCCATGGAGAGCTGGGCCATCCGCACGCGCTCGACCTCCAGCACTTCACCGACGGCTTCGGCAGCGAGCAGTGCCTGAGTGTCTACGTCGAGGGCCAGAAGATTGCGAGGCTGCCCGTCGAGCCACGCGCCGACCTCGAGCGACGAGCCGAGGCAGCCGACCAGCTCGTCCAGGGACTGTTTGGCGACGCGCAGAACTGCGAGGAGGCAAGGGAGGTGGGCGAGGCCCGCGATTCGCTGCTCGACCTCAAGCAGCAGGTCCTCGATCGCCTGACCGAGCATGCCACCGGAAGCGCGATCCTGTCCGCTGCAGGCTGCCCGTTCTGCGTGCGGCAGGTCGAGCAGGACCTGTAGTCCTGAGGCCCTCGGATGGATCCTCTGCGGGGCGCTGCTGGTCGCCTTGGCAGGCTGGCTGGTGTACTTCCGGCCTCGCGGCGCCGCGCACCGAGGACGCAGCCCTCCCGACCGAGATCGCGCCCGCGATCGAGGTCGTGCCCGTGGCCAAGCTCGAGTAGAGCCACATCAGGGCTGACCAGACGGCGCACCAGACGCCGCCGAACCCGGTCGATCAGCCCGGCACCTGGCCCACGTTCAGGCGGTTGCCGTCCGGGTCGGTGACGATGGCATGGCGCACCGCGCCGCCGATGGTCTCGATGGGGCCCGCGCTGATCCCGTGATCCGCCAGGCCGGCCAAGAAGCCGTCGAGGTCGTCGACGAGCAGCGTGTGAAGCCCCGAACCGGCGCGGTCTGCGTCGGCGATGAGGTAGATCCAGCCGGTCTCGGTCAGCTGCCACGCCGCCTCGTCCTCGTTCGGAAGCAGGTCGGGCGGCCGGCCCGTGAGCCGTTCATACCATGCTGCGGCCGCGTCCCGGTGGGCGACGGGGATTCCGGCGAAGACGTGCTTGAAGCTCATCCACCGACCCTACCGGGAACGGGCATGCGCAGCCGCAAACGCGTCGGCGCTCCAGGATGGCTGCTCGCCCCGCGGTTGCGGTTCGGCGCGGAAGTATGCTCCGTGCATGCTCAGGAGATGGGGAACGAGGCTCGGGGCATCGCTGGTCGGTATCGCCGCCGGCCTGCTCCTGTGCTCTGCGGTGCTCGAAAACGTCTCGCTCACCGCGAGCGCGCTGATCGAGGCGACGCTGCTGTTCTGGGTGACCCACATCGTGGTCCAGTTCCTGGCCCTGCGCGTCCTCATCCGCCAGCCGTCGGTCGCGCTGGCGGGGCTGCTCGCGCTCGCCTCGACGATCATCGCCCTGATCATCGTGTCCCTGATCGTGCCGGGGCTGAGCGTCCACGGCGCTACGACCTATGTCGGCGCGACGGTGATCATCTGGGTCGCGACGGCGCTGGCCGACACGTGGGCACGTCGGACGATCCGCGACCAGCGGGCGGACAGGAGGGGGCGCTAGTCGACCCGCCAAACGCGGGCCGCGACCGTTGCCGCCCACCAGCGGGACGGCGAGGCCGCGAGGGGTGTAAGCTGGGTTGCCAGGCCAGGCCGCAAACGATTTGTCGCGCCTGGCGGGCCGGCGAGGGAGGGCATATGGGGTCTTCGGCTACGCAGCAAGTGAGCGCCATTGGAGTAGAGCGGTGCGCGAGGGTGTCGAGCAGGCGGAGGTGGCTGCTCGCGGCGGGCCTTCTCGCGCTGGTGGCGAGCGTCGCGCTGATCAGGGTCGATACGGCGTCGGCAGCCCGATTTCGAGCTTTCGACATGCTCGGGGAAGCACCGACCGTGGAAACGGGTGCGGCGTCAGCGATCACGCAGACCTCCGCGACCCTCAACGGGAGTGTGAACCCCAACGGCGCCGAAGTGATCTCGTGCGAAGTCGAATACGGCCTCTCGGAAGCGTACGGCTCGAGTGCCCCATGCGAATCGCTGCCCGCCCCGGGCACGAGTGCGGAGGGCGTGGCGGCGCCCATCGCCGGCCTCAGCGCCGACACGACCTACCACTACCGGGTGATCGCAGCCAGCGAATACGGCACGGGCCACGGCGCCGATGCGACGTTCACCACGTCGCCCGAAGCCCCTACGGTCGTGACGGGCTCGGCGTCGTCGGTCGGCGAGGTCTCCGCAAAGCTGAACGGCACCGTGAACCCGAACGGCACAGAAGTGACCGGCTGCCAGTTCGACTACGGCACGACGGAAGCGTATGGCTCGACCGTCTCCTGCTCCTCGCTGCCCGGCTCGGGCGCCGGGCCCGTCGCCGTGTCCGCCCCGATCGCGGGCCTGGCATCCGGCGCGACCTACCACTTCCGTCTCGTCGCGACCAACGCAACGCTGACCGGCGAAGGCAGCGATGAGAGCTTCGCGACGCCGTCCCCCGTGCTGCCGGAACTGGGACGCTGCCTGGTGCTCGCCGTGCACGACGGCAAGTACGCCAACTCCTCCTGCACGAGGCTGAGCACCGGCGAAGACACGGGCGGCTACGAATGGCAGCCGTGGCCGGCGCTGAAGAACGGATTCAGCTTCGGCGGTCTACCGAAAGGCATCGCGCGCTTCGAAAGCGTCGGCAGAGCGGCCGTTAAATGCAAGGGCGAAGCGAGGATCGAGGGCGAATACACCGGCCCCCAGACCGCCTCCGCGGCGGTGCAGTTCACCGAATGCGGCTTCAACGGCACGTGCCAGAGCGAAGGGGCGAGCGCCGGCGAAATCCGCACGGAACCGCTCGTCGCGCATCTCGGCGTGATCGCGGCCGGTGCGAAGCCATCGATCGGTTGGAGCTTCCGACCGGCCTCCGGCCCGAACCTCGCGAGATTCGCCTGCGGTCCGGCGATGGTCTCGGTGACCGGCGCCGTCATCGCGCCCGTCACGCCGATCGACGTGATGCACACGGACCTCCGCCTCAATTTCAAGCAGTCGAACGGCCGTCAAGCGCCCGAAGGCTTCGAAGGGATGCCCAAGGAAGTCCTCACGCTGCAGAGCCCGCTCGGGGAAGAACAGGGCGGGCTCAAGCTGGCAAGCGGGAACCTGAACGAAGAAGCGGTGGAGATCAAAGCGATCGCCTGACCCGGCGTCGTGGAAGGCTCCGCGGCCGAGAGCTCCGCGGGCTCAGTAGCCCGTTGCTGAGAAATGCTCGGGATCGACGGGTCCGAGAACCCCGCCCACGAGCTTCTCCGGCCCCGGGTAGTTCCGCAGGACCGTGATCAGCTCAGATGATTCGGTTACGTCCACCGCGCCGCCGGGGTATACGGTGGTCTCGTGGTTGCTCGAGCCGGCAGGCGCGCTGAAGTCACCCGCCGCATTGAGCTGAGACTGTTCGTAGTAGGTCCTGTACCCGCTGGTGACGGCTCCCGTCCAGCCGTGGAGAGATGCCCACTGGAGAACCGGGATTATCCAGTCGGCGATCGGCTTGAATCGGGGATTCCAGGGCGTTTCGGGGGTTTCCACCTGAGGGCCCGACTGGGTGTTGGTCGCTCCCTTTTCGAACGATTCAACCGACTCGCCGGCGGGCACGACGATTCCCGCCTTGCGAAGCGTCTTGATCTCGCGGCGGATTTCCGCGTCGGACGGCGCCCCCTGCGCGATGTGGACCTTGCCTTCGGCGAGTACGGCGTCGGAGGCCACGTCAACCCTCGCCGCGATCCTCGTCTGCGCCGATGCGGCGCTCGATTTCACGCCGATCTTGTCTTTCGTGGCGGACGCTGGGTCCTTCGTCGCCGAATCGGCGCTTGGCGTGGCGGAACCCGCGCCTGCCGTCGTGGGATTCGTATTCCTTGCAGGACGCTCGGCGACCGTGGACGCGCCACAGCCGGCTGTGGCAGTGCAACCGATCACCAGGAGCACGGCAATGACGGCAGCCCGGGCAGGCACGCCAAGAGCGTAGCCCGTCCTGCGCGCTCGCCGGCCTCGCTCACCCTGGATGGGACCGTCCCTGTGGGAACCGCGCCGACAGTCCCTCCCCCTGAATTCACGTATCCAACTGAGTCAACTATTTCAGTTTAGTTGACTTGCGATGTGAGGAAGTGTATCTTCGCCCGTCACGGGCCTGCCGTCAACGGCGATCGCTCAAATCAGGACGAACACGGGAGCAGGGCACAAACATGCACGTCGACCCATACATCGTGCTGGCAAGCGCGGTTGTCGGCCTCCTCGTCGGAATGACGGGAGCCGGCGGCGGCGCGCTCATGACGCCGATGCTGATCCTGCTCTTCAGCGTCAAGCCGACGACGGCCATTTCGAGCGACCTCGTGGCGGCCGTGCTGATGCGCCCGGTGGGTGCCGGCGTGCACTTCCGCGCGGGGACTATTCACCGCCCGCTGGTCAAGTGGCTGGTGATCGGCTCCGTGCCGATGGCCTTCCTCGGCGCCTACCTGCTGCACCTCATGGGCAACAGCAAGTCATCCCAGACGCAAATCGAGACGATTCTCGGCGTCGCGCTGCTCGTCGGCGCTGCGGCGATGGTGTTGCGCTACTACCTGGACAGCCGCGGGGGCCATGCGCGCGTCGCAGGCCTCCATGAGATCATCGCTAAACCATTCCCCACGCTCGCGGTCGGCATGATCGGGGGCGTGATCGTCGGCATGACATCGGTCGGCGCGGGCTCGCTGATCATCGTCCTGCTCCTGTTCCTCTACCCCACCATCAACGCCAAACAACTCGTAGGCACGGACCTCGCCCAAGCGGTCCCGCTCACCCTTGCGGCCGCATGCGGAGCGCTCATCTTCGGCCACGTCGAGTTCGGCCTGACCACCTCGCTGGTCCTCGGCTCAGTCCCAGCCGTAATCGTCGGCTCGATGTTCTCCTCGAGCGCCCCCGATCACTACATCAGGCCAGTGATCACCTTCGTGATCTTCGCTTCGGGACTGAAGTACGTCGGTGTGGGAACGACTCAACTGGGCTGGACACTCGTTGCAACGCTCGCGGTCGGATTTGTCGCCTGGCTGGCCCTAAAGCAGCCCTGGAGAAAAACACCCGACATTGCAGCCGCCGGCACCGACAGCTGATCGAGGCGGCAATTTTCAAACGGCCAGGCTGCCGCTGCTGGCTAATAACCCGCTTGGCCATGCCGTTTGTCTGTCATCGGGGCGGCGGGATTTGAACCCACGACCCCCTGCTCCCAAAGCAGGTGCGCTACCAGGCTGCGCCACGCCCCGTAGCGCCGATGGTAGCCGTAGCCGCGTTCACGGTCGGCTGAGCGACCCGCTGACAGGGGTAGTGGTGCACGGCTTGGTGCACGGCTTGGTGCACGGGTGATGCACGGGTCTTGGCCGCGCATCACGAGCGCCTGCTACCCGTTGGGGTCGTCAACCCGAGCGCCTGCCGAACGCCGTCAACGCCGATGCCAGCGTCGTAGGTGGCTCGTGCACCAGCGACGGTGCCGCCCTCGACCTTGAAGCTGCCGATGCGCACCCTGTGGGGTTGACCAGCCGCAGCAAGGTCGCGGTTCAGCTGGTCGAGCCCGCGACCGATGGTGGCCTGCGACTCGACGCGGTGCCGGGCGCGGTGAGCCCGCTGGCGGCAGGCGTTGCTGTGGTAGATGGCACCGGGGCGCGGTGAGTCGAACTTGCAGCCGCAGCCTTGGCAGGTGTGCGTGTAGCTGGCCATCGGGGCTACCGTAACGCATCGGGCGTAACGAGTCAAGCCCCTGCTGTGGTCGTCGGCGTAGCGCACACATCGCACGGGCCTGTGGGGGTGGTGGTAGCGCCCGATCTGCGCTCTGATCTGTGTGTGCCCACACGGCTCGCAGCGAGCCCCGCACCTACCCTGTGGGGGTGTAGCGCCCGACCGCGTTCGTGGCCTTAGACGGCGCGTGTGGGGCTCGGCTGCCGTACGCCGTGAACACCTAAACACCCGGCCCGGCTCGGCGCTTTGGTTGCGCCGGCCTGGCCCCCTGAGCCTTTGCAGCACACACACACGGGTTGGGGCGCTCGTGGTCGGCACCGGCATCGTGCGCAACCGCATCACCCGTGCTGCAGCCGTTTAGGCGCAGGGCGCGGCCACCAGGCCAGCGCCCGTAGCCTTTGAGGCCACCCCTTCACAGACCCCAGCACACACCCCCAACCCGCGCCCAAACGCGGTTGGGTGGTTGGGCCGTTACTACTAGACCCGACCCGATGGCCCAACCGTAACACCACTGCTAGAGCCAGATCGGTTTAGTGGTTGGGCCACCCGCTGCACCAGGCGAGCGCCGCCGCTAAAAGCGGCGCTCGCATCACAGCGGCCCTGCGCTCAGACCGGCCCGTAGACACCCTTCGACACCCGCTCGATCAGCCGCAGCGCCATCGCTTCGCGCACGGCACGCTTGAAGGTGTTGTTCGTCGGGGCGAGCTTGATCGCGGCTGCCATCTCGGCCGTGGTGGTGTCGCCTTCGCCGTTGGCGACCCTGGCCTTGACGAAGGCCCCGATGCGTTCGGCCAGCTCTTGGCGCTCAGAGCCGTCGGCGCTCGAAGCGCCGTCGGCGTTGGCCTCGATGGCAGCCGTGTCTAGTGCGCCGTCGGCGTTGTGGTGGCTGACGACTTGCAGGTGCTCGGGCTTGCCGGTGTCGCCAGTGTCTCTGCGCTTCGGCGTGTACAGCCGCACCCGGTAGGTGTCGTGCTTGCCGCCATCGGTGTCAGGCACGGTCTCGAAGTTGGGCGCGGTGTCTCGTTCGGCCACGAGGTGCAGGTCAGTCTGGTTGACCCACTGGCGAGCACCCATCGTCGCCAGCGACCTGTTACGCCGCACGCCCCGTGCGGGCTTCGCCTCGTGATGCACGACCAGCAGCGCCAACCCCAGGTCGGCCAGGGGTCGCAGCGCATCGGTGAACAGGGCGACCGCGTTTGGTTCGACAGCACATCGATGCTCGTGTGGCCCATCAAAGCATCGATCACCAGCACGCTCGCCCTGCGCTCAGCGCACAGGGTGCGCAGCGCCTTGACACCCTCGGGCTCGGTCAGGTCGATGCCGGCACGGGTCAGGTAGGCGAGCTTCTGGCGGTCGCGGCCGGTCACACCCAAGGCGTGCAGGCGTGAGACGGCTAGATCGACTGGCATCTCTGCGTCGCTGTACACACACTGGCCGGGCTTCGTGGCCCGGCCGAGCCAAGGCTCGCCTCGCAGCACGGCTACGCACAGTGACAGGGCGACCCACGACTTAGCCGAGCCCGTGTCGCCTGACAGCAGCGTCACGGCACCGCGTTGCAGCACACCATCTACAACCCAGTCGGGCGGCTGGGGTGGCTGATCGCACAGCTTCAGGTCGAGCGGCGTTAGTGGCTTCACGACTCACCACAAGGCTTGCCACCCGGCTTCAACCTCTTGACCGCCGGTGATCGTTCGTGGGCACACTGGGCGAACGCCCGCGTGATGGGGTGCAGATCAAGCTGCGGCACCCGGTAGTACGGGTCGCACTTGGGGCTGCGCAGCGGGTGCTGCTTGATCTCGAGCGCCGGCAGCCAACCCACCACCGCGAAGTACGGCGCTGCGCCGACGGCCAGTACGAAGGGCCGCCAGTCGGGCACCCCACCGCCGACTTGCCACGCTTTCACCAGCAGGTCGTCGGCGTCGTTGGCCCTGTGCTTCACCTCGACCACCCCACCCACATCGGGGTCGTCGGCGGGTTTCTGAACACCCACCGAGGGCGACCAGAACAGGCACAGCCTCGCCGCAACCGCCAGCTCGGCGATGGTGCCTTCGATGATGCGGTCAACCGTGCTGTGTGCACCCTGTGGTGGCTTCTTGCCCCTGGCCTTGGCCTTGGCGGCTTTCTCGGCGTACCTGAACTGGCGCTCGATCTGCTCGTGCACCCCAAAACGCACCGTGTCGCGCAGCAGCGTCACCGGCACCGCGTCGGCGCGCAGCGGTTTGGGCTTGCGCGGTGGCACCGGCTGGCCGCCTGATGCGACCAGCGCCGCCGATGCGTGCAGGTAGTGCCCCCACGATGCCACCGGCTTCTTGGTGGGCCGGTGCGTGCGGCTGTCGTACATCACATCGAGTCGCAGCGCGGTTCGGCGGCGCAGCTCGTCGCGTAGCTTGCAACGGTCGTCGCGCTCGTGACCCTGTGCGTCGGCATCTACCAGCACGGCCCGACTCGGGGTCTGTCGTGAAGTGCGCCCGCTCAGGCGGGCCGGTCAGTGGCAACGCTGCAACCTTCTCTCGTTCGGTGTGGGCCAACACATCGCGGTCGACCGTTGGCCCCGCCAGTCTAGCCCAAGCACGGCACCACCACGCCCACGGCCATCGTAGACACCCGCAAACATCGCGCCAGAGGCCACACACGGGCGCTCTAACGCCCTGCGACACCACCTACGGCTAGAACCCGTGGGGTGGCCCATCGACGGCGCAAACCGGGCTAGAACGGGTCGAGAGCGGGCAGCTAACCGCACCGATCGGGTGCGCTTTAGCGACCGACGCTCGGGGCTGTTCAGGCGCATCTCTAGCGATGGTGCGCTGTAGACAGTTGTCGGTCGTACAAAAAGCGTCGAAACCGGCCGTTTTTTTCACACGGCGTTCGCGGGTGAACGAGCGCCGCCTTCGCCTTGTAACCCACCCCCCCTAAGACCACAGCGCTGTGATGACGACCACCATCGGGTGCGCAAGCACCGACGCTGCTCGAAGTTGTGCGCAACCTGCGCAGAACTTTCGCCACCTTGATGGCCACCACCCGGTGCGCAAGTTACGCAGGGGGTTGATCGTCACCGGCGCTTTGGTGCGCCGTGGCCTACGGGCAGGTGCAGCACGGCTCTTGCAGCACGGCAACACCGTCGGTTCGAGTACGGGTTGCCTCGGCAACGGGCTCGCTGCTGAAGGTACGGGCCGATCAGGTGGCAACGGGGTTGCTGGCAACGGGGTTGCTGGCAACGGGGTTGCTGGCAACGGGGTTGCTGGCGACCCCACTGGTCAGCTCGTCAGCCGTGCCGGCTGTGAACGCTCGGCCCAACAGCTCAGCGTCGGTCGTGCGAGACGCGGTGTGTAGATAGCGAGCGGTGGTCGCCAGGTCGGCGTGGCCGAGCCACGCCTGCACCTGCACCAGTGACGCGCCACCATCGACGGCGAGCGAGCCGAAGGTGTGGCGCAGGTCGTGAAGGCGAAGCGGTGGCAACCCGGCACGAACCCGTGCTGCCACGAACCTGCGACGCAGCGCCGAGCCGTCGATCTTGATGCCGGGGTGCTCGCCGACTAGCACCAGGTCGTTGCCGTTGCCATCGGCACTGTCGGCATCGTGGGGCTGCGCCCGAGCCAACGCCTGTGCCAGCTGCGGTGCCATCGGCACCGTGCGGCCCTTGCCTGACTTGGGGGTTGCGTCGATGCCGGCGCTGACCGACTCGTCGATGTACAGGCTCGCCTTCACCAGATCGACACAGCGCCAACGCAGCGACACCAGCTCACCACGACGAAGGCCAGCGTAGGCCGCGATCTTGAACGCCAGCGCGTCTTGGTCGCTGGCCGCTGAGCGCACCAGCGCCTCGACCTGCTCGACGGTGTAGAACGATGGCCGCTCGTTGGTTCGTTCGCGGTGCTTGGCGATGCCGTTGGTCGGGTTGGCCGTGATGCCGTAGTTGCCGTAGGCAAGGTCGCGCTTGATCGCCCAGTTGAACGCCGCACGGGTCTCGGTCAGCAGCAGGTTGCAGTTGCGGTTCGACAGCCGCCCACCGTCACGCTCGGCACCGTGCAGCCCATCGAACCAGTCACGCACTTGGGCGTGCGTGATCGCGCTGGCCGGGCCGTCGCCGAACGCATCGGCCAGGTGGCGTTTGATCGCCCACGAGCGACCCTGCACGGTTGACGGTCGCCAGCCGGCTACATCGCGGCCGTGTGCGTGCCAGGCCCACACGAGCGCCTTGAAGGTCGGCTTGGTCGCGGGTTCGGGTTCGGCCAGCTTGGCGGCGTGGTCGGCTTCGATGCGCCTCGCCTCGTCGCGGGCTTCGTCGATGGTCAACACGCCGTCGGGCTTGGTGCCCCGACGGCTACGCCAACGATCACCGTAACGCTCGGCCGACACCTCGCCGATGCGTCGGGTGCGCTGTGATCGCGTCGAGTCGCGCCACCGTGCGTAGGCGATGACCGCCGAGCCGGTGGGCTTGAAGATCAACGGCACGGCACACCACCACGGCCGTTGTAGACCCGCCTGCACAGCCCCTGGCAAGGGGGTTTGGTGCACGAGTGTGGTGCACGGGCTGCGATGCGGTAGCCCCGTGGTGCACCGTGTCGAGCGCGAGAACCGTGTGGTGATGCGGCATCTCGTCGATGTAGCCGACCTTCGGTTGAACCCACGACCCCCTGCTCCCAAAGCAGGTGCGCTACCAGGCTGCGCCACGCCCCGTGTGAGTAAGCCTAGAGATCCCGCCGCGACTCGCCCGTGCGGCCGGCGCTGCTAGCCTCCGCCACCTCCATGGCCGACGTCCAACCGCTGCGCGCGATCCACTACGACCCCGCCGTGGTCGGCTCCCTGGCGAGCGTGGTCGCGCCTCCCTATGACGTCATCGACGCGCGACAGCGCGCAGAGCTGATCGAACGCTCGCCGTTCAACGTCGTGGGCATCGACCTGCCCAAGGGCGAGCCGGGCGGGCGCGACCCGTATGAATCCGCCCGCGAGCTGTTCGAGAGCTGGCAGCTCCAGGGCGCGCTCGTGCGCGACGGCGAGCCGGCGATCTGGGCTCACACGCAGGACTACATGGGCCCGGACGGCAACCGCCTGACGCGACGCGGCTTCTTCTGCCGCGTGCGAATCGAGGAGTACGGGGCCGGGCGCGTCCGCCCGCACGAGCGCACCCATCCGGGCCCCAAGGAGGACCGGCTGCGGCTGACCAGGGCCACCCGCGCGAACATCTCTCCGATCTTCTCGCTCTACTCCGATCCCTCCCAGGCGGCCTGGGAGGCGCTGTCCTCCGCGAGCGAGGCCGCACCGTGGGGCGAGGTCGAGGATTCCGACGGTACCGTCCACCGCCTGTGGCGCGTCGGCGATGCCGGCGCCATCGCGGCGGTCCAAGCCGCCACCGCCGGGGCGGAGCTCCTGATAGCCGACGGCCACCATCGCTACGAGACGATGCAGGCATACGCGGAGGAGATCGGCGGAGAGGGCGAGCACCGCTACATCCTCATGTGCCTGGTCGCACTCGAGGACCCGGGGCTCACGGTGTTCCCCACCCACCGCCTCGTCAGGGGGCTCGACGGCGAGCGCCGAGCGACGCTCGCCGAGGCGCTCGAGCGCGACTTCGAGATCACCGAGGTGCCGATCGAGCAGATCGCCCCCGCGCCCGGCCGGGGACCGTTGCAGCTCGGCTACATCGACCGACAGGACGGCCGCGCGCGCCGGCTGACGCTGAAGGATCAGGCGATCGCCGACGCGGCTCTCGCCGGGCATTCGCAGGCCTACCGGGAACTGGACACGGGCGTGCTCGAGACCTTGCTGCTGAAGAACGCGCTCGGCCTGAGCGACGAGGACATCGCCCATTTCAACGGACTCTTCTACGCGCGCGACACCGCCGAGGCGCTGGCGATGGTCCGCTCGGGCGAGTACGACGCCGCCTTCCTGATGCGACCGACGCCCGTGGCGCAAGTTCGCGACGTGGCCGCCGCGGGCGAGAACATGCCGCCCAAGTCGACCTTCTTCTTCCCCAAGCTGCTTACCGGCCTGCTGTTCAACCCGCTCTCCTAGCTGGGCGGGCGGATATCATGGCAGCACGCGCGACAAGGATCGATTGAAGGGATCGAAATGACCGAGACGCAAGGGCTCACACGGATGAAAGCCACCGCCCGACGTGATGGCGAGACGTTGCGGCATACCGTCCAGGTACGCGACCACCTCGTGACTGTCGACGAGCCGCTGCCAGCCGGCGGAGACGACAGCGGTCCCGATCCCAGGGAGTTGCTCGCGGTGAGCCTGGCCTCGTGCACGGCCATCACGATGGAGATGTACGCCGCGCGCAAGGGCTGGAAGATCGGCCACGTGGAGGTCGACGTCGAATACAGCCCCGCTGAGCGCGGCTGCCCGACCAAGTTCGAGCTCGTGATGCGCCTGCCCGATGACCTCCCCGAGGAGCAGGTCGAACGCCTGCGGGTGATCGCCGCCAAGTGTCCCGTGCACCGCGCGCTCGACGGCGAGGTCATGTTCCAGGAGCGCATTGAGCGCGTTCACCTGGCCGCCTGAGGCGCCTGGCCCCGGCAGCGCCGATCAGATCCCAGCCGCCGTGCTGGTACCGCTGTTCCTCGGCGCCGAGGAACAGGAGCCACACGTCGTGCTCACCAGGCGCCGTGCCGACCTGCGCCGCCATGCGGGCGAGATCTCCTTTCCGGGCGGCCGCCAGGACGCCGAGGACGCCACGCTGAGCGACACGGCGCTGCGCGAGGCCGAAGAGGAGATCGGCCTGGAGCGCGCCCACGTGAGCCTGATCGGAGCGCTTCCCGCCACCTCGACGTTCGCCACCAACTACGTGATCCATCCCTTCGTCGGCATGATCCCGGCCGGCCTGGCGTGGCGACCATCCGCGAAGGAGGTCGATGCGGTGCTCGAGCTGCCGCTGCAGGCGCTGCGCGCGGGCCGCACGCGCACGCGCCTCGAGCGCCGCGGAATCTCGTTCGAGACCGACGCGTATGTGGTCGACGGGCATCTCATATGGGGTGCCACGGCGCGCATCCTCGAGCACCTGCTCGTGCGTCTCGACGCGGGCTCCTCTGCGGGCGGCGACGCCTTCGAGCTGCGCCCGGCCGATTCCGACGGCGACGGCTGAGATCGCGAGCGCCGCGGTCAGGCTTCGGGCGTCCAGCCGGAGAGCGCCGACCAGGTGGCCTCGGGGGGCGCATCGATGGCCGTCTTCTCGCGGCGGGGGATCATCGGCGACAGGCCGGCCGCCACGATCGTGAGCGAGCCGAGCAGCGCCAGCCAGGCGCCCTCGCGCAGGGACATCTCGATCACGCCTCCGGGCGGCGTCGGCGGAACGACCATCCGATAGATCACGCAGACCGTCGCCACGCTCCCGAGCAGGAGCAGGGAGGCGCCGGCGCCCTCGGGCAGCGGCGAGGCCGAGCGGGCGAGCGGGACGAGCGCATCGAGCATCGCGAGTCCGGCCAGGGCCAGCAGAACGAGATTCAGGTCTTTGAGCACCTGGTGCGCGCTGACGGCGGCGAACTGCTGGCCGGCGAGCGAATTCAGGTTGGCGTGCAGTCCGGTCATGTAGGCCTGCAGCGAGGCGTTGCCGAACTGCGAGGCAACCTGATCGCCGACCTGCTCGGCCAGCGCGATCCCGTTCGCGGTGAGGCTCAAGCCGTACCATGGCAGGAACACCGACACCGCCAGCACGACCGCGCCCATCGCCGCGGCCACGAGTCGGGAGCGATCGGCAGACATGGTGGGAGATCATCGGTCTCACCGCCGGCTAGCTTGATCACCGGGGCCATTCATGCGCGCGCGAGCAGCGAGTCCACGGCGGCGCAGGCCTCGGCCAGCCACGCCGTGTGGTCGCTCGGATCGGCGGCGAGGAAGGCGGCGGGGATCGCATTGCGCGCGGAGATCGTACGGACGATCCGCTCGCCCTCGGCGGGCGAGGCGGGCGGCGCCGCCGTCCGCCAGGGCTCATAGATGACTCCCCGCACCGTGGTGTCGATCGCCTGCGTGAGGAAGAACTCGAGGCGAGTGCCGTGCAGCGCCTGCACCTCCTGCGAAGGCCCCGTAGCCGAGCCCAGCAGCCAGCAGAGGATCGTCACGCCCTCGAGCGCCCCCCTCAGCGTTGCCAGGCGATCGGGTGTGCCGATCCAGCATTCGGCGCCGGCGGCCTCGATCGCCGCGCGGCCGCCCTCGCTGCGGGTGGTGATGCGCAGCGCATGCCCCTCCCCCACCATCGCCGCGGCCAGCTGCCGGCCCCGGCAGCCGCCGCCGACGATCAAGATCCGCGCCACCGCGCGGATCTTACGTGCCGTCAGCGGGCTCTCAGCTGCCGGGGCGCCGCGGCGTCGTGACGCCGAGGCGCTCGAGTACCTCTTCGCGGTCGCTGCCGTGCACGCGCAGCACGCGGTCGAAGTCCGCGCCATACACATCCATCACCGCGACGAGCACATCCCTCGTGCCGACGGTGGGCGCGCCCCGTTGGCTGGCGAGATTGGCCGCGCCCTCGCCGACGGCCGCGACGACGTCGCGATCGTCGCGCTCCACCGCGCCGGCCGGCTCGCCGGCGGCGTCCTGGCCGGGCAGTTCGAGCGGAGCCTCGCTCACCCCCAGGGCCTGCAGCGCGGTCCCGGCTTCGCCGTGCAGGCGCAGGATCCGCAGCCAGCGCTCGGCCTCGGCTTCCGGCGAGCGCGCGAACGGCATCGCCGTCGATGCCATACCCAGGACCATCGCCGCATCGGTGTCGGGGGAGGGACGCACGTTCACCGCGACACCCCCGCCAGGCGCTCCATCTCGCGAGCTCGCGGCTTGAGCACGGCGATGTTGTGCTGGCGCAGCACGACCTCCGCGGGCCCATCGCCGCGATGCAGCTCGAGGATCACGCTGCCGTGTCGCGCCACCGCGCTGCGCACCGAGCCGATGGCAGTATCGAACTCGCCGGCATCGAGACCGGCGGCGGTCAGAAAACGCGCGGCGCGGTCGCGTGCGCTCTCGCGGCAATCGAGCTCGAGTTCCTCGACCTGCACGAGTGGAGCACGCGCATCGCCCTCGACGCGCAGCAGGCACGCGGCCATGTCGTCGGGCTGCCGGTCGCACTCCTCGGCCACCCGGTCGAGCAGGGTCGTCGCGGTGGACTCGGGCGCCAGTTCGGCGACCTTCAGACCCAGCCGGCCCGCACCGAACAGCTCGCCTGCGACGCGCGCCTCGATCACGCCGTCAGTGTAGAAGCAGGCCAGCGAGCGCCCGGGCAGCGACACGATCGTCTGGCGCATCCCGGTCGGCTGGCCCACCCCGATCGGCGGTGAGGAGCAGACGGTGACCGGCGTGATCGGCGTTGGCGACTCGCCGCCGATCACGACAGGCGGAGGATGTCCCGCGCACGCGTAGATCAGCGTGCGGTCGCGTGGGTGGTAGGTGGCGACCACGACCGTGGCGAACGAGCCGCCGAGCTGGCGCTCGAGCACGGCCGCGGCCGTCTGCAGTGCGCAGCGGGGCGAGAGCCCGGCCTCGAGATATGCGCGCAGCGTGAAGCGCACGAGCGTCGTGTGGGGCAGCGCCTCGCGGCCGTGCCCGGACACGTCGCCTACGATCACAGCCAGCTCGCCATCGCCGAGCGCGAACACGTCATAGAAGTCGCCGCCGGCTCCGGGGCCGGACGCCGGCCGGTAGGCCGCTGAGGTGCCCACCGGACCGAGCCGCTCGGGGAGAGCGGGGAGCAGCGCGGCCTGCAGCAGACCCACGTCCTCGAGCAGTTCGCCGCGTTGACGCGCCAGGCGGCGAGCCTGAACGGTGGCCAATCGCGAGCTCGCAGCGAGCGCGAGCGCGAGAGCGGCAAGCGCGCCGATCACGAGCCGCAGCAGCGGGGGAACCACGTCGATGATCGTGGTGACGGTGGTGACGAGCGGCGACTGGGGACGCTGCCCCCGCAGGCGGACAGCCGACCTGTGAGCGTGCGCGGGCGCCGTCAGCGGAGCCGGAGTGGACGCGGGCGCTGTCGGCCCGGCCGGCGCGGCGGCGGCCCGTGGCGCGTGACCCCGGCGCCCGAGAGGTGTCCGGGGCGCCTTGGAGCGAGACGAGCGCCCGCCCGTCTCGCGCTGCCGTACGACTGCGCCCAACACCGGCGTGGTGCGGACCGGCGCGGGCGCCGGCGTCGTGCTCGGGGCGACGGCCGCCGTTGCGACGCTGCTTACCGTTGCAACGCTGCTCACCGTCGCGGTGCTGCTCGCCGTCGCGGTGCTGCTCGCCGGCGGGGCTTCGGTGGGGACCGGCTGCGGAGCTCCGCGCTTCTGGCGCCGCCCTTTCGACGACTTCGGTTTGCCGGGCCTGCCCCTGCCGTGCATCTGGTGCGCCGCCGCGGGCGCCGCGGCTTGGCCGCCGGCCGCGCCGGGCGGCGGAACCGAGATCGGCGGTTCTTCGGCGCGATGACCCGGCCGCGTCCTGGCGGGTCCTCGGCCGCCTTCGCCGCGATGGTGGGGGTGAACTTCGCCGGCGGGCCCGGAGCGCGACCGGCCGGCGCAGCAGGCAGCGCCCGTGCCGCTCGGTTCGGGCTGCGGCGGCGCGGCAGCTGCAGCTGGTGCTGCCGGCGCCGGTGCGGCTGGTGCTGCCGGGGCCGGCGCGGCAGGCGCCGCTGGGCCCTGAGCTCCGGACGCAGCCCGCTCGTGGTGCCTTCTCGTGGCGCCGACGGGTGCCCGTGGCGGGACCGCGGCACAGCAGGGCGCGGCTGCGGCGCCGCCTTCGGCGCTGACGCTGACTCCCTTTGGCGCCGTCGGGGGGCTGCTCGGCCGCGTGTGCTCGCGGCTGGCCATCGCCGCGACGGGGAGCAGGGAGGGCGTCAGCAGGAGCCAGAAGGCGACAGGAGCAGCGAGCGCCAAACCTCGCAACCGCCTGATGAGCTTCCGGGTTGCGCTCACGCGATTGCCCATCAACCGGCGGCGGCCGCACTCCCCCGGAGATAGCTGAGCGCGTGATCGAGGGTGGAGAAGATGCTGAACGTCGCGTCCAGCCCCGTCAGCTCGAAGATCCTCAGCACGTCGGCGTTCGCGCAGACGATCGCCAGACGCGAGCCTGAAGCGAGGCTGCGGCGCGCGCCGACCAGAACACCGAGAGCGGTCGAGTCGATGAACGTGACCGGTGAGAGGTCAAGGACGATCTGACCGACGCCGGCGTCGATCACGTCGGTCAGCGCCCACTTCAGCTGCGGCGCGGTGGCGAGATCGAGCTCCCCCTGGACGATCAGCGCGGTCGTGCCCCGATCGAGCTCGCGGCTCCTGATCGCGAACGCGGCGGGACCCGGGGTCGCAGCCGTCGTGGTCTGAGCCTCGACGGCTCTGGCTCGCTCGGTGTGCAGCCGTGACGGTGCATCCCTGCGCATACGTACGATCTACCTCGGTCGCGCCGGCCCCTCCCTTGAGCCCTCGCTGAAGCGCTCGAACAGACGTCCACCGCCCGGTGCGCGCGCGGTGCGGAGTCCTGATCGAGAGGCGCGAGCGGGCCGGCCTGATGCCTTGGGCGGCGGCCTGGAATAGCATCTCTCGCCCCCATGACCGCTCCCTCTCGCCCCCATGACCGTCTCGCTCGCCCCCATGACCGCTCCCGCTGACACGAACCCCGGCGCCATGAGCGATGACGTGGTCACGATGGACAAGATCGTCGCGCTGTGCAAGCGGCGCGGTTTCGTGTTCCCCTCGTCGGAGATCTACGGCGGCGTGGGCTCGACCTACGACTTCGGCCACTACGGCGTGCTGCTGAAGAACAACGTCAAGAACGAGTGGTGGCGAGCGATGCTGCAGGAGCGCGACGACATCGTCGCGATCGACTCGGCGATCCTCCAGCACCCGCGCGTGTGGGAGGCGTCCGGCCATCTCGCCGGCTTCACCGACCCGCTCGTCGACTGTCGCACCTGCGGCCAGCGCTTCCGCGCCGACCACCTCGCGGAGCTGCCCTGTGGGCGCAAACCCTCGATGCACCCGGGCGAGACAGACGAGTGCTCGCTGACCGAGGCACGCGACTTCAACCTCATGTTCGAGACCACGATCGGGCCCGTCAAGGAGTCCGGCGCAACCGCCTACCTACGTCCCGAGACGGCCCAGGGCATCTTCATCAACTTCAAGAACGTGCTGCAGTTCTCGCGCAAGAAGCCTCCGTTCGGGATCGCCCAGGTCGGCAAGTCCTTCCGCAACGAGATCACCCCTGGCAACTTCATCTTCAGGACGCGCGAGTTCGAGCAGATGGAGATGGAGTTCTTCGTGCCGCCGGCGGAGGCCACGCGCTGGTTCGAGCACTGGCTGTCCGAGCGCGAGCGCTGGTATGTCGAGCTCGGCATCCGTCCCGACCACCTGCGCCTGCGCGCGCACGCGGCCGAGGAGCTCTCGCACTATTCCTCCGCCACGAGCGACGTCGAGTACCTGTTCCCGATCGGGTGGTCCGAGCTCGAGGGGATCGCCAACCGCGGCGACTTCGACCTCACCCGACACGCGGAATACTCGGGCGAGAAGCTCGAGTACTTCGACCAGGCCAGCGGCGAGCGCTACGTACCCCATGTGATCGAGCCGGCCGCCGGTGCAGACCGCGCCCTGCTCGCGTTCCTGGTGGACGCGTACGACGAGGAACTGGTCGAGCGCGAAGGGGCCGGCGAAGGCGAGACGCGCACGGTCCTGCGCCTGCATCCGCGGCTGGCGCCGGTGAAGGCCGCGGTGCTGCCCCTCGTCGGCAAGGACGGGCAGCCCGAGCTTGCGCGCGAGGTCCATCGCGCGGTGCGCGCGCGAGTTCAGGCCGAGTACGACGGCGGCGGGGCGATCGGCCGGCGCTATCGCCGCCAGGACGAGATCGGAACGCCGCTGTGCCTTACGATCGATCATCAGAGCCTCGAGGACCGCACCGTGACGTTGCGCGATCGCGACTCGCTGACGCAGGAGCGAGTCCCGATAGAGGGCATCGCCGCGGAGATCGAGAGGCGCATCACCGCGCCTTGGAAGACACCCAAGTAGGTTGAAAGGAGAGGGATGGACTTCGACCTGACCGACGAGCAGCGCCTGATCAAGGAGACGGCACGGGAGTTCACCGACAAGGAGATCGTGCTCCAGTCGCGTGAAAACGCGCGCAACCACCACTTCGACCTGGACATGGTCAAGAAGGTCGCCGCGCAGGGCTATCTCGGCGCGATCGTCCCGCCGGAGTACGGGGGCGCGGGCCTGGACTACTTCAGCTACGGCCTGGTCGTCGAGGAGATCGGGCGTGGGGACTCCTCGGTTCGGACGGTGATCTCGGTTCAGACCTCGCTGGTGTGCTCGGGGATCGTCAAGTTCGGCACCGAGGAGCAGAAGCATAAGTACCTGCCCAAGCTCTGCTCCGGGGAGTGGCTGGGCTGCTTCGGGCTGACCGAGCCGGACACCGGCTCGGATGCGGCCAACCAGAAGACGCGCGCGCGCAAGACGGACACTGGCTGGGTGATCAACGGGGCGAAGATGTGGATCTCGATGGCCAACTACGCGAAGGTCGCGCTGATCTTCGCCCAGACCGACCCGGAGCTCGGGCACAAGGGGATCGCGTGCTTCCTGGTTGACACCGACCAGCCCGGCTACACCGCGCAAACGATCGAGCACAAGATGGGGCTGCACGCCTCCGACACGGGCTCGATCTCGCTCGAAGACGTGGAGGTCTCAGACGAGGACATGCTCGGCGAGGTCGGCGACGGCTTCAAAATCGCGATGTCCAACCTCGACTCGGGGCGCTACTCGGTTGCCGCCGGCTGCGTGGGCATCTGCCAGGGCTGCGTGGAAGAGTCGGTCAACTACGCCAAGGAGCGCGAGCAGTTCGGCAAACCGATCGCCAGCTTCCAGCTCGTGCAGGCGATGATCGCGGAGATGGTGCTCAAGACCGACGCCTCGCGCATGCTCGTCTGGCGCGCGGGCTTTCTCAAGGACAAGGGCCGCCCGAACACGTTGGAGACCTCGATCGCAAAGCTCCACGCGACCGAGGCCTCGCTCGAGTGCGCGAACCTCGCCATCCAGGTGCACGGCGGCGCCGGCTACGTCGACGATCATCCCGTCGAGCGCTACTTCCGCGACGCGCGCGTGACCACGCTCTACGAGGGGACCTCACAGATTCAGAAGTTGATCATCGGACGCGCGATGACCGGCATCAACGCGCTCGTGCCCGCCTGACGCCTCCCAGAGATAGCGATCCGATGTCAGACCATGGGCACACGACCGCCGCCGAGGCGCCCGCGCCGGCCGGCGAGCTGCGGGGCGCCGCCGCCGTCATAGGGGTGTTGGGCGCGGGTACGATGGGCTCCGGCATCGCCCAGCTGGCTTGCCGCTCGGGCGCGCAGACACTGCTGCACGACCCCATCCCGCAGGCGTTGGAGGGGGGTCTCGAGCGGGCGAGAGACGGCCTGCGCAAAGAAGCCGCGCGCGGCCGGCTCACGGCCGAGGAGGCCCAGGCCGCAGCCGAGCGCCTGCAGGCGGTCGACGAGCTGAGCGCCTTCGCGCCCTGCGAGCTGGTGATCGAGGCGGTGCCCGAGCGCCTGGATCTCAAGCACGAGCTGTATCGAGCGCTGTCGGAGATCGTCAGCGCGGAGTGCGTGCTCGCGACCAACACCTCCTCGCTGCTGGTGACGGCGATCGCGGCGGCGGCGAGCCGGCCGGAGCGCGTGGTGGGAATGCACTTCTTCAACCCCGCGCCGGTCATGCGCCTGCTCGAGATCGTCGCCGGCGAGCAGTCCTCAGAGGAGGCATTGGCGCTCGCGCAGGCCACCGGCGAGGCGATGGGCAAGGCGACCATTCGCGCCAGCGACGGTCCGGGCTTCCTGGTCAATCGCTGCAACCGGCCGTTCGGGCTCGAGGCGCTGCGCCTCCTGCAGGAGCGGATCGCCGACATCGAGACGATCGACCGGATCTGCCGGATGCAGGGCGGCTTTCGGATGGGGCCGTTCGAGCTCATGGACCTGGTCGGCGTCGACACGGGCTTTGAGGTCTCCAAGAGCTTCTTCGAGCAGAGCTTCGGAGAGCCGCGTTGGCGGCCCTCACCGATCAGCGCTCGGTATGTGGCGGCCGGGCTGCACGGACGCAAGAGCGGACGCGGCTACTACGACTACGGCGGCCCCGGCTCGGCAAACGCCAAGGGCTATCGCTCCGAGGACCCCGATCCGATCGATTCGGCCGCGCCGTCCGGCGGCGAGGGAGTGGTCGTGATCTCGGGTGGCGGCGTGCTCGCCGAGGAGCTGCGCGCGGCGGCGAGCGCGGCCGGCTACGAGGTGCGCGCGCCGCACGCGCCCACCGGCGGCGTGCTGCCCGCACTGGTGCTGCACTGCGACTGCACGCGCGAGGCCGAGCGCAGCGGTCCCTGGGGATCGCGCGAGAGCGGCCAGGCCGAGCGCCGGGGTGCGCCGCCGTCACCGCAGGGGGGCGCGCGACTGCTGCTCTGCGCGGGCGGATCACTAGGGGCCCTCGATCCGGACGGGAGCGCGGTGGGCTTCCACGTGCTGCCGCCGCTGAAGGACGCCAGGCTCGTCGAGCTGACCCGCGGCGAGGGCTCATCTCCGCTGGCAGCCGGGCGCGCGGAGCGCTTCTTCGGGGCCCTCGGCAAGCACGTAGCGTGGGTCGGAGACGCGCCGGGGCTGGTCCTCGGGCGAATCGTCTGCCAGGTCATCAACGAGTCGGCGTTCGCCCTCGGCGAGGGCGTCGGCGGCGCGCGCGACATCGACCTGGGGATGGTGCTCGGCCTCAGCCACCCCCACGGCCCCTTCGAGTGGGCGGACACGATCGGCCTGGACCACGTGCTCGCCGTGCTCGAGTCCCTCTGCGACGAGTACCGCGAGGAGCGCTATCGGCCGGCCCCGGTGCTGCGCCGGCTCGTGCAGGCGGGGCGGCTGGGACGCTCAGGCGGCGCCGGCTTCTTCGAGTACCCGGCCTGAGCGAGGCCCTCGCGGACCCGCCCTAATCGGCGGCTGTGCTCGCCGCAGGCGCGCTCGCCGCAGGCGCGCCGGCCGCAGGCGCCCACTGCGCTTCGGCCGGATCGCCCAGGGGCATCCCCTCGGGCACGGGCACGCCGGGCGTGTCGCGCAGGTACCACTCCGCGTCGAGCGCCGCCTGGCAGCCCGAGCCGGCCGCGGTGATCGCCTGGCGGTAGGTGTGGTCGACCAGATCGCCCGCCGCGAACACGCCCGGGCGGTTGGTGAGCGTGGAGGAGCCCTGCGTGATCACATAGCCGTTCTGATCCAGCTCGACCTGGCCGCGGACGAGGCTCGACTGCGGCTCGTGGCCGACCGCGATGAAGGTCCCCGAGGCGGGGATCTCCAGCTGCTCGCCGGTGCCGGCGTGGACGAGGACGGCATGCCCGAGGGCGCCATTGTCGCCGGCGACGAATTCGCGCACGGTGTATGGGGTCAGCAGCTCGATGTTCTCTCTCTCTCGCGCGCGCTCGAGCATGATCTTGGAGGCTCGGAACTCGTCGCGGCGGTGCACGATCGTCACCTTCGAGGCGAACTTGGAAAGGAAGATCGCCTCCTCCATCGCCGAATCGCCGCCGCCGACGATGATCGTCGGCGCGTCGCGGAAGAAGGCCGCGTCGCAGGTGGCGCAGTAGCTGACCCCGCGGCCGGCAAGCTCCTGCTCGCCGACCACGCCGAGCTTCTTGTGCTCCGCTCCCATCGCGAGCACGACCGTGCGCGCGCGGTGCTCGGTGCCCGAGACCCACACGCTGTGCACGCCACCCGGCTCGCCGGCCAGCTGCACCTGCTCGGCCTGATCTGTGAGCAGCCGCGCGCCGAAGCGCTCGGCCTGGTCGCGGAACTTCTGCATCATCTCCGGCCCCATCACGCCCTCGGGGAAGCCGGGGTAGTTCTCCACGTCGGTCGTCTGCTGCAGCAGCCCGCCCCAGGCGAAGCCCTCGACCACGAGCGGACGGAGATTGGCACGTGCGGTATAGAGCGCCGCCGTGTATCCCGCGGGGCCGCTGCCGATGATGATCACGTTCTCGATCTCGCTCATCCGATCTCCATTCTCGCGCTTTCGCCCCGCCGACGCCGACCGGTCCATAGCGACGCTGGACACCCGGCGGAAGGCACACCATCCGGGTAGTGGGCGAGGGTCACTTTACTTTTTGAAGTATAGCACAGGGACGGGGTTTACGGAGCGCTCATGAGCTTTGAAGCGCGCTCGCCGGCGCCGTCGATCCGGCGCGCGCGGCGGCAGCCGGAAGCGCGCCCTGCTCGTCCTTCCAGCGGGCCACGGTGCGGCGCAGCTGGAAGTAAGCCACCGTGCCGGGGGGCGTGGGCAGCCAAAACGAGATAGCGCGATATGAGAGCACCGCGAGCACCGCCAGGTTGAAGTCCACGCCGAAGGCGACAAATGCGCCGATCATGCCGCCCTCGACTCCCCCGAGGCCGCCGGGGAGCGGCAGAAGATTGCCGAGCATGCCGATGAAGTACGCCATCCAGATGACCGTGAACGGCGGCGGCGAGCCGAACGCGTGGAACATCGCCCAGAGGACCGCGATGTCGAAGCCCCACCAGGCCAGTGAGCCCAGCAGGCGAGGGTCGCGAGCGCGGATCAGTTCGATCGCCGTGCGGACGCCGCTGGAGGCCAACGCCGGCACCGTCACAGCGATCGCGACGAAGCGGGCGTTGCGGTAGCCGGATGCCCAGCGTCCAAAACGGCGCTCGAGATCCTCCGGCAGCAGCGCCATCGCGCCTGTCAACGCAAACAGCATGGCCGCAACGATTGCGGGGACGATCGTGATCGCAAAGGAGCCTCCCCCGGGGAAGAGCCCGGTCCCCAGTCCGATGCCGTCGATCAGAAGCGAGCCGGCGAAGACGACGTACAGCAGGACCAGAAAGGCGACGATCCGGCAGGCGACGAGCCGGGGCTCCATCCCCGAGCGGCGCAACGCCCAGGCGGTCAGCGCCACACCCCCCGCGCCGGCGGTCGCGAACAGACGCGTGGCGGCAACGCCCGCCATCGTGATCTCGTAGCACTCCCGCCAGCCGATCCGCCCGCCCTCGCCCCGCACGAACACGGCGCGGAACAGGACCACGTAGCCCACGAACGACAGTGCCTCCAGCACTATCCCGATCGCTATCCACCACTTATCACCGCCCTCGATGTGGTGCACGTCCGAGCCCACGCCTGCGAGCTTCGGCAGGACGAAGTAGAGAAAGCCGACCGCCGAGAGGATGAACACCGCGAATCCCGCGACCTGGCGGCGCGTGAGACGCACACGCGGCATCTCCTCCTCGACGGCACTGGGAGCGCGCGCAGCGGGCTGCTCCTGCCCATCCGCCTCCCCACCGCCTGCGTTGCCACCGGCCATCTCGTTGCTCCCCACCCTTCCCTCAGCTAGCCTCGTGAGCTCTCGCCTCCAATGCCGCGACCGCGCTCCCCACGCGGGCGATCGTCGGTCCGGCCCGCGGCCCCAGCCGGCGTACCGCGCCCGCGAGCGCGGCACCCGCGAGCAGATCCACGAGATAGTGCTCTCCCAGGTACACGAGCGCAAACCCGAGCGTGGCGGCGTAGGCGCCGCCGAGCGCGCCCACCAGCGGACTCGCCTCGGCGAGCAGGAGCGCGGCCATCACGGTTGTGGCGAAGTGCAGAGAGGGCATCGCGGCCAGGGGATTGCCTCCGAACACACTGTAGAGCGAGGCCCAGCCGTCTCGCCAGAAGTGCTCGCCGTACTCGACCATCAAGCGCCGCACCCCCAGCGCGCGCGCGGCCCTGGCGGTGCCCGCCGACGCGGCATACCAGGGGGCGCGGTTGGCGCCAGCCAGTAGATGCTCGCCCCGATGTTGAAGACCGCGTAGGTCATCACCGCCGCGCGCGGAAACCGGGAGGGATGGCGGATCCGGATGTATGCGAGCGAGCCGTGCGGCACCAGGAACCAGCTCCAGTGCGCCCACACCAGCACGCGATCGAGCCCACGCCACTCTGCGCCGTCGGGCCCCTGGCGAGCCAGCGCGCGCTGCAGGCGCACGGTCGGCAGCTCGCCCAGGCCGAGCAGGCGATCGACGGTGATCGGATAGTCGATGTGGACGCGCGCGGCCTGAGCGTCGGCGTCGTCGTGAGGGAACTTGTACGCGGTCAGGTAGGCCCACATCTGTAGCGCGCAGGCGGCCGCGTCGCGGCTGCGCGAGCGACGAACCGCCACACACAGCGCCAGGGGAGCCGCGTAGGCGACCGTCTGCACGAGCACCGGGGGAGCCTTGACGCGCTTGCGCACCAGCGGAGCGGCCGCGCCGGCCGCCACGATCCCCCAGGCCGTCACTCTCATCGCCCTCGACAGCCGCACTCGCCGGGAGTATATGGAGGGCGCTCGAGGGCGCCGCGGCGCGCAGGGCTGTGCGCGCGAGCAGAGCGCCCGCCTGCCTCCTATCCGGGGGTCGCGCCCTCCCGCGCAGCCGGTCGGCGGCCGTCCGCGGCCGCTTCGATCCCCTCCAGCTGCGATCGATCGACGGGCTCGGTCGCGACCGAGAGCTTGGCCGCGTCCACGAACGAGGCGATCACCGTGCTGCTCGGATCGGCCTCCGGATGCCATTGGACGCCGAGCACGAATCGCTTCTCGCCGAGCTCGATCGCCTCGGGCAGGTCATCCAGGGCGGAGACCCCGCTCACTATGAAGCCCTCCCCCAAGCGCTCGACGCCCTGGTGGTGATGGGACTTGGTCGAGTGGGCGGCCTCGCCTGCGGCCCTCGCTGCCAGCGAGCCCTCCGCCAGGATCACGTCGTGCTCGGCGCCCTCGAAGGAGCCGAGCACGCGCCTGTGCTCCTGATGGCCGAGCCGATCCGGCAGGTGCTGCTCGAGCGTGCCTCCGCGCGCCACGTTGATGAGCTGCATCCCCCGGCAGATGCCCAGCACGGGCAGGTCGCGCTCGATCGCCGCTCGCGCGAGCGCGATCTCGAAGGCGTCACGCTCGCGCACCATGTCGGCCGTCTCGGGATGCGCGTCCTGCTCATAGGCGGCCGGATCGATGTCCGCGCCGCCCGCGAGCATCAGGCCATCGACCAGCTCGAGGACCTCATCGGGATCACCGCTCAGACGCTCGTCCGGGGGGAGCATCAGCACCAGGCCCCCGGCGCGCTGCACCGCCTCCACGTAGCTGCTCGCCAGCAGCACAGCCTGCTGCTCCCACACACCCCAGCTAGCGCGCTCGGGCGCGGCGCAGATCCCGATGACGGGTCGTCTCATGCTCCACACCATAGGATCAACGCGAGCCGAACCGCGTCCGCGCCCCCGGACGGCAGCCACGACCTCGCCGATGAGAGGAGACCGATGAGCGACTCCACCACCAAGCTCGAGACCGTCAACGTGCACGTGAGCGGCGCCACGGCCACGATCGAGTTGAACCGACCGGCGGCGCTGAATGCCTGGAACGCGCAGCTCGGCGCCGATCTGCTCGCCGCGCTGCGTGATGCCCGCGATGACGACGCGGTACGCGCGCTCGTCATCACCGGCGCCGGCCGCGCGTTCTCCTCCGGCGCCGACCTGAAGGACATCAGCGGCGGTGAGACTACGCCCGAGGGGCGCCCCGACGTCTACAGGACGCTGACCGAGCGCTACCACCCGATCATGAACGCCATCCGCGAGATGCCCAAGCCCGTCGTCGGCGCCGTCAACGGCCCCGCCGTCGGCATCGGCTGCTCGCTCGCGCTCTGCTGCGATCTGATCGTGGCGGGCGAGAGCGCCTACTTTCTGCTCGCGTTCGTCAACATCGGGCTCGTCCCCGACGGCGGCTCGTCGCTGTTTCTGCCAAGCCGTATCGGCATGGCGCGCGCCACCGAGCTGGCGATGCTCGGGGAGCGCCTGGGGGCCGCGAAGGCGCTCGAGTGGGGCCTGATCAACCGGGTGGTCGCCGATGAACACCTCGGCGAGGAGGCATCGACACTAGCGGCACGGCTGGCGGCCGGGCCCACGCGCTCCTACGCGGGCTCCAAGCGACAGCTCAACAACTGGCTCTACTCGCGCATGGCCGAGCAGCTCGAGCTCGAGGCCCGGATCCAGCAGGAGATGGCCGGCAGCGACGACTTCCTGGAGGGGGCGATGGCGTTCGTCGAGAAGCGCCAGGCGCGCTTCTCAGGGAGCTAGGGGACTCGTGGCAAACGTCATCAAGCGCGACGCGTCCGGGCCTGAATAGAATCCCCGCCGCCTTGGGCCATCTCCTCCCCGCAACGCTCGCCTTTTTCACCCCGCTGTCGGGCGGCTCGCCCAACGCGGACGAAATCGACAGCCTCTACAAGATCACGCTGGCCATCGCGCTCGTGATCTTCATCGCCGTCGAGGGAGGCCTCATCTACGCGCTCGTGAAGTTCCGCAGGCGCAAGGGCTCGGTGCCCGCGCAGATCCGCGGCAACACCCGCCTGGAGATCGGCTGGACGTTGGCGGCCGCCGCGATCCTGGTGGCGCTCGCGATCATCACCTTCACGAAGCTGTCCTCGATACAGAACCCGCCGAACTCCGGCCCGGGCGGCGCCGAACTGGGCTCGACCGAACTGCTCTACGCCAGCGCCGAGCGCAAGCTGCCGCCGAACGGCAAAGCGCTCAAGATCACCGTGATCGGCCGCCAGTACATCTGGCAGTACATCTACCCCGGCGCCAACGAACCCGACGGCCTCGGCGCGCCGTACTCCTATCAGGAAATGGTCGTGCCCACGAACACGACCGTCAGCCTGGACATCGTCTCCGAGGACGTCGTGCACTCATGGTGGGTGCCCGAACTCGGCGGCAAGTTCCAGGCGGTCCCCGGCTACCACAACTACACCTGGTTCAAGATCCCGCGGCCGGGCATCTTCAAGGGGCAGTGCGCCATCCTCTGCGGGCGCGGGCATGCCCGCATGATCGCGACCGTGCGCGCCGTGCCGCCCCCCCAGTTCGAAGCGTGGCTGGCCAATCAGAAGCGGCTGATCGCTCAGGCCAACCACGAAGCGCAGATCGCGCGCTCCAAACTCGGTGCCCAGATCGGCGCCGGTCAGGTCGAAAACCCCTAGGACACCGAGGAGAGCGGCACCAGCCATGGCCACCTACACCGCCCCGATCCCCCAGCTCACCGCCCACCGCGCCGAACCGGAGCGGAGCGGCTGGACGAGCTGGATCACCACCACCGACCACAAGCGGATCGGGATCATGTACATGGTCACGACCTTCGTGTTCTTCTGCCTCGGCGGAGTCGAGGCGCTGATGCTCCGCCTCCAGCTGGGCGCGCCGAACAACACGCTGGTCACGCCGACGACGTACAACCAGCTGTTCACGATGCACGGGACCACGATGGTGTTCCTGTTCGTCGTGCCGATGATGGCGGGCCTCGCCAACTACTTCGTGCCGCTCATGATCGGCGCGCGAGACATGGCCTTCCCGCGCCTGAACGCGCTTTCCTACTGGCTGCTGCTGGCGGGCGGCCTCGTCTTCTACAGCTCGATCTTCTGGAACCCGCCGGAAGCCGGCTGGGTGAGCTTCGTCCCCCTGGCGAACTCCGTGTACTCGCCCTCCGGAGGCGAGGACGCGTGGATCTACCTGATCCACCTCACGGGTCTCTCCTCGCTGCTGGGGGCGATCAACTTCTACGTGACGATCGCGAACATGCGCGCCCGCGGCATGAGCTGGGGGCGGCTGCCGCTCTTCATCTGGACCATCCTCACCTACTCGGTGCTACTGATCTTCGCGCTGCCGGTGGTCGCGGCGGCGGTGACGATGCTGCTCACCGAACGGCACTTCGGTACGCACTTCTTCGACGCCGCCAACGGTGGCTCGCCGATCCTCTGGCAGCATCTGTTCTGGTTCTTCGGGCACCCCGAGGTCTACATCATGGTGCTGCCCGGCTTCGGCGTGATCTCGGAGATCCTGCCGGTGTTCGCGCGCAAGCCGATCTTCGGCTACAAGGCGATCGCCGCCTCGACCGTCGCGATCGCCTTCCTCGGCTTTCTCACGTGGGCCCACCACATGTTCACCGCCCCCATACCCGAGGCGCTGCTCGTGCTCGTGATGCTCAGCTCCTACCTCATCGCCGTGCCGACGGGCGTGAAGATCCTCAACTGGATCGCCACGCTGTGGCGGGGAGCGGTGGAGTTCAAGACCCCGCTGCTGTTCTGCGCCGGCGCGATCGCGCTGTTCTTGATCGGCGGCATCTCGGGCGTCTTCCTCGCGACCTTCCCGATCGATTGGCAGGTCAACGAAACCTACTTCGTCGTGGCGCACCTGCACTTCGTGCTGCTCGGGGGAGCCGTCATGCCCATCTTCGGCGCCATCTACTACTGGTTTCCCAAGATCACGGGGCGCATGTTGAGCGAGAGCCTCGGGCGCCTGAGCTTCGCGCTGATCTTCTTCGGCATCCTCTGCACGTTCCTGATCCAGCACGTGATCGGCCTCGATGGCATGCCGCGGCGCGTCTACGAGTACCCCGAAGTCGGCAACCTGGCTCTGTACAACCTGATCTCCACCGTGGGCTCGTTCATCCTCGCCGCAGGCGTCGCCGTCACGATCGTCAACGTCGCGCGAAGCCTCAAGAACGGCGTCGTCGCCGGCCCAGACCCGTGGAAGGCGAACACACTCGAGTGGTTCACGACCTCTCCCCCGCCGGTCAACAACTTCGACGTCACGCCGCTGGTACGCTCGTCGGAGCCGATGAAGGACATCCGTCGCGAGATCGAGAGGCGCACCGCCGACGGTCGCACCGCGGGCGGCGCAACCGTTCCAGCCGGTGCCACGCAGGTCGGCGTGTGATGAGCGCCGCGCCACCCACCGGCGCCGCGCCCGCTCTCGAAGGAGCCCAGCTCGGGCTGGCGCCCCGCACCCGCCAGCTGCTGAGCGACTACCTCGAGCTGACCAAGCCGAAGGTCCAGTCGCTGCTGCTGCTGACCACGATCGCCACGATGTACGTGGCCGGCGACCCCTCGCCGCTGCTGGTCGCCCTGACGTGCCTGGGCGGCTATCTCTCGGCCGGCGGCGCCGGCGCGGTCAACCATTGGTTCGACCGCGACATCGACGCCCGCATGGCGCGCACGGCCAGGCGTCCCGTTCCTTCGGGGCGCGTCTCCCCGCGGGCCGCGCTCCTATTCGGCTGCACGCTTGCAGCCCTCTCGCTGCTGGAGCTGTCGGTCGCGGTCAACACGCTTGCCGCCGCGCTTTCCTTCTCGGGCTTCCTCGGCTACGTCCTCGTGTACACGGTGTGGCTGAAGCGGCGCACACCGCAGAACATCGTCATCGGGGGCGCGGCCGGCGCCGTGCCGCCGCTGGTCGCCTGGGCCGCCGTCACCGGATCGGTCAGCGGTACCGCGGTGATGCTGTTCTTCATCGTCTTCTTCTGGACGCCGCCACACTTCTGGGCGCTGTCGCTGCTCATGAAGAACGACTATGCGAAGGTCGGCGTGCCGATGCTCCCGGTGGTGCGCGGCGAGGAGGAGACGCGCCGGCAGATCCTCCTCTACTCGGTGCTGCTCTACGCGGTCTCCCAGCTCCCGTTCTGCGCGGGCGGCTTCGGAGCGGTCTACCTCGTTGCATCGCTCGTGCTGGGCCTTGGCTTCATCGTCGGTGCCCTGCGCCTCTACCGTCTCAGGGACCGCCGCTCCGCGCTGCGTCTCTACCTCTATTCGCTTGCCTACCTCGGGCTGCTCTTCTGCGCGATGGTCGCGGACGTCCACCTGTAGAATCCCCGCTCGCCCACGATGAACCGACGCCTGGCAAACAAGAACATCCGCACGGCCCTGATCGTGGCCGCGATCTGCATGTTCATGTTCGGCATCACCTTCGTCGTGGCCGCCGCCTACGTGTCATGAGCCCGCTCGAGCCAGACGTCCCGCCGGCCGGCGAGGAGATACACCTTCCCGGGCCCTCGATCCTGCCCATCCTCACCGCCGTAGGGATCACCCTGGCGTTGATCGGGATCACGACGTTCATCGAGTTCACGGTCGTCGGCGTGATCCTGACCGTCTACTGCGTCGTGCGCTGGATCAAAGAGACCCGGCACGAAATCGACGAGCTCCCGCTCGACCTGCACCGCGGCGACTGACCCCTTCGCGTAGTTCGTGGATCGCAGCCGGGCGGGCCGCACCGGGCGCGCCTCGGCGCAGGTCGCCGCCCGCCGCCTTGGCGCAGGTCGTCGCCCGCCGGGCGCGCCGGAAGGGCTCGCTCAGCCCGCGGTCGCGCTGGCCGGCACGGCGCAGATCGCTCCGTCGTCGGTCCAGCAGCGAACCACGTCGCGAACGGAGAGGATGCCCGCCGTCTCGCCCTGCGCGAGCACGATCAGATGACGAAAGCCGCCGCGCACCATCGCCGCGGCCGCCTCCTCCAGGGACCAGTCCGGGGCGGCGAAGACGACCTGGCGGGTGAGATGGTCCCCGACCGCCTCGGTGTCGGGGTCCTGCCCGGCTCCGATCGAATGCAGGATGTCGCGCTCGGTGATGATCCCCGGGCCGTTGCCGTCGGGGTCCATGACCACGGCCGCGCCCACCTCCCGCTCGGCCATCAGCTGTGCCACCGCCCGCAGCGTGTGACGCGGCCCGACCGTCAGGACCATCGCAGTCATGCCCTCACGAACCTGCATCCCGGCCTCCGGCTCGTCGTTCAGTTCCCGTCATCGACCCGCTTCGCGTGCACCCATCAACCACCTGATCGCCGGCCGAGCAGCTCGCCCAGAGATTTGCAACTAATGCCTCAATCTAGTACCTGGACGCTCCCGCGTCAAGGTCCCAGCCGTCCAGGTGACGTAGGCATTAGGATCACGCTCCCGACGATGAGGACCCCGCCCGAGAACAACCGCAATCGCGCCCGAGGCAACGCTCTTGCCTAGCCGGCGCTCGTACGTCTTCACGGCCATCGCCGCCGTGCTCGCGATCGCGATCGGCATCGTGCTCAGCTACGTGATCCACTGGTTCCCGGTGCAGGCCTCCACGCAGGCGCGCAACACCGACCTGCTCTACCACGTCCTGGTCATCGCCTCGATCCCGATCTTCGTGGTCGTCGTCACGGCGGTGCTGTTCTCGGTCTGGCACTTCCGTATGAAGCCCGGCGAGGAGCTCAAGGACGGGCCTCCGATCCACGGCAACACGCGCCTCGAGTTCTTCTGGACCGCGCTGCCCACGGTGCTGGTGCTGGGGCTCGTGGGCTACTCCTTCGTGATCCTGCACGACAACGAAAAGAAGCCTGCGCGGGAGATCCAGATCGGCGTCACCGGCCAGCAGTTCTTCTGGTCCTACCAATACCCGCCGTCGGTGACGGGCGGAGCGCCGATCAACAGCTACCAGCTGTACCTGCCGGAGGGCGAAGCGGTTCACTTCGACATGCGCTCCAAGGACGTGATCCACGCCTTCTGGATCCCCGCGTTCCGCCTGCAGGAGGACGTCGTGCCCGGCATCACAACGCACTACCTCGCGACCCCCGACCGCATCGGGAGCTATCCGATCGTCTGCAACCTGCTGTGCGGGATCGGGCACTCGCTGATGCGCTCGACGGTGCACGTGGTCACCCCCGCCCAGTTCCGTGCATGGATCAGGAGCCAGCTGAGCACGGCCTCCAGCAGCAGCACCGGCAGCTCGACTGCCAGCGGGAGTAGCGGATAATGTCCGGTACTCGCATGAGCGCTTCGCAGGTGACACGCTGATGGCCGCAAGGCTGCGCGCCCCAGGCTTCTACCGCGCCGGCGCGATGATGGTCGGCGGCCTCCTGTTCGCGGCCCTGCTCACCTGGCTGGTGCGGATGTCGACGGGCCATGCGACCTACCGGCACTTCCTGGCCTGGGAAGCGGTCCTCACGGTCGCGCTGCTCGCCGTGCCGATCGCGTTCCTGATCGGGATCGGCGGCTTTGACTACTGGTTCTACTGGGCGATCGGACGCCCGACGCGTCCGGAGGACCACTCCGGCCACGGCGCCTACAGCTGGAAGGACTACTTCCGCATCAACACCGACCACAAGGTGATCGGGATCCAGTACCTCGTGAACTCGTTCTTCTTCCTGCTCGTCGGCGGCCTGCTCGCGATGCTGATGCGCGCCCAGCTGGCGCAGCCGGGATCCCACTTCGTCGACGCCAACACCTTCAACGGCCTCTTCTCCGTCCACGCGACGCTGTTGATCTTCCTGTTCATGGTCCCGGTCTTCGCGGGGATCGGCAACTTCGTCATACCGCTGATGATCGGCGCGCCCGACATGGCCTTCCCGCGCCTGAACGCGCTCTCGTTCTGGCTGCTCCCGGTTGCCGGCGTGATCATGCTTCTGAGCTTCCTCGCCCCGGGCGGCGCGTTCGCCGACGGCTGGACCGCCTACACCCCGCTGTCGATCAACGCACCGATCGGGCAGACGTTCTTCTCTGTGGGCGTCCAGTTCGCCGGTGCCTCCTCGATCATGACCGCACTCAACTTCCTCGTGACGATCATCACGATGAGGGCGCCGGGGATGAGCTTCTTCCGCCTGCCGCTGCTCGTGTGGGCGAACTTCGCGACCTCCCTGCTGGTGGTGATCGCGACCCCGTTCATCGCCGCCTCGCAGTTCTTCGTGCTGCTCGACCGCGCGCTCGGCTTCAACTTCTTCAACGCGGCCAAGGGAGGCGACGTGCTCATGTACCAGCACGTCTTCTGGTTCTACTCCCATCCGGCCGTCTACATCATGATCCTGCCGGGCTTCGGCATCATCAGCGAGGTGCTCGCCGTGAAGGCGCGCAAGCCGATCTTCGGCTACCGCATGATGGCCTTCTCGCTGCTGGCGATCGTCGGGCTCGGCTTCACGGTGTGGGCGCACCACATGTTCACCTCCGGGATGGCCGCCTGGATCCGCATCCCAATGGCGATCACCACCGTCATCATCGCCGTGCCGACGGGCATCAAGGTCTTCTCGTGGCTGGCCACGCTATGGCGAGGGGTGCTCCATCTCGACACGCCGATGCTCTTCGCGCTGGGCTTCATCACGACCTTCACCGCCGGCGGGATCAGCGGCATCATGCTCGCGATGGTCCCCTTCGACATCCACGTCAGCGCCACCTACTTCGTGGTCGCGCACATCCACTACGTGCTCTTCGGCGGCTCGCTGATGACGATCTTTGCCGGCGTCTACTACTGGTTCCCGAAGATGACCGGGCGCATGTTCGACGAACGCCTGGGCAAGTGGCACTTCTGGACGACGTTCGTCTTCCTCAACCTCACATTTGGCCCGATGCACGTCCTCGGGCTGCAGGGCATGCCGCGGCGCGTCGCCACCTACGCCGCGCAGTTCGCCGACGTCAACCTGTTCATCTCGATCGCCAGCTTCGGACTCGGGCTGAGCACGCTCATCTTCGTCTACAACATCATCACCAGCTGGCGCGGCGGACCGCGCAGCGTCGCGAATCCGTGGCGCGCGTTGACGCTGGAGTGGCAGGTAAGCTCGCCTCCGCCGGTCTTCAACTTCGACCGCGTGCCGACCGTGGTGGGCGGTCCCTACGAGTACGGGGTCCCGGGCGCCGTCCACGGCATCCTCGCGCCGGCTCCGGCGACGGTGGGCACCGGCTCGGGCGCGAGCGTCGTGCGCACACCCAGCGAATGAGGAGGAGGCAGATCCGGTGAAGGAGATCCTGGTGGTTGCAAACCGCACGCTCGGCGGGGCCAAGCTGCTCGAGGCGGTGCGGGCGCGCGCTGCCGCCGACGGGGCCGTGCGGTTCCGCCTGATCGTGCCTCAGAGCCAGCCCTCCTCCGGGCTCGTGATCTACGACGAGGCGGTACGCGAATCGGCGCAGGTTCGCGTCGACCTCGCGCTCTCGGCGGTGGCGGTCGAGGGCATCGAGGCGACCGGGGAGGTCGGCGACCCGGACCCCTTCCTGGCGACGATGGACGCGGTCGCCCAGCACCGGCCCGACGAAATCATCGTCTCCACCCACCCCGCCACCCAGTCGGGCTGGCTGCGGCGGGACCTGATCGAGCGCATCCACCGGGCCTCCGGGCTGCCGGTCGAGCACATCGTCATCGATCTCGAGCAGGAGGGCCTCCCCTTCAGCGTGACGCTCGTGGTCGCCAACAAGACCTCCAGCGGCGAGGAGCTGCTCGAGCACCTCAAGGCGAAGGCGGCGCACGGCGGCGAGCACCTGTTCATCGCGGTCGTGCCCCAGGTCGACGGCAGTGGCGGCGCCCCGCGTGAGGCGCGCGCCCGGCTGGCCAAGATGCTCGATCGGCTGCACGCGGCCGGGCTGCTCAGCTCGGGGATGATCGGCGACCCCGACCCCTACACCGCCGTGATGAACGCGCTCGAGCTCTTCCGGGTCGACGACGTGGTCATCTCCACGCTGCCCGGCGAGCGCTCGGGCTGGCTGCGCGCAAACCTGATCGAGCGGGTCAGCAGCGCCACCTCCGCGCGCGTGGAGCACGTCGTCGTCGATCCCCAGGCCGCGACCAGCGCGGCGCAGGCGGGATAGCGAGGCGCCTGATGGAGGCAGCCAGCATCGGCCACGCGGTCGCCCACGGCGGCGAGCATCACGGGCCGCCCCCCGCAAACCGCAGCTCGCGCGTGGACACACCGCTGCTCGGGATGCTGCTTTTCATCATCTCCGAGGTGATGGTCTTCGGGGCGTTCTTCACCGCCTACTTCTTCATTCGCGTCGCCTCGGGCGACCCGTGGCCGGCCCCGGGGACCACCCTGCCGGTCCAGGTGGCGGGCGTCAACACGGCGATCCTGGTCTCCTCCTCGTTCACGGTCCACTGGGCGGGGACGGCGATCAAACACGGCAACCGCTTCGCGCTGAAGGCCGCGATGTTCACGACCTTCCTGCTCGGCTGCACCTTCCTGTTCGTGCAGCTCAACGAGTACGCGAACATCGGCTTCGCACCGCAGGACGGCGCCCAGCAGACCATCTTCTACTCGCTCACCGGACTGCACGGCGCACACGTCTTCATCGGGCTGCTGCTGCTGCTGTTCGTGACGATCCGCTCCTTCCGCGGGCACTTCAGCCAGGCCGAGCATCGCGGCGTCGAGGTGCCGGGCATCTACTGGCACTTCGTGGACATCATGTGGATCGTCGTCTACACGACCGTCTACGTCCTCTAGCGGCCGGCTGCGAGCGCACAGCCCGAGCCACACGTGCTGTAGCGGAGTCTCTGGTGCTCAACCCGCTGCGCTCCGAGGATGAGGCCTTCCGCTTCCTGCTCTACGCGATCGCCGTGATCGTCGTGGTCCTCGTCCTGATCCTCATCCTGCGGGCCGTCCTCTAGACCCGGGGGGCGCCTCGGACCCTGCCGGTCTGATCGTCACCGTGCTGGCCGTCCTCTTACCCGTGGGCGCCCCGGCGCGCTGACGGTCTGATCCTCATCCTGCGGGCCGTCCTCAGTCCTCTGACCCGGGGCGCCCCGGCGCGCCGCGCCGTGCCGCGGCCCTCAGGGCTTGACGGTGAGCGTGCCGTACATGCCCGCCGCGCGGTGGCCGGGCGCCTGGCAGAAGAAGGTGTAGGTCCCGGGTTTGAGCGTGACGGTCACGTTGGCAACGCCCTTGCTGACGAACGCGCTCGCGCCGATCGGCGTGCCCTTGGCCGTCGCGCCGCTTTCCCCCGGTTCGACGGCGATGTTGTGCGACACCCCGGACATGTTTGCCATCGTGATCGTGACCGTGCCGGGGGTGGCGGTGGCCTTGGTGGACGTGTAGGACAGCTGGCCCGTCGGGCTTGCGTCGATTTCGAGCTTGCCCGCCTTCTCAACGGCAGGCTTGCCCGATCCGGGGGCTTCCACCGCGGTGGCGAGCAGGCCGGTGTCCTGCCCGGGGTTATCGACCGCCTGGGCGACGTAGGCGGAGATGTTCGTGAGCGCCGCTCCCTTGGCGAGGTTCTTCGGCATGACGCCTTCGGGATTCGGCTCGAGCACCTGGCCTTCAACCACGCCGCGGACCGCGTTGCGCTCGAGACCTTCCGCCAGGCTCGCGCGGAAGGCTTCATCGAGGTTGGGGCCGACGATGCCCTTGGTGTTGGCCCGCGCGAGGGTGTGGCAGGAGCCGCACTTGGCGACGAACTGCTGCTTGCCCATGATCAGGTTGGGGTTATCGGCGCCCTTGACCGAGCAGCCCGCCGTAGTGATCGCCAGCGCCGCCAGCAGGCCGACCAGGCCGGCGCGCGCGGGCGAGCCGCGCAGCGGGTTCCTCTCGAGTCGCCCGCCCGCGGCGGGGGAAGCGTGCCTGAAGCTCATGAGCGGGCGGAACACTATCCGAAGCGGCGGGTGCTCCGACGGCCGCTTGGGCGTGGGCGCCGGGACATCTCACGGGCGCTCCAGGGCCTCCAATTCGCCGCGCGCCGCCGCGATCACCCCCCGCGCCACGCCCTCCCAGGACCAGCGCTCGCGCACCGTGCCAACCAGTCCCGCCCTCGTCCTGGCGCGCAGCTCCGGGTCCGCGGCCAGCCATCCGACGAGACGCTCGGCGAGGGCTCGCACCGCTTCGTCGTCGACGGGGAAGGAGAGCCAGGCCGCCGCCCGCGGAGGCACCGCGCGGGCGAGCGCCCGGCTGACCTCCGCGAGGCCGGAATGGGCCGCGCTGACCGGCAGCGCCCCGCAGGCCGCCGCCTCGGCCGCGACCATGCCAAAGGCCTCGGGAAAGGTGCTCGGGACGACGAGCGCCTCACAGGCGGGGAGCAGCTCGGCGACCTCGTCGTGCTCGAGGCGGCCCGTGAGCACCACGCGCTCGCCCAGCGCGGCGGCCGCTGCGAGGTAGCGCTCGAGCTCATCCCCGTGCAGGCCGTCAAGGAACGCGAGCAGGTGGCGCAGCGGCCGCGGGGCGGGCAAATCGCTCTCCAGCGCCCTGCCCGCGCAGGCAATGTCCCTCGCCCGGTCGATGTCGCCGCCCGCCAGCGCCGCGAGCAGCCCCTCCATGCCGAGCCGGTATGCGCCGAACCCGACCACCACGAGCCGGGCGCGTGGGACGCGTTCGAGCACCAGCGGCCACGCCGCGATCACCAGGTCCACGCCCTTGCTCACGATCAGCTTGCCCACGAACGCGACGAGCCTGTCCCGATCGGGGTCCAGGCGCGCGAGGGCGTCGCCCGCCGCGTGCGCATCGCGTGCGAACGCGCCGCGCTCCCCTTCGTGGCCCTCCTCTCCGTGGCCCTCCTCGGCGTGGCCCTCCTCGGCGTGACCCTCCTCGGCAGCCGGCGCGCGCAGCCCGGCCGCGAGCGCGCGCACGCCGGCGGCCGCGGCGGCCGCCTCGCGCGGGGCGAACCGCTCGACGTCCACGCCGGGCGGGCCCAGCCGCGTGCGCCGGGCGAGCTCGGGATCCGCGAGCGCCTGCCACAGGCTGGCGGCCGTGTGGTGGGAGCCGACGAGGACCGCGCGGGCGCCGGCCAGACCCTCGCGAGCCGCGCCGAGGAAGCGCTCGGGCTGGCGCTTGACCGTGTACTCGAGCGCGCTGCCGTGGACCTTGACCGCATACGGCACGCTCCCCGCCAGCGCGCGGGCGAGGATCAGCGGGCCCATCACGAGGTGGTTGGCGAGCGCCACCTGCGGGCGCACGCGCGCGGCGAGCTCGCGTGCGGCGTCGACGTTCGCGCGAACGTAATGCTCGACCTCCTCATCGCTGCACTCGGCGAAGGTGCGTGCCTCGAGGCCCTCGTAGCGATCGGCCACGTACACGGGCAGCAGTCCACCGATGTCCGGCCGGTAGACGATGCAGCGGCCCGTGCCCGCAGCCGGCGCGCGAGCGCGCTTGCCGGCCCGCGTCTCGGTCACCTGCAGGACCCCCTGCTGCCAAAGCCCGACAGCGTCGATGAACGGGTGGTTCTCCGGGTGCCGCTCCTGGCTGAGCAGGTGCACCTCATGCCCGAGGCGCACAAGTGCTTCGGCCAGGCGCGCGTTGTAGACGTTCGATCCCGTTCCGCCCAGCAGGTAGCCGTGGAAGATCAGGATGCGCACGGCTCGGCAGCCTATCCCGCGCCTCCGGTAAAGTCTTCGCAGTGAGCACCACCCAGCGCTATCGCCTGCGCAACCCGGCCAGCGGGCGCGAAGTCGTGATCGAGGCCCAGCCGGGCGAGATCTACCGGGACCGCGAATCGGGCGAGCCGCTTGAAATCGTCGGCAAGGTGCTGCCCCTCGCGCCCTCTCCCTCGCAGCTGCCCTGGGCGGTCGAGAACCTGCGCCTGTGCAGCTGGTGCGAGCAGCCGGCCCAGAAGGACCTGAACGACTGCCCGACCTGCGGCAGGCGGATGCGACCGCTGGGGTCCACGACGGGGACCGGCTGAGGCTCACCTCGCCCTGAGGGCACAGCGCGCGTGAACGTCAACGATCATCCACTCGCCTCCCGCGGGCCCACGTTCCGAGCGCCCGTCGAGCGGCGGCGTCCACGCCTGCGATCGTCGGCACCGCGCACCGCCCTCGCCGCCCTCGCCGCCCTGCTGTGCGCGCTCGCGCTGGGCGCCTGCGGCGGAGGCAGCGTCTCTGACGCGGTGCCCAAGAGCACGCCTGAAATCATTCCGCCCACCGACACGAGCGCCGAAAAGGCAGCCATTCAGACCACCTCCACATCCACCACGAGCAAAACCACGAGCACCGGCGGCGAAGCCTCCACCTCCTCCTCGGGGTCCTCGAGCAGCGAAGCGGCCAAAAGCGAATCCGGTGGAGAATCCGCGAGCGGCTCGAGCGGAGGCGAAGCCAGCGCCTCCGGCGGCGCGTCCGCCGAAAAAGAAAAATCCAGCTCTGAAGGCACAGGCAGCGGGTCCAGCGGCACCTCGAGCCCGACCGGCGGCGCCAGCGCCCCCTAGCCCGCGCCAGCGCCCGCTCAGGGTGTAGAGATCAGGGTTGCGCTGTAGGTCAGGCGTGCGGTCTGGTAGAGGCAGTAGTACTGAACCGCCGAGCCGATCGCGGTCTGGCTGGTCTGGGAGCTCGTGCTCGTGCAGCCCGTCTTCGGGCGGCTGGCCCGCCAGGAGGTTCCGCCGCTGAAGCCGAGCGCCAGCGCCGGAGCCCACGAGGGAACCGTCAGCGCGATCACGTCGCCCTTCTTGACCGGGATCGTGGTTTCCAGCGGGAACTCTGCCGTCTCGCCGAAGTAGGGCTGCAGTTTGATCAGCGGACTCTGCGCGACCAACTTGTAGGTGAGGTTGGGTTTCGGCTGCGGACGGAGGATGGCGATGCCCGCTTCGGCGGGGCCGCCCTCGTTGGCGTTGAAGAACTTGATCTGCGTGGTGTTCGGCTTGCCGAGCGTGATCGTCCATGCGACGATCGTGCCTTCGCGCGGCGCTGCCAGGAGGTTGTGGACCGAGCCCACCTTGACCTGAAAGCCCGTGGTGCGGCTGACGGCCAGGCACGGGCTGCCGGGGCAGCTGGGGACGGTGGCCGGGCTGGTGGCACCGATCACGCCCACTTCGGCGAGGGTCGCCGGGGCGGCGGCGGGCAGGGTGAGCGCGAGCGCGACGCTCGCGATTATGGCTATGTGTAGGCGTCTCATCTCTGCCATTCAACACGACCGAGGCCTCGATGTAGCGGTCTGATCATTTCGCTACGGCCCGGCGAGTTCCTGCGCTGCGGCCGCGATCTCCTGCGGATCGCCTGACGCCGGCAGCCACGGCAGCCGCAGCGGGTCGCCGTCGTAGCGGGGTATGACGTGGATGTGGAAATGAAAGACGGTCTGCCATGCCGCCGCCCCGCAGGAGTTCAGGAGATTGACGCCGTCTGCCCCAAGACGCTCCTCCGCCCGAGCAGCCAGCCGCTGGGCGGCGAGCATCACTGCCCGCAGATCCTCCGCATCGACGCTCAGGAGGTCCTCGGCGTGCACACGGGGGATCACGAGCGCATGCCCGCGCGTGGCGGGAGCGATGTCCATGAAGGCGACCGTGCGCTCGTCCTGATCGACGATCGTGCCGGGCAGCTCGCCCGCCGCGATCTTGCAGAAGATGCAGGCAGGGTCAGCCATCGGCGCCAGATCCTATGTCAATCACAGCAGCTCGCGCGCGTAGCCGAGCGCCTGCTCGGAAGTGGCGATTTCGCCGGCGTACTGCGCCTCGCCGAGGCTGTCCAGCAGCCGGCCCAGCTCGGGACCGGGAGCGATGCCGAGCCGCGCGGCCAGCTCGTCGCCGCGCAGCAGCGGCGCGGGCGGACCCTCCGTGCGCCAGCGCAGTGCATCTGTGAGCATGCCGTCGGCGAGGCGCAGATGCGCCTCGATCGACTCGCGCGCACGATCGCCGCGGGTGGCCAGGCGGTCGGCGATGGAGAGGAGCGTCACGTCCACCTCCACCGGCGAGCAGGTGCGCAGATAGGAGTAAACGGTCCGCCGCGACAGCGGTTGCGGCTCGTGGACGAGGAACCCGAGGCGCAGGTGGTGGCGGACCAGCGCGGCCACGTGGGCACGCAGGCGCTCGCTGGCGCGCAGGCGCCCGAGCACCGCGCGGGAAAGCTCGGCCCCGCGCACGTCGTGGCCGATGAAGGTCACGCGCCCGTCGGGGCGCACCGCGCGGGTCAGGGGCTTGGCCGCGTCGTGCAGCAGCGCCCCCCAGCGCAGCGCCTCGCCCCGGGTCAGTTCGTCGGCGAGCGGCTCGGCCAGCACGCTGGCCACCTGCGGCCAGTGGCCCGCCAGCGCCGTGCCCAGCAGCCCCGCCGCGGCGTGGCCCTCGCCGCTGAGATCGATCGTCCGGTCAAGCACCTCGAGCGTGTGGCCATAGACGTCGCTGTGATGAAAGCGGCTCTGCTCGACCCCGCGCAGCGCCTCGAGCTCAGGCAGCACGATCGCGCTCGCACCGAGCTCGCCCATCATCTGCAGGCCCTGCACGGCCGTCGGCGCGGCGATGATCCGGCGCAGCTCCATGAACACGCGCTCTGGGGACACCGCGTCCAGGCGCGGGGCCAGCGCGCCGGCCTCGCGCAGCGTCTCGGCCTCCGGCTGCAGGCCCAGCTCGAGGGCAACCCGCACGAGGCGCAGCACGCGCAGCGGATCCGCCGCGAACGCCCCCGCGCCAGCCAGGCGCAGCCGCCGGGCGCGCAGATCGTCCAGGCCGCCGAGCGGGTCGATCGGGGCTCCACCGGCGATCGGCTCGGCGATCGCGTTGACGGTGAAGTCGCGCAGCGCCAGGTCGGCCTCCAGCGTCCCCCCGCGCAGCGGCTCGAGGTCGACCTGCCACGAGCGATCGCGCGCCACCACCCTCCAGGCCCCGAACTCCTCTGAGAGGGCAAAGCACGCGGCGCGCCCACCGGCCGCGGCGACGGCCCGCGCGGCCTCGCCCGTGTCGCCGTCCACGACCACGTCCACATCCAGGGGGTCGCCCCGCCGGCCGAGCGCGCGGTCGCGCACCGCCCCACCGACCAGCCACGCCCGCCTGCCCGCCAGCGCCGTGCGGACCGCCTCGAGGCCCGCGCTCATTGCGCGCTCTGTCCCACCGTCCGGGCGTGCGCGGCCGGCGGCGGCGCGTCGAGCTGGGCGTCGTCGCGGTGATACACGCGCGGCACTCGCGGGGTGAGCGCACACGTGACCTCGTAGCTGATCGTCTCCAGCCGGCGAGCGACCTCCTCGGCGGTGATCCGCCCGCCCCCCTGGTGGCCGACCAGGATCGCTCGCTCGCCGCGCAGCCGCTGCGCCTGCGGGTCGCGGCCGAGATCGATCGTGCAGCTGTCCATGCTCACGGTGCCCACCAACGGGTGGCGGCGCCCACCGATCAGCACGTCGGCGTTGTTCGACAGCCCGCGCCTCCAGCCGTCGCCGTAACCGACCGGCAGGACGCCGATATAGGTGTCCCGTTCGGCGACGAACCGCCGCCCGTACCCGGCGCTCTCCCCCGCCCTACAGGCCTTGACCTCGGCCACGTAGGAGCTCAGCTCGAGCGCCGGCTCCAGCCCCCGCGTGGCGGGATCCCGGCCGAAGGGGTCCATGCCGTAGATCGCGATCCCGCAGCGCACCATGTCGAAGTGCGCCTCCGGCTCGCGCAGCAGCGCCGCGCTGTTGCCGGCGTGCACGACCAGCTCGGGCTGTTCGGCCTTCAACGCCCGCGCCCAGTCGGTGAACGTCGCCAGCTGGCCGGCGAAGAAGCCGCCGTCGCCGAGATCGTCGGCCGTGGCGAAATGGGTCATCACCCCGGACAGGCGCACCCCAGGGGCGGCGCGCGCCGCCGCGGCCACCCGCGAGGCCTCGGCCGCGTCACGCGTGCCGAGGCGCCCCATTCCGGAATCGAGCTTGACGTGCACCCGGCCCCCGCCTGCCGCCGCCACGGCCTGCAGGTCGCGCTCGCTCCACACCACGACATCGGCCTCGGCCGCGAGCGCCTGCTGCAGCTCCGTGGGGGCGAGCGCCCCCATCACGAGCACGCGCACGTCGCGCAGTCCCGCCTCACGCAGCTCACGCGCCTCGAGCGCGCCGGCGACCGCGAGCCAGCCGGCGCCCCCGGCGAGCGCTGCGCGGGCGCTCTGCACGGCGCCGTGCCCATAGCCGTCGGCCTTCACCACCGCGCACAGCGCGGCCCCGGGGCGCAGCTCGGAGGCCAGCCGCGAGCAGTTTCGCTCGATCGCAGCGATGTTGACGCGCGCCTGCGCCCTGCACAAGCTCGCCTCCGCCGATCCTCCCGCCGCGCTCGGCGGCCCGTCAGCCAACGCGCTCGCCGCCTCGACCGCGCGCCGCCTCGACCGCGCGCGAGCGCACCGACGCCAGCGCGGCGATCACGTCGCTTGCGATCACGCCGTCGGGGCCGCCCTGTCTGCGAGCTGCCTCCCGCCCCGCCTCGGCGTGCAGCCACACCCCCGCGGCCGCGGCCGTGAATCCATCGAGTCCCTGCGCCAGCAGCGCGGCGATCACGCCCGTGAGCACATCCCCCGTTCCGGCCGTCGCGAGCGCCGGGCTCGCTCCGCCGCTGACGGCGACCCGGCCGGCCGGCTCGGCGATCAGCGTGTCGTCGCCCTTGAGCACCACCACCGCGCGAGCCTCGGCCGCGGCTGCACGGACGTGGCGCAGGCGCTCGCGCTCGATCTCGGCGCTGCTCAACGCGAGCAGCCGCCCGAGCTCGCCGGCGTGCGGCGTCAGCACGGTGGCGGCGTCTCTTGCGGCCAGGTCGCCGAGGCGTCCCGCGTGCGCGTTGAGGCCGTCGGCGTCGAGCACCAGGGGGACGGGCGCCGCGCCGGCCAGCTCCCGCGCAAAGGCGACCGCGCCCTCGCCGCGCCCCAGCCCCGGACCCAGCGCCAGCGCCCCGCCGCGGCTGCTCGCCTCCAGCACGCTCGCCGCGCCACCGGGCGTCAGGCTGCCGTCCTCGTCGGGCAGTCCGCGCGTCATCATCTCCGGGGTTCCCGCGGTAGCGAGGATCGCCTGCAGCGAGGCCGGCACGCATGCCGTGACATAGCCCGCGCCGGCGCGCATGCTCGCCGTCGCGGCCATCCGCGGCGCGCCGGTCAGGCCGCGCGAGCCGCCGACGAGGAGCACGTGCCCCGAGGTGAACTTCGTCGATTCGGCCTCGCGGCGGGGCAGCACGCCCCCGACCGCAGCCTCGATCAGGCCGATCGCCGCCGCCTGCGGCGCACCGCGCGGGATGCCGATGTCGATCGTCTCGAGCTCACCGGTATGCGCCTTGCCGGGGTTGATCCACAGACCGGGCTTGGCCGCGTGGAAGCTCACCGTCAGCGCGGCCCGCACGGCCGCGCCGCTGACCACCCCGCTCGAGGCGTCTACTCCGCTCGGCACATCCACGCTGACGACCGGTGCGCCGGCGGCGTTGAGCGCATCGATCGCCTCGGCCACCGCGCCGCGCGGCGCACCGGCAAAGCCCGTCCCGAGCAGCGCGTCCACGATCGCGGCCGCCCCCGCGAGCAGGTCGCGGGAGCGCTCGGAGGGCGCCGGCGCCTCCTCGCTCCACGGCGCCCCGCTCAAGCGCAGCGGCGGCTCTCCGGGCAGACGCTCGAGGTTCGCGCGCGCGTCTCCGGCGAACTCCTGCGGCGGCGCCACGCAGACGACGCTCACGGCGCGCCCGGCGTCGCGCAGCAGCCGCGCCGCCACCAACCCGTCGCCGCCGTTGTTGCCCTTGCCGCAGACGACGGTGACGGGGCCATCCGGCGCCAGGCGCTCGACCGCCCTCGCCACGCCCGCGCCCGCCCGCTCCATCAGATCGAGCCCGGGCACCCCCTGCTGCTCGATCGCCCAGCGGTCGACCGCTCGCATGGTCTCGGCGTCGAGCAGCGGGGTCAGCCAGTCCGGGGAGGGCGTCCACGACCAGCGATGCTAGATGCTCCTCCAGGCAGACGGCAGACGCGCCCCTCCCTCGGCACCCGCGGCGCGCGCCCTCGGCGCGGCTACTCGACCGTGACGGTCTTGGCCAGGTTGCGGGGCTGGTCGACGTTCAACCCGCGACGGCGAGCGATCTCGTAGGCGAGCAGCTGCAGCGGGATCACGGCGAGGATCGGCTGGAGCATCCAGTCGACGGCCGGCAGCGCGATCACCGCGTCGGCGTTCCGGGCGATCTCCTCGTTGCCCTCGGTCACGACCGCGATCACCCGCGCGCCGCGCGCGCGGACCTCCTGGATGTTCGAGGCGACCTTCTCCAGGACCGGAGAGTCCGTGGCCACGCAGACCACCGGCGTCGACTCGTCCAGCAGCGCGATCGGACCGTGCTTCATCTCCCCCGCCGCGTACGCATCGGTCGCGATGTAGGAGATCTCCTTCAGCTTCAGCGCGCCCTCGAGGGCGACCGGCAGGCCCACGTGGCGACCGATGTAGAGGAAGAACTCGCTCTGCCCGTAGGCCTCGGCGACCTCGCGCACCGGCGCCTCGACGCTCTCGAGAACGGCGTCGATGCAGTGCGGCAGGCGCTTGATCTCGCCCACCAGCTCCGCCAGCCGCTCGGGCTCGAGCGTCCCGCGCAGCTCGGCCAGCCGCAGCCCCAGCAGATAGATGACCGCGACCTGGCAGAGGAACGTCTTGGTCGCCGCGACCCCGATCTCGAGGCCCGCGCGCGTGAACAGCACTCCGTCGCACTCCCGCGTGGCCTGCGAGCCCATCACGTTGGTCACCGCCAGCACGCTCGCCCCGCGCTCGCGCGCCAGGCGCATCGCCGCGAGCGTGTCCGCGGTCTCCCCCGACTGAGAGATGCCGATCACGAGATCCCCGGGCCCCACGACCGGATTGCGGTAGCGGTACTCCGAGGCGATGTCCATCTCCACCGGCAGCCGCGCCCACTCCTCGATCGCGTAGCGGCCGATCAGGCCCGCGTGATAGGAGGTGCCGCAGGCGACGATCACGATCCTCCTGACGTCTGCCAGGATCGCCTCATCGAGCGCACCCTCCTCGTCGAGGTCGACGCCGTCGCCGCGGGCCGTGCGGTCGGAGATCGCCTCGGCCACGGCGTCGGCCTGTTCGTGGATCTCCTTCAGCATGAAGGTCTCATAGCCGCCCTTCTCGGCGGTCTCCTCATCCCAGTCGACCGTCTGCGTCGCGCGGTGCACCGGCTCGCCGGCGGGGGTCGTGATCGTGACGCCCTCCGGTCGCAGCACGACGATGTCTCCGTTCTCGATGTGCTGCACCAGGCGCGTCTGCGCCAGGAAGGCGGGCACGGCCGAGGCGACGAACTGCTCGCCCTCGCCGCGGCCAACGACCAGCGGACACTCCTTGCGCGCCCCCACGAGCACCTCGGGCTCGGCCAGGCTCATCGCCACGAACGCGTAGTGGCCCTCCAGTTCGGCGTAGGCGGCCCGCACCGCGGCGGGGAGATCGCCCGCGTAGTGCGCGGCGATCAGGTGGGCGATCACCTCGGCGTCGGTCTCGGAGCTGAACACGCTGCCCTGTGCCAGCAGACGGTCCTTCAGTGCCATGTAGTTCTCCACGATCCCGTTCACCACCACGTGCACCCGATCGCCGCTGTCGTAGTGGGGGTGGGCGTTCTCCTCGCTCACGCGTCCATGGGTGGCCCAGCGCGTGTGACCGATTCCGGTGGTCGCCGGGCGCTCAGCGACCGCCACGGCCCCGGCGGCCGCCGCCTGCGCCTGGCGCTCGAGCTTGGCGCGCAGCGCGCTGAGGTTGCCCACCGCCCGCACCGCCTCGATCCTCTCCCCGGCGATCACCGAGATCCCGGCAGAGTCGTAGCCGCGGTACTCGAGCTTGGTCAGGCCCGCCAGCAGCAGCTCCTGGGCAGGGCGCCTGCCGACGTAGCCAACGATGCCGCACACCGGATCGAAGATACCAGCGGCCGCCGCGCGGGCCCACGCCCGGGCCGATCGGCGCTAGCCCAGCTCGCGCTCGACCAGCGCGACCAGACGCCCGCACACGTCCTCGGCCTCCTGGGTGGTTGGGGCCTCGACCATCACCCTCACCAGCGGCTCGGTGCCGCTCGGACGCACGAGCACGCGCCCGCGCCCGGCCAGCGTCTCCTCTGCCGCCCTCACCTCGGCCGCCACCTCCTGCGCGCGCCCGAGCGCGCCGCGATCGCGAACGCGAACGTTCACGAGCCGCTGGGGGAGCTTCGCCATCGCGTCGCGCTCGCTCAGGTCGCGGCCGCCGAGCGCCTCCAACGTGAGCAGGGCCGCGGCGATGCCGTCGCCGGTGCGGTTGAAGCCCATGTCGATGATGTGCCCGGACTGCTCTCCGCCGAGGGCCCAGCCGCGGGCGCGGAGCTCCTCCAGCACGTAGCGATCGCCCACCTGGGTGGTCGCGACGGTCACGCCCGCACGCTCCATCGCCGAGTGAAAGCCGTAGTTGGTCATCACAGTCACCGCGACCCCGTTGCCGCTGAGGCGCCCGCAATCGCGCAGGTGGAGCGTGGCCAATGCCATCAGCTCATCCCCGTCGACCACCTCGCCGCGACGATCGACCGCCAGCACGCGGTCACCGTCCCCGTCGAAGGCGAAGCCCAGCGCGTGGCCGCCGGCCAGCACCCGCTCGGCCAGCTGCTCGACGTGGGTCGATCCGCAGCCGGCGTTGATGTTGCGCCCGTCGGGATCATCGGCGATCACCGACACGCTCGCGCCGAGCCGCCTGAAGATCTCGGGCGCGACGTGGTAGGTGGCGCCGTTGGCGCAGTCGAGCAGCACGTCCAGGCCGGCGAGATCGAGCGCCGCAAAGCGCGCGTGCAGCTCGCGGAGGTAGTCCTCCGGCGCGCCCCGGAGCTCGCGCACGCGCCCGATCGCCGGCGGCTCCCCGCCGCTGTCAGCGACCGCTCCGCGCCCGGGTCGGCCGGCACGCTCGAGCTCACCCTCGATCGCCAGCTCGATCTCGTCGGAGAGCTTGTAGCCCTCCGCGGAGAAGAACTTGATCCCGTTGTCCTGATAGGGATTGTGCGAGGCCGACAGCACCACCCCGAGGTCGAAGCCGTAACGGCCGATCAGCAGGGGCGCGGCCGGCGTCGGCAGCACGCCCCCCACCAGCGCGTCCCCGCCGGCGGCGCTCACGCCGGCCGCCACCGCCGCCTCGAGCATCTCGCCCGACTCGCGCGTGTCGCGCACGATCAGCACGCGGGGGCGCTGCGCGCCCGTCTGACGCGTGGCCGCGCGCCCGAGCGCAAGCGCCAGCTCGGCGGTGACGAACTCGCCGGCGACGCCGCGAACGCCGTCGGTCCCGAACAGCTTGCGGGCCATACTCCTCCTCGGAACCTGCTGCTAGCGCTTGGAGAACTGCGGACGCTTACGCGCCTTCTTCAGACCGGCCTTCTTGCGCTCCTTCGCGCGCGAGTCCCGCGTCAGGAAGCCCCTTCGCTTGAGCTCCCCGCGCAGGTTCGGGTCGGCCTCCAGCAGGGCGCGCGAGACCCCATGGCGCAGTGCGCCCGCCTGTGCGGAGATCCCTCCGCCGTGCAGTCGTGCCACCACATCCATCCGCTCTTGGTAGCCGACCGTCTCGAGCGGCTGGCGGATGTTGCGCTGCAGCGTCAGCCGCGGGAAGTGCGCCTCCAGCGAGCGTCCGTTGACCATATAGGTGCCCGTGCCGGGTCGCAGCGTCACCCGCGCGATCGCCGTCTTGCGCTTGCCCGTCGCGCGGTAGCGCGCGCCCGAGGCGAGGTCGATCGCGGCCGTGGCGATCGGCTCGACCAGCGCCTCCTCCTGCTCCTCCTCGAGGACCTCGGCCTGCTCGCTCTCCTCCTCGAGCGCGTACGGATCCTCGTACTCCTCAACGCGACCGAGCGGATCCACGCCCTCGGGGACGATGTCCACCTCCAGGTGCGCTCCGGGCACCGACGGCTTGACCCGCGGCGCGGCCGGCTCCTCCTCGTCCTCGTCCTCCTCCTCGGCCTGCCCGGCCGGAGACTGCTCGGGCTGTGCCTGCCCGGCCGCCGGGGCCTGCTCGGCGGGCGACTCGACCGCGGTCTCCTCGGCCAGCAGGATCTCCGGCGGCGTCTGCTCATCGGCGCCCGCCGCCTGCGCCCCCTGCTCGCTCGGCGCGTGCGGCTGCTCGGCGGCCGGGGCCTGCTCGGCGGGCGGGGAGACCGCCGTGTCCTCCGCCAGGAGGATCTCCGGCGGGGCGTCCTGCTCCGGTCGATCGGCCGTCTCGCCGTCGTGCGGCTGGTCGGCCTGCTCGGGGGTGCTCTCGGGGTTCTCCTCGTCGGCCATCAGCCCTCGATCTCCAAAGTTTGCGGTTTCTGGGCGACGTGCGGGTGCTCGGGCCCGGCGTAGATCTTCAGCTTGGTTATCTGCTTGCGCGCCAGGCGGTTGCGCGGCATCATGCCTTTGACCGCCAGCCTGATGATCTCCTCGGGGCGTCGCGCGAGCATCTCCTCGAAGCTTCGCGAGCGCAACCCGCCCGGATAGCCCGAGTGGCGGTAGTAGCGCTTGTCCTTGCGCTTGTTGCCGCTCACGTGGACCTTCTCGGCGTTGACCACCACGACAAAGTCCCCCGTGTCGATGTGCGGGGTGTACTCGGGCTTGCGCTTGCCCCGCAGCACGTCCGCGATCTGCGTCGCGAGGCGCCCCAGCGTCTTGCCGTTGGCGTCCACCAGCAGCCAGTTGCGCTCGCGGTCGGTCGGCTTTGCTACGTAGGTCTTTGTCGAGGGGGCCATGGGCGTGAAAAAGGCCACGCTGGACGATCTAGGATCGGTCGCGCGGCGAAGGGGACATCATAGAGGGTCTGCGACCGTGCCGCCACGGTCCGTAGTGCCTCACTCCCACTCGATCGTGCCCGGAGGCTTGGAGGTGATGTCGAGCACGACGCGGTTGACCTCGCGCAGCTCGTTGATCATCCGCGAGGCGATCGTCTCGAGCAGGTCATAGGGCAGCCGTGCCCAGTCGGCGGTCATCGCGTCATCGCTCGTCACCGCCCTCACGACCACCACGTATCCATACGTGCGCTCATCGCCCTGCACCCCCACCGTGCGCACGTCCGGGAGCACGCAGAAGGACTGCCAGAGCTCGCGGTACAGACCCGCCTTGCGAATCTCATCCTGGAGGATGTGGTCGGCCTCGCGCAACACGTCAAGGCGCTCCTTCGTAGCTTCCCCGCCGACGATCCTGATGGCAAGCCCGGGTCCGGGAAACGGCTGGCGCCAGACGAGCCGCTCGGGCAGGCCGAGCTCGGCGCCGACCGCGCGCACCTCGTCCTTGAACAGCGCCCGCAGCGGCTCCACCAGCTCGAACTGCAGGTCGTCTGGCAGGCCGCCGACGTTGTGATGGGACTTGATCGTCGCCGCTCCGGTGCCTCCGCCCGACTCGATCACATCGGAGTAGAGGGTCCCCTGCACCAGGAAGCGCACGCGCCCGCCGTCATGCGCGCCGGAGAGCTTGCTCGCCTCCTCCTCGAACACCCTGATGAACTCCGCCCCGATCGCCTTGCGCTTGGCCTCCGGCTCGACCACCCCCTTCAGCTTGTCCAGGAACCGCCGCTCTGCGTCGACCGCCACGAGCGGCACCTTGAAGGTGTCGCGGAAGGTGCTCACGACCTGCTCGCCCTCGTCCTTGCGCATCAGGCCGTGATCCACGAACACGCAGGTCAGCTGCTCGCCCACGGCGCGATGCACGAGCAGCGCGGCCACCGAGGAGTCCACGCCGCCCGAGAGCCCGCAGATCACCCTGCCGTCGCCCACCTGCTCGCGGATCCGCCGGATCTGATCCTCGACGATCGATGCCGCCGACCAGCTCCGCTCGCAGCCGCACACCTCGGTGAGAAAGCGCGTGAGGATCTCCTGGCCGTAGGGCGTGTGCACAACCTCCGGGTGGAACTGGATCCCGTATATGCCCCGTTGGGGGTCCTCGACCGCGGCCACCGGCGAGGCGCTCGAAGAGGCCATCGCGGTGAAGCCCGGCGGCGCCTCGAAGACCGTGTCCCTGTGGGACATCCAGCACGTCTGCTCGCGCGGCATCCCCTTCAGCAGCACTCCCGGCTCGGAGACGTGCAGGTCCGAGCGGCCGAACTCCCCTACCTCGGCCTGCTCCACCCGCCCGCCCAGCTCGTGGACGAGCAGCTGCATCCCGTAGCAGATGCCCAGCACCGGCACGCCCAGCTCGAGCAGCCCGCGCTCCAGCGGCGGGGCGCCCTCGGCGTAGACCGACGCCGGCCCGCCCGAGAGGATGATCCCGCGCGGCTTTCGCCGGGCGATCTCCTCCAGCGGCACGTGGTGGGCCAGGAGCTCGCTGAACACGCCGCAGTCGCGCACCCGCCGGGCGATCAGCTGTGAGTACTGCCCGCCGTAGTCCAGCACGATCACCTCCTCGACCGGCCGCGTGCGGGCACTCGCCGCCGCGCTCTGCTGCGCCGGCGCGAGCCCCTCGGCGGGCGCCGGGGTGCGATCCAGCACGCCGGTGATCGCGCCGGGCTCCGCGGCCGTGGTCGAGGACGACTCCGAAGCGTCAATCATTGACGAGGGCGGCGACCTTCCCGTTGGTCGCGCCCATGCCCACTTCCTGGTCGCGCTGCAGCGCCTTGCCCTCCGTCTGCAGCGCGGGGGCAACCACGACCTCCGCCCGGTTGAACTCCGCGAGATCCTTGTGACCACAGGTCGCCATCGATGTGCGCAGCCCCCCGAAGAGGTTGAACGTGCCGTCGTTCTCGCGCGCGGGACCGATGAGGATCTCCTCGAGCGTCCCGTTCTGCGTCGTGGCCACCCGGGCCCCGCGGGGGAGCGTCGGGTGGAAGGTCGCCATGCCCCAGTGAAAGCCGCGGCCCGGCGCCTCGTAGGCGCGCGCCAGCGGCGAGCCGATCATCACCGCGTCGGCTCCCAGCGCGATCGCCTTGGAGACGTCGCCTCCGTTGCGCATCCCGCCGTCCGCGATCACCTGGCAGTACTCGCTGGTCTCGAGCATGTGCGTCGAGCGCGCGTGCGCCACATCCGCGATCGCCGTCGCCTGGGGCACGCCGATGCCGAGCACGCCGCGCGTGGTGCACGCCGCCCCCGGGCCGACGCCCACGAGCACGCCGGCCGCGCCCGTGCGCATCAGGTGCAGGCCCGTGTGGTAGGAGGCACAGCCGCCCACCACCACCGGCACGTCAAGCGTCGGAATGAACTCCTTCAGGTTCAGCGGCTCGGAGACCGTCGAGACGTGCTCGCCGGAGACCACCGTGCCCTGGATCACCAGCACGTCCAGCCCCGCCTCCATCGCGATCTCGTGATACCTGAGCACGCGCTGTGGCGTCAGCGAGGCGGCCACCACGACCTTCTGCTCCTTGATCTCGCGTATCCGCTGTGCGATCAGCTCGGGCTTGACCGGCTCGCGATAGATCTCCTGCATCTCACGCGTGGCCAGCTCCTTCGGCAGCGCGGCGATCCGCTCGAGCTGCTCCTCGGCGTCCTCATAGCGCGTGAAGATGCCCTCGAGGTTCAGCACGGCCAGGCCACCCAGGCGACCGATGATGCCGGCGGTCTCGGGCGAGACGACCCCGTCCATCGCGGAGGCCAGCAGCGGCAGCTCGAACTGGTAGGGGCCGAGCTTCCACGAGATGTCTATGTCGTCGGGGTCGCGCGTGCGCCTCGAGGGCACGATCGCGATGTCATCAAAGCCATATGCTCGACGCGCCTTCTTGCCGCGTCCGATCTCTATCTCCATCGTTGCATCCTCGCAGTCGCCGCGGACGAGAAGACCCCGCACTGGCGGGGCCGAAAGGGGGCCGGCAGGGTGCCGTTGGGGCTGTGTCGGTCACTGCAGCCAAGTGGGTTTGAGCATAGCAATGGTCCCACTCGGCCCGAGGCCCTTGGATATGCTCGATCGACATGAGCGACGGGTTCTTCAAGCGCTATGACCCCGAGACGATCGAGGAGTCCCGCCAGGCGGCCTGGCGGGAGCGCGACGCCTTCCGCACGCCCGCGCTCGCGGAGGATCAGGCGCACCTGTACATCAAGCCCTCCGCCCCGTTCACCTCCGGCAACGTCCACATCGGCCACGTGCGCAGCTACTCGATCGGCGATGCGTATGCCCGCTTCCGCCGCGCGCGCGGCGAGGGGGTGCTGTTCTCCTTCGGCTTCGACGCCTTCGGCCTGCCGGCCGAGCTCGGCGCGATCGCCGGCGGGGTCTCGCCCAGCGAGTGGGTCGACCGCTGCGCCCGCCACATGACCGGGCAGCTGCAGCGCCTCGGCTTCTCGTTCGACTGGGAGCGCTCGTTCCTCAGCTCCGACCCGGTCATGTATCGCTGGTCGCAGTGGCTGTTCCTCGTGCTGCTGGAGCACGATCTGATCTACCGGGGGACGGGCAACGTCGACTGGTGCGACAACTGCCAGACGACGCTCGCCTCGATCCAGGTCGAGCCCGGCGGCACCTGCTGGCGCTGCCACGGCCCCGTGCGCCTGATCGAGCTGCCCCAGTGGTATCTGCGGATCAGCCCCTACCTGGAGGAGAACGACGCACGCCTGCGGGAGCTCATCGCCGGCGGCAAATGGGATGAGGTCGCCGTCGCCTCCCAGGAGATCGTGCTCGGCCGCGTCGACGGCGTCGAGCTCGACCTGCAGGCGAGCGACGGTCAGGCGCTCACGGTGTTCACGCCGCACGCCGACGCGCTCGCCGATGCGCGCTTCGTGCTGATGTCCCCGCGCCACCCCGACGCCGACCGCTGGGCCTGCGACCCGGCCGTGCATGAGCGCCTCGAGCAGCTGCGCACCGGCGGCTGGGAGCGCAGCGCGCGCGAGGCCGAGACGATCCCCCTGATCGACACCGGGCGCGCCGTGCGCGGAGCGCACGGCGATCCGCTGCCGGTGATCGTCTCCCCCCTGGTCGACTCGCGCTTCGGCGCCACCGTCGTGCTCGGGATCCCGGCCGCAGACCACGCCGACGAGGTGGTCGCCGCGCGGCTCGGGCTGCAGCTCACAGGCGCCGAGGAGGGCGCCGCCGAGGGCGCTGCGGCGCCCGGGCAGATCGCAGCGCAGACGCGGCCGGCCAAGCGCTACCGCGCCTTCGACTTCGCGATCTCGCGCCAGCGCGCCTGGGGCACCCCGATCCCGATCGTCCACTGCGAGAGCTGCGGCCCGCGCCCGGTGCCTCGCGATCAGCTCCCCGTGCTCCTCCCGCTGGACATCCGCCCGACCGGCCAGGGCAACCCGCTGGCCGATCTCGAGGAGTGGGTGCACACGAGCTGCCCCGGCTGCGGCGGACCGGCGCGACGCGAGACCGACACGCTCGACTGCCATTTCGACGCCCTCTGGCTGTGGATTCCCGCGTGCGTGCCGCTGGAGTCGCGCGAGGACTCCCTCGAGGAGATCCTCGCGCTGCCCGACCTGCGCCACTGGCTGCCCTCCGAGCGCCTGGTCGCCGGCTCCGACAGCGGCAACTTCGTCTTCGACCAGCGGATCGTGACGAAGGCGCTGCGCGACATCGGCCCGCTCGCCTTCCTCGCCGACGGCGAGCCCTTCGCCGGCTGCCTCTTTCACGAGATGGTCATAAGTGGCGGGCGCAAGATGAGCAAGCATCTCGGCAACGTGGTCGATCCCGACGAGCTGGTCGCGCGCTACGGCGCCGACACCGTGCGCCTGGCCGTGCTCTACGCCGCCCGGCCGCAGCGGTCGCTGAACTGGAGCGACTCGGCCGTGGTGCGCTGCAACCGCTATCTGGCGCAGGTCTGGGAGTACTCCCACGCCAAGCTTGCCGAGGCGCGGAGCGCCGAGGACCGCAGCGACGGCTCCGACGCCGGCGGCGACGGCTCCGAGGCGGACGCGGGCGCCGACGGCGGCGAGGCCGGCCAGGCGAGGGACAAGACAGAGCACCTGCGTCTGCGCCTCTCCAAGTGGTCGGAGACGGCCGTCGAGAAGATCACGCAGGACATGGAGAGCCTCGAGATGCACAGCGCCGTGCGGAACATCATGCGCCTGTTCGATCTCATCAAGAAGTTCGAGAAACTCGTGCTGGAGCGCCAGACGACGCTCAACCCGGCCAACCGCGCGGCCCTGAACGAGGCGCTGATGCTGCACGCGCAGATGCTCGGACCGTTCGCTCCGCACCTCGCCGAGGAGCTGTGGATCGCCTTCGGCGGAGAGGAGCACAGCGCACAGACGCCGTGGCCCGGCGTATCGTTGCGGGTACCGGCATGAGCACGCATACCGCACAGAGCCCCCCGCAGGGGTCCGGGCAGCGGACGCGCTCCTGCGCGACCGGGCTCGTCTGCCATCGCTGCGAGAACCGCTACGCGCTCGAGTCGACCGTGTTCGCCTGCCCGGACTGCGGCAAGGGCCTCGACATCGAGTACGACTACGAGCTCGCCGCGCGCCACTTCAAGGACGTGCCGATCGCCGAGCGCCCGCAGAACATCTGGCATTTCGAGGAGCTCCTGCCGATCGTCGACGCCTCCGCACAGGCGCGCGTCGGGCGCTACGCCGGCTGTACGCCGCTGATCCGCGCCGATCGACTCGGCGCCGAGCTCGGGCTCAGCAACCTCTACATCAAGGACGATTCGACCTCGCGCCCGAGCCTCTCCTACAAGGACCGGGTCGTATCGATGTCCGTGGCCCGGCTGCTCGAGCGCGGCAAGCGCGAGATCGGCTGCGTCTCCACCGGCAACGTCGGCACGGCCGTGGCCTCGCTCGCCGCGAAGGCCGGCGTCGATGCCTACGTCTTCTATCCCAACCGGCTGGAGGACACGAAGGCGCGCGCCTGCATGGCGCTGGGCGCGAAGGTCTGCCAGGTCGAGGGCAACTACGACGAGGCAAACCGCCGCTGCCGCGAAGTCGCCGAGGCGACGGGCATGGACTTCGCCAACATCACCCTGCGGCCCTTCTACGCCGAGGGCGCCAAGACCGCCGCCTTCGAGATCGTCGAGCAGCTCGACTGGATGGCGCCCGAGCACATCGTCACCGCCGCCGCCGGCGGCACGCTCTCCTCGCGCCTGCACAAGGGACTGGGCGAGCTGCAGCTGCTCGGACTCTCAGAGACGGAGGGCACGCGCATCCACATCGCCCAGCCCAGCGGCTGCAACCCGATCGCGACCGCGATCCTCGCCGAGGAGGCCGAGGTCGTCCCCGTGACGCCCGAGACCGCTGCGCACTCGCTCGCCATCGGCGCCCCCGGCGATGGCTACCTGGTGGTGGACGCGGTGCTCAAACGCCACGGCACCGGCGCGTTCGCCAGCGATCCGGAGATCTTCGCCGGGATCGACCTGCTCGCCGCCACCGAGGGCATCCTGACCGAGCCGGCCGGCGGCACCACCGTGGCAGTTCTCGAGAAGCTCGCCGCCAGCGGGCGCTTCGCCCCCGACGACACGGTCGTGGCGATCATCACCGGCAACGGGCTGAAGACGCTCGACGAGCACCCTGCCAAGCCGTGGCCGGCGAAGGTCGACTGCGAGCTCGACGCGATGCTCAGCGCGCTGAGCGAGCTCAAGAGCGGCGGCTCGCTCGTGGACAGCGCCCGCGAGCAGCTGCGCGTCTAGCAGGGCGTTGCGGTGGCGGCACCCGCTCGCGCAGCCCTGCGAGTAGGCTGTGCGGCATGGACGACGAAGACTTCCCAGACCAGGTACGCGATCTCGAGGAGCGCCGCCGCGAGGCGCGCCGAGCGGTCGACGAGGCAGGAGGCGGCGAGTCCGAGGGCTTCGAGCTCGCCGAGCAGGAACTGATCGAACACACCTCGCATGGCGATGAGCACGCGCCGGCGCGCATCATGCGCGACGCCGCCGACGACCAGGGTGCCGACGAGTTGGTCTACGGCGAGGCCGACGAGGAGCACAAGGCCGACTGAGGCCTGCGAGCGGCGCGCGAGTCTCCGGCGGGTTCACAGGCGGGAGGGGCACAGATGGCAACTCCATTCACATCGCCAGAGGAGTTCAGAGAGGTGATGGACAGGCTCTTCGCGATGCTCAGCGAGGATCCTGAGATGGGGCCCAAGCTGCGCGACGCCGACGTTCCGCAGCGCTTTGAGTTCGAGGACCTCGACCTAGTCATGAACGTTCGCGCCGGCCAGCCCGGCGAGCCCGCCAACCTCTACTGGGAGTGGTCTGAGGACGTCGGCTGGACGCCCAAGGTGCGCATGACCATGTCCTCCGCGACCGCCAACCGCTACTTCCAGGGCCGCGAAAACATCGCCTTCGCAATCCTCCGCGGCCGCATCAAGACCGGCGGCGACATCAATGCCGCGCTGCATCTGATCCCGATCACCAAGCCCGTGTACGAGCGCTACCGGGCGATGGTCGCCGCCGAGTATCCGCACCTCGCCGCCTAGGGCGGGTAGACGAACCATTCGCGTTCACACGCAGTTCACCCCGGTCGGACGACATGTGCCAGTCCTTGTGCGGTCTGCCATTGCGGACTGGTCTTGACAGACGGCGCTGAGGCATGCTTAGATGACGCCGTCGTTTTGGGGGCGGCGCCCCGCGTCGCCGTGGCCGGCCACATCGGGTGAGGTGGCTGACAGGACTACTCCAGGAGGGACAGACGATATGAGGCGCGTAGTCGATACTTCTCGCGTGCGCTTGGCCCGGGCTCGCAGGCCGCGGCTGCTGGGCGCGATGACCGCACTGGCCTGGCTGGCGGCGCTCGCCGGCGCCGGCCCCGCACTGGCCGGCCTGCAACAGGAATTCGCCGTCTTCTCCGACTGTCCGGTGAGCACGCCCGGCGTGGTGGAGTGCGTGGTCTCACAGGTCACCGGCGGCCAATTCGCGCTGGGCAACAGGACAGTCCCGATCAACAAGACGGTCACACTCCAGGGCGGGATCAGCTCCGCCTCGCAGCAGCTCGTCCCCGCAGCGGACGGGCAGACGCTCTCGCGGACGTCGCTGACCGTCCCCGGCGGGCTCGTGGGGATCGAAGGGCTCGGGGGAGAAGTCACCGCCACCGCGGAACTCGCCGGGGCGGTCGAACTCAGCCAGACGAACCTGCTCGCGGGCAAAGGCACGGCCGTGGCGCTCCCGCTCGAGGTGAAACTGGACAATCCCCTGCTCGGCAGCGGGTGCTACATCGGCTCGGCCTCTCAGCCGGTGAGCGCGCAGCTGACGAGCGGAACGACCAGTCCACCGGCCCCGAACAAACCGATCAGCGGCGCCCCCGGGCATCTAGCGATCCTCCATGGCGGAAGGCTCGTTCTCATATCCGGCAGCTCGCTGGTCGACAATGCCTTCGCGGTGCCCGGAGTGAACGGCTGTGGCCTATTCGGGCTGCTCGACGGGTTGGTTGACCTCTCCGCCGGCGTGCCGGCAGCAGCCGGACACAACACGGCGATCCTCAACGGCTCGCTCGAGCTGGCGAGCCCGGCCACCGTCGTGGCGCAGGCGGCGCTGCCGGAGCTCGGGAGGTGCGTGAAGGCCGAAAGCAGCGAGGAAGGCAAAGAAAGGGTCTACCACGGCGGCTACGACGACTCGGGCTGCACCGTGGAAGACGCCTTTCACCACGGCAAGTTCGAATGGCTCCCGGGCGCTGCGAAACACAAGTTCACGGGCAGCGGCGGAAAGAGCACGCTCGAAACAGTCAGCGGCCAGGCGGTGACGTGCAAACACTCCACCGCCAAGGGTGAATTCACCGGGACCAAGGCCGCCACAGCGGTGGTCACCTTCAGCCAGTGCGAAAGGGCCTCAACCCGCGAATCCTGCCAGAGCTCCGGCGCCTCGGCGGGAGAAATCGTGACGGGATCGCTCGCTGGAGGCCTCGGATTCATAAAGGATGAAGAACCCAAAGAATCCGAACTCCTGGTCTCCGTCGGGATGGATCTCGGACGCGAACCCTCCGTGCTCACGGCTGAATGTGGCACCTCGAGAGAAGCGGTCGTGGTGAAGGGTTCCGTGATCGCGCCGATCACCAAGATCGACAAGAAGTCCTCGGCGTTCATGCTCGCCTACGCCGCCACCATGGGCAAGCAGCTGCCGGAAGCGTTCGAAGGCGCCTCGCACGACACGCTCAGCGCCGTGCTCGGCACCGCAACGGCCGAACAGGCCGGACTGACGACCAAAGAGAAGATCGCCAACGAAGAACCGCTGGAGATCAAAGCCGAGCAGTAGCGGACATACGCCGCGCCCGGGCCACCAGAACCGGGCGCGGCGGCCTCGCCTAGCGGCCCAGCGAGTCGATCCCGGCCTGCTCCTCGGCCGTCCGCTCGGCCCAGGGAATCGCTTCCAGGCGAGCGTCGGAGATCGGCTCGCCGCTCTCCACCGAGAGGCCGTAGGTGCCCGCGGCGAGGCGCTGCTCGGCGCCTGCGACGGCCGCCAGCTCCTCGCGCAGGCGCTCGGCGAGGCCCTCCTCGATCTCGGCCGCCAGCAGGTCGGAGGCCGCGTCGCCCGGATCGACCGGGTCGGGGCCGCCGTCGCGATCGGCGGGAGCGAGCTCGGCGAGGGCGCCTTCCAGACGCGCACGCTCGCGGGCCAGGAGCTCACGGGCACGGTCAACGTCCATCGGGCCAGTATGCCGGACTCACCACCGCAACGAGTCTCGGGATAATCCCCAGATGGATCTCAGACAGGCCAAGTCGAGCCTCGTGCTCGAGCTCGAGCGCAACGCCGAAGCCCCCTCGATCGCACGGGCAGCCGTCGCTGGGCGCTTTGAGGATCTTCTCAGCGCATCGCTGCGCCAGACGCTCCTGCTGCTGGTCTCGGAGGTCGTGAGCAACGCCGTGCTCCACTCCCCCGCTGCGCCAGACGCGCCGATCCTGCTCACGGCGCACGCCAGCTCAGAGGCGGTGCGCGTAACCGTGACCGACGCGGGAGGAGGCTTCACTCCCCCCCCGCGCAAGCCACTGAATGAGCGCGGCGGACATGGGCTCTACCTCGTGGACAAGACCGCAACCGATTGGGGAGTCGACCGGGTGGGCGGCACGCGAGTGTGGTTCGAGCTCGCACTCTAGGCGGCCAGGGCCGTCAGGCAACGTCTGCGCGCTCGACCACCGAGCCGCGCCTATCATGGCCGTCATCGACGTCACGATCCACGCGAGCTTCCTCCCGCACGACGAACCGGACACATCCCCGGCCGTCTATCGCGACCGCCCGGAGGCGGTCCCAGCGGTCCTCCATCTCCTGCGGGCTGGGCCCGGTTGAGACGAACCGCCGACGCGAAATCGCCATCCGGGGCGATCGGCCTGTCGATTTCCGGACTCCCCGTTCGTCCTCAAACCAGACAATCCCGACCAGACCCACCACTTCAGGAGCGACCATGACCGGCTCTTCCACCCAGGGAATCAAGACCGTGCTGCATCCCGTTTCCGACCTGGCGAAGGCCAAGGAGGTGTACGCCGCGCTGCTCGGCGTACCGCCGCAGGCGGACTCCTCATACTACGTCGGCTTCGAGGCCGCGGGCCAGCACATCGGGCTGTTGCCGGGCGGTGGACCGCAGGGCATGACCTCACCGGTGGCCTACTGGCAAGTGCCGGACATCGAGGCGAAGCTGGCCGAGGTGACCGCCGCGGGTGCCACCGTGAAGGAGCCGGCGCGCGATGTCGGTGGCGGCCGCCTGGTGGCCACCGTCACCGACCCCGATGGCAATGTCCTCGGGCTGCTTCAGGACCCATGAGTGCCGACGCCGGGCTCGCAGGCTGCCCGGCTCCCCGAGGCGATCGCCAGATCGATCGGGTTGTCCGTCGCGCAAGCGGGAGGCACTCGGCCACCGTGCTCACATAGAAAGGCCCCGCCGGGGCGGGGCCTTTCCTTAGCAGGTCGATAAGCCGGATTCTGTCGTTGAGCAGCCATCCATCTGAGCGGCCTACCTGGACCTCGGCGGGCAGCCTGCAAGCGGTCCTGTTTGGCCTTGCATCGAGTGGGGTTTGCCCAGCCGCCGCGTCACCGCGACGCTGGTGCGCTCTTACCGCACCATTTCACCCTTGCCGGCCCGCCGTTCACGTGGGACGGCGGACTGAGGCGGTTTGTTTCTGTGGCACTTTCCCGCGGGTTTCCCCGGGTCGTATCTCGACCACCCTGCCTTGTGATGTCCGGACTTTCCTCGAAGGCGCGTGGGCCTCCGCGGCTGCCTGACCTGCACATCCAACCTAGCGGTTGCGGCCCGATCTGTGAAGGCCCGCGCAGCACCGGCCCGAGCCCAGCCCCCGCCCGCGCGGAGCGCGGAGCGCCTCAGACGCTCCTGAGCAGACCCACGACTCGACCGAGCACCTTGACCTCCTTGCTGCGGATCGGCTCCATCGCCTCGTTCTCGGGCTGCAGGCGGATGTGGTCGGGTTCCCGGAAGAAGCGCTTGACCGTCGCCTCCTCGCCCAGCAGCGCCACGACGACCTCGCCGTCCTGGGCACTGTCCTGGGGACGGACGACCACGTAGTCGCCCTCGAGGATGCCTGCGTCCTTCATCGAGTCGCCGCGAATCCGCAGCACATACTCGCCGTCCCCCCCACCCGCGAGCTCGGGCACCGGCACGTACTCCTCGATGTTTTCCTCCGCGAGGATCGGCTGCCCGGCCGCGACCGAGCCCAGCAGCGGGAGACCTTCCTCGCGCACCATGCCGCGCACGCTCTCCACCGCGCTGCCAACCGCTCGGTCGAGCAACTCGATCGCCCGGGGCTTGGAGGGGTCGCGGCGCAGCAGACCGATCTTCTCGAGGTTGGCCAGATGCGCGTGCACCGTCGAGGAGGAGGCCAAGCCCACAGCTTTGCCGATGTCGCGTACGGTCGGCGGATAGCCGTACTTGGCCGAATACCTGCGGATGAAGTCGAAGATCTCCTGCTGGCGCTTGGTCAGATCCATGGCTGGGCGACTCCCCGTTCGGGTGGATAGTGGCCTGCAACGAACATGTGTTCGTACTGTAGCGCCGGCGCTGGACGGACGCAAGCGAACGCTTACCGCAGGCGGTGCCGAGCGCAGGCGCCCGGGTCTATACTCGCCCCCCTGCGCCCGTGGCGGAATTGGTAGACGCGCAAGGTTGAGGGCCTTGTGGGGAGATTTCCCCGTGGTGGTTCGAGTCCACTCGGGCGCATTGGTTGTCGTTATGGCAACGATCCTGCTGCAAAGGGGCATGTTCTGATGTCCTGTCGCTCGGCTCCGGTACGGGCCGGCGTAGATCTGGAGGCTGCGAGCCCGCTGGGCGCGACGGGTGGGGCCTGCGGCGCCTCCCGCTTCGACGGCTAAGCAGAAGCCTGGCTGCAGGTCAACGAGACGCTCGCTCGTCGTCCGGACCAGCTGTCTAAAGGGCATCCGCCGAGACGCTCGCTCTTGGCCGAAAGCGCAACGCACGGCAGATCCACGAGGGCGGTTCCGTGTGGGCAATAATCCATCGATGTCCGCCAACGTTGACCTCGTGCGCTCGATCTACGCGGCGTGGGAACACGGCGACTACGGCTTTACGGAGTGGGCGCATCCCGAGATCGAGTTGGTGGCTGCCAGCGACGGACCCGACCCCGGCTGCTGGACGGGCCAGGCTGAGATAGCGCAGGCTTGGCGCGACTACCTGAGGGTCTGGGAGGACCACCGCTCCGAGGCGGAGGAGTACCGCGAGATCGACAACGAGCGCATTCTCGTGTTGATAACCGTCACCGGGCGCGGCAAGACCAGCGGCGTGGACCTGGGGCAGATGCAGGCGCAGGGTGCGAACCTGTTCCGCATCCAAGGAGGCCAGGTGACGCGGCTCGTCCTCTACACCGACGGCGACCGTGCCCTCGCCGACCTCGGCCTCACACCGGAGGAGCCGCATGACCCCCGCTGAGAAGCTCGCACTCGCGCAACGCTCGTACGCCGCGTTCGGCAGGCTGGATAGCGAGGCGCTGATCCCGCTTTACCACCCTGAGTGCGAATGGCGCATGGGGTCGATGGGCGCAGCCTTCGGAACGGAAGCGTTTCGCCGCCATAACGGGCTTCGTGAGCTCGTCGCCGGGATCTCAGAGGGGACGGACAGCTTTGAAGCTGTCATCGACGGGGCGCGGATCACCAGCGAAGGGATCTTGCAGTTGTTCGGCCACAACAATGCTCGATCAAGCGTCAACCACATCGAGGTTTCGAGGAGCTTCTGGCAGGAGATCGAGTTCCGCGACGGCCTCATCCTGACCGTTGTGCCCTTCGACGAGCCGCCCCCCGGCTGGGACGAAGCGACACCCCTGGACCTCGGCCTCACACCGGACACCGGCACCTGACTCCTACTTGGTCAGTCCAGCCGCCCGCAACGCCTCGCCGTGATCGAGATAGGTTCGGACGCGCGACATCTTGCCGTTGAGAAACTCGAAGATCGTCCCGGTCGGCGAATCGATCCACGCGCGGCTGCCCCGTCCGCGTCCCTCTATCCGACCGAGCATGACCACGCGGTCGTCCAGATCACGGAACTCCTCGGCAAGCACTCGGTACTCCTCCCAGGCGTGACCGATGTCCACTAGGTATTTCTCGATACCCGTCGCGGCCTCGGTAGCCGCCGCGCTCGACAGCCCCGGCCATCGCTGGGAACCACTCGAAGTCCGATGCAGCGAGCGCAAGAAACCCTCAACATCGCGCCGGTTGAAGGCATCTACGACTTTGTTGGCGACCTCCACGTTCTCCTGCGACATCGCCTACCTCCGTTCCTCGGCAAGGCGTTCGGCGGCAGCATGGGCCTCGTCGATGTCGAGGCAGGTCGTTGCGTGCGTGACCATGCCCTGTTCCCACACGCCGATCAAAGCTTCTTGCCGTTGCATGTAACCACCGCTGCTGCTGCTGCTGCCAGCCGGGCGGGCTCTTTGGTTGACCACGGTCAAGGTGACGCCGTTGCCGAGATCGAGAATCTCCTCAAGCTCGAACTCAAGCTCGTCAAAAGCGCCGAGCCACTCCGCCAAGCGTTCGCGTATCGCCGCCGAACCGTCGAGGGTGACCAGCGTCGTCTCCCACACGGCGTCCGGCGCGTAGAACTGCATCAGCGCGTCGACGTCGCCACTGCTGGCGGCATCAAACAGCTGGCGCGTCAGCGCCACCAGGTCGGGGGTCGTGGACTCGTCAGCCATCGCCCCGTTCCTCCGCGAGGCGTTCGGCGGCAGCACGGGCCTCGTCGATGTCGAGATAGGACATCTGCCGCACAATCCTGGCTTGGACCCACACACCGACAGATGCGTAGCGCATCTGAACGTGACCACCGTCACGACTGCTGCCAACTGGACGACCGCTGAGACGGATCACGGCGAACGTCACGCCGCTGCCCAGGTTGAGGATTTCCTCAGCCTCGACCTCAAACTCATCGAAAGCGCCGATCATGGCTTCATAACCTCCACGAATCGCCGCGACACCCTGGTAAATGCTGCCCAGCCCCGCCGTCTCCCAGACTGCATCAAGGCCGAAGACGCTCATCGCCGCATCAAGGTCATGGCGATTCGCAGCATCAAACGCCTGCCGCGAAAGCTCTACCAGGTCGGGGGTCGTGGACTCCTCGGGCATCGTGCGTTGAGTATCCCCGACCGCTGCTTTCGGCAGCCAAGCGAGCGCGCGGGGAGCCTGGCTCAGTGCTGTCGCTCAGGACGAGACGCAGTCGTCTCCGCAGGGGCTTCGAAGACTTCCGCTTCGCTATGGCGAAGCGGTCGTGATCGTGTCGTGCGCGAGGGCACTCGCTCGTCGTCCAAAGCAGCAGCAGCGGAGCCGAATCTGCCGTGCGGTGTTCTGCCCACCCAACGAAGCGTCCGCTTCGAGCGCGCGCCTTCGGTGGCGACAGACGAGGGTCGAGAGCGGCGAGACCTCGCCGTGAGGCCCGCTTCGAGGCCGTGCCGTGTGTCAGACGCGGCGGCCTCGGCTAGTTCGCGGTCGTGCTGAGTCGCGTGGGTCGCGGCGACTCCCGCACGATGGCGCGTCCGAGCAGCAGTCGACGCGGCTCTTGTGGAGGTGAGACACGGCGTGGCGAGGTTGCTAGCGGAAGCTCATAACCGCCGACGCCCAGTCGTCGTGCGTAGGCGTTTGGCTAGGCTTCGGCCGCGTGGAGCTGCAGCGGCGCATTGCCGAGGGGAAAGGTGAGTTCTTGCTCTTCGCGCTGACGCCACCGCGCCTGACGACCGAACCGGAGCAAGCCGGTCAGATCGCCGCGAAGACGCTTGAGCGACTCCGCCCCGTGGGCATCGATGGCCTCGTGCTCTACGACATTGATGACGAGAGCGACCGCAATCCCGACGAACGCCCGTTTCCGTTCCTTCCCACGATGGACCCGGCCGACTACCTCGCTCGCGATCTCGTCGGCTTGGAGGTGCCTGCCATCGTGTACCGCGCTGTCAGCAAGTACCCTGAGCAACGTCTTCGCTCGTGGCTCACAGAACAAGCACCGACCCGAGCGCTGTCGGTGTTCGTCGGTGCGTCCTCTCGTGAGAAGGCGGTCGCAACCTCTCTGTCGCGGGCCTACGAACTCAGGACCGAGGTGCGCCCTGATCTCCTCCTCGGAGGTGTCGCGATCCCAGAGCGGCACGCGCGCGGGCACGGGGAGCACCTCCGTCTTCTGGCGAAGCAGGCCGCAGGTTGCTCGTTCTTTGTCACCCAGATCGTCTATGACGTCAATGCCGCGAAGAACTTAGTCTCCGACTATCACTACGAGTGCGTCGCTCGTGACCTCAAGCCGGCGCCGATCGTCTTCACGTTCTCGGTCTGCGGCTCGGTGAAGACGCTGGAGTTCGTTCAGTGGCTCGGTGTCGGTGTGCCGCGCTGGATCGAGAACGAGCTGCGCCACGCGGATGACACGCTCGACGCGTCCCACGATCAAGCCGTCGCCACGGCCGTCGAGCTGATCGCATTCTGCCGGCGCGTCGGTGTTCCATTCGGGCTCAGCGTCGAGAGCGTCTCGATCCGCCAAGTCGAGATCGATGCCTCCGTCCGCCTCGCAACCCGGCTACAAGCAGAGCTACGTCGCTAGTCCGCACGACCTGCATCGTTGGCAGAGCAAGGCGCCTGCCCACCATGCTGCTGTCGTGGCAAAACGAGGCACGACGCAGTTCGCAAACCCACGGCCGCTTTGGACGAGGAGCAACAGTCTCGCCGGACGGTAGCTTACGCCTGCTTTCGCCGACAAGCGAAAGCACCGCCACAGGTCCTGCGGACCGGGCGGCACAGGACGCCAGGGCCTCAACGGCCCGGCACAGGCTAGGGACTTTGACCCGGCTCAGATCGGGAGCCTAAGTCGATAGCAGCCGGGACCCGTCCGCTCGAATGTCGGATGCGGACACCGCGCGCCGCTAGACAGGCAGCTGCGGACCGAGTCCCTGGAGACCTGCATCCCGAGACGCTCTTCGACGGCGACCTGCACTTCGGCCACCGTCGGGGCACGATCCGCGGCGGACAGGGCGCCGATCGCTGCCCTCCGGACCGCGCCATTGTCGAGCCGCTTCGCCCCAAGCACCGCTGCGGCCGGCCGCCTCGGGCGCATACTGGAGGGCCTCGGGAACCCACTCCAGGACCGCCCCCAGGGGTCGATCGTGGTTTGAGTCGTGTCCTCTCAAGTGCATGCGAAGTGGCTGCAAATCGATGGTTGTCGGGCGCAGCGCTGGTGGCGCTCGAGGGCATCGGGCGGACCGTGGCAAGGGTTTGGCAACACCCCGACGGCTCAGGAGATCGGGCAACACCCCGACGGCTCAGGAGATCTCTACATGCATGGCTCTGATGACCGCGGGCTCTCGCCAGCGGCCAACGAGCTGCTTCCTCGTCCAACTCAGCAGTCTCAGAGTCGACGACAACGAGCCGCTTCCTCGTCCAACTCAGCAGTCTCAGAGTCGACGGCCGACGCGCTCGCTGTTGTGGGAATGCGGTCGTCAGCGCCGAGGCCGTCGTGGTCTGGAATGGCCACGATGTGCGCCGTGCGCTGGAGGAGGTGGGTCGCCTCCTTGGCCGTGCGAGCACTCCTTTGGGCGAACCTGCGACGCCTTCTCGGGCACGGCCCCCGGAAGATGCGCCTCGCGGGACGTCAGGCCTGAGCGATCAGCGCACGCCGTCCTCATTGCGAGCCGGGGGTCGTCGGCGGGAGCGTCGCGGGCGAGAAGCGCCGTCCTCGAGGGCGACCCGATCGGCGCGTGCGACCGCCAGCAATTCCCCGACGGAGGCACCCAGGGCGTTCAGCATCACATCGAGGTCTGGCACGGCGTCGCGATCGGCGACCACGCCGAAGAACACGTTGCCGTCATAGCTCGCCGCGGCAACGCCGACGGCGTGCTCGGCCGCTAACGGCACAAGCGGATAGACCTCGCGCATCGACGCCCCCAAGGCGTACAGCGTCTGCTGGGGGCCGGGCACGTTCGTGATGGTTAGGTTGAACAGCCGCGTGGCGTAGAGGGCCTGCGCCATGGTGGCATGGATCACCGGTGGAGCCAGTCCCGCCAGTGCGATCACGGCAGTGGTACCCGCAGCCTGTTGTCCCTCGGACTTCAGCGACTGCGAGCGGGCCACGGTTTCGTGATAGCGAAGGAGCGGACCGGCCTGCGCCACGGGTAACTCCACATAGAGCGATGAGACCCGATTCCCCAGTGCGAGGTGCTCGCTCGCGGCGCGGATGTTGATCGGGACCATCGCTCGCAGACCCTCCGCTGGCAGTGCCTCGCCGCGCGACTGGAGCAGCGCCCTGAGCCCGCTCGCGGTGACCGCGAGCACGACATCGTTGATCGTGCCGCCTAGAACGTTCTTGATCTCCTTCAGGTCCGCGAGCGGGACCCGGACGACCTCGAAACGGCGTAGCGTGCCGATCGGCACATTGAGACTCGTGCGCGGCGCCGCATGCAGCTCCTCGCGCACGATCACCTCGAGCGCCGATCGCGCGTTGCCCAGCGCCTCGCGCGGGTGAAGCACGCCGTGGACTCCCATCTGGGTCGCGTGGACCATCGTTTCGACCGGCAGCAGCCCCGCCCACGCGTGCGCCAGACGAGCCAGCGAGCCGGGAGCGGTCGGGTGGGCGACGGACGTCGCGCGGTTGGCGGCGAGAGAGGAAGCTGCGCCGCTGCTGCCGTTTGCGGCGGACCGCGGTGAGGGAGCAACCGGTGTGGTGTCGAGCAGCAGGTGGCCGACGTCGGCCGAGCCGACACCGTCGACCATGCAATGGTGCGTCTTGGTTGCGATTGCCCATCTACCGTTGGCGAGCCCCTCTACGAGCGCCATCTCCCACAGCGGCCGATGCCGATCCAGGCGCTGGGAGAAGAAGCCCGATGCCCACTCCACCAGCTCCTCATCGTCTCCGGGGGCAGGGAGTGCCGTGCGGGCGACGTGCCTGCCAATGTCAAACGCGGGATCGTCCTGCCATTCGGGCCACGACATCCCGCCCGTGTGCGGCTCGGACAGGCGCTGCCCGTAGCGCGGCAGCTGCCCCAGCCGGCTCGCAAGGTAGCTGCACACTTCCTCGCGCGACGGTGAGCCGCCGTCAGGCCGAGGGTCGAAGACCATGATCACGCCGGTGTGCATGTGCGCGCTTTCGTCGACCTCCTCGAGCTCGAGGAACGTCGCGTCCAGGGCTGTCAGGTGCTCGCTCATGACGAACGCAAACCAGCAGGCTGGCTACGGCTACGGATCGATACCTGCCAGCCCACTCGCCGACGAACGCTATCTCCGCTGGTTGCCGGTGTCATCGGGAGTATCCCGCACGTGGGTTGGGAGATTCACGGAGCTGGACACGTACCGCAATCATCGGCGAGAGACCCGACTCCGAGCGGCGGCTCGGGAAAGCGAGTAGCGACGCTACTCGCGTTATTGAGGTCCGCCCCGATCACCGGGAATCGGGGCCGGTCCTGAGCCATGCACTCCCGGGATTGGAGGAAACCAGGCTACGTGTCACCGTGAGGACCGACGCGGTCGGCGTGTCGGTGCTGCTCGTCCAGGGGATCGATCTAGAAGACGAGGCGTCGGCAGTGGGTTCCTCGAGCGCCTAGCGAGGGCGATCGTGCACGGCGAGAGGCTGGAGTGTGTAGCTTCCCCCGCCACGGGGCGCGTGGCCTTGCCGAGTCTCTAGCGTACTCACCGGGGTCAGTCCGTACCCGCGCTGGGCTTCGGATGGGGCCGCGCTCCGGCGCGACCGCGGTCGTCGGAGGCGAGCATCGCAGCGAGCGCGCGGCGCTGACGCTCGGTCATCGAGCCGATCGTCTTCTTTTCGGACATCGGGATCTGGGAGAGAAACTTGCCGCAGCGCGTCTGGCCCCAGCGGCGCTGGCTCATCAACAGGTCCCCCACGGTCATGCTGTGAGCCTCCTAGGGGCAGTCGAGGATCAAATCGGCGACATCGATCTCGGTCGTAGCCACACGTCGCTTGAGCTCGGCGCGGGCTAGGCGCACCTGGTTGGCGCGTTCGAGGGCGCGCATGCACTGCGGCTCGGCAGAAGCAACTGTCGTTGTCGCAGGGGCAATCGTCGCTGTCGCGTTCATTTGGGCATCTCCCCGTTGCCGCCGCGGGCTCCCGTGGCGGCAACATGCTTGAGTTCTTTGACGAGCAAGCACCCGCGATGGCTTATACGGGACGGGCCCTTAAGGTCATGCAGAGCGCCCGGGGAAGCCGGGTCAGGGCAGAGAGTCGGTCTACCACGCGAACGGACAGCGGTCGCTGCTCGAACTCGAAAGCGTACGCCCACTCGGCCGGACTGGAGTCGCCCCGCCCCTAGTGGGAACGAGTCTCGAGATCGTTCGAGGGAATGCTTATGCGTGGCGGCTGAGGAGGTTGTCGAGCAGCTCGACGTACTGGCCGAGGTGTCGTGGGCCGAGGAACAGGTCGCGCACGCGCGTCTGGGCTGCTGCACCGAGGCGCTCCGCGGCGTGGGGGTCGTCCAGGAGGCTGCTGACGCGCTCGCCGAACGTGCGCAGGTCACCGGGGTCCACCAGAAAGCCGGTGCGGCCGTCCTGGATCTGCTCTCGGATGCCGCCGATTCGCGAGGCGACAACTGGGCGGCCCTTCCACATCGCCTCCGCGACGGTGAGGCCGAAGCCCTCCGCGAGGCTCTTCTGGGCGACGATGTCGGCGCGCCGCTGCAGGGCGTTGACGATGACCGCGTTCTCATCGGGGTCCACCATCGGCAGCAGGGCGAGGTGCACGCGGCGGCGGATCCGGCGAGACAGCCCCGACCAGGTCGCCTCGACCTCTTCGAAGACCTCCTGGCCCTCTGGGTCGTCCGCGACAGCCGTCACGTCGGGGCCGGCCAGCAACAGGTGGGGCTCATCGTCGGCGCGAACGTGCTCGACGAATGCCGCGAGCACGCCCAACGGGTCCTTCAAGCGGTCCCAGCGCGAGACCTGCGCGAGCAGCGGCACGCCGAGCCAGAGTTGCTCCTCCTCGACGAGTCGCGCCTTGGACACCACGCGGCCAACTGTGCCATCGAGCCGCTCGAAGACCGCCCTGGGATAGCTGTGGTGGCGATCGGCGGCCAGTCCAGCGGCGCGCAGCACCGCGATCACGCTGGTGAACGCCATCGCATGGTTCTTCGGCGAGAAAACGTCGATCGATGGCGCGATCACCGTCAGCTTGGCGGGATCGAGCCCCTCCCACAAATAGGCCGACTGCGAGAAGACATAACCGTCCGCGCGCTCGACATAAGGGATCAGGAACCGCCACGCCTCGCGCGCTAGGTCGTTGGGGGGGTCGATCCCGATATGCGCGCGCCAGATCACCGGCGCCCCCGTCTGCAGTAGCCGCGGGATCATGCCGGCCGTCTGAGGATCGTGCAGCAGCACGACGTCGGAGGGGCGAAGGCGCTGCGCCATCAGCTCGGCATTCGCGGCGCAGGTGCGCTCGTAGGTGGCGCGCTCGGGCTCGCCCAACGAGCCGCCGTCGCCATCGTGTCCGTGCAGCAAGTTGTGCAGGCGCTTGGTCACCCGGAAGAACTCGGAGTCGCCGCCGATCACAATCCAGCGCGCCTCAGACCCACCGCCGCGCGCGTAGCCGATCAACGAACGCAGCATCTCGGCAACACCGCCGCCATGGGCCGTCGAGTTGACGTTCCACAGCGTCCGCGACGCGAGAAGCTCGCGCCCGCGAGTGAGCGTGTGCTCGAAGGCGGCCAGCGCGTCGGGGGTCAGGACCGTGCGCAAACGCTCTGGGTCCAGCGAAGTGACCGCGACCTCTTCAAGTCCCATGGTGCGAGGGTATTCGACCGCGGTCGGCCCGGGTAGCGCACTCATGGGAGCGAGCGTAGTTGCACGCGCCGAGCGTGGGGCCTTGCCCCGTCGGAGATGCACCGCCCCGGTGGAAAACTGGTATGTCCCATGAGCCAGGTGCTGACATGCTCGCACTGCAAAGTGGTACTCGGGCGCCATGAGCAGATGGTCGGGCTCTAGGACGGAGAGGCGCGCCTGATCTCAAGGGCGCGCGAGCAACCCGGCGAGTGCTACCACCTCGCTTGCTACGAGCGCGTCTACAACCAGACACGACATCCATAGCTCCCTCGGCGCACCGGCCACGAGCACCGGACTCCCGCTCTTCTGCCCATAGCGAAACGGCACCGACGGACGCGACAGCTTCGACGAGAAGCAGTCGCTTGGCTGCGCGATTCAGCGCTGGAGCTCGCGGTAACGCTAGGACGCGATCAGCAAGTCGCCTGCCTCCCCCAGCCTGCCAATGCGTGGCAACATCGTGGCAACAGTCGCTGCTCCAGATCCGTCCGATGCTTCCGCGCAATCCCGCAAATTGGACGATCTGGACGCCTGCGGACGTATCTGCGCGTCCTGTACGAGGTTGAGGGCCTTGTGGGGAGTTTTCCCCGTGGTGGTTCGAGTCCACTCGGGCGCATTTGCGGCGTAACAGAGGTGCCGTACTCAAACCCTCCTCCGATCGTGAAAGCCGCCGTCGCGCCCGCGATCACGAAGGCGACTCCCCTGCTCTCCGCGCGACGCGAGGCTGGGCCGCGCTTGCTTCAAAATGCCCGTGCGGCCATCGATCCAGGCCTGGGCACCAGATGCAAGACAACATCCACCCAGCGCGGCTGACCCGCTTACCGCGAGCGCGGCTGCTCGCCGTCGCAACCCTCATGAGCGGAGTGCTGGTGGCGGGCTGCGGGGGAGGCTCGCAAAGCCCGACCGCGGCGAGCCGGGGCGGCGCGACCGGCCCGTCCACGGCCACCACCGTGGTGACCGGCTCCGCGTCGTCCGGCTCCGCGCCGTCCGGCGCGCCTTTGTACTGCGGGTATGTCCCCTGCTACGCGCCGCATCAGTTCCGGGTCGCGTATGGCATCCAGCCGTTGCTGGACAGCGGGATCGACGGCCGTGGCGAGACGGTGACAGTCGTTGCCCCTGCCCCAGTCCCCCACGAGGAAGCTACCGATATCCGTCAGGATTTGGAGAGCTTTGACAGCATGTTCCGGCTGCCCGCCGCTCGGATCGAGGTCGTGGCCAGCCTCGCCGGCTCAGCCTCGCCGTGGCAGGCAACTGGCGAGGAGGCCGGGGACACCGCGATCGTGCACGCGGTCGCCCCTGCCGCCACCCTGCGGGTGGTCCTGCTGCCCTCCAACGTCCTGGCGAGCGCCGCGAACGCGACAGCAGACATGCTCGCCGCGTTGCGACTCGTTGTCTCCGACACCGACGTGGCTTCGATCAGCTGGAGTCTGGGGGAGCACTACTTCACCGCGGCTCAGGTGGCCGAGATGCACTCCATACTGCTGGGGGCGGCCGCTCATCACGTCACGGTGATCGGCAGCTCCGGCGACAGTGGCTGGTTCAGCACCATTCGGTTTGGGAGCAAGCCGGTCAAGGAGGTCAGCCTTCCGGCCTCAGACCCACTCGTGCTGGGCGTCGGCGGCAGCACACTCACCGCGAATCGCTCGACCGGCGCCTACGTCGGCGAGACCGCCTGGAGCGATTCGGGTGGCGGCTTCAGCCACCTGTACGCTCGTCCCGCCTATCAGGATGGCGTGCCCGGAATCTCAAAGACGAGGGGCGTGCCCGACGTGGCCGGTGACGCTGCTGAAGTCGGCGGCATGGCGCGGGTCGAAACCAAGGGTGGCGAGGGATACCCCACATCGGCCGAAGGTACCAGCAACTCCGCACCGCTGTGGGGGGCACTCATGGCGCTCGCCAACCAGTACGCCCATCACGACCTCGGCTTCGTTAACCCCACCATCTACCGCATCGGCCGCAGCTCCAACTACCACAAGGCATTTCACGATGTTACGACCGGTACCAACGGCTACCCGGCCGCTCCCGGATGGGACCCGGTAACGGGCTGGGGAACTCCCAACGCGCAGGCGCTCATCCCCCTGCTAGCCCGCTTCACCAACCGCAGCAAGACGTAACAGGATCACCTAGCCGCCCGGTGTGCGAGCGCCAGGCGAGCGCTAGGCCTTCTTGATACGGACGTCGAGGGCGTGTTCGAGTGCTCGCCCAGGCACGCGCGAGCGGTCTCGCAGCATGATCCGCGCTCCTGCTCGCCCAGCAGAAGCGGTCGCAGCGAGGCGAACGGTGGACGGCTCTTCCCGCCCAGACCCACCCCCCAGACAGTCGCCGCCCGCGTGGCTGCTCGCGCCGGGAAGCAGCAGCCGGATCGGGACACACGGCAGGCGCCAAGGCTGCCGCGCTCGGACACAGGCAGCCACGCCGGCGCCGGCAGCGGCAGCGGCACATGCCCGCGCGAGCACGAAAGGAGGTGTCGGCGCGCTCTTCACGAGTGACGTGCTTGTCGCCAGAAGCAGGACGAAGCGCCGCTTTCCCTCCAGGAGCGCCAGCGAACTCAGTTGCCGGTCGGACGACTTGGAGCGGAAGCGTCGCGGCTATTCCTACAGCGGGGCTCGGCTCGCGATCACGTAGCGACCGCGGGCGACACGCCGGAACCTCGGCGAAGAGCCTCGCGCACCAGTCGAAAGGCAGCTGTTGACCGACTCAGGCGAGACCGGATGGCCGAGACAGCACTCGACCGCAGCACGCACCTCGGCCACGGCCATCGGACGCTCTTGGATCGCCATCACCTCGACGACCGCCCGGAAGACCACGCCGTTGCCGAGCCGCCTCAAAAGAGGCGAGATCGTGGGTCCACGGCGCCAGGACGCCCGTTCCCTCAGCGCCCAGGACAGTCTCAAGGGCTTCTGGAGGGTTTGAGTAGTGTCCACTCAAGTGCATTGTGCCGGAACAGAGGTGCGTTACTCAAACGCGGAACGTGAATCGGGCCGGGCAAGTTGGAGGCGCTGATGCACCCCGGGGCCGTTCACTGAGTCTATGCCGGGGGCTCCGCGGTGGCAGCGCGCCCGTGCCAACCCGAGCGCGCTGCCGCATTGCTTTTGGTGCTCCCGCCAGGCGGTTTCGCCCCGTTAGGCAGCAGCCGTGATCGAGAGCGCGTTCCGTGCTGCCTGCGCGATCACCTCGGCGACCACTGCGGGCCGCGAGACGTAGATCGCGTGGCTACCAGGCGCCTCGGAGATCTGAGCGTTGGCTCGCTCGGCCATCGTCCGCTGAGCGGAGGGCGGGATCATGTGATCCTCGGTCACGATCAGGTACCAGGTCGGCTTGTGCCGCCAGGCTGGATCGGCCACCGGACCGCCGAGTGCGTCGAGGCCCCACGGGACCTGTGAATCGGCCATGAACGCGGCCTGCGCGGGGTCGACGTCCGCCGCGAAAGCCTGCGCGAACTTATCGCGATCGAGGAACAGGAAGCCGTCCCGCGGCGGTAGGATCGGCGGCTGCGGCCCGTCCTGCGGGAAGCCGGCGATCAACGTGTTTACCGACTCGCCCTGGTCGGGCGCGAAGGCGGTGATGTAGGCGAGCCCTGCGACATTCCGGTGCGTGCCTGCCTCGCTGATCACCGCGCCGCCGTAGGAGTGCCCGACGAGGATCGCCGGACCGTCCTGCTGGTCGAGGACCTGCCGGGTGAACGCGGCATCGCCCTCCAGCGACATGGTCGGGTTCTGCACCATGCTGACGTTGAAACCCTCCTGCTTGAGCAGGCGGTACACACCTTCCCATCCTGACGCGTCCACGAACCCGCCGTGGACAAGAACGACGTTCTTGACATCGGGCATTGGTGACCTCCTCGGTCTCGGTCGGCTTCGGATGAAGGCCGACATGTGGTCACCGCCGACTGTCGCGACTTCCCCCATCGAAGTCGTACGTCAACTGACGGCATTCTTGCTCGCCGCGCCCTACGTATCTAGCCCGGAGATAGGGCTAGGCTGCACTCTGTCCGAACGAAGCGCGGCGCTCAGCTCGACTCGGGATCTGATCCCGAGCTTCGGGAACACGCGGTACAGGTGCGTGCTGATCGTTCGGTGTGAGAGGAACAGTCGCTGACCGATCTCGCGGTTGGTCAAGCCCTCGGCGGCGAGCTGGGCGATCTGAAGCTCCTGGGCGGTCAGCTCGTCGCGTGCCTCGGGCACGTGGCGGCGGCTGCGCTCGCCCGAGGCGCGCAACTCGCGCCGCGCGAGCTCTTCCCAGGACGCGCACCCGAGAGCAGCGAAGGCATCCCGCGCGGCCCGCAGGAAGTCGCGCGACTCTGCCACCCGGCGCTGGCGTCGCAGCCACAGGCCATAAGCGAGTTGGAGCCTCGCGCGCTGGAATGGCCACCGTGTGAGGTCAGCTGCCAGCGCCTGCTCGTAGTGGTCGCCAGCGTCCGCGGGATCCGCCAAGACCGCTTCGGCATGTCCGAGTCCGAGCGCGATCCAGGTGCCGGGCTGGGGGCCAACGGCTTGCCGGACCTGATGCACGCGCGCGCGTCCTGCCTCGCGCCGGTCCACACGGCTCGCCGCCTCGGCCAAATCGGCGATCAGCCACGAAGAGATCACCGGGTGATAGGCAGAGTCGTTCGGGTCGAAAAGGCGCTCGGCGGACTTGTACGCATCGTCGTGTCTTCCAGACGCGAGCGCAGCCAGCACCTTCCCGAACTGCGCGAACGCCATCGTGATGTTCGCGCCCGCCGGCTCGGCGACTAGCTCGGCACGGGCGGCCATCTGCTCAGCCTGCTGCTCGTCGCCGCGCATCGCCGAGACGAGGGAGATCACGGTGTCGGCCGCGGCCGACCACTGCGGGTCTGCGAGCTCGTCGGCAAGCCGCCTTGCCTCGTGGGCCGCGGTGAGCGCCGTCTCCCAGTCGCCGAGGCGCGCAGCCATCCCTGCGTAAAGCGCCAGCAACCGCGGCAGGTGCCCGAGACGCCCATCGCTCCGGAGTCCATCGACCGCAACGCGCAGGAAATCGGCACCAAGGTCGAACGCCCCGACGACGAGGGAGGCAGGGCCAAAGAAGCGAGCAGCGTCGGTGTTGATCCGCGTTGCTCCTGCTTCCTGCTTCAGGCGCGCGAGCACCTCGACGGCGTGACCGAGCGGGTCGGCATACGCGTGGATAGCGAAAACGCGCGGGTCCTTGACATTCGCGCCGCCGAGGCGGCGAGAGGCCTCGATTAGCGCTCTCCTTACCTCTGGACCGGGATCCACCCACCAAGCCCGCGAGGCGACGAGCCAGAGCAGATCGACGTGCAGGTCGTGATCGCGGCGTTCTCCGGCGTGCTCCGCCGCGGCGATCAACCACATGTATCGAGCGCTTTCGAGTGGGCGAGTGTGTGCGATCTCTTCGATCCATGCCACGCGAGCACGGTCCAGCGCATCAAGTTTCGATTCGCCCGCCTCGGACAACACAGCCTCAACCAGATCGCGTCTGCCGATCTCGACAGCCAGTGAGGCGGCTCCAAGCAGGCGGCGGCTGCGGCTCGCGGCCTCGCCAAGCTCCGCGGCCCGCCGGAACGCAGCGACCGCAACAGCGACCGCGCCTCTTGCTCGCGCACGGGCGGCTGCTCTTTCAAGTTCGAGCGCTACATCCTCGTGCTCGCCCGAAAGCAACGCAGCGCGATGCCACGCCCGCCGGTCGGGCTGGCCTCGAAGCACCCGGGCAAGAGCGTCGTGAGCTCGCCTCCGATCCCCCAAGCCGGCGCTTCGGGCGATCGCCGATCTCATCAGCGGATGCCGGAACCGGATCGAGCGTAGATCAGCGGCGACAATGCCCGCACCGACTGCTGGCGCAGCAGTGTCCAGATCCACTGGGCCGTCAGCGAGCGCGCGGCTCGCCTCCAGGATCTCATCCAGCCGATCCTCGTCACTCAGGGCCGCCACCAGCAGCAGCAGCCGGGTCTCATCGGGCAGGTCCGACACCCTGTCCGCGAAAGCTCGCTCGAGTCGGTCAGTCAATGGCACAGCGTCGACCGCGCCCGGCTCGCCCTCATCGTGGCCCCTGACAGACGGCAGCTCGATCAGCGCCAACGGGTTGCCAACGGCCTCGGCGAGCACGCGGCTGCGTGTACCGAGAGAGATGCCCGGAGCGACCGCATCCAGCAACGAGGCCGCCGTCACCTCGTCGAGGCCAGCGAGTGGGAGCTCTGGTAGGCCCGCCTCTGTGATCCCCGGATAACCGTCGCGCGCGGCGACGAGCAGCAGGACGGGATCGGACTCGATGCGGCGGGCAATAAACGCGAGCGCTTCTGCACTCGGACGGTCGAGCCAGTGAGCATCCTCGACCACAAGCAGCACAGGACTGTCAGACGCGACCTCCGAGATCAGGTCGAGCGCAGCCATCGCAATTCGAAAAGGCTCGGGCACCCCGTGCTCCGATAGGCCGAAAGCCGCATCGAGTGCTTGCCGTTGTACCGCGGGAAGATCGACTGCCCGCTCGCGCACTGGACGGAGCAGCTGATGCAGACCGGCGAACGGCAGGTGCGCTTCGGACTGCACTCCTGTTGCAGTTAGGACACGCATTCCCCGCTCGCGAGCAGCTTGCACCGCCTCGAAGAGCAACCGCGACTTGCCGATGCCGGCTTCGCCATGAAGCAGGAGGGCCGCGCCGCGCTGCTCGATGCCGTCGAGCAAGCCAGTGAGGACCTCCATCTCAACCGCACGACCAAGCAGAGGCGCCCGATTCGTTGCTCGCAGCAGCATGGTGTCCATCCTCCCACTCTGCGGGCGGGAAAAGTCGACCTGCCGAGACAGACCGCGAACGCACCCCTGCTGCTTGTTGGATCGGCCCCCGAGGCCGCTACTCGCCCGCCGCATCCCCTCGCCGGAAAGCGGAGCTACGGGGCCTGCGCCAGCCGATAGACGCCAGGTGCGACGCGCTCGAACCGCCCCGTCCGCTTGGCGCCAACCGACAGGCAGGCGTTCACGGAGGACGCAGACACGGGCTTGCGAAGACATCGTTCAACGGCCAGGCACACCTCTCCGATGCGAAGCGGCCGGTCGGCCGCGCCGAGAATCCGGCGCCCGCCTGGATGTGAAGGCAGGTCCAGCACCCATTATCGGAGGCAGTCTGCGAAGACGGTCACGCCGAGTCAGGCGCTGGGTGACGATCCGCCGTAGCGGGCATGGAGCACCTGCATCTAGGCGTTTGGGCACCGGAGCCGCTCACCGCTGTGTGTCGGCATCCTCGGTGGTGGCGGGGATGTAGCTGGCGGCAGTCACCCGCTCGACCGTGATCGCGAGGATCACGCGGCCCGCTTCGGCGAGTGTTGCGTCGCTCATCGGCTCTGGAGGCTTGCTGGCGCCGGTGATCCGCTGCGCGACCGCCGCAGTCGGCGTGCCGATGCCCTCGGTGAGGATCTCCGCGGGCCCGGAGAACGTCGCTGAGGGATATGGCGGCACATGGCCCATCACGCAGAGCGACGCCCATCGGGTCGTTGTGACGTCCCGCGCCTTGAGTCTGTCACCGAGTGTCGAGATGAGAAGCCGCTCGCCGTCGCGGACGAAGTAGACCAGCGACTGGCGTGGGGCGCCGGCGGGCGATCGTGTCGCGAGCACGCCCACGGGGCAGGCATCCAGGAAGGCGCGCAGGTCTTTGCTCAGCATCCCAATGCCCCTTTCTGGCCGGGCTCGAGCGCGCAACTCCACACCTTGACCATCATGACGCCTGGAATGTCGCCGGCAGCCGCGCGATGCCCTGCAAGGTGTTGTTGCGTAGTCGCTCGGGCGCGGCGGTGCTGATCGCGTCGACGCGGGGGCTCATCGCCTCGAGTAGGAGTCGCATCTCGAGCTTGGCGAGATGAATTCCGACGCATGTGTGCGGGCCGTTGCCCCAGCCGAGGTGGTTGCCGTCCGGTCGCGTCAGGTCGAAGCTTTCGGGCTGCGGGAAGCGTGTCTCGTCGAGGTTGGCTGCGCCGAACAGGACCGCGATGCGGCTGTCTTTGGGCAAGTCGATGCCGTCGATGTGCCAGTCGCGGGCGAGGGTGCGGGTGAAGCCGCGGATCGGCGAGGCGAGCCGGACGTTCTCGACGACCGCGGCTGGGATCAGCGCGGGGCTCTCCCTGAGCTGCTGCCACGCCGCGGCGTCGTGGGCGAGGATCCAGACGAGGTGGGTCGTGGCGAGGATGGTGGTGTCGAGCGCGGGGGCGACGAAGTCTACGATCAGGGCACGCGCCTCTCGCATGCTGAGCTCACCCGATCGCTGCGCCTCGAAGACAGAAGCCGCCCAGCTTCCGGTCTCCACCGCGTTCGGCTGCAGACGCAAGCTGTAGAAGAAGAGACCCAACGAATGGCGCAGCGCGCGCAACGCGCGGCGGTTGAGCGGTCCGAGCCCGTCGAAGGTCGCCGCGGCCCAGCGGAGCATCCGGTCGCTGCCGCCAGATACCCCGACGAGCCTGGCGACGACACTCACGGGCAGGCGCGAGGCAAGGTCGGCGCTGGCTTCGAAGCGCCGCCGTCGCAGCAGCTCCTCGACCACGGTCGCGGCCTCGGTCGCGAGCGGCTCCTGGATCATCTCGAGCGCCTTCGCGCCGAGGGACCTCATCAGGACCCGCCGTCGGCGCATGTGCGTGTCGCCATCGCTGAACAGCGTGGTCTCGCGCCCCAGCAGGTTGGTCAGGCCGTTGGCGGCGACCCCCTTGCCACTCAGGAACAGCTCGTCTTCGCGTAGTGCAGATCGCACGTCATCGAAGCGACCCATCGCGTACATACGGTGACGGGGCAGCCAGACCACCCGCCCCGCCTCACGAATGCGAGCGAACGCATCGCGCGAATCCCGCAGCACGGCATCCTCGTAGAGGTCCAGATCAAGAAGCGGTACAGCCGACGCCGACATCGAGCGGTGCCGTGTCCGAATCACGTTGGCCCCCCGTCGAGGGCCGGCATCGGTCTCCGCGCCACCTCGGCTGCCTCGTCGGCCGGAACCCCGAACAGGCGCAGAACGCCCTCCGCATGATCACGATCGGCGGACGCGGGCGCCCGTCCATCGAGGACCGCCCGCATCACGGCCAGCAGCGCCCCGCCGGCCGCGAACAGCGCCACCCGCCGGCTTGCGACCTGAAAGCGTCCCGCTCTGATGCCGCGGTCGAGGTCGCGTTTGGCGTGTGGGCCGAGCGCAGCGAGCATCACACCGTGCGAGATCTCCATGCGCACCAGCAGCCATCCCCAGTCGGAGTCGGTCCGCGCCAGTTCGACTAAGTAGCGGTGCGCGGCCGAGACGACCTCGGCCGGATCCTCGAGGTGGCGGGTGATCGCCTCGATCGCAGCCCCCTGTGCGGCCACGGTCTCCGCCAGCACCGCCGCCACGATCGCCTCCTTGGAGTCGAAGTAGTTGTAGAAGGAGCCGAAGCCGACGTCTGCCTTCTCGGTGATCTCGTTGATCCGAGTTGCGTCCACCCCCTGTAGCGCGAACAGCGTGCGAGCTGCCTGCACGAGGCGCGCCCGTGTAAGTTCGCGCCGCCGTGCCTGCCGCCCGGGGGATGCAGGCGGCGCGCTAGACCTCGGAGCCATGTGGCCGATCCTGACCGGGGACGCGAGGTGAAGCCGCTATGGCCGACGCCGGCACGTTCACTCGTGGGCCGCCCGAACGGGGTTGCTGACAGTACCGAGGCCCTCGACCTCGACCTCGACGGTGTTTCCGTCTCGTAGGAAGATGCCCTTCATGCCGCCGACGCCGGCGGGGGTGCCGGTGGCGATGATGTCACCCGGCACCAGCGTGATCGTGCGCGAAAGCCAAGCAACCATCTGCGCGACGCTGAAGATCATGTCGCTCGTGTTGCCCTCCTGGACGACCTCGCCGTCGATCAACGTGCGCAGGGTCAGGTTCTGCAGGTCGCCGGCCTCCTCCAGCGTCACAAGCGCGGGCCCGCACGGTGCGAACGTGTCGATCGCCTTGCCGCTCGTCCACAGCGGGTTCTGCAGCTGCAGGTCGCGCGCGCTGACGTCGTTGAAGGGCATCGCCCCCGCCACGTGGTCGAGCGCCTGCTCCTCCCCCACCTCGTGCGCGGTGCGGCCGATCACCACGGCGAGCTCCGCCTCGTAGTCGACGAAGTCGGGGTGCGCGGCCGGCAGCACGACCGCCTCGCCGTCCCCGACGAGCGAGTTGGCGAACTTCGCGAACCAGCGCGGATGCTCGGGGATCTCCTGGCCGCCCTCTTCGGCGTGGTCGCGGTAGTTCAGACCCATGCAGATGACCTTCTCCGGATCGGGAACGGGAGCGAGCAGTCGCACCTGCGCCCGTGGGAGACGTGTCGCAGAAGCCGATGCGCGATCGGCGAGAGCGGCGAGCCCGCCGGCGTCGTGGACCTCCAGCAGTCCGCGAACGCTGTCCGCACCCGCATCGATCGCCGAGGCCGGCACGATCTCCCCGCCAAACAGGACGCCCGCCTGAGGCCCCTGCCCCTGATCGAAGGTGACCAGGCGCACGTCAGCCCTCGGTCGGGATGTCGATCGGCGGCTGCGCGGGGGTGAACTCGCCGGCCATCGCACGCTCGTGGATCTCCGCGAACGAGGCTCCTCCCGCGGCGACCTCGGCCACCTTCGCCGGGCTCACGAACACACCAATCGGGTTCGCGTGGAACACATCGCTCGAGCGCATGTACTCGCTCGACTTGCCCCAGTCGCCGAACGTGTCCGCTTGGAGCTCGACGAAGTTCCCGTCCGGGTCCTCGTAGTAATAGGAGAACGTCATGCCGTGGTCCAGGCACATCGAGGGCTCGATCCCATCACTGCGCAGGCGCAGGTAGGTGGCGTTCAGCTCATCGAAGCTGCCGTACTCGAACGCGCTGTGGTGCATACCGGTGCGCGTACCCTTCTCGGGGTCGTCGACGAAGCCCGGGAACGCTAGCAGCGCAACCCGGTGGTTGGCCCCGTCGTTCGACAGCCAGGCGCCCTGGCCATCCTGGAAGAGGACCTCGGTGCCGACGACCTTGCCGTACCAGTCGATCATCTCCTGCAGGCGGGTCGTCTTGAGGTTGATGTGGTGAAAACTCGGATGGATCACCGTCGCGGTACCGCTCATGTTTCTCCTGTCATTGTGTTGGTCTCTTCAATGCAAGCGCATACCGAGCCGGTCGCGCAGCTCATCGGTGAGCGCGCGCACTCGCTGCGGATCGGTGGCGCTGCCGAAGACGTAGAGGTCGGGGCGAACGAGCGCCGCGACCACGCCGTTGTCCTTCAGCCACGCGCTCGTCCTGCCGTCGAGGTCGCGGGCCTCGGCGCCGATGCGCACGACTCGTGTGTCGAGACGCTCGAGCAGCTGCCGGTGCGGCGCGTCCAATGCCTCATCTGGCGCGCCGAGGCAGAGCAATGTGAAGCCGCCGCCCGCGAGGTCGTCGAGCAGTCCCTCGCGCCCGCCGATCTCCAGGCGTCCCTGCGGCGAGAGCGTCCCCGCGAGCGGGTCGTCGTCGGGAAACCCTCTGCCGGTGAGTGCGGGTAGGCCGAGCGCGGGGGGCGGCCCGGCCTCGCGCAGTGCTCGATCGCGCTCGGCGGCCTTCTCGGGGTCAAGCTCGCAGAGCACCTTCCCGAGCTCGACGGCGAAGGCGATGATCCACTCGTTCTGGGGCTGGCGCTCAGGGGCGATCGTGTCCAGCAGGGCCTCGTCGGCGACGCCGCGCAGGACGAGGTCGAGCTTCCAGGAGAGGTTCGCCGCGTCGCGCAGGCCTGTGCAAAGACCCTGCCCGAGGAACGGCGGTGTCAGGTGCGCGGAGTCGCCTGCAAGCAGCGCCCGCCCCGTGCGCATGCTGTGTGCGACCATCGAGCGAAACTCGTACACCGCGTGGCGCAGCAGCCGCCCGTCCGCGGGCGTGAACCACGGCGAGAGCAGCTCCCAGGCGCGGGGCTCGTCGAAGTCCTCGGCGCGCTCGCCGGGCAGCAGCATGAACTCCCAGCGCCGGTGGCCCACCCCGCTCTGCACGTGCGTGGTCGGCCGTCGCGGGTCGCACCACTGGCAGGCGGTCGGCAGGTCGAGTGCGCCAATGTCGCGCGGCACGACGTCCACGACGAACCACTGCTCCTGGAAGCCGAGATCCTTCCTCTCGATTCCGAGCGTCTCGCGCACGAGTGAGTTGGCGCCGTCGGCGCCGATCACCCAGCGCGCCCGCACGGTGCGGATCTCGTCGCTCGGCATCGCGCGGCCCGGCTCGTCCTCGATGACGCCACGCAGCGTGAGCGTCGCCGCCTCCTCGTCCTGGGAGAGCCCCACAGCGGACCATCCCCGTTCGACCGTGACCCCGGCATGTGCTCGGGCGCCCGCGTCAAGCGCTTCCTCGAGGACCGGCTGGAAGAAAAGCCAGTCGGGCTCCCACGCCGAGATCGACGGCGTCTCGGGCCTCAGCACCATCAGCGTTTCGCCGTCGGCACCGAACCAGTGGTACTCGTCGAAGGACAGCATCTCCGGAGCGAGGCGCTCGGCGACCCCGAGGCGCTGCAGCAGCCGCATGACCTCGTGGTCGAGGTGCACGGCGCGCGGAAGGCGGTAGATCTCGCCGAAGCGCTCGAAGCACGCCACGCGGTGCCCCGCCGCCCCGAGCCAGCCCGCCAGCGCCTGGCCCACGGGGCCGTATCCAACGATCGCGACGTCGATCTCAGGCGCCTTGGCGTCCGCGGACATGCGTTGACCCTAGCGATGTGCGACCGTGTAGTCAATACTGACATGGTTATCACTTATCACGGCCGCTCGGTCATCTGTTCGCCTCCGATGGCCGGTTGGGTCAGTTCGTTGCGGAGGGCTCCTCAACGCCAATCGGCCGCGCGAGGATCTGTGTGAGGGCGCGAGCGAGCTCGCCCGCGGGGTCGGCCGCCGAACCGATGCTGCGCCAGGCCACGAATCGGTCGGGGCGCACGAGGATGGCCCCGTCGGAGCCGATGCCGCGGTGGCGCAGCCAGGTGCAGCGGGGGTCGTACAAGTCGCCGTCGACGTGGCCGATGCGCACCGCGTCGATCGGCAGCCCATGCGCTCCGACGAGCGCTGCGACGGCGTCGCACCAGGCATCGCCCTGCTCCCCGGCGATCAGCAGGAATCGCCCGGGCGCGACGAGGTCCTTGATCGGCTGTCGCTCGCCGTCCTCATCGTCGATCCATGCGTGTGGTAGGGGCGAGCCAGGCCGGGTGGCCGGCTCGTAGATGCGCACGTCATCGACCGGCTCGGGTGCGGGGCTGCCGTCGCCGATAACCGCGGCGGAGTCGTAGGAGTAGCCGTACTCGACGTTCAGCTCACCGAACTCCATCGACGAGGCGCGCAGCAGGCGCAGCACCTCGCGTCGCAGCTGCTCGTCCTCGGGGCGCCCGCTCCACAGCCGCTGTAGTCGCGCCCAGTTCTCCTGCTCGCTGCCGTCAGGGTCGAGCTCGAGCGCCATCGTGATCTGCAGGTGATTGACCGCGTTTTCGAGGGAACGTTGAACGTTGCGGGCGTCGACGGGGCGGCGCTCGGCCTCGTAGCTGTCCAGCAGCGCATCGGAGGCTTGGCCGGAGATCACGGCGGCAAGCTTCCAGCAGAGGTTGTGCACGTCGTGGATCGCGCTGGTCAGGCCAAGTCCTCCGGTCGGCGGGTGGCGATGCGCGGCGTCACCAACGAGCAGAATGCGGCCGGCACGGAACCTGGAGGCCAAGACCCCTTCGAGGGTCCAGCGAGTGATCATGTGGATCTGCATCGGGTGATCGCCGATGCCCATCGCGGACCGGATGTCGCTCTCAACCGCCTCGTCGGACTCCGCCCGGGGATCGTCTGGCTGGTAGTTGAGGTGAATCACCCACTCCTCCGACTGCGTGCCCCAGTGCTCGGGTCCCATCGGCACCATCACCACACCGGTCCCCGCCTGCGGTGACAGGCACCAGCGCAGAAGCACGTCCTCATCGCCGAGGAGCCGAGAGAAATCCGCCGTGGCATGAATCGTCGCGGCGCGGCCGAGGACGCCCAGGCCTTCATAGTCGATGCCGACCAGGCCCGGGATGGTGCGGCCCCCGTCCGCGCCGATCACGTAATGCGCGCGGACGGTGTACTCGCGTCCTGTCTCGCGCTCGCAGATCGCGGCGATTGCCCCCTCCTCGTCCTGGCTCAGCTCGATCAACTCGTGCCCGAAACGGATCCGCCCCGGCGAGAGCTCTTCGGCGCGGTCGCGAAGCACCGGCTCCAAGCGGATCTGGGGGAGGTTCATCTGCCGCGTCGGACTGGCCGACGCCCAGTTCTCATCGGCCCCGCCGGCGCCCCAGCACTCGACGCGTCGGATCCGCCGGCCATAGCCGTCGCCTCCCGCGATGCCCGCATAGAAGGCCGTCGCGGCCATCGCCTCCGCAGGCGTGCTGCGCCGCTCGATCTCCTGCGCAGCCCCTACGTCCTGAAGGATCTCCATCGCCCGCAGGTTCAGCACGTGCGCCTTCGGCAGCCTGGAGGTCGTGGCCAGCGCGCTCACGAGCAGCGTCTTCACGCCAAGGCCGGCGAGCAGCATGGACGCGGTGAGGCCCGCGCCGCCGCCGCCGACGATCAGTACCGGCACCTCCTCGTCGAAGACACCCTGCTGGTTTGAGGTGGAGCTCGAAGTGTGCACGGCGGCGAATATACAACCGGCTGAATTCAAAGTCAAGATTGAGTATATACTCACTTTATGGCTCGCGTGCATGCTGGCGCAATGCCCAGCGGGAAACCCGACGCCAAGGCCGCGCCGGGACGCAACGAGCGGCGAAAGGCACGCACGCGCGGCGCGCTGCTCGCCGCAGGACAGCGCCTGTTCGGAGAACAGGGCTTCGACGCGACGACGGTCGCCGACATCGCAGAGGCCGCGGACGTCGCGATCGGATCCTTCTACAACTACTTCGACACCAAGGACGAGCTCCTGGCCGCGCTGCTGCAGGAGACACTCGCCGAGCACCTGCGCCGGATGCAGGCAAGGCGCGCCGGAGTAGACGATCCGGCTGAGGCGATCAGCGTCGCGCACCGGCACTTCGTGCGCCTCGCCTGGGAGGAGCCCGAGTGGGCCAGGCTGCTGGTGCGCCTGGACATTCCCTACCGGGCCACCGACGAGGTCCTCGCGAGGCCAGCGATGCGCGACCTGCGAGCCGGCATTGCGGCCGGGCGCTTCCACGTGGCGAACCCCAGGCTCACGCTGCGCGCAAGTGGAGGCGCCCTCATCGCCGTGATGCATGCCGTCCTGCTCGGTGAACTGGGCAGACACGCCGACTGCGAGCACGCCGAGGGCGTTCTGCGCAGCTTCGGGCTCGATCCCACCGAGGCCGCCGAGATCGCACGCAGACCGATGCCCGACGCAATCGACCCCGAGGAGCACACGCCATGACAGACCGCCGGCCCGGCCCGCACCGGATCGACGTGCACGCCCACTACCTAGCACCCGCGTACAAACAGGCGCTGCAGGAGGCCGAGATGTGGCTGATCGGCGGCATACCGGTTCCCGAGTGGACACCCGAACTCGCGTTGGAGTTCATGAACGCCCACGGCATCGAAGTGCAGATGTTGTCCGTCTCCGATCCCGGCGTCGAGTTCGTGGATCACGAGCGCGCGCCGGCGCTCGCACGCGAGTGCAACGAGTACGCAGCAGGGGTGGTAGACGAACACCCTGGCCGGTTCGGAGCGTTCGCGCTCCTATCAGTGAGCGACGTAGAGCAGGCGCGCGCCGAGGCCGTCAGGGCTCTGGATGACCTACACCTGGACGGTGTCGGGCTGCTCTCGAGCTACGGCGGCCGCTACCCGGGCGACCCGGCGTTCGAGCCACTCCTGTCGGAGCTGAACAGGCGCCGCGCCTGGGTGATGGTCCACCCGGCATCCATAGCCGCAGAGCTGAAGCCCGACCTGTCCGTGCCTGGCTTCATCGCCGAGTACCCGTTCGACACGACCCGCGCGTTCATGTCGATCCTGGTCAACGGAGTCTTCGAGACCCACCCGCACATCCGCTGGCAGTTCGCGCACGGCGGTGGCACGCTCCCGATGTTGCGCGCGCGCCTGGCAGCAGCCTCGGCCGCCGCCAAAGAGCTCGGCCCGTTCCTGGGGCTGCCCGCCGGCGCGGCTCTGCTCACGGCGGACAGCGCCCACAGGGCGCTCGCACGATCGTTCTACGACACGGCGCTGATCGCGGACCCACCGGCTCTGCAGGCCGTCGCGGGTGTTGCCGGCCCGGGCCATCTCCTGTTCGGTAGCGACTGGCCGTTCGCGGCTCGTATGTACGCATCCGAGGGCGACCCTCAGCCCGCCCTAGGCGAGGTGTTCTGCGGAGAGGAGCTCCGCGCCGTCGAGCGCGCGGGCGCGCTCGAGCAATTCGAGCACCTGACGAACCGCTCGAGGCCGCTGCAGCGCTGAGGCGATGGCCAGGCACGAGAGCGCCCCGGTCGAGGTACCCGAGCTGCTCGACGGCGGGCAACTCGATCATCTGGCGTCGATCCTTGCTCCGCTGAGCCGGATCGCCCAGCCGAGGTTCTACGGCATGCAGAACATCCCCGCCGACGGGTCGTTGCTAGCTGGAAACCACACCCTCTACGCGTTCCTGGACCTGCCGTTCATGCTCACGGAGATATGGAAGCGACGCGAGCTCGCGGTGCGCTCGCTAGGCGAGAATGCTCACTACGCGATCCCTATATGGCGCGAGGTACTCACCGCGTGCGGGATGGTGCGCGGCACCCGCGAAAACGTCCGTTCGCTCATGGTTCAGCGAGAGACGGTGCTCGTCTTTCCCGGCGGCGCGCGTGAGGTCAACAAGCGACGCGGCGAGAAGTACCAGCTCATGTGGAAAGAGCGCATCGGGTTCGCACGCCTGGCGATCGAGCACAGCTACCCGATCGTCCCGTTCGCTGCCGTCGGCGCGGAGGAGATGCTCGACATCATCATCGACGAGAACAACCCCGCCTACGCGCACTTCACCGACCTCGTCAAGAAACTCACCGGCTGGCCGATGCAGCCCCTCGTGCACGGCATCGGCCCGACGCTGCTGCCCCACCCAGAGCGCCTGTACTTCTGGTTCGGCGAACCAATCGAGACAACACGCTTCAAGGGGCGCCATGAAGACGACCGGGCGGCGCGCACCACCCGCGACGAGGTCAAGCTCGCCGTCCAGGAAGGAATCGCGTTCCTGCTCGCCGAGCGCGAGAGCGACCCCCGCCGGGGGCTTCGCAGGCGGCTACTGACCCGCAATGTGCCGGATGATGGCGCTCGCGGCGCAAGGTGAACGGTCTTCGCCGAGATCCAAGTCGGGCTCGATGCCCATCGCTGCCGCGTGCCGACCTAAGCGGGCGTCTCGCGACAGACGCACGGCACTGCTGCGTTGGACGAGACTCGACAGCCCCGCCCGAGCGCCCTCAGGCTGCTGCTTAGGCCATGGCGAAGGAGGCGTCTCGCGAGCGCCCGGCGAGACGCTCGGAGCTCGTCCAACTCAGCAGTCTCGGAGTGGACGGCCGACGCGCTCGCTGTTGTGGGAATGCGGTCGTCAGCGCCGAGGCCAGGATGTGCTGCTCGTCGGCGCTCGAACCCCGCGGAGAGGCCGGCGGCGTGGACGGGATCATGAGCGACCACCTGCGCGTGCTCCGAGACCCTTCGCCCGCCGCGGCCTCCCGCTCGCTGGGAGCCCCGGCCCCAAGAGCTAACGCTCCGTGTGCTCCAGCTTTCCGGCGAAGCGGAAGCATGCGCCGGCATTGGCAGCATTCAGCTTGACTGGCTGCTCCAGACTGGGATATCTACGTGCCGTAGGATCCGACACATGTACAGCCAGATCGCCGCCAACAAGCGACGCAGCGTCATCGTCGTGGTCATGTTCTTTGTGATCTGGCTTGCCATCGGAGCCGCCGTGGGCTTCCTCTTCAAAGCCGTTGCCCACCCGGCGGTCAACCCCGCTGTCGAAAATGCACACCAGACAAGCTACGGCTGGGGTCCGGTCATCATCGGCGTCGCGATCGGTGGCCTCCTGGCCTTCGGCGGGATTGTCTACTCCCTGAACGCTGGAGCCGGGCTGGTGCTCCGGGTCTCGGGGGCCGTGCCGGCCGACCCAGCCCAGTTCCAGCAGCTGAACAACCTTGTTGAGGCACTGGCCATCGGCGAGGGGATCCCCAAGCCCACGGTCTATGTGATCGACGATCCCTCGCCCAACGCGTTCGCCACTGGCGTCAGCCCGGAAAAGGCAGCCATCACCTTCACCACGGGACTACTAGCCATCATGAACCGCGAGGAGCTCGAAGGCGTGGTCAGCCACGAGATGAGCCACATCAAGAACCACGACATCCGTCTCCTGCTCGTGGTGGGAACCATGATCGGCATGGCTGCCCTGCTGGCCAGCATCCTGTGGCGAAGCGCATTCTATGCCTCGCTCGGGCGAGGCGGCAGGGGCAACCAGCTCGTGCTCGTGATCTTCGCTGCCGGCGCGTTGCTCGCGGTTGTCGGCTTCATCTTCGGTCCGCTCATTCGCCTGTCACTCTCACGCCGCCGCGAGTCGCTGGCCGATGTGAGCGGCGTGGAGCTGACCCGCAACCCGGCAGGGCTGCTGAGCGCGCTGAAGAAGCTGCAGCAGAACGACAAACCGTTCAAGACCATGAACCACGCGACCGCGGCGATGTGCATCGACGACCCGTTGCAGCACCACGATGCCTGGTACCACCGCCTCTACGACACCCACCCTCCTATTGAGCAGCGGATCGCAGTCCTCGAAAGGATCGCTTCGGGCCAGTCGGTCTGACCGGCCCAGCCGATCCAGCCGGGGGGTGTCAGCCAGCTGGCGGCGGGCCCTGGGTGCCAGCGGCAGGGGGAAGCGCCTCGGGGCCAGCGACCGGCAATGCTGCCGAGTCGGCTGCGCCTGGGCCAGAGCCGGAGAAGCTGACCTGAGGTACGGCACGCTCCTCCTCGTCGGTCGCGAAGAATGCGACAGCCTTGAAGCCGAACGGTCCAGCGATCAGATTGCGCGGAAATGTCTGCAGCCCGATGTTGTAGTCGCGGGCGCTCGTGTTGTAGTAGCGGCGGGCGTACTCGATCTTGTCCTCGGTGGCGGTCAGCGTCTCTTGTAGCTGTGTGAAGCTCTCGACCGCCCGCAGCTGCGGGTAGTTCTCGGCGACCGCAAACAGCGAACGCAGCGCGCCGGACAGAGCGTTCTCAGCAGGGGCGATTTGACCCGGATCGCCAGTCGCGCCGGCGGTGACCGCGTTGGCCCGGGCCTGTGTTACCGCTTCGAAGGTCCCTTTCTCGTGCGCGGCGTAGCCCTGCACAGTCGACACGAGGTTGGGGATCAGGTCGTGGCGGCGCTTGAGCTCAACGTCGATCTCAGACCACGCCTCCTGTGTCCGGTTGCGCCTCTTGACGAGACCGTTGTACCCGGCCCACAAGCCGACGGCGAGGAGGACGACGATGACGATGACGATGATCAGTACAGCCATTTGCAGCGGACCCTTCCAAGCTTTGGTGTTGCGAACTCTAGCGGCTATGTTCCCCGAGTGACCGGGGATGCCTGCGGTGCCGTCGCCTCCAGCGCGCCAACGGCCGGCCGTTGCGCTTCTTGGGGTGGCGTATCCGGATCACTCCGGTTGGTCCGGATGTGGAAATCCGCAACACCGGACCGGCGGGGACGGGCGCAGACAGCGACTCAAGCTCGACTCTTGCTGATCCGCCGAGCATCTGCACGCCGACTCCTTTGGGGATGAGAACCTCGATCGAACCCCAGGTCTGCAGGTGGAGGTTGATCTGATGGACGTCCCAGCTGGCAGCGGTGAGATCGAGCCGGGCCGCCCCGAAGCCGGTGCCGATGACCGTGTCGGCCGCCAACTGCCAGCCAGAGCCTAGCTCCAGAGCACTGTCTGGCACGTGAAGCACGAGTGGCCTGGCCAGCCGCTGCGAGGCGGGCGTGAGCCGAACCAACGAGGGCAGCGCCAACATCGCTGCCTCGAGCTCGGCGTGGCTGGCAGCGGCGAAGACCTGCTCCAAGATTCCCGAGAAGTGCTCGAGAGACAGTCCTCCGCCGCTGATCAGGTCATGGAGCCGGGAAACGGCCGCGACGCGGGCGTCTTCGTCAACCCCCTCCAGAGGTGCTAAGCCCGGACTGTTCTCGTTCACGACACCATCTTGGCTCACAGGAACACGACAAGCAAGCGTCGCGCAGAGCAGTGGTTGCCACTCTCGCTGTGGCCCGACAAGCGGGTGTCTGTCATGCTGCCCACCTCACGCTCGGTTCGGACGAATCTCGATAGCGCGGACTGAGGCTCGGCAGACGCCTCCTCACCATGGCGAAGCGGCAGTCTGGGCGGGCGCGACGCGGGCTGTCGCACCTCGTCCGTTGGAGGAGCGATCGACCTGTCGGCTGACGCGACTCCTTTCACGCGAAAGCGGTAGCGACAGACCCGTATTCCCAGGCGCTCGCGGCTGCGACAGGCGACGCTCCGCGCGCCGTTGAGCAAGGCATCTCCGCCTGCGACCGCAGAGACCTCGAGGGCAGTGCTTCTTGGCGCTACCGCCCCGAGCTCGAGGGGGCGCTCGGCTCCACAGTTGGTTGCCTTTAGGGCGGGGTGCCTGAAGCGGTAGACCCTTACTGAGCTTTCGGGCTAGGACTCAACGAAGAGATGACGGCATGCCCCCCGACGGCAGCCGCAGCCGCGCCGACCAACGTGACCAAACTGGCAAGCCCATCAGCGCCCCACGCTGGATCCGCTGTGTAGATCTTCAACATGGCGGCGCCTACCAAGGCTAGGCTCACTGCCGTTGTTGCCCCCCAAATTGGGTCGTGAAAGATCGGTCTCCAAACATCATGGCGCCATTTGAAAGCCGTGTGTTTATCGTCGTATTCTTTCTTGATTCTTGCGCCGTCCTTAATGACTATCAGGAAAAGCGCGGCGAAGAATGCAATGAGCCAGTCAGCCAGCTGAAGGCTCTTCGCATTTACCGTCAGCGAAATGACCGCATTTCCTAGGCCTTCTGGCCCACTCACCGTCACGGAGCCCACATATTTGCCGGCGCTAACTCCCGCGGGATTGAGGCAAATCGCGAACGAAATGCTCCTCCTGTCGTTGGAGATATGGGCGCGGCTAAACGTGGGCTCGGGGAATTCCGCAGTTTCGAGTGTGTTACCTGTGCGCGACAGGGCAGCATCGAAGTTGAGTTGCGTCGAGTCGAAGGTAGCTGGGAGAGGGCGATTGGTCGTCACCGTGACGTGTTTGACGATCACCGCTTCGCGACTTGTGCCTAGATTCACCTGCTTTTCGGTGGACTGCTGCGTTGGTGAAAGTTCGACAGGTGGGCTGAGAGCCGGACCGGCGCTTGCCGTATCTGTTTTGACCGGACATTCCATGAGCCCTTCCTTGACTGTCGCCGTCCTGTTTGCGACCGGCTTTTCTCCCAGTGCCGCCCCCGTCGGACCGGTAAGCCCCGTGCCGGCCGCTGTGCCACCGAACACGATGAGCAGCATGCACAGTGCGGCCAGCGCCACTGCTGACGCCCTGCGCGACCCCCTGCCTTGCATTGCTCCTCCCCTCACTCGAGTGCGAGGGAGTGTACCGCCAACACCCTGCGTCGAACGGCCTGGTCGGCCGGGGAACCTCTAGACCGCGATCGGCTCCCGCGACGGCTCCCCGAGCCTCATGCGCGGGATAGCTGGCTCGTCTCCTCGCGCGAGCCGCGGTACGACAGCCGTCGGCTCACGGGCGCGAGTTCTACGAGCAGAGAGACCCCGCGTCTGCTTTGCGCGACAAGCAGCACTCTCGCGAGGGCCGCGGGAGACAACCGCTACGGACGAGGAGGAGCAGTCCGAGCCCGCTGGGCGAAGACGCTCCCTTCTAGCTGAAATCAGTCGTCTCGGGGCCGCCCGGCGAGACGATCGCAACTCGTCCGGAGTAGGAGCGAGCTGCTCGCGACTTAGGCGACTGCTTTCAAGCGCGAGCGGTAGTCCCATCGACCCCGTGGCGCGAGGATTGAAGCACTCGAGAGCGACAGCACGCCGCTTGCCTAGCTGCCCTCGCGGATGACGCAGCGGAAGCCGATGTGGCTTGTCGATGTGTCAATCGCCTCGGGCTGACGGGCGGCGGGCCGGTAACGAAGGCAATAGCTCGGCGCACAGAGATGCGAGCCGCCCTTAATGACGCGGCGGGGAATGCTCGCGCCGGGGTTCCCGTGGTCATAGCTTGCGTCCGGGGACGCGACATGCGGATTGAGAGGCGGTTTGCAGCAGGCGCGAGGGGTTGCCTCCGAGGCCGCGCCGCGTGGGGAGTAGTAGTCGGTCGTCCACTCCCAGACATTTCCCGTGACGTCGTAGAGCCCGAAGCCGTTGGCTGGAAAGAGACCCACCGGCGATGTGCCACGCCATCCCTTGGCGCCGGTGTTGTGCCAGGGAAACTCGCCCTGCCAGAAGTTGGCCATCAGCTCGCCGCGCGGTCGCTGATCGTTCCCCCAGGCGAACGTCGCGCCATCGAGTCGCCCGCGGGCCGCGTACTCCCACTCGGCCTCGCTCGGAAGCTGCTTACCAGCCCATTTCGTGTACGCCTCGGCATCCTCGAAGGCGACATGGGTGACCGGATGATCGGCCCGCCCAGCGTTGTCGCTGCTCGGCCCCCAGGGATGTCGCCAGCTTGCGCCCGGCACGTACGCCCACCAGCGGCTCGGGTCGTGGAGGGGCACAGGGCCTGGCGTGGGGTGAAAGACAGCCGAACCCTCGCGCAGGAGCGAGGGATCGGCGTCCGGGTAGGCGGCGGGATCCGGGAGACGCTCAGCGACGGTCACGTATCCAGTCTGCTCGATGAAACGGGCGAACTGCGCCACCCTGACCGGTCCGCGGTCGATCGCGAAGGCATCGACCTCCACCTCCCGTATCGGTGCCTCTTCGGGGTAGAAGTCAGCCGAGCCCATCCGATAGCGACCCGCCGGGATCTGGATCATGTCCTGGTGGCTCATCCTTGGCGATCCTAGAACCAGGCGAGCTAGGGTCCAAGCCGTCGCATCCCTCGAGTCCTTCCCTCGGATCGAAGAGACCCACCGGCGAAGGACAAGCGGACCGCTGCGCGCAGCCGCGTGTGCCGTGCAAAGATCCGCGTCCAGGCCAACACAGGGAGGCACTGCTGTGGGCGCACCATTTCAGGGCACGATCAATGTCGACATCCGGGACTCGGAGCCGGACTGGGCGCCGTTCGAGCCGCCGAGGGCGCCGGAGGGCGCGCCAAGCGTCATATACATCGTCCTCGACGATGTCGGGTTCTCGGCGCTGGGCTGCTACGGCGGCCCGGTCGAGACGCCGAACATCGACCGCATCGCCGCGCAGGGCATCCGCTATACGCAGTGGCATACGACGGCGCTGTGCTCTCCCACGCGCTCCTGTCTGCTGACCGGCCGCAACCACACGCGCAACAGCATGGCCTGCATCACCGAGGCGGCGATCGGGTTTCCCAACGCGAGCGGGACTGTCCCGCCGGAGAACGGGATGCTCCCGGAGATCCTGGGCGAGCTCGGCTGGAATACCTACATGGTCGGCAAGTGGCATCTGTGCCCGACCGACGAGATGAACCTCGCCTCGGTGCGGCGGAACTGGCCGACCGGACGCGGCTTTGAGCGCTTCTACGGCTTCCTCGGCGCCGAGACGAACCAGTGGTACCCGGACCTGGTCTACGACGCCCATCCTGTCGATCAGCCGTGCTCGCCCGAGGAGGGCTACCACTTCACCGAGGACATCACCGACAAGGCGCTCGAGTTCATCAAGGACGCGCAGGCCGTCGCGCCGGAGAAGCCGTTCATGCTCTACTACGCCCCAGGCGCCTGCCATGCGCCGCACCAGGCGCCGAAGGAGTGGATCGAGAAGTACAAGGGGCACTTCGACATGGGCTATGAGGCGATGCGCGAGCAGACGCTCGCGCGCCAGAAGGAGCTCGGCATCGTGCCGGCGGACACCGAGCTGCCCCCGATCAACCCGATCGGCACGGCGCAGACGCGGACCGGGCCCGACGGACAGCCCTTCCCGCCGCTCGACGTGACCCGCCCGTGGGACACCCTCTCGGATGAGGAGCGGGAGCTGTTCGCGCGCATGGCCGAGGTGTACGCGGGCTTTCTCGCGCACGCCGATGATCAGATCGGCCGGCTGCTCGAGTTTCTGGAGGAGAGCGAGCTGCTCGAGAGCACGATGATCATCCTGGTCTCCGACAACGGCGCCAGCGGAGAGGGCGGTCCGAACGGGTCTGTGAACGAGAACAAGCTCTTCAACGGCATCCCCGACGATCTGCAGGAGAACCTGCGCATGATCGACGAGCTGGGCGGGCCCAACACCTACAACCACTACTCGAACGGCTGGGCGATGGCGTTCAACACGCCGTTCAAGATGTGGAAGCGCTACGAGTTCAACGGCGGCACCAGCGACCCGTGCATCATCTCCTGGCCGGCGGGGATGAAGGCCAGGGGTGAGATCCGCGACGAGTACCACCATGCGATCGACATCGTCCCCACGATTCTCGATGTCCTTGGCGTCCAGGCCCCGGAGACGATCAAGGGCCACGTGCAGTCGAGCTTGGACGGCGTCAGCATGCGCTACAGCTTCGACGCGGGCGGCGCGTCGAGCGCCCGCTCGACACAGTTCTACTCGATGCTCGGGTCGCGCGCGATCTGGCACGAGGGCTGGAAGGCGGTCACGACCCATCCGACAATCGCCGGGTGGAGCAACTTCAACGCCGACGAGTGGGAGCTCTACAACACGGATGTTGACCGCTCCGAGCTGCACAACCTCGCCGGCGAGCACCCGGAGAAGGTCCGCGAGCTCGTCAATCTGTGGTTCTCCGAGGCCGGCGCCAATGGCGCCTTCCCGCTCGACGACCGCTCCGCGGTCGAGATCATTACCACCCCGCGCCCACAGCTCACGGCGCCGCGCAAGCGCTACCGCTACTACCCCGATGCGGCCGCGGTCCCCGAGGCCCAGGCCGTCAACATTCGTAACCGCTCCTACGCGGTCGGCGCGCTCGTCGACCTCGCCGCACCGGGAGCCGAGGGCGTGCTGTTCGCCCAGGGCTCCCACTTCGGCGGCCACGCCCTCTATGTCAAGGACAACCGGCTGCACTACGTCTATAACTTCGTCGGCAATCTCGTGCAGACGATCGCCGCGGGCGAGGAGCTGCCGACCGGCGAGAACCTGATCCTCTCGGCCGCGTTTGAGAAGGACGGAGAGGACCCGCCGGGTGTCTCAACCGGCATCCTCGCTCTCTACCACGGCGATGAGAAGGTCGGCGAACAGCGCATCAAGACCCAGCCCGGCATGTTCGGCATCAGCGGCACCGGCCTCACGGTCGGACGCAGCGTGACCGCGATCACCGACGACTATCCGGGAGAGCGACCCTGGCGCTTCACCGACGGCACGATCAAGTTCGTCGCCGTCGACGTCAGCGGCGAGCCCTACGTCGACATGGAGCGTGAGGCGCAGGCGATGCTCATGCGTGAGTAGCGGGACAGCCTCTCGCCTGATCGAGAGCACCGTGTGGTGCATGGGGGTCACCGCCGCACCGTGGGGCGATTTTGGCCCCTGTTGCAGACGACCTGCGTGCTCCGCCGGCGCTTCTGCGTCGCCCCGAGCAACCGTGAGCGCGGTCCTTGGTCGGACGCTCGCGATCGAGCGGAAGCACGAGCGAGTTGGCCGCGCCGGCTCACACACGCCCGCACCTGGCCCGGCCCGGCGGCGGACCTCGAAAGAGGAAAATGCCGGGCGTGTCGATTTCGGCCGACCTCGTTCGACGTGTGGGTAGAAGCCACCCATCCAACACAAGGAGACAAAGATGCGTTTCATGATTCTGGTCCCCGGGAGCCCTGAGTCCGAGGCGGGCGAGATGCCCAGCACCGAGCTTCTGGGGGAGATGACGAAGTACAACGAAGAGCTGGCCAAGTCAGGCGTGATGCTGGCCGGTGAGGGCCTGCACCCGACCTCCAGGGGCGCAAAGGTCCGCTTCAACGGCAGCGAGCGCACCGTCACCGACGGTCCCTTCACCGAGGCCAAGGAGCTCGTCGCCGGCTATTGGATCTGGCAGTGCGCGTCGCGCGACGAGGCGATCGAGTGGCTCAAGCGGGCGCCGTTCGACGGCGGTGTCGAGATCGAGCTGCGCCAGATCTTCGAGACCGACGACTTCGGCGAGCAGCTGACGCCTGAGCTGCGCGAGGCCAACGCGCGGCTGCGCGAGCAGACCGCCCAGAAATAGGCACGTGACGCCGTCGGCTACCCATCGTGCAATCGACGCCGTCTGGCGCATTGAGTCGGCCCGGTTGATAGCCGGGCTGACTCGCATCGTTCGCGACGTGGCGGTGGCCGAGGACCTGGCCCAGGACGCGCTCGTCGCCGCGCTCGAGCAGTGGCCTGAGTCGGGGATCCCGGACAAGCCTGGCGCATGGCTGATGGCCACTGCCAAGCGCCGGGGCATCGATGCATTGCGCCGGCGCGTCACACTCGCGCGAAAGCACGAGCTGATCGGGCGCGAGCTGGAAATCCTGCAGCAGCTCGACCGACCCGACCTGGCCGCACTGGTCGACGACGTTCAGGACGACCTCCTGCGACTGATCTTCATGACATGCCACCCAGTCTTGTCCCGGGAGGCGCGCGCGGCGCTAACGCTGCGTTTGCTCGGTGGCCTGTCGACGCCGGAGATCGCGCGTGCGTTTCTCGTCTCCGAGGGCACAGTAGCGCAGCGCATCGTTCGCGCCAAGCGCACACTCGCCGCGGCGCGCGTGCCATTTGAGGTCCCCGGTCGCGACGAGCTGGCTGAGCGTCTGTCGGCCGTGCTCGAGGTGATCTACCTGGTGTTCAACGAGGGCTACGCGGCGAGCGCCGGCGAGCACTGGATCCGCCCGGCTCTGTGCGAGGACGCCCTGCGCCTCGGAAGGATCCTCACAGCGCTGATGCCCTGCGAGCCCGAGGTCCACGGCCTGCTGGCCCTGATGGAGCTGCAGGCCTCGCGATTGCGCGCGCGTGTCGGGCCACGCGGGGAGCCCGTGCTGCTCGCCGATCAGGACCGGGCGCGCTGGGACGGTCTGTTCGTGCAACGCGGCCTTGCCGGGCTGCGGCGTGCCGAGGAGCTCGGAGGCGCACTGGGCCCTTACACGCTGCAGGCCGCGATCGCCGCCTGCCACGCACAGGCCCGAAGCGTCAAGGAGACCGACTGGCCGAGGATCGTCGCGCTCTACGATGGGCTGGCGGCGCTCACCGGCTCCCCGGTCGTGGAGCTCAACCGCGCTGTGGCCGTGACGATGGCCTTCGGTCCCGAGGCCGCGCTCGAGCTGGTCGATTCGCTAGCCGATGAGCCCGCGTTGCGTGGCTACCATCTGCTGCCCAGCGTGCGTGGTGACATCCTCGTGCGCCTGGGACGGGTGGCTGAGGCGCGTGAGGAGTTCGAGCACGCCGCCGAGCTGTGCGACAATGACCGTGAGCGCGAGCTACTACTCGCGCGCGCAGTCGCCTGTCGCGCACAACGCGAGGTCGATGCCGACGGCTGACCAGCTGACGCTCGCGTCGGACGAGGACGAGCAGTCTCGGGCGGCTCGCCGGCGACGCCTCCTTGGCCATGGGGATGCGGAAGCCTGCTAAGCCGTCGCTGGGGGCGAAGCCGGTTAGGGCGCGCTGAGCTCCCCCAACCGCGGCACCACCTCTTCTCCAAGCCTCGTCACCTCAGCCACCGGATCGGAGCTCCTCGGCACGACCTCCACTAGGTCGACCCCCAGCCGGGCGTATTGCTCCATGCTTGCGAGAAACCCGTCCACATCAGTCAGTGGATCGCTGGACACGGCCAGGATCGTGTTCTCAATCTCGGCCGGGTCGCGCCCGATGTCCGCGCAATGCTGGGACAGGACGTCGAGCTTGTGCTCGACTACGGACGGCTCAGGAGCGAACAGGTTGCACGCGTCGGCGTACTGAGCCACCAGCCGCAGCGTCTTTTTCTCGCCGCTTCCGCCGACGAGGATCCGCGGCCGTGGCTGCTGGACGGGGCGTGGCTGGCAGATCGTCTCGGCCAGGCGGTAATGCCGGCCCTCATACGGGCCGTCGTCGTCGCTCCACATCTGCTGGCAGATCTGCAGCGTCTCCTCCAGGCGCTCGAACCGCTCTGCCAATGGCGGAAAGGGGACACCGAGACCCTTGTGCTCGCGCTCGTACCACGCCGCCCCGATGCCCAGATGGGCGCGACCGCCGCTCACGACGTCAAGCGTCGTCACGATCTTGGCCAGCAGTCCCGGATGGCGGTAGGTCACGCCTGTGACGAGCGTGCTGAGCGTGATCCGCTCCGTCCGGCCGGCGACAAAGCCAAGCCCCGTGTAGCTCTCCAACATCGGGTCCTGGGCCGTGGCGAAGCGCTCCATCTGAAACCAGTGGTCCATCAGCGTGAGCTTCGCGCAGCCGCCTTCCTCGGCCGCTTGGGCGGCCGCTCCGAGCGTCGGGCCGAGCGCCTCCGATCCGCCCGGGAGCGTGAAGTTGACGAAGTGGATACCTAGCTTCATGGCTCGCCTCCCGCCTACCGATTGCGTGGACGTGCATGCTATCCACGCCACAGCGCAAGCCCACCAGCTTCAGAGAGTTCGCCGCCAAGACCGCTGCGGCGTGGAAACAGGAGGCAATGCCATGAAGACCCCGATCGCCAACCTCGAAGACTTCGCAGCGCTCGACCCGTTCTTCCACATCATCCAAGAAGGCCTCTTCGGATTTGTCGTGGCGGACCACTTCTTCGACCTCCTCGCCGATGACATCGTCACCGAATACGTCGTGACGGTCCCCGATTATCCGCCGCGCGTCGAGGGCCGTGCTGCTCTCGCGGAGCTCTACCGACCGTACGGCACCAGGATGACCCTCGAGCGCTGCTTCGATCTCGCCGTCTACCACGATGCGGCCAAGGGCGTAGTGGTGCTCGAGTACGCCTCCGAGGGGCACGCCGTCAGGACGGGAAACCGCTACAACAACCGCTTCATATCAGTGCTCACGCTCCGCGACGGAGAGGTCGTTCACTGGCGGGACTATCTCAACCCGGTCGCCGTCTTCGACGCACTCGGCTGGCCAGCACACTGACGGAGATTCAGAGCCTCGCCACGAGCCCGCCTCGGCGCAGAGCCTCGCGCACCAGTCGAAAGGCAGCTGTTGACCGACTCAGGCGAGACCGGATGGCCGAGACGGCACTCAACCGGAAGCGTGGCTCCGCACCACGAGCACCGGCTGAAAGACAGCTACGGACCGAATACTCGGACACCCGTTGCCCAAGACGCGCTTCGACGGCGACCTGCACTTCGGCCACCGTCAGGACACGATCCGGCAACCAGGGTGTTCCGCCCGGGGTGCTAATCAGCCCACCAGTCGCGCTCACCCTCCACGTCTTCGCGCACATGCTCGCCAAGGCTGGGCGCACCGAAGACGAGAATCTCGAGGGCCTCGTCCCCGGCCTCGTACCCTCGCCACGTGCCCGGTGGGACGCGCACCACGTCCCACTCCTTGAGCTCGACGACCTCGTCGTCGAGCTTCATCCGCCCGCTCCCGCGCACGACCACGTACACCTCCTCCTGGGTCTTGTGCGTGTGGCCAAACGGGAAGCGATAGCCGGGCGGGACGAGCTGGTAGCTCAAGCCGGACTGCTCGAGACCGAGCGCCGCGCTTGCATGGCGGAACTCTAAGTCCGGTGGGCCGTCGAAGTTAGACCCGATATCCGTCAGATCTTTGAGGTTCCTCACGGTGAACGCCATCGGTCTCTCCTCGTCCGGTTGATTGCGCTTTCATTGGACCAGACCCCCGCACCGAACTCATCGGCGATGGCACGCAGAGCGAGTGCCCTCGATCGCTCGACGCAGCTCCACCGGATCATGGGCGCAGAACAGCCGGAGCTTCGACCCACGGCTGAGACGCAGCTCGCGAAGTCGCGCTTGGTTGTGCCGCCGCGCGTCGTCGTCGACGGCTACCAGTCGCTCGAACATGCGTAGCCCGGACGGACACAACGGCACGGGCTCGATCTCTGCGTGAAAGTAGTACGCGTCGCCGCAGTGCAGCAGCCATTCCTCGCCGACACGCACCGCCACCCCGGCATGACCTCGCGTGTGCCCATGGAGCGGAACCAGCAGGACGTCGTCGATTGCCACGGCGGCCTCGAATCCCATCCATCGCTCACCCCGGCCGCTGTGGATCACCCAACGCGGCTGATGCTCCCACTGCTGCCGTCGGTAGCGATGCTTCTCCTTCGTGGTGGGCGGCTGCATCGCCGCGGCGTGCTCGACATCCAGCACATGCACCTGCGCGGTCGGAAAGTCACTCAGCCCACCGGCATGGTCCAAGTCGAGGTGAGTCAGCACGATGTGACGCATATCAGCTGCGGCGAAACCAAGACGCCGAACCTGCGCGATCGCCGTCTCCTCGACATCGAGCAGCGGTCGCGAGTAGAGAAGCCACAGCGGGCCGAGACGCCGCCGCCGCTGTGCGAGGTCGACTGTTCCCAAGCCGGTGTCGACGAGCACCAGCCCATCCTCACCCTCAAGCAGCAGGCAGTGACACACCAGCTTGGCGGCCCGCGCGACGCCCGGGCGTCCATCCCAGAAGCGCCCGCCCGGGTGGCAAATCGTGGCACAGTTCAGGTGGTGGGCCTGCACAGACGCCATCATCGCTGTTCGAGACCCGTGGTGCGCTGTCAGTCGAGACCGATCACGGTCTTCGACACACGCACAGCCGAACCGGGCCCGGCGTCGTTGAGCGCGGTGATGATTGCGGCGCAAGGAGTAGGACACCGGTAGCCGTCGGGAGCTCGGACGGGCCGCTCTCGGAGAAGTCGACTCGCAACCCGTAGCCTCTACGGTCGACCGCCTTGCGCGACTACGCGAAGATTGCCGAGTTGGCGGTGCCCGTACGCCAGGGCGGCGTACGGCAGGCCCACCGCGACATGAAAGGAGACAGGCACACCTCATCTATCGCGCCACCAACCTCACTGGGATGCGCGCCACCGAGGCGGTGCTGGCACCCTTCAATGGGCCGCGCGGCGGCTACGCCGCCAAATGCGGCGGTACCGTACGCGCCCGGACTGTCGTGGTGGAACTTGAATTCGCGGCCATGAGGCCGAGCTCGAGCCTGAGCCAAGGCGTCCTGCTCGTCTCGAGCTTCGCGGGCAGGTACCGCATCTGGGCGGTTCTGCACTGAGCCTCTGGGCATTGCTGATCGGCGCCTCCCCCACGTCCATCGCGCGATCACCTGCCAAATGCCCTGGTAACGGCCATTAGGACCACGCCGTTGCCGAGCCGCTTCCCCTCGGGCACCACCGCTCTGGGCGCGCTTTGGCGCGTGCTCGAGCCCTCGGAAGTCCTTCGCAGGACGGTTTCCAGGCCAGCCAGGGGTTACAGCGGGAGCGGGGTTTCTCGTACCGCAGGCTTCGTCGAGTCGGGCTGTTGTGGTGAGGCTGGCGAATCTCGCCAGAGTGCGGCCGACCCCGTGGCCGGCCGCACTTTTCGCCGTGCTTATTCGGGGCTGACGGTCACCGAGATCGCTTCGGGCTTGCCGTGCTGCGCAAGCACGAGCACTGGTGCATCCGCCGCGGATGTTACGGTGGCACCGTTCAACGAGACCGAGTAGCCGCCTGGGTACGCGAGCTCCGGTACCGCAACTTCAGTTGGGGCACCTTCTGCGAACCTTCCGCCCGACGGCCGCTTCGGTGTGTAGGTGAGCCAGAACACGCGCGTTTTGCGGTCGAAGTGCCACGCGACGGGGGTCCCGGAGATCAGTTGTGGGTATGGCTCGACGAGATCGTCGAGCGTCCCCACGTTGAGGTTTTCCCCCGCTGGGGGCTTGCTCGCTTCCTGGACGATCCCCTCGTTCGGTGAGCCGGTGGGATCTTCGCACTGGCAGTAGGCCCACTCTAGCCACGGGACCATGTTCGCGTCGGCTTTTTCGACCATGCCGATCAGGTCGTCCTCGAAGTTCGAGGCACCGAACTCCGTCAAGAGCAATGCGTCCTTGGTCTTCTTGACATGCGCGAGCGCGTTCGCAAACGCGGTTGACTCTGATGCGCAGCCTTCCGGATTTGCGATAAGGCAGTAGTCGTGGAAGGCGAACCCGACATTCGATACAGCGGGAGACGCAGTGGCGGTCGGAGCACCGAAGTCGAAGAGCACATTCGGCTCGTAGTAGATGGGCGTGGTCGCGTCCACTTCGCGGATCGCGTCTGCGACACGCGCATCCATCGCGTCGAGCTTCGCGTCGAACGTCTTGCAGGGCTTGGGCCTGGCCTCCTCCCCCAGGGCCGCGCACTGCCTCCATTCTTCGCCGGGCCACGGCTCGTTCCAGGTTTCATAGCCCATGATGCCGTTGCTGCCCGCGAGCTGGGAAGCCAGATAGCGCCAGGCGCCGGCGAAGTAGTCCTGGAGGCCGATCCCTTCCGGTCCGGGGGAGTTGTCCCAGAAGTTATCCATCGCGGCGTTGAGGGCAGGGTTGAACTCATAGTTGGCGGAGAACCCGTCGTGCGGGTTTTCCTTGCCTTCGTCCTCAACAGCCCAGTCGGGAGCGCCCTCCCCTTCGAACAGTTCGTTGTACATGTCCTGGTGCATATCGATCAGCGACAAGATCCCCCGGGACGCCAGCATCTGCACCGTTTCCTTTATGTGGGCGACGTAAGCGGCGTCGAAGACTCCAGGTTCTGGCTCCAAACCCTTCCAGATCACCCCTACGCGCACCGCGTTGAACCCGATCGACTGTAGGAATGCCGCATCTTCTTCGCCGAAGCCCGCAGCGCCCGGGTAGTACGGTGGCCGCTTGTAAACCATGTTCGTGCCGTGCACTATCACGACGCGACCATCGGCGTCGGTGATCCAGCGCTTTGTGTGGTTGAGCGGGAGCGTCGGTGTTGCGGCAGCTTGCGAGGCGCCCAACGCAAGCATCAGCGCCGCCGTAGCCACTCCAGCCAGGGCCCAAAGCCGCCTAAGAGGTTTTCCCCATGTCATCCTACTGCCCTCCGTCGTGTTCTTATGTAGCCGACCAGATTGATTCCCGCCGCCCGCAGGCGCACCCGAAACATCATCCTCTCCAGAGATCTCAGGCGCGCGCTGCTCGACGAACTGAAGACCTCCGGCCCGCCGATAGCAGTCATCAACATCGCGCGCACGTACCGAATCGCGACTTGGGAGCGGCTACGGACCGAGTCCCTCGAGACCGGTTTCCCGAGACGCTCCTCGACGGCGACCTGCACTTCGGCCACCGTCAGAACATGATCCGCGGCAGCCAGGGCTCCCATGGCTGCCCTCTTAACCACGCCATTGGCAAGCCGCTTCGGCTCAAGCACGGGGCCTGGAGCGAGAACCCGGCACGGGAACACCATCCGGAAACGCTTCAAGAACGCCCGTCAGGCTTGAAGAATGGTTTGAGTAGTGTCCACTCAGGTGCATTCTCAGGACCTGAGCCTTTTTCATCGAACCCGTGGGTCTCGCCCACGCTGTTTCGTCCGGAGCGGCACGCGGGACCCGGCTGTCGAGGTGCCAGCGTCGAGCTGCTCGTGTTACGCCGTGGCAGGTCTGGTCACTAGGCGCCGCGGCGAGTCCGAAGCCGAATCCCGCCGCGACCGACTTTGCGCCGGACAGGCCGCTCACCGAGGTCGGGACATCTCTTTCGGGACCTCCGCCCAGGCCCAGCTCGCCATCAAAGTCCGAGCCCCACGACTTCACCCCGCCGGATCTCAGCAGCGCGATCGCCCACGCTTCGTGGGCGGACAGCGCGGTCGTTTCGGTCAGCCCGCTGACGGCCGCCGGTTTGTCGCTGTTGACCGCAAGTTCGCCGTCACCGAGCTCGCCGTTGCCGTCCTCGCCCCGCGCCTTCGCGGTGCCGTTGGCGAGCGGCGCGAGGCTGAAGTAGCTGCCGGCTGCGACCGCCTTGACTTTCGTGAGGCCCGGCACGGGCTGCGGAGTCGCGATCGCGAGTTCGCCCGGTTTGCCGTTGCCGAGCGGTGGAGGCGAACGCCGTCGTGAGCGAGGAGCGGCATCAGATCACCGCCGAGCCGCCGGTGATGGCGGGATAGAGGTTGTCGGCGCCGGCTCTGGCGACGGCGGTCCCGAGCCGGCGCGCCCACTGCTGCTCGTCGCCGTACTCGGACCTCCAAGCCCAGAGCCGGCGGCTGAAGTGATGCAGGCGATACTCCTGCGTCATCCCCATCGCGCCGTGGACCTGATGAGCGGCGCGCGTCGCCGTCAGCGCGGCGCGCGAGGCGAGCTGCTTGGCGGCGGCGATCTCGAAGAACCCGCCCGCACGCGCCGCGTCCTCCGCCGCGAGCGCGACCAGCGACGCGTCCTGGGCGAGGGACACCAGATGCTGCTGTACGGCCTGGAAGGCGGCGATCGGTCGGCCGAACTGGCGGCGCTCGTCGGCGTAGCGGATGGTGAGCCGCGCCATCGAACCGAGTGCGCCTGCCATCAGCGCCGCCCGTGTGAGCGCCCCGCGCTCATTCAGGTCACAGGCTGCCGGCCGCATCTCCTCGATGCGCGCGCGGTCGAAGACCAGGGTGTCGCGCGGCTCGCCGGCGAGGTTCGTCCGTCGCTCGACGCCCGTCGCGAGCGCGGTGGCGACCACAACGGCCTGGCGGTCGATGACCGCGACGACGCGCTCGACCGCCCGCCCCCACGGCACGCCTCGAGCGGTTCCGCTGAGCAGGCCGTCGTGGAGGGACAGCTCGCAAGGGGCGCCCGGTGCAACCACGCTCACCGTCCCCTCAGTGCTCTCCCCCAGCAGCCAGCCCGCGAGCGCCGCCTCCGCCAACGGCACTGGCGCGGCATGCTCGCCGGCAACGATCAGCACCGCCAGTGCGTCGGCCAACCGCAGCCCGGCCAGGTCCGTGTAGCCGCCGGCGGCCAGCGCGCCCCAGATCGCCGCCGACCAGCCGTCCGCCTCGGCCGCCTGCACCGCCTCGTGCGTACACGCGTCCGCGAGGAGACGCCGCGCGCCGTCGAGGAGCAGCCAGTCGCTCACAGTGCGCCGAGCCCTTTCGCGGCGACCGACCGGAGAATCTCGTTCGTGCCGCCGCGGATCGTGAACGACGGCCCCGTGAGGACGGCCGCGACGAGCAGCCGCTCGAACAGCGAGTCCCCCTCCACGACGGGCTCGACGTCCACGAGCTCCTGCACGGCCACCAGCAGATCCTGCTCGAAGCGAGTCCCCATCTCCTTGACGAGCACGGACTGGACGGCCGGCGCCTCGCCACGATCGATCGTCCGCGCCACCGACAGTGAGAGTCGGCGCAGGCCCCACCAGCGCGCGACCGCCTCGCCGAGCAGCAGGAGAGCCCGCTCACCGAACGCGTCGCTACGCTCGCGTACCAGCTCCTCCACGAGCAGATAGGTCGAAAGCCACCGCTCGGGACCGCCTCGCTCGAACGCGAGCTCCGACGTGTTTTGCGCCCAACCCTGGCCGATCGCGCCGAGCACGAGCTCATCCGGGACGAACACCTCCTCGAGTGAGACCTCGTTGAAGTCCGAGTGTCCATCTAGGAACGGGATCGGCCGGATCGTCAGGCCGTCGGAGCACAGGTCGACGATCAGCTGGCTCAAGCCGTCGTGCCGATCCTCGTCATCCCCGGTCCGGCACAGAACGACGAACCAGTCGCTCGCGTGTGCGCCGCTGGTCCACACCTTGGTCCCCGTGACGGTCCAGCCGCCGTCGGCGCGCGTCGCCCGCGTGCGCACAGCCGCGAGATCGCTCCCGGCCTCGGGCTCGCTCATCCCGATCGCGAACGACAGCTCGCCGCGGCAGATTGCAGGCAGGAACCGCTGCTTCTGCTCCTCGGTCCCGAACCGGTTGATCACCGGGCCGGTCTGACGGTCGGCGACCCAGTGGTGGCCCACCGGCGCACCCCAGCGCAGCAGCTCCTCGGTGACGACGAAACGCTCGACCGCGCTTCGATCGTGGCCGCCATAGCGCCCGGGGAGCGCCATCCCGATCCAGCCCCGCGCGGCGAGCTTCGCCGAGAACGCGGGGTCGCGCGGAGCGCCCATCCCCAGACCCGGTTGGAACGTGCCGCGCGGCAGCTCGGCCATGAGGAACTCGCGGACCTCGCGCTGCAGCGCCAGCTCCGCCTCGTGCAGATCGGTGGCCTCGAACAGCATCGACGGCGCAACGCTAACGCAGCGCGTCGCGCGTCACCGCGTTCGATCCATCGCGCAGCGTCGCGCTCCTCGACGACTGTGCGCGATCGGCGCCGTCGCGACGGCGGGCGTCCTGCTACATCGAGTTCGGTCGAGGTCGGGTCGGCAGCGTGGACATCGACTTCCTGTCCGGTGCCTCGCAAGCCGGAAGATTCAACCCGCCCTCCGCGACCCTCGTCGCCGATAAGGAGAAGTTCGGTTCGAGCCGCCGTGCGCGCTGGTTCGGTACCTGACCGAGACCGCGCGCGCCGTGCCCGACACGGCTCGCTCGCCGCGAGCAGGGGAGCGATTTCCTGGCCGACCTTCTAGCCTTGGTTCGGTCGTGGTCTTGCGCACCCACACGTCGGGCTGATCGAGTGGCCGGGCTGGTCAGTCGGGTCCTCTCGCGCTCGCAGCTCGCCATGCTCGCCGAGCACGGCGAGGAGCTGACCGCGGAGGTCGGCGAGAAGCTCTTCCAGGTCGGCAACGAGAGCTATCCGTTCATCGCGATCATCGAGGGCGAGGTCGCCGTGCTCGATGGCGCCGGCGGGGAGATCGTCCGCCACGGTGCATCGGGCTTCCTCGGTGAGATGAATCTCCTCACCGGGCAGACCGTCTTCCTCACCGCCGTCGTGACCAAGCCGATCCGCTACATCGCCGTTGACCGCGTGGTCCTCAGGGGATTGCTGTTCGAGGACGGCTCGCTTTCGGACCTGCTGCTCACCGCGTTCGTCGAGCGGCGCGAGCTGCTGCAGCAGCGCGAGGGGATCGGGATCGAGATCATCGGTCCACTCGAGTCGAGCGAGACGCGCCGGCTGGTGGACTTCGCCAGGCGCCTGCGACTTCCCTACTCCTTGATCACGCCCGAGGGGAGCGAGCATGCGGCGGCCCTGGCGGAGCAACTCGACACGGCCGAGATCCCGCTCGTGCGCCTTCCGGGCGGCGGAGAGCTGCGAAGACCGACCAACGGCGAGCTCTCGCGTGCTCTCGGAATCGGTCTCGAGCTCGAGCGGCGCGAGGAGGTCGACCTGCTTGTCGTCGGCGGTGGGCCTGCCGGCCTCGGGGCGGCCGTCTACGGTGCCTCGGAGGGCTTGGACACGCTGGTGATAGAGAGCACCGTCGTCGGCGGCCAGGCGGGCACATCGCGCAGGATCGAGAACTACCTCGGCTTCCCGGCCGGTATCAGCGGCACGGAGCTGACCAGCCGCGCGGTCACGCAGGCGCGCAAGTTCGGGGCACGTACGGCAACGCCCTACCGTGCGCGAGCGCTCGAGCCCGGCGGCGAGCGCCACCTCGTCAGGCTCGAGGACGGCAATGAGGTTGCGGCGCGAGCGGTGTTGCTCGCCACGGGCGCCGAATACCGGCGGCTACCGGCGGAGGATCTCGACCGCTACGAGGGCATCAGCATCTTCTACGCGGCAGGCCCCCCCGAGGCTCAACTCTGCGGCGCCCAGCGCGTCGCGGTGATCGGGGGCGGCAACTCGGCCGCGCAGGCCGCGGTATGGCTGGCTCGCGGCGGCGCGCTGGTCACTCTCATGCACCGCCGCGGGGACCTGCGCGAGACGATGTCGCACTACCTGATCGACGAGCTCGAGCGATACGGCGTCGCGGTTCGAGACCGCAGCGAAGTCGCCAGCCTCCACGGTGACGAAGGAAAACTCGAGGCCGTCACGCTCACCGACGGCACGAGACTCGCGTTCTCCTTCCTGTTCCTCTTCCTCGGCGCCGTCCCCTGCACCGACTGGCTCGGCGATGTGGTCGCACGAGACGCCAACGGGTTCATCCTGACCGGCGCCGACGCCGGCGCAGGCGGCCTGCTCGAAACCAGCGTGCCCGGCATCTACGCCGCCGGCGACGTACGGGCGGGGTCGATCAAGCGCTGCGCGATCGCGGTCGGCGAGGGCGCAACGGTCGTGCGCTTCGTCCACGAGCGCCTGTCGGCCCTCACCACGAGGGGTGCCGGGGCGGCGGCTGGCTAGCGACTTGCGAGCCGTTCACTTCGGGCGCTGAGGCTCAGCGCGTCGCCACGCGGACTCAGCGCGTCGCCACGAACACTCAGCGCGTCGCCACGAACACTCAGCGCGTCGCCACGAACACTCAGCGCGTCGCCACGAACAGGTACCGGTTGAGGCTGAAGAAGTAGTCCTCGCCGAGCGTGCGGAGATCCTGCGCCCACGCCGCGGCCTCGTCGACCGACACCTCGCCGCGGCCACCGACGAAGCCGGCGATCATCTCGAGCAGGCCGGCGCTGAAGGTCTCGAGCTGATAGCCGACGTTGAACATTGGGACGACCTCGCAACGAACATTGCTGAACTGCGCTCGCGCGAGCGCAGCTGGGAGCGATCGCGGTAGGTACGGATCGGCGAGGTGCTCGTCCCACGCGGCCAGCACGCGGCGCATCCGCTCGCGGTCGCTCGAGCGCCAGACGATCGAGTCCCAGTCGGTATCGAGGATCACGATCCGCCCGCCGGGTCTGAGCACGCGATGGGCCTGGGCGAGCGCGGCGGCTATGTCGCTGACGTACTCATACACCTGGGTGGAGAGCACCGCGTCGAAGGTCTCCTCGGCGAACGGGACGGCAACGGCCTCCCCGGCCGTGAACGCGATCGGAGCCGAGCTCTCCGCGCGCTGCTGCTCGTTTGCTATCGCGAGCATGCTGTCGCTGACGTCGATGCCGTCGACCCGGCCCGCGGCGCCGACCGCCGCCGCCAGCTCGGCTGCCATCAGCCCGGGACCCGAGCCGATGTCAAGCACGCGCTCGCCGGCCTCGGGCGCGAGCGCCTGCAACACGATCCGGCGCTGCTCGACGACGTCAGGAGTCGTATAGATCCTGAGCAGACGCCGCGAGGCCGTCTCGTCGAACTCCATCACCTGGCCGGTCATCGAACGCCGATCATCGCATCAACCGCCCTCGCGCTTCGCGGAGACGCGGAGGTCAGAGACGGCCGGTCGCGGTGCCTGTTGCATCACGAGCGACTGCCGCCAAGGTCGTGGGGTTGATCGAATAGCTTGCGACGGCCCGTTCGGCGATGCTCGCCGCCTTCCGGGGGGAGGCCAGGAGTCGCGCGGCGACGAACGCGGCCGGTGCAAGACTCGGCGGGTCGCGCAACACCGGCGTCAGCTGCTCGACGCTCGAGGCATACACACCCTTACCCGCGATCGCCGCGACCATCTCAGCGATGAGTGACCGACGCGATGCGCCGCGGCCGGCACTTCCCAGCAGCAGCGCGATGGTTCCGTGTGTGCGCACATCGGGCCGCCCCACGCGAGGCACCGGCCGAAGCTCCTCGCCGAGCGTCAGGCAAACCTGGAGCTCGGGGATGTTGACGCCGCTCGCGGCCGCGTTCCCCGGCTCGACGGTGCGCGGGTTGCACTCGATGTACTGGGGCGATCCGTGTTCGTGCAGGTAGTCGAGGGTGAGCCCGCCGTGCCACGTGAGCGTCTTGCCCAGCAGGGCGATGTGCTCGCGCGGAGCCGCATGATCCACGCTGCGCCGCGCGGCAGCGCTGCCGCCCACCCCGGCGGCTCGCAGTACGCTGGTGTGGACCGCCACCAGGCGACCTCGATCAAACAGCCCCTGCACCTGTCCGTACTGGCCGGCGGCTGGCTGCTGGACCATCACAGGCTGACCGTCGCCGAGCAGAGCGCGTATCGCTGCATCGCGCGAGCGTGCGTCGGTGACCTCACGCACGCCCTGCCCCGCCGTGCTGAACGCGGCCTTCAGCCAATACGGGAATGGGAGGTTCGCGAGATCGCTCCCTGAAGCGACCGACCGCCACTGCGGTTGCGGCAGCTCGAGCTGGTCGAGCAGCTCGGCGAATGCGACCTTGCTCTGGACTCGCTCGAAGGCGTGCGCATCGGCGACCGCGACGCGCACGCCGGTCGCCAACAGCGGGCGGGCGCTCGCCAGCAGCCACGCCTGCTCGTGGGTGGGGAGCACAACGTCGATCTTGCGCTGCGCGACGACCGTTTCGAGCGTGTGCAGGTAGCGCAGCGGGTCGGCGCCGGCATTTGCGCAGCGGTGGACCTTGTCCACCCAGCGGCTGAAGCGCGCCAAACACAGCGGGTCGGGGTCGAGCACCTCGAGGTGGCAGCCGGTCGGGCCAAGGCACGTAACGACCTCCCGTGAGGTGAGGCTCGAGCCCTCGGTCAGAAGCACACGCACTTCCCGCATGCGTCGAGCATCTCACGTCGGCCGCGTCTCGCGCGATCGCCGTCAGAGCGAGGCCGCCGAGGCGGTGTCCCCGCGGGCGATAGCCTCGCGACGCCAGCGCAGGTAGCCGGGCCCGGTGTTCAGCAGCGAGGCAGGCATCAGGGGCGTCGCGGCGCGTAGCGAGGCGCCGAGGAGGCGCAACTCGAGCTCGCCCGCGCGCGTCCAGCGCAGTCCGAAGCGCCGGCGCAGCGTCGCCGGCAGCAGCCCGACGGTGCTGACGCCGAGGAGGTGACCGAGCGGCGGGCGCGCCAGCGCCCACACGGGCCGGTAGCGCGCCGCGAGAGCGGGAGGGGCCGGCCGCGCGAGCGCGGCGAGCACTTCCTCGACCGCCGGGGTGCGCGCGAGCTCACAGTCGACCATCTGCTCGACGTAATCGCGGAAGCTCGGCCAATCCTCCGGCAGGTCGCGCTCGCGGATGCCCAGCAGGCGGCCGGTCGAGCGCCACTCGACCCAGAACCGCTCGCGCTGCGCGGCGGTGAGCGGACGACCGAAGCGCTCGTGGGCGGCCACGATCGCCTCGGCGAGCGTCGCGTGGACCCACGCGTAGGCCGCCGGCTCGAGCGCGTGGTAGCGCTGCCCATCGGGCCGCGTGCCCTTGATCTGTCTGTGAAATGAGCGGATGCGCCGTCCCATCTCGCCTGCTGACTGAGGGCCGCTGAAGGCCATCGTGCAGGTGTAGTCGAGCGTGCGCAGCAGGCGTCCCCACGGGTCGCGCTGGAACTGGGAGTGCTCGCTGACGCCGGCTCCGACCGTCGGGTGCGCGACCTGGAGCAGCAGTGCGTATCCGGCCGCGATCAGCACGCGCGCGTCGCCGGCGTAGCGCCAGGTGATCGTCCCGGCGCGCGGCGCCAGAGACGGCCAGTCGGCGGCGGGCGGCATGATCGGAGTGGACATCGGCGCTCGTTCATACCGTACGTGCTCGGCGGCGGGACGGGGCTCCCGGGGCTCGATCGCGATCACGCCCTGACAGCGCGGGCAGCACGTGCTGCGAGCCGCGACCTAGACTCGAGCGGCAGTGGAGAGCCGAGCCGAGACACAGCTGAGGGAGATTGCCGCTCTGTTTCTGGGCGAAGTCGACGGGCTCGCGCAGGAGATGCTCGCCGATATCCAGGCCCGCGCCGCGGAATGGCAGGAGACCGACGTCCCGGAGCTTGGCGACATCCTCTACGCCTCGTGCCTCGCAAACATCCGCGCTGGCCTCGAGCTTCTCTCCCGCGACCGGAGCGTCCCTGCCGAGCTCCCGCCGGATGCGCGTGAGCTGGCGCTGCTGAGCGCGCGGCTGGATGTCCCCCTCGCGGCACTGCTTCGTACGTACCGCATCGGCAATGCACTGATGTCACGGCGCTGGTATCGCGCCGTCGAGGCGGCTCCGCTCTCGGCAGCGGACCGCCTCGTCGTATTGGACGCCGTGTTCGGCTACCTGTTCGACTACGTCGACCGGGTGTCGAGCTTCGTGACCGATGTCTACACGGCCGAGCGCGACGATCAGCTCCGCTCGCGCCGGCAGCATCGCCTGCAGTTCGTGCGCTCGGTGCTCGACGGCCTCGACCCCGATCCCGTCGAGAGCCTGCGGACCCTCGATTACGACCTGCGCCTCGAACACCTGGCATGCGTCGTCGTGGGCCCGCATCCCGAGACGGTCGTGAGCGCACTCTCCTCCGCGCTCGACGCGCCGCACCGGCTGACCGTCTCGATCACCGGCGACGTGGCCTGGGCGTGGCTCGGCAGGACGCGTCCGTTCGAGATGCTCTCCGGGCTCGAGCCGCAGCCGGGCACGTCCCTCGTGCTCGGCGATTCCGCCGGGGGCATCGACGGCTTCCGCCGCTCGCACCTGCAGGCGCGTCACGCCCACCGCGTCTCCGGCGGGGGCGGGCGAGCGATCACGCAGTACGGCGAGGTGGCGCTCGAGGCGCTCGTGACCGAGGACCTCGAGCAGGTGCGCGACTTCGTCCGGCGCGAACTGCGCGGGATGGACGGCGGCGACTCCCGATCCGTGATCCTGCGCGGGACGCTGCGGGCGTACTTCGCGGCCGAGCAGCACGCCTCGGCGGCAGCGGCGATGCTCGGCGTGCACGAGCACACCGTCGCCTACCGGCTGAGGACGATCGAGGCGCGCCTGGAGCACCCGGTCGCCGCGCGCCGCGCCGAGCTCGAGACGGCGCTGCGCATGAGACTTGTGCTCGAGGCACAAAGTGAGCCCACAAATTGAGCTGAACCAGCCAACGACGTGGGGCCCGGGGGCTCGTATGGTTGCTCCAACGGCACACGAGTGAGGAGTTGGCATGTCCGAGAATGGCGCACGAATCCCCCGCGTGCTGGCAATCGACGCGGGCGGCACGATGACCGACACCTTCATCGTCGACGAGCACGGCTCGTTCGTGGTCGGCAAGGCACAGACGACCCCGGATGACGAGTCCGTGGGCTTCATCGCCTCCGCACGCGACGCGCTCGGACAGTGGGACTCGACCCCCGAGGAGGGCTTCCCGGCGATCGTGTCGGGGATCTACTCGGGCACCGCGATGCTCAACCGGCTGCTCTCCCGCACCGGGCTGAAGGTCGGATGCATCGTCAACGCCGGGCACGAGGACTACCTGCGCCTCGAGCGCGGCATACAGACCTATCTCGGCTGGTCCTACTCGGACCGCCTGCATGTCGCGACCCACCATCACAACGAGCCGCTCGTTCCGCGGGAGCGGATGAAGGGCGTCCGCGGCAGGATCGACGTGTTCGGCGACGAGGTGCTGCCGCTGCGCGAGCAGGACGTGCGCGACGCTGCACGCGAACTGCTGGACGAAGGCGTCCAGGGGATCGTCGTCTCGCTGCTGTTCTCATACCGCAACCCGGCACACGAGCAGCGGGTCGGCGCGATCGTCGAGGAGGAGAAGGCCAGCCGCGGCGTCAACGGGTCCGTGCCTCTGTTCCTCTCCTCGGCCCTCTACCCGATGCGTCGCGATCTTCCGCGCCTGAACTCGACCGTGCTCGAGGCCTATGCGGCCGAGCCGTCCCGGACGACGCTCAAGGCGGTCAGGGACGTGACCAAGCAGGGCGGGGCGCAATTCGAGCTGCGCGTCATGGCCGCGCACGGCGGCACCGTCTCGATCGAGACCAACGAGCTCGGACGCACGCTCGTGTCCGGACCGATCGGCGGTGTCGTGGGCGGCCAGGCGCTCGCGCAGCGCATGGGCCTTCGCAACGTCCTCTGCACCGATATCGGCGGCACGTCCTTTGACATCGCCCTCATCACAGACGGGCGCTTCGAGGTGACCCAGACGCCCGACATCGCCCGATTTCTGCTGAACATGCCGCTCGTCAAGATCGACTCGATCGGCGCCGGCACGGGCTCATTCGTACGCGTGAACCCGAACTCCAACCGACCCGAGCTGGGGCCGGACTCGGCCGGCTCGCGCATCGGCGTGTCCTGGCCCGAGGGCGGCCTGCAGACGATCTCGGTCACGGACCTGAACCTGGTGCTCGGACGGCTGAACCCCGACTACTTCCTCGGCGGCGAGGTCGACCTCGACGTCGGCCTCGCCGCCGAGGCCATCGAGCGCCAGCTCGCAAGGCCGCTGGGGCTTTCGGTCGAGGACGCGGCCGCGGGCGTGATCGAGCTCTTCGAGCAGACGCTCAAGAACGAGGCGGTCGGCCAGATCCTCGGCAAGGGCTACTCCCCGACCGACTACACGCTGCTCTGCTACGGCGGCGGGGGCCCACTTCACGTGGCGGGCTACACCGAGGACGTGAGCTACGGCGAGGTGCTCGTGCCGGCATGGGCGGCGGGCTTCTCGGCCTTCGGCTGCGCGTGCGCGGACTTCGACTACCGCTACGACCAGACAGTCGACCTGCCGCTGCTTCCAGCATTTGACGAGGGCGCTCGAGCGGGCATCGGGGCGATGATCACCGCTGCCTGGCTCGCCCTGCAGGACCGGGTCGCCGCGGAGTTCGCCAAGTCGCAGATCGACCGCGAGCGGATCCGCTTCACCCATGCCGTGCGGATGCAGTACTACGGCCAGCTCAACGACATCGAGTTCGTCTCGCCACACGACGCTCTCGAGGGCGCCTCGCATGTGGACGACCTGATCGCGGCCTTCGAGGAGGCCTACGCGAAGATGTTCGCCTCCTCGGCGCGCTCGCCGGAGTTCGGCTACCTGGTCACGCACGTGATCGTCCACGGGACGGTCGAGGTCGAGAAGCCGGCCCTCCCTGACCTCCCCGAAGAAGAGGGCAGGCCGCCGCTGAAGGCAACGCGCCCGGTGCACTGGGGTCGCGCCGGCGACGGCCGGTTCGTGGAGACCGACATCTTCCAGCTGGAGAGCATCTCCGCCGGGAACTCCTTCGACGGGCCGGCCATCGTCGAGCACTCCGCCACGACCTTCGCAGTGCCGCCGGGGCGCAGCGCGCGCCTTGACGGGCACCATATCTTTCATCTCACGCACACGGAGGAGAGCTAGTCATGGCGACCGTCGAGTCCACACCCACGCGCATCAGCGAACCGTCGGGCATCGGCTGGGAGGGCAGCACGCTGCTCGACATGCTCGAGAGCTCGGAGCGGCTGTTCGCCACGACCGGCCACTACGCGGGGCTGACCGAGCTCGAGATGATGCGCTCGGACCCGATCGGCTATGAGAAGCTGTTCTCGCGGCTGCGCGGGGGCCTGGTCTCGGCGCGCTCGACCGCGCTGAACATCTCCGCCTCGCCGATCGTGCGCGAGCTCGGTGAGCTCTGCTTCGCCCTCTACACGCCCGAGGGCGACTCGATCGCCCTCTCGACGGGGATCATCGTCCACGTCCACACGATGTCGGAAGCGATCAAGTGGATGGTGCGCCACCGCTACGAGGAGAACCCCGGCATCCGCCCCGGCGACATCTTCGCCAACAACGACCCGACGATCGGCGACGTCCACAACGCCGATGTGCAGACGTTCGTGCCGATCTTCTGGGAGGGCGAGCTCGTCGCGTGGGCGGGAGGGGTGACGCACGTGCTCGACATCGGCGCCAGCACTCCCGGAGGCGTGCCCGTCGGCCCGACGATGCGCTACGAGGACGGCATCGACCTGCCGTGCATGAAGATCGGCGAGCACGACGAGCTGGCGCCGTGGCATCTGGAGCGCTGCCGCAAGCGCACACGCGCGTCGGCGTACTACATGCTCGACGAGCGCACGCGGCTCGCGGGCTGCCACATGATCCGCGACGCCATCGAGCGCGTGCTCGCGGAGGAGGGCGTGCACCGTTTCAAGCGCTTCAGCCGCGAGGTCATCGAGGAGGGCCGGCGATCGTTCAAGGCTCGCATCCGCGAGATGACAGTGCCCGGGCGCTACCGGGCCCCGGCGGTGTACGACGTCGAGTTCGCCGACAAGCAGCAGCTGCCCGCGCGGGCCCGTCGCGACACCATCATGCACTCCCCGTTCGAGGTCAGGATCGGCGGAGACGGGACCTACGAGCTCGACTACGACGGCTGCTCGGCCTGGGGCTGGCACTCGATGAACTGCACCCCCTCCGGGATGCAGGGCGCGATCTGGGTGATGTTCACCCAGACGCTCATCTGCAACGACAAGGTCAACGACGGCGCCTACTTCGCGATCAAGACCAACTTCCCCGAGGGCACGATCGCCAACCTCGGCGACGCCGAGGGCTCGACGGCGATCGCATGGGCCTTCCTGCAGCCCTCCTTCACCGGCTTCCCCCGCACGATCTCGCGCGCCCTGCAGGCGCGCGGCTTCATCGAGGAGGTGCTCGCCGCCTACTCGGTCTCGGGCAACGTGCAGCAGGGTGGCGGCATCGACCAGTACGGCAGCTCCTCGGCGATCATGAACTTCGAGATCTCCGCCCAGGGCATGGGCGCCAAGTACGTGCTCGACGGCACCGACTACGCCGCCGCCATGTTCAACCCGGAGGGCGACATGGGCGACGTCGAGATGTGGGAGCTGATCTCGCCGTTCGTCTACCTCTCCCGGAGGGTCAAGGCGTCCTCGGGAGGTCCCGGCCGCCACCGCGGCGGATCGAGCTTCGAATCCCTGTTCATGGTCAACAAGACGCCGTTCTGGGAGCTGCAGAACCTCGGCACGGGACGCATGCTCACCTCCGCCGGCCTGTTCGGCGGCTACCCCGGTGCCACCGCCTACATACACAACATCCACGGTGCCGACCTGAGCGAGCGCGCCCGCCGCGGCGAGGCCTACCCGGTCGCCGACGGCGACTTCGAGAGCCCCGCCCTGATGGAGATCCAGGGGAGCGCGCGCGACTACAAGAACGACGGCTTCACGCTTCTCGAGCCGTTCGCGAACGGAGACCTGTACCTGTCTGTCATGAAGGGCGGTGCCGGCCTCGGAGACCCGCTGCTGCGCCCAGCCGAGGCGGTCGCGCGCGACGTCGAGGAGGGCCATCTGCTGCCCCGCTTCGCCGAGGACGTCTACGGCGTCTCCGACCGCGACGCATTCCGCGCGCGGCGGCTCGAGCGAGCCGTGCCGACCCGCGAATGGGTGGCGGCTGAGCGCGAGCGCGTGCTCGCCCAGGAGCTCTCCGAGACGGTCAAGGTCATGTACGCCGAGTCGATGCGACTCTCGCCTCGCTGGGCGGCGGAGTACCGCGGCTTCTGGGACCTGCCCGAGGACTTCGATTACGACGTCCTCACGCCGACGGTCGCCGTCCAGCGCTCCGAGCCCGGCAAGGTCGACCCGGACGAGAGCGCGGACGCGTTCCTCGCCGGCTCACAACCGATCGCCTACCCCGCGCCCGCGTCCGCGACCTCCGGCGGCAAGCTCGACCGGGAGACGCTCGGGGCGATGCTCGACGAGCGCCTCTCGCGGCGCGAGGTCAAGGACATCCAGTCCGCCTACAAGGACGCCGACAGGTTCGAGAAGTGGATAGCGGTGCTGCAGGAGCGCGTCCCCTACGAGGACCCGATCGTGCTGCCGGCGGGCGAAGGGCTGAACATCGTCCGGCGCAGGGCCGACGGCGAGCTCGTCTACCGCTGCGACTGCGGACACGACTTCTGCCCGCACAACCGCAACTGGAAGATGGACGCCCTCGTGAACGTGCGTGCCACCGAGGACGCGATGCTCGAGATCTACCCGAAGATGGCCGGTCCGGACCCCCTGATGCAGCACATCCGCGAGTACTTCTGCCCCGCGTGCGCGCGGCAGCTCGAGGTGGAGGCGCTAACTCCCGGCTATCCCGTCGTCCACGAGTTCCTTCCCGACCTCGAAGGCTTCTACAGGGGCTGGCTCGGCCGCGCGGTGCCGGCATGAGCGGACCCGTTCAGCGCGTCCGCTGAGGGCTCTCGCCGGCGGAACGCGTAGGCACCGGGCTCGATCCGGGCCGTCCGGCGCCGGTAGCTGCTCCAAAGCCACGGCCACTGGTTGGGGTCGTTGCCGTTCTCGTCCACGTACCAGCTCGTGCAGCCCGTGTGCCAGACGGTGCCCGCAAGCGCCGCCCGCAGCTGACGGTTGAACGCCTCCTCGCTGCGACGCACGACCTCGACCTGAGAGGAGCGCGTCGTGCGCATCGCATCGAGCGCGGCGATCACGTGCGCCACGCCCGCCTCGATCACGTAGATCACCGAGCCCGTTCCGCCGTTGGTGTTGGGCCCATAGATGAGGAACATGTTCGGGAAGCCCGGCACCGTCAGGCCGAGGTAGGCGTGGGGAGCGGGGTCCCACTCCTCGGCGAGGGAACGCCCGCCCCTGCCGGCTACCTCCATCGGTGCCACGAAGCCGTGGGTCTGAAAGCCAGTCGCGAGCACGATCACCTCCGCGGGGCGCTCGCTGCCGTCCTGCAGCCTGATGCCGTTGCGCGTGACCTCCGCGATCGGGTCGGTGACGAGGCCGACGTTGGGCTTGGTGAGCGTCGGATACCACTCGTCGGTGAGCATGATCCGCTTGCAGCCGATCTCATCTGTCGGCGTGACCTTCGCGCGCAGGTCGGCGTCCGCGATCGCCTTCTCGATCTGGCGTCGCCCGGCCGCCCGGAACGGTGCCAGCAGCCACCGCTGGCTCGTCATCGCAGCCGCTCCGAGGTCCATGAACGCGAACGTCGTCATGCGGTCCAACCACTGCAGCGCCGGGAACCGCGCGAACAGCCGCTTGGCGCGCTCGGAGTAGGCGAAGTCCATCTTCGGCATCGTCCAGCCCGGCGAGCGCTGATAGACGTCCACGTGCTCCACTATCGGCTGGATCGCGGGCACGGTCTGGATCGCGCTGCACCCGCTGCCGATCACCGCGACGCGCTTGCCCGCGAGCTCGACGTCGTGACGCCACTCGGCGGTGTGGAAGACCGGTCCGGCGAAGCTCTCGAGCCCGCGGATCGACGGCCTCTTGGGAACCGACAGCTGGCCGCAGGCGGCGATCAGGACATCCGCTTCGAAGGGCCCTCCGCTCGTCTGCAGCAGCCATCTCCCGCGCTCCTCGTCCCAGTCGGCACGCGTGACCTCGGTGCCGGTCCGCACCGCGTCCATCACCCCGTGGCGGCGGGCGACGTCCTCGATGTACTGCTGGATCTCGGCCTGCGGCGCGTAGCGGCGCGACCAGCGCGGATTGGGCTCGAAGGAGAACTCGTAGAGATGCGAGGGAACATCACAGGCCGCGCCGGGGTAGGTGTTGTGGTTCCAAACGCCGCCCACGCGCTTGCCCTTCTCGAACACCGTCACATCGCCATAGCCCGCGCGGCGCAGGAGCACCGCGGCTGCAACGCCGCCGAAGCCGCCGCCGATGACGGCCACCGACGGCGCGCCCTGCGAGCTCCCGTTGTGCCCCGGAGACGCTGCGTCCGCACTCACCGCGCGAACACTACTCCCGGTTCCTGCTCCCGGCCTGGCCCGTGCCCCTCGAGCGAACCAACCGCCTCGGGCCTCACAGCTGGCCGCCGGCGCGGGGCCTGGTGGGCGTCCGGGTGCCTGCGCCGCGTCGCAGCGATGCGTCGGTGTCACCCGTCGCGAGCTCGAGCAGCTCCGCGTGCGCGGCCTCCAGACGCCTGATGATGTCCCAGGGGTCATCCAGCATCTCACGGTCCACCACGATGCCGAAGTCGAGCTGGTCCCGCTAGCTGAGCAGGGTGATGTTGATACCGACCCCGTCGATGATCGCGGAGATCGGGTACTGCGCCTCGAGCCTGGCGCCCGCGAGGAACAGCGGTGCGAGCGATCCGGGCACGTTGGAGATGACGAGGTTCGTCGGAGCCTCGAGGCCGCGTGTGACGGCGAGGCGTGCCGTGACGCGCGATGCCCTGGCGAGCAATGCCGGCGGGATGATCTCGTTGGCGTCCTGCAGCAGCGACGCCGGGAGCGCCTGGTGTCGCTCCTTGGCCGAGCGCATCGTCTCGTGCATACGCGCCAGCCGCCGTCCCGGGTCCGCCTCGTCCGTGGGCAGCTCGACGATCATCGTCGAGACGCGGTTCCCGAAGGTCCCAAACTGCTCGGGGGTGCGGACCGACACCGGCACCATCGTCACGAGCGGCTCCGCCGGCAGCTCACCGTGATCGGAGAGGAAGGAGCGCATGGCGCCGGCGCACGTCGCCATCACGACGTCGTTCACCGTGCAGCCGGTCGCATTCTTGATCGCCTTCACCTCCGACAGCGGGATCGAGCCGAAGGCAAGGCGCCGGTGGGGCGAGATGGATCCCTGAAAGCGGGTGCGCGGCGCCTTCAGATGACGACCCTCGAGCACGCCGCCGTCGTCGCGACGCGGCGAGACGACGCGCCCGACGCGACGGGTCGTGCCCGCGATCAGGTCGGCCCCGGGAATGTGGCGCATCGTCGGCAGAACGTCGAGGTTCGCGAGGGTCTTGGGCAGCCGGCGGGCGGCGCGGAGCGGCTGCAATGGCATGCCGAGCAGTCCTCGGGCGAGCATCTCGACATCGCCGGGCATGCGCTCGCCTCGGCGATTGGCGCCCGGCGCGGGCTCGATCTCCCGGCCCTCGGGCGAGGCATCGAGCAGCACGCTGAGAATCTCAGCGCCCGACAGCCCGTCGACGGCCGCATGGTGGATCTTTGTCAGGACCGCCACCCGGCCGCCTTCGAGGCCCTGGATCACGTACAGCTCCCACAGCGGGCGCGAGCGATCGAGCTGGCGCGCGAAGATCCGAGCCACCTGCTCGGCGAGCTGGTTGTCGCTGCCCGGCGGGGGCAGCGCAAGCTCGCGGACATGGAACTCGAGGTCGAAGCGCTCGTCGTCCACCCAGTAGGGGTGGTCGAGGCCGAGCGGCACCTCGGCAAGCCGCCAGCGGAAGGGAGGGAGCAGATGCATCCGCTCGGCGACCGTCGCGCGCACGCGGTCTGCATCCAGGACGCCGCCTGGCGCGAAGGACGGATCGTAGACCGCCAGGCCGCTGACGTGGCCATAGTGACGCCCGTCCTCGATGGCAAGGAACTGTGCGTCGAGGCTCGTCAGCTGGCGCATGCATCTCCCCTCTCCGTCCCATGGCCCCACCCGCGGTCGGCCGCCGAGTCTACTGCTCTGACCCTCCTGTCGAGCCGGTACTTGTAGGAGTCGAGGTCGGTCTTCACCAGGATTCGCCCGCCCTCCTCCACGAACCAGACAGGGGTCGCGACGCCCGTTCCGTCGCGCCTGTAGCTGGTGAGGCTCAAGTACTTGCCCTTCATGGGGTGAGCTTAGGCGGCGCGCGCGGCCCGTGAGGCCCGCCGGGCAGCATAGGATTCACCGATGCCGGACGGCCTCGAGCTCTACATGTTCGACAGCGGCACGCTCGGCCTCGGCGGAGTCGAGGTGCCGGTGCCCTTCTTCCTGATCCGCCACCCGCAGGGTGAGGTCCTGGTCGACGGCGGCAATCCGCTGGCGGTCGCTCGCGACCCACACGCCCACTGGGGTGCGCTTGCGGACCACTTCGAGGTGCGGATGACCGAGGGGCAGCACTGTGCGGCCCAGCTGTGGCAGCTCGGGGTGGGACCTGGGTCGGTGGGCCACATCGTGCAGACGCACCTGCACATCGACCACACCGGCGCACTCGGCCACTTTCCGCGGGCGACGGTCGTCGTGCACGCCAGCGAGCTCGAGGCCGCCCGCGCAGCCGAGGATCCGCTGGCGACGGGATACGTGCGGGCGGACTACGACCGGCCAGAGCTTCGCTGGCAGCTCGCCGAGGGAGAGCTGGACCTCTTCGGCGACGGGAAGATCCGCCTGCTCGAGACGCCGGGCCACTCCGCCGGGCACATGTCGCTGCTGCTTGCCCTGGAGGAGACGGGGCCGGTGCTCCTGACCGCCGACGCGGCTGACAATCGCGCCCAGTGGGACGGACACGAGCATCCTCGCGCGCTGTTCTCGCGTGAGGCTGCAGCCCGCTCGCTCGAGCGTCTGCGCGACCTCGCGCGCCAGACCGGTGCGCTGCTCGTGCTCGGACACGACCCCGACGTCTGGTCGCAGCTCAGGCGCGCACCAGCGTTCTACAGGTAGCCCGCCGGCGCGGCGCCGGCGTCGTACACGACCTCCCCGCCGAGGTAGGTGGCCAGCACCCGGGTGCCGGGCAGGTCCTCGAGCCGACAGGCAATGGGGTCGCGGTCGACGATCGTCAGATCTGCGTGGAAGCCCGGTGCGAGCATGCCGATCCCCTCCCAATCGAGGACTCGCGCCGCGTCCCGCGTCCACATCGCGACCGCCCGCTCACGGTCGACCGCTTGCGCCGGACCGTCGTTGCGAGCGTCGCGGCCGGCGAACCGATGCGTGACGGCGAGCGCGATCTGCTCGAAGATGTTCTTCGGGCCCCAGTCGCTGCCACAGCCCACGCACATGCCCGCGTCGAGCAGCCGCCTGAGCGGGATCAGGTCAGCGAGATACTCCGCGCCGATGCGCTCGCTGAAGAGCTCGCCCTTGCCCCAGCAGAACGACATGCTGGTCGTCGCGTCGAAGCCCGCGCGGGCGAAGCGCTGAGCCTGGCGCTCCTCGACGAAGTAGCCGTGCTGGAGGATCCAGCGCCTGGGGTCCGCGCGCTCCGGGCCGATGCGCTCGAGCGCATCGAGATATTCGTCGTGCTCGGCCAGACCCGCCGAGACGATGTTCAGGCGCAGCCCGTGCTCGGCGCAGAAGCGGATCGCGCGTTCGGCCCGCTCGGGTGAGACGAACGAGCGGCCGGTGGTCCGTTCGCCGTAGGGACCGCGGTAGGGCTCGCGCATGAGCAGGAGGCCCGGCCAGCATGGCCCGCCCCGGGAGACCGTGACGCCATCGATCCGCAGCAGGTGATCGGAACGATCGACGATCGAGAGCGCCTGCTGCAGGCGCGCATCGAACTCCTCCTCCGACAGCGGCCGGTCGCCGGGCGTGCCGTAGAGCTCGGCATCCGGGGCCGTGAGCACACGGACCGTGAGGGCGTTCTCGGAGCGTAGCCAGCGGTATGCCTCGATCAGGGCGAAGTCCATCGAATGCCCCTCGTAGACGGTCGTGACGCCGAGCGCGTTGTAGGCGTTCATCGCGCGCCTGGTCCCGGGCCCGATCGCGGCCGGGTCGAACAGGGGCAGCTTGCGCAGCAGCCCGTTCATGAACGGGTCGTCGGAGTAGTAGTTGTTGACCGATCCGCTGAGCCGCCCGGTGGGCTCACCAGCGGCGTCCTTCTCGATCCAGACGTTCCCGACCCGATCGGGGGTCCCCGCGTCGATGTCGAGCGCCTGCAGAGCGAGCGAGTTGAACGCGCACACGTTCGGCGTGACGGGCGCCCAGGCCTGGATCATCACCGGATGTGACGCGCTCGCCCGGTCGAGCACCGAGCGATCCGGCAGCTCGCCCTCCAGCAGGTCCCGGTAGGAGCGCCTGATGAAGTAGTGCGGCTCGCCGACCGGGGTGGTCATGACCCAGCTTCCCGCGGGGGTGACCCGGGCACGTTGCGCGACACGCTCGACGATGTCCGCCCACGACCTCGCCTCCCAGATGTCCACGAGCGGCTCGGCGAGCACGCCGAAGTGCATGAGGTGCGGGTGCGTGTCGATCAGCCCGGGCAGCACCGTCGCGCCCTGGAGGTCCTGGAGCTCGACGGCGCCCGCGAAGGAGCGCTCGAGGTCCTCGCGCTCACCGACGCCGGCCACGCGCCCTGCGACGATCGCCACGGCGCCCGCGCGCGGGTGGCCCTCGTCCATCGTCAGCACCTGCCCCCCGTGAAGGATCACCGCTCCCATCACCGGCGATCGCGATGTCGATCCCGGGATTCCGTATGGCCCGATGGGTGGCTACTTCGGCTGCGGGACGATCCGGATATAGGGGCGCGGCTCCTCCCACCCGTCAGGATAGGTCGCTTTGGCCTCCTCGTTGGAGACCGAGCCGGCGATGATCACGTCCTCTCCCGCTTTCCAGTTGACCGGCGTGGCGACCTTGTGCTTGGCGGTCAGCTGGAGCGAGTCGATCACGCGCAGCACCTCGTCGAAATTGCGCCCGGTGGTCATCGGGTAGACGAGGATCAGCTTGATCTTCTTGTCCGGGCCGATCACGAAGACGTTGCGCACGGTCTGGTTGTCGGCGGGCGTACGCTGCTGCGGGTCGCCGGAGGTGCTCGCCGGGAGCATGCCGTAGAGCTTGGAGACGTTGAAGTCGGCGTCGGCGATGATCGGGTAGTTGGGCGCCGTGCCCTGCGTCTCCTCGATGTCGCGCGCCCAGCGCTCGTGATCGCTCGTCGGGTCCACGGACAGGCCGATGATCTTCACGTTCCTGCGGTCGAACTCGGGCTTGGCGTTGGCCATGTAGCCGAGCTCGGTCGTGCACACCGGTGTGAAGTCCTTCGGATGGGAGAACAGCACGCCCCAGGAGTCGCCGAGCCAGTCGTGAAAGCGGATACGGCCCTCGGTCGTGTCGGCCTCGAAATCAGGTGCTTCGTCGCCAAGCTGCAGCGCCATGGTTCCTCCTCTTGTAGAGCGCCTTTGTGCTCATGATGACACGCTCGGCTCGTGGCTCGACTCCAGCTCCAAGCCGGCGCGCTCGAGCGCGGGTACGCCGCCGTCTATGACGTGGATCACGTCTCTGGCTCCGTGAAGCTTGAGCAGGCTCGCCGCGGTCCCCGCCCGCACTCCGCCCGCGCAGATCACGGCGATCCGGCGGGTGGGGTCGAGCGCGGCGGGAATCTCCCCGATGTCGTGCCACGGCATGAACACCGAGCCGGGCACGTGGCCCTCCTCCCACTCGTGGAGCTCGCGCACGTCGAGCAGCTGCAGGTCGGGCTCCGTGGCCAGCCAGCCGATCAGATCGTGCGCGGACACCCGATCGGTGTGGGCCGCGGCGTGTCGTTCCTGGCGCCAGTTGGTCATCCCCCCCGCGAGCAGACCGGCGATGTTGCGGATCCCCACGGCAAGAGCGAGCTTTGCCGCGCGCCGTCCGTCGGCGTCGTCGCGGCCGATGAACACGATCTCCTGATCGTGGTCGGCCAGCCACGCGAGCTTGGACCCGAAGCCCGCGCTGAAGGAGGGGATGCAGATCGAGCCCTCGATGTGGACGTCGTCGAACTGCAGATCGGTCCTGACGTCCACGAGCAGGGCGCCCTCGTCGCACTTCAGCTGCACCTGGTGCGGATACAGCGCAGGCACCTCGACGCCGGCCGTGACGAGCGGGCCGCGATTGAGCGCCACGATCTTCTCGAAGTTCGGGGGCTGGGGCCCGAGCTTGCCTACCGCCTGGGCCACGAACTCCTCCTCGTCCTCGATCGCGAGGGTCGCGTTGTGCTGCTTCTCAAAGCCGATCGTCGAGCAGATCTTCATGTCCATGCCGGCTCCCCCGCACATGGAGCCCCCCAGGTGGGCCGGCCACAGCTCGCAGTCGTCGGGCAGGGAGAGCAGCTTGCGGTGCACGGAGTCGAAGATCTGACGGGCGCCCTGCGTCTTCTCGATCGCCAGATCGGTGCGTGCCACGTCGCCCACGAACAGGCTGTCGCCGCTGAGCACCGCCCATGGGTCCGCTCCGCGACGGGTGTCGATCAGCAGAAACGCGGTGTGCTCGGGACGATGCCCCGGCGTGTGCAGGGCGCGGACGATCAGCGATCCCAGCCGCAGCTCCCAGCCGTCGTCGAAGGGCTCGTGCTCGTAGCCGGGCTCGGCGGCGCGGTGCACGTGGATCCGAGCCCCGGTCGCTGCCACCAGGCGCCCGTGCCCCGAGACGTGGTCGGCGTGGTTGTGGGTCTCGAGCACGTGTCCGACCGCCACCCCGCGATAGCGGGCCAGTTCGAGATACTCGTCGATCTCGAAGCGGGGGTCGACCACGGCGGCCACCCCGGCCTCCTCGTCGCCGATCAGGTAGGAGGCACAGCCGAGGTCATCATGGGTGATCTGCTTGAACAACATCGGGCCCTCCTTTCACTCAGACAGTGTCGCTCATGTCGGCCGCGGCCTCGCCGTCGGCCGTGGCGCCGAGGTCGTTGAAGCCGCATACGGTCTCGTCGGCGAGGAGCACCCGCTGCTCGCCATCGGGGCGGACATGCAGCACGCTTCGTCCGCTGAGCACCCAGCCGCCGTCGGCGTGCGCGACGATGCCTCCGACGCCCCTGCGCTTGGGCACGATCTCGCGCACCACTCCCCAGCGCGAGCATCCCCAAACGCCACCGGCGAGCACGTCGCTGTAGACCATCTCGCCATCGCGTGCAAGCCGCGGACCCTCGAGGAGTCCGTGGGCACGAGCCAGGACCGCCGGGACGGGCTCGACGGCCGAGAGCAGGCTCATCGCCGAGGACCTTACGCGGCCCAGGGTTTCGTCGCCTCGAGCACCGCGGCCTCGAGTCCTTCGCTGCGAAGGTGTGTGATCGCCTGGTAGTCGGGGTCTTTGACCATCTCCAGGAACGCGCCGCGGCTCGGGTAGCGCACGATGAGCAGGGCATCCCAGTCGTGGCGGTCGGGCCCGACGAGCATCGTCGAGCAGTCGCCCGCGTAGAGGGTGCGGGCACCGGCCTTCTCGAGAGCCGGGGCCACAGCCTCCGCATAGCGCAGGTAGGACGCGCGGCCCTCCTCGCCGGCGAAGCGCAGCAGGTTGAGCATCACCACCGGGCCGCCGTCATCCTCGGCCATCAAGCGCCCGATGTCCTTGCGGGTGGGGTCCACCGCCATCTCTTCCTCCTTGCCGTGTTGGGTGCGCCGCGGTATGAGCCCCGCGCTTGCATCGTGAGCCCCGATCGTCAGGCTCGAAGCGAGGGCACGTGCCCGTCGCCGGGCTTGGCGCTCCCGTCGAGGACGCTCAGGCAGGCGCGCTCGACGGCCGCTCATGCGCCGCCGAGGCGGACAGGCAACGTCTTCAGCTGGTTGACGAACAGCGCCTGGGCCGCTTCAGGGGTCCCGTCGAGCCGGATGTCCGGGTAGCGCTCGAGCGTCTCCTCGATCATGATGCGCAGCTCCAGGCGGGCGAGCGCCGTGCCCAGGCAGAAGTGCCGCCCGCCGGCGCCGAAGGCCTGGTGCTCGGGGTTGCGGGTGACCTCGAAGCGATCGGGGTCCTCGTACACGGACTCGTCCCGGTTGGAGGAGACGTACCACATCACGACCTTCTCCCCCTTCTTGATCTTCTGGCCGTGCAGCTCGGTGTCGCGCGTCGCGGTGCGCCGGAAGTGGGCGAACGCCGGGAACATGCGCAGCGCCTCCTCGACCGCGCTGGGTACCAGGGTCGGGTCCGCGAGCAGCTTCTGCTTCTGGGCTGGATTCTCCATCAGCGCACGCATACCCGAGCAGAAGGTCGCCTTCGTGGAGTCGTTGCCCGCCATCATCAGCAGCAGGAACCCCATCACTATCTCGTTTTCCTCGAGTTTGCCCCCTTCGACTTCGGCATGAACCAGCACGCTCGTCAGATCGCCGGTCGGGTTCTCCCGGCGTTCGGCGATCAGCTCGCCGCAGCGCGCGAAGACCTCGGGGATGTCCTTTTCAAGAACGCCCTCCGGCCCCTCCGGGCAGAGATCCTTGTCGTCGGGAGCCAGCGCGGCGTTGACGATGCGCGCCCAGATCGCGTCTTCCTCTGGATCGATGCCCATGAAGCTTCCGATCACGCGCGAGACCACCGGCTGGGCGAGGTCGCTCACCAGGTCGCAGCTCTCGCGGCCCTCGAGCCGGTCGAGCACATCGATCACGATCGCCCGGATCGCGTCCTCGTGGTCGGCGATCCGCTTCGGCGTGAAGCCGCGCTGGAACAGCGCCTTGATCTTGTCGTGCTTGGGCGGGTCCATGCCGATGAACATCCCGCGCGCATACTCGAGCGGGAAGATCTCGGCGAACACCGTTATTCCCCCGAGTTCAGAGGAGTAGGTCTGCCAGTCACGGCTGACGGTGTGCACGTCGTCCGCCGTCGTCACCGACCAAAAGCCGGCCTCCGTCGGGAACTCCTCGATCCGCTCCGTCCAGTGCACCGGGCACTTCGCGCGGACCTCCTTGAATAGCTCGTAGGGCGGTCCGTCGAGCCAAAGGTCGCTGTCTGCCAGTTCCGCGCTCTCGACGTCGCTACGCACCGTTGCCACCGTTGCCTCCAGTTCGCTTGGTCGGAAGAGTCAATGCCTATTCGTTCCCGCGTCAGACCCTACGCTCCCACCGGGCTGCGGTGGGATGTCGGGGGGCCGCCCGGGCCCCATCTGAGCACCCGCCGAGACCTGCGGCCGCGGACGGTTCGCCACCTGCCCCTCAACATGGCTTCTCTGCTCGCATCACTGCGATCCCTTTCCCTCCCTCCATGAATGTTCGGCATCGCTGCGCCGGGCACCGTAACGGATCCTAAGGCAGAAGTCAAATCTGTCGCATCCTATACTCTGTAAGCGACTGTCGTTTATTTGTCGTTTGCGTCCGATATCGTGTCCTGACGCACTCCGAAGGCGTCGCCATGCTTCGGAGAGCCGGCCAGGACCTGCAAGACGACGCGGAGGCGCCCGATGACCAGGACAGCAAGCAGCGCGCTCGCGAGCGCCGGCCAAGCTCCGCCCGCGCCGATCTTCCGCCGGGCCAAGCCCGAGGATGCCCTGGACCTGGCCCTGGCCACGTTCGTGGCCGAAGCCCGCGTCGACCTGCAGACGCTTGCGACGCAGCTCGCCGTCTCGCGCGCGACGCTGCACCGCTGGTTCGGCTCGCGCGAGCAGCTGCTCGACCAGGTCTGCGAACGGCTCGCCCAGGGTTTCACCGCCGCGGCCCGCGCCGAAGCCCAGGGCGACGGCGATGAGCGGGTGTGCGACTGGGCCCGCCGGCTGATGGAGGCGGCGGTCGACTATCAGCCGGTGCGCACGTTCGTCGCGCGCGAGCCCCAGCTGGCGCTGCGGCTGCTGCTCGGCAAACAGGGCGCCGTGCATCGCACCCTCGCCGAGGTTCTGCGCGCCGTGATCGCGGAAACCCGCTCGCCGCAGGAGGCACAGCCGCTGGATGAGCACATCGAGGTGATCGTCCAGGTCGCCACCGCCCTGGTGTGGGCGACGTTCATGATCGGCGATGAACCGCAGATCGACAGCGCGGTCGGGATCGTGCGTATGACCCTCTCCTGCGGCCGAGAGACCTCGTCACGGCGCTAGCGCCCAATCCGCACATGGCGCTCATCGAGGCGCCGCGTTGGCCAGCCTCTCCCGGTGCGCATCGCGCGCGTACTCCTGAAGCGTCGCGCTAGACGATCCGCTGCACCTCGAATGTCTGCCCGGCCGAGCGCAGTCGCTCGACGAGCACGTCTCCGATCGCGCTCGCCGGTGTCAGCACGCCGGCGCGCGGGGGCAGGCGGTCGGCGTCGAAGGCGAGCGACAGCGCGCTCTCGCCGAACATGACCGATGTCGCCTTGTAGCCGGGGTCGCCCTCGGCCGCGACGCGGCATACGTAGCGTGCGCCGCCCGTGGTTCGCGCGTGGATCTCGATGCGAAAGAATCCGCGCTCGCGACTGCTCGCGGTCGGTCCCTCGCCCGGCGCGGGCATGACCCGGTCGAGCACGGCACGCGACGGAGCGAAGGCCAGCCCGACGGCGAGCGCGCCGACGCCGCCCGCCATGGCGGCGGCCTGCGCCGGGGCTAGCGGCCCGGACCCGAAGCCCATCACCTCGCGGTAGCGGAAGCGGGGTCCGTACTCCCAGCCGCGCAGGGCGTTGCTGCGACGCACCACGCGTGTGTTGACAGCGCTCATGACGAACGGCCCGACCCAGATGCCGAGCTCGGGCTCGTGCCTGACGCCGAGCAGGTCGCGCTCGGGACCGAGGCGGGGCTCCGCCTCCCGATCCGGGCTCAGGGCGTACGGGTCGTCGAGCAGCCGCGCGAGCTCAGGATCGTCTCGATGGTCCGCAGCGGCGCCCTTCAGCGACGCGAAGGTCCCGCCGCTGAGCCCGCCCCGCATCGCCTGCACGACCAGCGTCGTGTCCTCGAGCTGACCGGCGCCATCGGCGAGCGCGGCCTCGTGCAGCAGGAGCACGCCGAGGTCCGAGGGGATCGAGTCGAAGCCGCAGCTGTGCACGATCCGCGCGCCGTTGGCGGTGGCCGCGGCATCGAAGCGGTCGATCGACTGACGCATGAAGACGACCTCTCCGGTGAGGTCGGCGTAGTGCGTGCCCGCCGCCGCACACGCCTCGACCACCGGCAGCCCGTACATGCGGTACGGGCCCACCGTCGTTGCCAGGGCGCGCGTCGCGCCCGCGATCTCCGCCAGCGAGCTCGGCTCGGTCGTGTCGGCGATGAGCAGCGGCCAGTCCGCAGCGGCGGGCCCGAGCGATGTTTGCACCCCGCGAAGGCGCTCGCGCGAGCGTCCGGCGAGGGCGATCCGCGCGCCCTCCGGCGCGGCGGTGGCGAGGTAGGCGGCGGTCAGGCGCCCGACAAAGCTGCTCGCGCCGAAGAGCACGACGTCGAACTCGCGGTCTGCGCCGTCACTGGAGGTCATGCGAGCATCATCCTCCATCGCGCGACAGCGGGCCATCTCCGCGGGTCCGCGGGACGGTCCGGGTCCGCGGGACGGTCCGCTAAAGACAGGCGTCGAGCAGACGCCCGCCGCATCCTCGGCCTGCCGCCGACGGCTCAGGTGAAGATGATCTGCCCGCCGCCCGCCAGCGCGTAGAACTCCCCCACGGTGATCACGTCCTTCACCTGCGGGATGAAGTCCTCGCTGCTGAGCTTGAACAGGTCGACGGAGGCCTTGCACGCATACAGGCCGGCGCCGGAGTCGGCGATCATCTCGACGAACTCGGGGATCGGCGGGATGTCGAGCCGCTCCATCTCCCGGGCCAGCTGGTGGGTGACGAGCGCGGAGATGCCGGGGACGCCGCCCGCCCAGGTGGCGAGGTGCAGCCCGGGGTTGCCCACAGTCGCCACCTTGACGTGCTCGTGCTTGGCCTTGTTGATCGCGTCCAGCCCGAAGAACGTGAAGAACACGCTCGCTTGGATGCCCTCCATGCGAGCCCCGTTGGCCATGATCAGCCCCGGGTAGATGCCCTCCAGAGAGCCCTTGGAGATGATGATGGAGACCTTCTCGATTGTGTCGCTCATATGTGCCTCGATCGCATGAGGATGTCTATATGCAGCCACGCGGCTTGGGAATGCCGCCGATCTTCGCGGCCAGCTTGGCGGGGCCCTTGGGGAAGAGTTCGTAGAGCTCCTTGATCGGGACTCCGGAGGCCTTGCCCAGGCTGCGGATGGAGGGGGCGGAGCCGCTCTCCAGGTAGCTGTCGCGCATGAAGTTGACGACCTGCCAGTGCCGATCGGTGAGCTCCTCGATGCCGTTGGCGCGGGCGATCTCTTCTGCGATCGGCTCGTTCCATTGCTCGGCATCGAGGAGGAAGCCCTCGCCGTCCACCTCGACGGTCGCGCCAGCGAGGGTGACCGTGCTCATCGTGCGGCCTCCGATCCCTTGGCTGACAGCGGCTCCGCGGCGCCGTGGAAGCGTGAGCCGACGCCCGGGATGTCGTAGCCCGGCAGCAGAACCGTCCAGTAGAGCGGCTGAAATGCGAGCTTGGCGAGGTGGTTCAGCCGCGACTGCGCGAGGAGCGGCAGCGGCCCGAGGTGCGGCTCGGGGTAGCGGCCGGGCATGGGTTCCACGTCGTAGCTGAAGTCGATCAACAGCGCCTTGTGAAATCCGGTCTCTATGAAGCAGTTGGCGTGGCCGTCATAGGAACCCGTCAGTTCCTCGCCGGCGAGGAGCCGTTGGATGTTCTCAACGACGGTCTCGCCCTCGAAATGCGTCACGGAGCCGGCCTTCGAGGTGGGAACGTCGCTCGCGTCGCCGATCGCGAAGATGTTCGGCGCGGCCTTCGCCTGAAGGGTGTGGCGGTCGGCCGGCACGAAGCCCAGCGCATCGCCCAGGCCAGGGGAGCGGGTCACGTACTCGGCGCCCCCGTGGACGGGGATGGCGACCAGCAGGTCGAACTCGATCTCGCGCTCGTCCCAGCTGTAAAGCCGGCGTCCGGGCCCGTCGACGCGGCCGGTCGCGAACTCCGGCTCGACCCGGATGCCCTTCTCCGCCAGGAGAGTGCCGAGCTCCGCGGAGGCGATCGGCTTGGTGAAGGCGCCGTCCAGCGGCGTCACGAGGGTGATCTCGACATCGTCGCGCAGACCGCGCTCCCTCAGCTTCCAGTCGGCGAGGAAGCAGAACTCGAGGGGGGCGACGGGACACTTGATGGGCATGTCGATGATGTCGACCACCAGCCGGCCCGCGCGAAGGTCATCCAGGGCTCGCCGCAGCTCGATTGCGCCGTCGAGGGAGTAGAAGGTGTGAACCGAGCGGCCCCACTCTCGCCCCGCCAACCCCTCTGTCTCCTGTGGCTGAAGCGCTGCGCCGCTGGCGACGACCAGGACGTCGTAGTGAACATCCTCCCCGCCCGCCAGGTGCACCACGCTCTCGCTGATATCGACTCCCTGGACCTCGGCGAGACGGAAATCGATCCCGCGGCGGAGCTGGGCCCGCCGCGAGCGGACGAGGTCGTTCGGCTCCGCGAGCCCGAACGGCACGAACAGGAGTCCCGGCTGATAGATATGGCTGTCGTCGCGGTCTACGACGGTGATGCTCGCGGCGTCACCGTAGAGCCGCTGGAGGCGGTTCGCGACAAGCGTGCCTCCGGTGCCGCCGCCGAGAATTACGATCCTCTGCCCCATCGCACCAGCGATCCTCGCCGTTTGCGCCTGTCGTGCCAAGGTGGGCAAGCCGTGTCGTTGCTACGGGATATCCCTGATGCGCCCGTCGGCCCGGCGCCGCGGGGCCTCACGGCAATCGTCCGTGCTCACGAGCCGAGAACAACTGCACTGTTGTTTGCTACTGTAGCTGTATGCCTAGTCTCTACGGACCGCGTCGGGTAGTTGCCGCGGATGAACGCGCCCACCGCGTCGGGCACGATCGAGGCACGACCGACAGAAGGAGAGAAGAGATGCTCGAGGGTATGCCACGCAAGGTATTGGTGCTGCGATGAGCATGGCCGCCACAGCCCGTCGCGTCGGCAACACCCTCACCCACGAGGTCGACGTCAACGGCCGCCACGTGATGCTCACCGACGAGCCGCTCTCGCTCGGTGGGCGCGACGAGGGGCCGGCGCCGCACGAGCTGCTGCCGGCAGCAGTCGCCGCCTGTACCGCGACGATGATCGCGATGTACGCGTCCAAGCGCGGCTGGCAACTTGGCAAGGTAGCGGTCGACGTCGACTACGACCCCGACGCCGTTCCGCGCCGCTTCGAGGTCCGCCTGCGACTTCCCGGGGGTTTGTCCGCCGAGCAGATCGAGCGCCTTCAGCGCGTCGCCGAGACCTGCCCGGTGCGGCGCGCGCTCGAGAGCGGCTGCACATTCGACGAGCGGCTGATCGCGCCAGGGCACCCCGAGCACCAGGACGCAGCCTGAGGAGCCCCGCAGGATCGAGCTCCCCAGCGGCCGCCGCTGGCCGCGTCGACCGCCACATCAGGAGCAGCGATAGACTCCGGCTGGTTCTCGACCGGAGGTCAAACTCGATGGTGCCGTTTCGTGCCGCAGTCGAAGCTCAGGACTTCGAGAGCGCAGTCGCGTTGCTGGCCGAGGACGTGGTGTTCCGCAGCCCGATCGTGTTCAAGCCCTACGAGGGCCGTGACGCGGCCGCGCTGCTGCTGCTGGCGGTCGCGCGCGTGTTCGAGGACTTTCGCTACGTTCGCGAGATCGGTGCGCCCGACGCGCCCGACCACGCGCTGGTCTTCCAGGCGCGGGTCGGCGACCGGGAGATCGAGGGATGCGACTTTCTGCACACCAACGCGGACGGGCTGATCGACGAGTTCGCCGTGATGGTCAGGCCGCTGTCGGCCGCGCTCGCCTTGGCCGAGGCGATGCAGGCCCAGCTGGCGACCGCCGAACGCGGCGATCTCGCCATACCCTGAGGGCCGCGCGGAGCGAGCGACGGGCGCTCAGCGCTGGTTGGGCAGCGCTCAGCGCTGGCTGGGCAGCCCGAGCAACGTGTTGGGCGACGAAGTTGAGCGCGAGCGCTTGAGCATGCAGATGGGCGATGGGATGCTGGATCGCCTGCTCGGCGCCGATCGGCTTGCGCCCGAAGATGCTGCGGTTCGTCCGGCAGGTCGAGTGGGTCGATCAGCTCGAGGTCAGCTGTTCCCGCACGTCGCTCGCGATCGCACGCAGCACGGCCGTGAAGCCATCGGCGATGTCGCCCAGCTCATCGCCGAGCAGGGAGCGCATGTCACGGAGGACGATCTCGCTGCCGCCGTCCGCTCCTGCGATCACCGCCAGCCGCAGCGGTATGTCGACGGCCGCAGCGAGCTCGCGGGCGAGCAGCTTGGCGCCGCCCGCGGGGCTGCCGAAGATGAGCGTCCAGGCGACGACGCCCGCGACTCCGGCCTGCGCCATGTCGTGCCCGTGATCGACGACGGCGTACTCGGTGATGCCGCGAGCCTTGATCGCCTCGCGCAGCGCGGCCACGACAGCAGCCGGCTCGGCCTCGAAGGGAACGCGTTCATAGGCGCTCATCGCAACCGAGATTAGCTCGACTCCGCGGCCGGTGACGCGTGCACGGCGCCACGCGGCCGGACACGGGGCCGATGCGCGAGAATCGGCTCGAGATCGTGTCCGTGACAGCGTCAACCCCTCGTCGCGAGGACAGCCTCTGCTCGTTCGACGGCTTGCGCCTGCACTATGAGGACCACGGCGTGGGCGAGCCGGTGCTGATGCTGCACGGGATCATGGGTGACTCCCAGTTCACCTGGGTGCGCCCCGGCATCGTGGAGGCGCTCTGCGCGGCCGGGCACCGCGTGCTGCTCCTCGATGCCCGCGGCCACGGCCGGTCGCAGAAGCCCCACGACACGGCCGCCTATGGGGAAGACGCGATGGCGCGCGACTGCCAGGCGCTGCTCGATCATCTCGAGCTGAACGCGGTGGACGTCGTGGGGTACTCGATGGGTGCCTACACGGGCAGCAGGCTCGTGCTGCGTGACGCACGGCCGCGCTCGCTCGTGCTCGGCGGCGCCGGTCCGGTCACGTTCAAACGCAGTCTCGCGCTCACCGCCGCGATCGCAGACGCTCTGGAAGCGCACGACCCCGATTCGATCGGCGATCGGGAGGTGCGGGCCTGGCGCGAGCACGCCGACGCCACTGGCGTCGATCGCACGGCGATGGCGGCGCTGTTCCGCGCGCCCCGGGTCGGCGAGGAGGAGGAGCTCGCGAAGATCGCCGTCCCGGCGATCGTGCTGACGGGCGAGCACGACGAGGTGGCCGGCTCGGGAGCGGAGCTCGCGGCTGCGATCCCCACGGCACGGGCGCTGAGCGTTCCCGGAAGCCACTTCTCCAAACCGGATCGCGCCCTCGACCATCCCGCGTTCATCGGCGCCGTACTCGACTTTCTGAGCCGCAGCTGAAAGGCATCCGAGGCGCCACTCCCCCATCGGCGTGCGCCGGAAATCGGGCGGCGGGCGCCTTTAGTGACGGCGAATACCCGTCGATAAAACCGCATATGGGGTCGAATGTGTCGCGCTTTGGCCGGGTCGACGACCTGCGCGCCGTCGCGGCGACGCTCGTCTTCGTCTGCCATGCGGGCCTGCTGTGGAGCGTCAACGACGGTCCCAAGACGAGCGCGCAGCTGTTCTACCTCGGACGGCTGGGCGTCGCGATCTTCTTCGTTATCTCCGGACTCGTGATCTACAGGCCGTTCGTCGTAGCGGGCCGCGGCGGCCGGAAGCAGGATCTCTGGGAGTACACGGTGCGACGCCTCGTGCGGATCGTTCCGGCCTACTGGGTCGCGCTCGCGGTCTTTGCCGTCCTGCTCCCGCAGCAGGTTCCGTCCCTGACCTGGGCTCACGGCGGCCTGTTCACGGGCTTCGCGCAGATCTACTCGCAGGGGTCCTACTACCGGGGGCTGTCGGTGGCGTGGTCGCTCGATGTCGAGCTCTGCTTCTACGTGGCCGCTCCCCTCTTCGCCCTGGCCCTGGAGCGGCTGCTGCGCGAGCGACGCGAGCGGCTCGAGCCATGGTTCCTGCTCGCGCTCGCTCTGGCTTCGATTGCCGTGCGTCGCCTCAGCCCGCAAGGTATCGCGGGCGGCACGATCCTCGGCTACATGGGATGGTTTGCGATCGGCATGGCGCTCGCCCGCTCACTCGGGCATCCGCGGGCGCGACTACGCCTGGGCAACGTCGGCGCCATCGCTCCATGGGGGTTCGCAGCCGCGGGCTATCTCCTGCTCAGCGCGATCCTGCCCACCACGGTCGCCAACCAGGGAACCCTGGGCGCCTACCTCGGGCTGGGATTGCTCGCGACGCTCATCGTCCTGCCTGCGGTCAACGGCGAGCACAACCAGGCCACCCGCATCGGCAAGTGGCTCGGCGACCGCTCCTACGGGATCTACCTCTGGCACTATCCGATCCTCGCCTGGCTCGCGGTGAAACTCCTGAGCGGCTGGCAGTACGTGGCGAGCGCCGTGTTCCTCACCCTGCTTGCCTCACACCTCTCCTACCATCTGGTCGAGCGCCCGCTGATGCGCCGTGCCCGGCGCTTCCATCGCGGCTACCCTGCGACGCCGCGCGAGACCGCCACGGCGGTCGCCGTCTAGCCCTCGACCGCGCAGCGAAACTGGAGGCCGAAGCGCCCGCGAAGGCGGAGCGTCACCCGCCGCACACGAGCGCCGGGCGGGCATTGGGCCGAGCCGGGCGCGGAGGCGCGGGGACGCCGAGGGAGGAGCGTCCCCGCGCCAAGTGCGAGAGCGCTAAGAGAAGTTCCCCGCCCCCGGCAGGCCCTGCAGCGGACGCAGCGTGCTCGCCGCCCCGAGCGGCAGCCCGGCGGCCATCTCATCGCCGTACGCCGCCGCGCGGCACGCCCCCAACGTGAGGGTCACGGCGAATGTCCAGAGGGCTGAGATCAGGATGAGCAGCAAATCGGAACCTGCCCCCGAAACCGCGAAGGCACGGGCTCGAGGGCATCAAAGCTAGGCACGTTCCTGCAGTTTGAGTCATCGAGACGTGTAAGTCCAAGAGCCGTTGCGCGCTCTCGTATACGATTTGCTTATCGCACGTTTCTCCCGCCTCGCCGCCGCGCTCTGAGCGCGGGCCAAGATATGGTGGTCCGTCACGAAATGCCCCCTCCCATCCCGAGCGCGAAGCGAGGCGGGCGTGCCGTTTAAGCGAGGACACCTGTGTTACTTCGTGACGGTCGCCGAAGAGGGCCAGATCACCCGCGCGGCCGCGAAGCTCCATATCGCACAGCCGGCGCTCTCGCAGGCGATCGCCCAGCTCGAGTCCGAACTGGACCTGAGGCTTCTCGAGCGTCACCCGCGCGGCGTGACGCTCACAAGCGACGGCGAGGCGTTCTTTCAGAAGGCGCGCGCGGCTGTGAGCGACGAGCAGGAGGCCGTCCTGACGGCTCGATCGCTCTCGCGCGCCGCCAAGGGCACCATCGAGGTGGGCTTCATCGGGCCCCCGCCGAAGCTGAACGTTCCGGAGCTGTTCGAGGCGTTCGCCGAGGCCCACCCCGAGGCCGAGGTCGCGTTTCGAGACCTTCCCTTCCCGTGCGGTGCAACCGCCTCGTGGCTCGAGCAGGTCGATGTGGCGCTCTGCCACACTCCCAGGGTTGAACCGGGGATCGAGGCACAGGCGCTGCGAGTCGAGCCCCGCGCGGTCATCGCCCGCAAGGACCATCCGCTGGCCGGGCGAACGGAGCTCACCGCCGCGGAGGTGCTGGACGACACGTTCGTCGGCTACCACCCCGCGGTCCAGCCGGCGTGGACCGCCTTTCACAACCTCGATGACCACCGCGGCGGGCCGCCGCTGGCGATGACCGTCGACGACGCCACGACGACGATGCAGATGCTCGCGACGATGACCACCGGCCGGGCGGTCACAACCGTGCCCCTCTCCGATGCGCGGTTCGCCCCCCTGGTTTCCGGCGACCTCGTGGCGATCCCGCTGAGCGACGCCAAACCGGCCGTGCGCTCGCTCGTGTGGCGCTCGGACACGCACAACCCGCTCGTCCAGGCACTGCTCGAGGTGGCCGCGGATCTCGCCGACGGCGAGGTGCCGCCGGCCGGGTGAACTCGAACGGCGCATCGACGGCCTCGAGCGCCAACGGGTAGCTTGAAGGGCACATGTCCACGGTCGGGGACACCGCCGCGACCACGCTCCCCAGCGTCCCCGTAGCGGCGCGCGCGCTGACGCGCCGCTACGGCGAAGGCGGCACCGCGGTCGATGCGCTGCGCGGCGTTGATCTCGACGTGGTTGCGAGCGAGCTCGTCGCCGTGATGGGGCCCTCCGGCTCGGGCAAGTCCACGTTGATGCACCTGCTTGCCGGACTCGATACGCCGACGTCGGGCACCGTCACGATCGCCGGCACCGAGCTCGGCGCGCTCAACGACGCAGCGCTGACGCGGTTGCGCCGCAAGCACATCGGCTTCATCTTCCAGTTCTTCAACCTGCTGCCGATGCTCGACGCCGAGGAGAACATCGTGCTGCCGCTCTCGATCGCCGGCGAGAGTCCGGACAAGGCCTGGGTCGCCGAGGTCATCTCGAAAGTCGGCCTGCAGGCGCGCGGCAGCCACCGGCCGTCGGAGCTCTCCGGAGGCGAGCAGCAGCGAGTGGCGATCGCTCGTGCGCTCATCACGCGGCCCACGATCCTGCTCGCCGACGAGCCGACCGGCAACCTCGACTCGAAGACCGGGGGGCGAGATCCTCGAGCTGATGCGCGGCTCGGTCGACGCGTATCGCCAGACTACGGTGATGGTGACCCACGATCCCCGTGCCGCCTCGATCGCCGACCGCATCCTCTTCATCGCCGACGGCTCGATCGTTAAGGAGCTCACCGCGGCGACCGCGTCGGAGGTGCTCGGAGTGATGGGAGAGCTCTCGGCATGATCCGAGTCGCACTCAAAGGTCTCGCCGGGCGCAAGCTCCGCGCAGCGCTGACCGCGATGGCGATCGTCCTCGGCGTGGCGATGATCAGCGGCACCTACATCCTCACCGACACGATCAAGTCTGCGTTCGGGACCGTGTTCACGCAGGTCTACAAGCACACCGACGTCGTCATCTCCGGCAAGAGCGCGATCAGCGAAAACGAACACAACGGCGCCGCGCCGGCGCCCATCGTTCCCCGAATCGCTGCTCGCCACGGTACGCAAGCTCCCCGGCGTCGAAGAAGCGCAGGGCGGGGTCTCTGACTCGGCGCAGCTGATTGGGCGCGACGGCAAGGTGATCTCGGGCGGCGGCGCGCCCAGCCTCGCGTTCAGCGTCCACCCGACCGGCAATCAGCGCTTCAACCCGCTCGAGCTCGTCTCCGGCACCTGGCCTTCGGGGGCCGGCGAGGTGGCGATCGACGCCAACACCGCCGAAAGGCAGCACTACAGGGTGGGCCAGACGATCGGCGTGATCGCCCACGCGGCCGAGCAGCGCTACGCGCATCGCCGGCATCGCGAAGATCGGCGGGCGTCTCCTCGCTCGGCGGCGCCACGATGGCGATCTTCGACTTCCCCGTCGCGCAGGCGATCTTCAACAAGCGGGGCGAGCTCGACTCGATCTCGGTCGCCGCCCAGCACGGCTACAGCGCGGCCCAGCTCGTGCACGAGATCAAGCCTCTGCTGCCGGCGAACGCGCAGGTGCGTACCGGTGAAGCGCAGGCGAAACATGCGACCAACGACACCAACGGCTTCCTCACCATCATCCAGGACTTCCTGCTCGCGTTCGCGGGCATCGCGCTGTTCGTCGGCAGCTTCGTGATCGCAAACACGCTCTCGATCACGATCGCACAGCGCACACGCGAGCTCGCGACCCTGCGCACGCTCGGAGCCACCCGCCGCCAGGTTCTGCGCTCGGTGCTGCTCGAGGCGTTCGTGATCGGCCTGCTCGCATCGGTGGCCGGCCTGTTCCTCGGCCTCGGGCTCGCGAAGGGCCTGAACTCGGTGTTCGTCTCCTTCGGCATCGACCTGCCCCAGGCCGCGACGGTCTTCGCCACGCGCACGATCATCGTGTCGCTCGCGGTGGGCGTGGCGATCACGGTGCTCGCCGCGCTGCGGCCGGCTCTGCGCGCCACGCACGTGCCGCCGATCGCCGCGGTGCGCGAGGGCGCGCTGCTGCCGCCCTCGCGCTTCGCCCGCTTCGGCCCCGCCCCCGCCTTGGCCACGATCGCCGTGGCGGTCGCGCTGATGCTGGTCGGGCTGTTCCTCGGCGGGCTCTCGACCACGCAGCGGCTGCTCGCGATCGGCGTCGGCGCGGCAGCCGTGTTCGTCGGCGTGGCGATGCTCGCGAAGGTGCTCGTGCCGCCGCTCGCCTCCACCCTCGGCTGGCCGGCGACGAGGATCGGGGGCACCGCGGGCAAGCTCGCGCGCGGGAACGCGATGCGCAACCCCGCGCGGACCGCCTCGACCGCGTCGGCGCTGATGATCGGCCTCGCGCTCGTGACGCTCGTCTCGGTGCTGGCGACCGGCCTGAAGTCGACGTTCGAGAGCTCGGTCAACCAGCTCTTCCACGCCGACTACGCGCTCACAGCGACCAACGGCTTCTCGCCGATCCCGGTCGCCCCCGCGGAAGCGCTACGCGCAGTCCCCGGCGTGGGCATCGTGTCCGGCGTGCGTGCGGGCACGGGCCGAGCGTTTGGCAAGGAAGTGACCGTGACGGGCGTCTCGCCCGAGATCAGCCGGGTCGTCGACGTCAAGTGGCAGGCGGGCTCCCCCGCGGTCCCGGGCGAGCTGCAGCAAGAACGGCGCGTTCGTCTCCAAGGACTACGCGGAAGCTCATCACCTGCACGTGGGCTCGCCGCTCGTGGTCGAGACACCCTCAGCGCGGTCGATGCACCTCTACGTGCGCGGCATCTTCGCGCCTCCGAAGGGCGGCTCGCCATACGGCGAAGTGACAATCTCGACCAACCGCTTCGACGCCGAATATCAGAACCCGGAGAACGTCTACGCGTTCCTGAACGTCGCCGGCGGCGTAACGGCCGCGAACACGCTTCGCCTGGAACGCGCGCTGGCGGGCTTCCCGGACGCGAAGATCCAGACCGAGAGCCAGTTCAAGAGCAACCAGGAGAAAGGAATCGACACCCTGCTGAACCTCCTCTACGTGCTGCTGTCGCTGTCGATCGTCATCAGCCTCTTCGGCATCGTCAACACGCTCGTGCTGACGGTCTTCGAACGTACGCGCGAGCTCGGAATGCTCCGTGCCGTCGGGATGACACGCCGGCAGCTCCGCCGCATGATCCGCCACGAGAGCATCATCACGGCCCTGATCGGGGCCGCGCTCGGGATTCCCCTGGGGATCGTGCTGGCGCTGATGGTCGGGCAGGCGATCGAATACCCCTCTTTCGCGATCCCCGTCGGCACGCTCGTCATCTTCGTGATCGTCGCGATCATCGCCGGCATCCTTGCTGCGATATTCCCCGCCCGGCGCGCCGCGCGCCTCAACATCCTGCGGGCACTGCAGTACGAGTAGCGGCCCCGCGGGCCACTGCGAGGCCGTGCACCTCCCGATGGGAGCGAGCGGGCGACCCCAGCGTGCCGAGGGCTCGGGGTTGTCAAATCGCGACTCTCATATCTGTGAACCCTTCACAAGGCTCGGTGGCGTGCCGAGTCACGATGATCCCCGCACCGCTCCGGGGCTACACTCCAGCAGGGGCACCGATGAACACTGCCAGCCAGACGCTTCGCAGCGGCTACGCGGCACTTGCGGCGCGTGATGATGCGCGCCTGATGGCGTGCTTGAGCGACGACGTCGAGTTGCACACCCTGACGGGCTCCTACCACGGTCCCGAGGGAATCCGGCAGTGGATCGCCGACATGGATGACGGGTGGGATCCCTGGGAGCTGAGGATCGGCCACGTCGACGAGTTCGGCGAGCGCGTGCTGATGGAAGTGACACTCAAAGGGCGCAGCCGCGTCAACGGGATCCCCATGTCGGCCGGCTTCTGGGTCGTGTGGGAGATCCGGGATGGACGCGCCGCCGTCGGCATCCACTACACCGACCCCGCTCAGGCGCTGCTGGCAGCCGAGGCGCCGCACCACCTGGAGCCCCAGCACGGATGAGCCTGCCCCCCGGACCCGGGCGGCTCGGCGCACTGCAGGCGATCTCGATGCAGCGCGACCCGCTGGGCTTCTTCCAGCGCTGCCAGGACCGCTACGGAGACGTGTTCACGCTGCCGTTCGGCACCGCGCTTCACCCGACCGTCTGGGTCTGCGACCCGGCCCTGGTGGAGCAGATCCTGCAGGCGCCGGCCGCCGAGCTGGAGGCGGCCAGCGCGAACGCGATCCTGCGGCCGCTCGTCGGCGACGGCTCCACCCTGCTGCTCGCCGGGGACGAGCACGCCGCCCGCCGAGCGCTGCTGGCGCCGGAGTTCGACCGCAGCCACCTCGCCCACGATCGCGTGGAGATCGCCGAGGCCGCTCGCGCCGCCCTGGCCTCATGGCGCTTCGGCGAGGTCGTTCCCCTGTGGAGCTGGATCCGGCGCCTGACGATGGACATCATGCTGCGGGTCGGCTTCGGCATCCGCGGCGGACCACGACGCGAGCGCCTCGCGGCCGGCCTGTCTGAGATCGTCGAGCTCAGCGGCAGCCTGGCGATGCTGATGCCGCGCCTGCGCATCGATCTGGGACCGATCAGCCCATGGGGGCGCTTCCTGCGCCGCAAGGCCGAGGTCGACGAGCTGCTCTACGCCGAGATAGCCGCACGGCGCGCGGATCCGCTGCTCGAGCTGGGTCGCGACATCCTGTCGCTGGCCTTGCAGGCACGCTACCCGAACGGGCGCACCCTGACCGACGCCGAGGTGCGCGATGAGATGATGACCCTGATCATCGCCGGCAACCAGACGACCGCCGGCGGACTGGCGTGGGCGCTCGAGCTGCTGCTGCGCCACCCGGTCGACCTCGCCCGCGTGCGCGAGGAGCTCAACAGCGGCGGCGAGAGCTACCTCGGCGCGGCGATCGACGAGGCTCTGCGACTGCGCACGCCGCTGTTCGGGCTCGGCCGCGGCGCCGTCGTGGACTACCGCCTCGGACGCTTCACGATCCCGCGCGGGGTCGGCCTGGCGGTGCCGTTGCTGCTGGTCTATCGCTCTCCGGCGCTCTACAGCGACCCCACCCTCTACAGGCCCGCCCGCTATTTCGAAGAGGGGACGCCGCGGGCGAGTTGGGTGCCGTTCGGCGGCGGCATCCGCTCGTGCATCGGCGCAGGCTTCGCGCGCCTACAGATCGGCGCGCTCCTGCGCGAGATCCTGCAGGGTCGCGAGCTCGAGCTCGTGGATCCGCGCCCGGAGCGCCTGCGGCTGAAGGCGGGGGCGCTGGTCGTGCCCGACCGCGAGGTTCGCCTCCGCGTCGGCGCTCAGCAGGCTCCGGCGGCGAGCGCCCTGAGCCCGGCCATGCCCGGCAGCAGAAAGTAGCCGCCGCCGACGGTGGCGACAAACCGGGGCAGGCCCGTGATGAAGGCCGGGGGGCGCCCCTGGATCACCATCTCACCGGGAGGCCCCTCGGGCGCGGCGATCGGATCACGATCGCCGCCCAGCCGCAGCGCGTTGCCGTCACCGAGCCACTGACCCTGGATGAACTCGAACTGGCGCTCGATCGCCGACTGGAAGGCCACGAACATCAGGCCGCGCGGCTCGCCGTCGTCGACCGTGCTCTCGGCGGCAAGCGCGCGGCCGTATCTCATGCCGCGGCGGATGATGCGGTGGCGCTGGGTCAGCCGCCCCTGCCAGCCGAGCCCGTCGCGCGGGTTGGCGCGTCTGACGTGCGCCCCGAGCGGGCAGGCGAGCCCCTGCGGATCCTTGCTGTAGTGGAAGTGGCTCGCCCGCGGATCCTCGGCGGCGGGCGGCCCCGGCGCGTCGGGGTAGCGGGCGAGCGCGGAGCCGTTCTGCCAGCGGCCGATCAGCTTCGCGGCGAGCCAGGCGGGCTCGCGGCCGAGCCGCGCTGCTTCAACGGCGGTGTAGCGGCGAAACGCGGCGACGTCCTGCGCGAGCTTGCGCACGACCATGAACGTGGCGTCGTCGCCGAGCGGCCCGAACGGGGCGGGCGGCTGGCCTCCGCCCTCGTCGAGGTGGCCGAGGACGAAGTCGCCGAGCGCGAGGCGCCGCCAGCGTCGCCAGCGCGTGAGCGTCCCCTCGCCCACCCGCGGGCCGGTCGCGGCGCCGGCGATCGCGGGCTGGGAGAAGCCATCCTGGAAGCCGAAATGGTCGCGTTCTTCCGGCAGCGAGTGTGCGTCCTGCTCGTGGACGATCTCGAGGCCGCCGCCGGCGAGCGAGTCGCGCAGCTCCGAGCAGGCTCGACCGAGCGCATCGTTGTCCTGGCCGCTGAGGACGATCAGCACGTCGCCGTCCCGGAAGCCCGCCTCCCACCGCTCGGGCGCGCTCGCCCCGATATCGCCGAGCTGCTGCGCGCGGGCGGCCATGCCCTCCCGGAAGGCTTCGAGGTGGGCCACGCGCCCGGCGGGCACGCCGAGGGCGAGCAGGCCCGAGTGACCGAAGGCGAGGTTGAACGTCACGCCGCGCGGGCTCGCATTCCAGCCGCGGCGGGTGGTGATGCGATCCAGGCGCGTTGCCAGCCACTCGCGCGCGGCGGCCCCGTCGGTCACGCTCGCGCACATGAAGAGCGCGTGCGGCGCGTCGTAACCCTCGAGCACGTTGCCCTGCAGACCGTCGAGCATGCTCATCCTCCGAAGCGCTCCCTCCAGGCGCTGCGCAGCTCGCCCGGAGCGAGGCCCTGCGAGGCGACCGCGAACTCGCGCAGCGCGCGGCGGAGCTCGAGACTCTCGCGAATCGTCGCGACGGTCGCCCGGTATGAGTGGACCGAGAAGCCGACATCGATTCGGTACGCGTTGATGAAGTCGAGAAACGCGCCCTGCTCGCGTCCGAGGTACCCGTCGCAGTGCTTGAAGACGCTCTCGACTTCGGCGCCGATTCCCTCTGCCACCGCGGAGCACCAGTCCTCCAGCGAGCCGTCGAAGTCGGCCGTGAACAGCAGGTACGACTGCGCGGGCTCGGCCGGCTCGCCGTCTCCGCCGAGCAGCGCCCCGACGAGCAGCAGGCGGGCGAAGTGCGTCGAGGCGACCCGCCCAAACGGGCTCTCGGGACCGACCGGCAGCGTTGCGAGCGCCGCGCGCACCTCCTCCTCCGCGTGCGGGCGCAGCGGGGCCATCACGACGAGCGCCGATGGCGGGGCTGGCGGCGGAGTCACAGCAGCGTCTGGGTCCGTGTCAGAAAGTCGGCGTAACGGGCCGCGAACGCCGAATCCCCGAGCGTGGCCGCCGCGGCGGCAAAGCGACGGTGGTGCTCTGCCAGGCGCAACGCCGCTGCGATCATCGTCGAGGAGGCCTCGGGGTAGGCGCAGTAGTAGTACTGCGCCGGCGTGGTGCGCTCGCTGATGAAGCGCAGGAAGCGGTCGACCGGACGCGGGCCCGGGAAGCGGAACACGCCCTGCCACATCGCGCGCATGCGCCACGGGACGACGAGCGAGAAGGCGTCGATGTAGGCGTCGAGGTCGTCGTTGAAGTTGCTCTGAAAGAGAAGGTAGGGATGGGGCAGGCGCCGCACCCCGGGGCCGCTCGCTCCCGGCGGCATCCGCTCGAACAGCGACCAGTGCGCGAAGTGGATGAAGGACAGTCTCACCAGCGGGCGCTTGACAAGTGAAAGGCGATCGGCGAGCGGCCAGGTGCCTCGCAGCCACGGCGCCCACCAGCGGTGGACGGGTGAGATGATCGTCACCGGCTGAGCGCGATCCCGCTGCACGATGGGTGAACACTAACCGTCATCTCCCTCGAGCACTGCCCCGGGAGCGGCGGATGTGCGATCGGGCACAGAGGCTTGCGCGGCCCTCATCGAAGGACTACAGTCGGCATGCCCATGGCCGTCGAGGAGCACTTCGATGTGATCGTCGTCGGAACGGGCTTCGGCGGGTCCGTTGTCGCGCTGCGTCTAGCCCAGGCGGGTCGGTCGGTGCTCGTTCTCGAGCGCGGACAGCCCTACCCGCCGGGATCGTTTGCGCGTACGCCGTACGACATGCGCAGGAACTTCTGGGCACCGGAGCGCGAGCGCTTCGGGCTGTTCGATCTGTGGGCGTTTGACTCGCTCGATGTCGTGCAAGCGAGCGGGCTCGGCGGCGGGTCGCTGATCTACGCGAACGTCATGCTGCGAAAGGACGAGCGGACCTTCGTCCGCGAAGACCTCGCCTGCGACGGCTACGAAGAGTGGCCGGTCACCCGCGCCGATCTCGAGCCTCACTACGATCGCTTCGAGCAGGTCCAGGAGCCACGGCGGTTCCCGCTCGAGGAGGGCGAGCCATACTCGACGACGCCGAAGACCAGGGCGATGCTCGAGGCGGCCACGAGCATGGGCCTGCCCTGCGAGCTGCCGCCGCTGGCGGTCGCGTTCGCCGCCGCCGGCGAGCGCCCGGCGCCGGGCCGGCCGATGCCGAGCGGCGAGTCCAATCTGCACGGCACGCCGCGCAGCACCTGCAGGCTGTGCGGCGAGTGCGACCTCGGCTGCAATTACGGATCGAAGAGCACGCTCGACCTGACGTGCCTCAGCGAGGCCTGGCGGCTGGGAGCCCAGCTCCGGACGTGTTGTGAGGTGCGCACGATCGCGCCTGCCTCGGAGAGCGGGAGCCGGGGGGCATACCTCGTCGGCTACCGCCAGCACCGCACCGCGCGCGACGGTCACCCGGCGCACCTGCTCGATCACAGCGAGGAGGCGCAGCGGACGGTCAGCGCCGAGCATCTCGTGCTCGCGGCGGGCGCGATCGGCAGCCCGCGGCTGCTGCTCGAAAACCGCGCCTCGCTGCCGCGGCTCAGCCCGGCGCTCGGCACGCGTTTCTCGGCAAATGGCGACTGTCTGGCGCTCGTGCGCAACTGCCGCGTGGCCGGCGAGGACGGCACGTCGGATTGGCGCTACCTCGAGCCCAGCCGCGGACCGGTGATCACGGCCTCGATCCATGTCGATGAGCAACTCTCTCCGAGCGGCCGCGGCTACTTCCTCCAGGACGCCGGAGCGCCCGCGTTTGCCGAGTGGCTTTGGCACGAGCTGGAAATCCCAGCGGACGTGTGGCGCGCGCGCCACGGGATCGCGCGCCGCCTGGCCGACCGCCTGCGGGGGCGGCGCGACACGCACGAGACCGAAGTGGCGGCGGAGCTGTTCGGCGATGCACACACCTCGGCAGCGATGATGCCGCTGCTCGCGATGGGCCGCGACGTTCCCAATGGGCGACTGCGACTCGAGGCCGACCGGCTGGAGCTCGACTGGAGCGTGGAGCCGTCGCGGCAGTACTTCGAGGGCGTGCACGACTCGATGGGAGCTCTCGCCGCTGCGCTCGGCGGCGAGCTCGTCGCGGACCCGCTCGATCGGCGCGGCCGCGCGGTCACCGTGCACCCCGTCGGCGGCTGTGCGATGGCCGTCGATCCCCGCCGGGGCGTGGTCGACCCGTGGGGACGCGTACACGGACATCCCGGCCTGTGGGTGGCCGATGGATCGGTGATGCCCGGCCCGATCGGACCCAACCCGAGCTTCACCATCGCCGCGCTCGCCGATCGCTTCGCAGACGCCCTGATCGAGGGCCCGCGGGGATGAACTCCCTCACGTTCAGCGAGCGGATGTCGGGCTGGGTCTCCTTCGACGAGACCAGCTACAACCAGGCGCTCGTCGCCGGCCGTCAACGCGGAACGACGTGCACCCAGCAGCTGACGATCGCGATCGATGACGTCGACCGCTTCATCTCTGATCCCGAGCATCGCGCGCGCGCCGAGGGCTTCGTCCGGTGCGACGAGCTTGGCGGCGAGCTGCGCGCCGAGCGCGGCTGGTTCAACCTGTTTGTCACCGACGGATCACCGCGACACCGGCGGATGCTCTACCGCCTGTTCCTGCGCGACGGCGACGGCCGGGCATTGACGCTCAGCGGCTTCAAGGATGTCGAGCACGGTCCCAACCTCGACGGCTGGGGCAACACCTCGCGGCTGCTGGTACGTCTCCTCAGCGGCCACCACGAGGACGAGCCGGAGGGTGACGATGCGACGGTCGCGACCGGAATCCTGCACATCGACCGGCGCGGCTTCGCGCGGATGCTCGCGTCGATGCGCGGCACTGCCGGGCCGCGCGGCATCGAGTCGGTCGCCGAGTTCGACCGCTTCTTCGTCGCTCGGATGCTCGAGGTCTTCGGCCATCGCTCGCAGATCGTCAACGACGCGGACTGGCCGAGCCCGAGCGGTTTCGATCCCCGCTGGCAGGGCCATCGGCCCGGCGAGTGGCACGAGCTGCCGGGGCGGAGGACCATGCAGCGGCGGATCATCGGCTTCCAGACCGCCGACGGGCGCTCCGGGACGCTCCACCAGCTGCGCGGCCCGCGCGCGCCGTGGCGCGGCCCGGTGATGCTCGCGCACGGCTGCTCGGTCCGCGCGAACATGTTCTATGGCGCGCCTACACAGCAGACGCTCGCCGGCGCCCTGATCGAGGCCGGCTACGACGTGTGGGCAGAGAACTGGCGCGGCTCGGTCGACCTGCCTGCATCGATGTGGACGCTCGACGAGGTGGCGGTCCACGACCACCCCGCGGCCGTGGCGAAGATCCTGGCAGAGACCGGCTCGGAGACACTCAAGGCGGTCGTGCACTGCCAGGGCTCGACCAGCTTCATGATGGCGGCGATCGCCGGGCTGGTGCCGCAGGTGACCGATGTGGTCAGCAACGCCGTCTCGCTGCACGTCAGCCTGACACCCGTCTCGAAGCTGCGCCTGCGGACGATGATCCCGGCCGCGTCCCTGCTCGTGCGCGGCGTCGACCCACAGTGGACCGCGCGACCGCCGGCGGCGATCAACCGAGCCCTCGCGGTGATGGCGACGATGGGGCGAAATGGCTGCGGCAGCGATGTCTGCCGGTCGGCCAACTTCTTCTACGGCGCCGGGCGCGACGTGCTCTGGCACCACTCGAACCTCGACCACGACACGCACGCCTGGGGCGCCCGCGAGTGGGGCTTCTGCCCCGTCTCGTTCTTCAAGCAGATGGGCAGGTCCGCCGCCGCGGGGCACCTCGTGCCCACCGGCGGGGTCCCCGGCCTGCCCGCGAGCCTCGTCGAGGTAAAGCCGCAGACCGACGCGCGCTTCACGTTCATCGCCGGACGTGAGAACACCTGCTTCCTGGCCGCCTCCCAGGAGCGCACGTTCGCCTACTTCGACGCGCTCGCGCCCGGGCGCCACCGCCTCGCGCTGCTCGACGGCTACACCCACCTCGACGTCTTCCTCGGCCGCGAAGCGCATCGCAACGTCTTCCCGCTGATAGTAGAGGCGCTCGGAGACTGACGCGCCCGCGTCCGCGGAGGCCGGGCTCCGCGAGGCCGGACTCCCACCTCGACTACCATCGCCTTGAAGATCACTCGCAACGCGCTGGCGCGCGCAGGCCACCATCAAGCAAGGCTCCATGAGCAGACCAAGCCCAACCCCGCTCGGAGGCCGTTCGTGTGGCAGGCACGTCCGTGAGCCCGCGGCCGCGACCCTCTGACTCGTGAGCTTCGCGCTGCGCCCGTTCGCGATTCTCACCACGTTGCCCGCGGTCGCGATCTCGCTCGGGATCGTCCTGCGTGCCGCCACCCCGCCAGCGGGCGCAACAGGCGGTGCCCATCGCGCTCTCGCAGGCCACGGCTCGTCGGTCGACGGCGGATCTCGCGCCTGGTCCGCCCCCGCGGTGCTGGCCGAATGCCGGCTCGCCAGCGGCCCCCGCGTGGTCTTCCCGAGCGAGGGCGCCGCCACGGCAACCGGAACCGGAGCGATCGCGTGGGCATCGGACCCTACCCCGTGCGTCTCGTCGTCCTCGCGCTCGGCGCTCTGGGGTCTGTCGGTAGCGGCGCTCGGATCGACCGATCGACCGACGCTTGTGAGCACGCAATCGCTCGACAGCGCCTCCCCGGTCACGTTGGCCGCCGTCGGTGCGAGCTTCGGGCGGGTCGCGCTGACGGCCGCGAGCGCGGCCCACGACTCCACCGCTGGCGCGATCGCGTTGCTGCAGGGACGCGCGACCTCTCGGCCCGGTTGGCCGAGGCTGATGGTCCGATCGGATCTCCCGCCCGCGCTCACCCACGCATACCTCGGGGATGTGGCGAGCGCCGCCGTGACGCGCGGTCCACAGATCGATGTGCGGGTTGAGCGTTACTACGAGCACGACTTCGGGCGTGTCCGGGCGTTCCCGATCGGTAGCGGCCGGGTGACCGCCTTGACCGCAACGATGGACTACCGCTCTGACGTGCTGCTCGCGTGGCAGCAGAACGGCGCGATCTACGCGCGCATGCTGCGTGCATCGGGGCGCAGCGATCCGATCCAGCGCGTAGGTCCCAGCAATCCCAACCCGCAGATCCAAGCGGTTGTCAGCGACAACGACCACGGCATGATTGCGTGGTCGAGCACCGCGGTCTCGAGGCGGTCGATCGCCACAACGCGGGTCTACCTGAGCCTCTCGGGGGCCGGCGTGCGTTTCAGGGCGCGACGGCTGCTCGCGGCCTTCACCGATCCACTCCAGGTTGGCCGCAGCCCCGGCTCGCTCGCACTCGAGCGCCTCTCCAACGAGAACGTGATGCTCGCCTGGACGGTGGCCGAACACGGGCACTACGTGATCCGTGCAGCCCCTGCCGTGTTCGCTGCCTCCAGACCCACAGCGCGCCTTTCCGACCCGAGCTCACAGGCGGTGCTTGCCGATCTCGCCCCCGGCCCTGCTGGGGAGGCGATCGCTCTCTGGAGCAGCCCCCCGCGGCTGGGCGGCGGCGGCCTCGCTGCGCGCCGAGTCGCGCTCTGGGCCACCCGCACCTACATCGCCCGCCACGGCCGCATCGCGTTCGGAGCGCCCGAGATGATCGCCCCGGCGGGCCCAAACGTAGGTGCCACGATCGCCGTCGACCCCGCGAACGATCGAGCGGTGGCAGCGTGGGTGACGCTCGCGGCCACCGAGCGGGTCGAGTACGCGGTGGGCGCCGGCGCAGCGGGATACCGTCCTCGCCCGCCCGTCGCCGCAGCGGTGCGGCCCGCTGCCGGCACACATTGGCTGAGGATCACCCTCGCCGGTGGCGCAGCCGTCCTGGTCGGTGTGGGTCTCTCCGCGCTGGCGATCAGGCGCCGACGCCGGGCGGCGGAGACATGAATCGTAGGCATCGCGCTCGCCGACGTGCGGCTCGCGGAGGTGCACCTCAGGGTCGGCTGGCTCCGCCACCGTGCGGGCGGCGGCGATACAGAAGCAGGCCCGCGCCGATCACCGCAACGGCCCCGATCATCCCCGCGGCGATGTAGCGCAGGTGATGATGGACGGTCGCGGGCGCCGCCGTGCTCGTCGGGTGTCTTGGAACGAACAGCACGCGAACACCTCGCGCGTGAAGCAGTCGCTGCAGCGCGGGCTGTGCACCGAGAGGGTAGAAGGCGTGCCACTCCGAGAGATCGCGAAACTTGATCTCCACATCTCCCCGCTGCGGGTTGATGATCGCTCGGATGAGCGGCCCCGACCTGACCTGTGTGAGCAGCTCCGGGTAGCTCACCCAGGTAGCAGCGAGCGCCGGCGTGGCCGGCAGGCCGAGCGCCCCCACCACTGCGATTGCGAGTAGCCGGTGACGCAAGGCATCGATCTTAAGGCAGCCGGCCGACGCAGCTGATCGACCGCGGCGCTTCTGGCCAGCTCCCTGCCCGTGCGGCGAGGCGCTACGGGCGGCGACCCCGACTGCATGGGTCACGGATACGACGGGCCCGCCGGATTCCGCTGCGCCGCTCGGGGGCACCCGCCGGGCGACATCCATACGCTCACGGGGTAGCGCCCGCTGTATGTGAAGCTGACGAGCGGCACCGCCCCGCGCTTGGGACTCGCGTCGCCGTCCTTGACGTAGACCGTGCAGTCGTAGCGATGGTGGTCGAGCTCATACCAGCTCCCCAGCCGCGAGTCCGTGCCCGGAGAGAGAGGACGTGTACCGCGTCGCACCAGAGCGAAGCGAGCTGCCATTTTGAAGCGGAAGGTCGCGTTGCCGAGCGATCCGAGCAGAAGCGCTGTTCTTCCGCTGGGGACCTTGCGATCGAGGGCCGCGAACATCAGGCCGAGCGGGCGGTACTCCTGGAGGTGTTCATCAGGTCGCTCGGCCGCGGCGACGGCGAAACCGGCGACGGCCACTGCGCCGATGCCGGCGCCGGCGACCAGGGTCGGGCCGATGCTGTGCAGCAGCGGTCGTCGCGCAAGTATCGCCGCGGGCGCCCAGGCGAGAATCAGCCACACGAACATCCCGGCCGGCGAGCCCCACCACATCGTGTAGCCCAAGGTCGCCGCGAGCAGCCGCGTCGTCGGCGTCGCCGCGGCGACCAGGGCCAGCGTGGCACAGAGAACGAGAGCGATGACGGCGCCTGCCCACAAGTCGACCCGACGACGATGAACGCCGATCGCCGCAATGAGCGAGAGCGCAACCAGCGCGAGGAGGGTGGACACGGCTGCAAGGGCGCCGGGCTCGGTGCGGACTTCGTTCTTCCTTTCCCATGGGGAGGCCGGATCCGTCGTCCACCACGGGCGAATCCCGACAGCGAGCACGGTCGCACGCCACCCGACGGTGGCACCCAGCGTCGACTTGTTCGCGGTGGCGGTCCTCACGATTGCGCTCAGATTGCCCGGGCTCGCCTCGACCTGATTGATCGCGGGCGGGGTCCAGCAGACGATCGCGACGATCAGCGCCGCAAGCGCCCACCGCCAGACAGTTCGGCGGCCGGCGGGGCCCGGCTCGCCGCTGCTCCGCTCGCCGATGACCCGCTCGCGGGCGCCCGGCGCGCCGGCGCGCGGCCCGCTCACCCGACCTCCCAAGGAGCGAAGCGACACACACAGTCCGGTCAGTCCGACCGCGACCACGCCGAGTGAGGGCGCCAGAAACGCGAGCTGACACTGCACGACGAAGCTTGCAACGAGGACCGTGACAACAAGCAGGCGATATTCGCCGCACGCCAATGACCAGCACAGGAAGATCAGCAGCGTGAACGGGAAGAGGCCGGCCGACGGATTCCAGATGTCGTGGAGGACCTCCGGGGCCAGCGAGCGGGACATCACCACGACCGCGATCGCCGTCACGAGCATGAGTGCACGGCCACCCCGCCGCCGGGCGAGTGCCACCACACCGACGATCGAGGCGATGTTGACGACACCCATCGTGAGCGTCAGCATCCCGGGGCTTCCGAGGCGCACTGGCAGCGCCAGCAGCCAGTACAGCATCGGGCCAAGGCTGTACACCGCTAGATGTGTCAGGGCTCCTGCGTCCGAATGCTGGCCCACAAGCGGCGTTCGCGACGTGAAGACATCGTAGGCCCGCGTCGCGATGATCGCCTGATCGCCGGCCGGAAGCCAGCCATCGACCAGCGCGCGCAGCGTCGACGCCATGACGGGCCCTGCTGCGCAGAGACCGATCACGAGCGTGAGCCAGTGATCATCAAGCCACTGCCGCGCGGCCGCCATGGTGGCCGTCATGCGCGTCGAGGAAGAGGCGCCATCTCGGAAGACACTAACCGTGAGTCGCCTCGACGGACGAAGGCGTGACCGTCAGGTGCCGGCTTCGCGGGAAGCGCGGCGCTGAGCCTGTTCGACGGCCGCCCTACGCTGCGCCTCGCGAAGCGAGCGTCCTGCGAACAGCAGTCCGGCGTCGAGGTGTTCTCTGACTTTTTCCAAGCTGTGGCCGCCGGGATAGACTGCGCTTTGCGCCTGCGCGCCGGCTGAGCGGAGCTCTGCGGCGAATGCGGGGTCCTCTTCGGGAAGAGCGACCGGGTCGGCTTCGGCGCCGTAGAGGAACGCGCGCAGACCGAGTCGCGACAGGATCGGCCGATCTGCGCGCAGTTCGCCGTCCAGGTTGTTGAAGTAACCCAACCAGCTCTCGACGACCGCGAAGCGATTCGGATTCGCCAGCGCGACGTGCATGGCACCGAAGCCGCCCATCGAGCTGCCCGCGATCGCGCGTCCCGCGCGCGCGGCGATCGTCGGGAGCATCCGGTCGATCAGTTCCTGGACTTCGATTACATAGGTCTCGCTGTGCCGTGATCCGATGTTGCGCCAGTTGTTGAGACCGCTCCGATCCTGGATCATGACGGCGATCATCGGAGGAATCGCGCCAGCGTCGATGAGGCGGTCCAGGCTCTGCTGTATGCCTATTTCCAGAAATGCGGTTGCGTGTCCGTCCCGGCCATGCAGCAGGTAGAGCACCGGGTAGTGGCGCGTAGTGCTTGCGTAGCCGGGGGGCAGGTAGACGATGAACGATCCTTCGCCGGCGAGCGCCGATGAGGTGTAGCTCGCCCGATCGATCGAGCTGCCGGCGCTGTCATGGCTGACCGAGACGAGCGTCGGCAGCGGCGCGGCGACGGTCGAGCCGGCATTGGATCCGGCGACAGGCACCGGCGCGCTCGGAACCCGGGCGCCGCGGATCCACTCGAGGGTGAGAGAGCCCTTGAGGGCAAGGACACAACAGACCGCGACAAGAGCGCTGAGCAGCACTGCGAGCGGCAGCCGTCCCGGCGTCGGGCGTAGATCCCACGAGATGGACCCCGGATGCCCGGAGCCGGCCGCGGCGGGCTCGAGCCGAGGCGGGAACGCCGGCACCCAGGACGGTGGAAGCGGCGGCGCGTCGGCTGCCGCCGCGCGCCCCGGCCACGTCCAGTCGCCCAGGCTCTCGAGCCATAGCTGCGTTCGGGACATGTTCGTTGCGCCGGACACCCCGCAGATTCAACGGAAAGGGGGCCGCAAGAGCCAACCTCTGCACGAACCCGCCCAGACACCGCATCGAGATCCGGGTGGCGCTTTGAGGGCGCTGGGGGCCTTGCAGGAGCTGCTGCTGCTTTTCGTCCAACCCAGGTGTCTGGCGCGGGGTCCAACGCACCCCTGCTTCGCCGAGATTGCGAGCGTGAAGGTGCGGTGGGGTTGCAGTCGTTGCGCAAGCCCTCGACGATGACGACCTCGAAGCGTGTCTGGAGCCGGCTCGGTCGCGAAGAGCTCGTTCCCGCCCGCGTCCGGCCGAGCGCTAGGCTTGATGTTCCTGTATCTCGCCTTCGTTGGGGTCCTTCTCCCTCTCTCAGCCCGGACGGCGGTCTTCCACGGAGAGCGGAGACGGAGGTCTTGACATGACCACGGCGGATGCCAGATCGACAGACGGGCAGCTAAACGCAGCGATCGCGAACGAGATCGGCAAGCTCGTGGCCGACTTCACCGGCCGAGGTGCCCCGAAATCCCGTGCGTTCATCGACCAGGACGTCGTCGTCTGCCTGCTCGAGGACGGTGCCACGAAGGCCGAGGTCAACCTCGTGGCCGCCGGAAAGGCCGAACTCGTGCGGCTCGCACGCGATGAGCTGCAACGCGCGATGGAGCCCCAGCTCGTCGCGGTCGTCGAGCGGCTCACGGGACGCAAGGTCCGCCTCTTCCTGAGCGGCATCAGCACGCTGGCCGAGTCCTCGGTCGAGGTGTTCGCGCTCCAGCCGAGCTGACGTTCGAGAAAGGCCCCGGGCGGGATTGATTGCAGGGCAGGACCTGCGCTACGCTCCCTTCAGTGGCACGGTCTTGGGGTCCAACCAGCCCAAAGAACGTGCCGGCAAGCCGATCCGACTAAACGGGAGAAGGTCTCGCAGGCCTTGCCGGATACTGGAGCGGAACAGGTGGGAGCCTCCACCGCCGATGGCAAGCCGTCCCCCCTTGCGGGTGGGCACCTGTTGGCTGCGATCTCCACGAGCATCGTCGGCATTCTGCGTGAGCACTACGGCCGCGGACCGATGAAGGCCAAGACCTACGCGCTGGATGACATCATCGTCGTCGTCATGCGCGGCAGCGGTTTCACCGCGCTCGAGCAGACCATCATGGACAGCGGCCAGCCAGACCGCGTCATCGCCATGCGCGAGGACTTCCAACAGGTCATGGCGGGCCGGTACAAGCAGACGATCGAAGAGCTCACTGGGCGCAAGGTCCTCGCGTTCCTCAGCCAAGCACACGTGGAGCCCGACATCACGATGGAGATCTTCTTCGTCGACGGCCCACTCGCAGGCTTCGGCGCAGTCGAGATCGTAGAACCGGAGTAGCCTCGCGCCGTCTAGCGAAGCCGGTCCGCATGAGGGTGAGGGGCGGGGCGAGTCGCCTTGGGTGAGACGAGGTGCGAGGACACCCGGGAGAGATGCCCTCGCACCCTTCCTTCGCGCCGGAGGGAGAGTGCGCTTTGCACCGCGGCGCGGACCTGGATGTTGACCGGAGGGGGGCGGGCAACCGTCCAAGTTCTTGAAGGTCGTCTTCCTTCGCTGAGCCCCGCCGACGCGGCGCGGCGGCTAAGGCCTCGTCGCCGTGCGCGGCCATGCGACACACCGCTAGGCAGAGCGTCGTGGCCACCAACCACGCGGTCGGGATCAAGACGAAGAGCGCCATCTACGCCGCCGTGACGCCCGCGCCAACGCGAGGCGCTGGAACCCGATCGTGTTCGCGGCCTCCTGCGCGAGAGCGACGGTTGCCCGCTCATCCGCCTCGGTGAAGTCACCGTCGGCCTTGTCGGCCGCGTGCAGGCTGCCCCACGCCTGTCCGAGGATCATGATCGGTACGCCGAGAAAGCTCCGCATCACCGGATGACCCGCTGGAAAGCCGTAGCAGCTTGGGTGCTGGCTGACGTCGGCGACGCGCAATGGGCGCGGGTGCAAAATCAGATCGCCGAGCACCCCACGTCCGCGCGGCACGTGCCCAATCGCCCAGCGAGTGTCCTCATCCACCCCCGCCGTCCAGAACTGCTCAAGTCCGTCGCGCTCCTCGTTCAAGACCGCCAGGGCGGCATAGCGCGCGCCCGTCAATTCTCGTGCCATCTCCGGAACGCGATCCAGCGCAAGGCGCAGGCGTACTGGCGTCCGGATGCTCATGAGGCAGCCTTGCGACCTCGCACGCCGTCTGTTGGTCCGCTCGTGGCTAGCATCTCGCTTCCTTCCGGCGAGTGGCTGCACGGACCAAATCATGGCGGCCACCGTGTGACCGCGAAACTAGCTCCGCTTTCTGGGTTGCAATCCTCCGCGTAGCCCGTGGCAGCGCGACTCGGATCGCGACAAACAGCCTACGTCGCCATCAGCACAACGTCAAGTGCGGGTTTTCCCGAAGCGGTCCTTAGCGAAGGGTGCCGTTGCTTTGCCCTTGCGTCGAACCTGCTGGACCTCAGCCTGACCCCAGCGTTGCCGGTAAAGCCGTCGAGCCGACACGACTGCTTCCTTGGCCGAAGCGGTCGCCGCAGCCCACGCGCTCGACGCTACCGCTCAGGAATGTGATGAAGGAGGCCCCCTTCGGTGGCACGATCGTGTTCACCGAAGAACCGAGCCAAGAAGGAGGCCCCGTACATCATGCTGCATGTTGGGTTGGATCTCAGTCGCAAGCGCCTGGATGTCTGCCTGATCTCTGATCAGGGCGAGCTCGTCGACGAGCTCGCCGCGCCGTTCGACGAGGACGGCTTGTGCCGGCTGACCGAGTGTGTTGCGGCCAAGCAGGCGGGCCGGGTGCGTGCGGTCGTTGAGTCGATGAACGGGGCGCGCTTCGTGCACGACACGCTCGAGGCCCAGGGGTGGGACGTGCTCGTCGCCGACGCGCAGCGCGTGAAGGGTCTCGCGCCGTTGGCGTGCAAGACCGACAAGATCGACGCGCGGGTGCTGGCCGAGCTGTCGTTTCGTGACCTGGTGCCGGCGATCTGGCTGCCAGACCCGCAGGTGCGCAGGGAGCGCGAGCTCGCGCGCTTTCGCCTGCACCTGGTGCGTCACCGCTCGAGCCTGAAGAACCGCGTCCACTCGACGCTGATCACGTTCGGCAAGCCATGCCCGGTCTCCGATCTGTTCGGTGTCGCCGGGCGCAAGCTGCTCGAGCACCTCCAGGTCCCTGAGCCCTGGCGCGACAACGTCGAGGCCAGCCTCATGCTGATCGATCAGCTCGACCGTCAGATCGACGCGATCGCGAGCGATCTCAAACACGACGGCGCCAACCATCCCTACGTGCCGCTGCTCATGACCGCACCGGGCGTGGGCTGGCTAGTGGGGTTCTCGATCGCTTGCGAGATCGGCGACATCAACCGCTTCTCCTCGCCGAGCAAGCTGTGCGGCTACACCGGGCTGTGCCCGCGGGTGATCCAGTCCGGCGAAACAGACCGACGCGGGCCGATCTCAAAGCACGGGCCCAAATACCTGCGCTGGGCGCTGTTCGAGGCCGCCCTGAACGCCTGCGATCACCCGCTCTATAAGGAGCGCTACGAGCGCACCAAGAAGCGCCTCGGCCGCCAGCGCGGTCCGAAGGTCGCACAGATCGAGCTATCACGCAAGCTCACCGAGGCGATCTGGCACATGCTCACCCGCAACCAACCCTTTGCTCCGGCAGGCGCCCCGTTTCGTCTAGCCGCTTGACGGTTCTCTCAGGAAATGCGCCACCGGAGCGACCTCCCATGACACCTGATCCTCACACCGCGATGAGGCGATAGAGAGATGGCGTTGCTCGCCACCCCCAACCCGCCCGCGCACCCTGACCCCACGCCAGACTCGCCCCGCCGCATCAGCCGCCAGCACCCGCAGGCGCACACCCGACCCTGCCCGCACCGACGCCCGAAACGCAAGCACAACCCCGGAAATTGCACACGGCCACACGCCGTTGCACCTCGGCCGCGATCAGTGTGATCCAACTACGAGACTCTCGCAATCGCGTTGGATGCGAGTGCGTGGCAGGAGGCTATTCACGCTCCTGCCTCGGACGAGGAGCGGGAGCGAGCGGCTGGTTGACTCGGCCGAGGTCACGCTCCCGACAGCGGAAGGCGCGGCGTCCCTTCGCGTGGTCCCGAGGTCGAGGGTTGAAGCGGGGTCAAACCCACGAAAGGCACCGCATCGAGATCCGGCTGGCGCTTTGAGAGCGCCGGGGGCTTGCCGGAGCTGCTGCTGCCTTTTCGTCCAATTCGTGAGCCGGGGCGGTGTCCGTCGGGACGCTCGCATCCGTGCGAAAGCACTCGCGTCGCGTGCTCGCCGACCTCGGCCTCACACAGGACACCGGCACCTGAGTCCTACTCTGCGAGGCCCGCCGCCCGCAATGCGTCGGCGTGACCGAAGTACGAGCAGACGAGGTGGGGCCTACCGTCGCGAAGGTCGCTGGTGGACACGGCCAGCGTCACCAACGGTGTGCCGCCCGCGAGTCCTTCCTCACTGGCGGATGCCCGGTGTAGCAGCCTGGGCTACACGGCGTCCCAACTCGCAAACCTGCTCGTCAGTGAGATGGTCGACGGCGAGGCCCGCCTGCTGCAACTCGCGACGGACATTCACGGCGGCTAGGACGGTGTCGATCATCACGCCCAGTTTGGTCAGAGTGCGGCTGACGAGCGGATCATCGAGGGAGGTCGTCCCGTCCCGCGTGGACTGCAGCAGCCAGGTGCGGAGCGCTTCTGCCTCGCTCAGGGCGAGTTCGAGAGCGAGCGTCGGCTCGTAAGCGAGATCGCCGACGGGCTCAGCGGTCTCCTCGACTGCTCGATCGGTCGTCTGGTCGGTGGTGCTCACAGGTGGCGGGCTCGTTCCGGGGATGACTCCCAAGCACCGCCGGGGGACGGGCGGGAGCTGTCTGATTTGTGTATCGGCCATGACAACGCCGTACTTGAGCGACCGGGCGAGATTGGCGCCTCGGGCTCTCGCCACTTCCGCACGGCCGCTACAGCTCACGCCTGCTCGTGGGAGCATTGCGAGCGTCTCGGCACGTCCGGCGGCTGGCTCCTGCAACGGACGAGGAGCGCGAGCGAGCAGCTGTTGACCCGGCCGAGGTCACGCCCCCTGCAGCGGAGGCGCGGCGTCCCTGAATCTCAAACGTCGCCCTCCGGCGTGAGGCCGAGGTCGGCGAACGCACGGTCGCGGTCGAGGTAATGGACGAGCCTAGTCACCTTGCCGTCGTGGACGTGAAAGAGGATCGCGCCATTCGTATCCATGTCCCCGAGCTCCAGTCCGCTGGTCTTGCCGCGCCCGCTGCGACGATAAAGCACGATCACACGCTCGTCGGCCAGCTCGCGGCACTCCTCCCGCTCGACGCTGTAATCCTGCCAGGCGCTCAGCCAGTCGCCGAAGGCGTCTGCCATCTCGGCCAGCCCGGTCCAGGCGCCGGGGTCGGGTCCGTCGGCGTGCGCGTATTCGATCGCAGGGTCGGCCCACTCGGCCGAGCTGAAGTCCCCGCGTTCCCATACATCGAAGATCGACCGCACGAGGTCCAGGTTCGCCGACACCGCCTACTCCTCCAGACCCACGGCTTTGAGGGCTGCGGCCGGGTTGGCGTACATCTCGACGCGCACGATCTTGCCTGCCCGAACGGTATACGCGTAGGCAACGGACTGTTCGACTTCGGTCCCGCTAGCCAGTCCTCGGCCGTGATGTCGTGCAACCAGGAACACCCGGTCACCAACCCCGCGCGCGTCCTCGATGTCGAAGCGGTAATCCCTGGCGAAGGATCTCAACCATTCCCCGTACCAGTTGATTACCCCCTCTCGCCCGTAGACGATCCCGGCATCTACCGGCTCGATGCTCTCGTCGACGACGAGCATCACATTCTCATCGTAAGCATCGAGTACCGCTGCAAAGTCACGCCGATTCGTGGCCTCAAACAGCCCGCGCACGATCTCCACGTTCTCCTGCGACATCGCCGACGCTGAGTCGCGGTCGAGGGAGCGAAAGAAGGCGAGCATCGTCTCCACGGGAGGGGTGCGGCGGTCGTTCCGCCCGACGAGTACCACGTGCGAAGGCTGCGCGTCGTCGAGTGGGATCGTCACGACACCCGTCTGCAGGCCGGTGAGCAGGGTCCCCACTACGGCTGGGGCTGTCGTGATGGCGGTGCGGAGCGCGAGCGCGGCGAGAACCTCCTGCCCGTTTGCCACGCGGTCGGTGGTGACGCGTCGAGGTGGTGCGCCGCGATGGTCGTCGAGGCTCCAGAATCCCGCCCACTCCCGATCAGTCGCAGGATCAAAGCCAATGAACGTCTCATCGAGCACGTCCGCGACCTTCAGCGTGTCGCGCCCTGCCAGCGGGTGATCCTTCGCCGCGAGCACTACCCGCGGCTCGCGCCCGATCGGGCGCGACCACACCTGCGGATCGGCCGGCGGCGCGTGACAGGCCGCGACGTCCACCTCCGAGAGCCAGGAGTGCGTCGGAGTAAACGGGAACGGCAGCTCTCGATAGTGGATCTCGATCTCAGGATGCGCTTCTGCCAACCCTTTCAGAGGGCCGGGGCTGTGGAGGCCCGGCGCCGCCACCACGAACCCGAACTCGACCCGCTGCGCCTGGCGTCGTGCGAGCATGCGGCCGGTCTCGACCGCGTCGATTTCGGAGGCCACGGCAACCCGCGCCTTTGCCAGGAACACCTCACCGGCGGCCGTGAGCGTGACGCCGCGAGGGTGGCGCTCCAGCAGCTCGATGCCGAGGTCGGACTCGAGCTGGGCGATCGCGTGCGACAGTGCGGGCTGCGCGATGTACAGCTTTTCCGCAGCACGCGTGATCTGTCCCTCTTCCGCGACCGCGATGAAGTACCGCAGCTCGTTCGGCCTAAACGGCATCGGAGCCTCGCTGGGCACGACCGTAGGCGCACGCGACAAGCTCGACCAGGTCGGGGGTCGTGGACTCCTCGGGCATCGTGCGTTGAGTATCCCGCGTCCACGCGGAGCACGATGCGGCCCCGGCGATGATGTAATACGGCCTGTCGCTTCCCACGCCAAGGAGATTGGGCGGCGAAGCGACGTCGTCGGCATCTTCCCCAACGACCGGGCCCTGATCCGCCTCGCCGGCATGCTGTTGCTCGAGCAGAACGACGAGGGGCTCGTGCAGCGTCGCTACCTCTCCGAGCATTCGATACGACTGATCCTCTACGAGCCCGTGCAGGCCGAGCGAGCGAGAGAGGGAGAGAAGGAGGTGATCGAGCTCACCGCCGCCTGAGCGGCGATGTCACACCCGACGACCAAGACGAGCTACCACGAATCGCTACTTGACTGACACGGCCTACCCCCTCAACTCCGCGAGCCGTTCGGCGGCAGCACGTGCCTCGGGGGTGTCTCCCGAGGACACTACCCGCGTGATCACGCCGCCCTCCCATAGGAACGAGTGGGTCATGACCTCTGTCGCCATCCGAACGCCACCGGCGCCACCAACCGGACGGCCGGTGTGCGCAGTCACAGAGAAGACGACGCCGTTGCCGAGGTCAAGGATCTGGCGGATGGGCAACGCCACGCCGGGAGCGACAGGGCCAGAGCTGAACTCGTGACGTGCCACCAAGCCCGTCTGCGTCCTGCCGTGGAGAAACCCAGACATATGCAGGCACTCCTTAGGGGTGAGCGATGGGGCTCGAACCCACGACCGCCTGGACCACAACCAGGAGCTCTACCAACTGAGCTACGCCCACCATGAAGCTGCGAGAGCAAAGTCTAGCGTCGAGTCAGTTGCGCTCCGCACCAGAGCCGCCGATCTGGCGTTCGGCCAGCAGCAGGCTCTCGCTGGGTGCGAGGCCGGGCGAGCGCGCGACGACGGCCTGCCAGGCGGCGAGCAGCCGGGCGGGGTCGCTGCCTAGCAGCGCGCCGAGCGACCGCGGATAGGCGGGCGTGCCCGCGGCCGGCGCCTCACCCGGCGAGGGGGTCCCCGAGGCGGGGCCGTTGGCGGGCGCCTGAGCGGCCGGCGCCTGAGCGGCGGGTGAAGGCGTGGCGGGCGCGGCCGCGGCGGACACTGCGCCACGCTCGGCGGCCTGCGCGGCGGCGAGCAGGCGCTCGGTGACGTCCTCGCTCTCGCGCTGGGCCGCTCCCCAGCCGCGGCCCATGGCGAGCTGCTCGACCGCCAGGTGCGGGCCCTCGAGGATCGTGAGCTTTGCCTTCTGCGGGACCCATTTCTGTTCGCCGTACTCGAAGACCCTTTCGCGCACCCAGGGCTCGAGGACGGGGCGAAGATCCTCGCCGGTGAGGTTGAAGGCGCAGGTGTTGTGGGGAAACTGGCGCAGCTCGAGGTGGTACACGCCCACAGGCTCGCATGTCACCGCCCGCGCGCGTCCCGCGAGTGGCATATTGCCGCGTGTGAGCTCGCCCGCCGGCCCCGAGGCCGAACCTGCGGATCTTCCCCTGGAGGGCGGTCGCGAGGGGGCGACGCTCACCCTGCGTCCGCTGCTGTCCGCGGTGATGCGGGCGCCCGAGGGGTGGTTTCATCGCGGCGAGGGCTCGATGGCCGCGCTCGGAGCGCTCGGCATCGGCGTGCCCGCCGAGCGGAAGATCGACGTGCCGATCGTGGCGTTCGCGCTGGAGCACCCGACCGCCGGGCTGGTGCTCGTGGACACCGGCTTTGACCATTCGATCGCGCAGGGGCCGGCGGACGAGCGCTCGCGCAACCTCGGGCCGCTCGGCCGGCTGATGGCGCGCGGCGTTGTGATGCGCCCCGAGCAGACGGTGGCGGCGCAGCTGCGCGCCGCGGGGGCCGATCCGGCGGAGGTGCGGCTGGTGGTGATGACCCACCTGCACTTCGACCACGCGAGCGCGCTGCGCGACTTCCCGGCTGCGACGGTGCTCGTGAGCGGGCCGGAGTGGAGCGCGGCGTGGGCGCGAGGCTCCTCCCTGCACGGCTACTCGACCGCACAGCTGGATCGGCGCCCGCAGTACCGAACGATCGACTTCTCGGCGGACCCGGCGCGCGCGCGGGGACCGTTCGAGCGGACGCTCGACGTGTTCGGGGACGGCTCGCTGACGCTGGCTGCGACGCCCGGGCACAGCGCGGGCCACCTCTCGCCGATCCTCCGCCTGGGCGGGCGCGAGGCGCTGATCACCGGCGATGCGGCCTACACGCTGGCGACGTTGCGGGAGGGCCGGCGGCCGTGGCGCTCGGAGGACCCGAAGGCGTTCGAGCACAGCCTGAGCCAGCTGCAGGCCTACGACCGCGAGCACCCGGAGGCGCTGGTGATCGTGGGGCACGACATGGCGGCCTGGGGACAGCTGGCGGAGCTCTACTCCTGAGCGGCGGCGAGCGCGCCGGCGGGCGCGCCGGCGAGGGCGTGGCCGAGGCGGGCGCGCATCACCTCGACGGCCTGCGGATTCGAGTCGATGAGCACGTAGTGGCGGCCTAGCGCGGCTGCGACCGCGCCGAGCGTGCCGCTGCCGGCGAAGAAGTCCAGGCACCAGTCGCCCGGGCGCGTTGAGGCCTGGACCATGCGGCGGACGATGCCCTCGGGCTTCTGGGTGGGGTAGCCGGTCTTCTCGCGCCCGCTGGTGGGCACGATCGTGTGCCACCAGACGTCGGTGGGGAGCTTGCCCCTGGCGGCCTTCTCGGCGGTCACCAGGCCGGGCGCCATGTAGGGCTCGCGATCGACCTGCTCGCTGTCGAAGTGGTAGGCGGAGGCGTCCTTGACGTAGACGAGGATCGTGTCGTGCTTGGCGGGCCAGCGGCGCTTGGAGCGCGCGCCGTAGTCGTAGGCCCAGATGATCTCGTTGAGAAAGCATTCCCGCCCGAAGATCTCGTCGAGCAGCAGCTTGCAGTGGTGCGCCTCGCGGTAGTCGATGTGGAAGTAGAGCGTTCCCTCGCGCGCGAGGAGCCTGTGCGCGTGCTCCAGGCGAGGGGCGAGGAACGCGAGGTAGTCCTCGAAGTGGTCGCTGTAAGAGGACTCCCCGAGCAGCCTCGTGCGGTAGCGGCGACCGTTGAAGCCCACCCGCTCCCCGTCCTCGTCGCGGTGGGCGAGCAGCGTCCTGCGGGCCTGCACCTTGCCGGTGTTGAACGGCGGGTCGATGTAGACGAGCTGGAAGGACTCGCCGGCGAACCGGGCCAGCAGCTCGAGGTTCTCGCCGAGCAGGATCTGGTCGTGCGGGGGTTCACGCCGGCGCTCCACCTGGATGAGATTACGTTCATGCCCCGATGGACGGGAGCGGGAGGCAATCTCGCGTGCTCACCGCAGAGCGCCTGCAGGCGCCGGCCGCAGCGGCCGCTGATACGAGCCTCGGCGGGTGGGCGGCTTCTCGCGCGCGGGCACGGCCGGGCAGTCGACGGGGCACCTGCGCGCTGGCATCTGTTTACTGCGTCGTCGATGAGCTACGAGCATGCGTTCGGCAAGGACCGGCCCGCGACCGCGGCGAGCGCCGCGCGGCGCGGGCGCGCGCGCGCCCGCGTGCGCACGTTCGGCCTGCTGCTGAGCGCGGCGACGGCGATCGTGGTGGTCGCGCTCCTGGCGGTGACGCTGCTGGCGGGCGCGGCCGGGCGGCACGCGGAGGGCCGTGTGGCGCAGCCCGCGCGGGCGGTCTCGAGCGCACGCCCCGCTGCGAGCGCGCGGCCGCTTGCGAGCGCAGCGTCGCGCTCAGGGCAGGGGTCGGTCCCGGTTGCCGTGTGGATACGCCCAGGCCACCCCGGGGCGCCTGTGCCCCAGCGTTTCCTCGGTCTCTCCTTCGAGCTCTCGAGCCTCGGTCAGATCGCCTCCTACGCCGGCAGCGGCGACCTGGTGGCGCTGCTGCGCTCGCTGGGGCCGGGCATGCTGCGCTTCGGCGGCGCGTCGGCCGACACGCGCGTGGCCTGGACCGATGCGGCCACGCCGCGCCCGGCGTGGGCGAGCGCGGTGCTCGACGCGGGCGAGCTGCGCCAGCTGCGCGAGCTCGCGGCTGCGAGCGGCTGGCAGGTGATGCTGACGATCGGGCTCGCCCACTACGAACCGCGGGCGGCGGCGCGCGAGGCGGCGGCCGCGAAGGCGGCGCTCGGACCCTGGCTGGCGGCGATCGAGCTGGGCAACGAGCCGGACGCATATGCGCTGCACGGCTTCAGGCGCGCACCCTGGACGTTCGCCCGCTACGCCGAACAGCTGGCGAGCTACCGCAGGGCGATCGCGAGCTCGGCGCCCGGCATCCCGCTGGCCGGCCCGGACGTGTCGGGCTCGAGCGTCTTCCAGCGCTGGGGGCGCCGCGAGGTGAGCTCCGAGCGCCCGGCAATGCTGACCGGACACCACTACCCGCTCGGCTGCCACAGTGCGAGCGCTCCAACGATCGCGGGGCTGCTGAGCGGCAACACGCGCAGGCTGGAGCAGGCCTCGCTGGCCCGTTACATGTCGGTGTCGCGGGCGAGCGCGATCGGCCTGCGCCTCGATGAGACCGGCAGCGTGTCGTGTGGCGGCAAGGCCGGCGTCAGCAACACGTTCGCCTCGGCGCTGTGGGCGGTCGACTACATCGCCCACGCGATGGACATGGGCGCTGCGGGTATCAACCTGGAGGGCAATCCGGCCAACTGCGGCGGCTACTCGCCGCTGTGCGCCGCGACGCCGGCGAAGCTGGCGGCGGGGGTGCTCGGGCCCCAGCCGGCGTGGTATGCGCTGCTGTTGAGCAGGGCGCTGATCGGTGACCGGCCGCTGCGCACCTCGGCCACCTCGCCGGATGGGGCGAACGTGTCGGTCACGACGCTGCTCGCTCCCGACGGGAGCCTGCATGTCGTGATCGTCGATGACGATCTCCCGGGAGCGCGACCGGCGGCCGTGAATCTGCATGTGGGGCGGGGCTTCGCCTCGGCGACGGTCCTGTCCCTGACGGCGCCCGGCCCGGCGGCGCGCTCGAGCGTGCGGCTCGGCGGTCGGGCGGTGGCGCGCGACGGCTCATTCGCGGGGCCGAGCGCGCTCCCGCAGCTCGCCGCCCGCGGCGGCGTGATCGCGCTGCGGATCGCGCCGAGCAGCGCGGCGCTGATCACCGCGGCTCCGGCGCAGAGAGCCGGCGGTGGCTAGGCCGGGAGGAGTTCGACCCACTCGTAGCGCCCGGCGCAGAGCGTCCGCCAGCGGGCGGCGGGCACGACGCTCAGTGCCTGCCGGAGGCCGCGCGGCGCAGGGGTCAGAAAGATCGCGTCGAGGACCGCCGAGCCGCCGTCGCCGGGCGCGAGCGTCGTGCCCGAGCGTTTGACCGACAGGCGGTGCGGCCCCGCGGCGAGGCGGATCGCGAGCGGCGGGGCGGTGTCGGGGACGAGCGAGTTGCCGCTGAGCTGGCCGCCGATCGACGCCAGCGGATGCCCGTCGAGGCTGAGCGCGACGGTCGGCATGATCTGTCCCTGAACCCAGAGATCCCAGAGGCCGGCAGCGGGCAGCGAGAACGCCGCGATGAGCTGCCCGGGCGTGCTCATCACGAGCCCCTTGCGCTGGTGGCCCCAGCGGGCGGGATGCGAGGACGAGTCGAGCGGCAGGCTCACGAGGCCGGGCGACGGCGCGGCGATGAGCTTCGCGCCGGGCGCGCGGACGGCGCGCGCCAGTCGCTGGATCTGCGTGCAGCGCTCGGATGGCGTGCCTGTGAGCGCGACGTGCGCGCTCGCCGCCGGCGCTCCGGGGCCCCGGCCCCACAGCTGGTAGTAGTGGCCCTGCCAGATCAGGCTGTAGGCGGCGGGCGGGCGGCTTGCGCTCGGATCGCGGCGGGTGACGATCAGCGGGTAGGCCGCGAGCGCGGCGGGCGCGGCGCGATCGAGTTCGACGGGGTCGCCGTAGCCGCGCGCGAGCCCGGCCAGCGCAGGCGGCGGGTAGACGAAGTCGGGCCCGCCGAGGTCGAGGTCGCGCAGCTCGTACAGCGCGTATTCGTCGAAGTCGGTGAACAGCGTCGGGCCGCGACCGGCGAAGCGCGAGTCCAGCGAGGCCAGCTCTTCATAGCGCGCGGTGGGCGCGAGGTTGGAGCTGTGGTACTGCAGGGCGTCGGAGACGAGCACGCCGCCGGCGATCGCCAGGCCCAGCAGCCAGGCTGTGGCGCGCAGCGGCGCTCGCGGCGGCGCGGCTCGCAGCGCCGCCACGCCCGCCCAGGCGAGCAGCACGACGACGGGCGAGGTGAGCATGAGCGTCTTGGCGCCGGCCCAAGTGGTGACGGTCTCGCTCACGAGGAGCCAGGCGAGCAGCATGCCGGCGAGCCAACCAGCAAGCGGGTAGGCGCGGATCCGCAGCAGGTGCACGGCGCCGAGCAGCGCGGAGGCGAGCATCAGCGCGACGAGCGCGTGGGTGAGCGCGAGCGCGGCGCCGGCGGGAGCCAGCTTGTAGCTGCCGTGCAGCCAGACGCCGAACACCTGGATCGCCGCCAGCGCCGCGTGCAGGTTGCCGGCGTTGCTGGTCGAGGCGATGTTCTGGGCGACCTGCAGCGATCCGGAGAGGTCGATCCAGGTGGGCCAGGCGGCGATCAGGATGGTCGCGGCGGCGACGGCGATGACCGCGAGCAGGTGCCGCGGGGTCTGCCGGCGGGCGCGGATCTCGGCGGCGCTCACGACGGCGAGGACCGCCACCGCGACCAGCGCCCAGGCGCCGAAGGCCACCCCGAGTGCCGAGACCCCGGCGGCGAGCACGAGGGCGAAGGGAATCGTGCCGGACGGGGCTCCTGCCAGCCAGCGGCGGTGCGTGACGACGAGCGCGCCGAGGGTGAGGATCATCGAGACGGCGACGATCTCCTTGACCGACCCGAAGAGCTCGTAGGCATATACGAGCGCCGGCAGGACGACGGTGAGGGCCGCGAGCGCGGCCCACGGGCGCGCGAGGCCCATCCGACGCAACAGCAGCCAGGCGGGCCCGGTGGCGGTGGCGAGCATGAAGGCGTTGAACGGCTGAAACGCCCACGTCAGCGGCAGGCCGAGCATGAAGGCGCTGCCGCCGAACAGCGTGTCAGCTCCCGAGGGGTAGCTGGTGTTGTAGTAGTTGTTGATGAACTGGCCGTAGGAGTTGCGCAGGTCCAGATGCGCGTAGTGCTGGCCATGGCGCATCAGGAAGTCGGCGCCGATCATGTGCACGGCGGAGTCCGCGAGCGCCATGTAGGAGGAGAACGTGGGCCGCCCCGCGAGCAGCACCGGGGCGAGCGCGAGCAGGTAGGCGAGCACCGGCAGCGCCAGCAGCCGGCGCCGCCCGGCGGAGCCTGTCAGGAACGCGCGCACGCGCGCACGCGCGAGCGCGAAGCCGGCGAGCGCAACGATCGCCATCGCGTAGGGCGTGAGCGGGGCGAGCGGATAGGCATAGGTGCTCAACTGCGAGAGCGCGATCAGCGCCGCCGCGCCGACGCTCAACAGCAGCGGCGCCGGCAGCAGCCCGCCGCTGAGGCGGTCGACCAGCAGCCCCGCGCCTGCGCAGAGCACCGCGAGCACGCACGGATATACCAGCGCAGTGGCGAGGAACATCATGCCCCCGGCTGGATTCGAACCAGCGACCCTCGGATTAGAAGTCCGATGCTCTATCCAGCTGAGCTACGGGGGCGGGGCGATCCTGCGGCGTTGCGCCAGCCGAAAAAACCGGGCGTCCGCGCAGTGTTCTGCATCGTGGCATGTCACGGGGATCGATCGCGGCGGGCCCGCGCCCCGGCCGGGCCGCTCGCCGGCGGAACTTAGGCACGGTTGAGCCGAAACCTGTAAAAGTTGGGGCCATGAGTCCCGTTGAGAGCGACGAGGAGGACCTCACCCGCAAGCAGCGCCGCGAGCAGGCTCGAGCCAATCGCAAGGCGCTGGAGGAGGCCGAGGCGGCGAGCGCGGCACGGCGCAAGCGCCTGACGCAGCTCGGCGTCGTGCTCGGCGTGGTCGTGGCGGTGATCGTCGTGATCCTGATCGCCACCGGATCGGGCGGGTCCAAGCCACCGGCCGCTCACTCCGCGTCGGCCACCGCGACGGTCGGTGAAGTGAGCTCGCTCGTGGACGGCATCCCCCAGAACGGCAACACGCTGGGCAACCCGAACGCCCCGGTGACCCTCCAGTACTTCGGCGATCTCGAGTGCCCGATCTGCAAGGAGTTCACGCTGGGCGCGCTGCCTCCGCTCATCCAGAGGTGGGTGCGCACCGGCAAGCTGAAGATCGAATACCGCTCGCTGGAGACGGCGACGCGCGAACCCGAAGTGTTCAAGACCCAGCAGGTGGCCGCACTGGCGGCCGGCAAGCAGAACAAGATGTGGAACTTCGTCGAGACCTTCTACCACGAGCAGGGAGAAGAGGACTCGGGCTACGTGACCGAAAGCTACATCCAGGGCCTGGCGCAGCAGGTGCCGGGATTGGATCTGACCAAATGGACGAGCGATCGCAGCGAACCGGCGCTGGCCAACCAGGTCGCCGCCGACGCGCAGGCGGCGAACGCCGCGGGCTTCACCGGCACCCCGTCCTTCCTGATCGGGAAGAGCGGGGGCGCGATGAGCAAGCTGGAATACAGTTCGCTGACCGACCCTACGCAGTTCGATGAAGCGATCGAAAAGCAGCTGAAAGCGTAGGCATGCGATGAGCGCGCGGACCCTGCGGACCACCCTGATCGTCCTCACGGTGATCGGCGTCGCGCTGGCCGGCTATCTCACCTACGTCCATTACTCCGGCGTCACGCCGCCGTGCTCGATCAAGGGCAATCCCTGCAGCCAGGTCCAGAAATCGCGCTACTCGGAGCTGATCGGCGTTCCCGTTGCGCTGATCGGACTGCTCGGGTACATCGCGATCCTCGCCTCGCTGCTGGCTCCCGAAAACGAGACGAGCAGGTTCGCGACGGCCAGCTTCGCGGTCGTCGGCTTCGGCTTCAGCGCCTACCTGACCTACCGCGAGCTGTTCACGCTGCACAAAATCTGCGAGTGGTGCGTGGGCAGCGCGGTGCTCGTGACCGTGATCATGTGCCTGGCGGTGTGGCGCTTTCTGCGAGGCGATACGGGCCTCGCGGACATCGCCGTGGCGCCGCCGCAGGGCGCGCGGGACCGAGCCGAGCACGCCGCTCGGCACCGCCTCCCCCTGAGCGCCCCGCGGCTCGTCAATCCGTCCAATGAGCTGCTCCCGTTCCCGGCAACGGGGCGGCGAAGGCCGACGTGATAGGCAGGCAATGGCTACCGATACTGCGAGCACACCTCCCACGCCGAGCAAGGATCCTGCGCTCGAGGGCGAGACGCGGATCGCGCGGCTGTTCGAGATGACCAGCGACCTGCTGGCGACGATCTCGCTGGATGGCCGCTTCACGCTGCTGAACCCCGCCTGGGAACAGCTGCTTGGCTGGACGCTCGCGGAGCTCCAGTCGCGGCCTATCCAGCACTTCATGCACCCTGACGACGCCGAGCGGATGCTCGCGCTGGTGCTGGCCGGCGAGCACAACCCTTCCCAGCTGGAGAACCTCACCAACCGCTATCGCCACCGCGACGGGTCCTGGCGCTGGCTGCTGTGGAGCGCTCGCTGCGACGGCGACACCTGGTACGCGGCGGCCAAGGACGTTACCGACCGCATGCTGCTCGAGCGCCAGGCGCTGCACGACCCGCTGACGCGGCTGCCCAACCGCCTGCTGCTGATGGACCGCGCCCACCAGGCCCTCACGCGGCTGCATCGCGGCGACGGCGTGGTCGCGCTGCTGTTCATCGACCTGGACCGCTTCAAGGCGGTCAACGACAACCTCGGCCACGATGTCGGCGACCGGCTGCTGATCTCGACCTCCGAGCGCCTGGCGGAGCTGATGCGCGACAGCGACACGGTCGCGCGCCTCGGTGGCGATGAGTTCGTGATCCTGGTCGAGGAAATCGACAGCGAGGCCGAGGCGCTGGCCCTCGCCGAGCGGGTGCTGGATGCGCTCGAGCGGCCGTTCCCGTGCGGCAAGGCCGAAGTGGCGATGCTGGCCAGCGTCGGGATCTCCGTCTCGCGCGACCCGTACGCGGATCCGGAGGTGATGCTGCGCGAGGCCGACATGGCGATGTACCGGGCCAAGGGCGCGGGCGGACGCCGCCTGGAGCTGTTCGACGAGAGCCTGCGCCTCGAGGCGAGCGCGCACACCGAGATCGAAGTCCGGCTGCGCCACGCGCTGCCCCGGCGCGAGCTGCTGCTCGCCTATCAGCCGATCCTGGCGCTCTCCGGCGGCCAGGCGCTGGGCGCCGAGGCGCTCGTGCGGTGGCGCCCGGAGGATCCCGACATCGCGCAGAGCTCCGAGATGCTGCCCGGCACGTTCCTGCCCCGCGCCGAGACGAGCGAGCTGATCGTGCAGATCGGCAACTGGGTGCTGCACACGGCCTGCGCGCAGGCCGAGATCTGGCGTCGCAGCGGCATCGCGATCCCGGTCTCGGTGAACGTCTCCGCACGCGAGCTGACCGAGCTGGACCTCGCCGAGCGCGTGCGCGAGGAGCTCGCCTATTGCCGCCTGCCCGGGCGCGCGCTGTGCATCGAGGTGAGCGAGAGCGCGGTGCAGCGCGATCCAGAGCGGGCCCGCTCGGCGCTGAGGGACGTCAAGCGCCTCGGCGTTTCGATCGCGCTGGACAACTTCGGCTCGGGCGAGTTCTCGCTCCGCCTGCCGGCCGACCTGCCGCTTGACATCCTCAAGGTGGACCGCGGCCTGATCCAGGCCTTCGATCGCGACAAGGACCGGCGGGCGGTGTTCGCGGCGTCGATCGCTCTCGCCAAGGAGTCCGGTCTGACGGCGATCGCGGTCGGCATCGAAACGAACCGCCAGCTGGCGCTGGTACGGGAGCTCGACTGCTCGGTGGGGCAGGGATTCCTGCTGCACAACCCGGCCCTGCCCGGCCGGCTGCGTCTCAGAGACCCCGCCGGGTCGGTAACGTCCGCGCCATGGCGCCCGCTCGTGCGACTCCGCGGCAGCGATCGTCGCAACTGAGCGACGGCGGAGAGATCGCGCGCTACAAGCGCACCGCGGCGCAGGCGGCGGCCGAGCTGCTCGAGGATGGGATGCGCGTGGGGCTCGGGAGCGGATCGACGGTCGCATACCTGCTGCCGGCGATCGCCGAGCGCGGGCTCGCCGGCCTGCGCTGCGCGGCCACCTCGCCGGCGACCGAGCGGGCCGCCCGCGCGCTCGGACTGCCGCTGGCGACGCTCGACGAGATCGGCGAGCTCGATGTGGCGATCGACGGCGCCGACCAGATCGACGCGGACGGATGGCTGATCAAGGGCGGCGGCGGAGCGCACACGCGCGAGAAGATCGTGGCGTGCGCGACCAGGCGCTTCGTGGTGATCGCATCTGCCGAGAAGGCCGTACCCAGGCTGGCGCCGCCGGTGCCGCTGGAGCTCGTGCGCTTCGGGGTCAAGCGCACGCTGCGCGCCGTCGGTGAGGCGCAGCTCCGCGGCGCGATGGAGAGCCCCGACGGCGGCCTGATCGCCGACTACCTGGGAGCGGTCGGCGATCCGGGCGAGCTGGCGGCGCGGCTGAGCGCTACTCCGGGCGTGGTCGAGCACGGGCTGTTCGCGCCGCAGATCGTCAGCCTGATCCTGATCGCGGGCGAGAACGGCGTGGAGCGCCGCGCGGGCGGCAAGCCAGGCTAGCTCAGCCGCGCCCGAGCGGGCGCTCCCGGGGCCAGGGCCGAGCATCCATCCGCGCCGTGCGCTCGCTCGGGACCGTGCTCAGGGGGCTCATGCCGAGCGCCCGGCGCACCGGCTCGCGGAGCAGCAGGCGATAGGCCAGGTCGCTGGCCGCGAGCACCCCGATCACCATCACGCCTTGGCGATGGACGAGCGAGCTTGGGCGGGGCAGCGGCACACGGACGGCATCGGCAGTCTGGCGCCCCAGACTTGAGCGGGCCCAGGAATCGACCGCGCGAGAGTCGCGCCCGCGCTTCGGGATGAGGCCGGGGTAGGCAGAGCGAGGCCCGTCAAAACGAATGCGACCGAGGCACCGCCGATAGCGCGCGGCGCCCCCTGCCGGAGCTTTCCGCTCGCGAGAGTCCTGGATGAACTTGTCGATCGCCACCAGCGCGGGCGTTACGAGTGACAGCGCGATGACGATGATCCATTGCGATTCGGTGGGTTCCGCGGTGTCCAAGAGGCGTTACCCGCGGTCGATCAGATCGCATCCGGTTGCGACGTGCGTGCAACCAGTTAGGCTGGATGAGATGCCGGAAGAGCTGAGCATCAAGCGTCGAAGGCGCCTGACGAATTTCATCGAGCCGTTTCGGGTGACACCCGGGAAGACCGTCAAGCTCGCACGGGACTTCGACCCGGCGTTCAAGGGCGGGCTGGAAAAGAAGAAGCAGGGGGTGGAGCTGCTCGAAGAGGGCGTGCAGCTCTTGAGCACGTACCAGGCGCGCCTGGCAGCACAGGACACATGGGGGGTGCTCGTGGTGCTGCAGGCGCTCGATACCGCGGGCAAGGACGGGGCGATCCGTCACGTGATGAGCGGCGTGAACCCGCAGGGCGTGAGCGTGCACAGCTTCAAGGTGCCCTCGCCCGAGGAGCTCGACCACGACTTTCTCTGGCGCTACGCCCAGCGCCTCCCGGAGCGCGGCGAGATCGGCATCTTCAACCGCTCCCACTACGAGGAGGTGCTCGTGGTGCGCGTGCATCCAGAGAACCTGGATCGCCAGAAGCTGCCGAAGGTGGCGAAGACGGGAGATGTGTGGCAGCGGCGCTACCGCGAGATCAACGACTGGGAGCGCTACCTCACCGACAATGGGCTGCGGATAGTGAAGCTGTTCCTCAACCTCTCAAAGGAGGAGCAGCGCGCGCGCCTGCTACGCCGGATCGACCTCCCCGACCACAACTGGAAGTTCTCGCAGGCGGACGTCGCCGAGAGGGAGCGATGGGACGACTACCAGAAGGCGATCTCCGAGATGCTGTCGAACACGAGCACTGAGTGGGCGCCATGGTGGGTGATCCCGGCCGACCGCAAGTGGTTTGCCCGGATAAGCGCCGCGTGTGTGCTCGTCAACACTCTGATGGAGATCGACCCACGTTACCCGGAGGTGGGCGCCGACCAGCGCAGGGAGCTGCAGCTCGCCAAGGAGCACCTCGAGGCCGAAGCTCCTAGGGGCGCCGCGCCTGACCCGAACGAAGAGCAGAGCGAGACAACCAGATCGTGAATCGGGCAGCATGACGGGCGCGGGCACGCCCGGCCCCCGTCCCAGCGGTCGGCTCGATCCTAGCCTCTAACTGCCCTCGTCAGCACTGGCCCACCCTCTTGCATGGACTATCTCCTCGCCCTGTTTGCTGCCTGCGGCTTCGCGCTGGGGAGCGTCCTTCAGCAAAAGGGGACCCTCGAGGTCCCGGCCGCGGAGGATGACCCGCGCTTCCTCGCGCAGATCCTCCGCAGGCCAATATGGCTGGCCGGCGGCGCGTGTCAGGCAGCTGGATGGGTCCTGCAGGCCGCCGCACTCGACCGCGGCCCGCTGGTGATCGTGCAGTCGCTGACGACGATGAGTCTCGTGATCGCGCTGCCGCTCGGCGCACGCATCACCGATCAGCAGATCACGCGGCGCGTGACTTGCGGAGCTGCCGCCGTGGTGGCGGGCATCGTCCTGTTTCTGGCGGCGGGCTCGCCGCAGGGCGGAACCTCAACGCCCCCCGCCGCGGCATGGTGGTCGGCGTGCCTCACCTCGGCGGCGATCATCGTCGTGATGTTCACGCTCGGGCGACACCGTCGCGGGGCCGGCAAGGCACTCATGTTCGGCGCCGCGGCCGGCGTCGGCTTCGCCGTGCAGGCCGCCGTGACCAAGGTGTTCGTGACCCTCCTCGGCCACGGCGTCGCGACGCTGCTCTCGAGCTGGACGACCTACGTCTTAATGGCCTCGGCCCTGATCGGATTCGTATTGCAGCAGTCGGCGCTGAAGACGGGCGTGCTGGCACCCGCGATGGCTTCCTCCAACGCGATGACCCTGTTCGCCAGCGTCGTGCTCGGCCTGACCGTCTTCGGCGAGGGGGTCTCCAACGGCAACGCCCACCTGGCTTCGGCCATCGTCGGGCTCGGCATCGCGCTCGCCGGCATCGTACTGCTCGCCGGAGCGCCGCCCGGTGAGCGCATCGGCTCCGCCTCCGTGCCCGCGCAGACCAGTGAGTATGTCCCCTAGCTGAGCAGCCCGCAGTTCGGGGGCCTCCTCATCTCCGTGTGGAAAAATACGGACGCCCAGCAGGCCGCGGCCTATACCGTCACGACCACCAAAGTCTGTGCAGCGATCCCTTGGCGGGCTCGCGAGAGCGGGCGGACGCCTAACAACGAGCTGGAAGGAGTCACATGCTGATTGCCAGCAGCTATCCGTTTATCGAAGTCTTCTGGACGATGCTGATCTTCTTTGCGTTCTTCATCTGGATCTGGCTTCTGTTCATCATCTTCGCGGATCTGTTTCGCCGCAGCGACATCTCCGGATGGGCCCAGGTCGCGTGGATCGTCTTCATCGTCATCCTGCCTTACCTGGGCGTGTTCGTCTACCTGATCGCCGAGCACAAAGGTATGACCGAACGCTCGGTCAAACAGCAAAGGGCAGCCCAGGCGGAAATGGATCAGTATGTGAGGTCGGTCGCGCGAAGTGATCGCAGTGAACAGATAGCCAAAGGCGAGGAGCTGCTCAAACAGGGCACGATCACCCAGGCCGAGTTCGACCAGATCAAGCAGAGGGCGATCTCGGGCTGACCTCTCTCGCGCGCCCGGTCCCGCGGATCGAGCCCGCCAAGCCGGCACGGGAGGGATGAGCGCATGGAGCACGCCACCGCCACTTCGGGAGGCAACCGGGCCACTGGGCCGCGGCGTTTGGGCCGCATCGCCGCGATCGTCGCGCTGCTGGCACCGGTTGCCATGGTCGTGGTCGCCGTGGTTGCGCTCGCCGGCGATGTCGCCATCGCCGCGCTGGCGCTGGCGCTGGTGCTGGCCTCGAGCGCGGCGATCTGGTTGGCCCTCACCAGTCACGGCCGACGGCGGGCTGCCGGCGCAACGATGACGGTGCTCGCCGTGGCCGGCCTGATCGTGGTCCTGGTGACCAACTGGCACGGGCTGGTGGTGCTCCTCGCACTGCTGCTGTTGCTCGCGCTGTTCGGGGTGAGCGCGCGCTACGCACTGGGGCGCACGGGAGAGGCGGCAGCTCGCAAGGCAACCGCCTCGGTCGTGCCGGCGGGCGCCGTCGACTCGGCGGTGCTGATCATCAACCTGAAGTCGGGCGGTGGCAAGGCCCAGCACTTCCATCTCGCCGACGCAGGCTCGGCGAGCGGGGAATCGAGCCGATCGTCCTGCAACCGCGGCGATGACCTGCTCGAGCTCGCTGAGAGCGCCATCGCCCGCGGCGCGCAGGTCATCGGAATGGCCGGAGGCGATGGCTCGCAGGCTCTCGTGGCAACGGTTGCTGCACGACACGACATCCCGCACGTGTGCATTCCCGCCGGGACGCGCAACCACTTCGCGCTCGACCTCGGCCTCGACCGCGAGGACGTCGTGGGCGCGCTGGACGCGTTCACCGATGGCGTCGAGCGGCGTATCGACCTCGCAAAGGTGAACGACCGCGTGTTCGTGAACAACGCGTCGCTCGGCGTCTACGCGAAGGTCGTCCAGTCCGACGCCTACCGTGACGCCAAGCTCGAGACCTGGACACGGATGCTGCCGGACCTGCTCGGCCCCGACGCCGAGCCGATCGATCTGCGCTTCACGGCACCGGATGGAGGCAGCTACGAGGACGCGCCGCTCATTCTCGTATCGAACAACCCCTATCAGCTGATGCAGCTGGCCGGCGTGGGCACGCGCGAGCGGATCGACACCGGCATGCTCGGCATAGTGGCCGCGCGAGTCCGCGGTTCCGCCGATGTGTCCAAGTTCGTAGCGCTGGAGCTGGCCGGGCAGGTGAGCCGCTTCTCCGGCCTGCTTTCGTGGTCAGCGCCGGAGTTCGAGGTCCGCTCCGGCGGTTCCGTGGAGGTCGGCCTTGACGGCGAGGCGCTTATGCTCGATCCCCCGCTGCGCTTTAGCTCTTTGCCCGGCGCGCTGCGCGTGAGGCTGCCCCGCGGCGTCGGCCTTGCACCGGCGGCGGCAGCCGTGGCGCTCACAACGGACAACCTGCGTGCGCTGCTGCGGGTGGCCGCGGGACGGTGACGCGCTCGGCCACACGGCTAGTGCTCGGCTTCGTCGCCTTCGTGCTCGTCGGTTGGGCGGTTGGCGAACTATGGCTGTCGATCGTCGGGTCGGGAGATCTTGAAGTGGTGCGTGAAGTCGCCGCCCAGCGCACGGCAGCGCTCACCGAAATCGCGAAGGTGGTGACCTGGGCGGGCAGCGCGTTTCTCTTGGTCCCGCTGGCTCTGATCTGCTCCCTGGCGCTCGCGCGGGCGGGCCTGCGCCGAGAGGCTCTGGCGGTCGCGCTCAGTCTTGGCGGTGCGATGCTCCTCTCAGACCTCATCAAGCTGCTCGTGTCTCGACCCCGTCCACCCGTCGAGCACCTGCAGGCCGTGACCGGCTCGAGCTTCCCCTCAGGACATGCAACACAGGCGGGCGCGTTCTGGTTCTCGCTGGTCTTGGTTCTGCGCGCCCGGGGCGCGTCGAGGAAGGTCACCGGCTTCGCCGCTGCGATCGCGGGCGTGCTCGTCGTGGCGGTGGCCGCCTCGCGGGTCTACCTGGGCGTCCACTATCCCTTCGACGTCGTGGCCGGCGTTATCCTCGGCACCGGCTGGGCGGTGTTCGTGTCGCGCTGCCTGCTCGACCGTAGGGTTCAGTGACGATGAGCAGTCGCCTGCAACACCTGGACGACCGCTTGATGAGACGCTCCTCGCGGGCGCGCTCGCCGGCGCTTGACCGAACGCTGGTCGCAATCACGCGGGCGGCGAACTACTCGAGGCTTTGGCTTCTGATCGCAGGCGCGTTGGCCGTGATCGGGGGTCGGCGAGCACGAAGTGCCGCTGAGCGCGGGCTCATCTCGATCGCGATCGCGGCGGCGGTGGCAAACGGCCCGGCCAAGCTGCTCGTTCGCCGCCGACGTCCCTTCCGGCGCTCGCCGCCAACCCTCATTCCGATGCCGCGGTCGACGTCGTTTCCTTCCGGTCACAGCGCCGCTGCATTCGCATTCGCCACCGGCGTCTGCACCGAACTGCCCGCACTGGCACCTGTGCTCGTCCCGCTGGCCGGTGCCGTTGCCTACTCTCGCACGCATGCCGGCGTTCACTACCCGAGCGACGTCGCGGCTGGCGCCGCCATCGGGATCGGCTCCGGCGTTCTCGCCGGACGCTTGCCGTCATGCGCCCGCCGGCTGGGCGGCGGGCTCACATGACTGCGTGGGGCGCAAACCGCGTCCAGCGCTGGGTGCCGGGCGTTCGCGTCGCGCGCACCTATCAGCGCTCGTGGCTGCGGGCGGACTTGGTCGCCGGTGTGGTCCTGGCAGCGATCCTGGTTCCTCAGGGCATGGCATATGCGCAGTTGGCCGGACTACCAGCGGTCACCGGCCTCTACACGACCATCGCCTGTCTGGTCGGCTACGCGCTCTTCGGGCCCTCGCGGGTGCTGGTGCTCGGCCCCGATTCATCGATCTCGCCGTTGATCCTCGCCGCCATCACGCCGCTGCTGGCCGGCGGGGATCCCGCGACAGCCATCGCCCTGGCCGGGATGCTGGGGGTGTTGGTGGGCCTCACCGAGATCGGGCTCGGCCTCGGGAAACTGGGGTTCGTCGCCGACCTCCTCTCCAAGGAGGTCCAGGTCGGGTACATGAACGGCCTGGCCATCACGATCATCGTCGGGCAACTGCCGAAGCTGTTCGGCTTCTCGACCAACGCCGACTCCTTCCTGAAGGAGATCCGCGTGTTTATCGAAGGCCTGGACCAGACCCACACGACAACGCTCATCGTCGGCGTCGCGGTGCTGGCCCTGCTGCTTGTGCTGCCCCACGTCACCACAAAGCTGCCCGCCGTGCTCGTCGGCGTGGTCGCCGCCACAGCGGCGTCCGCCGTGTTCGGACTTGCCGAACACGGGGTGACCACCGTGGGGGCCCTGCCCAAGGGTGTTCCCACGCCATCGATCCCGTGGACCAAGGTCGGAGATGTCGGGCCTCTGCTCATCGCCGCGGTGGGCATCACGCTCGTATCTCTCACGGACACGATCGCCACCGCGACGAGCTTCGCCGCGCGCCGCGGCGATGAGGTGGAGCCCAACCAGGAGATGATCGGCATGGGCGCGGCGAACATCGCTGCCGGACTCTTCCAGGGCTTCGCGGTGTCCACCAGCGGCTCGCGGACGGCGGTGGCCGAACAGTCGGGAGCTAAGAGCCAGGTCACCGGCCTGGTCGGCGCCGGTCTCGTCGCCGTGCTCCTGCTGTTCCTGAACTCACTGCTCGCTGACCTGCCGCAGACGGCACTGGCCGCCGTGGTGATCGTCGCAGCGCTGTCACTGATGGACATCGTCGTCCTGCGTCGCTACTTGCAGGTGCGTAGGAGCGCCTTCGCGGTGTCGCTCGTCGCTACGGCCGGCGTAATGCTGCTCGGCGTTCTGCAGGGGATCCTTGTCGCAGTCACCCTGGCGATCCTGCTCTTCTTTCGGCGCAACTGGTGGCCGCACGGCGCCGTCCTCGGCAGGGTAGCCGGGCTTGAAGGATGGCATGACGTCAAGGACCACCCGGACGCCGAGCAGCTGCGCGGCATCGTCGTGTACCGCTGGGAGGCCCCCCTGTTCTTCGCCAACGCTGGCTCGTTTCGCGAACAGATCCGGCGAATCGTGCGTGAGCGCCAGCCCGACTGGGTCGTCCTTCAGTGCGAGGCCATCACCGACGTTGACGTCACCGCCGCCGAGATGCTCGAGCAGCTCGACAACGAGCTCAATGCCGCCGGGGTTCACATGGCGTTCGCCGAGATGCGCAGCCGGCTCCAAGACCTCACGCTGCGCTACGGCCTCCTTGAGACCCTCGATCACGAACACTTCTACCCGACGCTCGAGGCCGCCCTTGAAGAGATTCACGTGCGGGACTCCGCGCAGGGTCGCGCGGGCTAACGTTCGCTTTCGCGCTCTACGAAGCCCTCGCCTAGCGCCGTTCAGCTGTTGGCCACTCCCTTCTCGCCCCGCTACACGCCTGGGTCCGTGACGGCATTCGCGCCCGGAGGGCTCGCGTCCAGCGGAGCGGTGCACCGTTCGATGCGCGCATGTTCACACAGCGGCGTTCAGGAGATGCCCTGACGCTGCCCGCCATAGGCGGCCAGCCCGTAGATGATCAGGATGTCGACGCCGAACAGGCACAGCGCCCAGAACGGGTAGGCCGGGATCGACATCAATGCTGCGATTGCGTTCAGGCCCGCCATGACAATCCCGAACCAGCGTCCGTACTGTCCGCCGGCCCAGATCGAGAATGCGGCGACGAGCTCGAGCACCCCGATGATCAGCACGATCCAGCCCCATGCTTTGAGTTCCGTGAGGATGTAGGTTGCGTTTGCGGTGAAGAACTTCGAGTTGCCGATCGCCGCGATCCCCCAGATGATGTTCAGGATTCCGGCAATCGAAATCATGATGCCGGCGAACAGGAGCCAGCCGTAGCCTTCGGGTTCATCCGTCGCGTACCGCCCCCCTGCGGGACCGTCCGAAGGCACCGACTGGGTGGGGGCGGCGAATGGTTGCTCAGGCATGGCGACCTCCTCGGACTTGCGATTCGGTTAGTGGCAGTTACTTCCTGACCTTTGTACTACGCGTGGACCCTGCCGCCATCGGGGGTTCCCCGGACTCCGGTTCAGTACTTCTTCGCGATCGCTGTGAGGCGGGCGCCGTTCCTCCTCGCCGGCGGCGCTCTGCTGCTCGGTATTCCCGTTTACAACTCACAGCGCCAGCACATGACGAAGCCCGCAGCGGTGCCGCCCTACCCAATGCCGCTTGCGAGGAAAGGCTTCCCAGCTGCGAACGTCAGCTGTGCGCAGACCATCGTCGTGCACGTGAGCGTGACATCGCGATCGTCGCGCGGGAACACGGCCGCCTCGCGGTTACCCGCGGCGGCGTGCTGATGCTCGACAGCGACGGTCCCTAGCGTCTCGAAACCCGGCACCGTCGCCCGGACCGGAGCGGGAAACGGCTGGGCCCTTGCCAGCTACACTTCGCGGAACTACCGCCGATCGAGCCGACCACGGCCGGCATCCTCGGAGGACGGCAGGCCAACCAGAGGAGGAACCTTGAGCAGCCAGGAGTTGGAGATGGGCCCGATCGACATCGTCGTGATTGGCTTCCCTGCCGACGCGCCGCGGACGGGCGAGGCAATCCCAATGTTCGTGGACCTCGTGGAGCGGGGGATCGTTCGTGTGATAGATGTGCTTGTAGTCCAAAAGGACGCCGAGGGTGTGGTCTCGGGCGTTGAGATCGCCGACCTCGACGGTGACGGCGCGGGCGACCTGGTTGTGTTCGAAGGGGCGCGGACGGGCATGCTCGGCGACGAGGACGCCGCCCTGGCGGGCGAGGCGCTCGAGCCCGGCGAGGCGGCCGTGCTGATCTGCTTCGAGAACGCCTGGGCCGGACCCTTCGCCGCCGCGGTGCGTCGCAACGGGGGCCGGCTGCTGGACTTCCAGCGGGTCCCAACGCAGGAGGTCATCGCCGCCATCCAAGCCCTCGACGCCGCCTAGTCATCCAAGAGGAGAAAGAGAGACCAGCATGCCACTACTACGCCGCGTTGCCCGTGTAGCAGCCGTCGGCGCCGTCGCCGGCGGCGCAGCCGGAGCCGTCCAGCATCGCCAGCAGGGCCGCTGGGCCCGGCAGGAAGAAGAGCAGATGGCCGCCCAGGAACAGCAGCAGACGGCCGCCGCGCCGCCCCCGCCGGAAGAGAACTCGATGGAGAAGCTCAAGGAACTCGGCCAGCTGCACGAGTCGGGCGTCCTCACCGACGAGGAGTTCGCGACCGCTAAGGCGAAGATCCTGAACGCCTGACTCGACACGGACCTCGAGACCATTGGGCATGATCTCGCGGGTTTGCGTCCGGCCGCGCCTACGCCCGGCGCGCCAATCGCGGCACGATGAGGGAGGAGCCCTGTGGACGAGGACCGGGCGTCGAGAGCGAGGTAGTCCCGGCCACCGCAATGGCGGAGTAAGCGGCAGCCACCGGCGCGAGCCGAGCAGCAAGCTCGAACGCTCGCCCAGCGCAGGTTAGCTTCGCCTCACCGGGAGGATCGAGCCGCTCGTGCCGTCCCAGATGGACGGCTGCCGGCCAGCCTCGCGGCTTGACCGGCCCGCGGCCGTCGGGGATCGCGTTCGGCGGCGTGTGGGTCCTTCCCGCGCCCGAATCGCCGTCGGGGCTCGGGCAGCCGGGCTAGCGCCTCGCTGTTTCGCTCGCGCCGGGCCAGAAGCCCGACCGCCACCACGGCCGCCTCGACGAGACCAAATTCCGCTCTGCAAAGCCAGATTCCCCGCGTTTACGGGGAATCCGCCAAGCGGGGGACCCAGGAATCGAACCTGGCGTTGCGGTTTTGGAGACCACCGTGTTACCGATACACCAGTCCCCCGGGGAGCCCGCATTGTAGGTGCTCGCCGCCGGCGGGAGCGCTCGGCGGGGCGGGCGGGCCCGCTCGGCCGGGCCGCGGCCTCGGGAAGGCGCCGAGCGGGGCTCGACGCGCTAAAGCACCGCCTCCGGGCTGCCGAAGTCGCTCGTAGCCCTAGCACACGCTTGTGCAAATGCACACTTTCCTTTCCATCTTCCGACCCGTGGGCCGACGCTCGCCGACCCGATCCCCGATCGGGCCGAGCGCCCCATCCATCAGCCGCCCGAGCGCCCCTCGCCGCCCCCCGCTCGCCCGCCCCGGATCGCAGGATGGCTTCCTCCTGATCGAGGTGATGATCAGCGCGCTGCTGGTGGCGCTCGTCGTCGTGGCCACCTTCAACGGCTTTGACCTCGTCAACCGCACGGATGCCAATCAGCGCGATCGCAGCGAGGCCTACCTGCTCGCGGCCGAGTCCCAGGAGCAGCTTCGCAGCGAGCCCGCGAGCGCCCTGGAAACGCTGGCCGAAAAGGGATCCAGCGGCCACGCCTACACCAGCAAGGTCAACGGCACGCTCTTCACGGTCACCCAGACGGTCGAAGAGGTCAAGGGGTCAGGCCAGGCGAGCACCTGCACCGCCACCGAACAGGCCACGAGCACCGCGCCCAACATGCGCATCGGCTCCTCGGTCAGCTGGCCCCAGCTCGGGCACCGCCCGCCGATCTCGGAGGCGAGCATCATCACGCCCCCGCTCGGGTCCGCGCTCGAGGTAGACGTCGTCAACGGCGAACCGCCGACTTCGGGGATCGCGGGCGTCACCGCGATCATCAAGTACACCCCCACCGAATCAGGCGCGGTCGTGACCCGCGAAGGCACCACCGGCGCGGCCGGGTGCGTCGTCTTCGGCCACATCCGCGCGACCGCGGTCACGCTCGAAATCGCCGAAAAGCCAGACTACGTCACGCCGACCGGCGCGCTGAAGGTGCCCCCGGCCGAAGTCGCGATCGCCCCGGACCTGACAACCCACCACCAGGTCGTCTACGCCGAGGGGGGTGCGATCGAAGCGGAATTCACGGTCAACGGCGAAAAGGAATTCCACGGCAAACCGGTCACGGGCGACACCTTCGTCGCATACAACGCGCTGCTCAATCCCGAACCGCACCTCCAGCTCGGCAGCACCCAGTTCAAATACGAAGTGGGCGGGGAAGAACACTACACGGCCCTGACGGCCGGCACCCCCAACGGCGCGGTGATCACGCCCTACGCCAGCACCGCGAAGACCGCCACCGGCGCCAAATACATCTTCGGCGACCTCTTCCCCTTCCCCACGAGCGAATGGGTCGCCTATGCCGGGGACTGCGGCGAAAACAACGGCGAACTGCTCACCAAAGAAGCGATCAGAAACGGCTTCGGCCTCGTCAAGGCCGGCGAAACGACCAAGATCAAGGTCCCCCTCAGCTACCTCAACCTCTCGATCCACAAGGGCACGCTCGCCGCTCCGAGCTCCGAACTGCTCAGCACCGTCTACGCCGTCACGATCACCAATACGAACTGCGAAAAAGCCGCCACGCCGAACAACGCCGCGGCCTACGCCTCCGAACATCTGCAGAGCACCAAGGAAGGCTATCTCGAAGACCCCTTCCAGCCATTTGGCGCCTTCCAGCTCTGCCTGCAGGTGTCCAGCCCGAAGCGCGCCCTGCTGCTGAGCTACGAAAACCTCGCCGCCGAAAGCGCCCCCCTCGCTCTCTATCCCGAAGAACCCGCGCAGTCGGAAACGCGGGAAGCGCGCGAAAAAGAAGAAGCAAAAACCAAGAAAACGCGCGAAGAAAAAGAAAAAGCCACGAAGGAAAAACGCGAAGCGGAAGAAGCGAAAACCAGGAAAGAACGCGAAGAAAAAGAAAAAGCGGCGGAAAAAACCCGTATCGAAAAAGAAGCGCCGGCGAAAACCGCCCGCGAAGCCGAAGAAACCAAAGAGAAAGAAACCAAGACCAAAGAAGAAGCAACCAAAAAAACCAAAGAAGCGGAAGAAAAAACCAAAGACGAAAAACTCCAGAAAGAAGAAAAAACCGCCAAAGAAAAAATCGAAAAAGAACGCAAAGAAGGCAAAATCACCGAAGCTGAAAAGAAAACCAAAGAAGCCACGATCAAAAAAGAACGCGAAGAAAAAGAAAAAGCGCTGAAAACCACCCGCGAAGCCGAAGAAAAAGGCCCCAGGGAAACGCGCGAAAAAGAAGAAAAAGCGACTGAAGAAAAACGCAAAGCTGAAGAAACTACCCGGAAAGCCGCCGAAGCCGAAGAAGCAAGCAAAAAGGCCTCCGCCGAAAGCAGCGAAAAATCCGCGAAGACGACGGCTGAAAACAGCGAAAAATCCGCGAGGACCACGGCCGAAAGCGAAGAAGCCTCAGCCAGGAAAGTCAAGGAAGAAGACGAAACCAAAGAAGAAGAAGCGAGAACCAAAGCGAACATCACCATCGAACCGGGGCAGACGTGTCCGTGATGCCCCGCCCCACTCTGCGCCTCGCCCGCGACTCCCGCGGCTTCACGCTGATCGAAACGCTGGTCGCGATGATCACCGGCGTCGCCGTCACGGGCGCTCTGTTCGCAATCATGGAATTCTCGCTGCGCGAGACCTCGCGCGCGGCTACGACCGTGCAGGCGACCCAGCTCGCTCGCACGACCATGACGCGCCTGGTCAGCGAGCTCGACTCGGCGTGCCTCACCACGGACTTCACGCCCGTGGAACCCGAAAGCACTCCCAGCAGGCTGATCTTCGCCGACGCGTTCAGCGGCGCCACCAACATCACCAACCCGCTCAAGCGCGAAATCAAATTCGAAGGCAGCGAACTGATCGAAAAGACCTACCTTCCGGCCGCCGGCAGCGAACTGTCGAACTTGAAATTCGAATCCAAAGTCAACAGCGAAGCCCGTAGCGGCAAGCTGATCGAACAGGCCCAGGAAGAAACGCCCGAAAAAACCAAAATCCCGGTCTTCAAGTACTACAAGTACTCCAGCACTTCGAACAACGGCGAAGAAGGCAAAGTCGCGACCGGCTACAGCGCGCTAAAGGAAATGACCGCGGCGGAAGTGACCGCCAGCCCGCAGTCGGTGGCCTCGGTACGAATCACGTTCCGCACGCTGCCCTACAACAACAGCAAAGAAATCGAACAGCGCAGCCGCGCCGATCTGAGCAGCCAGGTGGTGTTCGCCTTCAGCGCGCCCGGGACCGAAGCGAAAGTCGAAGACAAACCATGCGAGTGATGCCCAAGCCTCCGGTGCTCACAATCCTCCGCCGTGCCTGCTCCACCGGCGAGGAGGGCTTTACGATGATCGTCGCGCTCGGGGTGATGTTCGTGACGAGCCTCCTGCTCGTCGCGTCCTTCACGGCCGCCGACAGCGAAATACACCTCTCGCGCGAGAACACGACGGCCAGCCAGGCCTACTATGCGGCGCTCGCCGGGGTTCAGGAGTTCGAGTACGAACTCCAGAACAACCCCGACGACTGGGAGAGCTGCAAAGGCCCCTCCTCCGAAGAAGGCGAACAGCACTACGAAGTCAAGATCCTCGGCGCGAGCACCGGACCGGAAGCGGGCAAAGCGTGCAAAGCCAACCCCAGCAACCCGTTCGCGAGCGTGATCGAGTCGAAAGGAACCCTGGCCAACACGTTCCGCATCGAATCGATCGGCTGCGCCGGCAAGGCCAAAATGACGACCTGCGAAAAACAGCAACGCCCGAACGTCGCGACCCGCAAGCTCGTCGCGACCTTCCAGGTCGCGGGCTTCCTCGACTACGTCTACTTCACCAAGTACGAGCTGATCGACCCGAGCCTCTACTCGCATGCGGCCAAATGCGAAGAATACTACGAAGAAGGCGCGCGATCCGGGGAATGCAGGACCCTGATCTTCGCCGAACACGACAGCGTCGACGGTCCGATGAAGACCGACGACGCGGCCAACGTGACGTGCAGCAGCAAAGTCACCTTCGGCCGTAAAGAACACGAATACGACGCAGTCGAAATCGACGGCGGCACGTGGCCCGCGTGCGGCGGCAGCGAACCCACCTACTACACGGCGTCGAAAACGTACACCAAGGGCACCGAACTGAGCCCGCCGGAAAGCGACACCTCTCTCGAGGCCTACGTGGAACGCTCGCCGCAGGACAACGAACTTCGCGGTCGCAATGAACTCGTGCTCAACGGCGCCACCAACACGATCACCGACAAATACTGGGTGAAGATCAAAGGGGTTGCGACCGAACAGAAACGAGAACTGGAATGGCCGACAAACGGGTTGCTGTATGTGACTCAGAACCTGAGCGAATTCGGATGCAACTACGTATACAAGAACGACTCGAGCGACGCCGCCGACAACGCGACCGAGAACGAACAGGAGCGCGGCTGCGGAACCGTCTACGTGCAGGGCACCTACAGCAAATCGCTCACGGTCGCCGGCGAAAGCGAACTGATCATCAACGGCAACATCGTGCCCTTCGGGGTGACGGCCTCCGAAGCCCCGACCGGCACGGCGACGCTCGGCCTGATCGCCAGCAAATTCGTGCGCGTCTATCACCCCTGCACGGGTGCCGGCAACCAGCCCGGCTTCCTGGAAAACCCCTGGATCTACGCCGCGAATCTCTCGACCGACCACTCGTTCATCGTCGACAACTACGCGTGCGGCTCGCCGATGGGCAAGCTGGGAGTGTATGGCGCGATCGCCCAGAGGTTCCGCGGTGCGGTCGGGACAGTCGGCGGAGGCGGCCAGACCTCGGGCTACATCAAGGAATACAAATACGACGAACGTCTGGCGACCGACGAGCCGCCGTACTTCCTCGCACCCCTGAAGGCCGGCTGGCGGATCACCCGCGAGACCTCGCCCGAAGCCGACAACTAGCCGCGGCGCGCCGCTGCCGCAGCCTTCCTGGCCGCGCTCCTGCGCGGGCCGTAGAGGAGCCGCTTGGGCAGCGGCACCGGGCTGACGCTCCTCACCGCCGAGCCGAGGAACAGGCGTGGCTCGAGGCTGGCGAGCAGAGCCAGCAGCTCAAGGCGCTCGGCCGGGGCGAGCGCACCGGGCCGGCCGCGCGTCTGGCGCACGAGCGCGAGCAGCCTGCGACGTTGAGCGCCGTCGAGCTTGGATACGTGCCTGCCGGCCAGCACGGCGACCTCGGCACTGAGGAGCAGCCCGCCGACGGGCAGTCCCGGCGCGAGGCGCTTCAGCAGCGAGCGTGTCAGCGGCGGAGCGGCCACGAGCAGATGATAGGCCGCCCCGGGGCGCCCCCAGGGTGCGCCCGCCCGATCACCCGCGCGCCGGCGCTTGACAATCTCCACTTTGTCGCTATAGTAGATGCGGAATGTTCGTCCTGCTCTCATCTCCCCGGCAGTTCGCGGTCGGGCTCGGCCCGTCGGGCTGTTGCCCTTCGCGCCGTGCCCTGCCTACGAGGGAGCTGGGAGCGCACGGGCGTTCTGAACACTGAGGAACTCATTCTCCCTCTCCCTCCGGGGCCGGCAAACGCCGGCCCCGGAGGGGCCTCCTCTCTCGCCTCGCCACCGCAGTCCCTAGGCGGCGCGGCGGGCCATGACATCGCACCCAACCCGGAAGGAGCAGCCATGCCGCGCATGACCGTCACCACCGACGTCCGTCCCGACGAGGGCGAGCCGGCGATCCTCTTCGACGAGCGCGTCCAGTCGGTGCACCTGAGCACCGGCCACGCGGCCGCCCAGCTCGTGGAGCGCCTCGCCTGGGCGATCATCGACGCCGAGCGCACCGAGGACCAGCGACGCGACACCGAGCACACCGAGGACGAGCGAGCGCGCCGGCCCGTCCCCGCGCGCGAGCGGATCTCGGCGCACAGCGCGGCGATTCGCGCGCGGCGCACCCGGCCGCGAGGCGGGCTTGCGCAGGCCTGACCACCGAGTCAACAGAAAGCTGATAGACTTAGTGAGAAATGGCGTTCGAACACCGACCTCGGAGCAACTCATGATCCTCATGCTGATCCCCGCACTCTGGATTCTCGCCCTGTCCATGGTGAGCGTCCTCTGCATCGCGGCGCGCCGCGGCGACGTCGAGCAGTTCGCACAGAGCAGCGACTCCTGCCCGTCGAACGCGCGCGGCTCCCGGCAGGGAACGGCCAAGGGCGGCGCCCCGCACCCGCCGAACGCAGAACGTCCGAGTGAGCTTGCGCGGGCCGGCGCAGTCGCGGCCTGACTGCGCCCGGCCCGACCGCGCTTGGCCTGGCCGCGCTCAGGCCACCTCCAGCGTGCCGTCCAGGGGAGTGATCGCCGGGACCTGCTGGGTGATGCAATGGATGTTCCCGCCCCCCAGAAGGATCTCGCGAGCGGGGACCCCCACGACCTCCCGGTCCGGGAAGCAGCTGCGCAGCAGTTCTCCGGCGGCGTCGTCGAGGCGCGCGTCGAGCAGCGGGAACACGATTCGTCTGGTTCCCAGGTGGAAGTTCACGTAGGACGCCGCCATGCGCTCGTCGGCGCGGCGCGGCAGCGTTCCCGCCACCGCATCCACCCCCTTCGCCTGCTCCTCGCTGATCGTGATCGGTCCCGGCGAGGGCACGCGGATCACTTCGAAGGACCTGCCCCGCGCGTCCGTGGCGCGATCGAGCCGGTCGAGCGCATCGCGCGAGATCGCGTGCTGTGGATCGGACTCATCGTCGGTCCACGTGAGAAGGACCACGCCGGGCCTGACGAAGCATGCGAGGTTGTCGACGTGCCCGTCGGTCTCGTCGTTGTACACCCCCCGGCCGAGCCAGACCACCTTCTCGGCGCCCAGGTAGTCGAACAGCGTCTGCTCGATCTGCCTCCGCGAGAGCTTCGGATTGCGATTGTGGTTGAGCAGGCACTCCTCGGTCGTCAACACGGTGCCCTCGCCGTCGACGTGGATCGAGCCGCCCTCGAGCACCATCGGCGCGCGATAGCGATCGGCGCCCTCGATCTCGAGGACCTTCTGCGCAACACGCTCGTCGCGGTCCCAGGGAAAGTAGAGGCCGCCCTCGAGGCCGCCCCAGGCGTTGAAGCGCCAGTGCACCCCGCGCCGCCCGCCGCGGGCGTCGAGCACGAACGTCGGGCCCATGTCGCGCATCCACGCGTCGTTGGTCGAGATCTCGACCACGCGGATCGACGGCGATAGGACCGAGCGGCAATGTTCGAACTGCGCGTCGGAGACCGCCATCGTCACGGGCTCGGAGACGTTGATCGCCTCCGCGACCGCCGCGTAGGCCTCCTGCGCGGGCTTGGCTCCCAAGCGCCAGTTGTCGGGGCGCTCGGGCCAGGCCATCCAGCATCCCGAATGCGCCTCGAACTCGCCTGGCATCCGGTAGCCGTCGGCGGCTGGCGTGGAGGCGATCGTCGCGCTCATGAGTGCTGCGTGCCCGCGCGCGCACGGGCGCGGCGGCCCGAGTGGAGGTGGTGCAGGGGGTGGCGCCCGCGGTGGTCGAGCCGGATCAAGCCCAAAAACTCCTCGGGCTCCAGCCGTGAGTAGCCCTGCTTCTCGATCAACTGCCTCGCCCCAAGGATCCTCTGTGGGCGCTCGGCCATGGCGAGATCCTAGGGCCCTCGCTCACGTGCGCGATTCTGCGCGCCGGCGTCGAGATCGACATCCGCTGTAGGCCGCGGCCTTCGCTCGGATGAAGATACGGACTCGTGGCGATCGATTTGGCCCGCAGACGATCAGCGCCTAGAGTCCCCTCGATGGAGGAGGCTCGTCTGATCATCGCGCCGGGCCCGTACTCTTCGCCTGCGCGCAGGCGCGCGCCATGCAGACCGCCGTTTCGGATCGCGGCGGTGCAGCAGCGCTGGCACTCCGACCCCGGCGAGCACGAGGACGCCCTGGCAGCCGGGGTCGGGGCCGCGGCCGCTGCGGGAGCTCAGCTCGTCTGCCTGCAGGAGCTCACCCTTACCCGCTATTTCGCGGTCGATCCAGCCGGACCCCACGCTGCCGGGGTCGAACCGGAGGAGCTGCCCGGAGGTGCCACCCACAGATTCGCGGCCCGCATGGCGCGCGAGACCGGCGTTCATGTCCATGCGTCCCTGTACGAGCGCGCCGACGGCGCCGACGGGCTTGGCTACAACACCGCGATCGTCGTGGCGCCGGACGGTGAGCTTCTCGCTCGCACTCGAAAGCTGCACATCCCGATGACCGCCGGCTACCACGAGGACCTCTACTTCCGGCCGGGACCGGGAGACTCCGACGCCTTCCCAGTGCTCGCTCTAGGAGCGGCGCGGCTCGGCCTGCCGACCTGCTGGGACCAGTGGTTTCCGGAGGTCGCCCGCGCCTACAGCCTCGAGGGAGCCGACGTGCTCGTGTACCCGACGGCGATCGGCTCCGAGCCGGATCACCCCGACTTCGACACGCAGCCGCTGTGGGAGCAGGTGATCATCGGCAACGCGATCGCCAACGGGGTCTTCATGGTCGCCGTGAACCGAATTGGCGAGGAGCCGCCGCTGCGCTTCTACGGCTCGTCGTTCATCTGCGACCCGTACGGGCGCAAGCTCGTGCAGGCCCCCCGCGAGGAGCCGGCCGTGCTGGTGGCCGACCTCGACCTCGACCAGCGCCGCGACTGGCTTGAGCTGTTCCCGTTTCTCGACACCCGCCGCCCTGACGCCTACGCGCGGCTCGCCGAGGATGTTGCCGAGCTGGGGAACGAGTCGTAGAGCGCCGAGCCAGAAGCTCGAATGCGCTCGTTACACGAGTTCCGAGGCGTTCTGGTCCGCCCACGTGATCGCCTGGCGGCAGACCTGCTCGACGTCGGGGTGGCGGTCGATCAGCTCGCTCGCAGCAGCGAAGTCGCCGCGCTGGTAGGCGATCACTCCGGTGAGCAGCGCGCCGACCGGGCCGCTGCCGTGCAGCAGGGCGTCGGCGACGTCCTCGCGGAACGGCAGCTGCTCGACCACCTCCGCCATCGGCGCATTGGCGAGCGCGTCAGCGACGGAGAACAGGCCGACGGTGAAGTGAGTGTCCCCCGCGGTGCCCTCGCCCGAGAGCAGCTGGCACATGCGGGCCCGCACGAGCGCCGTCACGAGCAGCTCGCTGGGGACGTCGCGGGCGCCGGCGAGCGCGACCATCAGCGCGAAGCGGCGCACGGTTGTCGCACCGAGCCAGGTGAGTCCTTCGCGGACCGAGCCGACGCGCCGGGGCAGGGACAGGTAGGCCGAGTTGGCGTAGCGAAGCAGGCGCATGCTGAGGCCCGCGTCGCGCGTGATGATGCGATCGAGCTCGTCGAAGTCGGCGGTCGCGCTGAGGTCGGCCATCGCGCTCAGCGCGGCGAGGCCCTGGGAGGGCAGGCGCTGCTGCTCGACGCGCGCCGGGGTGGCGAAGAAATAGCCCTGGAAGGCGTCGAACCCGAGCTCGCGGCAGCGCTCGAAGTCCTCGCGCGTCTCGACCTTCTCCGCGAGCAGGGTCGGGCGGGGGCGGCGCGCGCTCAGCTGGCCGACGAGATCCTGCAGGGCCTCCCCGGTGTGCTCGAGCACGTCGAGCTTGACGATGCGCGCGTACTTCAGCAGCAGCTCGGTCTCGGGGGTGAGACTGAAGTCGTCGAGGGCGATCGTGAAGCGCTGCTCGACCAGGGCCTCCAGCACCTCGAGCAGAGCGTCGTCGACCTCCTGGTCCTCGATCAGCTCGAGCACGACGTGGCGCGCCGGCAGCGGCAGCGGGCGCACGCTGAGCAGGAAGTCCCGCGACACGTTCACGTACGCGGGGTTCTCGCCGACGAGGTCGGAAAGGCCGACATCGAGCAGCCCGTCGAGGATCACCGTCGAGGTCGCCTCCCGGTCGTCGAGGATCACCGCGGACTCGGCCTGCGGCGCCCGGAACAGCAGCTCATAGCCGATCAGGCGCCAGCAGCGGTCAAGGATCGGCTGACGCGCCACGCGCAGCACCGTCAGGTCGCCATCGGCCCCCGGGGAGCCGTCACCGCCCGCCTGCTTGGCCGTCGTTGCGCCGTCGGAGCCCACTCTGACCTATCGGTCTGCTCCGAGGACGCCTTGAGTGTGGGGAACGGCGAATTCCTTGGTCGCGCGCGGCAAGTTCGGGCGCTGGACGAGGTCGCGCGCCCGATTCGGTTAGCGTCACGTTGAACCCGCCCAGGTCCTCGAGAGGCAAGCAGCCTCACGCAAAGAGCCTCGCGAAAGGATTGACCGCCCGATGCCGACCGTCCGAGAAGCGACGTTCGATCTGCTCCGCAGACACGAGATGACGACGATCTTCGGCAACCCGGGGTCCACCGAGCTGCCGATGCTGAAGAACTTCCCGCCGGACTTCTCCTACATCCTCGGACTGCAGGAGCTCGCGGTCGTGGGAATGGCCGACGGCTTCGCGCAAGCGAGCGGCCGCACGGCGCACGTCAACCTGCACACCGCGCCCGGGCTCGGCAACGCGGTCGGCGGGATCTTCAACGCGCAGGCGAACAAGTCGCCGCTGCTGATCACGGCCGGCCAGCAGGTGCGCCCGCAGATGACGATGGAGGCGAACCTGACCAATCGCGACGCCGTCTTCGCCCCGCAGCCATACGTCAAGTGGGCCTATGAGCCCCCGCGCGCACAGGACGTGCCGCAGGCGATCGCCCGCGCAATCCACCACGCTTCACTGCCCCCGCGCGGACCCGCGTTCGTCTCGATCCCGATGGACGACTGGGACGTCGCGGCAGCCGAGGAGGCAACCGGCAACACGCTCGCGCGCACCGTGCGGGGTCGCGCGATGCCAGACCCGATCGCCCTCGAAGAGCTTGCGGGGATGCTCCACGACGCGCGCAATCCCGTGCTCATAGCAGGCCCGGACATCGACGCGAGCGGCGGCTGGGATGCTGCGGTCGCGCTGGTCGAGAGGCAGCGACTGCCCGTCTGGGCGACACCCGCTCCCGGCGGAGGGCGGATCGGCTTCCCCGAGGATCACGCGAACTTCCAGGGGATCCTCCCGCCGGCGATCGGCCCCGCCTCGGAAACCCTGGGCGGCCATGATCTCGTGCTGGTCGTCGGCTCGTCGGTCTTTCCCTACTACCCCTATATCCCCGGTCCGCTGTTGCCGGCGGGCACGAGGCTCGTTCAGATCACGTGCGATCCGAGCGAGGCGGCGCGCGCGCCGATGGGCGATGCGATCGTCGGCGATGTGGCGCTTGCGCTCGAGCGGCTGCTCGAGCTGGTCGGGCCCTCCGAGCGCCCGGCGCCGCAGGCGCGGGAGCTGCCAGGCCCGCCCGCCGAGAGCGACCCGATCAGCGGCTCGGCGGCGATGTCCGCGCTGGCCGAGGTGTGGCCGCAGGATGGGATCGCGGTGGTCGAGACGCCGTCCAGCACGGTCGCGCTGCGGAATCGCCTGCGCCTCGCGCAGCCCGGCAGCTACTACTTCTCCTCGAGCGGCGGCCTCGGCTTCGGCATCGCCGCCGCGGTGGGCGTCCAGCTCGCCCAGCCCGAGCGCCCCGTCGTGTGCGTGCTCGGCGAGGGCTCGGCGCAGTACGGGATCACCGCGCTCTGGACCGCCGCCGCCTACAGGGTGCCCCTCACCTTCCTCGTGCTGCGCAACGAGGAGTACATGATCCTCAAGTGGTTTGCGCAGTTCGAGCAGGCCGAGGGCATCCCCGGCCTCGACCTCAAAGGCCTCGACGTGGCCACGGTCGCCGAGGCCTACGGCGTGCCCTCCCAGGAGGCCTACGGGCGCGAGGATCTGGCCGAGGCGCTGCGCTCGGCGATCGCCGTGCAGGACGGCCCCCGTCTCGTGCAGGTGCCGGTTGCCTCGGGCATGTGGCTCGACTGAACGGGGTCCTGAACGGGGTCGCTTGGGGAACACCGCGACGATCCGCGACTCTGAGCGGACCGCGGACCGTCGCTGGTGAAATCTGGCCGCCGGCGCAGGGAACGCCGGGCACCTCGAGAGGTCGCTGCGGCACCTCGAGAGGTCGCTACGCAGTGCCTCACAGGGGACGCCGACTTCACGGGCGCGCCTCGAGCACGAGGTTGAACGGCGTTTCGGTGGCGCGGCGGAAGCGTGTGAAGCCGCCCTCGGCCACCACGTCGCGCAGGCGTGCCTCGCCGGCCTGCGCGCCGAGGGCGAGCCCCACCTCCTGATCGCGTGACGCCGGCGTGCATATCATTGTCGAGGCCGAGTAGAAGACGCGGCCGACGGGGTTGAGGTTGTCCTCGAGCCGGTCGTTGGCGAACGGCTCGACGATCAGCCACGTGCCCTCGTCGGCGAGCGCGCCGCGCACGTGGGCCGCCGCGCCGACCGGGTCTCCCATGTCGTGCAGGCAGTCGAACATCGCGACGAGGTCGTAGCCGTCTCCCGGGAAGTCCTTGGCTGACGCGACATCGAAGCTGACGCGGTCCTCGACGCCAGCCTCCCGTGCAGCCGCGCGCGCCCGCTCGATCGACTCGCGGTGATAGTCGTAGCCGACGAACCTGGACTGCGGGAAGGCCTCAGCGAGGATCAGCGTCGAGGCGCCGTGGCCGCAGCCGACGTCGGCCACCAGCCCCCCCGATGTGAGCTTCTCCTCCACGCCCTCGAGCGCAGGGATCCAGTTGGAAACGAGGTTGGCGATGTAGCCGGGCCGGAAGAAGCGCTCCGTGCCGCAGAAGAGATCGCCGTCGTGCTCGTGCCAGCCGACACCCTCGCCTGAGCGGAACGCAGCGGCCACCTTCGGCTCGTCCTTCACGAGCGAGGCTGCGAGTTGGAAAGCTCCGGGGATGAACGCCGGGCTGTCGTCCTGCGCAAGGGCCATCGCCTGCTCAGGGGGGAGCGTGAAACATTCACTGGCGGCGTCGTAGCCGACATAGCCCCCGGCCGCCTGGGCCGACAGCCACTCGCGCACGTAGCGCTCCTCGGTGCCGGTGCGATCGGCTAGTTCGGCCGATGTCACCGGCGCGCCGTCGGCCATCGCCTTGTAGAGACCGAGCTTGTCCCCGATCACCACGGTGGCGACGCTCAGAGCGGCGCCGAGGTCCTGCACGAACTGGCCCATGAACTGCTCCAGTCGCCCCTGATCGATCGTCATCTGACCGTTGGCTGATGCCATGACCGTGCTCCTTTGTCGATTTCGTTGAGGAGGAGCACGCTACGGTCGACGAGGCTGGGCGACCACGCACTCTTGTACGTTCTCGGCATCCAATCCTGGACGGACGCGACGCCGGGCATCCGATCGTGGACCCACGCTCGAGTGCGTCGCAACGGGCCCGTGGTCGAGGGCGTCGCAACGGACCCGTGGTCGAGGGCGTCGGAAGCTGCGCGGTGGGCGCTCACCATCATCACCCGCGGCGGGAGGCATTGAGGTGTTGTTGAGGCGTGAGGCGTTAAGGTCAGTGGCGGTGGGCGCGGAGTCGGAGACCAACACCTTTCGGGCGTTGCTCGAGGAGGCCGACCGCGAAGAGCTCGACGGCCGCGGTCGCGTCTGTCGGTTTCCCAAGGGAACGCGGCTGATGCACGAGGGAGAGCCCGGCGACCGCGTGATGATTCTGCTCGAGGGCCACGTCAAGGCCAGCTGCGTGACCGCGGACGGTCAGGAGATGGTGCTGAGCTTCCGCGGTCCCGGCGACGTGCTCGGCGAGTTGTCGTTCATCGACGAGGAGGCGCGCTCGAGCAGCGTGACGGCGATTGAGCCGGTCGAAGCCGTCGTCTTCTCGGCCGCGAGCTTTCGCGCCTACCTGGAGGCGACCCCGCGTGCTGCGCTCACGATGGTCGCCGTGATCAGCGGCCGGTTCCGCGACGCGAACCGGAAGCGCATCCAGTTCGGCGCCTCCGATACCACCGGCCGGGTGGCCGCGCGGCTGTTGGAGCTGGTGGAGCGCTATGGAGAGGCGAACGAGCGCGGCTTGGAGATAACCCTCCCGATCACACAGGAAGAGCTCGGCAGCTGGACCGGGTCCTCGCGCGCGGGGGTGGCCAAGGCGCTCCAGACCCTGCGCGAGCTCGGCTGGATCGAAACCCGCCGCAAGCGCATCACCGTGTGCGACGTCGAGGCCCTGCGTGCGAGATCGGCCTGACCTCCCACCCACTCCGTGCGATCACACCGCACGCCGCGTCCGCGGTTACCTCCAGAACTGGGCGCCGCATGCGTCCAGAAGTGTCTCGAAGCTCGCGCAGGCGCCGAGTACCGTCAGGCGGGCAGAGTACGCAAGGAGTTATGGTCAATCGAGCCCAGCAGATCGGAGGCGGCATGGCGGTGGCGGTCGGTGTCGAGGAGCGAGTTGATGAGCCGACGCGGGCGCTCTATCCCGACGAGCAGGGCTACGTCGAGCGCGACGGCGTGCGCCTGTTCTACGAGGTCTACGGCGCGGGAGACAGGACTGTTCTGCTGCTGCCCACGTGGACGATCATCCACTCGCGCAGCTGGAAGGCCCAGATCGCATACCTTGCACGCCACTTCAGGGTGCTCACGTTCGACCCGCGCGGAAACGGCGGGTCGGACCGGCCTCTGGATCCTGCGCTCTACGCCGAGTCGGAGTTCGCGGCCGACGCACTCGCGGTGATGGACGCGACGGGAACGGCACAGGCCGTGATCGCGTCCATCTCCAAAGGGGCGCAGCGAGCACTGCTGCTCGCCGCCGAGCACCCCGAGCGCGTGCGCGCGGCGGCATTCGTCGGCCCGCTGTTTCCGGCCAGCCCGATCGGCGGGCTGCGCTGGCGACTGATGGCCCACCCTCGACTGCGCGGCGCGTTCTACAGGCGACCCGCGATCGCCAGGGGCTGGCTCAAGTTCAACGGCGCCCACTGGCTCGCCGACTATGACGACTTCGTCGACTGGTTCATCCGGCGCATGTTCAACACGGCCCACTCGACCAAGCAGATCGAGGACGCGATCGGATGGGCCCATGAGACCGACGCCCGGACGCTGATCGCCAGCGCGGCCGGCGCCTGGGCCGCGCCGGCGACCCGCCGCGAGCAGCTGGAGCTCGCCCGCCGGGTGCGCTGTCCGCTGGTCGTGATCTCGGCGCCCAACGACAAGATCAACGGGCACGCCGACGCCGCGGCGTTAGCCGCGGCGTCGGGCGGCCAGCTACTGGCCGTTCCGGATGGCACACACTGCCCGCAGGCGCGCAAGCCCGTCGTGGTCAACCTCGCGCTGCACGACCTGATCGAGCGCGAGGACCCACGCCCCGATCGGACCGCGCATCGCTCCAACGGACGCCAACGAGCGCTGTTCGTCTCCTCGCCGATCGGCCTCGGCCACGCCCAGCGCGACGTCGCGATCGCACGCGAGCTGCGGGAGCTGAAGCCCGGCCTGCAGATCGAGTGGCTCGCACAGGACCCGGTCACGCGCGTGCTCGAGGCCGAGGGCGAGACGATCCACCCCCAGAGCGTGCACCTGGCATCGGAGTCCGGCCATTTCCAGTCCGAGGCCTCTGAGCACGGTCTGCACTGCTTCCAGGCCTTCCGGCGCATGGACGAGATCCTTCTCGCCAACTTCATGCTCTTCCACGACGTCGTCAACGAGGATCGCTACGACCTCTGGATCGGGGATGAGGCGTGGGAGCTCGACCACTTCCTGCACGAGCACCCCGGGCTCAAGCGCGCGCCGTTCGCGTGGCTGACCGACTTCGTCGGCTTCCTGCCGATGCCCGATGGCGGCGAGCACGAGGCCTTCCTGACCTCCGACTACAACGCCGAGATGGTCGAGCACGTCGCCGATCACCCGCGGGTACGCGACTGCTCGATCTTCATAGGCGATCCCGAGGACATCGTCGCGGAGCGGCTCGGGCCCGATCTGCCGATGATCCGCGCATGGACCGAGCAGCATTTCGACTTCGCCAGCTACATCAGCGAGTTCGATCCAAAGCAGCTCGGAGACCGCGAGGCGTTGCGCGCCCAGCTGGGCTACGGCCCTGACGAGCAGGTGTGCATCGCCACCGTCGGTGGCTCGGGGATCGGGCAGGCGCTGCTGCGTCGCGTGATCGACGCCTACCCCTACGCGAAGCGGCGCGTCCCGGGACTGCGCATGATCGTCGTCGCCGGACCGCGGATCGATCCCGATGCGCTGCCCTTCCTGGACGGGCTCGAGGTCCATCGCTACGTTCACAACCTCTACCGTCACCTCGCCGCCTGCGACCTTGCGATCGTGCAGGGCGGGCTGGCGACGGCGATGGAGCTGACCGCCAGCCGGCGACCGTTCATCTATTTCCCGCTCGAGCACCACTTCGAGCAGCAGTTCCACGTCCACCACCGCCTGCGGCGCTATCGCGCCGGGCGGCGCATGGACTACGCGGAGTCGCCGCCGGAGGTGCTCGCCGAGGCGATCGCACAGGAGATCGGGCGCGAGGTCGACTACATGCCCGTGGCGGCCGACGGCGCCCGCCGTGCAGCCGAGCGCATAGCCGAGCTGCTGTGAGTCCCTAGGGGGCGGGCGACTGCGCGAGGAGCCCCTCACGCAGCGCACGATCGCTGAGCGGCTCTGCCAGCTCGTGCAGGATCGCGCGCGCGCGCTCGGCGTGCGCGGCGGCCTCGTCTTTGCGCCCGACCCTGCCGAGCAGCTGCGAGAGAGTCGCGCGCGCCTCCCACGCCGGGGCAGGCAGGCCAGCGCCGTCGGCCACCTCCAGCGCGTGAGCAAGCGCGGCCTCGGCACCCGAGTCGTCGCCGAGCGCCGCCCGCGCCTGCCCGATCACCAGCGAGCTGCAGGCGATCGCCTCCTTCCAGCCGGCGCGCTCCGCCGCGGCGAGGATCGGCGTCAGCAGCGCCTCGGCCCGCTCGGCATTTCCGCCGCCGATGTACGCTCGGGCCAGGGCCACGTAGGCATGTGCGCCGAACAGCCACGCTCCGCCCGGGGGAGTGCTCACCGCGGAGAGCAGCTCATCGGCGCGAGCTGCGAGCGTCGCCGCCGGGGCACGTTCGCCGTGCATCGAGCGCGCCCACGCGAGCAGCGCCACGCAGCGAGCCAGCTGCGCGGGGACCGACGCCTTCTCGGCCGTCCGCACGCCGCGCTCCAAGCACCCGATCGCCGCGACCGGCGCCCGGGCGTCGAGCAGGGCCCACCCGAGCGTCGCGTCTGCCCACGCCGCCCACTCGTTGTGGCCGATGCGATGAGCGAGCTCCGAGGCGCTGCGGCCGAACGCGAGGGCCTGCTCGTAGTCGCCCCGGCTGCGGTAGGCCCAACACAGGGCATCGACGAAGAGCGACTCGTGGATCAGGCGTCCGCTCTGGCGCAGCAGCTCGAGTGCCTCCTCGATTCTCGCCGTCGCCTGATCGAAGCGGCCGGCACCGAGCGGAGCGAACGCCGACTCCAGCAGCGCGAACTGCAGGTAGAAGTCATCCTCGGGCCGCGCCCGGAAGATGCCCGCCAGCTCGCTCGTCAGCTCCTCGAGCCGCGCCAGGTCGCCGAGCCAGAGGGCCGCCAGCTTGAGCGCATCCATCGCCCTTGCGATCGCGCCCTCGTCCGCATCTCCCTCCAGGGCAACGGCAAGCGCCTGCTCTCCGGTCGCGAGCGCGCGCTCGAGGCGCAGCTGGCTCGCATACTGGATCGACAGGCGAGCGAGCGCGCGGACACGCACGGGCGCGGCCGCCGTTTCCGAGACCCGGACGGCCTCGTCCATCAGATCGCTCGCGCGGGCAAAGTCCACTGCGCGCCAGAGGCCGACGAGTGCCATCAGCGCGTCGACCTGCATCTCTGCGTCGGCGGCGTCGGTCGCGCCCGCGAGCGCTTCCTCGAGGTCGCGGCGAGCGGCGCGCGCATCTCCGCGGTCGAAGAGGAGCGAGCCGCGCTGGAGCCTCGAGTCGCGCACGGCCGGGTCCGTCGGCTCCAGGCCGAGACGCTGGGCGGCCTGCAGTGCTCCGCCGTATTGTTCGATCGCCTCATCGACGGCGTACACGCGGCGCGCGGCGGCGCCGGCGCTGCGGTGGTAGTGGATCGCCCGAGCCTCGTCGCCGGCCGAGCTCGCGTGGTGGGCCAGCGTGCCCCAGAAATCGCCGAGGCGCTCGGCGTAGAGAACCTCGATCGCCTCGACGGCGCGGCTGTGGAGCTCCTGGCGCCGGCGCTTGAGCAGGCTTCGGTAAGCGGCCTCCTGGATCAGCGTGTGCTTGAAGACGCAGGACGGCGCGGGCCACTGGGCGCCCTCCTGCAGGAGATCGGCGGCGTGCAGCTCCCGCAGGGCTTGGTCGGTACGCTCGCCGAGGCTCGCGACGGACGCCAGCAATGGCTTGGGAAACTGCCGTCCGAGGACAGCGGCCACGCCGAGGAGCTCGTGAGCGTCCGCGTCGAGTCGATCGATCCGTGCAAGGATCACCTTCTCGACGGTCTCGGGCACCTCGACAGGGATCTCGCGGTCGAACTGCCAGGTGTCCTCCACGCGCGCGAGCGCTCCACCGTCGACAACCGAACGTACGAGCTCCTCGAGATAGAACGGGTTGCCCTCGGCGCGCCCCAGCAGTCGGCGCTCGAGCTCGCCCGGCAGGGTGCCGGCGCCGATGAGCTCGTTCAGCAGGCGCCGGTCGGCATCGCCAGCCAACGACTCGAGGGTCAGGCGACGGGAGTGGCGCGGCAGCTCGCGCATTGCCGTCTCCGCCAGCCGTGAGAACGGGTGGACCGGCTCCGGCCTGGCCGCCATCACGACCAGGACCGGGAGTTCTTCAACCAGCGCCAGGATCCGCTCGAGGAGTGCCAGCGACGAGGAGTCCGCCCAGTGCAGATCATCCAGCGAGACGGCCAGAGGGCCTTCCTGCGCGAGGCGTCGGAGTACCGCGACGACGGCGTCCTGGATCTGTCGCTGCAGAACCTCGGGCGGGATCTCGCCGGCCGCAGACATTTCACCGCTCCCCGCGCCGGCCACCGCCTGCAGCAGGGGGACCAGCTCGCCACCGCGCCCGCCGAACAGCCGCTCGCACTCGCGTCGCAGAGCGCGGTCGACGTCAGGCTCGGTCTTCTCTGCCGTCGCCAGCCAGGCGCGGAGCAGCCCGCGAAACGGCCAGTAGGGCAGTCCCTCGCCGTAGGAGACGCAGCGTCCCTCGAGCCAGCGCCGCTGCCCCCCCGACGCAGCCGAGCTCTCGAAGCGGTGGCGCAGCTCGCCCACCAGGCGGCTCTTGCCTATCCCCGCCTCTCCTGAGACGAGCAGGACCCTGCCCGAGCCGGCGAGGACGCGCTCGATCGCCTCCGCGCCCAGCGCGAGCTCGCGCTCGCGCCCGACGATCTGGGCGTGGAGAGCGCCGGCTCGCGGTCCGGCGGGAGCCGAGCGCTGCCCACGCACCGCATAGGCGACGACCGGTTGGGCCTTGCCCTTCAGCATCAGCTCGCGCGGCTCCTCCCAGAGGAACAGTCGTGCGATCAGCCGCTGCGTGTCGTGCCCCACGAGCACGGTTCCAGCGTCCGATGCCGCCTGCAGGCGTGCCGCGGTGTTGAGCGCGTCGCCCGCGGCGCCATACTCCACCTTGCCGCCGCCTCCGACCAGCCCGAGGGCGACGAGACCGGTCTCGACGCCCACCCTCACCGCGAGGTCCTCGACCCCCCATTCGCGAGCGACGGATTCCGCGTACGCCTCGATGTCCTTGACGATGCGCAGGCCCGCGAGCACCGCGCGCTCGGGGTCGTCCTCGTGGGCAGCCGGCGCACCGAAGAGCGCGAGCATTCCGTCACCCGCGATCTGGAGCACCGCGCCGCCGAACAACTCGACCGCCGTCACCATCAGCCTCACGGCGCCGTCGATGACGCTCTTGAAGTCCTCGGGATCGAGACGCTCGGCCAGTCCGGTCGAACCCACCACATCCGCAAAGAGGGCGCTGACCACCTTGCGCGCCTCGCGGGCCGTTGGCCTAGCGTCGAGCGCAGCTCCGCAGGCGGGACAGAAGCGGGCGTCTTCGGCAGCCGGCTCGCCGCATGATGAGCAGGGGATCATGCTGCACCCATCCCGCCGCGCGCATACGGAGGCGTTGTGGCGCCACCGCCTGCCGGTACCCGTCTCACGAAGCGAGTCTACCCCCGAGGACGGTCCAGAATGAGGTGGAAACCAGCCACGGACCGAATACCGTTGTAGGCGATGGCACGCACGACGATCCTCTCGCCGCACCGCGACGACGCCGTTCTTTCGCTCTGGGAGGTCCTGGCCGGACCGGATGAAGTCGGGGTGATCAACGTCTTCGATGGGGTCCCGAAGGACCAGCGCGCGATCGGCTGGTGGGATCGTCTCACCGACGCCGATGACCCGGTGGCCCGCGCCGAGGAGCGCCGCGCCGAGGACGATGCGGCCCTTGCGCTCGCCGGCCGCCGAGCTCTCAGCCTGGGCTTCCTCGACGCCCAGTACCGCAACGGCGAGCCGAACGTGGAGCGGCTGGTCGAATCGATCGCGGGCGCCCTGCCGCATGAGAGCGCCGTGCTCGCGCCGGCGGCGCTTGGCGAGCACCCCGACCACACGGCGACACGGACTGCCGCCCTGGCGCTGCGCGAGCGTGGATTTAACGTCGCCCTCTATGCGGACATCCCGCATGCCACGCCGCACGGCTGGCCCACATGGGTCAGCGGAGCCTCGCGCGAGGCCGACGCAGCCGCCGCCGCTCAGTGGGAGCACTCGCTGCTGGACGCGGGCCTCTCGCTGGGCGAGCTCGCCCCGCGAGTACGAGCGCTGGATCCGGCCGAGCAGGCGGGCAAGCGCGAGGCGATCGACTGCTACCGCACCCAGCTACCGGGCCTGGAGGCCGCCTTTCCGCTGTTCAGCCGGCCCGAGCTCCTGCGCTACGAGGTGATCTGGCCGCTGCCGCCGTGCGCGAGCTGCGCCGGATCCAAACAGGCTGCCGCCGTCTGAGCCGATGCGCGCCCGCTACGCCGATGAGCAGGGCCACGTCGACAGCGAGGGCGTGCGCATCTTCTTCGAGCTCTACGAGAACGACGCGCTCACGCTGCTGCTGATGCCGCCGGTCGCATTCAGCCACTCGCGCGTCTGGAAGGGCGCCGTGCCGTATCTCTCCCGCCACTTCCGCGTGCTCACCTTCGACGGCCGGGGCAACGGCAAGAGCGACCGCCCGTCCCACCCCGGCGCATACGGGCCCGAGCAGTTCGTCGCTGACGCGCTTCTCGTCATGGACCAAACCGCCACCGAGCAGGCAATAGTCGCCGTGCTCGGCCCGCGGGCCATCTGCGGAGTCCGCCTCGCGGTCGATCACCCCGAGCGTGTCGCCGGCCTCGCGCTGCTCGCGCCGGACCTGTTCGCCGATCGCGAGTTCGCCGAGGCCTGGCGCGCCGCGCCCAAGGAGCACTACAGCGGCTTCGCTTCGTTCAACCCGCAGCTCATGCGCACCGACTGGCCCGCCTTCCTGCACGCGTGGTCGCGCGTGATGTTCCCCCACCCGCACTCCAGCCGCCAGATCGAGGACATGGTCGCCTACGGCCTGGAGACCGACGGCGAGACCTTCGTGGCCTCGACCGTCGGCACCAGATATCCGCCGCGCGAGACCGTCCTTCAGCTCGCCGCCCGGGTGCGCTGCCCGCGCGTGGTGACGCAGTGGGGGCACCCGATGTGGCCGGCACGTACGAGCGACGCCTTCGCCGAGGCATCCGACTCGCCGTTGGTCCTGTTCGATGGGCTCGGACCCGCGGTCGGCGCGCGCTGGCCGGTCGCCACCAACCTGCTCCTGCGCGAGTTCGCCGAGTCGATCCGCGACGGGCGCGATCCATGCTACGCGCGCTGGAACCAGCCGGGCATGCGGGCGGAGGTGTGTGGTCTCACCAGATAGTCGACATCCACGCGAGCGCCGAACCGTCGTCGGAGCAGACGCGGGCGCGACCGACGTGGTGCAGCCCTCGCGAGCTGTGGCGCCGGTCCAAGCCGGCCGCGTGGAACTGCGCGGGGTCGGCGTCGCGTACGAGACCTTCGGTGCCGGGGAGGAGACGCTGCTCTTGCTGCCACCGTGGTCGATCACGCACTCGCGTTTCTGGAAGGCGCAGGTCCCCTACCTCGCACGACATTTCCGAGTGGTGACCTTCGACCCGGTCGGCAACGGGCGCTCGGACCGCCCTGCCCGTGCCGAGGACTATGCGGTGAGCCTCGACGTCGAGCGTGCGCTCGCGGTGCTGGAGGCGACACACGTCGAGCGGTCGGTGATGGTCGCCCACTGCGCGGCCGCGCCGCTCGCGCTCCTGCTGGCCGCCAATCACGCCGACCACATCGCCGGCGCGGCGTTCACGTCTCCGGCGCTGCCCCTCACGCCGCCGCTTGCCGAGCGGACTGGCGTGGACTTCGAGGCCGAGCTTCCGGAATACGATGGTTGGGCGAAGAAGAACCGCAACTACTGGCGGCGCGACTTCCGCGGCTTCCTGGACTTCTTCTTCTCACGCTGCTTCACCGAGCCCCACTCGACCAAGCAGATTGAGGATTCGGTCGCCTGGGCCCTCGAGGGCTCTGCTGAGACGCTTGCGCTGACCGTTGGTGGCCCCGACCTCGACGTCGACGCCGTGCACGAGCTGCTGGGTCGCTTGCAATGCCCACTGCTCGTCATCCAGGGCGACGAAGATCGACTGATCCCGCGCGACCGGGGCGCGGCGTTCGCGGACGCCACCGGCGCTGAGCTAGTCGAGCTCGAGGGCGTCGGCCACTGCCCGCACGCCCGCCATCCCGTTCCGTTCAACCTCCTCATCCGCGACTTCGCCGAGCGCTGCTTCGATTCCCGCCCGCGCCAGCACGGGTGACGGCAGGCGTCGCGACGGGGCAGGCGGGCACTTGCTCGTCTCCTCCCCGAACGGGTGGGGCGTGCTTGGCGTGAGGTCGCGATCGCGCGCGAGATCCGGCTGCCAATGCGGGCGAAGGGACTCGAACCCCCAAGGGCTTTCGCCCACCGGCTCCTAAGGCCGGCGTGTCTACCAATTCCACCACGCCCGCGCGGCGCCCAGAGCGTATCTCCCCCGCCTCGCCCGCCCCCGCTCACGGCCCGGCGGACGCCCGCGCGGCGCCCCGCGCGCAGCGCATCGGGCACGATCGACGCCTGCCGATCCCCACACGCGGGCCGCCGGAGATTGTATGGTCATCTTCGCGATGTCCGCGATCCCCGAGCGAGGCGCAAGCCCGGCGCGAGCCGCCCCGGCATGATCATCACGCACCCCAATCGCGACAAGCCCGTCGTGCAGGGCACCCGCGTGGCGGTCATCCTGCTGCTGCTGGTGAGCGCTGCGCTCGTGCTGGTGGTCACGATCGGCGGCTGGCGCGTGCTCGAGAGCGCGATCTTCATCCAGATCGCCTACATCGTGATCTACCTCATGCTCGCGTTCTACGCCGGCCGCTGGAACCGGGGCGTGCTCCCGGTCGCCGCCGCGCTCGCGGTGCTGCTGGCGGTCTTCGCGCTGGTCGCCGGACCGGGCTGGTTCGCGCGCAACAAGACCGGCTTCGTCCAGCCCGCGCTCAACGCCGGGCTGCTCGGCCTGATCACGCTGCTGATCGTCCCCGTGCAGATGCTGCTGGTGGCGTTCGCCATGCGCGGCTTCAACCAGGGCTGGAACGTCGAGCTCGAACGCCGCGATCCGAGCGCCGGCTCCGATCATTACGACGACGGCTCCGATCTCGACGACGGCTCCGATCTCGGCGGCGGCTCCGACCGCTTCGGCGACGCGACACCGCATCCCGCCTGACGCGGGGCACGCGGGCCGAGCCGGGCCGAGCTGCGGGGGCACGCGGCGCGAGCTGGCATACACTGGGCGCCGCGCGTGCGGCGGTGGCGGAACGGTAGACGCGGGGCCCTCAAAAGGCCTTGCCCGAAAGGGTGTGTGGGTTCGAATCCCACCCGCCGCATCGATCGGCCGGGGCGCGCCGGCCGGGGGCGCGCCGGCCGCGGGCGGGCGGCTAGGGACCGCCGACGAGCTCCAAGAGCGGCTGCGCCAGCGCCGGCCCGGCGACGAGGATCCCCCAGGGCAGGTTCTCGTGCACCGGCAGCTCGAGCACCTGCAGCCCCGCCCGTTCGCAGATGAGCGCGCCGGCGGCGATGTCCCATGGCTTCACCGACCGCTCGAAGTAGGCGTCATAGCGCCCCGCCGCGGTCCAGGTCAGGTCGAGGGCGGCGCTGCCGAAGCGACGGATGTCACGCACGCGCGGGATCAGGCGCGCGAGCACGATCGCCTGGGCGGCGCGCACGCTCGCGTCGTAGGCCAGCCCCGTGGCGACCAGCGCGCTCGCCAGATCGGCGTGATCGTGGCCGGCCTGCGCCGCGCGCTCGGAGCCCGGCGAGCGGGCGTGTGCCCCACCCCCCAGCTCGAAGGTGCCCGCGGGGCCGCCGAGCTGCGCCGGGCCATCCCTCGTGGCCGTGAACAGCTCGTCGCGGTTCGGGTCATAGACCGCGCCCGCGACGGTTCCCTCGCGATCGCGTACGGCCACGCTCACGCACCACTGGGGTATGCCGAAGAGGAAGTCGATCGTGCCGTCGAGCGGGTCCACCACCCAGCTCAGCCCGCTGCTGCCCTCCTGCTCGCGGCCGCCCTCCTCCCCGAGGAAGCCGTCGCGCGGCCGCCGCGCGTGGAGCAGCTCGCGGATGGCGCGCTCGGAGGCCAGATCGGCCTCGCTCACGAGGTCGGTCGGGGTGCTCTTGCTCCTGACCTGCCGCTCGACCCCGTGCTGCACCCGTTCGAGCAGCAGCGCGCTCCCCGTGCGGGCCGCCTCGACGGCCAGCTCGAGCAGCTCGCCGGGCTCGGCCTCGCTCACGAGAACTCGGGCGGGAGCTGCTGCGCCCACGGGCGCTCGGCCTCGATCTGCGCGGCGAGCGAGAGCAGCGTCGCCTCGTCGTTGGGGCGCGCGACGAGCTGGACCCCGCGCGGCAGACCGTCGGAGCCGAAGCCGGCCGGGACCGAGGCGGCCGGCTGGCCGGTGACGTTCCAGACACCGCTGTAGGGGACCATCCCGGCGACCGCGTTCAGCGTCCACAGGGCGCCGCGGCCCTCCAGCTGGCCGATCCGCGGAGGAGGCGTGGCAGTCGCCGGCGTGAGCAGGAGGTCGTGATCATCGAGCAGGCGGTTGACCCTCAGCGCGAGCTCCCCCTCGGCGGCCAGCGAGCGCTCGAGCAGCTGCGGGGAGATCATGCCGCCCAGCCGCGCCATCGCGCGCGTGCGGCGTTCCAGGCGCTGCGGGTGCGGGAGCGCGCGGGCGTCGTCGTGGATCCCGCGCAGATAGCGCGCGATCACCGCGGGGATCGCGCCGAGGCCGTATTCGGGGTCGTGCTCGGTCAGCTCGTGGCCCAGCGAGCGCAGCAGCTCGACGGTCTCCTGCAGCGCGCGCGCGCCGTCGCCGTCAAGGCTCGAGAGGACGCCCGGGGGAATGCTCGTCGAGTAGGCGATCCTCAGCGCGCCGGGCGGGCTGGCCGCGGACCGGGAGAACGAGATCGAGGGCGCGGGCGCGCTGTCGCTGTCGGCCGCCGTCGCACCCGAGGCCACGTCGTGGAACAGCGCCGTGTCGGCCACGCGGCGTGTGAGCACGCCGATGACGACCAGCCCGTGCCAGATGCGCCCGCGCGGCGCCAGCGATACTCGCCCGCGCTGGGGCTTCAGCCCGAACAGCCCGCACCACGCCGCCGGGATGCGGATCGAGCCTGCTCCGTCGGAGCCGAGCGCCGCCCCGACGAGACCGGCGGCGACCGCCGCTGCGCTGCCGCCACTGGAGCCGCCCGGGGCGCGCTGGCGATCCCAGGGGTTGCGGGTCGCGCCGAAGGTGGCCGTCTCGGTGAAGGGCCACTGGGTCAGCTCGGGCACGTTGGTCTTGCCGATGATCAGCGCCCCGGCCTCGCGCAGCCGGCGCACGACCTCCGCGTCCGCCGGCGCGGGCGCGCCGTATGCGTTGGTGCCCACCGCGGTGACCTCTCCGGCGACGTCGACGTCGTCCTTGACCGCGATCGGCACGCCCAGCAGCGGACGCTCACCGCCGGCGCTGCGGCGGGCGTCGGCCTGGTCGGCCTCCAGGCGCACGCGCTCTGCGAACACCATCCGGAAGGCGTTCAGCTGCCCGTCCAGGCGGGCGATCCGATCGAGGTAGAGCTCGACGAGCTCGCGCGAGGAGACCTCGCCGGCCGCGATCAGCTGCGCCTGGCGGGCGATTCCGGCGTAGGCGAGCTCGACGGCGTCCATCGCTGAGCAATCTAGTGAAAAGACGCGTGCGCCCGCCGCACCGGTTCTCTACGATCCCTCTCGAGGGCGCATTCCGCGGCTGCGCGGAGAGGGTCGGGCAGCGGCACTTTCGGCGCGGCGGGCGAGCGCGCGTTCGGCGACCAACACACAACGGGAGGGGCCGATGTCATATCCAGTCAGTTTCGAGGTCGACTACGTCCAGCGGCGCAACAGGCTGACGGCGTTCTTCCGTCTGATCCTGGCGATCCCGCTCGCGATCTGGCTCTATCTCTACGCGATCGTCGCGGCGATCGCGCTCGTGATCGCATGGTTTGCGATCGTCTTCACCGCGCGCTATCCCGCGGGCCTGTACGAGTTCGTGGCCGGTTTCACGCGCTACCTGGCGCGCTTCACCGCGTACGTGGCGCTGCTCAGCGACCCCTACCCGTCGTTCGGCGGCGCCGACGACGCCAGCTACCCGGTGCGCATGCACTTCGCCGGGCCGCTCGAGCGCTACAACCGCGCGAAGACGCTGTTTCGCATCGTCCTCGCGATCCCGATCCTGATCCTGCGCTACGCCATGAACCTGCTGCTGGAGATCGGCGCGGTGGGTGCCTGGATCGTGATCGTGATCACCGGCGGGATGCCGCGCGGCCTGTTCGACCTGATGGTCCTGGCCAACTCCTACATGGCGCGCTCGGACGCCTACCTGTTGCTGCTGACCGAGACCTACCCGCCGTTCCAGGACGAGCAGACCCGCGCCGCCGGCGCCGCCGAGGGGGGCGAGCCTAGACCGGCGTGACCGGGTTGCGCTTGGCGGGCCGGCTGCGCCGCCGGCGGGCGGCGTGGGCGAAGCGGCGAATGAGCTCGGCGCGCAGCGCGTCGGGCTCGATCACCGCGTCGATCACCAGCTCGGAGGCCAGGTGCAGGATGTCGATGTCGGCGGCGTACTCCGAGCGCAGCTGCTCGGTCCGGCGCGCCCGCTCCTGCTCGTCCTCGATCGCGACCAGCTGGTTGTAGTAGACGGCGTTGATCGCGGCCTGCGGGCCCATCACCGCGATCGAGGCGCTCGGCAGCGCGATGCAGCAGTCGGGCTCGAAGGCGGGGCCCGCCATCGCATACAGCCCGGCGCCGTAGGCCTTGCGCACGATCACCGAGATCTTCGGCACGCTCGCCTCGCTCACGGCGCTGATCATCTTGGCGCCGTGGCGGATGATGCCCTCGCGCTCGACCTGCGTGCCGATCATGAAGCCCGGCACGTCGGCGAGGAACAGCAGCGGCAGGTTGAACGCGTTGCACGTCCAGATGAAGCGCGCGGCCTTGTCGGCCGAGTCGCCGAAGAGCACTCCGCCCTTGTGCTTGGGCTGGTTGGCCACGATCCCGAGCGCCCGGCCGTCCAGGCGCGCGTAGCCGACGATCAGCTCCTTGGCCCAGCGCGGCTGGATCTCGAGCAGCGAGCCCTCGTCGACCAGCGCGTCGATCAGCGCCTTCATGTCGAAGGGCTTGTTCTCGTCCTCGGGGATCAGCTCCGCGATTGCCTGCGCGTCCCGCCGGGCGGCCGGCTGGGCGGGCGCTGCCGCGGGGGGCTCCTCGCGCCAGTTGCCGGGCATGTAGGAGAGGTAGCGCCGCGCGGTCTCGATCCCCTCCTCGTCGCTGCGCACCAGCTGGTGGGCGCAGCCGGAGACCCCGGTGTGCATGCGCGCGCCGCCCATCTCCTCCAGGCTCACGCGCTCGCCGATCACCATCTCGGCCATCCGCGGGGAGCCGAGGTACATCGAGGCATTGCCGTCGCGCATGATCACGACGTCGCAGAAGGCGGGGATGTAGGCGCCGCCGGCGGCGCTCGGGCCGAACAGCACGCACACCTGCGGGACCGCCCCGGAGAGCTTGACCTGGTTGTGGAAGATCCTGCCCGCTCCGCGCCTGCCGGGGAACATCTGCACCTGCTCGGTGATCCGCGCGCCGGCCGAGTCCACGAGGTAGACCATCGGAACCTCGAGCGTAAGCGCGCGCTCCTGGATGCGGAGGATCTTCTCGACCGTCTTGGGGCCCCAGGAGCCGGCCTTGACCGTGGGGTCGTTCGCCATCAGCGCGACCGGGCGCCCGGCGATCGTGCCCACGCCGGTGACCACGCCGTCGGCGCCGAGGCCATCCTCCTGCCAGTTGGCCAGCAGCGCCTCCTCGGCGAAGGAGCCCTCGTCGAGCAGCAGTGCGACCCGCTCGCGCACGGCCAGCTTGCCCTGCTCCCGCGCCTTCTCGCGGTGACGCTCGGGACCGCCGCCGAGCGCACGCTCGGTGGCCCCGCTCAGTGCGCTCACGGCCGCGGTAGCCCTCGATACCGGTGGCGGCGTCCGCGCGCAAGCTGGCGTTCGTGGCGCCTTTGAAGCCTGCTTTCGACGAGCTCGAGATCGGACGCCGGACCGAACAGGCGCCACGCGTCGCGCGCGACGGGCAGCAGCGTCAGGCCGATCACCCAGCCGGGCCAGAAGCTGCCGCTCGGTCCGCTGGCGAGCCAGATGCCCACGCAGAGCACCGACACGCCGAGCGACCCGCCGGCCTCCTGCAGCAGGCGGCGGCGCAGCTGCGCCTTGCGTTTGCTGAGCGCGATCTTCACCGAGGTCGAGCTGACCGGAAGATCGGCGCGGAGCGCGTCGAGGTCGGCGCGCGTGGAGGCGCTGTAGGCCGCGCCGATGCGCTCCTCGAGCTCCTCCGATGTGAGCCTTCCCGCCCCCGCGTGCTCACGCAGCTCGTCGATCACCTGCTCGCGGTCGGCATCCGCGACACGCAGGCTGGCCAGGTCGCTCATGCTCCAAGGTTAGTCGCTTGCGCGCGGCCGGTGGCGCCGCCTCGATCAGAGCCCCGGATTCTCCGCCGGCGCCTCGCCCGAGTAGTCGTAGAAGCCCATCCCCGACTTGCGTCCGAACCAGCCGGCGCTGAGCATCTTGCGCAGCGTGGGCGGTCGCGCGAAGCGCCGCTCGCGGAACTCGTCGAACAGCACGTCGCAGATCGAGCCGAGGGTGTCGAGGCCGACGAAGTCCGCGAGCGTGAGCGGCCCCATCGGGTGCCCGGCGCCGGCCTTCATCGCCTCGTCGATCTCCGCCGGCGAGCCGACGCCCTCTTCGAGCGCGCGAATCGCGTCGAGCATGTAGGGCACGAGCAGGCGGTTGACGATGAAGCCGGCCTTGTCCCTCGTCGGGATAGCCAGCTTGCCCTGCGAGCGCGCAAAGCCGAGCGCCAGCTCGAAGGCCTGATCGGAGCTGGTCACGCAGCGCACCACCTCGACCAGCTTCATCACCTGCGCGGGGTTGAAGTAGTGCAGCCCGACGAACTGCTGCGGACGGCCGGTGACGGCCGCCTGGTCGATCACGGCCAGCGAGGAGGTGTTGGTGGCGAACACGGCCTCGGGCTTGACGATCTCATCGACCTCGCGCCACATCTCGAGCTTCATTGACAGGCTCTCGGTGATCGCCTCGATCACGAGGTCGCAGTCGGCCAGCTCGCGGTAGTGGGTGCTGCCGTGAATGCGTGCGCGCACGGCGTCCGCGTCCTCCTGGGAGGAGCGTCCCTTCTCGACCGCACGCGCGAGCTGCTTCTCGATCCTCGCGATCCCCTTCTGCAGGGTCGCCTCGTCGACCTCGCGCACCACCACCTGGTAGCCCGCCTCGGCGGACACCTGCGCGATGCCGTGACCCATCAGCCCGGCTCCGAGCACCCCCACGTTCTCGATCTGCTGCGCCATTGCACTCCTCGGTTGGTCTCTTTGGGGGAGGCAACTGCGCGCACACCCCGCCCTGACGGTCCTCCTCGCCGGCCACATCGCTCACCGGAACGAGCCCAAGCCTATTACCGCAGGCGACTTTCGGCGTCGGCGGGAAGGTTCGGGCGACCGCGGAGTCTGGCGTCGTAAGGGCGAGCGAGCGGCCGTGTGCGGCAGCCACGGCGAGCCCGTCCCCGCGAGAAGGCGATCAGAGAGTGGAGGCATCAATGTTCAACCCTGCACGAGAGCCCGCGCGCGCAGCGCTCGCTCTGGCGATGCTCGCGGCCCTGCTCGCGTGCGCGGTGATCGCGCCGGCCGGCGCGGCGGCCTTCGACCATCCGTTCATCGGCCCGTTCGGCACCGTCAGCTCGATCGGCAGCACGCAGCCCACCAACCACGATCAGAACCCCTACGGGATCGTCAACGTGCCGAGCAGCGACGGCGCGCTCGTGCGGGGGGACATCCTCATCAGCAACTTCAACAACTTCGAAAACCTGCAGGGCACCGGATCCACGCTCGTGCAGCTGACGCCGACGGGGCACCTGTCGCTGTTCGCCAAGATCAACGCGGGCAGCCTGCCCGGTCCGTGCCCCGGCGGCGTGGGCCTGACGACCGCGCTGGCGATCCTGCCCGGCGGGTTTGTCCTCGTCGGCAGCCTGCCGACGAGCAACGGCATGGCCGCCACCGCGCAGGCCGGCTGCCTGATCGTGCTCAACAGCTTCGGCCACGTGGTCAAGACGATCGCCGGTCCGCCGATCAACGGCCCCTGGGACATGGCCGCGGTGTCAGCGGGGCCGTTCAGCGCGCTGTTCGTCACCAACGTCCTCAACGGCACGGTGGTTTCGGGGACGACGCCGACCGACGGCGGCACGGTCGTGCGCATCGGGCTGGTCAGCTACCCCGGACATCCGCCGATCGTGACCTCTGAGCGGGTCATCGCCAACGGGTTCCCCGAGCGCACCGATCCCGTCGCGCTCGTCGTCGGCCCGACCGGCGTGGCGCTCGGCGATGAAGGCACGCTGTACGTGGCAGACACGCAGGACAACCGCATCGCCGCCGTCCCCGACGCGCTGTTCCGCCAGACGCCCTTCGCGAACGCGGGGATCACGGTCGCCAAGGGCGGGTTCCTGAACGGCCCGCTGGGGATGACCCTCGCTCCCAACGGCGACATCCTCACGACCAATGCGGGCGACGGCAACATCGTCGAGACGACGCCGATCGGCGCCGAGTTCCAGCCGGCCGACACCGAAGCGGGCGAAGGCGGCCTGTTCGGGCTGACCGTGGCGCCGAACCTTCAGGGCGTCTACTTCGTGGACGACCAGGACAACACACTCGGCCTGCTGCACTGAGCGCACATGGCGGTCGGGGTGTGACCGGGCGAAAGCCACACCCCGACCGCCTCCGGGCGTTAGCCTCCATGGAATTGAAAGCGAGGGGAACCTCGACCCGGACCTCCCGGCCGCGACGCCGCGTGCCCCGGCCGGCGAGCACGGTCCTGGATCTCCGCCGAACCTTCAACCGAAATGGAGAGGCCGACATGGGCATGATCATCACCGAGGACCGCGGTCCGGTCAGACACGTCGTGCTCAATCGCGCCGAGAAGCGAAACGCGATGAACCAGGAGCTGCTCAGGCAGCTCGGGGATGCGCTGCGCGCGGCGGCCGCGGACGCTGCGATCGACTGCGTCGTGCTGCGCGGCGAAGGTCCGGTCTTCTCCGCGGGGGTGGATCTCGTGGAGCTGATGTCCGCCACCGGCGAGCCGGGCATGCTGCGGCCCTTCCGCGACGTGTTCCTCGACTGCGCCAACCTCTGTGAAACGATGGCCAAGCCGGTCATCTGCCAGATCCACCGCACCTGCGTAGGGGGCGCCCTCGAGGTGGCCCTCGGCTGCGACTTGCGGATCGCCTCCAGCGACGCGCAGCTCGGGCTGCCGGAGGTCAAGTTCGGGATCATCCCCGACGTCGGTGGCTCGACCCGCCTGCCCGCCGTCGTGGGACTCGGCCGCGCGAAGGAGCTGATCCTGACGGCCAGGCTGATCGACGCGGCCGAGGCCGAGCGCATCGGCCTGCTCAACCGCGTGGTCGCGCCCGAGGATCTCGAGCAGGCCACCGAGGCGCTGGTCGAGGAACTGCTCGCCAACTCGGCGGTGGCCGTCGGACGCGCCAAGCGCGTGATCGATGCCTCCGCCCGGCCGACGCTCGCGCAGAGCCTCGAGATGGAGGTGTCGGTGCAGGAGTACTGCGTGGCCGCGGCCCGCGAGCGCGTCCGCGCCGAGCAGGGCGCCGAGGAGGCGCTGGCGAGCTAGGCCCGCCAGTCGACCGGTCCGGCCACGAGCGTGTGGCTGCCCAGCGGGCGGCCGAGGATCTCCTGCACGCGGCGCGCGCAGGCGAGCAGCGCCGGCAGGTCGATCCCGGTTTCGATCCCCATCTCGTGCAGCATCGAGACGAGATCCTCGGTGGCGATGTTCCCGGTCGCGCCCGCCGGCACCGGGCAGCCGCCCAGCTCGCCGAAGCTCGACTCGAAGCTCTCCACCCCCGCCTCGAGCGCGCCGAGCACGTTGGCCAGCCCCGCTCCGCGCGTGTTGTGAAAGTGGGCGGTCAGCTCGACCTCGCCGCCCAGGCTCGCGCGCGCGCGCGAGAAGAACTCCCGCACCTGGCGCGGGTTGGCCATGCCGGTCGTGTCGCCGAAGCCGATCTCCTCGGCGCCCGCGTCGCGCAGCGCCGCCGCGATCTCGAGCACCCTCTCGGGCGGCACGTGGCCCTCATAGGGGCAGCCGAAGGACGTCGAGATCACGCCCTCGCAGCGCAGCCCCTCCGCGCGAGCCCGTGCGAGCACGGCCATCAGCCCCGCCAGCGAATCGGCGATCGAGCGGTTGACGTTCCTGCGGTTGTGGGTCTCCGAGGCGGACAGGAAGACGTTGACCTCGTCGAAGGCCGGGCGCTCGCCGCCGCGCTCGCGCAGCGCCAGTGCGGCATCGAGCCCCCGCTCGTTGGGGATCAGCACCGACACGCTCACCTCCCGGGGGACCTCGATGCGGGCGAGCACCGCGGCCGCGTCGGCGAGCTGCGGGATGACATCGGCGCGCACGAAGCTCGTGACCTCCAGACGCCCGATGCCGGTGCGCGCGAGCGCGTCGATCAACTCGACCTTGCGCTCGGTCGGGATGATCTCCGGCTCGTTCTGAAAGCCGTCGCGCGGTCCGACCTCCCTGATGCGCACGGCTCCCGGCAGCGCGGCCCTTTCATCGAGTGCCATCCTCCGGAGCCTATACTCGGCCGCCGTGCCATCCCCCCATCCCGATTCGGTCGCCGTGATCGGCGCCTCAGGCGCGTTGGGCTTCGGCCTTGCCCTCAGGCTGGGGCAGGTGGGCGTGCCGGTCGTGATCGGCTCGCGCGAGGCGGGCCGCGCCGGCGAGGCGGTCGCGCGCGCGGCCGCGATCGTGCCGCAGGCCACCTTCTCGGGCGCCGAGAACGCCGCGGCCGTGCGCGGGGCGAGCGTTGTGATCCTGAGCGTCCCATTCCGCAACCAGTCGGAGATCCTGGCCTCGCTGTCCGATGCGCTCGCGCCGGGGCAGCTGCTGATCGATGCGACGGTGCCGCTGGCCGCCGCGGTGAGCGGCAAGGCGACGCGCATGCTCGGCGTATGGCAGGGCTCCGCGGCCGAGCAGGCCCTCGAGATGGTGCCCGACGGCGTGCGCGTTGTATCGGCGCTGCACACGGTCAGCGCGGCCTCGCTGAAGGACCTCGATCATCCCCTCGAGCAGGACGTGCTGGTGTGCGGGGACTCGCGTGCGGACAAGCGCGAGGCCGCGAGCCTGATCGAGCGCATCGACGGCCTGCGCTGCGTGGACTGCGGGCGCCTGGAGATGTCACGCACGACCGAGTCGCTGACCGCCCTGCTGATCGGCGTCAACGCTCGCTACAAGGCCCATGCGGGGATCCGCCTCACCAACCTGCCGGAGCAGCTGTGGACATGAGCGATGCCGAGATCGTTGTCCTCGCAGGCGGCACCGGCGGCGCGAAGCTCGTGCGGGGCATCGCCGATGCGGTCGGCGGGGAGCGCCTGGCGGCGATCGTCAACACCGGCGACGACATCGAGATCTATGGCGCGTATGTCTCCCCGGACCCCGACCTGGTCTCCTTCTGGATCGGCGGTCTGATCGACGAGCGTGGCTGGGGCCTGCGCGGCGACAGCTTCGCGGTGATGGAGGCGCTGCGCGCGCTCGGCGTCGATGTGTGGTTCAACCTCGGCGACCGCGACCTGGCGTGGTGCCTGGAGCGGGCGCGGCTGCTCAGCGAGGGGCTCTCCCCCACGGCCGCGCTCGCGCGCCTGAACGAGGCGATCGGCGTGCGCGCTCGCGTTCTGCCGATGAGCGACGACCCGGTGCGCACCTGGGTCCGCAGCGGCGGCGCCGGCTGGTGCGGCTTTCAAGAGTTCATGATCCGCGAGCGCGCGGCGGGGCTCGTCGAGGGGCTCGAGTACCGCGGCGCCGAGCAGGCTGCGCCGAGCCCCGAGGTGCTCGCGGCGATCGCGAGCGCGCGCGCGATCGTGATCGGCCCGTCGAACCCGCTGGCGTCGATCGGCCCGATCCTCGCCGTGCCGGGGATCCACGACGCGCTGCTCGTGGCCGACGCGCCCGTGGTCGCGGTCAGCCCGATCGTCGACGGTCACGTGCTCAAGGGCCCGACCGCCTCGTTCATGGCATTCGCCGCGCTCGAGTGCACCGCCGACGGCGTGGCCGACTTCTACGGCGAGCTGATCGACGGGATCGTCGCCGACGAAAACGTCGGGCGGATGGCGAGCCTGCAGACCGACACGCGCATGGACGACGATGCCGACCGCCGGCGTGTCGCCGAGGAGACCCTCTCCTTCGCGCAGGCCCTCGCCGGCTGACAACCGGTCAGCAGCCACAACCGGTCAGCAATCACAACCGGTCAGCAATCACAACCGGTCAGCAGCCACAACCGGGCAGCAGCCACAACCGCGTAGCACGATCATTCCAGCACGAAGCAGTCGCCCATGCCCAGCTTCTTCGCGCTCGCGGCGTGGAGAGCAATCGACCTCGCGAGCGCGCCGGCGGCGTCTTCTCCGCGGCCGGCTTCCTGGTGAGCGGCGGCGCTGGCGATGCTGCTCGCCTCGCGCGACTCTTCGGCGTAGGCCAGCAGGAGCTGTTGGATCGCCTGCGCATCGGCCGCCGGTCGCGGGAGCGCGCTGAGCCGCCCCTCCGCGGTTTGCGAGATCGCCGCCGCTTGCCGCGCGAGCGATACGAACTCCTCGTCGGCCCTCGCGACCGGCAGGCTCTTCAGCGATTCCTCGCGCGCCCTCAACGGCTGCTCCTGTCTGCCCACGCCCTGACAGATCGCGGAGGCCGCCGCGATGAACTGGGCCGGAGCGGCGCCTGGGCCGGACCCCGTCGTCGCGTTCGTCGCTGCCGAGCTCCCGCAGCTCGAGATCCCGAGGGCGGCGAGGGCGATCGCGAGACCGAGCGCAGGTCTGGGCCGGTCCGCCATCGGGCGATGGTCGCACAGAGCCGGCATTCGGGCGGCGCCCCGGGCCCGCCCCGGGGCCCGCCGCGGGCCGCATCGAGGAGGCCGGGAGGGGGTGCGGGCGGCTTCAGCTCCTCTCAGCCTCCAAGGAGGCCCGGATGTCTACTGACCAACGTGCTTAGGAACTACACCTAGGCGCTGTCCCACAGGCTGGCCGCCTGTGAGTGCTTCTCTTCGGCCGCGACCCTCGCGTCCTCGCCAAGCGCGGCGACGTACCTGCGGTGGAGCCCGCCATAGCCAGCCATCGCCTCGACCATCGCATCCGACCATTCGGGTTTGTGCTGGGAATCGGGGTGCCACTTGCCTCTGTGGCCGTAGGGATCGCCATGCTCGAAGCCGGCGAGGACGAAGCCGTGGCGGGCGAAGATCGAGGCCACGTCGCCGAGGACCCCGTTCAAGCGGCCCTCCACCGCCTCGGGCACGGAGCGGCGGATGCGCGAGCCCTGCGCCATGCTGGCGTCGAAGGGGCCTTTGCTGCCCTGGGCACGAAAGGCATCATCCTCCGGGTCCGTCTGGGGCTTGAGGTGCGGCCAGTCCTCGGCGCGCTCATCGACGAGACGGCGCTGAATGTGGGGGCGGGCGTTCGCGATCAGCGTTGCCGCATCGTTCTTCATGGCCTTGCGGGCGTCATCGCCGAGGGCGATCACGCTGTCGGGGTCCTCGTGCACGGCCTCTGCGATCGATCGCTCCCAGAAATCGGCCGCCCAGCTTGCCGCGGCGTCGAGCCAGACCGTCAGCGCACCGGCCATCTGCCCCTTGAGCGCCTCGGCCTCATGGCGGGCCCGTGCGATCTCGGCGGCGAAGTCGCGCGTGGCAGGGCGCGGGTCGCCTTGCGCGGCGCTCGGCCGGGGTCCTTGCCTGGTCTTGGATTGCCACCGGCTCGCCACCGCCTCCAGGCTACGACCGCCCCGGGCCGTCGTGTTATCGGGCCGTTACCCGGCCTTGCCGGATAGGCTCTGTGAGAGCTGTGCGCACCGCCGCGATCCTTCCCGTCAAGCGCTTCGATCAGGCCAAGCAGCGGCTCGGCGCGAGCGTAGCCGATGCCCTGCGCCGGGCGCTGGCGCGCGCCATGGTCGCCGACGTGCTCGCCGCGCTGGCTGAGACCGCCGCGATCGAGCTCACGATCGTGGTGACGAGCGAGCCGTCGGTCACCCACGCCGCGAGCGAGCTCGGGGCGATGGTTCTCGCCGACGAGGACGACAGCGGCCAGTCCGCCGCCGCGAGCCTCGGCGTGAGGCGCGCCTTGGCCGAGGGTCTCGAGCGCGTGCTCTGCGTCCCGGGCGACTGCCCCACGCTCGACCCGGTCGAGCTGGGAGCGCTGCTGCGCGACCCGCCTGACTCCGCCGGCGCTGCTGGCGCCGGCGAGGTCGTGATCGTGCCCGACCGCCACGGGAGCGGCACCAACGGCCTGCTGCTCGCGCCCCCCGACGCGATCGCCCCGAGCTTCGGGCCCGGCAGCTGCGCGCGCCATCGCGCGCTCGCGCTCGCAGCCGGCCTTGGCTGCCGCCTGGAGCGCCCGCCGTCGCTGCTGCTGGACATCGACACCGGGGCCGACCTCGCCGCCCTGCGCGAGCGACTCGCGGGCCACGGCGCCCGGGCCGCCCGCACGCGCGCAGTGCTCGGCCAGCCCGAACGCAGCGACATCCCCTCCCTCACGACCCCCGTCTGAGCGACCGGTCGTGGCGAGCATCTCCGCACGTGCCCTCGGCGGGATCCCCGAGGTGCGCGCGGGAGACGACCTGGCGGCGTCGATCGTGGCCGCCCTCGCCGGCGAGCAGCTCGGCGAGGGACAGGTGGTGGCGATCGCGCACACCGTCGTCTCCAAGGCCGAGGGAGCCGTCGTCGCGCTCGCCGACGTGCGGCCGGGCGCACGCGCGCGCGAGCTGGCCGCGGCCGCCGCTGCGGGCTCCGCTCAGAGCACCGACCCGCGCGCCGTGCAGGTCGTGCTCGACGAGTCTGCCGAGATCCTGCGCGCCGAGCGCGGGGTGCTCATCTGCCGCACCCGCCACGGCTTCGTCTGCGCCAACGCGGGGGTCGACGCCTCCAACGCCTCATCGCCGGATGAGCTGATCCTGCTTCCCCGCGACCCCGACGCCTCCGCGCGGAGCATTCGCGCGCGCCTCGGCGGGCTCGCGGGGTCCGGTGCACGCGGGCCGTCGCCCGCGGTGCTCGTCACCGACAGCTTCGGCCGCGCCTGGCGCCACGGTCAGGTCGACGTCGCGATCGGCCTCGCCGGCATGCAGCCGCTCGACGACTGGCGCGGCCGCACCGATGCCGCCGGCCTCGAGCTGCGGGCCACCTGGCTGGCGGTCGCCGACGCGGCCGCCGCGGCCGCGGACCTGGCCCGCAGCAAGGACTCCGGCGAGCCCGTCGTCATCATCGACGGCCTGCAGCGCTTCGTCACCGTCGAGGACGGCCCGGGAGCCGCCGCGCTGCTGCGCCCGCTCGCCGAGGACATGTTCCGCTGAGGGCTGCCGCCCCCGCTCAGGGCTGCCGCCTCCGCTGAGGACCGCCGCGTCTGGCGGGGACTTCCCCCTGCGCCGAGGATTGCCGCCTGCGCCCAGGGCCGCCGAGCTCAGGCGGCGAGGGGCAGCCCGTAGCGGCGGCGGATCTCATACAGGGTCGTGCGCTCGGCTGCCGGGCGCCCGGCTCTGTGCGCCGCCGCCACCAGCTCGTCGGGGTCGAGCCTGGTGCCGTGATAGCTGCCCGCGAGGCGGCTGATCGACTCCTCCATCAGCGTCCCTCCGAGATCGTTCACCCCCCAGCGCAGCGACTCGGTGGCCGCGTCGATGCCCATCTTCACCCAGCTGGCCTGCAGGCTTGCGATCGTGCGGCCGAGCGCCAGACGGAAGACGGCCGTGTGCTTGAGGTTCTCCTCGCGCGAGATCTCCTCCACGCCGTGGGTGCGACCTAGCAGCGTCTGGAACGGGATGAACGACAGCGGCACGAACTCCGTGATCCCGCCCGTGCGTTCCTGCAGCTCGCGCACCACGCGCATGTGCTCGGCCAGCTCCCACGGCTCCTCGATGTGGCCGAACATCACGGTGGCGGTCGAGCGCAGGCCCGCTTCGTGGCTTGCGGCGATGATCTCGACCCAGCGCGCCACCGGCAGCTTGTTCGGCGAGATGCGCTCGCGCACGCCGTCGTGCAGCACCTCCGCGGCCGTGCCCGGCGTCGAGCCCAGCCCGGCGTGCTTGAGCTCGGCGAACACCTCCGCCGGCGCGAGCCCCGAGATGTCGCACATGTGCGCGATCTCCATCGCGCTGTAGGCGTGCAGGTGCAGCTGCGGCGCCGTGGCCTTCGCCAGGCGCAGCCAGCCGAGGTAGTCGGCGAGCGCCCAGTCTGGATGGATCCCCGACTGGATGCACAGCTCGGTCGCGCCGTAGGCGACAGCGTCGTGGATGCGCGCCACGAACTCGGCCTCGTCGTGCTCGTATGCGTCCGGCGAGCGCTTGCCCTGGCCGAAGCCGCAGAAGGCGCAGCCCACCGTGCAGACGTTGGAGATGTTGATGTTGCGGTTGACCACGAACGTGACCTCATCCCCCGCCAGCTCGGCGCGCAGCTCATCGGCCGCCTGGCGCATCTCCTCGATCGCCCGCGGCCGCGTCTCCGCGAACATCGCCGTCAGCTCCTCGCCGCTCAGCGCCCGCCCATCGCGGCCGCGTTCGATCGCCCCCGCCACGAGGCTCGGGCGGATCGGCAGGGGAGGATCGGTACGGCCTGAGCCGCGCCTCGGGATGAAGCTCCAGTAGGAGGCCTTGATCGTGTCGAGCACGCCCCGCGCCACCCATTCGGGGTCGATGTACTGGGGATACACGCACAGCCGCTCGGTCAGCGCATAGCCATCGCGCTGGAGCTGCTTGCGCACCTGGTGCGGCGAGGGGAACGGGTGCTCCGGAGAGATGTGATCACCGTTGGCGCTCAGCCCGCCGAGGTCCGTCGCGCCGGCCGCCACCAGCTCTCCCCACCAGTCGGACAGGTTCGGCGGCACCTGGATGCCAACGTCGGGCATCAGCCGCCGCGTCTCCGCGATCAGGCGCTTCATGTCCTCGATGCTCACCGCGCACGCCCACTCCGGCAGCGGCAGCGACGGGCGCGGGCGGGCGGCATGGCCCTCATCGACGCCGGTGCGCCAGTACTCGCGCGCGGCCGCGTCCGCGATCTCGGCGGGCTCCTGGCCGTAGTAGCGCTGGTGGGGAACGAAGTTCTGGAGGATCACCTCCTGGATGTGCCCGTGCTCGGCGTGCACCGCCGCGAGCGCCTCCAGCGACCGCACGCGCTCCTGCTCGGTCTCGCCGATGCCCACGAGGATGCCGCTCGTGAACGGGATCTTCAGCTCTCCCGCCGCGCGGATCGTCTCCAGGCGCCGCGCCGGGTGCTTGCTCGGCGAGCCGGCGTGCACCGTCTCCATCAGCCGCTCGGAGATCGACTCGAGCATCAGGCCCTGCGAGGCGGTCACCTCGCGCAGGCGGGCGAGATCCTCGCTGCCGAGCACGCCGAGGTTGGTGTGCGGCAGCAGCCCGCGCTCGAGTGCCCGCTCGCAGGTCCACACCACGTATGCCGTGAAGTCCTCGTGGCCGTAGCCGCGCAGCCGCGCGGCCACCACGGGGTTGACCTCCGGTCGCTCGCCCGTCAGCACCAGCAGCTCCTTGACCTGCCGGCGCGCCGCCCCGTCGAGGATCTCGAGGACCTCCTCCGGCGCGTACAGGTGCGCCGTGTGCGTCGCGAACGCGCAGTACTTGCAATAGCACCTGCAGGTCCGCGACAGCGACAGCGTCAGGTTGCGCGAGAAGGTGACCCTGCGCCGCATGCCCGCAGTCTATGACGTGATGCTGTTCCGGCCGGCGCATGCGCCGGCCGGCCGAGCGGTGCATGCACCGCTCGGGGGTCCGCACATGTGCGGACCCCCTTCCGAGATGGGGCTGCGGGATGCTGCTCAGATCTTTGGGTTAGGCTGATCCCACGTGGAAGCGGATGACAGGACAGCGAGCAACATGAGCGAGAGCGTCAGCGACAGCGAGAGCCCGGCGATCCCGAGCCCCACCCCCGGGGCGACCCGTCCCAGGACCAACCACGACTGGTGGCCCGAGCAGCTGGACCTGAGCGTCCTCCACCGGCACTCGCCCCTCTCCGATCCGATGGGGGAGGACTTCGACTACGCAAGGGAGTTCGAGACCCTCGACCTCGAGACGCTGAGGCGCGACCTGATCGAGCTGATGAGCGCCTCGCAGGAGTGGTGGCCGGCCGACTACGGCCACTACGGGCCGCTCTTCATCCGGATGAGCTGGCACGCCGCCGGCACCTATCGCATCGCCGACGGACGGGGTGGCGGCGGCAGCGGCGCCCAGCGCTTCGCACCGCTCGACAGCTGGCCCGACAACGCGAACCTCGACAAGGCGCGCAGGCTGCTCTGGCCCATCAAGCAAAAGTACGGCCGGAAGCTCTCCTGGGCCGACCTGCTCGTCTTCACCGGCAACGTCGCGATGGAATCGATGGGCTTCAAGACGTTCGGCTTCGGCTTCGGCAGAGAGGACATCTGGGAGCCCGATGAGATCTTCTGGGGCCCCGAGGACACGTGGCTCGGAGACGAGCGCTACAGCGGAGAGCGCCAGCTCGCCAACCCGCTCGGCGCCGTGCAGATGGGCCTCATCTACGTGAACCCGGAGGGTCCAAACGGCAACCCCGACCCGCTCGCCGCCGCCGTGGACATCCGGGAGACGTTCGCCCGCATGGCGATGAACGACGAGGAGACGGTCGCGCTCATCGTCGGCGGCCACACGTTCGGCAAGACGCACGGAGCCGTCGATCCCAAGTACATCGGCCCCGAGCCCGAGGCCGCCCCTATCGAGGACCAGGGACTCGGCTGGAAGAACAGCTTCAACCACGGCAACGGCGCGCACACGCTCACCAGCGGGCTGGAGGGCGCGTGGACGAACGAGCCGACGAAGTGGGACAGCGGCTTCCTCGAGAACCTGCTCGACTACGACTGGGAGCTGACGACGAGCCCCGCCGGGGCGAAGCAGTGGACCCCCACGAACGCCGAGGCCCAGGGCACGGTGCCGGATGCTCACGAGCCATCCGAGCGCCACGCGCCGATGATGCTGACGACGGACCTGGCACTGAAGCTCGATCCGATCTACGAGCCGATCGCGAAGCGCTTTCACGAGCATCCGGACCAGCTCGCGGACGCATTCGCGAAGGCGTGGTACAAGCTGCTTCACCGCGACATGGGGCCTGTCTCGCGCTACCTCGGACCGTGGGTCCCGGAGCCGCAGTTGTGGCAGGACCCCGTTCCTGCAGTCGATCACGAGCTGGTCGGAGAGGCCGACGTCGCTGCGCTCAAGGACAAGATCCTCGCGTCGGGACTGTCGATCTCGCGGCTGGTCTGCACCGCGTGGGCGGCCGCGGCGTCGTTCCGTGGCACCGACAAGCGCGGCGGGGCGAACGGGGCGCGGATTCGCCTCGCGCCCCAAAAGGACTGGGAGGCCAACGAACCGGCCGAGCTCGCGACGGCGCTGCAGACACTCGAGCAGATCCAGCGGGACTTCAACGACTCGCAGTCCGGGGGGAAGAGGGTCTCGCTGGCCGACCTGATCGTCCTCGGCGGATGCGCGGCCGTCGAGCAAGCGGCGAAGCGCGCGGGGCACGACGTGACAGTCCCGTTCACTCCGGGGCGCACCGACGCTTCACAGGGGCAAACCGATGTGGAGTCGTTCGCCGTGCTCGAGCCGACCGTCGACGGGTTCCGCAACTACTTCCGCCCGGGAGGGGTCCTCCCGCTGGAGCACAGGCTGCTGGACCGTGCCTCCATGTTGACCCTGACCGCTCCCGAGATGACGGTGCTGATCGGCGGCATGCGTGCCCTGAACGCCAACTGCGGGCAATCTCAGCATGGTGTCTTCACCGAGCGGCCGGAGATGCTGACCAACGACTTCTTCGTCAACCTGCTCGACATGAGCACGGAGTGGAAGGCATCCGGCTCGGCCGAGGACGTTTACGACGGTCACGATCGCAGGACCGGCGAGGTCAAGTGGACCGCCACCTCGCTCGACCTCGTCTTCGGCTCGAACTCGCAGCTTCGGGCCCTGTCGGAGGTCTACGCATGCGACGACGCCGAGGACCAGTTCGTGTGTGACTTCGTGGCCGCATGGGACAAGGTCATGAACCTGGACCGATTCGAGCGCACCTGACCTCGACCGGCGCCGGGCCGACGGTATCTCCGGCGCGTGCCCGCGGCGTCACTAAGCTGCCCGTGATGAACGGAGCAGGCCCCGCCGCAACCCTCGTGTACCTGGCCCGCCACGGGCAGACCGCCTACAACCTCGAACGCCGCTTCCAGGGGCATCTGCCCGTGCCGCTCGATGCGACCGGGCTGGCGCAGGCAGCAGAGCTCGCCGAGCGCGCCGCCGGTCGGGGCTTTGCGGCACTGTGGTCCAGCCCGCTCCTGCGCGCGCAGGAAACGGCAGACATCGTGGCCCGGCGGCTGCGCCTGCAGCCCAGGGAGGACGCCCGCCTGGCGGAGACCGACGCGGGCGACTGGACGGATCGCAGCTTCGCCGAGGTCCAGGCAGAAGTACCGCAGCAGTTCGCCGAATTCCTGGCCGGCGAGCCGGGCTTCGCGTTCCCCGGCGGCGAGTCCTTCGCCCACCAGGAGGACCGTGTCAGCGCGGCCCTGCAGGAGGTCGAGCGGGGGGAGCTGCCCGCCCTGGTGGTGTGTCACGGAATGGTCATCCGCGCCGCCTTCGCGCGGCGGGACGGACAGCTGCTCATGCGCTTCAAACGAATGCCCAATGCCGCTCTGATCGCGCTGGATCCCTCCGAGGCCGAACTCGCCGAGCTCGGCGGCGATGCCGCCACGCCCGCTAGCTGACCGCGCCCGGACGTCGGCGGCTACCGGGCCATCTGCGCGACGCCGTTGATGTCCTCGCCCGCCACGAGCAAGAACACGATCGTGTCGTGTCTAGGTGCCGAGAAACCGGCGCAGCGAACGCCGTGCCGCCGGCAGCCGCCGTCCTGCCTCCAGCTCGCGGATGGCGATCTCCGAGGTCATCGCCGCGAGCAGCTGCGCGGCTGCCTTGGCGTCCGGCCAGCCCATCGCGCGGAAGCTCGGAACCGCGCTCGCCGCAAAGCGCTCGTGCCGCGCGGACATCGAGGCGGTCAGCGCCGCGTCGCCGCGGGCCTCGAGCGAGAGCGCCTTGATCGCCCTGTCCGCCAGGCAGACGTCGAGGTAGGCCTCGACGCCCCGCACGATGCGCTCCGCGCCGTCGGGGACCCCCGCCGTGGCCGCCGCGACCGCGTCCTGCACGCGGTCGTGAAAGCGTGCGTGCAGCGCGTCCACGAACGCCTCCCTGTCGGCGAAGTGCACGTAGAAGGTGCCCTTGGCCACGCCCGCCTCGGCGACGACGCGATTGACGCTCAGACCCGCCAGCCCCTCGCGCTCGGCCACAGCCACGCCGGCGTCGAGCAGCGCCTCGTGCGTGCGGTGCGCCGTGCGCGGTGCGCGCCGGGCGGCCGTGGCGGTGTCTGCAGCCATCCTCGCCACAGCCTACATGACCGATGACCACTCGGTCGCCCAAAATGACCGACCGGTCAGTCATGTGATAGGCTCCGCGCATGCCCATCCTCGACACCTCCACAGGACCGGTCGCCTACGACGAACAGGGCGCCGGCGACCCGATCGTGCTGCTCTGTAGCGGCGCACACGACCGACACGACTTCGACGAGCTGCGCGCGCTTCTTCCGGAGCGCTTCCGCACGATCGCCATCGACTGGCCCGGACACGGAGAATCCCCACCCGGCAGGGGCCCGACGAGCGCGATGCGCCTGGCGGACGTGGCCGAGCAGGCGGTCGAGCAGCTCGCGCCCGCCGGCGCGGTCGTCCTCGGCAACTCGGTCGGCGGCTTCTCCGCCGCCCGCATGGCGATCCGCCGGCCCGAGCTGGTCAGGGGCCTCGTGATAGTCGACGGCGGCGGCTTCGCCGGGCGCCCGCCGCACGTGCGCCTCTTCTGCGCGCTCATGCGCCGGCCGTGGTTTCTGCGCGCGATCTATCCGGCCTTCGCGACCCTCTACATGCGACCGCGCACGACCGCGGATCGCCGTGCGCGCGACGTCGGCGTGGCGACCACGCGCCACGATCCGGGCCTGCGCGCCGTCAGCGAGCTGTGGGGCAGCTTCGCCTCCCGCGAGCACGATCTGCGCCGCCAGGCGACTTCGATCACGGCGCCCACGCTGGTGGTCTGGGGGCGGCGCGACCCGGTCATCCCGCTGAAGATCGGCAGGCGCATCGCCACGACGATCCCCGCCGCGCGCCTGGTCGTGCTCGACACGGGCCACGTCCCGCACACAAGCGACCCCGAGGGGTTCGCCGCCCAGCTGCTGCCGTTCCTCGACGCCGCCTTTGCCGCGTCCCCGGCGCGGCGGGCCGCGTGAGCGAAGCGGGCGCGCTGATCGCTCCCGCTCCTGCTCCCGCTCAGCGGAACACCACGCAGCCGGTGCTCGCGTGCGCGAGCAGCGTCTCGTCCTCCTCGGCGAACAGCCGACCCTCCGCAGTCGCGGTGCGCCGGCCGCCATGCACCACCCTGCCCTCGGCGAGGATGCGGCCGGTGCTGTCGCTCATCGAGCGGATGTAGCGGACCTGCAGGTCGGTGGTCGCATAGCCGACGCCCGCCTCCAGCGTGCTGTGCACGGCGCTGCCCATGCACGAGTCGAGGATCGTCGCCGCGACGCCGCCGTGGACCGAGCCGATCGGGTTGTACATCCACTCCGCCGGCTGCATAGCGAACACCGCCCGCCCGTGTTCGACCTCGATGATGCTGAAGTCCAGCAGCCGGGCGATCGGCGGCGGCGGCAGCGATCCGTCGGCGATTCCCCTGATGTACTCGAGCCCCGACAGCTTCAGGCCGGCGAGTGCGACCGCAGCCGGGTCATCCCAGCTGAAGCTGCGCGTGCGCCGTTGGCCCAAGGCGCTCACGCGGGACCCTCCGCGAGCGCCTGCGCCGCGACGGCGCCTCGCGCCGGCTGTCCGAGGGCGGCCAACGTGAGGCCGGCAGCGAGCCCGCCCGCAACGGTGATCAGCCAGGCGGAGTGGAACTGCGCCGCGCTGCTCGCATCGGTCCCGAGCACCGCCACCAGCACCGCCACCCCGAGGGCCGCGCCGATCTGGCGGCCCATCGTGAGCACCGCGGCGCCTGTGGCGAAGCGCTCGGGCGCCAGCGAGGACGCCCCGGCTCCGGTCAGCGTCGGGATCACGAGGCCGACCCCGGCTCCGCTGATCAGCATCCCGGGCAGGTACTCGGAGAGGTAGGCGGGCCTGTCGCCCGTCTGCGTGATGTACCACAGCGAACCGGCCGCGAACAGCGCCGCCCCGACCACGCCCGGGATCCGGTAGCCCAGGCGCGCGCCCAGGCGAGCCGAGGGAACGCTGAAGGCGGTGGCCATCGCCGGCCCCGGGAACAGCATCAGCCCGGCGACCAGCACGCTCTCGCGCCACACCGAGGTCAGGAACAGCACGCCCGCGAGCAGCATCGCCCCGAAGCCTGCGAAGAACAGGAGCGAAGCTCCGACCGCCAGGCCGAAGCTGCGCACGCGCAGCATCGCCGGCTCGACGATCGGCGAGGGGTGCTGTTCTGAGCGCCTCCAGATCGCCGGCAGCAGCACCGCCGTCACGGCCAGGAGCGCGAGGATCGCGGGCGAGCTCCAGCCCCATTCCTGGCCCTTGACGATCGCCACCACGAGCGACCCGATCGCCACCATCAGGGCGAGCGCCCCGAGCACGTCCGGGCGTCCGCCGCCGAGCTCGCGGCGCTCGGCCAGGGTGCGCGCTCCGAACGCCAGGCCGGCCAGGCCCACCGGCACGTTGACCAGGAACACCAGGCGCCAGTCGGCCTGCACGAGCAGCCCGCCGAGCGGCGGTCCCGCGGCGGCGGCGATGCCGCCGGTGGCGGCCCACACGCCGATCGCCAGGTGCCGCTCGTGCGCTGCGAACTCGGGCAGCATCAGCCCGAGCGATGTCGGCAGCATCAGCGCGCCGCCGCAGGCCTGCGCCACGCGCGCGGCAGTCAGCGCGCCGACCGACGGCGCCAGCGCGCAGCCGATGCTCGCCAGCACGAAGATCCCCAGGCCGAGCAGGAACGCCCGCTTGCGCCCGAACGCGTCGGCCCAGCGCCCGGCGGGCACGAGCAGCGCGGCGAAGACGATCGCATAGCCGCTGAGGATCCAGGACAGCGAGCCCAGCGAGAGCACCCCGAAGTGCTTGGCGATGGCCGGGAAGGCGATGTTGACGATGAACAGATCGAGGCTCGACATGAACACCCCGACGCACACGATCAGCGAGACGCGCCATTTCCGTTGCATGATGAAACGCACGCTACCAGGATGAGTTGCGTCATGCAATCCGGTGTGGCTATGCTTGTGGGGATGCTCAAGAACGACTACCGCGGCCAGACGTGCAGCATCGCCGGCGCCCTCGAGGTGGTGGGCGAGCGCTGGTCGCTGCTGATCGTGCGCGACGTCATGCTCGGCCTGCGCCGCTTCGATGAGATCCAGGCCGACCTCGGAATCGCGCGCAACGTCCTGCAGACGCGTCTGCTGCGGCTGATCGAGCAGGGCGTGCTCGAGAAGCGCCGCTACCAGGAACACCCGCCGCGCTACGAATACCGTCTCACCGAGAAGGGCCTCGACCTGTGGCCGACGATGGTCGCGCTGATGCAGTGGGGCGACGCCTACGCGGCCCCGGCCTCAGGACCGCCGGTGCTGATCGAACATCGCGGCTGTGGCGGCACGGTCGATGATCACCGCATCTGCGAGGCATGCGGAGCGCGGCTGTCGGTCCGCGACGTCGTCGCCCGGCCCGGGCCGGGCGCAGCACCCGAGCATCCGCTGCTGCGCCGCGCTCAGCGGACGGCGGAGGCGCACTGAGCGCGGCCGAGCAGACGCACGAGCCGCGGTGCGCTAGGCCCGCCCGCGCCGACGTTCAGCAGGTATGACTCGCCGTAGGCGCCGGCGAAGGCGCCGGCGAGCGGCCCCCGCGGACCGCACGCCACGCTCGCACCGCGCGCGAGCGGAACGCCGAGGAGCTGCGGGCTCGAATAGGAGATGCGCATGGCGCTGCTCAGATCGAGCGGGGTGTTCAGGACCGGAACGCCGGGGCCGACGCTCAGCGGCGCGCCGAGCACGAACACCGCCGCACCCGGCGCCAGGCGCGGCAGGGCCGCGTGCAGATCGCCGAGCAGCCGGCGCTGGTCGGCCGCTGCGGCATCCCACGCGCGCGCATCGCCGGCCGCACGTCCGAGGTAGGCGCCGCCGAGCAGCAGCGCAGCCGCGATCACGCCGAGCTGCGCCGTCCGCCGGGGCAGGTGAGCGAGCTGCGCGAATGTGCGCATCAGCAGCATCAGGCACGAGTAGATGAGGATCGCGACGCCGATTGCGGCGGCGGCGTTGACACGGTTGACCGTGCCCGCGGTGCTCGGCGCATAGTGGTCTGTCGCGGGCACGTACACGGCCCAGCTCGCGCTCGCGACGAGCACGCCGGCGCCCGCGAGCCCGAGCCAGCGCCGCAGCTCTGCGCGGGCGGGGTCGCCGGCCGCCAGGCGCAGCGCCTGGAGCGCCGCGGCGGCGAGCGCCGCCGCGAGCAGACAGCAGCCCAACCACGGGCTGACGCCGGCGATCGGCAGCGCCGCGGCGCCGATCAGCCGCGCGCCGGCGGCCGCGATCAGGCCCGCATGCGCGACCATGCCGGCCAGCGGCTCGGTGCGCGAGGGCGTCGCCACGTCGATCGGCAGCACGGCCCGCGCCAGCCCGAGCGTGAGGACGATCGCGACCACATCGGCCGCCCAGCGGGCGCGAGCGCGGCGGAACCCGACCACGCTTGCGTAGAGCAGCCCGGCCAGACACCCGGCGACGGCGAACACCTCGTAGCTGCAGATGCTCGCGATGAACAGCAGGAGCGAGGCGCCGTGCAGCGCCAGGGCGCGCACGCCCGAGCTCTGCAGCGCGCGCAGAGCGAGCGTCAGGCCAAGCAGCGCAGCGGCGACCGCGAGGCTCGTCAGCGACAGCACGCCCCACAGCCAGACGCTGTCGCTGAACGGGAACAGCAGCGTCAGCGCTGCCATCGCCAGCGCGTCGCGCGCCGCCAGGCCAAGCTGGCGCAGCAGCGCATACAGGCACGTCACCTCCAGCACGAGCATCGCTGCCGCCAGCGCCAGCCGCGGCGCCGCCTGCAGGCCGAAGGCTCGATCGAGCAGCGCGTAGTAGGCGACCTGGCCCGGACGCTGACCGTAGTCGAGCCAGAGGCCGTGCAGCAGGCCGCCCGGCGCGGAGAAGCGCGCGAGCGCGGCCAGGCTCCAATCGTCGTAGTAGAAGCCGCCGTGGAGGATGTGCCCGCTGCACATCAGCACCGCCAGCAGCGCGGCGGCGGACGCGCAGGCGAGCAGCTCGCGCGCCATGCGGCTGGACGCGGCGGGTGCCGCGGCGACGCGGAGCAGGCCCGCAGTACGCGGCCGGCGCTCCGCGAGGCTGCCGGCGGCCGCGCTCACCCGCGCGCCGGCGACGCCGTCCCGGCGAGGCGCGCCGCCAGCTCACCTCCCTCGCGAGCCATGCGCGAGCGCGCCACCACCAGGTCGAACCCCGCCCGCTCGGCGCGCTCGCGCGCCTGCGCGTCCACGTGTGAATAGAAGCCGAGCGTCCGCATCTGCCCCAGCTCTCCCCCGCGCGAGAGCGATTCCACGATGCCGGCCCCGTCCAGGGCCGCGTCGGTCAGATCGACGACCAGGAGCGTCGCCGCCGGCTCCGCGCCGGCGCCGAGCCGCTCGCGCAGCCGCGCCTCATCGCCGAGCAGCTCGACCTCCAGCCCCGCCGCGCTCAGCGCGCTCTGCACGCGCGACCCGAACAGCAGGTCCGGAACGAGCGCCAGCACGCGTGCCATGGCTACTGCGCCCGCAGGCGGCGGAACTCCTCGCGAGCGGACTCCGGGCGCCCCCACATCTGCTGCACCTCCGCTCGCCCGCTGCGCATCTCGCGCACGGCCAGCTCGCCCTCGATCGCGGCTTCGTCGAGCAGGAACAGCGCGTTGTGCACCGCGGGGACGGCGGCCGCGTGCCCGAAGCTGTGCGCCACCAGCAGGCGCCAGTGCCAGTCGTGCCGGGAGTAAGGCCGCGCGTTGCAGGTGGCGAGGTAGAGGGCGCCGTCCACATAGCGCGACTCGTCCGCGATACGCAGGTCGAGCTCGAGGTCCGTCCAGTCCTCGGGGAGCGAGTCGACGATCTGCTGGAAGCTGTCAGCCAGGCCCATCGCCGAGAAGCCTACCGCGGCTATTCTCGAAGTCATGGCCACCGCCGGCACAGACACCCTCGGCGCGGAGTACCGCACGCTGCTGGAGGGCTGCGGGCTGCTCGATCGCTCCGCGCGCGGCAAGCTCGCGCTGAGCGGCGCGGGCGCGGTCGAGTTCCTCAACGGCCAGGTCACCAACGAGCTGATGACCCTGCGCCCCGGCGAGGGCCGCTATGCGGCCTTCCTCACGCACAAGGGCAAGATGCTCGGCGATCTGCGCATCCTCGCCGTGGGCGGGGATGCGGCGGGGGTGCCCTCCGAGCTGCTGCTCGACACCGAGCGCTCCGCCCTGCAGGCCCTGTTCGACATGATCCGCCGCTTCAAGGTCGGCTTCGACGTCGAGCTGCACAAACGGACCCTCGAGCGCGGCCTGCTCTCGCTGATCGGCCCGCAGGCCGCCAAGGTCGCGGGCGCCGATCGGCTCGATGACGTCGAGCACGCAAACGCGAGCCTGCAGATCGACGGAATCGACACGCTGGCCGTCCGCACCGACCTCGGCGTGGATCTCCTCTGCGACGCCGCCCGCACCGAGGCGCTCAGCGGCGTCCTGCGCGAGCGCGGCGCCGAGACGATCTCCGAGCAGGCCGCTGAGATCGTGCGCGTCGAGCACGGCCGCCCGCGCTTCGGGATCGACCTCGACGAGACGGTCATCCCCCAGGAGGCCGGCCTGAACGACCGCGCCGTGAGCTTCACCAAGGGCTGCTACGTCGGTCAGGAGACGGTTGCCCGCCTCTACTACAAGGGCAAGCCCAACCGCCACCTGCGCGGCCTGCGGTTGTCGGCGCCCGCCGCATCGGGCGACGAGCTCCGTCTCGCGGAACGCACCGTGGGACGCCTCGGCAGCGCCGTGGTCTCTCCGCGTCTCGGCCCGATCGCGCTCGCGCTCGTGCGCCGCGAGGCCGAGCCCGGCGCGCTGCTCAGCGTCGGCGAGCGCGGCCTCGACGCCGAGGTCGTCGAGCTTCCCTTCGCGCGCGACTAGGAGTCGGGCGCCGGCGGTGCCGATTCCTCGGGCGGGTTCTGCCCGGAGCGGCGGTCGCGAAGATGCTTGCGGATCGCCGCCTCCTGCACCCTCAGCGCATCGGGGCTGGGCGGCACCCCGAGCGTGCTGATCACGTTCGGCCCGTTCAGGGGGGCCCTCGTCGGCTCCATCTCATCCGCACCCCTATAGGGCTCGTCTTCAGTCATCGTGCTCACCTTCAGGGGGTATGCCCGACTCCTCAGTGTACGCCTGCCACTGTTCGCCGAGAAGATCCAGCAGCTGGCTCGCGAGCAGCGGCGAGAACGACACGCGCGAAACGACCATCCCCTGCTGGCCCTGCGGGCCGATGCGCATGAAGTCGAGCGTGAACTCGTGCGGCGTGCGAGCGATCGCCGCGGCGTTGGCCCACTTGCCCGCGAACTCCTCCGAGGGCATCATGATGTTGGGCCCCTCGTCGGCAGGGCCCTCGCCGGACTCCTCCGGAGACTCGGGCTCGGACACTGCGCTGAGCCTAGCGCGATGGCCTGTGTGATGCATCGCACACAGGCAATCATTGCGTTGTCTATATGATTGCTTGCATGCAAGCAAGTGTGGTTGCAGCAGTCGACCGCAAGGGGCTCACGCGCGACATGTACGCGCTCGCGAGCTACCTGTTGCGCACGGCCAACGTGGGAACGTTCAACGCGATCGCCGAGCTCGACCTGTCGTTCACCCAGATCAAGGCCCTCTGCGCGTTGGACACCGACGGGGAAGAGCGCTCCGTCAAGGCCCTGGCCGAAGCGCTCGGGCTGTCGCTTCCGACGATGAGCCGCGCCGTCGACGGGCTGTTCGAGCGCGGTCTCGTGGAGCGCGAGGAGGACCCCGCGGACCGGCGCATGAAGCGCGTGCGCCCGACCGACGCCGGCCGGCGCGTACCCCGGGCCCTCAACGAGGCTCGCCTGTCTGCGCTCGCAGAGCTGATGAGCTCGCTCGGGGAGGAGGAGGCGGCGGCGCTCAGCCACGCCGTCGCCCTGATCATCGAGGGCCACGCCGACATCGCGGCCCACCGCCCGGGCGAGACGGAAATCCCGTCATGACGGAGAGGATCCGCATGCTGCGGATGAACGAGGACAACCGCCGCTGGTGGGCCCTGGGCGCGATGTGCTTCGCCCTGTTCATGATCATGCTCGACAACACCGTCGTGAACGTGGCGCTGCCCTCGATCCAGCGCAGCCTGCACGCCTCCACCGCCTCGCTCGAGTGGACGGTGAACGCCTACACGCTCTCCTTCGCCGTCCTGCTCGTCACCGGCGGGCGTCTCGGCGACCTCTTCGGGCGGCGCAAAATCTTCCTCGCCGGGGTGATCATCTTCGCCGGCTCGAGCGCCGCGATCGGCTTCTCGCCCAGCGACACCTGGCTGGTCGCCTGGCGCGCGGTGCAGGGCTCGGGCGCCGCGCTGATGATGCCCGCAACCCTCTCGATCATCACCAACGCGTTCCCGCCGGCCGAGCGCGGCAAGGCGATCGGGACCTGGGCGGGCGTCTCCGCGCTCGCCCTCGCCATCGGACCGGTAGTCGGGGGCTTCCTGGTCGAGAGCGTCAGCTGGCAGTCGATCTTCTTCCTCAATGTCCCCGTCGCCATCGGCGCGATCATCGTCACGCTCTTCGCCGTGCGCGAGTCGCGCGATGAAACCGTCGAGCGCACGGTGGACGTGCCCGGGGTGCTCACCCTCACGATCGGCCTGGCCGCGCTGGTGCTCGCGCTGGTCGAGGGCAACAGCTGGCACTGGGGCTCGGGAAGCGAGATCGCCCTCTACGCGATCGCCGTGCTCGGCCTCGCGAGCTTCGTGTTCATAGAGCGCCACCGGCGTGTGCCGATGGTCGACTTCAGCTTCTTCAGCTCGCGCACGTTCCTCGGCGCCAACATCGTGGCGTTCATCGTCAGCTTCGCGATGCTCGCGATGTTCTTCTTCATGGCCCTCTACATGCAGAACATCCTCCACTACTCGCCGCTTCAGGCCGGCGTGCGCTTCCTGCCCTCCACTCTGATGATCGTCCTGATCGCCCCACTCGCCGGGCGCCTGGCCGACCGCGTCGGTCCGCGGCCGCTGATGACCTTCGGGCTGCTCGCCGTCTCGGGATCGCTCTTCTGGCAGTCCCACCTCACGATCTCGAGCGGCTACAGCGCGCTCCTGCCCGGCTTCGTGCTGATGGGCATCGGCATGGCCTTCGTGATGTCGCCGATGAGCATGGCCGCGATGAACGCCGTCGCGGCGAGCAAGGCCGGGGTCGCCTCCGGCATCCTCTCGATGAACCGGATGGTCGGCGGCACCTTCGGCGTAGCGGTGCTCGGGGCGATGGTCGCCACGCTCGGGCGCTCGAAGATCGACGAACTGCTGCCCGCACTGCCCGCCGGCGGGCGCGCGCGCCTCGCCGAAGGCCTCGGCTCCGGCGGCGTGCTCCACGGCGTGCCGGTCCAGATCATCGACGCCGGTCAACAGGCGTTCGTGTACGCGCTCCAGTACGGGCTGCGCCTCGGCTCCGTCGTGGCCCTGCTCGGCGCGCTGCTCGCGTGGGCGCTCATCGGCCGGCGCATGGCAGCGGCCGCACCGGTGGCCGAGCACGCCCAGGCCCCGGCCCGCAGCGCCTCCGCCGAGACCGTCGGGATCTGAGCGTCCCCCGCGGCCGTTGACTGCCACGCCGCTGTGGAGGAAGCTCGGCCTGCGCCAAGGTGAGGCGCTGATCCTGCTCGACCCGCCGCCCGGATGGAGGGTTCCGGACCTGCCCGACGGGATCACGACCAACGTCGAGACCGCAGCGCGCGGCGCCCGCACGCCCGCGCAGACGATCCTCGCGTTCTTCTCCGCGGCGGCGGAGCTGGCGCCGAGCGTTCCGGCCCTCGCCGAGCGGATCTTCCCGGACGGCGCGATCTGGGTGGCCTGGCCGCGGAGGGCCGGCGGCCACCGCAGCGACATCCACGAGCAGGACATCCGCGACGTTGCCCTGCCGCTCGGCCTCGTCGACGTCAAGGTCGCCGCGCTCGATCGGGACTGGTCGGGACTGCGCCTGGTGTGGCGACGCGAGCGCCGCCACGCCTCGGAGGCGACCCCCGGGTAGGATTGGTCGACTTCCCGTTCCCCGACACACGAGGTTCCGCGCACGTGGCAATCGATCTCCAGCAGGTCTCCGATGTAGACGTCGAGCCGGGCGAGCTGCCCAAGACGATGGCCGCCTGGGTCATCCGCGAGGAGCGCTACGGCGAACCGAAGGACGCCTTCCAGCTGGAGGAGATCGAGGTCCCCGAGCCCGGGGCGTTCGAGGTGATCGTGCGCGTGATGGCCGCCGGCGTGAACTACAACAACGTGTGGGCGGCGCTCGGCAAGCCCGTGTCGGTGATGAAGTACGGCGATCACCCCGAGTTCGGCCACCACATCGGCGGCTCCGACGCCTCCGGGATCGTGTGGAAGGTCGGCGCCGGCGTCACGCGCTGGAAGCCCGGCGACGAGGTCGTCGTGCACTGCAACCAGGCCTCCTACGAGGACCCCGAGGTGCATGGCCTGGACCCGATGGCCGCGCCCTCGCAGAAGATCTGGGGCTATGAGACAACGTGGGGCAGCTTCGCCCAGTTCACCAAGGTCCAGGCGCAGCAGCTGCTGCACAAGCCGCCCGCGCTGACCTGGGAGGAGTCCGCCTCCTACGGCCTGGTCTACTTCACCGCCTACCGCATGCTGATGACGCGCTGCAAGCTGCAGGCGGGCAGCAAGGTCCTGATCTGGGGCGCCGCCGGCGGTCTCGGCGTGTTCGCCACCCAGCTGTGCGCGGCCGCCGGCGCGCACTGCGTCGGCGTGGTCTCCTCCGCGGAGAAGGGCGAGCTCGTCAAGCGCCTCGGCGCTGTCGACTACATCGATCGCGGCGAATTCGACGGCATGATGCGCAAGGGCGGAGAGAGCGCGGAGGAGGAGAAGGCGCGCTTCAAGGTCTCCCTCGCCTTCGCCAAGCGCGTCAAAGAGGTCCTCGGCGACGCCCCCGACATCGTCTTCGAGCACGTCGGCAAAGCGACCTTCCCGACCTCCGTGTTCACGGTCAAGCCGTTCGGCAAGGTCGTCATCTGCGCGGGCACCACGGGGCTCGAGCTCGACTTCAACGTCGCCTACCTGTGGATGAGGCAGAAGGAGATCCTCGGCTCGCACTTCGCCAACGCGTACGAGTGCACCAAGGCGAACGAGCTGATCGAGAGCGGTCAGATCCGCCCTGTGCTGTGGCGCACGCTCGGCTTCGAGGGTGTCGCCGAGGCGCACCAGCTGATGCTCGAAAACAAGCACCTCGGCAAGATCTCGATCCTCGTCGGCGCCGACTCCGAGGGCAACGGCAAGACCGCCGAGGGGCCCGGCGCCATTCGCGCCGAGGTGGGCGCCTGATGGCCGGCACGGTCATCGTTCCCTGGTACGCCACTGGCTTTCGCGCCGATGGCTTCGAGCGCGCGCTGGGCGAGATCGCCGCCGTCGCGCTGCGCTACGGCGCGAGCTCCTACGCGGTCTACCGGGCGCGCGACGACCGCTACAAATTCCAGCAGTTCGCCTCCTTCGCGGAGCACCTCGACTGGGAGCGCTACTGGGACGGGCCGGAGATGATCAACTTCAGGGCGCGCCACTCCAGCTGGTATCAGGTGCCGGTGCTCTACGGCTGGTGGGACCTGACCGCCGCCGGCAGCCTGGCCGCCGAGCCGGTCGGCGAGCGGCAACGGCCACGGCAACGGCGTGGCGAGCGGCGAGAGCGCCTAGGCCAGACCCTCCCGGCGGCGGGCGCCGCCGCCGGCTCAGCCCTGCTCGAGCGGCGCCATCGTCAGGCCGGCGCCCTTGAGCTGCTCCCAGTAGAGCTCGGCGGCCTCCTGGTGGCCGCTGTAGACGATCGCCCGGCCGGAGTTGTGGATCACGTTGGCGATCTCATGGCCGCGGCCGAGCGTCACGCCCGGAATGAACCGCGCGAGCGTGCGCGCGACATGGTCGAAGGTGTTGTGGTTGTCGTTGCGCACGATCACCCGCCAGGAGGCTCCCAACCCGCCCCCCGGACCGCCGATCCGTGGGATCTCGACCGTCTGTGGCATACCTGGCAGGATAGACCCCGCGGCGCGACCGTACAATTGCCACATGAGCGGCGATCACCCCCCACGGCTGCCGGCGCCCGACCGGCCCTGGATGATGCGCACCTACGCCGGGCACTCCACGGCGAAGGCCTCGAACGAGCTCTACCGGCGCAACCTCGAAAAGGGCCAGACGGGGCTATCGGTCGCCTTCGATCTGCCCACGCAGACCGGATACGACCCCGACGACGAGCTCGCCCGCGGCGAGGTCGGCAAGGTCGGGGTGCCCATCTCCCACCGCGGCGACATGGCCGCGCTGATGGCCGGAATCCCGCTCGCGGAGATGAACACCTCGATGACGATCAACGCCACGGCGGCGTGGCTGCTGGCGCTCTACATCGTCGTCGCCGAGGAGCAGGGCGTGCCCGAGGAGCAGCCTCCAGGGCACCACCCAGAACGACATCATCAAGGAGTTCCTGGCGCGGGGCACATACGCGTTCCCGCCGGCGCCGTCGATGCGCCTGATCGCCGACATGATCGCCTACACGGTCGAGCACGTGCCGAAGTGGAACCCGATCAACATCTGCTCCTACCACCTGCAGGAGGCCGGCGCGACGCCGGTGCAGGAGATCGCCTACGCGATGAGCAACGCGATCGCGGTGCTCGACGCGGTCCGCGAGCGCGTGGACGGGCGGGGATCGGATCTGATCGAGCAGGTCTTCGGGCGCATCTCGTTCTTCGTCAATGCGGGCGTGCGCTTCATCGAGGAGCACGCCAAGCTGCGCGCGATGTCGATCCTGTGGGAGGAGCTCGGGCGCGAGCGCTACGGCGTGAGCGACCCCCGCCACCTGCGCTTCCGCTACGGCGTGCAGGTCAACTCGCTGGGCCTGACCGAGGCCCAGCCCGAGAACAACGTGCAGCGGATCGTGCTCGAGACGCTCGCGGTCACGCTCGGCCGCGACGCCCGCGCGCGAGCGATCCAGCTGCCCGCCTGGAACGAGGCGCTGGGCCTGCCCCGCCCGTGGGACCAGCAGTGGTCGCTGCGCATCCAGCAGGTGCTCGCATACGAGACCGACATCCTCGACTATCCCGACATCTTCGAGGGCTCAAAGGTCATGGAGGGGCTCGTCGAGGAGCTGCTGGAGGGAGCTCGCGCCGAGATGGCCGTCGTCGCCGAGCACGGCGGCGCGGTCGAGGCGGTTCCCTACATGAAGGCCGCGCTGGTCGACTCCCACCGCGAGCGGATCCGCCGGATCGAGTCCGGCGAGCAGGTCGTCGTCGGCCAGAACCGCTTCACCGAGTCCGAGGACTCGCCGCTCACCGCCGACGCGGAGGGCGGCATCCTGGTCGTGGATCCGGCGCTGGAAGCGGAGCAGATCGAGGCCGTGCGCCGCTGGCGCTCCGAGCGCGACCAGGCTGCCGTCGATGCGGCCCTGGCGCAGCTCGTGGCGGTTGCCCGCGACGAGCACTCCTCGGAGAACCTGATGACCGCCACGATCGCCGCCGCGCGCGCCGGCGCCACCACCGGCGAGTGGGCGGGCGCGCTGCGCGAGGTGTTCGGCAGCTATCGCGCCCCGACCGGCGTCGGGCGAGGCGACGGCCGTGCCGGCCGATCACGAGCTGAGCGATCTGCGCGAGGAGGTCGCCCGACTCCAGGAGCAGCTCGGTCGCCGCCCGAAGATCCTCGTCGGCAAGCCGGGCCTCGACGGCCACTCCAACGGCGCCGAGCAGATCGCAGTGCGCGCGCGCGACTCGGGCATGGACGTCGTCTACGAAGGCATCCGCCTGACCCCCGCACAGATCGCGGCCTCGGCCCTGCAGGAGGGCGTGCACGTGATCGGCCTGTCGATTCTCTCGGGCTCCCACGGCGAGCTGATCCCGGCGGTGATGACCGCGCTGCACGATGCGGGCGTCGAGGCGCCCGTCGTGGTCGGGGGGATCATTCCCGAGCAGGACGTGCCGGCGCTGCGGCGCGCGGGCGTGGCCGCGGTATACACGCCCAAGGACTTCGACATCACCCGCATCATGCGCGACATCGTGGCGCTGGTGGGAGCCGGCGCCGACCGTGCCCCGGTCGCAGCGGGCGGCTCTTCCGCCAACGGCTCGGCGTGAGCGCCGCGGGAGTCGCCCTCGGCGCGCGCCTGCGCGAGCGAGACCTGAGTGCTGCGCCCGCGGCGCTGAACCTCCTCGAGAGCACCGCCCAAGCCGACCGCGAACAGGCGGCTGCGCTGCTGCAGGAGCTCTCACCGACCGCGCTCGGCGGCGAGGCGCCGGCGCACGTGATCGGCGTCACCGGGCCGCCGGGGGCCGGCAAGTCGACGCTGCTCTCGGCGCTTCTGCACGTCTGGCGCGAACAGGCGCGCACGGTGGCGATACTCGCCGTCGACCCGAGCTCCCGGCGTTCCGGCGGCTCGCTGCTGGGCGACCGTGCGCGCATCGAATTCGACGCGGCCGACGGCGGCGTGCTGATCCGCTCCACGGCCGCCGGCGAGCGCCTCGGCGGGCTCGCGTCGGCCTACCAGCCAGGCCGCGCAGGCGCTGGCGGCCGCATTCGACATCGTCGTGATCGAGACGGTCGGCGTGGGGCAGGCCGAGACCGATATCGCCGACGTGGCCGACACCGTCGCCGTGGTGGTCCAGCCCGGAGGCGGCGATGTCCTGCAGTTTCTGAAGTCGGGGATCATGGAGATCCCCGACGTGCTCGTCGTGACCAAGGCCGACCTGGGCGAGATCGCAACGCGCACCCGGCGCGATCTGAGCGCGGCGCTCCGCTCGCTCGGCTCGCGCGACGCGCGCGTGCTCGCCGTGTCCTCCCTGCCCCCCGCCAACGGCGTTGAGGATCTCGCGGCGGCGCTCGAGGAGCACCGCATCGGCCTGGACCTTTCCGCGCGGCGCCTGCACGCCCGCCGCGCCGCCGCGCTCAGCGAGTTCGCCGTAGAGCACGGCGAGCGCGGGGTGCGCGCTCTCGGCGGCCGCGCCGCGGCGGGCGCGCTGCTGGCCGGGCAGGACCCGGGCCTCGGGACGCCCGCGCTCGTGGCCACGCTGGAGCGCGCGGCGCAGACGAGCGATCGGTCCGCGTGAGGCCGCGATGGGCCGCGACCTGGCGATCATGTTCGGCGCGTTCGTGCTCGCGAGCGTCATCGCGGGCTTGCTCGGCGCGGCCAACCTCGGCACCGCGCTGGCGTTCGGGCAGATCGCCTTCGCGGCGGGCACCGTCTACGTGATGCTCAGGCGCTGAGCGCCGCAGCCGCCCCATGCGCAGGCGCCGCGCCTGCGGATGCCAGCCCGGAGGCGGCGGGCGCATGGCCGGCGCGCACGGCGAGCGCGCATAACTACTGAGGCGAAGCCGCGGGCGCCACTGATGCGCGCAGCGGCCGGCCGGCGTAGGTTGGCGCTCGTGATCGAGTCGAGCATCCAGCGCCGCACCCTGTCCAGCGAGGAGGCGTCGCTGCACGTGGATCGCCCGGCGAACCCCATCCGCGGCGGCGAGGACCGCGGGGCGTGAGTGCCTCGGTCGCGCTGTTCGCGCCGCATCCGCTGCCTGACCGTCACCCTGGAGGTCGAGGGCGCCGAGCGCCAGAGCGTCCATTTCCACGCCGGCGGTCAGGGCGTCTGGGTCGCCGCGATGGTCCTCTGCATGGGGGCACAGCCGGTGCTCTGCGGGTTCATCGGAGGGGAGCCAGGGAGCTGCTGCGCCCGCTCATCGCCAAGGCGGCCGGCACCGCGGGCCGCTTCGTGCAGACGGCGAGCGCGAGCGGCTGCTACGTCACCGATCGCCGATCCGGTCAGCGCGAGCTGCTTGCGATGAAGCTCAGCGATCCGCCCTCGCGACACGAGCTCGACGAGCTCTTCTCCCTGACCTGCGCGCAGGCGCTCGCCTGCGGCTGGCTGGTGGTCACCAACCCGCTGCCGAGCGAATCGCTGCCACTGGAGATCTACGCCGACCTCGTCGCCGACGCGCGCGCCGGGGGCGCGCGCACGCTCGTCGACCTCTCCTCCCCGCGCCTGGACAGCGCGCTCGGCGCCGAGCCGGATCTCGTGAAGATCAACGACTGGGAGCTCGCCGAGTTCGTGCGCGGCCCGGTCTCCACGCCCGCGCAGCTGCTCGCCGCCGCGCAGCGCCTGCGCGACGGCGGCGCGCGCAACGTGGTGATCACGCGCGGGGAGCTGCCGGCTCTCGTCCTGCACGGCGAGGAGGCCTGGCAGCTCAGCCCGCCGCGGTTCGAGCACGGCTTCCGCGAGGGCTGCGGCGACGCGATGATGGGCGCGCTGGCCGGCGCCTGGGCGAACGGGCGAGAGCTTCGAGCGCGCCCTCGTGCTCGGCGCGGCGGCGGGCGCGGCCAACTTCCTGCGGCGCGGGCTGGGCCACGCCTCGCGCGAGGTCGTCGAGCAGCTCGCCGATGCCGTCAGGCTGGAGCCGTGGGCCCGCGCCGAAGCGGGCTGAGCTCACCAGGGCGGCTCTACCGAGCCGCCCGCAAGGACCGCGGCCGGGGCCTGCTCGGCCATCCAGGAGACCTGCTCGGGCGTGCAGAGCTCGCCCATGCGCCGAAACCCGGCGCTCAACACCAGCGCGCGCCCGCCATGGGAGGAGTGGGCGTCGCTGCCCAGCAGGTGCACCAGGCCGGCGCGCACGAGTCGCGGCAGCAGCGCGTCCGGGTCCGCAGCGTCGGCGAGGGCGATGAAGTCGGCGGTCCACTGGATGAGGCAGCCGCACGCTGCGAGCTCACGCAGGCGCTCTTCGAAGCCGGCGCCCGCGTGACGCTCGGGATGGGCGATGATCGTCCGGGCTCCCCGCGCAGCCAGGCGCTCGGCGAGTGCCGGCAGCTCATCGGCCATCGCACCCGGCGCCGGCTCCAGCAGAATCCAGCCGCCACCATCGAGCGATACCGCTCGCAGGTGCGCCGCGCTGAGCCCGTCGGCGGCGAGCTGCGCGACCTCTCCGCCCTGGGCGATCCGCACGCCCACCCCGCGGCGCTCCAGCTCGCGCTGGAGCGCCCCGACTCGCGCCGGCAGCTCATCGATGCGCACGTCGTGGTCGTCGCGGATGTGCGGGGTCGCGCACACCACCGCGATCCCGTCGCGCTCGGCTTCGCGCGCCATGGCCACGCTGTCCGCGAGGTCGAGCGCGCCGTCGTCGAGCGCCGGCAGGATGTGGCAGTGGAGGTCGATCACCGCGGGCCGCGCCGGGCGCCGGGCCCCGCGCGGGGCCTCGGCGCGCTCGCGACCACCTCAGCGTCCGGAGCCGCCCGACCCCGTTGCGGAGCTGCGGGGTTTCGCCGCCGCGGTCCTTTTGGCCGCCGCGCGCGGTTTCGCCGCCGCCCTTTTTTTGCCTGCCGTGCGCGATTTCGCCGCCGCTGTCCTTTTGCCCGCCGCGCCGGGTTTGGCGGCTGCCGTCCCTTTGGGCTTCGGCCTCGTGGCAGCGAGCATGTCCTTCTGCAGCCGTTCGACGTCCTTGCGGGTCGCCTTGCTCATCTTCGTCGCGTCGCGGCGGGCGTCGCGCAGCAGCCGTGCGAGGTTTCGACGCAGATCGGCGACCCCGGTGCCGAGGCTGCCGCCGAGCTTTGCGAGGTCGGACTGAGCGACCTCGAGCGACTTCTCGATTCGGTGGATCACGCGGTCCGCCTCCTTCGCGGCGGAGTGCTCCTTCGCCTGCGTCGACTTCGTGGGCGCCTTCTGGGTACGTGGCATCGATGCTCCTTTTCGGTTCGTGACGGTGAAGCCGAGAGGTGACGGCTTGCAGAACCTAGCTGGTGGAGGCCTCCGTGCATAGAGACGTTCGCCCAAATCGGGTGCCGAGAAGTCATGCATCCGCGCCGGCGCGTCTCCGACGGGTACTCGAATCGCGCACGCAGAGGGCGTTGACATATGCTCCGCGCGATGGCGACCGGCTGTTTCATATCGACGGGGCGCTCACTCGATGAGGCGCTCGAGCGCGTCAAGCTGGCCGAGTCCCTCGGCTATGAGTCGGTGTACGTCACCCACATCGCCGGGCGGGAGTCGCTGACGGTGCTGACGGTCTACGCCACGGCAACGAGTCGCATACGCCTCGGCACGGGCGTGGTGCCGATCTACACGCGCACGCCCGCGACGATGGCCCAGACGGCCGCCACGATCGACGAGCTCTCCGACGGGCGCCTGACCCTCGGGCTGGGCCTCTCACACCGACCGGTCGTGGAGGGCTGGCACGGACAGCGGATCGACCACCCGGTGGCGGAGATGCGCGAGTACGTCGGGATCGTGCGCGCGATCCTACGCGGCGAGGACCCGCCGCACGGGGAGAAGTGGCAGACGGGCTTTCACCTCGTGGGGCTGGACCCGCGCCCCGCGCTGCCGATCTACATCGCCGCGCTGTCCCCCGCGATGCTGCGCCTGGCGGGCGAGATCGCCGACGGCGTGGTGCTGTGGCTGTGCAACCCCAGCTACATCCGCGACGTGGTGATCCCGGCGGTGACAGCCGGGCGAGAGCGCGCCGGGCTGACACTCGAGGGCTTCGACGTCGTGGCGGCGGTGCCCGCGGCGCTCAGCGACGAGCGCGAGGGCCCATACCGGGCGATGCGCCGCGATCTGATCCCATACTTCGGCCTGCCCTTCTACCGCGCGATGATCGAGCGCACCGGCTTCGGTGCCGACATCGCAGCCTACGACGCCGCCGCGGGGGACCTCGAGGCCATGCAGGCGGCCATCTCCGACGCGTTCCTGCAGGAGCTGACGGCGGTCGGCGACGCGTCCGCGCTGCGCGCCGGCGTCGAGCGCTACCGCACGGCCGGGGCCGGCTCGCCCTGCATCGGCCCGATCCCCAAGACCGACTTCGAGGCCACGCTGCGCGCGGGCATCGGCGCCTAGCGGCGAGCTCCCCGGCACCGCCGCGCCGCGCCCGGCGCCGGCTCGGCGCGCGAGCCGGCGGCTGTAACGAAATCCGCGTCGGGCAGTCTGTAGGTCTAGATCATGATCGTCCTGCTCGTCTTCGCAGTGCTCGCCGGCGCGGGCACGGCGCTCTCGCCGTGCGTGCTGCCGGTGCTGCCGGCGCTGCTCTCGGCGGGCGGCGTCGGCGGGCGGCGCCGGCCGCTGGGCGTCGTGCTCGGGCTCTCGGTCACGTTCACGGTGACGATCGTCGGACTGGCCGACGTGGTCGACGGCGTGGGCCTGGGCAGCGATCCGCTGCGCGACGTCTCGATCGCGGTCCTGCTCGGGTTCGGCATCGCCCTGCTGATGCCGAACGTGACCGCGCGCCTGGAGGCCCCGCTGTCGCGGCTCGCGCGCTTCGGGCCGCGCTCGAGCGGCGATGGCTTCCTGTCGGGGCTGCTCGTCGGCGGCGCGCTCGGCTTCGTCTACACCCCCTGCGCCAGCCCGATCCTGGCAGCGGTGATCTCGGTCAGCGCCGCCTCGGGGAAAACGATCCTGATCGCGCTCGCCTACGCCGCCGGCTCGGCGGCGGTGCTGCTCGCGCTGACCCTCGGCGGACGGCGCCTGTTCGAGCGCGTGCGCCGGGCCGGCCGCGGACCGCAACTGCAGCGCGCGCTCGGCGTGATCATGATCCTCACGGCGGTGGCGATCGCGACGAACCTCGACGTCAACTTCGACCAGTACATCGCCCAGCACATCCCCAACGTCAACCTCACCGCGTCGCTCGAGTGCTCGGGCTCGGTCACCGGCCGCCTGCACGAGATCACCGGCCACACCGCGAAGTTCGCGCCCGCCAACGGCTCCTCGGCCTGCAGCGGGTCATCGAGCAGCGTGCACCCCGCGGCTGCCGGCGCCAGCCAGGCGACCCTGATCGAAGCCGCGCGGGCACTGCCCGACCTCGGGACCGCACCCGAATTCACCGAAACCGAGGACTGGTTCAACACGCCCGGCGACCGCCCCCTCACGCTCGCCTCGCTGCGCGGGCGCGTGGTGCTGGTCGACTTCTGGACCTACACCTGCATCAACTGCATCCGCACGCTGCCCTACCTGAAGGCGTGGGATGCGGCCTACCGCAACCGGGGTCTCACCGTCGTCGGGGTCGAGACGCCCGAGTTCGCCTTCGAGCACGACGCCGGGAACGTCGCCAACGCGATCGAACAGTTCGGCGTGCGCTATCCGGTGGTCCAGGACAACAACATGGGCACCTGGAACGCCTACGGCAACGAGGACTGGCCCGCCGACTACCTGATCGACACCAACGGGCAGGTTCGCTACACGGCCGTCGGCGAGGGCGACTACGACAAGACCGAAACGGCCATCCGCGCGCTGCTGGCCCAGGGCGGATACCAGGTCGGCGCCAAGAGCCACCCCACCGGCGTCGTCGTCCCGACCGAAGTGGCCACCCCCGAGACCTACCTGGGCACCGCGCGCGCCGAAGGATGGATAAACGGGCCCAAGCCGGGAGTGCACGACTACGGCCAGAGCCCGCCGGCGGCCGGCCTCGCCCTCAACAACTTCGCCTACGGCGGCAGCTGGAACATCGCCGCCCAGCCCGCCGAAGCGCTATCGGGTCCCCACCAGCCTACCGTCGAAGCGGAGTTCCTGGCCAAGCACGTCTACCTCGTGCTGAGCTCCCCGGGCGAACGCCCGCTGGGGGTTCAGGTGCTGCTCGACGGGCGCCCGATCCCCGCCGCCGACGCCGGCGCCGACGTGCACGGCGGAATCGTCACCGTCCGCCGCCAGCGCCTCTACAGCCTGGTCTCACTGAGCGGCGATCAGCAGCACCGCCTGACCCTGCGTTTCGCCCCGGGAGTGAGCGGCTACGCCTTCACCTTCGGGTAGGTCCGCTCGGGCCGCCTACAATGGCCGCATGGAGGGCTCGATGGCCGAGACGAGCGCGCGCAGCTGGCTGCGCTGCTACCGCTGCTGGTCCCAGGACCTGGAGGTTCAGGTCCACTACGAGGGGATCCATAAGATCGACCCCGAGACGGGGGAGCGCGCCGAAGTCGTCGACGAGCTCCAGGAGGCGGTCGTGCAGTGCCTGGACTGCATGCACGACCAGCCGCATCTGGGGTTCAACAACGGCCGCGTCGAGCCGATCGAGGATCGCTGGGAACGGATGATCGCGGGGACCCCATGGGTCGCCTCGTGCACCGTGTCCGTCGACGCCGAAGACGTCGAGAGCTGCTCGGGACCGGAGGCCGGCGACGCGCTCTCCTACGCCGCCTTCGGCGACCACGGCGTGCGCGAGTTCTTCACGCACGTTCGCTTCCACAAGCACGAGGACGACGCCCGCATCATCGTCCACCTGCTCGTCGAGCTCTACGCGCGCTCGCTGGAGGAGGCCACCGAGGTGCTCGAGTCCTCCGCCCGCGGCGCGCTGACGATCACCTCGCTGGCCGAGGAGTCGCGCCCGCCGGCGGCCGCCGGCGAGACACACGGCCACGACTAGCGGGCCGCCGGCCTGCGTCAGGCCGGGGAGAGGCGCATCACCGGGATGCGTCTGATGCCCGTGGTGCGCTGCTCATACTGGTTGTAGCCGCTGTAAACCTTCTTGGCCAGCTCGAACAGGCGGTCACGGTCCTCGCCCTGCGCTTCGTGGGCCAGATACGAGGCCGAGCGTCCCTTCACCTCCAGCGTCACATCGGGGTTGGCCTTGAGGTTGTAGTACCAAGCCGGGAACTTCGGGCGCCCGTAGCTCGAGGCGATCAGGATCACGTCATCGCCGTCGCTGAAGTAGAGCAGCGGGATCGTTCGCTGCCGGCCCGTGCGGGCGCCGCGGACGGTCACGAGCACGATCGGGATCTGCCCGAAGGAGTGGTCCACGCGGCCGCGCGTGGCGCGCATCAACCACGGATCGATGCGCGCGCCCAGCCGCGAGGAATACCAGGTGCCGAACTTCGTCAGCGCGAAAGCGGTGAGCGCACGCTTGAAGGGCGAGCTCGCGACCTTCTGCGGGTCGACCGCGGGGATCGCCTGCTCAGGCAAGTCCCGGGCCTGCTCCAACGCTGACGCCGAGGCGCTGCTCGAGGGCCCGCAGCTGGGCGTGCAGCTCGTCCGGCAGGTGGTCGAACTTCGCGTAGTGCTCATGGAACTGCGGCAGCTGGGCCTTCCACTCCGCGGTCTCCACGCGCAGCAGCGCCGCCATGTGCTCTTCGGAGACCTCGAGCCCGCGGGTGTCGATGCCCTCACCGCCGACGGGCGGGATCAGGCCGATGGGGGTCTCCGTCGCCGCGCCGTGCCCGGCGCAGCGCGCGAACACCCAGGCCAGCACGCGCGAGTTCTCGCCGTAGCCGGGCCACAGGAAGCGCCCTTGATCGTCCTTGCGAAACCAGTTGACATAGAAGATCTTGGGCAGCTTCGCCCCGGGTCTGCGCCCGATCTTCAGCCAGTGGGCGAAGTAGTCGGCCATGTTGTAGCCGCAGAACGGGAGCATCGCGAACGGGTCGAAGCGCAGTTCGCCGACCGTGCCCGCAGCCGCGGCGGTCTTCTCCGAGCTCATCACCGAGCCGAGGAACACGCCGTGCTCCCAGTCGAGCGCCTCGGTCACCAGCGGCACCACCGTCGAACGGCGTCCGCCGAAGAGCATCGCGTCGATCGGCACGCCCGCCGGGTCCTCCCACTCCGGCGCGATCGCCGGATCCTGGCGGCCGGCGTGGTGAAGCGCGCGTTCGGATGCGCCGCCGGCGCCTGCGCGGTCGGGCGTCCAGTCCTTGCCGTGCCAGTCGGTCAGGTGCTCCGGGGCATCCTCGGTCAGGCCCTCCCACCAGATGTCCCCGTCGTCGGTTTTGGCGCAGTTGGTGAAGATCGTGTTGCGCTCGATCGTGCGAATCGCGTTCGGGTTGGTCTCCTCGCCCGTGCCGGGCGCCACGCCGAAGAAGCCGGCCTCGGGATTGATCGCATACAGCCGCCCGTCGTCCCCGAACTTCATCCACGCGATGTCGTCGCCGATCGTCTCCACCTTCCAGCCCTCGAGCGTCGGGATCAGCATCGCGAGGTTCGTCTTGCCGCACGCGCTCGGGAAGGCGCCGGCGATGTACTTGACCTCGCCCTCCGGCGAGGTCAGCTTGAGGATCAGCATGTGCTCGGCCATCCAGCCCTCGTCGCGCGCCATCACCGAGGCGATGCGCAGCGCAAAGCACTTCTTGCCGAGCAGCGCGTTGCCGCCGTAGCCGGAGCCGTAGGACCAGATCTCACGAGTCTCCGGGAAGTGCACGATGAACTTGTTCTCCGCGTTGCAGGGCCACGGCACGTCCTGCACCGGGCCGGCGGGATCGTCATCGAGCGGCATCCCCACCGAGTGCAGGCAGGGCACGAACACGCCTTCGCTGCCGAGCGCGTCGAGCGCTCCCTGACCCATGCGCGTCATGATGCGCATGCTCACCGCCACGTAGGTCGAGTCGGTCAGCTGCACGCCCACATGGCTCTTGTCCGAGCCGAGCGGCCCCATCGAGAAGGGCACCACGTACATCGTGCGCCCGCGCATCGAGCCGGTGAACAGCTCGATCAGGCCTTCCCTCATCTCCGCGGGCTCACGCCAGTTGTTCGTCGGCCCGGCTTCCGCCTCGGTGGCCGAGCAGATGAAGGTGCGATCCTCGACCCGCGCCACGTCCCCCGGATCGGACAGCGCGAGGTAGCAGTTCGGCCGCTTGGCGTCCGCGAGCCGCTCGAATGTCCCGCCGTCGACGAGCTCCTGGCAGAGCCGGTCGTACTCCTCCGCGGAGCCGTCGCACCAGTAGATCTGGTCCGGTTCGGTCAGCGCGGCGGTCTCCTCGACCCAGGCAAGCAGCCGCTCGTTCTTGGTGGGGGCGGGAACGGTGGTGTTCATGAGATCGACGCGACTCCTCGGTTCGGGGCATGATCGGCACGCTGTGCGATCTTCGATCGACGGCGCGCCAGCTGGGCCAGTAACTGGCTCCGGGAAACAGAAAAACGCCCTACCAGGGCGAGGAGAAAAGCGTATCGCACGGCCCAGGCCCAGGGTTTCGGGTTTTCCGCAACGCCAAGCGCGAGCCCCCGGGCGGGCGCCGCTACGCCTACGCGTCGGTCTCGCCGGGGTTCTTGCGCGGCACCAGCACGAGCCGCTTGAACTCCGCCACGAGCACGCCGTCCTGGTTGAGCACGCGCGTGTGCACCTTCACCGTGCCCCGGTCGGGCTTGGACTGCGACTCCTTCTTCTCGAGCACCTCGGACTCGCAGAACAGCGTGTCGCCGTGGAACACCGGCGCCGGGTGCTTGAGTTCTTCGGTCGCCAGATTCGCGATCGCCTTGCCGCTGACGTCGCTCACCGACATGCCCAGCGCCAGGGAGTACACCAGGGGCCCCACGACAACGTTGCGCCCCTGCTGGGACTGGGCCGCGTAGACGTCGTTGATGTGCAGCGGGTGGTGGTTCATCGTGAGCAGGCAGAACAGGTGGTCATCGGCCTCCGTGACGGTCTTTGCGGGCCAGTGCTTGTACACCGCGCCCACCTCGAACTCCTCCAGATAGCGCCCATACGGGTGCGCGCCGCTCGCCTCGCGCGCGGCCTGATCGGTCTCGACGGAAATGGTCTCGCTGATGGCGCTCATGGGTCTCTCGAAGTCTCCTTTTGCCGATGTCCAGCGTCCACTCTAGATGCTCGCCCGCGCCCGGGGCCCTGCCACCGCGCCGCCGGCGGCGGCTCGGCCAGCCCGCCGGGAGGCCGGCGACTGCGAGCTACAGCCGGTCCCCGCGCCGAGTTGCCTCCCAAAATCAATAGGATCGTGGCCATGCGCAACCCCCGCGACTTCTTCAAGCCACTCGCCATCGACGCCCCCGAGCCGATCCGCGAGATCCCCTTCAAGCCCTCCCGCATGATCCACTTCATGGACTTCTCCAACGACAAAATGGTCGCCAAGGCGCCCGATCTCGCGCCCAAGGTCGACATCCTCCTGGGCAACCTCGAGGACGCCGTGCCACTGGACAAGAAGGAGGCGGCCCGCGCGGGGCTGATCAGGGTCGGCCGCGAGATGGACCTGGGCGACACCGCCCTGTGGACGCGCGTCAACGAGCTCGCCTCCCCCTACTTCCTCGACGACGTCATGCAGATCGTGGCGGAGATAGGCGACAAGATCGAGGTGGTCATGATCCCCAAGGTCGAGGGACCCTGGGATATCCACTATGTGGACCGCCTGCTCGCGCAGCTCGAGGCGCGCGCAGGGCTCGAGCGCCCGATCCTCATCCACGCCGTGCTGGAGACCCACCTCGGCGTGGCCAACCTGGAGGAGATCGCAGCCGCCAGCCCGCGCATCCAGGGAATGAGCTTCGGCCCCGCCGACCTGGCGGCCTCGCGACGCATGAAGACCACCCGCGTCGGCGGCGGCCATCCGGGCTACCGCACGATCGCCGATCCCGACCCCGAGAACCCCGACGCGCCGCGCGCCAGCTACCAGCAGGACCCCTGGCACTACTCGATCGCGCGCATGGTCGACGCCTGCACGGCGGTGGGCGCCCTGCCCTTCTACGGCCCCTACGGCGACATCGGCGACGAGGAGGGCGGCGAAACGCAGTTCCGGGCCGCGTTCCTGCTCGGTTGTGTCGGCGCGTGGTCGCTGCACCCCGCACAGATCGCGATCGCCAAGCGCGTGTTCTCGCCCGACCCCGACGAGGTGGCCTTCGCGAAGAAGGTCATCGAGGCGATCCCCGACGGCCGCGGCGTGCACATGATCGACGGCAAGATGCAGGACGACGCCACCTGGAAGCAGTGCAAGGTGATGGTCAACCTCGCCGAAATGCTCGCCCGCAAGGACCCCGAGCTGGCCGAGGCCTACGGGTTCGCGCCGGCCGCCGTCTGAGCGTCCCAGCCCGGCACCGCGCCGATCAGGGCGAGAACGGCAGTTCTACGGTGCTCGACTGCCAGGCCGCCCTGCACGCGGCCGTCTTGAAGTGTCCGTGGTCTTCGTCGAAGAACGCATACCACCACCAGATGCCCGCGCCGTTGACGCGGCTGCCCGCGCCGAGCGCGCTCGCGAGCGCGCCCGTCGCGGTCGCGATGTTCTCCACCGCCGGGTCGTGCCAGGGATCGGGCGCATAGCACGGGATCACCGGGATGATCAGCGTCGCCGCGGGGACGTTGACCGTGTAGTAGGCGAGCCCTTCCTGCACCCATTCCTGGTAGGCGGGCACGCTCTCCAGTTCGCTGTCGTAGAAGGTGGGGTCGACCTGCTCGACCAGTTCGCCCACGCGCCTGAGATACGCCGGCGGCCAGGTCGAGGTCTCCGCCGGCGCCACCACCGACAGGCGCCCGTGAAAGCCGAGCCGCGCAAACGACGCGTCGAGCTCTTCGAGCAGCAGGATGAAGCCGGGGCCGGTCGGGTAGGGCTCGATGTCCAGCTGCACGCCAGAGATCCCCGTGCTAAGCGCCGAGTCGATCGCCGCGACCATGTTCGCCCGCGTCCCCGCCGCTTCGAGGTTCAGCCCTTTCGCCTTCGGCACACCGTTGAACACGGCCGTCACGGTCTCCTGGCCGGCGTGTTCGGCGTCGTAGGAGGCCGCCGTGGAGGCCCACACACCGAGCATGTGCTCGTTGCTTTCCGGCAGCTTCAGCGTCCCCTTGCGGGCGAACCTGGGCATCTGCAGCAGCGCCTGGCCGATGTCGTATTCGCTGAGCTCGCCGAGAAAGCCATCGACCTGCGCCGGGGTCCAGAGCGAATGCACCAGTTCGGTCGGCATGTAGGTCAGCGTGTCGGCCGCGTCGGCGCGCGCGGACGCCGCGCTCGGCGCCCCCAGCGCCGCGCAGGCCAGCAGTCCGGCGAGCAGCGCGATCGCGCGCCCGAGCGAGCCGCGGCGCGCGCTCGCCCCTGAACCTCGCCCCACTCCGATCATCCGCACACCCTAACGCCGCTCGCCACCCGTAGGCGCTTCCTGCGCGACCGCCGCGGGGACACCTCCCCGATCGACTCCCTATAGGCTTCCGCGCCGCATGAGGTTCTTCGAGTACGAGGCGCGCGAGGTCGTCAAGCGCGCCGGCATCCCCGTCACCGACTATGGCTTCACGACCGACCCCGCCGAGGCGCGCGAGATCGCGCAGCGGATCGGCGGGCCGACCGTCATCAAGTCACAGGTGCTCACCGGCGGGCGTATGAAGGCCGGCGGCGTCAAGTTCGCCGAGAGCCCCGCCGAGGCCGAGGATCATGCCCGCGAGATCCTGGCGCTCGAGATCAACGGCCACATCCCGCGCGGCGTGCTCGTCGACCCGAGGGCCGAGGTCGAGCAGGAGTACTACGCGGGCGTCGTCTGGGACGGCACGCGCAAGCAGCCCGTGATGATCTTCTCGCCGGTCGGCGGCATCGACATCGAGCAGGTCGCCGAGCAGCAGCCGGAGGCGGTCGGCCGCCGGCACTTCTCCAACATCCTGCCGCTCAGCGACTTCGAGGCCAAGGAGGTGATCGCCGCCACGGGCGTGACCGGGTCGGCTCTGAACAGGCTCGTGCCGATCCTCACGCGCCTCGCGCGGCTGTTCGTGCAGAACGACATGATCCTCGCCGAGATCAACCCGCTCGGGCGCCTCGCCGACGGCTCGTTCGTCGCGCTCGACGCGCACATGGACATCGAGAACGAGGCCCGCGGACGGCACAAGCAGCTGCTCGCCGAGCTCGGCGTCGGTGAGGAGGAGACCCGGCAGGCGCGCGAGGCCACCCCCTTCGAGCTCGCCGGCGAGCAGGTCGACGCCCAGGACCACCGCGGCGTGGCCGGCAACGTCACCGAGTTCGACGGCAACCTCGGCCTCGTGATCGGCGCGGGCGGGGGCTCGCTGACGCTGTTCGATGCCGTTCGCGCCCATGGCGGCCGGCCCGCCAACTACTGCGAGATCGGCGGCAACCCCTCCGTGGCCAAGGCGTGCGGCCTGGCCAAGCTCGTGCTCGGCAAGCCGGGCGTGGACAAGATCGCCGTGATGATGTCGATCGTCTCCAACACCCGCGTTGACATCGTCGCCCGCGGCGTCATCAAAGCCTGCCTGGAGCTCGGCTACGACCCCGCCGAGAAGATCGCCATCTTCCGCATCCCCGGCGCCTGGGAGGAGGAGGGCTTCAAGATCCTCGAGAAGTACGGCGTCGACTACGCCGACCGCTCGGTCTCGCTCAACGAGGCCGCCCGTCGGGCCGTCGAGAAGATCCAGGGCTCCGCCAACGGCACCCCGACCGCGCCGACCGGCCGGCCCGAGGTCGGGGGAGGCTGAGATGTCGATCCTGATCGACGCGGACACCACCTTCATCGTCCAGGGGATCACCGGGCGCGAGGCCGTCAACCTGACCCGCGAGTGCCTCGACTACGGCGCGGGCGCGAAGATCGTCGGCGGCGTCACCCCGGGGCGGCTGGGACGCGAGGTGCACGGCGTGCCCGTGTTCGACACGGTCGCCCAGGCGGTCGCACACCACGGCTCACCGATCTACGGGTCGGTGGTGACCGTCCCGCCCGCCTTCACCAAGGACGCCGTGTTCGAGGCCGTCGAGAACGGCATCGAGCTGGTCGTGATCGTCACCGAGCGCATTCCCCGCCGCGACGTCGCCGAGATGGTCGAGCTGGCGGCGCTGCGCGGCGCCCGCATCATCGGGCCCAACTGCCTGGGCATCATCGTGCCCGACGTGATCAAGATGGGCGGCATCGGCGGACCGGCCAAGAACGCCGCGCAGGCCTACACCCCTGGGCCGGTCGGCGTGATCTCGCGCTCCGGCGGCATGACCACCGAGATGAGCTCCACGCTGAGTGCAGCCGGGCTCGGGCAGTCCACCGCCGTGTCCATCGGCGGCGACGCCATCATCGGCTCGACCTACGCCGAGCTGATGCCCCTGTTCGAGGCCGACGAGCACACCCAGGGCATCGTCATCTACACCGAGCCGGGCGGGCGCATGGAGGCAGAGCTCGCACGCTGGGTGACCGAGAACAACTCGCGCCTTCCGATCGTCGCCTTCATGGCCGGGCGCTTCATGGACGAGATGCCGGGTATGAGCTTCGGGCACGCCGGCACGATCGTCGAAGGCAAGGAGGACACCGCCTCCGAGAAGATCGAGCGCCTCGGGATGGCCGCCATCGCGGTCGCCGAGCGCATCGAGGACATCCCCGAGATGATCCGCGTGAAGATCGCCGAGCGCAGCGCATGAGGAAGGACGGGATCTTCATCGCCGTCGAGGTCGATGACAGCGTCGCCTCCGACCCTGGGGCCGCCGCCAAGCTCGCGGAGGTCTGCCCCGTGGACATCTTCGCCGCCGCCGACGACGGCGGCGTGGAGATCGTCGAGCAGAACCTCGATGAGTGCGTGCTCTGCAGGCTCTGCCTCGACGCCGTGCCGAAGGGCGTGCGCGTGCTCAAGCTCTACGAGGGCGGCGCGGCGCTCTAGGGGTCACTACAGGCTCGAGGCCGGGCAGCCGTGCGATTTTCGCAGCTTGTTCGCCTCGGCCTTGCTCTGGGAGTGACTCGCGTGCCGATGCTGCCCGGTCCACGTCTCGTAGGCGCCCCTGCACTGGGTGCGCGTCCATGGATGGGCAGCGCCGCCGCCCAGTGTGGTGGGGTTGAAGGTCGCCTCGTTGATCCCGATGGCCGCGGTGCACTGCGCCAGCGACGGGCACGACAGGCCCGAGGCCGCAGCAGCGACGTTGACCGGCGCGGGGCTGCGCGCGGCGCTCGGCGCGAACGTCTCGAGGCCCGCGCTGAGCGGGCCGGTCTGCTGGGCCACGGTGCACTGCGCGACGGACGGGCAGGCGATCGCCGTCGCAGCGTAGTCGAGGAGGCCGCCGGAGTCGAGCGTGGTGCTGTTCGGCGCGGCGGGCGCGGTGGGATCGAAGGTGATCGCTTCCGTGCGCCCGTCGCGGCCGTCGTCCACCGCGGTGCACTGCGTCACCGACGGGCACACGATCGCGCGAAGCACGTTGCCTTCCTCGATCGTGACCGGCACCGCCACGCTCGCCGAGCGCGCGCGCAGGCTCGCCCCCTTGCCGCGCGGCGGGACGGGCAGGTCTTCTTCGCCGACCCCCACCGCCTCTGCCGCGGTGGGATCGAACGTCACCTCGCTGCCGTTCTCACCGATCGCGGTGCACTCCGTGTGGGCGGGGCAGTCCACGGCGACGAGGACTTCGTGGACGATCCTGATCGCCCTCGCGCTCCCCGGGGAGGCCGGGTCGAAGGTGATCTCCCCGCCCCCCTTTTCAACGGCCGTGCACTGCGAGGGCGACGGGCAGGCCACGCCCTCGAGGGTGCCGCCGATCTTGGTCGTGCCGGGACTGCCGGGAGCAACCGGGTCGAATGTGACCTCGCTACCCCCGCTGTCCACCGCGGTGCACTGCGCCAGCGTCGGGCAGGCCAGGCCCGCGAACCTGAAGCCGGTTGTGTCGAGCGCGATCGGCCGCGGATGGCCGGGCGCGGTCGGGTTAAACGTCAGCTCCCGACCGATCCATTCCGCGCCGGCGCGGGGTTCGTAGACGTCGAGCGCAGTGCACTGCGTGCGCGACGGACAGACAAGCGCGCCAAGGGTTGCATCGCGGTCGATCGGCACCAGGGTGGGCGCGGAGGCACTCGCCGGCGCCACCGCCGTCAGGGCAACGAGCGCGAGCGCGGCCGCTCCCGACGCGTATGTGCGAAGGCGCCCGAGCATCCGCGGGCAAGGGTATTCCGTTTGCCTTTGAGCCGCCGCGACGCCAGCGAGCCTCGCAGCCGTATGGCTGCGCGCTCCACTATCGTGTCGTTGAGCCCATGAACGAGAATTTCTCCCTCATCATCATGTGCCTGTTCCTGCTCGGCTCGCTTGCGTTCCTCGCCCAGCAGCTGACCTCCTATCACTGAACGAGCCGGTACTAGTCGTGCCGCCGCGCCTTCGGCGTGCGCTCGCGCTCCTGCTGGCGCTCGACCACGTTGATGATCAGCCGCAGGAACTGCTCGGGGCCGCTCGCCTTGGCCTGCCCGTAGGTGAAGGCCTCGATCCAGTCGGGCACCTTGCCTTCGCGCGCCATCACATTGAAGAACTCGCGACGCATGTCCACGCGCACGCGCGCGTCGGCCGCCGGCCCCTTGGTCACCGCCACAGCGGGCATCTCGAGACGGAACTGCTGCACATCGCCCCTGCCCCGCAGCTCGATGCCGACGACCAGCTTGATCGGCGCGAGCGCGGGCACTTCCTCTAGGAACCTGCGCGTCGCAAGCTCGATCAGAGCCTTGGCGTCGTCGGCCATATCGCCTCGTGTCCCTTCCCTTGGGCCGTCTCGTCACGGACCGTGGCTGTGTTGTCAGATCTTATGGCGCTGCAGAAGCTTGCGACCGATCACCATGCGCTGGATCTCCGAGGTGCCCTCGCCGATCAGCAGCAGTGGCGCGTCGCGGTAGAGACGCTCGATCTCATACTCCTTGGAGTAGCCGTAGCCGCCGTGGATGCGGAAGGATTCCTCGACACAGAAGCGCCCCGCCTCCGAGGCGAACAGCTTGGCCATGCCGGCCTCCAGATCCGAGCGCTCGCCGGCATCCTTCAGGCGGGCGGCGCGCAGCGTGAGCAGGCGCGCGGCATCGACCTGCGTGGCCATGTCGGCGAGCTTGAACTGGATCGCCTGATGCTCGGCGATCGGCTTGCCGAAGGTCTTGCGCTCCTGCGAGTAGCGCAGCGCCAGCTCGAGCGCGCGCTGGGCGATGCCCACGCCGCGGGCGGCCACGTTCACCCGCCCGACCTCGAGGGCGTCCATCATCTGCGCGAAACCCTTGTTCAGGCCATCCTGCTCGCCGCCGAGGATGTTCTCGGCCGGGCAGCGGTAGCCGTCGAAGACGAGCTCCGTCGACTCGACGCCCTTGTAGCCGAGCTTCTTGATCTTCGGCGGCACGTTCAGGCCCGCATACTGTCCGGTGTTCTCGCTCACGCCGGGCTCCTTCTCGGCGATGAAGCAGGTGAAGCCGCGGTGGCGTGGCTCGGCGTCGGGATCGGTCTTGACGAGCACGAACACGAGCGTCGAGAGCAGGCCGTTGGTCACCCACATCTTCTGGCCGTTGATCTCATAGGAGCCGTCCTCGGCCTTCTTGGCGGAGGTTTTGATCGCCTGCACGTCGGAGCCGAGCTCGGGCTCGGACAGCGAGAACGCCGCCCTGATCTCGCCCGTGGCCATGCGCGGCAGGTACTTCTGCCTCTGCTCCTCGGTGCCGAACTTCATCAGCAGGTAGGAGCCGATGAAGTGCGTGTTGATGACCCCCGAGATCGAGATCCAGCCGCGGGAGAGCTCCTCGACGATCATCGCGTAGGTCGTCAGGTCGAGGCCCATGCCCCCGTACTCCTCGGGGATCGTCACACCGAAGAGCCCGAGCTCCTTCATCTGCTCGACGATCGGCTCCGGGAACAGGTCCTCGTGGTCGAAGTGCTCGGCGTTGGGAAGGATCTGCTCGTCGGCGAACTGGCGCACCATCTCGGTGATCGCCCGCTGCTCGTCTGACATGTCGCTGGGGAGGTCGGCGGCTACGGCCATTCTGATTAGCGCTCCAGGGTCGGATTAGGCGTGTTCGGAGAGAATACCGGCGTGAACTTCGCGCGCGAGGTGCTCGAGCGGTCCGATCCCGGGGCACTGGCCCTGCGCGAGCTCGCGCGCGACGGATCGCGGCGCAACTGGAGCTTCGGCGAGCTCGCCGAGCGCTCGGCTCGCCTGGCGGGCGCGATGCAGCGCCTGGGGGTGCGCCGCGGCGACGTGGTGATGACCTTGATCGGCAACCGCCCGGAGTGGGTGCTGAGCATGCTCGCCTGCTTTCGCATCGGCGCGGTCGTGCTGCCGTGCACCGAGCAGCTGCGGGCCAAGGACCTGCGCCTGCGCATCGACGTGGCGCGCCCCACGCTGATCCTGGCCGACGAGCGCAACCGGGGCGAGCTCGAGTCCGCCGGCGGCGTGGAGGAGGCGACGCTCGCTTCGGGCGGCGCCCGTCCGGGCGCGTGCGAGCGGGAGCGCGACGGCGACGTGGCGGTGGTGTATGTGCCCGACGAGACGCTGTTTGCCTGCGAGCCGGCCCCGAGCGCCGAGCTGGCAGCGGAGGATCCCTGTCTGATCACCTTCACGAGCGGCACGGCCGGCGAGCCCAAGGCGGTCGTGCACGCCCAGCGCTACCTCGACGGGCAGCGCGTGCAGGCCCAGCACTGGCTCGATGCCCGCGCCGGCGAGCTCGTCTGGTGCACCGCCGCCAGCGGCTGGTCGAAGTCGGCGCGCAACGTGTTCATCGCCCCCTGGCTCGCGGGCGCCGCGGCGCTCCTGCACGACGGGCGCTTCGACCCCGCCGAGCGCCTCGAGCTGATCGAGCGCGAGCGCGTCAACGTCCTCTGCATGGCGCCCACCGAGTACCGCGTGATCGCCAAGCGCACCGACCTGCGCGCGCTTGCGGGCCTGCGCGCGATGGTCGCCGCCGGCGAGGCGCTCAACCCCGAGGTCCTGCGCGCCTGGCACGAGGCCACCGGCCTGCCGATCCGCGACGGCTACGGGCAGACCGAGACGGGACAGCTGACCGGAGCCCCGCTCGAGCTCGAGCCGCGGCCCGGCTCGATGGGCAGGGCGCTGCCCGGGATGAAGCTCGCGATCCACGAGGGGGAACTGACGGTCGACCCGGCGAGCGTCCCCACCTTCTTCCTCGGCTATCTCGACGAGCACGTCCATCGCGCAGCCGATGGGCGCTGGAGGATCTGCGACCGGCGTGGCGCGGGGCCGTGGCCGACCGGCGACCGCGTCAGGGAGGAGGACGGCGGCTGGCTGTACTTCGAGGGGCGCAACGACGATGTGATCGTCTCCGCGGGCTATCGGATCGGTCCGTTCGAGGTCGAGTCGGCGCTCGTGGCGCACCCCGCGGTGGCCGAAGCGGCGGCCGTGGCCTCGCCCGACGAGGAGCGCGGCGCGGTGGTGCGCGCGGTGGTCGTGCTGCGCTCCGGCGAGGGCGCCTGTGCGCCCTCGCCGGAGCTCGTGCGCGAGCTGCAGGAGCACGTCAAGCGCCAGACCGCTCCCTACAAGTACCCGCGCATCATCGACTTCGCCGCCGAGCTGCCGAAGACGCCGAGCGGGAAGATCAAGCGCGCCGAGCTTCGCGCCAAGTGAGGCCGACGGCCGCCGCGGCAGGTCGGCCTGCCCGCGGCGGCCATCGCTGGTCTCAGGCGAGCTGCTCGGCGACCTGAGCGGCGGCTCCCGCGCGGCCGAAGTCGCGCTCCAGCTCGTCGACCTCCTGCGCCACGGTGCGCGTCGGCGGGCGCAGCACGACGAACGCCGCGAGGATCCCCAGCGCCACGAACGCCGCCGCAACCACGTACGCCAGGTGATAGCCGCCGGTCAGCGCGCTGTCGAGCGCATGCCCGCTTGCCGTCAGCGCCTTCGTGTGGTCGGTCGCAATCGTGCCCAACGTGGCCAGGCCGATCGCGCCGAACAGCTGGACGGACACGTTGATGATCCCCGAGGCCAGGCCCGCGTCGCGCGGCGGGGCGTCGGACATCCCGATCGTGAGCAGCGGCAGGAACGAGGCGCCGGCACCGAGCCCAAGCGTCAGGAAGGCGAAGAACAGGCCGGGGAAGTAGCTGGCGTGCACTCCCTGGCCGGCCAGCAGCAGCAACCCGACGATGATCCCCACGAGTCCGGCCGCGAGCGTCTGCACCGCCCCGAAGCGCTCGACCAGCCGGGCGGACACGCCAATCGACATGGTCGCGATCGCGAGGGTCAGCGGCATGAACGCGAGACCCGTTTCGATCGCGTCGTAGCCGAGCACGCGCTCGAGGAACAGCGCCCCGAGGAAGAACGCCGAGAACATGCCCGTCACGAGCAGGCCGCGGACGAGGCTCGATCCCATCAGCATCCGCAGCCGCAGGATCCGCAGCGGCATGATCGGGTTGGCCACCCGCGCCTCGAGCGCGAGAAAGGCGCCGAGCAAGGCCAGCGAGACGCCGCCGGCGCCGAGCGTGCGCGCCGACAGCAGCCCGTATTCGCTGGACTTGACGATCGCGAAGGCGCCGAACATGGTCGCGAGCGTGATCAGCATCGAGCCGAGCACATCCACGCCGCCGGCCAGGCCGATGCCCTCGTTCTCCTCGATCAGAGCAGCGCCCATCAGGAACGCGAAGATCCCGATCGGCACGTTGACGAAGAAGATCCAGTGCCAGTTGAGCGACTGCGTGAGCACGCCGCCGGCCAGCAGGCCGATCGAGCCGCCGCCGGCGGAGACGAACGCATACATGCCCATCGCCTTGGCCTGCTCCGCCCTCTGCGGGAACTCGGTCACGATGATCGCGAGGATCACGCTCGAGGCGATCGCGCCGCCGATGCCCTGCAGCAGACGGGCGCCGATCAACAGGCCCTGGCTGTCGGCGACGCCGCACAGCACCGACGCGGTCGTGAACAGCACGAGGCCGGCAAGGAACACGCGCTTGCGTCCGATCAGGTCGCCGACGCGGCCGGCCAGCAGCAGGAAGCCCCCGAAGGTGATCAGATAGCCGTCGATCACCCACGTCAGGTTGGCCTGGGAGAAGTGCAGGTCGCGCTGAATCGACGGCAGCGCCACGTTCACGATCGTGGCGTCCAGCACCATCATCAGCTGCCCGATGCAGAGGACGGCGAGCGCGATCCAGCGACGGCGCTCGCTGCGCTTCTCGGCGCCGGGCGACGCGCCGCCTCCCACCGGCGGCTGCATCTCGCTGCGCTTCTCGGCGCCGGGCGACGCGCCGCCGCCCGCCGGCGGCTGCGTCGAGGCACCCGCGCGCTCGGCGCGTACGAGCTCGGCCGCGTAGGCCTGCTCGGCGAGGTGCGCCCGCTCGGAGGCGCGCGAGTGCCCGGGTAGGCGCCATTGCGGGCGGGCGATCCGGCGTGCGTCGCTGGGGCTGCGGGGTGTGATCGTGTTGCTCATGAGGCTCCTTCCGGTTGCGCGGTAGGAACACCATATCATGGATAATCCTTGATCCAAGGATTATCGTTGGAAAATTTATGATCGCTGCTATCCTGATGACAGATGTTGCAATGACAGGTAGACTGGATCACATGGGAGCTGAGAACGCCTGTGGCTCGATGGTGCTGCTGACGCGCCTGGCCAAGCAGGTCTACCGACGCAGCGACGAGCAGCTGCTGGGGATGCACCTGCGCCACCTGGTGGCGCTCGCATACGTCCGCGACCACGACAGCTGCCCCCAGCAGGACCTCGCGGACGCCTTCTGCATGGACGCCAACAACGTCGTGCTGCTGCTCAACGAGCTCGAGCAGCTGGGCTTCGCGACGCGCGTGCGCGACCCGCACGACCGTCGCAGGCACCTGGTGGCGCTGACCCCCGCGGGCCTGAAGGCGCTGCGCTCGGCCGAGCGCGCCCAGGCGACGGTCGAGGAGGAGGTGCTGGCGGCGCTCGACGAGAGCGAGCGCAGCACACTGCGCGAGCTCCTTTCGCGCGCTCTGCGCGGCGTCGAGCCGGCCGACGGCGACGCCTACGAGACGACGATCGCGTCGATCTCGACCTGAGCGCCGAGCGGCAGCGCAGCCACGCCGATCGTCACACGCGCGGGCGGCTCGCCGCCGGTGAAGAACGACGCGTATACCTCGTTGACCTCTGCGAACGCGGACAGATCGGTCATGTACACGGTCACGCGCGCGGCGCGCTCGAGCGACGTGCCAGCAGCGGCGCACACGGCCTGCAGGTTGAGAAGGCAGCGCTCGGCCTGCTCGGCCGGCGTGCTGCCGACCAGCTCGCCGCTTTGCGGATCGAGCGGAATCTGCCCCGAGCAGAACAGCAGCTCGCCCGCACGCACGGCATGACTGTAGGGGCCAACCGCCGGCGGCGCGCCGGAGGCCTGGACGGTTTCGCGATCGAGGGGCACCTGCGAGACCCTACCGCCAGGAGCACCGGGCGCGGCCCCACCGCGCCCGCCGCGCGCAGGGCATCTGCGACAGCAGGCGAACAAGGAGATTAGATTCCAATGGTACGACGATCTCTGGGGAAGGCAGCCGCAGTGCTGCTGTCGGCGGGAGCCTGCCTGAGCGTGCTCGGCAGCTGCGCGCAAGCGCTCGCCGCGTCGCCGTCGATCGCCTTCGCTCCATGCGGAGACAGCAACGACTTCGCCTGCGGTCATCTCACCGTGCCGCTCGACCCGAGCGCCCAGCAACCGGCCGCGGTCACACCCGAAACGCTCACGCTGGCGATGCGCCGCCACCGCGCGCCCGTCGGCGAAGCGCGCAGCGCGATCATCGCGCTCGCGGGCGGACCGGGGCAGCCGGCGCTCCCGTTCGCCGAGCAGTTCGCCGAAATGCTCGGGCCGATCGCCGCCACGCGCGACCTGATCGCCTTCGACCAGCGGGGCATCGGCCTCTCCCAGCCGCTCTCCTGCCACGCCTTCGAACGCCCCGACCTGTTTCATTCGATCGGAGCGCTGATCGAAGCATGCGCCTCGCAGCTCGGACCGCGGCGCGCGTTCTACACGACCGCGGACTCGGTCGCCGACATCGAGGCGATCCGCCAGGCCGGAGGCTATGAAAAGCTGGTCCTGTACGGCACGAGCTACGGCACCAAGGTGGCCGAGCGCTACGCCCAGACCTATCCGAGCCGCGTCGAAGCACTCGTGCTCGACTCGGTGGTCACGCCGAACGGCCCCGACCCGCTGAGTCGCAGCACGTTCGCCGCGGTGCCGGGCATCCTGCGCGGCCTCTGCGCCGCGGGAGCGTGCGCGCGCATCACCCGCGAACCGGTCGGCGACCTCGCACGCGTAGTGCGCAGGATGCGCCGGGCGCCGCTCAGGGGACGCGTGATCGACGGCGACGGGCGGGCGCACACCGTGTCGCTCACCTCCGACGAGCTCGTCGAAGTGCTTCTCGCCGGTGACCTGGCACCGGTTCTGCGCGCGGAATTCGTCACTGCGGTCGCCGCGGCGGCCGACGGCGACGACGCGGCGCTCGCGCGACTGCTGAGCACGTCCGCGCGAGCCGGGGAAGGCGAAGCCGAAGACTTCGACACGCCGCTCTACTACGCCACGAGCTGTGAAGAGCAGGAATTCCCGTGGAGCCGCGCGGCCGATCCGCGGCGCCGCCTCGCCGAAGCCACGGCCGCCGCCGAGGCGCTCCCCGCGAGCGTGTTCGCGCCCTTCACGGCCGCCAACGCGCTCGACCTGAGCGACATCGCGGCCTGTGCCCACTGGCCCTTTACGACACCGGCCGCGCCCCCCGACGACGCGCCCCTGCCGGACGTCCCCACGCTCATCCTCAGCGGCGAAGACGACCTGCGCACGCCGACCGCGAACGCCCGGGAAGTGGCGGCCGAGATCCCGGACGCGCAACTGCTGCGCGTCCCCTACACCGGTCACTCGGTGCTCAGCTCCGAGCCGACGGCCTGCGCCAGCGACGCGCTGCGGGCGATCTTCGCGGGCCATCGCATCAGCGCCTGCAGGGCCGCGCCAGCGCCGGCGAGCCTGCGACCTCCGCCGCTGCCGCCCGTGCGCCTGGCGCTGATCTCCCCGATCGGCGGCGATCGCGGGCTGCCCGGGCGCACCCTACACGCGGTCACGCTGAGCATCGCCGACTTCGTGCGCCAGCTCGCGCTCGCGCTGGCCGCCACCGGCTCGGTGGAAAGCCTCTCCGAACTGCCGGCGCTGCGCACCGGCGGACTGCGCGCCGGCTGGGCCGAGTACGCCAAGAGCTCGCTGTCGTTCCATGCCTACTCGTACGTTCCCGGTGTGACGATCTCGGGCGAGATCACCGCGTCAGCCGTGAATCTGCAGATCGGCGGCTACGCCGCCGCGCGCGGGACGCTGCGGCTGAACGGCCACAAGACCCTGGTCGGGTCGCTCGGCGGTCGGCAGGTGCAACTCGCCTCGGATCCCGACGCCACGGCAGCTATTGTCGGTGTCAATGCGGAGGCGCAGCCCCTTCACGGCCTTGGCGGCTCTGCTGCCGCTGTTGCTGCTCGTGAGCTGGCCGGCCTCCTCGGCCGGCTCCTCGAGCCTTAGCTTCCTCCCCTGCGCGGGCAGCGCCGACTTCTCCTGCGCGTCGCTGACCGTCCCGCTCGACCGCACCAACGCCGTCTCCGGGACGGTCTCGCTGAGCATCGAGCGCAAGCTCGCCGGCGCCGCCCCGAGCCCCGATGCCGTCGTGGCGATCGCCGGCGGGCCCGGACAGGCGATCCTGCCGCTGGCACAGTTCGTCGGCGAAGCGATCGCCCCGGCGCTGGCGACACGTGACCTGCTGCTGTTCGATCAGCGCGGCACGGGCATGTCGGACCCGCTGAGCTGCGCCGCGCTGAGCAACTCCGTCGAAGCCTCCACCGCGCGCAGCACGACCGAACTCGTCGAGCGCTGCGCGCTCCAGCTGGGGCCGGCGCGGGGCGACTACACCACGCTCGAATCGGTGGAAGACATCGAGGCGATCCGCGCGGCGGCCGGCTACGAAAAGCTCGTGCTGTACGGGACCTCCTACGGCACGAAGGTCGCGCTCGAGTACGCCCAGCGCTATCCCCAGCACGTGGAGGCGCTCGTGCTCGACTCCACGGAGACGCCCGAAGGCCCGGAACCGTTTCACGTCAGCACCTTCAGGGCGATGAAGCCGGCACTGGCGGAACTCTGCTCGGCCGGTGCCTGCAACGGCGTGAGCGCCAACCCGCTGGGCGACCTCGCACACCTCGTCGCCTACCTCAACTCCCACTCGGTGACCGGCGAAGCGTATGACGAACACGGCAGGCGCTTCCGCGGTCTGATCACCAGCGCCGAGCTGTTCGACATGGTCCTGGCCGGCGATCTGAACCCGGTGATCCGCGCCGAACTGCCCGCCGTCGTGCACTCCGCCGTGCAGCACGATCTGGGCCCGCTCGCGCGTTTGCTGACGCTCAACGGCATTCATCCCAAGAGCGAAGAACGCAGCAGCGAGGTCGACGAAACGCTGTTCATCGACACCTCCTGCGAGGAGACCCCGTTCCCCTGGCGGCGCAGCGCGCCGGAGACCACGCGCGCGGTGGAAGCCGAAGCAGCCCTCAACGCCCTGCCGAGCTCCGACTTCTACCCGTTCGATCCCGAATCCGCGCTGCTCGATCTGACCATCCCCCTCTGTGTCTCCTGGCCGGACGCCTCCGCGGCGCCCGCGGCCCAGGGCTCCCTGCCCGACGTGCCCACCCTGATCCTCTCCGGCGGGCAGGATCTGCGTACGCCCACCGAAGACGCCCGCCACGTCGCCGACCTGATCCCCGATGCACAGCTGCTGCGGGTGCCCTATACGGGCCACTCGGTGATCGGCAGCGACCTGAGCGGTTGCGCCAGCGCCGGCGTGGAGGCGTTCTTCGCGGGCCGGCCGGTCGCGGCCTGCGCGCCGGTCAGGAACCCCTTCCCCCCGGCGCCGCTCGCGCCCACGCGGCTCTCGAGCGTGACCCCCACGCCGGGCGTGCCCGCGGCCGAGGCTCGCACCGTTGCCGCGGTCCTCGACACGATCCTCGACCTGCGCCGCTCGATCGTGGAGATCGGTCTCGACTTCGGGCAGCTGCCCGTCGGCGTGCGCTTCGGCGGGCTGCGCGGCGGCACCGTCAAGCTGACCAGCGCCGGCGCGCAGCTCGATCGCCTGTCCTATGTCCCGGGAGTCCAGGTCAGCGGCCTGATCTCCACCGCCCTCCTGCTCAAGAACAGGGGCTCCACGGCGAGCCTCGGCGTGGGCGGCTCGGCGGCGAGCGCCGGGCACATGCGCGTCGCCTCCGGCGGTCACCTCAGCGGCGTGCTGGCCGGCCGCTCGTTCCACGTCGATGTCGCCGCTCGGGTCAGGGTCGCACGTCGCGGCGGGGAAGGCGGCGAGCCCGAATGGCTCACCGGCCCGGTCACCTTCCCGCTGGGCCCGCTCGGCCGTCTGCGTTGATGTCCAACGCCCTCGCCGCCGAGAGCTCGCCCTATCTGCGCCAGCATGCCGAGAACCCCGTCGACTGGCTTCCCTGGGGGGCCGAGGCGTTCGCGCGCGCGCGCGAGCAGGACAGGCCGCTGCTCGTCTCGATCGGCTACTCCTCCTGCCACTGGTGCCACGTGATGGAGCGCGAGTCCTTCGAGGACCCCGACACGGCCAGGCTCATGAACGAGAACTTCGTGTGCGTGAAGGTCGACCGCGAGGAGCGCCCGGACGTGGATGGCCTCTACATGGAGGCCGTCCAGGGGATGACCGGCCGCGGCGGCTGGCCGTTGAACGTGTTCCTCACGCCTGAGCAGCTCCCCTTCTACGGCGGGACCTACTTCCCGCCCGACGCCCGCCAGGGGATGCCGGCGTGGAGGCAGGTGCTCCTCGCGATCGCCGAGTCCTGGGGGGAGAACCGCGATGAGATCCGCGCCGGGGGCGAGCGCCTGCGCCAGCGCCTGCGCGAGGGCGCGCTCATGCGGCCGTCCGCCGAGCCGCTCAATGCCGGCGCGCTCGAGGAGGCGGTCGCGAGGCTCAAGGACAGCTTCGACGCGCGCGATGGCGGCTTCGGCGGGGCGCCGAAGTTCCCCCAGGCATCGGTCATCGAGTTTCTGCTGCTGCGCGGCGAGCAGACGATGGCGCTCGGCACCCTGCGCGCGATGGCCGGTGGAGGCATCCACGACCAGATCGGCGGCGGCTTCGCGCGCTACAGCGTAGATGCCACCTGGACGGTGCCCCACTTCGAGAAGATGCTCTACGACAACGCGCTGCTGGCGCGCGCCTATCTGCACGGCTGGCAGGCCTCGCAGGATCCGCGCCTGCTCGAGGTCTGCAGCGACACGCTCGAGTGGGCCCTGCGCGAGATGCGCGGAGCAGAGGGCGGCTTCTACTCGGCACTGGACGCCGACTCCGAAGGCGTCGAGGGACGCTTCTACGTGTGTACCCTCACCGAGCTGGGGGACGCGCTCGGGCAGGACGCCGAGGCGGCGATCGCGTGGCTCGGCGCCAGCGCGCAGGGCAACTTCAGCGACCCCCATCATCCCCAGCCCGGCCTCAACGTCCTGCAGGATCGCGGACCCCGGCCGCGCGCGGCCGTTCGCGAGCGCATCCGTGAGCGCCTGCTGGCGGCGCGCGAACGCCGCCAGCGCCCGGCGCTCGACGACAAGCGCCTGACGAGCTGGAACGCCCTGATGATCTCCGCCCTGGCAGAGGCGGGCGCGGCCCTCGAGGAGCCGCGATACCTCGACGCGGCCGTCGCCTGCGCCGAGTTCCTGCAGAGCGAGCTGCGCGACGATCGCGGTCGTCTGCTGCGCAGCTACAACGACGGACAGGCAAAGATCGGCGCCTATCTCGAGGATCACGCCTTTCTGCTGGAGGCCCTGATCGCGCTGTTCGAAGCCGGCTGCGACGAGCGCTGGTTCCATGCGGCCGCGGCGCTGGCCGACGAGATGATCGCCCGGTTCGCCGATCCCGAGCACGGCGGCTTCTTCTCGACCGCCTCCGACGGGGAAGCGCTGATCGCGCGGCGCAAGGACCTCGAGGACTCGCCGATCCCCGCGGGCGCCTCGAGCGCCGCGGTCGGCCTGTTGCGCCTCTCCCAGCTCACCGGCGAGCAGGAGTACGAGCGCCGCGCCGTCTCGGTGCTGGCGCTGCTGCACGAGATCGCGCCCCGCTACCCGACCGCGTTCGGGCACCTGCTGCAGGCGCTGCACTGGCACTTCGCCCCGGCACGCCCGATCGCGTGCGCGGTTCCGCCGCGGAGCCCCCGCCTGGCAGGCCCGCCGCGCCCCGGCGGCGGGAAGAGCCCGCCGAGCTAGACCAGTTTGATCACAGGATCGACAGGTAGCGGTCGAGCTCCCACTGCGTCACCTGCACGCGGTAGTCGTCCCACTCCTGACGCTTGATCTCCACGTAGCGGTTGAACATATGCTCGCCGAGCGTGCGCAGCACGAGCTCGGACTCGGCCGTTATCTCGATCGCCTCGCCGAGGCTCTCGGGCAGCTGCTCGACGCCCAGGCGCTTGCGTTCCTCGCCGGAGAGGTGATAGAGGTTCTTCTCCATCGGCTCGGGCAGCTCGTAGCCCTTCTCGATGCCCTCCAGCCCCGCCTGCAACAGCACCGCGAAGGTCAGGTAGGGGTTGCACGCCGGGTCGGCGCAGCGTAGCTCCATGCGCGTGGCCTTCTCCCTGCCCGGGTGATACAGCGGCACGCGCACGAGCGCCGAGCGGTTGCGCCGCGACCACGCGACGTACACCGGCGCCTCGAAGCCCGGGACAAGTCGCTTGTAGGAGTTGACCCACTGCGCGAAGATCGAGCAGATCTCGCGAGCGTGCTTGAGCTGGCCGGCGATGAACGCCTTGCCGACGTCAGAGAGGAAATACTGGTCGTCGGGGTCATAGAACGCGTTCTGCCCGCCGCTGAAGAGCGACTGGTGGGTGTGCATGCCCGAGCCGTTCTCGCCGAACAGGGGCTTGGGCATGAAGGTCGCATGCCAGCCGTACTTCATCGCGTACTCCTTGACCGTGATCCGGTAGGTCATGCAGTCGTCGGCCATCTTCAGCGCGTTGGCATAGCGCATGTCGATCTCGTGCTGGGAGGGTCCCACCTCGTGGTGGGTGTACTCGACGTGGATGCCCAGCTGCTCCAGGGCCAGCACCGTCTCGCGGCGCACATCCGAGCCCGCGTCGAGGGTCGTCAGGTCGAAGTAGCCGCCTTCGTCGAGGACCTCCGTCGAGCGCGAGTCGCGAAACAGGAAGTACTCGAGCTCGGGGCCCACGTTGAAGGTGTCAAAGCCCATCGACTCGGCCCGCTGCAGGGCAAGGCGCAGGACGTGGCGCGGGTCGCCCTCATACGGCGTGCGCTCGGGCGTGATCACATCGCAGAACATCCGCCCGACACCCTGCTCCTGCGGGCGCCAGGGCAGCACCGCGAACGTGCTCGGGTCGGGCATCGCGATCATGTCTGACTCCTCGATCGCGTTGAAGCCCGTGATCGAAGAGCCGTCGAAGCCCATCCCCGCCTCGAAAGCGTCGTCGAGCTCGGCTGCGTTGATCGAGAACGACTTCAGCTGGCCGAGGATGTCGGTGAACCAGAAGCGGATGAAGCGGATCTCCTGCTCGGCGACGAGCGCCTTGACGTCCTCCGCGGTTTTCGGCTGGTCTGCCATCCACGCGGGACCATATCGACAGCCCCTGACCGCCGCTATCGACGGTTGGCCAAAGCGCCGCTGCTCTCTCGCCGTCGAAGGCAGGCGCGCGCGCCCGCGCCGCGGTCGCCTCAGTGACCGGCGACGGCTGCCACGAACTCCGCGACCTCTTCGGCTTCCTTGCCCTGGTAGAGCTGCGCCGGCATCTGCCCGAGACCGCGCGCGCGGCCTTCGGAGATCGCGCTCAGGACCAGCGCCTTGCGCCCCGCGGGGGTGGAGATGTCATCGCCCACGCGCACGTCGAGATTCGGCCCGATCCGCCCGACCGACCTGACGGCTTCGAGGGTGTGGCAGACCGCGCAGGAGTGCGCGAACATTTCCCGGCCCTTCTGCTGTTCGGCGTTGAGATGCAGGCCGCCGACCGCCACGCTCGCCTTGTGGTCGGCGTTGAAGGCGAGCACGAGGCCCGGAACGATCAGGCCGAAGGCGAACACCACGACGATCCCCAGCGTCAGCACGCGCCGGCCGGCCCTCGATTCGCCCTGCGGCTGGCCGCTCTCCGCGCGGTCGCGCGCCCCTCGGGCCCCGCCACGCATCGCGATGAAGAACACTGCCAGCCCGAGGAGGACCCAGAAGAGGATGAAGGCGATGACCATGCCGGCGAGAAGATATCGGGTGGCGCCGGCGAACGGCCGATCGCCGGCCCGCGCCGGTGGCGATGGAACGAGGGCGATGAGAGCTCTCCCACCTTTATGAGCCCGAAAGTCGAGTCGCTAAGCTTTGGTGAGTCGGGCCAACCCCAAAGGATCTGGACGCATCCGTGAACCTCCTCCGACGCCTCCCCCTCTATCGCCTGCTGCTCCTCTGCGGGCTGGCAGTCGCCGTCGGCGCGTCGGCCACGGCGCTGGCGCTGGCCCTCGGCACGGGCCCGACCCCTCCGGCCAAGCCGCTCGCGGAAGCGGTCCACGACGCGCTTGCCGGGGCGGGCGGGGAATCGGTCCAGGGCCTCAGCGCGAACGTCACGCTCACCAACCATCTGCTCGAAGGCGCCAACCTCGCGAGCGGCTCGGGCGAAGGCGGCCAGCTCGCCTCGAGCCCACTGATCTCCGGCGCCTCCGGCAGGCTGTGGATCGCCAAGGACGGCCATGTGCGCCTCGAGCTGCAGGCCGAAAAAGGCGATACCCAGATCCTCTACGACGGACACACGCTGTCCATGTATGACGCGGCGTCCAACACGCTTTACCGCTACACGCCGCCCAAGGGCGAAGGTTCGCAGTCCGGCTCCTCGAGCACCCCGGCCGACCACCACGAAGCCCCGAGCCTGGCCAAGATCGAAGAAGCGATCGCGCACCTCAGCCAACACGCGGAGGTCTCCGGCGCCGCGCCGACCGACGTGGCCGGCCAGGCCGCCTACACGGTCCGCGTCTCACCCAAGGAAGGCGGCAGCCTGCTCGGCGGCGCCGAGCTGTCCTTCGATGCGGCCAACGGCATGCCGCTGCGGGCGGCGATCTACTCCTCGACCAGCTCGGCGCCGGTGATCGAACTGGCCGCCACGGAAGTCTCCTACGGCCCGGTCGCAGACTCGGTGTTCGCGTTCACACCGCCCCCGGGCGCGAAGATCGAGGAAGTCAAGGTCTCCGGCGAAGGCGGGAGCGCCTCCGCCAAGCCGTCGGGCGGGCACGCCGGCAAGCCGAAGCTCACCACGCACGGCCACGGGATCACGGCGATCGCCGTGCTCGAAGACACGGCCAAGAGCGGCGAAAAATCGGGCACGAGCGGCGCGCTGGAAGGCCTGCCGAAGGTCGACATCAACGGGACGAGCGCCAGCGAGCTGCGTACCGCGCTTGGCACGATCCTGAGCTTCGAGCGCTCGGGCGTGCACTACCTGCTGGCCGGCTCGGTCACTCCCGCTGCCATCGAGGCGCTTGCCCGGAGCCTCTAGCGTGAGCGACGGCTCGCCGCCGCCGGTCAAGGCCAGGGGGCTCGTCAAGCGCTACAAGGAGGTCCTGGCGGTCGACCACGTCGACCTCAACGTCCGCGCCGGCGACGTCTACGGTTTCCTCGGACCGAACGGCGCGGGCAAGACGACGACCTTGCGCATGGCGCTCGGCCTGATCGTGCCCAGCGAGGGCACGGTCGAGCTGTTCGGCCGCGATCCCCTGCGCGAGGGAGCGCGCGCCCTGGAGGGCGTTGCCGGATTCGTCGAGGCTCCGCGCTTCTACCCCTACCTGAGCGCCCGCAAGAACCTCGAACTACTGGCCGCGCTGGACGGGGGCGCCGCCAAGGAGCGCATCGGCGAGGTGCTCGAGATCGTCGAGCTGAGCCCCCGCGCCGAGCACAGGGTCGGCGGCTACTCGCACGGGATGCGCCAGCGGCTCGGGATCGCGGCGGCGCTGCTGCGCAGGCCCCGCCTGCTGATCCTCGACGAGCCCGCGACCGGCCTGGATCCCGCCGGGATGCGCGACATGCGGCTCTTGATCCGGCGCCTCGCCGGCGAGGGGATCACGGTGCTGCTCTCCAGCCACCAGCTTCCCGAGGTCCAGGAGCTCTGCGACCGCGTGGCGATCGTGGACGCGGGTCGCGTCGTCTACGAGGGCGCGCTGGCAGAGCTGCGTCGCCAGGGCGGCGCCGGCTACAGGCTGCGCACCACAGACGACGCGCGCGCGCTGGAGATCGCGCGCAGCCAGCCGGGCGTGGAGCACGTGCTCGCGGGCGAGCACGGCGTCGGATTCCAGGCCGACGAGCCCCACGTCGGCGCGCTCTCGCTCGCGCTCGCCCAGGCGGGCATCGGCATCCTCACGCTGACACCCGAACTGGCCACGCTCGAGGACCTGTTCTTCCGCCTGACCGAGAACGCAGGCCACGAGAGCGCCGCGGGCGCGGGCAACGGCGAGCGCGGATCGCAGCAGCCCCAGCTGGTGCGCGCGCCATGAGCGCGACGGCCACTGCTCCCGCCGCGGCGCCGCTCGCGAGCACCGGCCGGCGGCCGCCCGTGCGCACGATCTACCGCTGGGAGCTGCGCAAGCTCGCCTCCCAGAAGCGCACCTATCTCGGACTCGGGCTGGGCGTGATCCTGCCGATCATCTTCGTCGTCAGCCAGCTGCTGCGCGGCGGACACATGCACGGAGGCGACAGCATCTTCGCCTCGGAGATCTTCCAGTCGGGGCTTGCCACGCCCGTGCTGATGCTCGGCTTCGAGTCGGTCTTCTTTCTGCCGCTGATCGCCGCGCTCGTCGCCGGCGACATCGTCGCCGCCGAGGACAACAACGGCACGCTGAAGACGATCCTCACGCGCTCGGTGGACCGCGGCCAGGTGTTCGCCGCCAAGGCCCTCGCAGCCATCACCTATGCGGCCGCCGCGGTCTTCCTCTCGGCCGCGGTCGCGACGGTCGCCGGCGTCGCGTCGTGGGGCTTTCACAGCGTCAGGACCTTTTCCGGCACGGTGGTCTCCGCCGAGAAGGCGCTGCTGCTGGTGTTCGCCGCGAACGCCTGCTTCTTGATCCCGCTGGCCGCCGTCGCGTGCATCGGCGTGCTGCTCTCGACCGCCACCCGCAACAGCGCCGCCGCCGTCGTCGGCACGCTGGGCGCCACGCTGGTGCTCGCGATCGTCTCGCAGATCCCCGGCCTGGAAGGGCTCAGCCCGTATCTGCTGACCACTCAGTACTTCGCCTGGCACGGTCTGCTGCGCACCCCCACCGACTGGGCTCCGATCACGCATTCCGCCTGGGTCTGCGCGCTTTATGCCGGTCCCGCCCTGCTCGCCGCCTACCTGGTCTTCCTGCGCCGCGACGTGGCGGGCGGGTAGCCTCGCCGGCCGCGAGCGCTCGGGGCTCTCAGCTGACCTTGGCGGGCTGCTCGAGCACGGACAGCTCGACGCCGCCCATCAGCCTCCGCGCCTCGCGAGGGTCGATCAGCCCGGCGCCCAGGCGCGCCGTGGACTCCGCGCCACAGGCAACACCGAAGCGCAGGCACTGGTCGGGCGAGCGACCTTCGTAGCGCGCGGCCAGATAGCCGGCGAGGAACGCGTCGCCCGAGCCACGTTTGGCGATCGGCTCGCGCGGCGCGATGTGGGCGCGCTTGAGGAACCGCTGACCGCCGATCAGAACCTGTGCGAAGCATCCGTCGGGCAGCGTCATGATCGCTTCGCGGGGTCCGAGCGCGGCGATCTCGGCGACCGCGAGCGAGCGCTCCTCCTCGCTGGCGAACTCGTGGCCGACGAGCTCCTCGGCCTCGAGCACGTTCGGCGAGACGACGTCGGGTTCCGCGCGGACCGCCTGGCGCAGGGGCTCACCGTCGGTGTCGACCACGGTGGTCACCTCCATGCGCTCGAGGTCGTGGATCAGGGCCGCGTAGATGTCGGGCTCGACGCCGCGCGGGAGCGAGCCGGCGAACACGACGATCGCGGCGCCGCGGGCGAGGTAGAGGAGCTTGTCTCGGAAGAGCTCGATCTCGGTCGCCGACACCGCCGGGCCGCGTTCGTTGATCTCTGTCTGTTCGCCGGTCGTCGGATCGAGCACGGAGGTGTTGGTGCGCGACTCCTCACGGATGCGCACGAAGTCGTTGAGGATCGCCTCCTCGGTGAGCTGCTCGACGATGTGCGTGCCGGTCGCGCCTCCGGCGAAGCCCGTGGCGATCACCGGCTGGCCGAGGGCCTTCAGCGTGCGCGCGATGTTGACGCCCTTGCCGCCTGCCATCGTGCGCTGTTCGACGGTACGGTGACGACGCCCGAGCCTGAAGTTCGGCACCGCGAGCGACTTGTCGATCGCCGCGTTGAGCGTGACGGTGATGATCATCCTGGCTCTATACCCACCTTGTGGTGCGCCCTAACGGCAGAGCATGCAGAGGCCCGCACGCAACACAGGCTAGCGGAACGCAAACCGCGCCCGGACGGCCGGTCCGTGCCGGTCAGACTGCCGGCCGCGCGCGGCGCCCGAACGGCTCAGCGCACGACCCGAAGCTCGCCCGAGAGCTCCCAGGCCGCCTCGCGCAGGCGCTCGGCCTCCTTGCGAGCCGCCATCGCCGGCTCCCCGCCGATGGCGCGGTGCGCGCCCGCGATGCTGCGCGAGGCCGTCACGAGCCCGCCCGCGCGGCCCGGCGCGAAGGCCGCGGCGAGCTCCTCCACGCGACCGCCCTGGGCGCCCACGCCCGGGAGCAGAAACGGCGCGCTGGCCATCAGCTCGCGGGCGCGTGCGAGGTGGCTGGGCTCGGTCGCGCCGATGACCGCGCCGACGTCGCTGAGGCCCGCCCTGCCCACGCCGGGCCTGCCCAGCTCATCCACCATCTCCGCCGCCCGCTCCCACACGGTCCCCCCTCCCCGGAGCTGCAGGTCCTCGATGTCGGCGGCGCCCGGATTGGAGGTGCGCACCAGCGCCAGCACCCCTCCGCCGGCTGCGCGGGCGGCGCTCACGAACGGTTCGAGCGCGTCGCGTCCCATCAGCGGATTGACCGTCACCAGATCGGCACCCAACCCGTCGATCGGCCCGAACGGCGTATCGACGCCGCCGATCAGCGCGCTGGCGTAAGCGGCCGCGCTCACGTCGATGTCGCCGCGCTTGCCGTCGGCGATCACGAGCAGTCCGCGGCGGCGGGCGTGATCGGCCACGGCCGCCGCCACCGTCCAGCCGGCCGCGCCGAGCACCTCGAAGCGGGCGAGCTGCAGCTTGACCGCCACGCAAGCCTCCGCGGTCGCGTCGATCAGCGCGCGGCAGTGTGCCAGTACGGCTGCGCCGGCGGCCTCGGCCGGCGAGCCATCGACCCCGCCGCAGCCCTCGATCCCGGGCCACAGCGCCCCGGGATCGGGGTCGAGGCCGAGCACGATCTGCGACTCACGCTCGGCCACCCGCGCGGCCAGGGTGTCGCCAAAGGAGGGCGCCGTGCTCAACGACCCTTCACGGCGCTCTTGAGGCCGCTGCCGGCGGTGAAGCGAGGCACGCGCGAGGCTGCGATCTGCATGCGCTCGCCCGTCCGCGGGTTGACCCCGAGCCGCGCTCCGCGCTCGCTCACGTGGAACTTGCCGAATCCCGAGACCGTCACCTCGCTCCCTCGGCGCAGCGCATCCTCGACGGTGGCCAGCACCGCATCCACCGCCCGTGCCGCATCGTGCTTGGTCAGATCGGCACGATCGGCCACCTGATCAACCAGCTCGGACTTCGTCACTTCGTCCTCCTCGTTCGCGAAATCGTTGTTTTTGACGCTAACACCGCTTGCGGACAGGCGCGTCCGCCAGAATGCCCGCATGTCGATCACGCGCATCGCCTGGCTTGCGACGGTGCTCGTCGCCCTGCTCACCGCCCTGCTGCTGCTGCTGTCCGGCTACACCGGATACGCCGGGCTCGGCGTGGCCGTGGCCATCTCCGCGGCGATCAACCTGCTCTGAGCGCCAACTACGGTCGAGCGAAGGCGCGAGCTCAGGCCGCAGGGCCCCCGGCGGCACGGCCGGCGGGCTCGGCCTCGATCCATGCCAGCAGCGAGCGCACGGCCCGGCCGCGATGGCTGATCGCATCCTTCTCCTGCTCGGAGAGCTCGGCCATCGTCCGCTGCGGCGGCGCCGAGGGGTCATCGTCGGGCAGGAACGCCGGGTCGTAGCCGAAGCCGCGCTCACCGCGCGGGGCATCGGCGAGGCGCCCGCTGCAGCGACCCTCGAACACGCGCTCGAGCCCCCGCTCGGGATCGACGTATGCGATCGCGCAGACGTACTCGAGCGCGCTGCCCGCGGGCGCCTCCCGCAGGAGCTTCTCGAGATTCTCCTGATCGGAGGCGCCTTCGCCGGCATAGCGCGCCGAGCGCACCCCCGGCGCCCCGCCGAGGGCCGCGGCGGCGATGCCCGAGTCGTCAGCGATGCTGGTGCGGCCGGTTGCCTCCGCCGCCGCCCGCGCCTTGCCGAGCGCGTTGGCGGCGAATGTCTCACCGTCCTCCGGCGGCAGCAGCACCGTCGGGGGGAGCGCGAGAACCTCCCATCCGGCCCCGCTGCCGGCGCGCGCGATCAGGCGCTCGAACTCCCCTCGCTTGTGCTCGTTGTGCGTGGCCAGCAGGAGCTTCAAGGGACCATCACCGCGACTATCGCAGCGACGCCGCGGACCTCTGATCGTTCGCGATCGCGGCCTTGGCCGCGGCGATGGCCCGCTCCTGGATGTCGTGGAGCTGCTCGATGCCCGCCGCCGCGAGCGCCAGCAGCTCGTCCATGTGGGTCCGCGAGAGCGGCGTGCGCTCGGCCGTCATCTGCACCTCGACGAGGCCGCCTTCGCCGGTCATCACCACGTTTGCGTCGACCTCGGCCTTCGAGTCCTCGGAGTAGTCGAGATCGAGCAGCGCGGCCCCGCCGAGGATCCCGCATGAGACCGCCGCCAGCGAGCCGGTCAGCGGCGAGCTCTCCAGCAGGCCCTCTGCCTGCAGTCGCGCACACGCCTGCGAGAGCGCCACGTAGGCGCCGGTGATCGAGGCGCAGCGGGTACCGCCGTCGGCCTGCAGGACATCGCAGTCGAGGTAGACAGTGCGCTCGCCCAGCGAGGCGAAGTCGACGACCAGGCGCAGCGAGCGTCCGATCAGGCGCTGGATCTCGACCGTGCGTCCGTCCTGGCGCCCTCTGGTGGCGTCGCGCGGCTTGCGCTCCCCGGTGGACGCGGGCAGCATCCCGTACTCGGCCGTCACCCAGCCGCGGCCCTGCCCGGCCATCCAGCGCGGCACGCTCTCCTGCACCGAGGCGGTGCAGATGACGCGTGTCTCGCCGACCGAGATCAGCGCCGAGCCGGTAGCGGTGCGCACGAACCCGGGCTCGATGCTCGTCGGGCGCAGCTCGGCCGCGCCGCGCCCGTAGCTGCGCCCTCCTGCACTGGGGTCACTCTGCACGCGAGCCATCATTCCAGAGCGCTACGGTCGGGGGATCGTGCGCGCGCTCGTGGTGTCCAACATGCGGCCCGACGCCGCGCACCCCGAGCGCGGCCGCTTCGTCCGCGACCAGGTCGCCGCGCTGCGCCGCCTCGATGGGCTCGAAGTCGAGCTCTACGAGTTCCCGCCCGGTGCCCGCTCGCTCCTGCGGGCGGCCCGCGACCTGCGCCGGCGCTTTGCGGGCAGGGCGGCGCGGCGCACCTCTGCCCCGCGCTTCGATGTCGTGCACGCGCACTTCGGGCTCACCGCCTGGGCGGCCCTCGCGGTGCCCGCGCGCGTGCGAGCGCTCACCGTCCACGGCACCGACGTGCGCCATCCGCGCACGCGCCAGCTCACCAGGGCGGTGCTGCCGCTGATCGACCTGCTCGCCGCGGTCTCCCCCGAACTCGCGCGCGAGCTCCCCGGCCAGGCGGCGCGGCACCGCGCCCGTGTGCTTCCCTGCGGCGTCGATCTCGAGCGCTTCCGCCCGCTGCCGCGCGTACAGGCGCGCGCCGAGCTCGGCCTCGATCCCGATGCGCCCTACCTGCTGTTCCCCGCCGACCCCGCGCGCGCGAGCAAGCGCCACGACCGCGCGCTCGCCCTCGCTCAGGACGCCGGTGTCGAGCTGCTCGCGCTCGGCGCCGTCGAGCCGTCCCGCGTGCCGCTGTGGGTCAACGCCGCCAACGCGGTGCTCGTGCCGTCCGAGCGCGAGGGCTTCGGCCTGGCCGTGCTCGAGGCGCTGGCCTGCGACGTCCCGGTGCTCGCCACGCCGGTCGGCATCCATCCCGACGCCCTCGCGGGCGTGGCGGGCACGCTCTGCGCGCCGTTTGATCTCCCGCGCTGGCGCGCCGCCCTCGAGCCGCACCTGCGCACGCCGGACCCCCGCGTGCACGGTCGCGCCAGCGCCGGCCGCTTCTCGGCGCAGGCCATGGCCGAGCGCGTGGCCGCCGCGTGGCGAGAGCAGTTGCAGCGCTCCGGCTAGAGGTCTGAGTAGCATGGATCGGCTGTGGATCAGATATCCGGCACGACCCCCACAGATGCTCCGATCGAGGGGCAGCAGCAGCAGCAGGCCGCGGGCGCCGGCGTCGCCGGCGAGCGGTCGGAGATCGGCGAGCCGGGCTTCGGCACGCGCGGGCGCGCGCGGCGCCGCGCGCGCTTTCTGCGCCGGGCGCGCGAGCTCGCCTACCGCGACCTCGGCGGCCTGGTCTTCAACCTGCACCGTTTCGGGCAGCGAAACGATGCACTGGTGATCGCCAAGCTGACCACGCTCGGGCAGATCGACGCCGAACTGCGGACGCTCGAAGCCGCGCTGCGAGAGCGCCAGCCCGTGACGGTCCTGCGCGAAGCCGGCATCACGGCCTGCGCACGCTGTGCGGCGATCCACAGCAGCGAAGACCACTTCTGTCCCAACTGCGGTCTGCCGATCGACCGGCGCGTCGACCTGCCGGCCGGCTTCCAGTCGGCCGGCGCTCCAGCCCCCGCGCTGGCGGCCGCGCCGCCCGCCGCCGTCCCGGCCTCGCCGCAGCCCGCCGCCGCCTCGCCGCAGCCCGCCGCCGCCTCGCCGCAGCCCGCCGCCGCAGCGGTCCCGGCAGCGCCGAGCCAGGGCGCCACGAGTCCCGCCTCGGCTCCTGGCGCAAGCCCCGCCTCGGCTCCGGCCACGAGTCCCGCCTCGGTTCCCGGCGCAAGCCCCGCCCCGAGCAGCCCGCCGAGCCCGGGCGCCAGCCCCTCGAGCCCGGGCGCCAGCCCCTCGAGCCCTGCCGCGCCCCGCTCGCCCGCGCCGCCGAGCACCCGCGCGGCGCCAGCGGCGCCGCGGCCCGAGCAGACGGCGCCCGGGTCGGGCGGCGAGGAGGAACCCACCGAGATCGTCCGACCCCCGGCGGCAGGCCCGTGAGCGTCGCAGCCTCGCCGCCTTCCGGAGCCGAGGGGGGGCCGGCGACCGTGCTGGCCACGCCTCCCCCAACGAGCATCGGCGAGCGCTGTCCGCTGTGCGGCGCCGGGCTGCACCCCGAACAGGAGTGGTGCATGCTCTGCGGCGCGGCGGCGCGCACGCGCGTGGCCCCCGCTCCCAACTGGAAGCCTCTGATCGCGGCGCTGGCGGTCGTGATAGTGCTTTCCCTGGGGGTGCTGGCCGCCGCTCTGGTGAAGCTCGCCGGCGACTCCGCTTCCGTGGCCTCTGCGCCCGCGAGCGTCGTGGCGACGGCTCCGGCCGCGGCCGGCAGCGTGGCGGGCGCGGCGGCCTCGACGGCGCTTGCGCCGGCAACGAGTGCGGCCCCAACCGCCGCAGCGTCGGCGCGGGCAGCCGGCGCGCGCAGATAGCGGCAGATACCGTTACCGGGGATGCCCGCGCTCCCAACGGCGACCTCTCACGAGGCCGACCTCGCAGTGGTGGGCGCAGGCGCGGCAGGGCTGTACGCCGCGCTGTGCGCTGCGCGTGAGCACGCCACGGTCGTGCTCGTGTCTGCCACGCCATTGGCCCAGACCGCCAGCTACTGGGCCCAGGGCGGCCTGGCAGCGGCCCTGGCCGCCGACGACAGCTTCGACCTGCATCTGCGCGACACCGAGCTCGCCGGCCGCGGGCTGGTGCGGAGATCGGCGGCGGAAGTGCTCGTGCGCGAGGCGCCGGCGTGCGTGCGCGACCTGCAGGAGCTCGGCGTGCGCTTCGATGCCGACCGCTTCGGCCACCTCGCGCTCGGCCTGGAGGGCGGGCATTCGGTCAGGCGGATCGTTCACGCCGGTGGCAGCGCGACGGGCAGGCGGCTGGTGCGCCAGCTGTCCGCCCTCGCGGCCGCCGAGCCGCGCATCACGGTGCTCGAGGGCGCTCGCGCGCAGGCACTGTGGACCGATACAGACCCCACCCACCCTCGCTGTCGCGGACTGGTATGCGATGACGGCGGCATCGTCGGCGCGCGCGCGGTCGTGATCGCGACGGGCGGGGCGGCGGCGCTGTGGGCGCGCACGACCAACCCGCCGGGCTCCCAGGGCATCGGCCTGCTGCTCGCCCACGCGGCCGGTGCGGCGCTGGCGGATCTCGAGCTGCTGCAGTTCCATCCGACCGCCGTGACCGGGGTCCCCGGTCGCGAGGGCTTCCTCGTGACCGAGGCGATCCGCGGCGAGGGCGCCACGCTCCACGACGCCTCCGGCGAGCGCTTCGTCGACGAGCTGGCACCCCGCGACGAGGTCTCACGGGCGATCCAGGCCCGCCTGGCGGCGTCGGGCGAGAAGTCCGTCGGGTTGGACATGCGGGCGATCGACCCGGCGCACTTTCCCAACGTGGTCTCCGCGCTGCGCGAGGCCGGCGTGGACCCCACGCGCGAGCTGATCCCGGTCGCGCCGGCGGCCCACTACACGATGGGCGGGGTCGTCGTCGACCTGAACGCGCGCTCGAGCGTCGCCGGGCTCTACGTGATCGGGGAGTCCTCGTGCACGGGGCTGCACGGCGCCAACCGGCTGGCCTCCAACTCGCTCAGCGAGTGCTTCGTGTTCGCGCGCCGCGCGATCGCCGACGCGCTCTCCCGCGCGGCACCCGAGGCCGCCGCCGCGAGCGAGGCGGAGATCCAGGCGCTGCGGGCGCTCCCACCGCCGCCCGTGGCCGCCGCCGCGACCCGCGCCGCGCTCTGGCAGAACGCCGGCATCGTCCGCTCACACGAGGGCCTGAGCAGGCTGCTCGAGGATCCGCACCCGCTGGCGCGCATGATCGCGCGCTGCGCGCTGACACGCACCGAGAGCCGCGGAGCGCACCAGCGCGTGGACTACCCCGAGCGCGACCCCGCGCTCGACCGCCGGCACGTGATCGTCTCCGACGAGCACTCGCTCGCCTGGCAGGAGTGGAGCTGACCGGTCGAGCCGGGGCCCGCGCGCGGCGCGCGGCCCGGCGGACGCCGGCGGACCCGCCGGCGGGCCATTTCTAACCCGGCGGACGCCGGCGGACCCGCCGGCGGGCCATTTCTAACCCGGCGGACGCCGGCGGACCCGCCGGCGGGCCATTTCTAAGAAATTCGGCCTCGCGTCTTTATCTCGATCCTTTCCGATCGGCGCGGTGTTCTCTCTGCGGAAGGTCTTTGGCCTATCGGAGTCTTTGGAGAACGGCGGGTGTGCTCCCAGACCACAAGATCTGAGCAAACAGAGAGGTGAGAAGCCAGCGCCATGTATCAGTTCAGCCGAGCCATCTACCGGGAGCTAGCGCCGCGGATCGCGGCTCCGCCCGCCGGAGCCGCAGCGACCAGCAACCATGCGTCCGTATTGCGCGCCTGCGAGGAGGTGATCACGCGGCTGGCCACCGAACGTCACTACTTCGCCCGTCCCGCCCGCACGCTCTTCTGCGACATCCGCAGCTACTTCCCGATGTCGGCCCAGGGCCACGTCCACCGGGTCGTGAGCCGCTACATCGACTACGCCGAGCGGTTCCTCGCCGAGCACCCGCACGAGGGCTACACAGCCGTCAGCGGAGCGCCGCCGCAGTGCCGCGCCACCACGCGCAAGGGCTCTGCCTGCCAGCGCGTGCCCCTGCCGCACAACGGCTACTGCCCCTCCCACCAGCACCTGGCGGACACCGAGGACCGCGAGCTCGCAGCCGCATGAGCCTGGCGTAGGCTCCCAGGCATGCTCCTGGGGGTTGACGTGGGCGGCACCTTCACCGACGCGGTTCTCGTCGGTGAAGGCTCGGCCCTGTACACCGCCAAGCTCCCCTCCACTCCGGCCGATCAGTCGCTCGCCGTGCTCGAGGCCGTGCGCCTGGTGCTCGCGCGGGCCGGCGCGCGAGCCGAGGATGTCGAGCGCTTCGCGCACGGCATGACCGTGGCGACCAACGCCCTGCTCGAGGGGCGCACGGCGAGGACCGCGCTGATCGCCACGGCCGGGTTCACCGACGTGATCGAGCTCGGCCGCCAGGCTCGCGCGCATCTGTACCGGCTCTGCCTCGCCGCGCCCGCGCCGCTGGTGCCGGCCGAGCTGCGCCTGGGGGCGCCCGAGCGGATGGGCCCGGGCGGCCCGCTTCAGGAGCTCGACCCGGCCCGCGCCCGGCAGCTCGTCGAGCAGCTGGCCGAGGCCGAGCCCGAGGCGGTCGCCGTCTCGCTGCTGCACTCCTATGCCGACCCCGCCCACGAGCATCTCCTCGGGGCCCTGATCGCCGAGCTGCTGCCCGAGGTCCACCTGTCGCTCTCGTGCGAGATCGTGGGCACGTTCCGCGAGTACGAGCGCACGGCCACGACCGTGCTCGACGCGGCCATCTCTCCCCTGCTCGAGGCGTACCTGAGCAGGCTGTCGCGCGACGCCCGCACCCTGGGGCTGTGCGAGCCGCAGGTGATGCAGTCCTCGGGTGGGCTCACCGACGCGGCCCGGGCGGGCGCACATGCGGCCCTGACGGTGCTCTCCGGCCCCGCGGGCGGCGTCGGCGGGGCGCTGCTGCTGGCCGAGCTGGCCGGCGAGCCCGAGGTGCTCTGCTTCGACATGGGAGGCACCTCCTGCGACGTCTGCGTGATCGCCGGCCTGGAGGTCCCCGAGACGGCCGAGCGCGCGATCGCCGGCAGGCCGCTGGCGCTGCCCGCGCTTGACATCCACACCGTCGGCGCCGGCGGCGGCTCGATCGCCTGGCGCGACACGGGGGGCGCGCTGCGCGTCGGCCCGGCCTCGGCCGGGGCCGACCCGGGGCCCGCCTGTTACGGGCGCGGCGGCGAGCAGCCGACCGTGACCGACGCGAACCTGCTGCTCGGCCGCCTGCTCGAGGACTCGCCCCTGGCCGGCGATGTGGCGCTCGATCGGCGCGCGGCCGAGCTCGCCGTCGGAGGCCTCGCGCGAGCGCTCGAGCTCGACCTGATCGCATGCGCGGAAGGGATCGTGCGCGTCGCCGAGGCCGAGATGCTGGGCGCCCTGCGCGTGATGACCGTCGAGCGCGGGATCGATCCGCGCGGCTTTGCGCTGATGCCCTTCGGCGGGGCCGGGCCGCTGCACGCGGCCGCGCTGGCTCGCGAGCTGAGCATCACGCGCGTCCTCTGCCCGCGCACCTCGGGCGTGCTCTGCGCGCTCGGCCTGGCGGCTGCGGCGCCGCGACGCGACGTCTCGCGCACGGTCATGCTGAGCGGGGACTCGCTCACGCCCGAGCGCCTGCGCGGCGAGCGCGAAGCGATGCTGGCGCAGGCCCGCGCGGCCCTGTCGACGGAGCCGGTGCGCGTGCGCCTTCGCCACGAGCTGCGCTACCTGGGCCAGTCATTCGAGCTGCCCGTCGATGAGGAGATCGACCCCTCCGCGGGCGCGCCCCCCGCGCCGGATGCCGAGAACCTGCGCGCCGCCTTCGCCCGCGCGCACGAGCTGCGCTACGGCTACAGCGACGAGTCGGCTGAGATCGAGATGGTCAACATGCGGGTCTCGGTCTGGGGCCCCGCGCCGCCGCTGCGGCCGCAGGCGGCGCCGGCGGCCGCCGCGACGCACAGCGAGACCCGCGCGATCGTCTTCGACGGCGAGCCGCTGCAGGCGAGCGTCCTGCGCGGCACGCCGGCCCCCGCAACCCGGCTGGCCGGTCCGGCCCTCTGCGCGCTGCCCGAGGCCACCCTGCTCATCCCGCCCGGGTGGGCGGGCGAGGTCGACGCGTACGGGACCGTCCATCTGCGGCACCTGGAGCAGCCGGCCGGGGCGCCGGGCGCCGCGAGGGGCTGAGCGGCGATGCTCGATGCGATCGAATTGCAGGTCGTCAGCGGCGCTCTGCGCGCGGCCTGCGAAGAGATGGGCGTGGTGCTGATCCGCTCGGCGCACTCCTCGAACATCAAGGAGCGCCGCGACGCATCGACGGCGCTGTTCGACGCCGACGGCGAGATGGTCATGCAGGCCGAGCACATACCGGTGCACCTCGGCGCGATGCCGGCGGCGGTTGCGGCCGTGCTCGGGGAGCCCCACCGGCCCGAGGTCTCGTGGATCCTCAACGACCCCTTCGCCGGCGGGACCCACCTGCCCGACATCACAGTCATCACCCCTGTCTTCGCAGCCGGGCGGCTGATCGGGTTCGCGGCCAGCCGCGCGCACCACGCGGATGTCGGCGGACGCGTGCCCGGGTCGATGCCGGCGGACAGCCGCTCCCTGCAGGAGGAGGGCGTGGTCATCTCGCCCCGGCCGATCGACGAGCACACGATCGAGGAGCTGGTCACGCGCATGCGCCAGCCCCGGGAGCGCCGCGCGGACCTGCGCGCCCAGCTGGCGGCCAACCGCGCAGGCGCGCGGCGCCTGGTGGAGCTCGCGCAACGCGTCGGCAGCGAGCGCCTGCGCGAGGCCACCGATGCGGTGCTCGACTACTCCGAGCGCCGCACGCGGGCCTGCCTGGCCGCGATGAGCGACACGGCGATCCATGCCGAGGACGTGCTCGAGGCCCCGGAGGGCGACCTGACGCTGCGCCTGCGCGCGGTCGTCGATGGCGAGCGGCTGCTGCTCGACTTCAGCGGCAGCGCCGCCCAGCACGAGGGCAACCTCAACTGCCCGCTGGCGGTCACACGCTCGGCCTGCCTGTTCGCGGTGCGCGTCCTGACCGACCCGGACATCCCGCCGACGGCCGGCGCCTACCGCCCGATCGAGGTGCGCGCGAACGAGGGCAGCATCCTCAACGCCCGCCCCGGGGCGGCGGTGGCGGCCGGCAACGTCGAGACCTCCTCGCGCGTGGCGGACCTCGTGCTCGGCGCATTCGGCCGCGCTCAGGGCCAGGGGACGATGAACAACCTGACCCTGGGCGAGGCCGGATCCTCGCTCGGCGAGCCGGGCTTCTCCTACTACGAGACGCTCGGCGGCGGCCAGGGCGCCTGCCCCGACGCGGACGGGCCGAGTGGCGTGCACGTGGCGATGAGCAACACCCTGAACACGCCGATCGAGGCGCTCGAGCGAGAATTCCCGCTACGCGTGATCGAATACGCCCTGCGGCGAGGATCCGGGGGAGCAGGGCGCTACCGCGGCGGCGATGGCGTCGTGCGCGAGCTGCAGGCGCTGCGCCAGATGACCTTCTCGCTGATCGCCGAGCGCCGCCGCCACTCCCCGCGCGGCGCCGAGGGCGGAGCGCCCGGGGAACCCGGGCGCGATCTGCTCGACGGGCGGCCGCTGCCGGGCAAGGCGACGGGCACCCTGCGCGCCGGGCAGCGGCTGCGCATCGAAACGCCGGGTGGAGGAGGATTCGGGGATGCCCGCCAACGACAGCCCTGAGCCGGCCGATGTGGGAGCGGTCGGCTTCCTCGGCCTGGGCATCATGGGCTCGCGCATGGCCGCCAACCTCGCGCGCGCCGGCTTTCCGCTGAGCGTGTGGACGCACACGCCCGGCAAGGCCGAGCGCTGGGCCTCCGAGCACGGTGCCACGGCGCTCGCCACGCCGGCCGCGGTGGCCGAGCGCAGCGACATCGTGGTGAGCATGGTCGTCGACGGCGAGCAGGTCGCCGCAGTGCTGCTCGGGCAGGGCGGGGTCATCGAGGCGGCCCGTCCCCGGCTGCTGTGCGTGGACATGTCAACGATTGCCCCGCCCGACACGCGCCGGATCGGTCGCGCGCTGCGCGAGCGCGGGGCAAGGATGATGGACGCCCCGGTCACCGGCTCCGCCCCCCGCGCGGAGGAGGGCTCGCTGACGATCATGGCGGGAGGCGAGCCGGAGGACTTCGCCCGCGCCCGTCCCCTGCTCGAGACGATGGGCGCGCTGGTCGCCCACGTGGGCGAGCTCGGTCAGGGCGAGATGCTCAAGCTCATCAACAACGCGCTCGGCGCGGCCAACGCGGCCGCGCTGGCAGAGGCGCTGCTGCTGGCCCGCGCGACCGGGATCGATCTCGACGCGTTCGTGGAGATCGTCTCATCCGGGTCGGGCGCCTCCGCCCAGCTGGAGCTCAAGTCCCGGCCGATGCGCGAGCACGACTACGCGACCCTGTTCAAGACTGCGCACATGCTCAAGGACGTGCGCCTCTGCCTGGAGGAGGCCCAGGCCGCGGGCACGCCGTTTCCGTCGGCCGCGCACGCCCGCGATCTGCTGACGGCGACGATGGGCCGGGGCCACGGCGAGGAGGACTATGCGGCGATGATCGAGGCCGCCGAGGGCCTCGCCGGGCGCCGATTGTGAGCGGGTTTCACGGGCCAAACTGGCCAGGCAGCCAAAAAAGCGTTCGATTTGCAGGGGATTTGGTATTTCCACGCGGGTTTCGTATCTTTAACAGGTCGACGCGTCCTCCTCGGTGCGACGCATACGGCTTAGACAGTCCTTTTCCCTCAGCCAGTTCGCTTTCCTTCCATGCCAATTGCTTTCAAAGAATGGGCCGTCACCGTCCGCGCTTTGGCGGAAGGTGAGCAGCTCATAACCCTCCGCAAGGGCGGCCTGCATCAGCTCGAGAAGCCCGTCAAGCTGGCCCACGAGCGCTTCTTCCTGTACCCCACGTTCGACCACCAGCCGGGTGACCTCGTGCGCGAGTCCCACCAGCCCGAGCTGCGGCGGGCGCTCGAGGAGGGCGTCTGGAGCGACGGCGAGCCGCCGCTGCACACGTTCGTCTCGGGCACCCCGGTTCAACAGCCCGATCGCGTTCGCATCCGCGCCTGGGCGGAAGTGACAGACCACTTCACGATCGTAGACCCGCGCTGCGTGGACGCGCTGTCCCCGTTCTACGTCTGGACGCCCGACTATGCCGAAAAGCGCCTCGGCTGGCGCGGGCGCCAGCCCCTGCACGTCCTGCTGCTGCGCACCTACCGGATTCCGCGTCCGGTGACGGTGAAGGTCAAGGACGAGTACACCGGCCCGAGCGCCTGGGTCGAGCTGCAGCGCGAACTCCCCTTCGAGGGCACCCCGGTGCTCTCAGACGCAGAGTTCGAGCGCGCCTCGGAGGAGATCCGCGCGATCACCACCAGCGCCGGTCAGCCGGTCCTCGTCTAGTCCCGGTCCTCGTCTAGTCACTCTGATAGGCGAGGGCTTCGCGCGCGGCCTCCGCGCCCGACTCCGGGACGAGCACCTCGCGCGGGCCGATCACGGCCGAGTAGCCGCCGATCGAATTGCGCAGCAGGCACGGGATGCCCTCCTCGAGCAGCAGCCCGGCGATGAACTCCGCCTCCGGCTCGCTGCCCACGCGCGCGACCCGCACGAGCCGCCCCTCGGTGTACTGCGGCTTGATCATGCGCGCCTTGCGCCGGCGCTCGCTCGCCTCGCTCTCGCCGCCCTGGGCGAGGACGAGCGGGATCCCGCAGGCCTCGCAGAAGCGCTCGCTCGGCGCATGCACCCGCGCACAGGTCGGACAGACGAGCGAGTCGTTCCCCATCAGCCCACCTCGAGCGGGACCTCCGTCACGTCGGCGCCGTCGATGAGATAGGAGCGGACCTCCGGCTCGGGTCCACCGGCGAGGCCCACGATGATCCACTCGATGCCGCCGAGGTGGGCGGCAAAGCTGATGTCCGTCTGCGACGGCTTGGGCGGGCTTCGCACGTGAGAATGGTAGATCGCCCCGATCTCCCATCCCGCCTCTTCGATGCTGTTCGTGAGCCGCAGCTGTTCGATCGGGTCGATCTCGAACTTCAGCGCGCTGGCGTGGATGTTCTCTGCGCGGTAGACGCGGACGGCGCGCTTGACCTTGCCCTCGGGTGACGCCTCGACTGCGACCAGGCCACAACACTCGATCCTGGGGTTCTCCTCGGCGTGGGCGATCACCTGGTCGAGCAGCTCTGAAGAGATGATCATCGCGTGCCGGAAGCTGCGCGGACGATCGCCGGGTGCGCTACCACCAGACGGTCGACTCGAGGTTCTCGATCTCCTCGACCGGCAGGGTGTAGAGGCCGCTGGAGAGGTACTTCCAGCCGTCGTCGGCGACGACGAACACGACGTTGCCCTCATCCAGCTCGCCGGCGATCCGCACGGCGATGCTGGCGATCGCGCCGCTTGAGACGCCCGCGAACAGGCACTCCTCGTCGAGCAGCCTGCGCGTCCACACGATCGCGTCGTGGTTGGTCACGAAGATCTTGCGGTCGAGCAGCGAGATGTCGATGATCGGCGGGATGAAGCCGTCATCCAGCGAGCGCAGGCCCTGCACCGGCTCGCCCTGCATCGGCTCGGCTGCGACGATCTTGACGGCGTCGCCGAAGGTCTCCTTCAGGCGCCGGCCGTTGCCCATCAGCGTGCCTCCCGTGCCCAGCCCGGCTACGAACGCGGCCACCTCGTCGAGCTCTTCGAGGATCTCCAGCGCGGTGCCGTTGTAGTGGGCATTGGGGTTGGCCTGGTTGCCGTACTGGTAGGGCATGTAGTAGGAGGGGTCCTCCGCGGCCATCTCCAGGGCCTTGGCCACGGCGCCGTTGGAGCCCTTGGAGCCATCCGAGTAGACGATCTCCGCGCCGTACATGCGCAGCAGCTGGGTGCGCTCGGGCGTGACGTTCTCGGGCATCACCACCTTCAGCCTGTAGCCCTTGCGCGAGCAGATCATCGCCAGCGAGATGCCGGTGTTGCCCGAGGTCGGTTCGAGGATCGTCTGCCCAGGAGCGATCGCCCCTTTCTCCTCGGCGTCCTCGATCAGGGCGCGCGCCACCCGGTCCTTGACCGACCCGGTCGGGTTGCGCGACTCGAGCTTGGCCCAGATGTGCACGCCCGGCTTGGGCGAGAGCCGCGGAAGCTCCACCAGCGGCGTGTTGCCGATCGACTGGACGATGTCCCCGTAACGGCCTCCACAGGGCCGGTTCCTGAGCCTCTCCACCGCCATTACTTCACGGAATATAGCGGGGTCAGCGCGCGGTGGTGTATCAGTTTGGATGGGATCGCCCCCCAGAGCGGTGGTAGCCTTGGGCTATGCCCGACCGGTCAAGCAAGCGCCCGCGTGACCCGAACCAGCTCGCCAAGCTGGTGGTCGACATAGCCACCGGCGAGGTCGAGGACACGCCCGAGGACGACGGCAAGAACCCCGCCGCTGTCGAGCTGGGCCGCAAAGGCGGCTTGAAGGGCGGGAAGGCGCGCGCCGAGAGCATGACGCCGGAGCAGCGCAGCGAAGCCGCCAAGCGCGCGGCTGAGGCGCGTTGGGGCCAAAACAAAAAAACTCCATAGGGTTGAACGACCGAGTGTGAGCTGCTAAACCGTGTGGCATGGAGGCCAACGGCACATTCGACCCGCGCCAGGTACCTCGCTCGTTCTACGACGAGAAGATCGCGGAGCTGACCGCTGAACATCGACGGCTACTCACGGCCGCCGCCGAGATCAACGAGGAGATCCAGTGGTGGCAGGCTGGCCGCGACCGCTTTACTGCCGAGGACGAAGGCCCCGACCAGGAGCGGCTGGTCGACGTGGACGATGCCGATCTCGGGATCGCGCCCGAGAACCTTCGCGCGGCTATCACCTTCGTGATGAGGTCCAGCGGACCGATGAAGCCCGCCGGTGTCATTGCGGGCCTTCGGGAGCACGGCTGGCTGCCCTCCGCCAAGTCCGGCCCTCAGATGGTCAGGAACCGGATGCTCGAAATGCACTCGAAGGGAGAACTCAGCCGCCACGAGCCGAGCGGCAACTACTCCCTGACTGCCTACGGAGCCACACCCCGAGAGGATCATGACTAGAGATATCTACGTCGACCCCTGCAAGCCAAGGCTGGGGCTGGGGGCGACGACTTAAACCACTCGGGCCGCGCCTTTCCGTCGAAAGAAGGGGCGCGGCCCGAGGCCAGTCCATAAGACAACCTCATGATACCGCGGCTCTCGGCCGACCATGCACGGTCGGGCCGACGATCCTTGGGGCCATAGCTCAACGGGCAGAGCGGCGGCCTTTTAAGCCGTGTGCGTGGTGTCGATGCGCCCTGATCAAGCCGCGAACCCACTCAACCCCGGTTCGAGTCCGGGTGGCTCCATTCCTTCCCCCTACCTATCGGTACCGCGATTCTACACCTTGACAATGCATGAGCGCTCTGGCATAATAGTCAGTATGAACAGGTTGAGCACCGAGAAGCGCGCCCAGGTCCTCTCGATGCTGGTCGAGGGCAACAGCGTCCGCGCGACCAGCCGCATGGCTGGGGTGGCAATCAACACCGTGCAGAAGCTCATGCTCGACATCGGCGAGGCTTGCGCCGCCTACCAGGACGAGCACCTGCGCGACCTAACCTGCAAGACCATCGAGGCGGACGAGATCTGGTCGTTCGTCTACAGCAAGCAGCGCAACGTGCCCGAGGAGCTAAAGGGCCAGTTCGGCGTGGGCGATGTCTGGACCTGGACGGCGCTCGACGCCGACTCCAAGCTGATCGTGTGCTGGTACGTGGGCGACCGCAAATACGAGGATGCCGCCGCGTTCATGCTGGACCTCAAGGACCGCCTCCGCGACCGCATACAGCTCACGACCGACGGACACCCGGCCTACCCAAACGCCGTCGGCCTCGCGTTCCGCCACAGCATCGACTTCGCGCAGCTCATCAAGCAGTACGCAGCGGACCCACGAACCGGGCAGGCCCGCTACAGCCCGCCCGTCTGCACCGGAGCGCGCGTGCGCGTCGACCGGGGCAACCCCGACCCGGCGAAGATCAGCACCAGCTACGTCGAGCGCCAGAACCTCACGATGCGCATGGGGATGCGGCGCTTCACGCGGCTGACCAACGGATTCTCGAAGAAGCTCGACAACCACATGGCCGCCATCGCCCTGCACTTCATGCACTACAACTTCGCCCGGCCGCACACAACGCTCGCCGACCCCTACCCGCGCACCCCGGCGATGGCCGCAGGGATCGCCGATCACGTCTGGACGATGGCCGAGATCGCGGCGCTGCTGGAGGAGAGGCCTTAAACGAAGGGACCCCGTGCGGTCCGGGGCCCCAATGCCGCGGGTATGTCGGTTACATTCGGCTTGCGCCTACTAACCGAACCCGACGGCTCCGCCATTGTAGCCGCTGAGCGGGGGGTAATGCAACAAATGCAAAGAAATGCAATCGTGCTTGCGGGAGGCCCTAGAACGGGGATATGCGGTTGCTGTGCGGTCGGCCCTTGCAAGTGCGGACTGCCACGTGTACCGCCTTGATGGCGGCGAGCGTCGTATCAAGGGCCGCGAGGTTCCCGTCCCCTTCCGTCGCCCTCCGGCCTATCCCAGCGATCAGGTCTGCCACTTGGATGCCCTCGATGGAATGCGAACTGCCGTAGTAGACGGCCGGGTGCAGCGGTAGACCTGACGAGGCCACAAAGCTGGCAACGCACTGACTCGCGTGTTGATCGTGCTGGTGTCCGGACCAGTCGGAGACCAGCAGCCCGGTTCGCTGCAGCGCCTGGCATTCTGTAGCGAAATGCTCGGCGAGGAGTTGCAGTTGCAGCGGCATGCTCGTCGCGAGCGTCATCGGGTGTTTCAGCGTCGTCTTGTCGATGGTTACGGAGTACACGGTCGCCCCCACTACTCGAAGCAGCCGCGCAATCTCGTCGCAGAAGCGTCTGTTCTTGCGACGTTTCCACGGGTTCGGCTTGATGATCTCGGGCGACTTGATCTCCCACTTCTGCGGGACGCCCCGTCCGGGATAGAAGGCCCCCTTGGCGCCGAGTATGCGCCTCGAAAGGGTCGGATATGCCTCAGCGTCTATCGCGAAGCCGGCCAGCACCACGGCTCTGGATGCATGCTGCTGTTCCGGCTTGCCCGAGTCGTCGATATACAGGATGCGCGTCGACATGTCCCCTTCCCGGCGCGAGAGTATCGCGAAGGGAAGGGCGGATGCGCGCCTCGGGCTAATCCAAACTGATACACCACCCAGCGCGCCTACCCCCGTTCCTCGGCGAGGCGTTCGGCGGCAGCACGGGCCGCGTCGATGTCCGTGTAGTTGGTTTGCCGCTCGATCAAGCCTCCCCTCCAAATCGTGACGCTCGCAAACCGGAATCGGACCTCGGCGCTGCTGCCAGCAACACGGCCAAATGCGACGACCACGGCGAAGATCACTCCGAAGCCGAGATCGAGGACCTCCTCGGCTTCGGCGCGGAACTCCTCGTAAGGCGCACATACCTCCTCCACTACGCCGCGTGCCGCGGCTCGGCCCTCGAACGTGCCGATCTGCGCCCCTCGCACGACGGCATCCGGGGCGTAGAAGCCCTCTACAGCGTCGAAATCACGACGACTCGCAGCCTCTACGTAACGTCGCGCGTGCTCCACCAGGTCGGGGGTCGTGGACTCCTCGGGCATCACCGGCCAGTATCCCGGACGGACACGATTAGGCCGCGAGCGGCACGGCTCGCGCTCTGCCGAGCGCAACTCCCGGCACCGCAAGGGCTAAACCCCCTACCTCCCAACGAGACTCAGCGACGGACCTGCTAGCCGCCCCCCGGCAGAGACGAGCCGCGGCACGGCACGAGCGTGGACTCGGTTACCACCGCGGGGGCGTTGTCCCACTCGACCCTGTAGCGCACGTCCCCCGGTGCGAGGTCGAGGACGGCCACGATCGTGCCGCAGTCCTCCGGGCGGTCGGGGTTGGATACGCGATCTCCTAGCTTGAAGGCGGCCATGCGGCGGGCTCCTCGTCGTTCGTTGAGCGTGCGAGCACCCTAGCGAACCATAGGCATCTCGTATCGCAACGGGCCGCTTGCTTATGGGAGCGCCCGATCGGTCGAGCCCCGGCCGGCGGCCGCCAGGTAGCATCGCGACGGTGCCCGCGACACGCTGCATCGCGATCGACCTGCTCTGGGCGGTCGGCTCCGAGCACCTGGGGACGGCCGCGGCCATCACCGATGAGCTGCTCGCGGGCGGCTGGGATTACATCCAGGGAGACGACGATCGCCTGGTGTTCTGCCGCGAGCAGGGGCCCGGCTTCGCCGACGCGCTCGCAGAGGCGCAGCGCATCGTCGGCAGCCGGCTCGTGGCCGTGCTCTAGCGAGCGGCGCGGCGCCCCCCAAGATCCGGCCCACGATCTGCCCGAGCCGCCGGTCGCCCGGGCGGCGGTGCGCCGGCCGCGCGCCCTGGTAGTGTCGCGCCGCGGTCAGCGTGGAAACTCGAACCAGACTGGGGTGGCGATGAGGCGGGTAACGGCGACGGGCGTGGTCGGATCGCTGCGAGTGGCTTGCGGCGCGTCGCTCGTGTTCCTGTGTGTGGCCCTGTCGGCCAACCCGGCGCAGGCGTCGGCGAGCGGCGGCGGAGCGGCGCTTCAGGGCTTCTTCGAATACACGGTCTCGTTCGCCGGCAAGGGCAGCTACAACAGGTCGCTCACCAACAGCGAAAGCCAGGCGGCGCTCAGGGAAGAAGCGAGCTGGACCTGGAACAGCGTCTACCCGCACGTGCTGATTCCGACGACGAGCTCGATCCAGTTGGCCTCCTTCGGCTTTCCCGCGATCGGGCTCGGCCAGGAGGGCAGCGGCAAGTGGACGATCACCAACACCGGCAGCGTCAACGAGGACTGCTCCAACAGCGGCACGCTCGGCCTGAAACGCGACGCGCTCGGCGGCGGTGGCGGGTCGATCAAGGTCCACCGGGTCGCGGGCGGCCACAGCAGAGGCGTGGTCTTCAACCTGATCGCGCTCGAAGGCTATGAGACGACCTCCGGGGCGGGCAACAACGTGCTGCCCTGCGATCCGGAAGACTGGTGGGCTGGAATCATCGAAGGGTTCGCCAGCCCGGGCCTCAAGCACACGTCGTCCACCCTGCCCGACGTCAGGCCGCTCTCCACCACGGTCACGCTCACGCCCAGCGACCTCAAGCACGGGACGGTCACCAAGAACGTCTCGATCGGGCCGGCCGAGATGGTCTCCTCGGACTGCGGCAGCGGCGGTGGCATCACCTGCCAGCAGGCATACACCTGGTCGGGCGCGGTGAGATTCACCAAGCACAAGTTCAAAAAAGCCTGAAGCGCTCGGCCCGCGCCCACGGCGGTTTGGCTGAGCGGCCAGTCAACGTCTAAGATCAGGCTCCCGACCCGAGAGACCGGGCTCCCCAACCAAGAGCGAGCACACCGCCACCGTGGCTGCATCCCCGAACACGTTCGACTTCGACTGGATGGTCGTCGGCTCAGGCTTCGGCGGCAGCGTCTCGGCGCTGCGTCTCGCCGAGAAGGGCTACTCGGTGGGCGTGCTCGAGTGCGGGCGGCGCTTCGCCGACGACGAGTTCCCGGAGACGACCGGCGACACGAGGCGCTACTTCTGGAGCCCGCGCCTCGGCATGAAGGGCATCTTCCGTCTGACGATCTTCAAGGACATCTCGGTGGTGTCGGGCTGCGGCGTCGGCGGGGGCAGCCTCGGCTATGCGTGCACGCTGTACGTCCCGCCGAAGAAGTTCTTCGAGGATCGCCAGTGGGCGGACATGGAGCACTGGGAGAGCGCGCTGGCGCCCCACTACCGCGAGGCCCAGCGCATGCTCGGAGTGGTGGAGAACCCGCACGAGGATCCTGCCGATCAGCTCCTGCGCGAGCTCGGCGAGGAGCTCGGCGTGGGCGACACCTACAAAAGGACCCCGGTGGGCATCTACTTCGGCGAGTCGGGCAAGACGGTCCCCGACCCCTTCTTCGGCGGCGAGGGGCCGGACCGCACCGGCTGCCGCCTATGCGGTCGCTGCATGGTCGGCTGCGTCCACGGCGCCAAGAACACGCTGGTGAAGAACTACCTCTACTTCGCCGAGAAGCGCGGGGCGCAGGTGATGCCCGAACGCACCGTGGTGGACATCCGCCCGCTCGGCTGCGGCGACGGCGCGGATGGCTATGAGGTGGAAAGCGTGCGCTCGGGCGCCTGGCTGCGCAAGGAGCGCCGGGTTCAACGAGTGCGAGGCGTGGTCGTCTCCGCCGGCCCGCTCGGCACCAACAAGCTGCTGCAGCGCTGCCGCCTGAACGGCTCGCTGCCGCGAATCTCCCCGCGCCTGGGCGAGCTCGTGCGCACGAACTCCGAGTCGATCCTGGCGGTGACGGTGCCGGAGGACTACCCGGAGGATCTGATCAAGCGCGTAGCGATCAGCTCCTCGATCTACCCCGACTCGCACACGCACATCGAGACCGTCACCTACGGCCAGGACGGCGACTCGATGCACCGGCTGAACACCCTGCTCGTGGGCGACGGCACGCGCGTGACCCGGCCGTTGAAGCTGATCGGGCAGAGCCTGCTGCACCCGGGGCGGGTGGCGAAGGTGCTGTTCCCCAAACACTGGTCGCGGCGCACGATCATCCTGCTGGTGATGCAGACGCTCGACAACGCGATCGCGCTGCGCCCCCACAAAGGACCGTTCGGATCGTTCTGGCTGAAGACCGAACAGGACCCCGAGCGCCCGAACCCAACATTCATACCGATCGCCAACAGGGCGGCGGAGTGGTTCGCGGAGCGCACCGGCGGGATCGCCCAGAGCTCGCTCACCGAGGCGCTCTTCAACATCCCCACGACCGCCCACATCCTCGGCGGCGCGGTGATCGCGCCCGACCCCGGCCAGGGGGTCATCGACTCCCGTCAGCGCGTGTTCGGCTATCAGAACCTGCTCGTCTGCGATGGCTCGGCGATCCCGGCGAACGTCGGCGTGAACCCGTCGCTGACGATCACCGCTCTGGCCGAGCACGCGATGAGCCACGTGCCGGCTGCCGGAGCGCCCGCGGGCACGGCGGCGGACGAGCAGCTCACGGCCACCTGAGCCGGCGGCCCCGGCGCCCCGCGCCGCTCAGCCGTCGCCTAGCCGCCGGCCATCGCCGGCAGGATGACAAGCGTGTCGGCCTCGCCCACGGCCGTCTGCAGCCCGTCGAGCACGCGGACGTCCTCGTCGTTGAGGTAGACGTTCACGTAGCGGTTGAGCTCGCCCTCGGCGGAGAAGAGCTGATCCTGCGTGGCCGGATGGCTGGCGACGAGGTCACGCAGCACCTCGCCGACGTTCTCGCCGGAGGCGCCGACCTCCTTCTCGCCGCCGACGGAGGCGCGCAGCACGGGAGGAATCTTGATCGTGGCCATGACCGCTGGCAGCCTATCGATCGAGGACGCAGTCCGGCGCTTGATCGGAGACTCGCCCGCCCCCGCTAGCCGGCCGCGGCGCAGAACGCCTCGTAGTCGGGGAACACGCCCAGCTCCTCGTCGCCGATCTCCTCGGGTTCGCGTGAGCAGATCGGGCAGTCGGGGTCGCGGTGGACCTTGACCTCGGTGAGCGTGGCCCCGAGCGCGTCGTAGAGCAGCAGGCGTCCGATCGCGGGCTCGCCGATGTCGAGAATCAGCTTGACCACCTCGGTGGCCTGCAGCAGGCCCATCGTGCCGGGCAGGACCCCGAGCACGCCGTTGGCGCCGCAGGAGGGGGCCAGCTCGGCCGGGGGCGGCTCGCGGAAGAGGCAGCGGTAGCAGGGGCCCTCGTAGGGCTTGAACACCGACAGCTGCCCGTCGAAGCCGAGGATCGAGGCGGAGACGACGGGGATCTTCAGGCGCACGCTCGCATCGTTGAGCAGGTAGCGGGTGGGGAAGTTGTCGACGCCGTCGACGATCACGTCGTAGCCGTCGATGATCTCCATGATGTTGGTGGCGTCGATCCGCGTCTGGTACTTGACGACGTCGACGTCGGGGTTGAGCGCGTGGATGGACTCCTCGGCCGAGTCGACCTTGGGGATGCCGATCCGCTGGGTGGAGTGGATCACCTGGCGCTGGAGGTTGGAGAGGTCGACCTCGTCATCGTCGACGATCCCGAGCGTGCCGACGCCGGCCGCGGCGAGATACAGCGCGGTCGGCGAGCCGAGCCCGCCGGCGCCGAGCAGCAGTACCTTGGCGTCGAGCAGCTGCTGCTGGCCCTCGGCGCCGATCTCGGGGATCAGCAGGTGGCGCGAGTAGCGCTCGCGCTGCTCGGCGCTGAGCGCGCGGGGGACCTCGACCTCATAGCCGCGATCCTTCCACAGGGTGATCCCGCCGGTCATCGAGCGCACGTGCTCGTAGCCGAGATCCTCCTGCAGGGTCCGCGCGGCGTAGGCCGAGCGGATGCCCGACTGGCAGTAGAGGATCAGCTCGGCGGAGCGGTCGGGCGCGGCGCTTTCGATGCGCTGCTCCAGATGACCCCTGGGGATGCTCTTGGCTCCGGGCAGGTGGCCGGTGGCGAACTCTTCGCTGCCGCGCACGTCGACGATGGTCACGCCCTCGCCGACCAGCTCGTTGACCTCGGCGGGGTCGACCTCTTCGATCTGGCTCTTGACTTGGCGGAGAAGCTCCGCTCCGGACGGACTCATCTTGAAACTCCTAAACCGCAGTCGGGATTCATGTGCTTCAAAAAGTGTAGCGACAAATGCGGAGCCCTTGAAGCCCCTCCCCTACCCTCAGCGGGATGCGCCTGCGCCCCTTGCCCCACCTGCTCGCGCTCGCCGCCGCGCTGGTGGTGGCGGCGGCGCTGGTGGTCGCACTGGCAGGGCGCTCGGGCAACGGCTCCTCCGCCACCCCGGCGGCCTCCGAAGCGACGACCGGCTCGGGCTTCGACGGCGCCGTGCTGCCCCCCAGCCCGGTGGCCCCCGGCTTCACGCTGACCGACCAGCATGGCCGCGCGGTGTCGCTGGGCGACTACCGCGGGCAGGTCACGATCCTGACGTTTCTGTACTCGCGCTGCGGGGCCACGTGCATCCTCATCGCGCAGCAGATCCGCGGCGCGCTCGATGAACTGCCCAAGCCCGTGCCGGTGGTGATCGTGAGCGCCGACCCGGCGGCCGACACGCCGGCGAGCGTGGCCCGCTTCCTGGGAGAGGTGTCCCTGAGCGGCCGCGCGGAGTACCTGAGCGGGCCGCTCTCGCAGCTGCGCCCGATCTGGCGCGCGTACCGCGTGACCCCCGCCAGCTCCAGCCGCGCGGCGTTCGACCGCTTCGCATCGCTGCTGCTGATCGACGCCAGGGGCCGAGAGCGGGTGCTGTTCGAGCCCGAAGTGCTCACGCCGGAATCGCTGGCGCACGATGTCCGGAAGCTGCAGGGCGGCTGATACCCTAGCTGCGAGGTAGGAGATAAAGCGATGATGTTCTCAACCAAGGCCGAGTACGGCGTGCGCGTGATGGTCGAGCTTGCTCGGCGCACCGGCGGCGCGGGCGGAATGCCCGTTCCACTGGCCGAGATCGCCGCCCACGACGGTCTCCCGCTGGCCTATCTCGAGCACCTCGTCGCGCGCCTGCGCAAGGCCGGCCTGGTCGATTCGCGACGCGGCTCGCGCGGCGGCTACCTGCTCGCGCGCCCGGCGGGCGAGATCACGATGGCCGAGGTCGTGGAGGCGCTCGAGGGCTCGATCGCGCCGATCGAGTGCATCAGCGAGGCCTCCGACGGCTCGATCGTGTGCTCACGCGAGTCCGGGCGGGCGGGATCCAATCATGTGTGTCCGACCAAACTGCTGTGGACGCGCGTGCGGCTCTCGATCGTGAGCACGCTGCGCGAGACCACGCTCGCGGACCTGCTGGCGGGAGTGGACGCGGGTCCGATCCCGACCGGCGCAACCCTGCCGTCCCTGGCGATGCAACCCCTCACGACCGGAGCCCGATAGGAGAAAATGGCCGACCTGGAGATCAGAGACCTGCACGTCCGCACCGAGGACCGCGAGATCCTCAGAGGCGTCGACCTCGATATCAGCCGGGGCGAGATCCACGCCCTGATGGGGCCGAACGGCTCGGGCAAGTCGACGCTCGCCAACACGCTCCTCGGCCATCCCTCGTATGAGGTCACCCAGGGATCGATCACCTTCAAGGGGGAGGACATCACCGAGGCCGAGCCGCACGAGCGCGCCAAGGCGGGACTGTTTCTGGCCTTCCAGTACCCGGTGTCGATACCGGGCGTCTCGGTGGCGAACTTCCTGCGCATGGCGATCAACGCCAAGCGCGAGCAGCCGATCCAGGTCAAGGAGTTCCGCACGCAGCTGCAGCACGCGATCGAGCTGCTGGACGTGGACAGGGCGTTCACCTCGCGCCACCTCAACGACGGCTTCTCCGGCGGCGAGAAGAAGCGCGCGGAGATCCTGCAGATGGCGATGCTGGCCCCGGACGTGGCGATCCTCGACGAGACCGACTCGGGCCTGGACATCGACGCGCTGCGCACGGTCGCCGAGGGCGTTCAGCGCCTGCACGACGAGCAGGGCCTGGGGGCGCTGATCATCACCCACTACCAGCGGATCCTGCACTACGTAAAGCCCCAGTTCGTGCACATCCTGATGGACGGGCGGATCGTGCTCGAGGGCGGCGTGGAGCTGGTCGAGCGGCTCGAGCGCGAGGGCTACGACCAGATCCGCCAGGAGGTCGGCGCCGGTGCCTGAGGCGGCGCTCAAGCCGGGCCGCCACCGCGAGGCAACCCTCAATCACGCACTGGCCGGCGCCGGCGCGGGCGACGGCCGCACGCTCGCGCAGCTGCGCGAGGTCGCGCTCGCGCACTACCTCACCTCCGAGCTGCCGGTGTGGCGGCGCTCGGGGTTCTGGACGACGACCCTGCAGGGCCTCGACCTCGAGGCCCTCGAGGGACAGGGCGAGGCGGCGGCTCGGCAGCCGGGCGGCGTGCCGGAGGTGGTCTCGCGCACGCTCCCCGACCGCCCTCGCGCGGGCAGGCTGGTGCAGAGCGCGGGCACCGTCGTGGACGTCGAGCTCGACCCGGCGCTGGCCGCGCGCGGCGTGATCCTGTGCTCGCTCGAGGACGCCTTCCGAGACCACGAAGAGCTGGCGTCGCAGTGGTACTCCAGGCGGCTGACGATCGACCGCCACAAGCTCGAGGCCGCCAATGCGGCGTTCTGGAGCGGGGGCGCCTTCCTGCACGTGCCCGCGGGCGTGGTGGTGGAGGATCCGTTTGAGATCGTCTTCGCGATCGACCGCCCCGGCGTGGCGCAGTACGCCCGTACGCTCGTGCTCGGCGGGCCCACGAGCGACTTCCGCGTGCACGAGTACGACCTGGCCGAGGACTTCGATGGGCAGGCGCTTCACGCGGGCGCGTTCGAGCTGTACCTGCAGGATGGCGCGCGCTGCCGCCTGGCGGCGGTCCAGGACTGGGGCAGCGGCGAGGTGTTCGATGTCTCGAGCCGCTTCGTGGGCGTCGGACGCGACGCCTACTGCCACTGGCTGCCGGCGCTGCTCGGGGGACATCTCGTGCGCCAGCACCTGGAGCTGGCGGTGTCGGAGCCGGGCGGCGACATGGCCTTCCGCGGCCTGTTCTTCACCGAGGAGCGCGAGCACCTCGACGTCTTCGCGGTCGACCTGCACGAGACCGGCCCCTCGGGTGGGGACGTGCACTGGCGCGGGGCGGCGGCCGGGGAGAGCCGGGCGAGCTTCGAGGGGCTGATCCAGATCGACCCGGGCGCCCAGCAGACGCACACCTACCTGCAGATCCACACGATGATGCTCTCGCCGAAAGCCCGCATCGACGCGATCCCCTCGGTGCTGGTCTCCTCCGACGACGTGTCCGCATCCCACGGCGGAACCGTGGGCGAGCTGGACGAGGCGGCGATCTTCTACATGCAGACCCGCGGCCTGGATCGCCCGGCGGCCGTGCGCATCATCGTCGAGGGCTTCTTCGAGCCGCTGATCGCCGAGCTCCAGGACGAGGCGGTCGAGGAGCTCGTGCGCGAGAAGATCGCCGCCAAGCTGGCGGCCGCGCGCGAGGACATCGAGACCTATGCGACGACTCGCTGACGTCCTTGCCGGGAGACACGTTCGCGCGCCTCTCCGACAGCCCCTGTGGCGCCGGTCTCCACACCCCCTGACAGCCCGGAAGGCGGCCACGACGGGATGAGCACCCGCGCCGCGCCCACCGACGTGCCCGCCGGGCAGGGCCCGCTCGCGGTCAAGGGCGACTTCCCGATCTTCGCGCGCCGCTTCGACGGGCGCGAGCTCGTGTACCTCGACTCGAGCGCCACCGCGCAGAAGCCGCTCGTGGTGATCGAGGCGCTGGCGGAGCACCTGAGCAGCCACAACGCCAACGTCCATCGCGGCGTGTACGCGCTCGCCCAGGAGGCCGATGCGGCGTTCGAGGGCGCGCGCGCGCGAATCGCGGCGTTCACCGGCGCGCAGGCGCAGAGCACGATCTTCACCAAGAACGTCACCGAGGCCATCAACCTCATCGCCTACGCCTGGGGCCGCGCGAACGTCGGTCCCGGCGACGCGGTGCTGATCACCCAGATGGAGCACCACGCGAACATCGTCCCCTGGCAGGTGCTCTGCCGCGAGCGGGGCGCGACGCTGCGCTACCTGGAGATCGACCAGCGCGGAGAGCTCTCGCTGCAGGCGCTCGACGAGGAGCTGGCGCGCGGCGACGTGCGCCTGGTGGCGTTCGCGCACGTCTCCAACGTCCTCGGCACGATCAACCCGGTCGCCGAGATGACAGCGCGAGTGCGAGCGGCCGGTGCGATCTCGCTCGTGGACGGCGCCCAGGCCGTCCCGCAGATGCCGGTCGACGTGGAGGCGCTCGGCGCCGACTTCTACGGGTGGACCGGCCACAAGGCGTTGGGGCCGACAGGGATCGGCGTCCTGCATGGACGCCGCGAGATCCTCGAGGGGATGGAGCCGTTCTTGACGGGCGGCGACATGATCGCGTCGGTCGACTTGCAGGGCGCCACCTGGAACGAGCTGCCCTGGAAGTTCGAAGCGGGGACGCCGATGGTGGCCGAGGCGGTCGCGCTGGGCGCGGCGGTCGACTACCTCGCGAGGCTGGGGATGGACCGCGTGCGCGCCCACGAGCGCTCGCTGACGGCCTATCTGCTCGAGAGCCTCGCGCGCGTGCCCGGCCTGAGCGTGGTCGGCCCGCCCGAGGCCGAGCGGCGCGGGGGTCTGGCGTCGTTCACGCTCGAGGGCATGCACCCCCACGACGTGGCCGAGCTCGCCAACCGCAGCGGGGTGTGCATCCGCGCGGGTCACCACTGCGCGCAGCCGCTGATGCGCTGCCTGGGCGTGGGCGCGACGGCACGTGCGAGCGTGAGCGTCTACAACGAGCCGTCGGACATCGACGCGCTCCTCGACGCGCTGCTGGCCGGGCGCGAGGTGTTCGGTCTGTGATGAGAAGCTGATGGACGACCTCTACCGCGACTACATCCTCGATCACTACAAGCAGCCGCGCAACTTCGGCGAGCTCGACCCGCACGATCTGGAGGCGCTCGAGCACAATCCGCTGTGCGGCGATGAGCTCGGCGTGCACATCCGCGTGAAGGACGGCCGGATCGAGGACCTGCGCTTCCATGGCCACGGCTGCGCGATCTCGCAGGCGTCCGCGTCGATCGCCTCGGAGGAGCTCAAGGGCATGGAGCTCGAGGAGGTCGGCAGGCTGGACGCGGACTGGATGATCGATCTGCTCGGCATCCCCGTGTCGGCCACCCGGCGCAAGTGCGCGCTGCTGAACCTGAAGGTCGTCCGCGGCGCGGTGACCGGCGATCACAGCTGGCCGACCGGCTCGAGCTGACCCGCGATCACAGCTGGCCCGACCGGCTCGGGCGGCGCGGCTCGGGCGGCCCGGCTGCCGACCGGCTCGGGCTGACCCGCGATCACAGCTGGGCCGACCGGCTCGGGCGGCGCGGCTCGGGCGGCCCGGCTCGATACAATTCCTACCTCGGAGCACAGGATTCCGCAGAGCTACCGCAGTGAGGAGCGAGATGGCGACAGTAGAGCGCACCAAGATCACCAAGCCCAGCCCGATCGTCGAGGACGAGCAGGGCCAGCTGCGTGCTCGCCAGGGGATCTCACGAGAGGTCGTGAGCGAGCTGTCGAAGATCAAGGGCGAGCCCGACTGGATGGCCGAGAAGCGCCTCAGGTCGCTCGAGATCTTCGAGCGCAAGCCGATCCCCACGTGGGGTCCTGATCTGAGCGGTCTGAACCTCGACGACCTCGTCCTCTACTCGCCGCCCACCGCCGGGCGCTTCAACAGCTGGGATGACGTGCCGGCTGAGATGAAGCAGACCTACGAGGACCTCGGCATCCCCCAGGCCGAGCGCGAGCATCTCGCGGGCGTGGTGGGCGTGTGGCGCCAGGAGCCGGTGTATGAGGGCCTGAAGGAGGAGTACGCCAAGCAGGGCATCCTGTTCTGCTCGATGGACACCGCGATCACCGAGTACCCGGAGCTGGTGCAGAAGTACTTCATGAACAAATGCGTGCCCGCGCAGGACAACAAGTTCTCGGCGCTGCACGGCGCGGTCTGGTCGGGCGGCGCGTTCTGCTACGTGCCCAAGGGCGTCAAGTGCGACCTGCCGCTGCAGTCCTACTTCCGCATGGAGGGCGCCGGCGAGGGCACTTTCGAGCACACGCTGATCGTGGCCGAGGAGGGCGCCGAGGTGAACTACATCGAGGGCTGCACGGCGCAGACCTACAGCGTCAACTCGATGCACTCGGCGGTGGTAGAGATCTTCGTGCACGAGGGCGCCAAGGCGCGCTACACGACCGTCCAGAACTGGTCGAAGGACGTGTACAACCTCAACACCAAGCGAGCGGTGGTCGACGCCGAGGGCACCGTGGAGTGGGTGGGCGGCTCGATGGGCGCCAAGTACGTGATGCTCTACCCGGGCTCGTTCCTGATGGGCGAGGGCGCGCGCGCTGACCATCTCAACGTGGGCGTCGCGGGCAAAGGCGTGCACAAGGACACCGGCGCGAAGGTCGTTCACCTGGCGCCGAACACGACCTCGAACATCCTCGCCAAGTCGATCTCCAAGGACGGCGGGATCATGGGCTACCGCGGCCTGGTGAAGATGGGCCACCACTCCCAGGGCTCCAAGGCGCGCGTGCAGTGCGACGGCCTGATGATGGACGGGCGCTCGCGCTCGGACACCTGGCCGGACATCCAGATCCAGAACCCCAACGTGACGGTCGCGCACGAGGCGACGGTGGGGCGCATCTCCGACGATCAGCTCTTCTACATGGGCTCGCGCGGCTTCACCGAGGACGAGGCGGCGGCGATGATCGTGAACGGCTTCATCGAGCCGGTGACCAAGGAGCTGCCGATGGAGTACGCGGTCGAGCTCAACCGGCTGATACAGCTGGAGATGGTCGGCTCCATCGGCTGACGGGCGCGCGGCCGATGGGCGTGCCGGCTGACCGCCGCCACGGACCGCCGGCGTGCCTCAGGAGCAGCTGTCGGCAGAGACCCTTGCGCGCCCCGGTTGACACGATCGTCGCTCCGCTGTTCCCCACGAAGCTGCCATGGCTGAACGCCGCGGGCGGGCAGGCGAGCATCATCCAGCGCGGCAGGCCGATGCTGGTGGAGTTCTGGGACTTCTGCCGGCCCAACTCGATGCGCACACTGCCGTACGTGAAGGCCTGGCACGAGCGCTACGCGCAGGCCGGGCTGCGGGTGATCGGCGTGCACAGCCCCGGTTTTGCGCCATCGCGCAATGAGGCGGCGGTGCGCGCGGCGGTCGCGCGCCTGGGCATCGCCCATCCGGTGCTGATCGACAGCGAGCTGGAGGTGTGGCAGGAGTACGAGAACATGGGATGGCCCACCCGCTACCTGTTCGACGGCCGCGCACGGCTGTTTGAGTACCACTTCGGCGAGGGCGGCTACGCGGAGAGCGAGCTCGCCATCCAGGAGCTGCTCGGGGTACGGCGGGAGCTGCTTGCGCCGCTGCGCCCGGAGGACGCGCCCGACGCGAGGCTGGCAGCGCAGACGCAGGACCAGGAGGGCGCCTACTGCGGTCGCTATGAGGCCGGCGGCGTGTGGGCGGTGCTCGATGGCGCGGGAACGGTGGCGGTCAACGGCGGCGGGGCGGACGGCAGGCGGGAGCTGACGATCAGCCACCCCGGGGCCTACCCGCTGCTGGAGCACGAGCGGCACACGGTGGGCACGCTCGAGCTGGCGATCGGCCCCGGCGTGAGCTGCCTGGCGACCTGCTTCACGCCGGGGATCGCCTGACTCACAGCCGGCAGGTCGCGGTTCGAGTCCAGCCGGGTCCATTGGTCATACCTTTACAGGGTATGGCCCGCGTCGCGATGGTGCGTCGGTGGCACCTCGCGTCATGCTCGCTTCGATGAGAAAGCGGGAGAGCGTCTGCCGGACGCCGAGACGCTTGCTCCTCGTCCAACGCGGGCGTGAGCGAGGCCCTCGTCCGGACGCTCGCTCCGCCACGAAAGCGCTAGCGCAATCAGATGGTGGCCCGAGCCCGTAGGCACAGGCCACCATCCTGGCTGTTTAGTGGCGGCCTATTCGAAGGTGACCGCTGATCCGGTAAATGTGGCCTTGTTGACGACTTTGACCACGCCTTTGCCCTGCGGCACGCCGCAAATCGCCGCCCGGGCGTAGCTCTCCGTGGCGGTACCTGTAAACGTCAGCGGTGAGTTGGGCCCGGTCGTCACTTCGCCCGAGAACGCGACGTCCGGCGTTTCCGTCAGGGGCAGACTGAGCGTCCCTGTTGAGGTTTTCGTTTTCGGCGTCCATTTGTATTTCGCGGCCCCGGTTGCTGGTTCGCCCGCTGTTTTCAGCACCGGGCACGAGACCGCAGCTGTTGTCAGGGTCGCGGTGTACGTCGCTTCTGTGAACGGTGTGCCCGCGCACCCCGTCAGGGTTCCCTTGACTTTCATCGTCTGGACTGTCGGTGTGTCTGTCAGTCCCGGTTTGAGCGTGATCGTCCCCGTGTTGCCGGAGCACGCCAGCGGCCCGACGACCGTGTAGCTGATCGATGCCGTGCCGGTCTGGCCGTCTGTGCTTTTCGCGGTCACCGTGTAGGTGTGCGGCCCCAGGGTCGAGGTTTCAAGCACGCCCGAGGTGCCAGACCCGCCGTTGGAGTCCGTGCACGATTCGAGCCCTGGCCCTCCTTCGGCTTCCGTGCACGAGAATTTCGTCGCGACGACCGCGCCCTGCAAGTAGGTGCCGCCGCTCGCTGGAGATTCGATCACCGCTCGCGGCAGGACTACCGTATAGCTGATCGATGCCGTGCCGATCTCGCCGTCTGTGCTTTTCGCGGTCACCGTGTAGGTGTGCGGCCCCAGGGTCGAGGTTTCAAGCACGCCCGAGGTGCCAGACCCGCCGTTGGAGTCCGTGCACGATTCGAGCCCTGGCCCTTCTTCGCTTTCCGTGCACGAGAATTTCGTCGCGACGACCGCGCCCTGCGCATAGGTGCCGCCGCTCGCTGGAGATTCGATCGACGCTTGCGGCGGAGCGACATTACTGGTCGGAATCTCGCTGACCGTGTTTTCGTTGAAGTTCCCCACCCAGACGTGGGTTCCATCCGAAGACACGGGCCGGGGGTAGCTGCCGACGTGGATCGTGTTGATGACGGTCCCGTTCGATGCTTCGATCTCACTGACCGTGTCTTCACCGGTGTTCACGGCCCAGACGTGGGTTCCATCCGAAGACACGCCCTCGGGTTCGCTGCCAACGGGGATCGTGCGGATGACGGTGCCGCTCGACGCTTCGATCTCGCTGACCGTACCTTCGCCGTAGTTTGCGAGCCAGATGTGGGTTCCATCCGAAGACACGCCCCCGGGTTCGCTGCCGACGGGGATCGTGCGGATGACGGTGCCGCTCGACGCTTCGATCTCACTGACCGTATCGTCTTCTTGGTTCGTCACCCAGACGTGGGTTCCATCCGAAGACACGCCATCGGGGCCGCTGCCGACTTTGATCGTGCGGATGACGGTGCCGCTCGACGCTTCGATCTCATTGATCGTAGTTCTGTATTCGTTCGTGACCCAGACGTGGGTTCCATCCGAGGACACGGCATTGGGGTGTTCGCCGACTTTGATCGTGCGGATGACAGTGCCGCTCGACGCATCGATCTCACTGACCGTATCTTCTCTGGCGTTCGTCACCCAGACGTGGGTTCCATCCGAAGACACGCCAGCGGGAACCTCGCCGACGGGGATCGTGCGGATGACAGTGCCGCTCGACGCTTCGATCTCACTGACCGTAGCTTCGAAGACGTTCGTCACCCAGACGTGGGTGCCATCCGAGGAAATGCCTAGGGGGCCGCTGCCGACGGGGATCGTGCGGATGCCTTCTTCGGCGGCCGCCGACGACACGCCGACGCAGCATACCGCCACGGCCACCGCTGCGACCAGCAGCGCGAATCGCCCAGCCGCGCCCCGCAACGCCTTGAACAGTCTCATCACGCCACCTCCACACTCTCGGTGAGCAGGCGAACCCACAGGGCATGCCCGCGAGAAAGAACCTACGCGCAGGAATGGTCTACGCCTCCGCACCCGGCCGCACATCGGTATTCGCCCACAACGCCACGGGTAAAAGGACGCGAAGACCACGCTCGAAACGCCGTCGGAGGCCAGCAACACGTCGCCGAGGGAGTCACGGCCAGGCAGACGCGACTGCTTCCGAGTCGATGCGAGCGTCTCGCCAATCGCCGCCCGCGCTGCCGGATCGGACGAAAACCAGCAGCCTTGGCGGGCCTGCGCGAGACGCCCCCTATCGCGGCGAAGCGGGCGTCTCAGCCGCTACCCGGTTACTGACGCTCGTGTGTGCGGAGAGGGGACGCTGTAGCGTCCGCGCGCCACCCGGATGAATCTGGGGGATGGGCCCTTGAGGTTGCCTGCGAGGGTCGCCTTGACCGACGCCCAGCGAACCTGTTCGCCCAGGAGAGCCTCTACCCGCGCGTGCACGTCGCGCGCCTGTATCGGGTGGCGCTCCTCGGCTAGGACCCTTGAGATGGCGTCGATGAGCCGACCTTGCCGTGGATGGGCGGCTCCGACCGCGGTGCCCGGTGTTCCGGGAGCGCATGTGCGCGGGTCAGCGCTCGTCTCGAGGCCGGTCTTGGGGTGCGATGGCACCCCTCCGAGCAAAGACTCCAGTGGTGCTGGAGGGTTGGAGTGGTGTCCACTAAGGTCCATTCGTGGTCGCTATCACAACGATCCTGCTGCAAAGGGGCATGTTCTGATGTCCGGTCGCTCGGCTCTGGTGCGAGCCGGCGTAAATCGAGAGGCTGCGATCCTGCGCGACGGGCAGTGCCTGCGGCGGATCCCGCTTCGACGGCGAAGCAGGAGGCCGGCTGAAGGTCGGCGAGACGCTCGCTGTTCGTCCTTTGCACTAGTGAGCGCCGGGCGCTCAGACGCCCGCTCAGCCGCGGAAGCAGTCGTGTCAGCTCAACGGTATCCGACGAACCCGCCTTAGCTCGCGGGCTGGCATGCGCAGGAGATTGCCGCCCGCTCAGCGAATCCGGCCCGAGAGGATCGCCTTGCCCAGCACCAGCACATCGAAGATGTCCGCGTGGGGGGACTCGCCGTCCAGGCCGACAGACACGAACGCCTTCGGCCCCCTCGGCTTCAAGGCTCCATAGAGGTAGAGCTCGTTCGTTTCCCAGTCTGGCGCACCGCTGCAACCCGGCGGGCCTAACTCGGGGACAGTGAATCCCGGTTCACAGGGCCCCAGGCCGGCGGCGCGTACTTCTTCTTCCACCTCGAACCCCAGCTCGGCTCCAAGAGATCTGTTTTCCGGATGGTGTAAGCGAATCGCGCCCTTTACGCGGGCTAATAGGGCCCTTTCGGTTCTTACGAACAAGGCCTTGCTCTCGGCCGTGACGTCGACCTCGAGCAGGTCCGAATAGTGTCCGGATACGTGGGCGCTCTTCCACTCGCAGATGTTGCCCGCGGGGTTCTTCCCCTCGAATTCAAGCGAGCCTACGTGGATCAGCCCCGCCATCTCGACGGCCGAGAAATGCTCGCAGTTGGGGACGCTCGCGGGTTTTTTGGGAGGTTTGTGAGAGGCCGTCGCGAGGGCGGGCATCGCCAGCGGAATCGCCAGCAGGGCGAACAACACGCCGCTGAGCGCGCGCGTGCGCGCCGGGCACATCCTGGGCGGCAGGTACCTGGACATCACGGCCGAGGATATCCTCTATCCTGGGGGACAGTCGGCTGGGCCCGAGCGCTTATCGCCCACGGCCGGCCAGAGGACCTCGACCGCACAAAGCACATGCTCGAGCGGTCACCGACGGCGCGCAGCGCTTCGACGTGTCCGTCACAAAAGTGCTGAGCCTGGCGAGGGAGATCCTCTGGGGCCAGATTCATTGAGTAAGTGGGCGGCTTCGCCGTCCGGTCTAGCACTCAGAGGACCGTCGCCTGAGGGCTACCGCCGACCATCCAGGTGAGCGTCGTTTGTGAAAGTCCCACCGAATCGGGTTCGATGTCGCCTTCGGCGTGCGTGCGCATCGCGCAACCGATCTTGCCGCGCATGGCGTGCGCCAGACAGCCGTAGAGCGAGGTGATCGTCACAGACCCCGATTCCGACTCTTCGAGCCAGGCCACCGCACCCTGGGGTGAGAGCAGCGTGCGAGTCCACGCCTTCGTTGGCGTCTTGACGTAGCCCCCCTTGCTGAGTCCCTCGACATAGTCGCGAATGCTCGCCAGGCTCCCCACCAGGCCCAAGGCGGCGTTGGCGAGGACGAGCGTGTTGCTGGGCCCATTGCAGTTCGAGACTGCGTACTTGAAGCATCCCGCCTCGTCTTCATCTCCCGTCTGCGTCGCAAGGACCCAGGGACCCGCAATCTGCACGCGTCCAAGAGTTTTTTCCGCGACGAGCCCTTCCCCAATATCTTCGTTAAGCAACCATTCGTCGCTGCCGATGCGGACGCCTCGGTTGTCCCTGCGGTCGCATACCCAGACGGTGTCGAGTCGTCGCTGTTCCCGTTCTCGGCGGACACTGTAGACGACCATCTCACCGCTTACGGAAACGACCCGTGAGTGGGTGACGCCTGCAATAACGTGGCCACGCACCGCGCACCGAACGGACGCCTGCGCCGAGGCACACCATCCCACTAGCGCGAACAGCCCCACGAAGATGAGCCCGACGACCTTCACGACGAGCAGCGTACTCTGCTGAGCCGGCCGCTTCGGGGATCTCAACCACGCATCGGCAATGGCTAGCTCCACCCCAGGCGGGTGCCCGCCCGCCTGGGGGGCGCGGACGGCTTTCGCACGCTCGCTTTCGCCTGCAAGGAGATGTCCCGGCTCAGCATCGCGAGGCGCCTGGATCGGACGACCACCGGGCGTCTGAGCGTTCCCTGAGCAGACTTCCGCTTCGCCATGGCGAAGGAGTCGTGTCGCAGATCGTGGGTCTGCCCTGGGTTTCCAGCGACGTGAGTCTCGCTGCCGTCGGGGTTGCGGTGGTTGTAGAGCGGCGGCAACTATCCGCTGCGCTAATGGGAGGAGAACCCATGACCGTCTTGTCCATGCTCGATTCCGCTGGGCGGCGTCGCTCGCCCTGGGCTGCCGCTTTCTCCACGCAAGCGTGCGTCAGAGGAGGCTCCTGCCAGCACCGCCGGCACGCTCGCAGGTCGTCCGGACCAGCCCTCTCGAGTGGAGCTCAGCGGACGCTCGCAAGTCCCAAAGAGCAGCAGCTACGTGGCTCGCGCGTTCGACCCGGGCGGCGTCCTCGGCGCTCGCAGGAACCGCTACGGGGCCGGGCTCAGGATCACGACCGGGATCTCGCGCTCGGTGCGGCGCTGATAGATCTCGTAATCACCGTACATCTCGACCAAGCGCGGCCACATCTCGGCCTTCTCCTCGGCGTTCGCCTCGCGCGCCGCCACCCGCCGGCGCTCGGTCCCGATCTGCACGGTGGTGGTCGGGTTCGCTTGAAGGTTCAGCCACCACGCCGGCATCGCGTCCGAGCCCCCGCGCGAGGCCACGACGACGAGATCCTCGCCGTCGCGCATGTACAGCACAGGCGCGGTCCGCGCCCGTCCCGACTTGCGGCCGACGTGGTCGAGCAGCAACACGGGGGCGCCCTTCACGGTGTTGCCCAGCCGGCCACCAGAGCGCCGGTACAGCATCACATTCGCATGCGTGAACGCGTTCACGACCTTGGCACGAAACGTGCCAGGGGGTGGGATCGCGGGCGATGCGGGCATCGTGGTTGCCCAGGCTATCCGAACGGACACCGTGGCTGTCTGACCACACCAGGGGGCCCCAACGTGCACGGCGTGAGCGGAGTAGACCGGGGTTATTGGGCGAGTCAGGCAGCGCAGCTCGGCGCTCAGCGGCGCCCCCAAGGGTTCGCTACGCCCAGCGGGGTAGACATGGGCCTCAGCGTATCGCGCACCCCTGCTCAAGGCTTGCCGAGCCGCCACGGGCCGTCGTCGTGCTTGCGCGCGAGCCAGCGGCGCGCGTCCTTTTCGCCGCGCTCGATCAGCGACTGCGCGAACTCGCGCGAGAAGAAGAGGTAGCTCAGCAGCTCGCCGCGCGCCGCGTTCGAGCCCGCGCGCAAGAAGCGCCCGAGGATCGACACGCTCGACGCCGCGCGCGTCACGCCCGCGTAGTGCCGCCGGTACACGCACGAAGCTGTCTCGCCGATCTCGTTGGGGCTGCGCGGCGCGATGAGGATGTACGGCACCTCTTTGTGCTTCGCTCTGTGCGCACCCTGCGCGGGCCCCCGAGCGCGGATGATTTCGTTGATCGACGCGAGCGTCTGCACGTCGTGGACGAGCGGGTCCACGAGCAGCGCCTGCACGATCTGCGTCGCGCCGTCGAGCGATTCCGGTCGTCCCCGCATGCCTCCCGACCGCAGCGAGTTCAGCGCGATCACGATCACTCGCTTGCCGCCCAGCTCGAGCGCGGGCTTGATCGGCGTGTTGAGCCGCGTCCCCCCGTCGTAGTACCAGCCCGCGCGCGAGCGCGGCGACTCGACCCGCACCGCCGCGAACACGCCCGGGATCGCCGCTGACGCGCGCACGTGGCTCTCCAGCAGCCGCGTGCGCTCGTACTCGATACCGCGCTCGCGGTCGTTTTTCATGCGTCCGCCGCCGTCGTGGAAGACCACGCTCGTCGAGCCCTCCACGGACGTCGCCACCACCGCCGCCGCCGTCAACGTCCCGTTGGCGACGTTCGCACGGATCCGCCGCAGCGGCACGCGGTCGCTCAGCGTCTTCGCCAGCGGCGCCGGATCCAGCAGTCCCCACACGCGCGCTCCAGGGATCACTAGAGCACCCAACCGCGCGAGCTCGGCCGGCGAGAGCAGCGGACGAAGCACGTCGTCCCACCCCAGCTGCTCCCACAGAGTGCGCGCCTGCTCAAGCGACTCTTCCACGGGGTCGCCCGCCGTCGCCGCGAGGAACGCCGCGTTGATCGCGCCGACGCTCGTCCCGATGATCACCTGCGGGCGCTCGCCCCGCTGCTCGAGCGCGGGCAGGAGCACCGACAGGGCCCCGATCTCATACGCGCCGCGGGCGCCCCCGCCCGCGAGCACGAGCGCTACGCCTGGGCTCTCGCGTGGCATCGGGCGATTATCGCCGGATACGCCTCCAGTCGTAGCCGCGGAAGACGACCGCTGCGGACGACGAGCATTCTCGGGCGACTCTCTAACGACGCCTCCTTCGCCACGGCGAAGCGAGCGTCCGGCGCATCGGGCCACGGACGGCCGGTGTTCGTCCAAGTCGGGCGCCTCGCTGGCCACGTGGAGCGCGCCTGCTTTCCGCGCGAAGCGGGTTTCCGCTCGGATTCGGCACGAATTCCCTTGCGCGGCGAAAGCAGGGGGTTCGCCTCGTGCCCACGCGGACGGCGTTGCAGCACCGCGGGGGCGGCGCCGCCGTTGACGCGGACACGCTCGCGATCGGGGACGAAGCAGTAGCCAGCGGAGTGCCGCCGGGCGCTGCTGCTGGTCGACCCACGCGAGCGTTAGCGCCCTTGCTCGGACAGTCGCTGTCACGCGTAAGCGGCAGCGCGCGCGTCGGTGGCCCTGCTTGTTTGTCCCGGTGGAGCCAGCGGACGCGGCGCAGCGGCGGCCTGGAGATTGCCACGCGGCTATGGCAAGCCCGGCCAGTAGGTGACCCGATCCCTGGTCGAGACTTAAGAGTTGTGAGCTGGAATAGGACGGCGCGGGCGCCCGCGGATGCTCCAGCGCGAGGCGCGATGATGGATCCGTTTCTCGGGTTCCGGACGTGGCTGGGCGAGCGGGGCGCCTTCCGGGGGGGCGCGGTAGAAGTGCCGCTTGCCGAGTTCGACGAGTAGCAGGTATATGGGGATCATCACCACGAGGACGGCCAGGAAGCCGGGGGGCAGCGCCGTAAAGCCGAGGACGTGGGCGAGTGGGGAGTAGGGCAGCAGGACGCCGATCGTCACGCAGACGAGGGTGGCAGCGATGAGGGGGGTGCTTGGTCTGCTGCGGAAGAACGGGATGCGGCGGGTGCGGATGGCGAAGATGACAAGGCTCTGGGTCGCGAGCGACTCGACGAACCAGCCGGATCGGAACAGCGGTGCGTGGGCGTTGAAGACCCAGATCATGATCCCGAAGGTGGCGAAGTCGAAGATCGAGCTGATCGGGCCGAAGAGGGTCATGAAGCGGCGGATGAAGCTGGTGTCCCAGTGCGCCGGACGCTGGAGCTGCTCCGCGTCGACGTTGTCGGTGGGGATCGTCATCTCGCTGGTGTCGTAGAGCAGGTTGTTGAGCAGGATCTGCGTCGGGAGCATCGGTAGGAAGCTCAGGATCAGCGAGGCGCCGGCCATGCTGAACATGTTCCCGAAGTTCGAGGAGGTGCCCATGAGGATGTACTTGATCGTGTTGGCGAAGATGCGCCGGCCCTCGACTATCCCGCCCGCGAGGACCCCGAGGTCCTTGTCGAGCAGCACGATGTCGGCGGCGTCCTTGGCCACATCCGTAGCGGTCTGCACTGAGATGCCCACGTCGGCGTCGTGGAGGGCGACCGCGTCGTTGACGCCGTCGCCTAGGAATCCGACCGTCGCGCCTAGGGCGCGCTGGGCCTTGATGATCCTTGACTTCTGCTCCGGGGTCACCCGCGCGAAGATCGTCGTCTTTGGCAGCGCGGCTGCGAGCTGAGCGTCGTCGAGTTGATCGAGCTGGGCGCCGGTTAGTGTCCCGTCCACAGCCAGGCCGATGTCGGTGCAGACCTTCTGCGCGACGCGGTCGTTGTCGCCGGTGATGATCTTCACCTGCACGTCGAGCTGCTTGAGCTGGTCGAGCGCCTCGTGTGCGTCGGCCTTCGGGCGATCGACGAAGGTGAGGAAGCCCGCGAGATCCAGTTCGCGCTCGTCGTCGGCGTTTAGGGTCGTGCGACCCTCGGCGGAGCGCGTTGCGACGGCGATCACGCGGCTGCCGGCGGCGAACTGGCTGTCGAGCACCGCCTGCGCCTGTGGCGGGACCTTCGGGCAGCGGGCGAGCACGGTCTCTGGTGCGCCCTTGACGACGATCTGCTGCTCCTCTCCGGCGCCTTGAACGAGGACCGACGCCAGGCGGCGCTGGTAGTCGAAGGGGAGCTCGGCGACGCGCCGACTATCATCGGCGCCAGCATCGCGAGCGCCCGGCGCCTGCCAGAGCGCTTGGTCGAGCTGGTTACCGCCGATCGCGCGTCCGTCGGAGAACGTCGCGTCGTTGCAGAGCAGCCCGGCGCGAAGGACTGCGTCCGACGGCTGGCCGCCTGCGTCCAGAGCGGCAGCAAACGTGATGCTGCCCTCGGTCAGGGTGCCGGTCTTGTCGGTGAACAGGACCACGATATTGCCGAGGTCCTCGATGCTCACCAGTCGCTTGACCACGACCGAGTGTTCGGCCAAGCGCTTGGCCCCAGTCGAGAGGCTGATCGTAACGATCGCTGGCAGCAGCTGAGGAGTCAGGCCGACCGCGATCGCCAGAGCAAAGAGCACCGACCCCAGAAGCGAGCGGCCGAGCACGACGTTGATGACAAGGATCGAGCCCGCCAGCACAGCGGTCACCCGGACGAGCAGCAGCGAGAAGTCGCGCAGACCAAGCTGGAAGGCGGTCTGCGGCTGTCGTTCTCCAAGCTGCAAGGCGATCGCGCCAAACTCCGTCCGGCCGCCGGTGCAAACGACGACGCCCAGCCCGCTCCCCTCACGCACGACGGTACCCATGAACGCGCACGACGCGAGGTCCAGAGAGGACTCGTGTGCCGTAATGGGATCGCTACGCTTCTCCGCCGGCAGGGACTCGCCGGTGAGCACCGCCTCGTCGCACTCCAGACCATCGGCGTTCAGCAGCCGCACGTCCGCCGGCACGACGTCGCCGACAGCGAGTCGCACGACGTCGCCCGGCACGAGCTCGGTGACGTCGACCGCCACCGGCTCGCCGTCGCGCACGGCCAGCGCGGTGTGGCGCAACTTGGAGTGCAACGCCTCGACCGCCAGCTCCGAGCGATACTCATTGAAGAACCCCAACCCGACGCTCATGCCGATGATCAAGAGGATGATCAGCGCGCTGACATGTTCACCCACGGCGAACGAGAGCAGCGCCGCGGCCACGAGCAGGATCAACAGCGGATTGCGTAGTTGACGCGCCAGCACCGCGAACGGGCGCGCGCCGTGGCTGCGCAACGCGTTCGGCCCGACCTTGACCAGCCGCGCCAAGGCCTCCTCACGCGACAGGCCTGCGGCGGTGCTCCCCAGGCTTCCGAGTACATCCTCCCCCGACAGCACCGCGGCCGAGGCAAGCGTCAACGTGTCCCAGTGCTCGGCCTTCGCCGGCAGGCGGGTCTTATCGAGGGTGACCATCAGGCCATCGTCGCACGGCAGACCCCCGGCATCGGCGGCTCGGCACGAGACGGTCGATTCGTGATGGTCCAGCGGCGGCAGTGACCACCGCACTCACCACGAAGCAGAAGAGGCCGCCGTCGCCCGCTGACTACTGCTTCTCTGCTGATTGCGAGCGCGTGCTGGTCGCCACAGGCGGCGATGCCGGCACCTGGGATGGCGACGCGGGATTCGCCGTTGTCGTGAGCTCCGCGAGCAGCTGAAAGCAAGTCCGCACGCCGACCCACCGCGAGTCCCGGAAATCGCCACGGGCGGGTCAATCGGCTGGCGCCATTGCGGCGCCGCCGGATGACTTCCCTCCTGTCCGCGCTTTCCGGGTCTCCGGGCGGGTTCGGCACGAATACCCCCGCGGGGGCGAAAGCAGTGGGTTCGCCTCGCGCCCACGTGGCGGCCTTGCAGAACCCTGGGAGCGGCGCCGCCGTTGACGCGGACGCGCTCGCAATCGGGGACGAAGCAGTCGCCAGCGGAGTGCCGCCGGGCGCTGCTGCTGATCGTCCGGAGCAGGAGCCGGCCGAACGTGTACTAGCACGCCTGCTTTAGGAAGCAAGGCGGACGCGAGCTTGAGTAGAGCTTCCGCGGGATGGTGCAAACCTCAGCGTCCTGAAGCTTTGACCGATCTGCGAGGCTGTCGGCATGGTACGCAGCGCCCGGTCGCCGGGCCGAACTCAGGGCGGAGTCGATCCTCTCGTCGTGAGCGGACTCGTGGAGCTTGCGACAGGCGCGCTAACGGGCTGGTTGTACACGCTCGTTAAGACCGACCCTGACAAGGCTCGCGCGCTGGGGATCAAGTCAGGTGCACGCGTTCGCCAGTGGCATCTGGACCTGATCGCACTCGGCGGCCTGACAGCCATGGCGGGCACAGCGGTGCCGGATCTTCCCTGGTGGGTCAAGTGGCCGCTCGGCATCGGGGCCTGGTCGAACGCGATGTCTTTCCTTCCGCTCGCCTTCGACCCCGAGATCGAGCAGCGCGAGCTGTACCGCGCGGCGGTCGGAGCATCGTTCGTCACGACAAGCGTTGGCTTCACCGGATTAGCGCTCACCGCAGCCCGGCGCCGCCAGAGGTAGCAAGTCCCGCTATCGGTTCCCGCTTCCGCCAAGAGCGCAAGCGCCGGTGACCGGAACCTGGGGAAGTATCGCGCCTGAATGCTGAAGCGCTCGGGGTGTAGGCTGACCACCATGAGCGAGGCCGACGTGCAGCTTTTCCAGTCGTGGTCCGAACAGGTGGCCGTCGCCGAGGACTCTCTCGGATTCTGGTATGAGAACGTGTGGGCGGAGGACATCGACCACCGCGCCATCGAGGGTGCCCCGGATGATCACGGTCCGATCATCGGTCGTGACGCGATGCGCGCCTACGTTGCCGACTGGTACGAGATGTTTCCCGACCTCACGCTCGCCTTCGAGGACATCACCGACGCGGGCCCCGGTCGCGTGATCGCCGTATCACACCTAGCCGGAACCGCGCGCGCCAGCGGCGTCCCGACTGAGATCCGGGTTCCAGTCGTGTACACGATCCGCGACGGCAGGATCGTGCGAGGCCGCGAGTACCTGACGATGGACGACGCGTTGCGCGCGGCGGGCCTAGCCGAGTAGCGGTCAGGTCCCGGTGTCCGGCGACGACTGCTTCGGTGACAAGGCAGTCGTCCCAACAGCCACACTCGCCGCGCCCGCTGCGGACGAATCTCGATAGCGCGGACTGAGGCTCGGCAGACGCCTCCTCACCATGGCGAAGCGGCAGTCTGGGCGGGCGCGACGCGGGCTGTCGCACCTCGTCCTGAGCGACAGCACTGAGCCAGGCTCCCCGCGCGCTCGCTTGGCTGCCGAAAGCAGCGGTCGGGGATACTCAACGCACGATGCCCGAGGAGTCCACGACCCCCGACCTGGTAGAGCTTTCGCGGCAGGCGTTTGATGCTGCGAATCGCCATGACCTTGATGCGGCGATGAGCGTCTTCGGCCTTGATGCAGTCTGGGAGACGGCGGGGCTGGGCAGCATTTACCAGGGTGTCGCGGCGATTCGTGGAGGTTATGAAGCCATGATCGGCGCTTTCGATGAGTTTGAGGTCGAGGCTGAGGAAATCCTCAACCTGGGCAGCGGCGTGACGTTCGCCGTGATCCGTCTCAGCGGTCGTCCAGTTGGCAGCAGTCGTCACGGTGGTCACGTTCAGATGCGCTACGCATCTGTCGGTGTGTGGGTCCAAGCCAGGATTGTGCGGCAGATGTCCTATCTCGACATCGACGAGGCCCGTGCTGCCGCCGAACGCCTCGCGGAGGAACGGGGCGATGGCTGACGAGTCCACGACCCCCGACCTGGTGGCGCTGACGCGCCAGCTGTTTGATGCCGCCAGCAGTGGCGACGTCGACGCGCTGATGCAGTTCTACGCGCCGGACGCCGTGTGGGAGACGACGCTGGTCACCCTCGACGGTTCGGCGGCGATACGCGAACGCTTGGCGGAGTGGCTCGGCGCTTTTGACGAGCTTGAGTTCGAGCTTGAGGAGATTCTCGATCTCGGCAACGGCGTCACCTTGACCGTGGTCAACCAAAGAGCCCGCCCGGCTGGCAGCAGCAGCAGCAGCGGTGGTTACATGCAACGGCAAGAAGCTTTGATCGGCGTGTGGGAACAGGGCATGGTCACGCACGCAACGACCTACCTCGACATCGACGAGGCCCATGCTGCCGCCGAACGCCTTGCCGAGGAACGGAGGTAGGCGATGTCGCAGGAGAACGTGGAGGTCGCCAACAAAGTCGTAGATGCCTTCAACCGGCGCGATGTTGAGGGTTTCTTGCGCTCGCTGCATCGGACTTCGAGTGGTTCCCAGCGATGGCCGGGGCTGTCGAGCGCGGCGGCTACCGAGGCCGCGACGGGCATCGAGAAATACCTAGTGGACATCGGTCACGCCTGGGAGGAGTACCGAGTGCTTGCCGAGGAGTTCCGTGATCTGGACGACCGCGTGGTCATGCTCGGTCGGATAGAGGGACGCGGACGGGGCAGCCGCGCGTGGATCGATTCGCCGACCGGGACGATCTTCGAGTTTCTCAACGGCAAGATGTCGCGCGTCCGAACCTATCTCGATCACGGCGAGGCGTTGCGGGCGGCTGGACTGACCAAGTAGGAGTCAGGTGCCGGTGTCCGGTGTGAGGCCGAGGTCCAGGGGCGTCGCTTCGTCCCAGCCGGGGGGCGGCTCGTCGAAGGGCACAACGGTCAGGATGAGGCCGTCGCGGAACTCGATCTCCTGCCAGAAGCTCCTCGAAACCTCGATGTGGTTGACGCTTGATCGAGCATTGTTGTGGCCGAACAACTGCAAGATCCCTTCGCTGGTGATCCGCGCCCCGTCGATGACAGCTTCAAAGCTGTCCGTCCCCTCTGAGATCCCGGCGACGAGCTCACGAAGCCCGTTATGGCGGCGAAACGCTTCCGTTCCGAAGGCTGCGCCCATCGACCCCATGCGCCATTCGCACTCAGGGTGGTAAAGCGGGATCAGCGCCTCGCTATCCAGCCTGCCGAACGCGGCGTACGAGCGTTGCGCGAGTGCGAGCTTCTCAGCGGGGGTCATGCGGCTCCTCCGGTGTGAGGCCGAGGTCGGCGAGGGCACGGTCGCCGTCGGTGTAGAGGACGAGCCGCGTCACCTGGCCTCCTTGGATGCGGAACAGGTTCGCACCCTGCGCCTGCATCTGCCCCAGGTCCACGCCGCTGGTCTTGCCGCGCCCGGTGACGGTTATCAACACGAGAATGCGCTCGTTGTCGATCTCGCGGTACTCCTCCGCCTCGGAGCGGTGGTCCTCCCAGACCCTCAGGTAGTCGCGCCAAGCCTGCGCTATCTCAGCCTGGCCCGTCCAGCAGCCGGGGTCGGGTCCGTCGCTGGCAGCCACCAACTCGATCTCGGGATGCGCCCACTCCGTAAAGCCGTAGTCGCCGTGTTCCCACGCCGCGTAGATCGAGCGCACGAGGTCAACGTTGGCGGACATCGATGGATTATTGCCCACACGGAACCGCCCTCGTGGATCTGCCGTGCGTTGCGCTTTCGGCCAAGAGCGAGCGTCTCGGCGGATGCCCTTTAGACAGCTGGTCCGGACGAGGAGCAGCAGTCTCGGCGGACATGCACGAGACGCCTCCTATCGCGGCGAAGCGGGCGTCTCACCCGTCGCCGGTGGCTCACGCTCGTCTGTGCAGAGGAGGGGGCGCCGTAGCGTCCGCGAGCTCCCCGGACGAATCTGGGGGCCGGGCCCTTGAGGTTGCTGGCGAGCGTTGCCTTGACGGACGACCACCGCACGGGTTCGCCCAGGAGGGTTCTAAAGGATTGCGCCCCGTCGGCTTGTCCCTACTGACTGGCCGCGCCCGGGCGGTTGAATGCGTCTCTCGGTCAGCAGGCGACGCGTGGCGGAAGATCCGCCGGAACGTCGTATAGGTCGACAAACTGGGCGGCAAAGCGCATGAAGCGGTCCATGTCGCGAAAGTTGGTGGCGAGGCCAAGCGATGCGCGGATGGCGCCGCCGGATGGCAGCCCGATGGCCCGGACGTAGTCGTCGAGCACCATTCCGTCGCCGAACTCCCCGCCCACGAGTGTCTCCCGCGAGATCGTGAAGGCGAGCTCGCCTGCGCCCGGGTTGCAGAAACATCCTGTGCGCAGCGAGACGTTGTGCCGTGTCGCGACGCGGTCTACGTAGCGCTCATCGACTATGCGGCCGTCGGGGTGCAGGAAGTTGAAAGCGATCGTTGCGCCTCTGCGCTGCGAGGACCGCGGGCCGTAGATCGTGCATGCAGGCGAGCCGTCTGAGTGTCGGAGCGCGCCGAGTGCGTTGAGGAGCCAGGCGCCGAGGTCTCTCACGCGTGCGTGGATGGTCTCGAGTCCGACGCGGTCGAGAAGATCGAGGCCGATGTGGACGGCTGGGAGGTTCAGGTAGTTGACCGTTCCGTCCTCGAAGTGCGCCGCGCCAGGAGCGGACTGGTAGTACTCGCGCTGAACGAAGGCCGCGACGATGGTCCCGCCGGAGAACCATGGCCGCTCGAGCTTGGCCAGCGCATCTCGGCGGGCGAGCAGGCAGCCCACGCCTGTCGGCCACCCGAACATCTTGTAGAAGGAAGCCGCGATGAAGTCTGGATGCCACCGGCCGAGGTCGAGCCTGTTGGCTGGCACGTATGCGGCCGCGTCGAGAAGTACGTCCCATCCGTGGGTGTGAGCCTGATCGATCCATTCCAGTGGGTGTTGGACGCCGGAGAAGTTTGACTGCGCGGGATAGGCGAAGAGGTTGTGGTGATCGCCGATAGTGTCGGTCAGGTAGCGCGGAAGCAGACTCTCGTCCACCCTCAGTTCTGGTGCGACGCTGGGGACGTAGGTCGTCTCGGCGCCGCGGGCTCTCGCGAACTCGCGAATGCCGTTTACCGAGTTGTGGTTGTCGAATGTGAGCAGAAATCTGTCGCCGATCCGGAAGGGGTAGGCCTCACCGACGAGCCGCAGCGCGCCCGTTGCGTTGGGCGTGAAGATCACCTCGTACTCGTCGGAGGAAGCTCTGAAGAACTCCAGAACACGGGACCGGGCGCGTTCGAGCAGCACGGTGCTCGCGGCAGATGTCGGGTTGATCGAGTGGGGGTTTCCGTAGACGTTCTCGCGGAGCAAGCTCATGTGCTCGACCAGCTGTGAGTCTGCGTAGAGCCCGCCGCCCGTGTAGTCGAGGTAGACGTGGCCTGTGCGGTCCAGACGCGCGAAGTCGGTGCGGCGAAGCTCGTCGAGCACGGCCGTGTCAGCGTAATCGGGGTGCTCGCTCCGGAAAGCCCTCTCAGGGTCGGTGATCGCCTGTGCCTGGGTGCGCGCGACGCTCATGTCCTCTGCTCGCCGCTGGCTCGCCATCGTCGAGGCGCCGCCAGTGTGTTCATGGTCAGGTTCGCGAAAGCCATTGCGCGGGCGATCGCCTCGACCTGCTCGAGCTCGCTGGCGCTCAGATGCTCTCGTGCGGACCCGCCGGTCTCGGCGGACACGGACCCGGCGAAGCGTCTCTGTGCCAGGTCCACGGCGTAGGACACGGCGGCCCGACTGCGCGGGTTGAGGTGATCAAGCTCGCCAGCTCGTAGTGCATCGAGTTCAGACTCCGAGACGCCGGCGCGGAGCGCCCAGCGGCGGTGAACGCGCAGACAGTCGCTGCATTGGTTGGCCTGGCTGACGGCGACCATGACTCGCTCGCGTAGCCGGCCGTCGAGCCCGCCGGCATATGCCCGAGCCACATGTGGCCCGCGGACCAGGAGGCCCAACGCGTCGCGCGCTGCTTCCCCCACCGAGGAGAACCTGACGGGTGTGCAGCGGATCGCGCCGTTATCGGACTCCGCGGACACGGCCGCGCCTGCGGCGCTTGGCTGCGGCGCGATTGGCTCTGGCCGGAACGTGTTCGCGGTGCCCACGATCTGACTGTAGCCTGCGTAGGAGCGATGGGGATGTTAACGGCCATCGCTGACCGCGACACCCAGCGCGCGCTCGTGTCCGCACGTCGGCCGCAGTCGACCCCGGCCAGAGCGGCAGGGCGTGATGGAGATGACAAACGGCAAACCACCGCAAGCCAGACCGTAGTCTTCCCGAATGATGCTCTGGTTCTACGTGCCTAGACTCCTACGCATGGTGCGGATCCGGGTCAGTTCAGAGCGAGATGCCAGCGGGTCACTCGGCCCGGCAGTCGCCCCGGTCGCCGGCGGGGGGCGGTAGTTGCGATGAGCCGCGTCGTGGTGCTTGGTGCGGGCATCGCAGGGCACACGGCGGCCGCGTTTGCGCGCAGCTGGCTGGGTCGCGGCCATGACGTGACGGTGGTCTCGCCGAGGCCCGACTACAACTGGGTCCCGTCGAACATCTGGGTGGGCGTCGGGCTGATGAAGCCATCGCAGGTGACCTTCCCGCTCGCGCCTGTGTATGAACGGGCGGGGATCGAGTTCGTGCAGGCGGCAGCCAGCGAGATCCATCCGGACGGGGACCAGGACGGCACGACTCCCTACGTGACCGCCGAGTTTGTTGACGGGAGGACGTCGAAGGTGCCGTACGACTTCCTCATCAACGCGACCGGCCCGGCGCTGCGCTTCGACAGGACAGAGGGTCTCGGCCCCGACGGCGGCCACAGCCTGTCGGTCTGCCTGCCACAGCACGCCGCGCAGGCCGCCGCTGCGCTCGCCGAAGAGGTCGAGCGGATGAAGAAAGGCGAGCGGAGGCGCTTTCTGGTTGGCGTGGGCCACGGCACCTGCACGTGCGAGGGCGCGGCGTTCGAGTACATCGTCAACCTGGAGTTCGAGCTGCGCCATCGCGGCGTCCGCGACAGAGCGGACATCACCTGGATCACGAACGAGTACGAGCTCGGGGACTTCGGCATGGGGGGTATGCACCTCAAGCGGGCCGGGTATGTCACCCCGAGCAGCATCTTCAACGCGTCCCTGTTCGCGGAGCGGGGCATCGACTGGATCACCCGCGCACACGTGAGCAAGGTCGAGCCCGGCCGGGTTCTCTACGAGACCCTCGACGGCAGCGAGGGCGAGCAGCCATTCGACTTCGCGATGCTGCTGCCGCCCTTCTCGGGTGTCGGCCTGAAGGCGCTCGACCGCGACGGCGCTGAGATCACCGAGCGCATGTTCATGCCGAACGAGTTCATGCGCGTCGACGCCGACTACGAGCCGAAGCCCTATGAGCAATGGCGGGCGGCCGACTGGCCCCGGACCTATCAGTCGCCGGACTACGGGAACATCTTTGCGGCCGGCATAGCTTTTGCGCCGCCGCACGCGATCTCGGTCCCGCATAAGAGTCCGAACGGCACGGTGATCGCTCCGGCGCCGCCGCGTACCGGGATGCCCTCAGCGATGATCGCCAAGGCGGTCGCGCACAGCGTCGTCGACATGATCGGCGGTGCCACGGGGCCGACGCACACGGCCTCGATGGCCGACATGGGCGCCGCCTGCGTCGCCTCCGCGGGCGCCAACCCGTTCACTGGGACCGCGGCGTCGATGACCGTGTATCCGATCGTGCCTGACTTCGAGCGCTACCCGGACTACGGTCGTGATCAGGACCGCACGTTCGGCGAGATCGGGCTCGCCGGTCACTGGATCAAGATCCTGCTGCACCACCTGTTCCTGTACAAGGCGCGCCTGCGCCCCGGCTGGCGCCGAATCCCGGAGTAGCCGGATGGACGCCGAGAAGATCAACTACGTCACGAAGCCGACGCGCTTCACGGTGTTTCTGCGCACGTTCCTGCCGTGGCAGATGTGGCGGTTCGCAGTGATCAACCTGAAGATGATCGAGATCATCAGGCGCAGCCACCGCTCCGAAGGCCCGAGTTAGCCTGACAGCGGGCACGCCGTGGCTCAGAGATAGATCTGGGTCACGTCAGTGCGAATGCACAACTACAGGGCTGTAAGCTGGGGTGGCAGTGCATCCGTCTCCTGCCGGCGTCGGCTACGGCGAGAAGGGAAGCTCCTATGACCATTTCGATATCGCCCGAGCACTCGATCCCCGGCGCGTGCTCAATATCGCCGCCAATGCGGGTGCCCAGCCGTTCGACCCCGAGCTGGAGACGGGGCGGCAACAGCTGCTCCTCCCGCTGAGATCCATTCGAGAGACGCGAGGACATGTCCATGACACTCCCCAGCCCCATACCCGGCGATCTGGCCGAGATGATCGCGGCGCGTTTTCGCGTGATCGGAGACCCGACGCGGATCCGCATTCTCGACCTGCTGCGCGACGACGAGCTCAGTGTCACCGAGATCACCGACGCCCTTGGCACAAGCCAGCAGAACGCCTCCAAGCACCTCGGAGTGCTTCTCCAGGCAGGCATCGTGGCGCGGCGCAAGCAGGGCAACAGCTCCCTCTACAGCATCGCCGACAAGGGCGTCTATGAGCTCTGCGAGCAGGTATGCGGCGGCCTGCAGCTGCAGCTTGTCGAGCTGGCGGCCCTCGTGCAGGGCACACCCTAAGCCTCGCCACGACAGCAGGTACTCCGTCGGGTCGCACCAAGGGCTCGCCGCCCACGGGCCGCAGAGCGACGGCTCGACGCACGCGAGTCGGTAGTGGGCCTGGCGGGAGGAAGGCGGCCGGAGCGGGGATCGTAGGAACAACTACTACGGCACACAACGATATAGTTGTGCTATGCTCCCGGCATGGAGAGCGCGACCAATTCGCATGACCCGCCGCTGGCTCTCGTAGAGCTGATCGCAGAGCGCTTCCGGGTTCTCGGCGAGCCGATGCGCATCCGCCTGCTCGACGCTCTTCGCGAGGCGCCCGCAACTGTCGGAGAGCTTCAGCATGCGACCGGCGCCTCGCAGCAGAACGTCTCCAAGCACCTCGGCGTCCTGCTCCGCGCCGGCCTGGTCAGCAAGCGCAAGGACGGCAACTTCTCCTTATACGCAATCGCGGACGAGGGTGTCTTCGGCCTCTGCGAGCAGGTGTGCGGCGGAATGCGCCGCCAGCTGGATGATCTCGAAGCCGCACTACGAGGAGGACTGAACCGATGAGCTCTGTCTCGTGTGAGCACCCGACCTCGCAGGAACACGCAGCTGCGTCAACCAGCTGGCCGTTGGAGCGCGTGCTGTTCGCCATGGCGGGCACCATGACGCTTCTCAGCGCTGCGCTCGCGGCTCTGCTCTCCCCGTGGTTTCTGCTGCTGACGGCATTCGTCGGCATCAGCCAGTGGCTGTATGTCGCAGCGGGCGACTGTCCGGCTTCGCTCGTGCTGCGCCGCGTCTTCTCGCTTCACTCCGTCCTCTACCCCCGCCAGGAGGCAAGTTCATGAACGCCACCACAGTGCCGCTGCCCGCGGCGGCTCCCAGCCCGCAGGCCAAGCACATCCCGGAGGTCGGGCCGATTGGTCGCCTCGGACGGTGGATGGCCGGCCACTTCCGAGCGGTGCTCGGCGCCTGGCTGGTGATCGCCGTGGTGTTGGGCTTCTTCGCCCCCAAAGTCGAGACGGCGCTCTCGGGCGCAGGCTGGGAAGCGAGCGGCTCGCAGTCGGCGCAGGCACGTAAGCTCGTCGAAGGCGACTTCGCCGGGCTCGGCAGCTACGGCCTGATGGCCGTCGTGTACTCGCCGCGCGAAACGACGTCGGACACGGGATTCAAGGCCGTGGTCGCCAACGTGGAACGGACGCTGCGCTCGAACTCCGCCGTGAAGACAGTCGTGTCCCCGACGCCGGGCCTTTCGATCTCCCAGGACGGCCACACAGCGATCGTGCAGGGCGGCGCCGCCCGGGACCCGAACGAAATGGTGGCGGCGGCGGACAAGCTGAAGACGAAACTGCACGCGCTGTCGACGAGCACCGCGGTCGTGAACCTCACGGGCGCGCCGGGGATGTGGTCGGACTTCAACGCGGCCAATCGCTCGGCGATGCTCAAATCGGAGGTCATCTCCTGGCCGGTGACGCTCGGCATCATGCTGCTCGCGTTCGGGTCGCTGGTCGCGGCGGGGCTGCCACTGATGCTGACGATGGTCGGCCTGCTGTCGGCGGCAGGCCTGCTCTACCTGGGCACCCTGGTGACGCCGATCTCGATCTGGGCGATGAACTTCGCGCTGATGTTCGCGCTGGCGCTCGGCATCGACTACGCGCTGTTCATCGTCTACCGCTTCCGGGGGGCTCTGTTCGGATCGCAGCTGGATCCTGTGGATGCGGCTGCGGTCACGATGGACACCGCCGGCAAGGCGGTCCTGTTCAGCGGGGTCACGGTGCTCGTCTCCCTGACGGCGGTGATGCTCGTGCCAAGCCCGGCGTTCCGGAGCATGAGCCTCGGGATCATGCTCGCGGTCATCTTCGTGCTGGCGGCCACGCTCACGCTGCTGCCCGCCGTGCTCGGAAGGATCGGCACCGCTGTCGACAGACTCTCCCTGCCGTGGGCCCATTCTGGTGAGCACCGCTCGCCCGCCTTCGCCCGCTGGGGCGAACGCCTGTGGCGGCATCCCGCTCTCTACGGGCTCCCCGCCCTGGCGATCCTGCTCGTGCTCGCGTTCCCGGTCACGCAGCTGAAGACCTCGATGCCCTCGATCAAGGTCGTGCCCGAAAGCGACTCCTCGCGCGTCGGCTACTACCAGGTGCAGGCCGCCATGGGCCCGGGGGCCACCGGCCCGCTGCAGATCGTGACCAAGGCCGCACAGGCGCCCGCTGTCGCCCGGCTGGCCGCGGCCGACCCCGGCATCGCGAGGGTTATGCCAACACAGCAGGGCGCAGGCGGCCTGGCTATTGTGACCGCGATCCCCCGGCAGGACCCGTCAAACCCCGCAGTGGGAAGCACCATCGACCGGCTACGCGGTGAGCTTCCGGCAGGCACGATCCTCGGTGGCGCGGTAGCCGAAAACCACGACCTTCAGGGTCTGCTCAAGGAAAAGACCTGGCTCGTCATCGGCGTTGTGATAGCGCTCGGCTTCCTGCTGCTGCTGTTCGCGCTGCAGGCACCGCTGATCGCCGCCGCGGGAGTCCTCACCAATCTGCTGGCTACCGGCGCCGCCTTCGGTGTCTCGAAGTGGATCTTCCAGGACGGCGACCTGCACTCGCTGCTCGGCTTCCAGCCGCAAGGCTTCCTCGACGCGTGGGGGCCGGTGTTCTTCTTCGCGATGATCTTCGCGATATCGATGGACTACACCATGTTCCTGCTCTCCAGCGCCAAGGAGCATTGGGACCAGACCCACGACGCCCGCGAGGCGATGGTCGGCGGCATCGCGCACTCCGGACGAGTGATCTTCGCCGCCGCCGCGGTGATGGTCGCCGTGTTCTTCACATTCGCACTGTCGGGGCCACTGCCGCCGAAGGAGATGGGAATCATCCTCGGGGTCGCCGTGCTGCTCGACGCGTTCCTGATCCGCCTGCTGCTGCTCCCGGTGCTGCTGAGGGTGATGGGGGCGAGAGCCTGGTACCTGCCCGCTTGGGCCCGGCGCATTCTGCCCGACGTCCGCTTCGGCCACAACTAACAGCCTTTGAACCTCGTCCGCGGCCACGCCGCTCAATAGACGTCTGGCACGAACGTCTGGTCACTGAGCGGCGGCCGTATGTAGGCGATGTCGTCTCGGCGCTCCGGCAGCTGGATCGGCTGCGGAGTGAGGTCCTCGTAGGGAATCAGCGACAGCAGGTGGCTGATGCAATTCAGCCGCGCCTGGCGCTTGTCGTCAGCATCGACCACGTACCAAGGCGCCTGCTTGATGTCCGTGTAGCGAAACATCTCGTCCTTGGCCCGCGAGTACTCGCTCCAGCGCTCGCGCGAGTGGAGGTCCATCGGACTGAGCTTCCAGCGGCGCATCGGGTCCTCGACCCGAGCCTGGAAGCGGCGCTCCTGCTCCTCGTCGCTGACCGAGAACCAGTACTTCACCAGGATGATCCCCGAGCGCACGAGCATCCGCTCGAACTCCGGGCACGAGCGCATGAACTCCTGGTACTGCGCGTCCGTGCAGAACCCCATGACCCGCTCGACGCCGGCGCGGTTGTACCAGCTGCGATCGAACATCACCATCTCCCCGGCGGCGGGGAGATGCGTCGAGTAGCGCTGGAAGTACCACTGCGTCTTCTCCCGCTCGGTCGGCGCGGTCAGTGCCACGGTGCGGCACCACCGCGGATTGAGGCGCTCGTTGATCCGCTTGATCACACCGCCCTTCCCCGCCGCGTCCCTGCCCTCGAAGATCACCACCACGCGCTGGCCGGTCTCACGGATGTAGTGCTGCTGGATCACGAGCTCGCGCTGCAGCCGCTCGAGCTCCTTGGCGAACGTCTTACGATCGAGGCGAGACATCGGCTAGCTCCTGGGGTCGATCAATGGGCAGCGGGCCTGCCTTAGACGTCGGCAGCTGCTTCCGCAAACCTGAGCATTGGAACGGAGGCGCCTCGACGGACAGCCGATGGCCCGTCAGCGCCACCGTCGCGCCACCGATCATCAGCGGAAAGGTGAGCGGAACGAAGCCGATCGGCATTCGGGCCAATGTCCACGGTGCGCTGGGTGTCGGCGCGCTGCTCGTGGCCGCGCTCGCCTACTCGCTCGTCACAGGCCTCTGCGCGGGTTCCAGCTGCGAGTGCGCGCGGTCCTGCAGCAGGCGCATGAGAACGGGCGGGCCGGTGTCCTCGACGAGCACGCAGGTGCCCGGCCAGTAGGGGCTCTCGCCGGGCGCCGGCGTGAGGAAGATCGCCGCGTAGCTCCAGCTGCCCGCGTTGACCAGGCGCGCTCCGCAACGCCCGCGCCACTCGAGCTCGCGATCGCCGGGCAGCGGCCCGGCTCGATGGGTGTGGCCGAAGACGACGTAGGCGTCGCCGAGGCCGAGCCTCGCAGCCACCTCGCCCATCGCCTGCAGGCCGGCACGACGGAGCTCTCCGGCGGAGACATCGGCGCGCAGGGGACCGAGCCCGGCGCGGTTGAGCGCGGCGACGGCGAGTGGAAACGCGCCGCGCATCGCGCGCCCGCGCAACGTGCCAAGCCGGCGCCCGCGGGCGCCCCCGTCGCCGAGGGCACGCCAGGCGCTGACCGTGGCCATGCCGTTGAGGGCGGCACCCGTGGGGGAGTCTCGCGCGACGGCATCCCGCCAGGCGAACACGGGGGCTCCCATCGCCTCGTAGTCGTCGACGCAGTCGAACCTCGCAGCCGGCCGTCCGAGCAGGCGGCTCATCGCGGCCACGCTGAGGCGCTCGAGGGTCGGCACGGTCAGGTGGCAGTCCAGGAAGTGCCCGTGGGTGGCGTAGACGTCCGCGCGCACCCACAGGCCCGGGTAGGCCACGCGAACGTCGGCCGGGGAGGCCCACTCGGCGATCCGCGCGAGCGCCGGCGAGGCCTGCGCGGGATCCAGCAGCTGCTCGAGCAGCAGCGGCGGCGGCTCGGCCACCTCGCCGCGCCGCGCCAGCCAGGGTTCCACGAGCGCGTGGTCGTGGTTGCCGGCGGTGACGATCAGCTCTCCTCCGGCGAGTGCCCGCCCCAGCTCCTCGAAGAAGGGGCGCGCGACGGCCATCGCGTCCCGTAGCGGCCCATGGCGCAGCTCGAGAACGTCGCCGAGCAGCACGACGCGGTCGACGTCCGCGACCGCTGCCAGAAGCACGCTGCGCAGCTCCCTGCGCCGCAGGAGGTCCGTGCCCGCGTTGCTCCCGAGGTGCAGGTCGGAGACGATCAGCGTGCGCATCACTCAGCCAGGCGAGCGGGCGCCGAGCGCACCGTCGGCCGATCCCTCGGACTCAGGCGGTCCCGACCAGGCCGTCGGGTTGCTGCGCCTCCGCGACGGCTTCGCGAATCGGCTTCGGCAACATGAAGCGGACATCCTCGCGTACGGCGTCGAACTGCGAGATGTCCTCGACGCCCCGCGCACGGAAGAAGTCGACCAGCTCGCCGACGAGGTTCTCGGGTGCGCTGGCCCCGGAGGAGATGCCGACCACGCGCCGGCCCTCCAGCCACTGCTCCTGGACCTCGCCCGCGTTGTCGATCAGATGCGCGTCGGTGCCGCAGTCGCGGGCCACCTCCACCAGGCGCAACGAGTTGGAGGAGTTGCGCGAGCCGATCACCAGCATCAAATCGCAGCTGCCCGCCATCTGCTTGACCGCCGCCTGCCGGTTTGTCGTGGCGTAGCAGATGTCATCGGTGCGCGGGCCGACGATCATCGGAAAGCGCTCGCGCAGACGAGTGATGATCGCGGTCGTTTCGTCGACCGCGAGCGTGGTCTGGGTGATGTAGGCGATGTGCTCGGGGTCCTCGATCTCGAGCTCGTCGACGTCCTCCTCGCACTGCACCAGCACGATCTGCTCGGGAGCCTCGCCCATCGTGCCTTCGACCTCCTCGTGGCCGTGGTGACCGACGAGCACGATCGTGTAGCCCTCGTGGGCGAAGCGGACAGCCTCGCGATGGACCTTCGTGACGAGCGGGCAGGTGGCATCGATCGTCTGCAGGCCGCGCGCGAGGGCCCCGTCGCGCACGCTCGGGGCCACGCCGTGGGCCGAGAACACGCACACGGCCCCCTCCGGCACCTCGGTCTGCTCGTCGACGAAGATCGCCCCGCGCTCGCGCAGGCGCTCGACGACGTGCTTGTTGTGCACGATCTCCTTGCGCACGTACACGGGCGCGCCGTGGATCTCGAGCGCCCGTTCGACGGTCTGGACCGCGCGGTCCACGCCCGCGCAGTAGCCGCGCGGCGAGGCCAGCAACAACTTCTCGACCGTGTTGGACATTCCCTGTCATTGTAGGGAGCGCCCCGATAGGCTAAGCCGTCATGGACCAACGCCACCTCGACAGGCTGACTCCAGTGGATGCCTCCTTCCTGCATCAGGAGGGTCCCGTCTCGCACATGCACATCGGTGGCCTGACGATCATCGAAGGACCGCCGCCGAGCATGGAGGAGTTCCTCGAGCAGATCCGCATGCGTCTGCACCTCGTTCCGCGCTATCGCCACAAGCTCGCCCACACCGCCCTGGACAGCGGGCGCCCGGTGTGGATCGACGATCCGAGCTTCAACCTCGAGTACCACGTGCGCCACACCGCCCTGCCGGCGCCGGGCGGCTGGGGGCAGCTGCAGGACCTTACCGCGCGGATCTTCTCCCAACAGCTCGACCGCTCCAAGCCGCTGTGGGAGATGTGGCTGATCGAGGGCCTCGAGGATGACCGCTTCGCGCTGATCACCAAGACCCACCACTCCCTGATCGACGGAATCGCCGGCGTGGACCTGGCGACCGTGCTGTTCGACCTCTCCCCGAACCCCCCACAGATACCGCATTCGGGACGCCCGTGGCAGCCGCATCCCGAACCGGGGACCGCGCATCTGCTCGCCGCCGGGCTGCTGGGAGCGGCGCGGGCGGGGCTCGCGCTGGCGGAGGGCGCGATCGACGCGCTCGCTCACCCCGATCGCGCCCTGGGCCATGCCCGCGAAGCCGCCGAGGGCGTCGGCGAGATCGTCTGGGCCGGCCTGAACCCGGCTCCCGAGACGCCGCTGAACGTGCCGATCGGGCCACATCGGCGGTTCGTCGGCATATCCAGCCAGCTCGATGACTTCAAGCTCGTCAAGAACGCCTTCGGCGGGACCGTCAACGACGTCGTGCTTGCGACCGTGGCCGGTGCCCTGCGCACCTTCCTGATCTCGCGCGCGCGCCCCACGGCCGGCGTGGAGATGCGTGCCCTCGTGCCGGTGTCGGTTCGGAGCGAGGACGAACGTGAAGAGGGTGGCAACCGGATCGTGGTGATGCGCGGACCGCTGCCGGTCTACATCGCCGACCCGCTCAACCGGCTGCGCTTCGTGTCCAATGCGATGGACGGCCTGAAGGAGTCAAAGCAGGCCCTCGGCGCGGAGGTGATCGCCGGGGCCCAGAACTTCGCGCCGCCGACGATCCTCGCACAGGCCTCGCGGCTGAACTTCTCCACCCGCCTGTTCAACCTGATCGTCACCAACGTCCCCGGCCCCCAATTCCCGCTGTACGTGCTCGGGCGCGAGATGCTGCAGGCGATACCCGTCGCCTTCCTGCCCGAAAACCACGCGCTGGCGATCGCGATCATGTCCTACAACGGCCAGATGAACTTCGGGCTGCTGGGCGACTTCGACGCGCTGCCCGACATCGACGCGATCGGCGAAAACATCGCCGCTGAACTTGCCAATCTCGTGGCGCTCGCCCGCGAGTCCGTCGCCGCGCCCGCTTAGCGAAGCCTCGCGCCCGGCCCCCCCGCCGCGCTGCTCGGCCTAGTTCGTCATGCGAACGAGCTCTTCACCGACGATGATCTCGAGGGTGTCGTCGGCGGCGAGCAGTTCCAGCTCCTGCTGTTCTTCGCCCGGCCTGCGCCCCGCGAGGTCGGCGTAGAAGCGCTTGCCCCTGCTTCCGCCGAGCGCCGGGTCGGGCGCGCCGCTGGCCAGCGTGCCCGCCACCGTTAGCTTGCCCGCGCTGGCGACCGAGAAGATCTCACCGTCGGGAGCGAGGGCGAGTGCCGCGGAGGCCAGGCCCGCGCTGGTGTGCCCGGACGCGCCGAAGGCATTGTCGAGAGCGCCGGTGGGGGTGTAGCGGAACAGCTGGCCTGCGCCGCCGAAGCTGACCTCTACCGAGCCGCCCGGCAGCGCGAACAGGCCGCCGAAGAGGACCGAGCTCTCGCCGCTCAGCATCGGGGTGAATGGCAGCAGAGCGACGCCGTCGTTCCCGAAGCCGGACGCGTTCGTGCCCGCGGGGCCGAGCTCCTGCACCGCGGGGACGTCCGCGCCGCTGGAGCCAGCGACGGCCGCCTGTTCGTAGGCGATCAGCACCGAGCCGTCGGGCGCGATCGTCACGCCGGCGGCGAAGCCCTGCGCGCTCGCCGCCTCGCCGGCCGCCGTGAGAAAGCCCCCGTCGCCGAAGGAGCGGTCGAGCGCGCCCGTGGGGAGCAGGCGCACTAGCGCGAGCGCGCCCTCGCCGAGCCCGGGTGCGATCCGCGGTTCGTTGGCCGGCTGGGGGACTTCACGCTGGTAGTAGGCCGCCAGGATGTCGCCGTCGGCCTCGATTGCGACCGCGGCGAGCAGCGGGCGGCCCCGGGCGCCGGGCAGCGTGTACTGGGCGACGCCGTCGTGGCCGAATGACCGGTCCGCCTGCCCGCCGGCCGTCAGGCGCACGAGCGCGAGATGACCGGCGCGGTCGAGACCGACGATCAGCAGCCGCTCTCCCGTCACCGCGAACATCCGTGGCGGTTCCTGCGGGGTCGAGTGGATCGCCGGCACGACGCTCACCCCGCCGCGCCCGAAGCTCGTCACGAGCCTGCCCTGCGCGGACATTCGCGCGACGAGGAACGACCCCCTTTTGCTCTCCGCGTAGCCGCCCACGAACACCGATCCCTGCGGGCCCGGCGCGAGCAGCGTGCCCTTGTCTCCCGGTCCGGGAGGGTAGATCGAGGCGATGCCTTCCTCCCTGAGCGGCAGTCCGGCGACGCCGCCCCTGCCGAACGAGGAGTCCAGACGCCAGGATGCGGCCTGCGCGGGGCCTCCCGCAGCTGCCGCCGCCGATCCGGCGAGCGCCCAGGTCAACGCGAGAGTCCTGCCGAGCCTTCCGATCCCCATCGCACACCCCCCGCCTCAGTAGCCGAGCGCGAACTTCGCGTCCTCGCTCATTCTCTCGGGCGACCACGGCGGCGTGAACACCATCTCCGACTCGACCGTCTTGACGCCCTCGAGTTCACCGACGAACTCTTCGATCTGTTCGTTGACCTGGGGCCCGATCGGGCAGCCGGGCGTCGTTAGCGTGAAGGTCACGCGCACGTGCCCGTCGTCGATCTCCACCCCGTAGATCAACCCGAGCTCGACGAAGTCCAGCCCGAGCTCGGGGTCGATGACGTTCGACAGCGCGTCCATCACTTCGTCCTCGCCCACCATGGTCGGAGTCTAGCCGGCCGCCGCGCGCCAGCCGGCGAGCACGGCGAAATGCAGGTGCCTCGCGGTCTTGCTGGGCGCTCCTACTAGTTGTCGCAGCCGAGGCGATCCCACATGTACAGCTGAATGCACTCGTTGGCGAGCTCGATCGCTCGTTCCCTCGAGAGGCGGGGAAGCACGGTGTCCAGGGCCTGATCCTCGGCGACACCCGCCTGGAATGCCTCCTCGCCGCGGAATCCGGCCGCGATCTTCAGGGCCTCCCGCCGGTTCTCACCGAGGCTCGGGAACACGCCGACGAGGAACTCGGTGTTGGGGATCGGCTGGCCGACCTCCAGCGAGGCGTGCCAGGCGGCGAGCAGATGCAGGTCGTCCTCATCGAGATCGGCGATCGCCTTGGCGTAGTGCACCGACAGTTCCTGGTCTGGAATGTCGTCGACCCATGCCCGCACGACCTCACCGACGAGCTGGCGACGGGCCTCGCGGCCAACCGACTCGGCGATCACGCGGATCGCATCCTGAGGCTCAATGAAGCAGAGTGGCATCGCGACTCCCGGATGACGAGGAACAGCTGACAGCAGGGACTGTAGGCGGCCGTGTGGACGGCATCTTCGTGCGTCTCCCACTCCGGCCCGCTCGAGCCGGTGAGCCCGCGTGCGTCGCTCAAAGGCCAAGCGCATCTCCGGCGCGCTCGAATGCATCCGGGTCGAGGGTATCGGGCGGGAACCCCAGCGTCGCGCGCTGCTGAGCTCCCCAGTTGGCGAGCGCGAGGTCGAGTGCCTCCACCGGAACCGACACGGCCTCGGCCAGCGCGGCCGCGCGCCGCTCGAGCAGCAGGGGATCGCCGATCCCGAACACACGCTTGGCCGCGAGCCTGGTTGGATCCTCCGCCGAGATCCCCGGCGCTCCGCCGAGGTGCAGCGAGTCCGGGCGCAGCTCGTACAGGCCCAGCCGTCCAAGGGTGACGAGCAGCTCATAGCGACCGGTGCGCGCGAACCCCGGGAGCGCGAGACGCTCGAACAGCCGCTCGAAGCGCCGCTCGGGGCTCCATGCGGGATCGCCCGCGAACGCCAGCGCCTGCGGGCCGCCGGCCGCAGCGCCGGCCGCGCCGGCCGCGCCCGGGAGCGGCGGGCCCTGACGGCCGCCGCGCTGTACCCACTGCCGGTAGGCGATCAGCGTCTCCGCGCCGCGCGCCGGGTCATGGGAGGTGCGGGGGCCGAGCGGGATGTCGCTGAGATCCGGAAGCACGTCCGCGCCCGCGGCGCCCGCGTCGCCCGCGGCGCCCGCGTCGCCCGCCCGCAGGCCGGGGTCGGGGGCGCGCGCCAGGGCGAGACGGATCCCCGCGAACGGATCCTCGCCCTCAAGCGGCGAGAGATAGGCGATCAGAAAGCAGGCCCACGTGGCCCGCTCCTTGTCCTCGGCTGCGAGCGCGCGGGCCTCTCCATAGATGCCGGGAGGGGCAGCGGCGAGCCCCAGCAGGCGTCCGCTGGAGAACGCGATCTCCTCCACCAGACGGCCCGCGTCGGCCGAGGCGCGCAGACCCGGCACGAGCGCCGCGCGATAGCCGTCGTCCGCGGCGCGCCCTTCGCGCTGAACGCGCACGCTCTCGCCACGCGCGCTTCGGCGCTGCGCGCCGTTGCCGCTCCTCGCCGGCGCGGTTCGTGCGCGCTGCGCCGAGCGCCCGCTCGGCGGGCTCTCGGGCAGCGTCTTGCTGCAGATCGGGCAGCGCTCTATGAAGCGGTTATGGCGGCAGAAGGTCGGCATTGCGCCGGTGGGCGAAACCCTTTCGCTCGCGCGCGCTCGGCGCCCGCGCGGCGCTCTCGGGCCAGGGCGTCGAGGTAGTCGTCGAAGTCGACCTGGATGGTGTGACGCTTGGAGGCTACGTAGCGCTCGCGCATGGCCTTCTGGTCGGCCTCGATGTCCGCGCGCATCGCGGCCGCCGGCGGCGGCGCGTAGTCGCCGAGCAGGTAGTCGCCGACCCAAGCTCCCTGGGCCTCTGCGAGCGGCATGATCGCCCCTAGCGGCTGCAGCAGGCCGATGAAGAACACGTTGGGGATGTCCGGATGCAGCACGCGCCGGAACAGCTCGATGTGGTTGTCGGGCGCGGAGATGAGGTCATCGTCGAAGAACGGGAACGTGATCTTGTAGCCGGTGCAATAGACGACGACGTCGACCTCCTCGGCGCTGCCGTCGAGGAAGCGCACCTGCGAGCCCTCGAACGCGGAGATGTTGGGCTTGGGCACGATCGTTCCGTGCTGGATGCGATCGAGGATCCGCCCCGAGACGGTCGGATGCGCCTGGCCGAAGCGGTGGTTGGGCTTGGGCAGGCCGTAGCGCTCGGGCGACCCGCTGTAGCTCTTGAGCATCTGCTGCATCATCCGCTGGCGGATCTTGAAGGGGACGCGCGGGTCGTTGGGGATCTGGTCGACCGGCCTACCGAACACGTACTTGGGCACGATCCACACGCCCTGGCGCGCCGCCAGGTAGGTGCGCTCGGCGACATAGGAGGACTCGACCGCGATGTCCATCGCCGAGTTGCCCATTCCCAGGACGACCACTCGCTTGCCGGCGAAGATCGAGTTGTCCATGTAGGAATGCGCGTGCAGCTGCTCGCCCGCGAAGCTCTCGGCGCCGGGAAAGGCCGGTTCGGGCCAGCGCGGATTCCAGTGATGCCCGTTGGCGACCAGCAGCGCGTCGTAGCGGCGCGCCTGACCGTTGTCGAGCTCGAGCACCCACGCGCCGTCGCCGTCGCGTGCCGCATGCGCTACGCCGGTCTCGAAGCTGATCCGATCGCGAAAGCCGAAGTGATCGACGTAATCGTCGAAGTAGGCGGCGATCTGCGTGTGGTGGGGAAAATCGGGATAGGACTCGGGCATCGGGTAGTCGGAGTACTCCATGCGCGGGCGGGAGGTGTTGATGAACAGGTCGCGGTAGGCGGCCGACATGCCGTTCTTGTTGGCGAACACCCAGTTGCCGCCCACGCGGTCGGACTTCTCGAAGCAGTCGAAGGGGATCCCGCGCTCAAGCAGGGCCTTGGCGGCCGCGATCCCCGAGGAGCCGGCGCCGATGATGCACGCCCGGGGCTGCCCCTCGGCCGCGCGATGCCCGTTCAGGGACTGCTCGGTCACGCCGTCCAGCCTAGAAGAAAACCCCGACGCGCATATCCACCGCGGCGGGCGCGCACGGGAGGATGAGCCCTCGCGCGCGCTCCCGGGCGCGCGCCCCCGGCGCGCCCCCGCGACTACCCCGCTTCGATGCCCGGCCCGACATGCTGCGGAGGGCCCTCTGGGCCGGTGTCGGCGTCGGCGTGCCCGGCCAGACCACCGTCGTCGATCGAGGACGCCGCTGCACGCGGCGAGCCCGCGCGCCGGGACGCCAGGTAGCGCTCGACCATGCGTGCGCACTGGCGTCCCTCGTTGATCGCCCATACGATCAGCGACTGGCCCCGGCGAGCGTCCCCGGCGGCGAACACGCCGTCGACGGAGGCCGTGTACGGGCTCACGGCCTTTACGTTTCCGCGGGGGTCCTTCTCGACCCCCAGCTGGTCGAGGAGCTCCTGCTCGGGGTGCAGGAAGCCCATCGCCAGCAGCACCAGCTGCGCCGGCAGCTCGCGCTCGGTGCCGGCCAGCGCCGCAAATGGCGGCTCGGGGGTGGCTTGTGCGATGCGCACTGCGGCGAGCGCCCCGCTGGCGTCCGCTACGAAGGTGGTGGTCGCGACCGAGAAGTCCTGCTCGCCGACTCCGAGCCTCCTCGCCTCCTCCATCGCGTAGCTGAGGCGGTACTTCAGCGGCCACTGCGGCCAGGGCGTGAGCTCGTCGGGCCGGTGCGGCGGGGGCTCGGAGAGCAGCTCGAGCTGGAGCACCGAGCGGGCGCCCTCGCGCACCGCGTTGCCAACGCAATCGGCGCCGGTGTCTCCGCCGCCGATCACCACCACGTCCTTGCCCCTGGCTGTGACCTCCCGCTCGATCGGCGGCTGCTCGACGGTCGGTGCCGGGCCCAGCTCCCGCGCAACCCAGCGGTTGCGCTGGTAGAGGTACTCCATCGCAAAGTGCACGCCGTCGAGCTCCCTGCCCGGTACCGGCAGGTCGCGCGGGACGCGCGAGCCGGTGGCCAGGACGAGCGCGTCGAAGCTCGCCCGCAGCTCCTGCACGCTCACATCGCTGCCCACCTCCACCCCGCAGCGCACCTCCACGCCCTCGGCGATCAGCTGCTCGGCACGCCTCTCCACAAGCGTCTTCTCGATCTTGAAGTCGGGCACCCCGAAGCGCACCAGCCCGCCGAGCGCCTCGTCGCGCTCGAACAACGTCACACGGTGGCCCGCCCGGCGGAGCTGCTGGGCCGCGGCCATGCCGGCCGGTCCCGAGCCCACCACGGCCACGGCCTGGCCCGTCTCCCGCCGGGGTGGCTGCGGTGTGACCCAGCCCTCCTCCCAGGCGCGGTTGATGATGGCGTTCTCGATCTGTTTGATCGTGACGGCGTCGCCCTCGCGGATCTCCAGCACGCACGCCGCCTCGCAGGGCGCGGGGCAGAGGCGGCCGGTGAACTCGGGGAAGTTGTTCGTCGCGTGCAGCTGGGCGATCGCATCCTCGAAGCGGTCGCTATAGACGAGGTCGTTCCAGTCCGGTATTAGGTTGCCCAGCGGGCAGCCGTTGTGGCAGAAGGGCACGCCGCAGTCCATGCAGCGGGCACCCTGTTCGCGCAGCTCCGCCACCGGGCGCATCAGCTGGAACTCGCGATAGTCGCTCGCCCGCTCGGCCGGATCCCGCTGGGGGATGCCGTGGCGCTCGATCTGCAGAAAGCCCCCGAGCCTGCCCATCAGGCGCCCGTCCCGCCGACCACGTCCAGCCGTCGGGCCGCCAGGCCGCCATTGGCGGCCGCGAGCGCCGCCATCGCCTCCTTCTCGGCCAGCTCGCGCAGCACGCGCTTGTAGTCGTGGGGCATCACCTTCACGAATGCCCCGCGCCCGCACAGCTCATCCCACTCGGCCAGCACGCGGGCCGCCACCGGCGAGTCGGTGCGCCGCAGGTGCTCCTCGACCATCGCCCGCAGCTCGCTCGCATCCTCCTCGCTGAGCTCTTCGAAGCCGACCATGCCGATGTTGCAGCGCCCGGCGAACATGCCGTCCTCGTCGAGCACGTAGGCCACGCCGCCGCTCATCCCGGCCGCGAAGTTTCGACCGGTCGGCCCGAGCACCACGACGCGTCCGCCGGTCATGTACTCGCAGCCGTGGTCCCCGATCCCCTCGACGACCGCCCAGGCGCCGGAGTTGCGCACCGCGAAGCGCTCGCCGGCGAGGCCCCGGAAGAAGGCCCGTCCCGAGGTGGCGCCGTAGAGGACCGTGTTGCCGACGATCACATTCTGCTCGGCCCTGAAGTGAGCCCCCATGCCCTCGCGCGGGCGGATCGCGAAGACGCCGCCGGAGAGCCCCTTGCCCGCATAGTCGTTGGCGTCTCCGCGCAGCGTGAAGGTGATACCCGGCGCCAGCCAGCCGGCGAAGCTCTGGCCGGCCGAGCCCTCGAAGTCGGCCGAGATGGAGTCCTCGGGCAGTCCCGCCGCACCGTAGCGCTGGGCCACATGGCTGGAGAGGATGCCGCCCACGCAACGGTTGCGGTTGCGGATCTCGAGCGCCACGGCCACCGGCTCGCGTCGCTCGAGCGCCGGCTTGGCGAGCTCTACGAGCTTCCAGTCGAGCGCGTCCTTGAGCACCTCGGGGGGCGGTTCCACCCGGCGGCGCGGCTTGCCCTCCGAGCACTCGATGTGGGTGAGGATGTGCGTGAGATCGACCCCGCGCGCCTTCCAGTGCTCGATCGCCCCGCGCACGCCCAGCAGGTCGACGCGGCCGATCGCCTCATCGAGCGAGCGCAGACCCAGCGAGGCGAGGATCTCGCGCACCTCCTCGGCCACGAAGAAGAAGAAGTTGACCACGTGCTCGGGAGTGCCCTTGAAGCGCGTGCGCAGCTCCGGGTCCTGCGTGGCGATACCCACGGGGCAGGTGTTCAGGTGGCAGGCACGCATCATGATGCAGCCGGTGGCGATCAGCGGCGCGGTCGAGAAGCCCATCTCGTCGGCGCCGAGCATCGCGGCGATGACCACATCGCGGCCGGTCTTCAGCTGGCCGTCGGTCTGGACGGTTATGCGCGAGCGCAGGTCGTTGAGCAGCAGCGTCTGCTGGGTCTCGGCGAGGCCGATCTCCCAGGGCACGCCCGCCGCCTGGATCGAGGAGAGCGGCGAGGCGCCCGTGCCGCCGTCGTGGCCGGCGATCAGAACGCGGTCGGCGTTGGCCTTGGAGACGCCCGCAGCGACCGTGCCCACCCCCACCTCCGAGACCAGCTTGACCGACACCTGGGCCCGCGGGTTCGAGCAGCGCAGGTCGTAGATCAGCTGCTTGAGGTCCTCGATCGAGTAGATGTCGTGATGGGGAGGCGGCGAGATCAGACCCACCCCGGGCGTGGTGTGGCGGATCGCGCCGATGTAGGCGTCGACCTTGTGACCCGGCAGCTGGCCGCCCTCGCCGGGCTTGGCGCCCTGGGCCATCTTGATCTGCAGCTCGTCGGCGTTGACCAGGTAGTGGATCGTCACGCCGAAGCGACCCGAGGCCACCTGCTTGATCGCCGAGCGACGGCGATCGCCGTTGGCGTCGGGCGTGTAGCGAGCCGGGTCCTCCCCGCCCTCGCCGGTGTTCGAGCGCCCGCCGAGCCTGTTCATCGCGATCGCGAGCGTCTCGTGCGCCTCGCGGGAGATCGAGCCGAGGCTCATCGCCCCCGTGCAGAAGCGCTTGACGATCTCACTCGCCGGCTCGACCTCCTCGAGCGGGACCGGCTCACGCCCGCCGGTGTCGAGCTTCACCAGGCCGCGCAGCGTCGCCTTGCGCGCGGCGTCCTCGTTCACCAGGCGGGCATATTCGCGGTACTTCTCGAAGGCCGCGCTCTCGCGCACGGCCCGATAGGCCTGCTGATCGCCCTTGATCGCCGCGCCGATGTCGCCGTTGGCCGCCCGCACCGCCTGCTGCACCAGGGCGATGGTGTCCGGATTCCACATGTGGTGCTCGCCGTCGCGGCGCCAGGCATAGACGCCGCCCACGGGCAGCAGCGAGTCGTGCGGAGCCGGGTAGGCGCGGGCGTGGCGCGCTAGCGCCTCGGTGGCGAGCACCTCCAGGCCCACCCCGCCGATGCGCGAGGCGGTGCCGGTGAAATGCGTGTCGATCAGCTCCCGCTCGAGGCCCACCGCCTCGAAGATCTGCGCCCCGCGATAGGACTGGATGGTTGAGATCCCCATCTTCGAGATCGTCTTCAGCAGGCCTTTGCCGATCGCCTTGACGACGTTCTGGGCGGCCTCCTCTTCGCCGATCGAAGCCTCGATCCCGTCGGCTGCGATACGCGTCAGGAGCCCCTGGACGACCATCGTGTCGAGCGTCTCGAGCATCAGATACGGGTTCACCGCGCTCACGCCGTAGCCGATCAGCGTGGCGAAGTGGTGCACCTCGCGCGGCTCTCCGGACTCCAGGATGATCCCGGCGCGCAGGCGCGTGCGCTGCAGGACCAGGTGGTGGTGGACCGCCGCGACGGCCAGCAGCGACGGCATCGGCGCGCGCTTCGGACCGAGCTGGCGGTCGGAGAGGATGATGATGTTCACCCCCGCGGCGATCGCCTCGCGGGCCTGGCGGCAGATTCGCTCGATCGCGGAGCTCATCCCGGCCGGGCCCTCGGCGATCGGCCAGGTGATGTCGATCGTGCGCGCCGCGTACACGTCGTGGGAGACGTGACGGAGCGTCTCGAGCTCGCGGTTGAGCAGGATCGGCTGTTCCAGCAGCAGCTTGTGGGCGTGCTCGGGCGTCTCGTCGAACAGGTTGCGCTCGTTGCCCAGGCTCGTGGCCAGGCTCATCACGATCTCCTCGCGGATCGGGTCGATCGGCGGATTGGTCACCTGCGCGAACAGCTGCTTGAAGTAGGAGAACAGCGGCGGCGCCTGGTCGGAGAGCACGGCCAGCGAGAGGTCGTTGCCCATCGAGCCGATCGGCTCGGCCCCGTCCAGCGCCATCGGCGCGAGCAGGACGCGCAGGTCCTCCTGGGTGTAGCCGAAGGCGCGCTGGCGCAGCGGCAGCGGCTGGTTGGACAGCGTCACTTCGCTCGAGGGCGGCAGCTCGCGGAAGTGCACCGCGTTGCGCGCGTACCACTCGCCGTACGGCCTGCGCGTGGAGACCTCGCGCTTGACCTCTTCGTCCTCGACGATCCGCCCGCGCTCGAGGTCCACGAGGAAGAGCTTGCCCGGCTGCAGGCGCCCGAGGCGGCGGACCTGCTCGGGCGGTATGTCGAGCAGGCCGGACTCCGAGCCGAGCACCACGTGCCCGTCGGTGGTCTCCACCCAGCGACCCGGGCGCAGCCCGTTGCGGTCGAGCGTGGCGCCGACCACCCGCCCGTCGGTGAAAGCCACCGACGCGGGCCCGTCCCAGGGCTCCATCAGGCACGAGTGGAAGGCGTAGAACCCCTTCAGATACTCCGGCAGGTCCTCGCGGTCGCGGTAGGCCTCGGGGATCATCATCATCGCCGCGTGGGGCAGCGTGCGCCCCGCGAGCATCAGCAGCTCGAGCACGTTGTCGAACGTCGCCGAGTCGGAGTTGCCGGCGCTGACGACCGGCAGGATCTTCTCGAGGTCCTCCCCGAACAGATCGCTGCGCAGCTCGCTCTCGCGCGCGCGCATCCAGTTGACGTTGCCCATCACGGTGTTGATCTCGCCGTTGTGGCAGATCACGCGGTAGGGGTGCGCGAGCTCCCAGCTCGGAAAGGTGTTGGTGGAAAAGCGCGAGTGCACGAGCGCGAGCGCGCTCTTGGTCCGCTCATCGCGCAGGTCCTCGTAGAACGCCGCCAGCTGATAGCTGATCAGCATGCCCTTGTAGTTGACCGTCCGCGAGGAGCTCGACGTGACGTACAGGCCGGGCTCGGCGGCCGTCAGCTCGCATATCCGGCGGATCACGTACAGCTTGCGCTCGAAGGCGTCCCTGTCGACCTCCTCAGCCGGCCCGGCTCCCACGAACAGCTGGCGGATGACCGGCCGGCAGGCGGCCGCCACCTCGCCGGTGTGCTCCTCGTTGACGGGCACATCGCGCCACCCGAGCAGGCGCTGACCCTCCTCCTGGACGGTCCGCTCGAGCATGCCTTCCAGCCGCGCCCGGGCGTCCGGGTCAGTGGAGAGGAAGCACATCAACACGCCGTAGGCGCCGAGCGGCGGCAGCTCGAAGTCGACGACCGCCCGCAACAGCTCGTCGGGCATCTGCATGAGGATGCCCGCGCCATCGCCCGTGCATGGGTCCGCGCCGGAGGCTCCGCGGTGCTCGAGGTTCTCAAGCGCCGTTATCGCCCGCGAGATGACCTCGTGGGTGGGCCTGTTGTCCAGACGTGCGACCATGCCCACGCCGCACGCATCGTGCTCAAAGCGGGGGTCGTAGAGTCCGACGGCCTTTGGCGGCTGCTTGTTGTGCGAAGTCATGGCAGTGCTCCCTTGGGGCGGTGCATCCCACGCGCTGAGGCCTGCCGCACCCCGTGCGGGCAGACCCACCGTCGCGCAGGCACGCGGGCACCTGAGGCGGAACCAGAGAGGGTATCAGCGCAGGGATGCTGAAAACCAGCCGCGCGCCGCTCGCGCGCTCACGCGCGGGGCTCGTCGCTCAACGTCTCGCGCTCGCTCCAGGAGCACAGGCCGGCCCTTCCCGGGCAGGTGAGGCAGAGGCCGCGATGTGGGCGCTCGCTGACGGCGTATCCGCGAGCCCGCGCGCTCGCGAGGCGATCCGCCAGGCGCTGCTCGAGCGACCCTCGCTCGACCGCCGCGTAACGAGCACCGACCGGCTCGTGCGGTCGCTGCAGAAACCAGTGGACGATCTCCACCTCGCCCGCCCCGCCGCGCAGGACGGCGAGCGCGTAGAGCAGGCGCTGGATGTCGTAGTCGCGCTCGACGAGAGCTTGCAGGTCCACGCCCGGGCCGACGCGGTCGCTCTTGTAGTCGAGCACCACCCAGCCGCCGTCCGGCTCGCGCGCGAGCAGGTCGATCACGCCGCTGACGAGCGGCTCGCCGTCGCCGAGCGAGAAGGCGAAGGGATGCTCGCGCCATACGGCCTGCGCCGCAGCCACGCGCGCAGCCGGCGCAGCCCGGCTCGCCGCCGCCACCAGCTCTGCGATCTCCTCGCGCTCGCCCGCTGCCATGCGCACGCCGAGCTCGCGTGCGAGCCTGCCGACGTCCGCGCTCGACGGCGCGGTGGGCCGCGCGAAATCCACCGACTCAAGCAGTCTGTGCACGAGCGTCCCCCGTGCCCTCGCCTCCAAGCCCTGGCCTGCAAAGCCCGCCGCCGGCGCCGAGCGGTCCTCAGCCAGGCCGAGCACCCGTTCCAGGTAGTAGCGGTACCCGCAGCGCTCGAGCTCGCTCAGCGATGTGTAGCTCAACGCGTCGAGCGGCTCAGCGACGCGCGATGGCGCGCTCTCGATGTCGATCTGCAGCTGCTCGCCCACCACCCCGGCGGTCGGCCGCACCGTCACCGCCGCGCGCTCTGCCGCCGGCGGCTCGCCCGCGCTCGGATACCCCCCCGCGCCCGGAAGCCCCCCCGCGCCCGGAGGCCCGCCCGCGCCCGGAGGCCCCCCCGCGCCCGGGGCCTCGCCGGCGGGCCCGGCCGTGCGCAGGACCGTCCCGATCGTCGCCGGGGCGTTGAAGCGGCAGCGCACCCGCGGCCCGCCCGAGCCTACCGCCAGGTCGAGGATCGGCCGCTCGAGCGTCTGAGCGAGCGCGGGCAGCTCCGGCTCGAGCGCCGGTCCGAGCCAGGCGATCGGAGGCGCCGTGGGGCGATCGTCCGGCCAGCGCGCGAAGTCGACGGCCGCGCTCAGCAGCAGCCGCTCGCTGGCGCGGGTCATCGCCACGTAGAGGATCCGCTCCTCCTCCTCGACCTGCGCCCGCCTGCGCTCCTCGCTCAGCTCGGCGAAGTCGAGCGACGGTGTGGGCTCGCCGCCGTCGAGGCGCAACAGGCGCAGGCCGATCCGCTCGTCGTCCACCAGCAGGTCCGGCACGGTCAGGTTCGGGGTCCGCCCGAGGTCAGCGACACAGACCACCGGGAACTCCAGGCCCTTGGCCGCGTGGACGGTCATCAGTCGCACGGCGTCGGACTCCACGCCGGCCACGGGAGCGTCGGGCTCGCCGCCGCTGGCCGCATCCCTGGCGCTGGCAACGTGATCGAGAAACCCGCGCAGGTCGCGCCCCTCGCTCGCTTCGAAGCTGCGCGCGAGGCGAAGCAGCTTGTGGATGTTCGCCAGGCGCCGCTCTCCCCAGTCCAGCCCCAGCACGTGCTCGCGGTAGCCGCTCATCTCGATCGCACGCTCGAGCAGCTGGGAGATCGGCCGCAGCGGCGCGCTGCCGCGCTCGGCGAGCAGCCAGGCACAGAAGCGCGCGAGCGCCGCGCGGTCCTGGGCGCTCAGGCGGGCCAGCTGGTCGGGCTCCTCGAGCGCATCGCTGCCGGAGCGCTCCGTGCCGGGGGCCATGTCGTCCGCCGGCACGCCGTGCGCCGGCGCGGCCGGCGGATCGGCCGCCCTCAGCGCGGTCTCCCAAACGCTGCGCGATGAAGCGGCGGCCGCGCGGGCGAGCAGCGCGAGCCCGTCGCGCGAGATGCCGACCAGCGGGGAGGCCAGCGTCGAATACAGCGCCGGCTCGTCGAGCCGGTTGGCCAGCGCACGCAGGTAGGCGAGCAGGTCTTCCACCTGCTCTCGCCCCCAGAAGCCTCCGACGGCCGCGAGCGTGCGCAGCCCGGCGAGCTGGAGCGCCCGCTCGTAGGCCTCCAGGTCGCCGAGCGCGCGCAGCAGCACGACCACCTCGCCGGCGCGGACCTGACCGCCGCCCACCAGCTCGGCGACGCGCTGGGCGAGCATGCGCGCCTCGGCCGCTCGCCAGAGCTGAGCCGGGGGCAGGCCCTCGGCGATCTCCGCCGCGAGCCGCTCATCCCCCTCCCAGCCGCAGCGATCGGTCAGGAGCAGCTCCACCAATGGCTCAGCCTGTGGAGCGCTCGGATCCGCGAAGGACTGGCTGCGACCGGAGATCAGGGGCGTGTAGGCGCTGCCGAGGCGCTCGCCGAAGACGGCGTTGACGACCTCCAGCAGCGGCGCCCGGCCGCGGAAGTTCTGCGCGAGCTGCAGGCTCCCACCGCGCTCGGCCAGCTCGGCTCGGCGGGAGCGGAACAGGCGCACGTCGGCGTGCCTGAACCCGTAGATCGACTGCAGCTCATCGCCGACCGTGAAGAGGTTGCCGCGGTCCAGTGCGCGCAGAATCGCCAGCTGGCGCGGATTGGTGTCCTGGAACTCGTCGACCATGAGCAGCTCGAAGCGCTCCGACCAGGCCGCGCGGACGCTGTCGCAATCCAGCAGCAGCTCGCGCGCGCACAGCTCGAGGTCGTCGAAGTCGACCGCGCCGCGCGCGCGCTTGAGCTCCTCGTAGGCGCGGCCGAACCCGTCGAGCAGCTCGTCGAGCAGCCGGCACGCGTCGCTGCCGGCGAGCGCGAGGCCGTCGGGCTCTGGGCCGAGGCTCGGCAGGCGCAGGCGCGGCCGGCGCTCACCGCGGCTGCGCAGCTCGGCGTGGACGCCGAGGACGATCGAGCGCACCCGGTCATCGCCATAGGCCGCGAGCAGGTCGACCGCGTCGGCCCGCTCGGCGTGGAGGAACTCGCGCACCGCCACCGTGAACGCCCGTTCGCGCGTCGGCCGTGCCAGGTCCTCCTCCAGGATCGTGAAGCCCGGTTCCAGCCCGGCCATCAGCGGATGCACGCGCAGCAGCCGCGCGCAGAAGCCGTGGTAGGTGCTCACGAAGGCCGCCTCGGTGTCGCGGGCTGCCTCGCGCTCGCGCAGCTGCAGGAAGCGCGCCCGCACTCGCTCGCGCAGCTCGCCGGCGGCGCGCTCGGTGAACGTGATCGCGAGGATCCTGCCCGGCGGCACTTCGTCCTCGAGCACGGCCCTGACGAAGCGCTCGACGAGCACCGCCGTCTTGCCGCTGCCGGCGCCCGCGGCGAGAAGCAGCGGCTCGCGCCGCCGCGCGACCGCCTGCTGCTGCTCGTCGGTGAGCGCGCGCGTCATCGCTCGCAGCGGCAGATCGACGGATACATGCATCCGCCTTCGCCGTTGTAGGTGCAGGTCTGCGGCCGCGCGATCAACTCGCCGCGGGCAGCCTGCGCCGCCGCCTCGCGCGCCACGGCCGTCGCCCGAGCCAGCAGCTCCCGCACCTCCGCGCGCTCAAGCCGGTCGCTCTTGAAGCTGTCGAGCTCCACCGTGCTGTCGCTGTCGAGCACGCCGCGCGGGCGCAGATCGGCGCCTCTCAGTGGCTGGTAGAGGCCGCCCACGGCTTGCAGCCCCAGCAGGCTCTCCACGGCGCGCATGTACAGCGCGAGCTGGATGTTGCCCTTGCCCTCCCACTTCGCGACCGGCAGCACGCGGCCGGTCTTGTAGTCGTAGAGCACCGCCTCGCCGTCGCGACCGACGTCCACGCGATCGATCCGCCCGCGCAGCAGCACGCCCCCGCCGAGATCGAAGGCCGGCAGGCTCGGCCCCGGCCCCTCCTGCTCGGCGGGCGTGAACCCGAACTCGAGCTCCAGGTGGCTCGGCTCGAGCGGGCTGTCCAGCTCGGCCGCGTGCTCGAGGTAGCGAAGCAGATCCGAGCGCAGCCGCCGGCGCAGCCCGGGGCGGCGCTCGGGCGCCGCCGACAGTGGGAAGTCGCGCTCGTTGTCCGCGAGCGCCCGCTCCAGCAGCTCGCGTGCGAGCGCCAGGCACGCCGGGCGGATCCTCGCCGAGCCCGTCTCGCGCCGCAGGCCCTCGAGCGTGTCCTTGAGCGCGGCATGGGCCAGCGCGCCCCGCGCCATCGGCTCCGGGTCCGGGTCGAGGCCCACGGGGCGCAGCACACGCTCTACGAACCAGGCCATCGGGCACCTGATCCACAGTTCGAGCGAGGAGGCCGACCACATCCATCCCCCCTGCGCGCCGCCCGCCCGGTTGGCGAGCAGCTCCGGGTCGCAGCTTGAGCCGCCGCTCGCGCGGCGCGTGCGCGGCGGCCGTGGAGCGCCGAGCTCTCCCCAGCCGACGGCTCCCAGCTCCCGCCCCACGCACCGCTCGGCGAGGCTCTCGTCGAAGAGGTCGCGCACGTCGTCCACGAACAGCGACCGCGCCACGGCCTCGCCGTCGTCGTTGGCCACGTGCCAGCTCAGGACCAGCAGCTGCTGGGGCCGCGAGGCGAGCGCGTAGAGCAGATACCGCTCGGCCGCGAGCGTGTCCTGGGGCTCGCCCAACCTCAGACCCGACGTCTCGGCCAGACGCCTGCGCTCCTCCTCGGCGAGGTAGGGCTGCGGCCGCGGTGGCGCCGGGAACACGCCTTCCTGCAGACGGCAGAGGAACAGCGCCCTCACGCGGCGGGCGCGCAGCGCGAGCGGGTCGAGCACGGCCACGGCCGCCGGCGTGGGACGCGCGCCGGCGGCGAGCTCGAGGCCCTCCAGCGCGTCTGCTAGCGCCAGCGGGCCGTGCGGGGCGAGCGCGGGCGCGATGCGCGCGAGCTCGCGCAGCTCGGCGAGGGCGCGCAGTCCCGCCGCGAGCGCGCGCGCCTCATCGAGCTCCTCGGTTGCGAGCACGCTCGCCCTGCCGCGCCGGGGGGCGTCGAACAGCCGCCGCAGCTCGCGCGCGGCGCGCTCCACCAACGCCTCCGGGGAGCGCTCGGCCGCGGCCTGCATGCGATCGATCCGCGCGAGCGGCCAGCGTCTCTGCTCCCACAGCGCCCTCGTCTCCGCGGCGCTCGCCGCGCCCGTGCGCCGCACGGAGAGCTCCAGGCGGTCGGTCGCTGCGCCGTCGCCGGCGCCCGCGGAGGAGACCGCAAGCGCCCCCGGCACGCGTAGCCAGGCCAGCAGGTCCCGGGCCTCGCCCTGCGCAGATGCGGCGCGGAGCAGGCCGATCAGCGCCGCTCCCAGCGCGGTGTCCGAGAAGCGCCTGGTCCGCGGTAGCGCAAAGGGGATGCCCGCGGCCCCGAACACCTCTTCGACGAGGTCGAGCGTGGGAGCGCGCGCGCGCAGCACCACCGCGATCTCGCCCGGCGCGACGCCCTCCTGCAGAAGTGCCCCGATCTCGCGCGCGACGAGCTCCAGCTCGGCGCGCTCGCCTCCGCCCTGCAGCAGCCGCACCGCCACCCCGGGGTCCACGCGCATGGGCTCCGGCTCGAACAGCGAGCGCTCCAGATGGCCGAGCGCCGCCCGCGCGCCCGGGGCGTAATGCTCCGAGCGCGCAGGCAGCTGCCGGTGCTCGCTCGCCAGCGGCTCCAGCGCCTGGAAGCTCGACGCGCGCCCGGCGAAGGCCGTGCGGCCCGGCTCGTAGGCCAGCGACACCGTCACCTCCGCGCCCACGACCGCGCCAAGCGTCTCGATCGCATCGAGCTGCTGCGGCGTGAGATCGTCGAAGCCGTAGAAGAGCACCGGCGTGCGGCCCCACAGGGGCGGTTGCCGGCGCAGCGCGTCCAGCGCGCGAGCGCCGCGCTGCTCGCCGTCCACGCGCGCGAGCTCTGCCAGCGCGCGCTGATACTCGCTGAAGACCTCGCCGAGCAGGCTCGCCGAGGCAGCCGCCCCGTCGGCCGTCTGCCATGCGCGCAGCGCGGCGCTCAGCCGTGCGGGCCGCACCCGCCCCACCTGCAGCTCGGCGATGCAGGCCGCCAGCGCGCGCACGAGGCCCGGTGCCGGCCGGGCATGCTCGCCGCGGCTCACGAGCGCCGACAGCAGCGCCTCGCGCGCGATCGCGCCCAGAACCGGCTCCCCCTTCCCGGCACGGCCTACCGCCTCGGCGATCAGCCCATCGAAGCGCTCGACGCGCGCGCCGATCGCGGCGCCACCGCCGGCGAGCTCACGCAGATAGTGCTCGGCGTCTGCACGCGTGGGCACGACCAGCAGTGGCGCCTCCCCGTGGGCGAGATGCCGGCGCACGGCATCCATCACCACCTGGGCCTTGCCCGCGTTGGCGGGTCCCGTGATCAGCGTGATCGGCATGCACCCTCATCCTCGCGCAAGCTCCCGTCGTGCTCTCTTGCGCGGACGCTAGGCCGCGCTACGCTGCCCGACCGCCGCGCGCGTGGCCGTTGCGCCCGCCGCCTCGCCGCTCTCGCCGGCTGCCTCGCCCTCGGCGTCGGGCGGCTTGGCGCCCTCCTTCGCCCACAGCTCGTCGAACTCGACGCGCCATTTGCCCTCGTCTGTCTGGCTGAGCGCGAGGTGCGCGCGGAAGCTCCGCCCGCTGCGGCCGCGGAAGCCCGTCACCGCCTGCGCGGTGTAGCCGGTCTTGATCAGCTCCTTGGCCACTGCCAGCGGCAGCGTCTTGCCGGCTTTGGACTTCCAGATCACGAAGCCGCAGCCCGGGTCGTCGCGCGCCCAGCACGAGTAGCCCTTGCGGTTCTCGACGATCTCGTGCCCGCACACCGGGCACGGCCCCAGCCGCGCACGGGGGATGCGCACGTCTTTTAGCGTCTCGTCGAGCTCTTTGACGGTCTCGCCGGCGAAGCCGGCGATGTCGCTCATGAACTGCTTGCGCGAGTCCTCGCCGCGCTCGATCTTCCCCAGCCGCTGCTCCCAGCTGCCCGTCAGCCCCGGCGAGGTGAGCGCGTGCTCGTTGAGAAGCCTGATCACGTTCAGGCCCTTCTCGGTAGCCACCAGCGCCCGCCCGTCGCGCTCGATGTAGCCGACGGTGATCAGCCGCTCGATGATCGCCGCGCGCGTGGCCGGGGTTCCGATGCCCGAGTCCTTCATCGTCTCGCGCAGCTCGTCGTCATCGACCAGCTTGCCCGCAGTCTCCATCGCGCCCAGCAGCGATGCGTCGCTGTAGCGCCGCGGCGGTTTGGTTTCCTTGCGCGCACTCTCGATCCTGCGGGTCTGCACCTGCTCGTCCTCGATCAGGCGCGGAAGCTGCTGGTCGGTCTCCTCATCCTCGTCGCCGCGAGCCTCACTCTCGGCGGCCTTGGCATCGGCGGAGATCTCGTCGTAGACACCGCGCCAGCCGGGCACCAGCAGCAGCTTGCCGCGGGTGCGAAAGACGTAGCGCGCCGCATCCTCGCCGCCGTCGGCAGCCGCGACGGTGGTCTCCACGCGCGTGTTCTCGAATACGGCCTCGGGGTGGAACACCGCCAAGAAGCGCCTGACTGCCATGTCGTAGATGCGCCTGTCGTCCGCGCCCATCTTCTCGAGGTTGTGCTCGGAGCGCGTGGGGATGATCGCGTGATGGTCGGTCACCTTCTCGTCGTTGACCACGCGTCCCAGCGGCAGCACGTCGAGGCCGATCACGTAGTCGGCGCCCTTGCGGTAGTCGGCTTGCCCCCCCACCAGCTCGGCGATCGGCTTGATCTCCTCCACCATGTCGCTCGTCAGGTAGCGCGAGTTGGTGCGCGGGTAGGTGAGCGCCTTGTGCTCCTCATACAGTCGCTGCGCAGCCGCGAGCGTGCGTTTTGCTGAGAAGCCGTAGCGGTTGTTGGCCTCGCGCTGCAGCGTGGTGAGGTCGTAGAGCATCGGCGCCTTCTCGCGCTGCTCTTTCTTCTCGAGCTTGGTGATCGTGCCGGGGCGTCCTTCGCACGCCGCGACGATCGCCAGGGCCTCCTCCTCGGTGCCGATGCGCGGACCCTTGGTCGCGCCGGGGCTGCCCGGCGGGGCCTGGTAGTGGCCGAGATAGACCCGCTCGCCGCCCGCCTGCTCGCCATCCAGCGGCGCGCCGAGGAAGGTCGCGTCGACCAGCCAGTAGGGCTCGGGCTTGAACGCTTTGATCTCCTCCTCTCGACGGGCCACGATCGCGAGCGTGGGCGTCTGCACGCGCCCGAGCGAGACCGCGCCGTCGAAGGAGCTGCGCAGGCGGATCGTTGCGGCGCGCGTGGCGTTCATGCCCACGATCCAGTCGGCCTCCGAGCGCGATCGTGCCGCCTCCTCGAGGCGCTCGAACTCGGCCGCGGGATGCAGCGCCGCGAGCGCGCTCTTCATCGCCGCGGTGGTCATCGAGTTCAGCCACAGCCGTTTGACGGGCTTCTTGCCTTTGGCCTTCTCGTACAGGTAGGCGAAGATCAGCTCGCCCTCGCGGCCCGCGTCGCACGCGTTGACCACCTCCTCGACGTCATCCCGGCCGAGCTGCCTGGCGACGACCGACATCTGCTTGCGCGAGCGCTCGTCGCGGACTTCCAGCTTGAAGCGCTCGGGCACGATCGGCAGGTCGGCCATCCGCCAGCTCTTGTACTTGGCGTCATACGCTTCCGGTTCGGCCAGCTGCACCAGGTGCCCGACCGCCCACGTGACCACGTGTTCGGGCCCCTCCAGCGTGCCCTCCCCTTTCTTGAACGGGCCCGGCAGCACGCGCGCCAGGTCCTGTCCCACGGACGGCTTCTCGGCGATCAGGAGCGTCTTGGACATGGCGGTCAGCGTAGCGGGTGGCCAATCCGCAGGAGCGCGCTGGCAGTCGCGGGCCTCAGCCGGCGGCGCACGGCCCGGTGCTCACCTGAGCGCCGCCGCCGGCGCGGGCCTGCGCTTCGCGCACCACCGCGGCAACGGTTTCATTCGCCACGCCGTAACCGCCGGGCTGGCGACCGCCGACGGTCCCCGCGAACACGGTGGTCAGGACGTGTCCATCGCTGTCCACGAGCGGGCCGCCCGAGTTGCCGGGCCGCACGCGGCCGCGCAGCGGAGTGAGCAGCCGCGAGACCGGGCCCTGGCCGTAGGCGTTCTGTGTGATCACCGTCTGCGTGCGCCCGATCCGTCCCGCCTGCACGCTGTACGGCCCGTTCTCGGGGAAGCCCAGGATCGCCCCCGCCGTCCCCGACGCGGGCCCGGACAGGAGGGTCAGCGTCGGCCGGTCCAGTTCGGGCACGCGCAGCACCGCGATGTCGTCGGTCGGGTCGAATGCGATCGCTTCGGCGGGGAGGCCCGGCGGACCTCCTTCGGCCTCGACGGTCGTGTCCTGCTCGCCGGCCACGACGTGCGCGTTGGTAACCACCACGTCCGGCGCGGCCACCCAGCCCGAGCCCTCGATCGCCAGACCGCAGGCGGTCCCCAGCACGCGCACCACGCTCTTGGATGCCGCCTGCACGCCGGGCGCGCGCGCGATCCTTGGTTCCGGCGCGGCGACGTCGGGGGATGGGCCCGCGATCGAGGGCAGCGGATCGAGTCGCGAGAGCGCATTCAGGATCGGACCCGACGGCGGCAGGATCTCGTTGAGTTTGCGCAGGATCACCGACTGCTGGATGTCGGCGCGCAGCTGGTCCTGTCCCGGCGTCTGGGCCGCCACCGCGGCCGCGATCCACACGATCCCGAGGCCGAGCGCGGCTCCCAGCGCGGCGCCGAGCATCCCGTCGAGCAGGCCCATGCCGGGAACGACCAGCGTGCGGCGGAGCCTGAACCCGACCCCCTCGAGCCCGCTCGCCAGGATCGCCCCGGCCAGCAGCGCACCGACAAGCCCGAAGGCCGGGGCATAGGGCGAGGCCGAGCCCCGCGGCAGCAACAGAGGACCCAGCCGCGTGCCGAGGAATGCACCTAACGCGAACCCTCCGAAGGAGAGCACGCCCACGATGAAGCCCTGCCGGAACCCGAACCAGGCCAGCACGCCCGCGAACGCCACAATGATCCAATCCAAATCGGTCACCTGCCATGTTCTACAAGCTCCTTGACTGACAGCCGCCACCTGCGCCTCCGCCGGGCACGCCGGATGCTCGCCCTGGCGGGAGTCGCGTTCGCCGCCGGCGCGCTCGTCGGTGCCGATCACGGCGGCTCGGCCAGCGACGCCCTGGCCGAGCAGTTCGTGACGAGCTGGACGCGGGGCGACTACGCGAGCATGTACTCCGACATCGACGCATCCTCGCGACGGCGAACCTCGGCCGGCGAATTTGCCGCGGCCTACGGAGACGCGCTGAGGACGGCCACGGCGACCGCCGCGCAGGCCGCGGGCAAGCCCCGCAGCCTCGCGGGCGGGCTGGTGACGGTGCCCGTGACCGTGCAGACGCACCTGTTCGGCCGCCTGTCGCTCAGCTTCACGTTCAAGTTCCTCGAAGGCGAGGGCGAAGGCCTGCGCATCGCCTGGTCGCCCTCGCTCGCCTTCCCCGGCCTGCACACCGGCGAGCTGCTCAGCCGCAGAACCGCCCTGCCGCGACGGGCGACCCTGCTGGCGCGCGACGGCAGCGTGCTCGCCGAAAGCTCGGCCGGCGAATCGGCGGAATCCCGCCCCGCAGAATCAAGCCGCAGCTCCCCGCTGGGCGATATCGCGAGCGCGGTCCTCGGCAGCGTCGGCCCCGTTCCCGCCGCTCGCCGGCGGGCGCTCGAAGCGCAGGGCATCGACCCCGACGCGATCGTCGGGGTCAGCGGCCTCGAGGAGGCGCTCGACAATCGCCTGCGCGGAGCGCCGGGCGGCCAGCTGCTCGCGGTCGACGCACGCACCGGCGCGGCCACCCGCGTGCTGGCATACGCCGCCCCGCACGCCGCGCCGAGCGTCCGCAGCACGGTCTCCCCAGCTGTCCAGCAGGCCGCCGTCACCGCGCTCGGAGGCCAGCTCGGCGGAGTCGTCGCGATGCAGCCGTCCACGGGCCAGATCCTCGCCGTCGCCGGCCTCGGTCTCGACGGCCTGCAGCCACCGGGCTCCACGTTCAAGATGATCACCACCAGCGGCGTGCTGGCGGCCAAGATCGCCACGCCGCGTACCGTCTTCCCGTACGCGACGTTCGCCACGCTCGACGGCGTCAGGTTGAACAACGCCAACGGCGAGGAATGCGGCGGCACGCTGGCACTGGCGTTTGCTGTGTCCTGCAACTCGGTGTTCAGCCCGCTGGGAGTCAAGCTCGGCGCGCGCGTCTGGTGGCGATGGCCGAACGACTCGGCTTCAACCACGAACCCGGAATCCTCGGTGCGGCCGAGAGCACGCTGCCCCCCGCCAGCCAGATCCAGGGGGAACTCGACGTGGGGTCCACGGCGATCGGGCAGGGGGAGGTTCTGGCCACCCCGCTGGAGATGGCGACCGTCGCCGCGACCATCGCCGACGGCGGGCGACGACCGAGCCCGACGTTTCTGCCGGGCAGGGCCGCCACGGGCGCGGCGGTGATGAGCGCGTCGGTGGCGCACACGATGCGGCGGCTGATGATCGGGGTGGTGCGCGAAGGCACCGGGACGGCCGCGGCCATCCCCGGGGTGACGGTCGCCGGCAAGACCGGCACCGCCGAACTGAAGACGCCCTGCTCCGCAGCAGCCCCGGAATCGAGCTCGACGGAAGCGCGGGAAGGAAGCAAGGAAGGCTGTCAGAGCACCGAAAGCGAAGCCGCCAACACGGATGCCTGGTTTGCGGCATTCGCCCCGGCGCTGCATCCACGCATCGTCGTCTGCGTGATGCTCGTCAAAGACGGGGCCGGCGGCGCAACGGCCGCTCCGGTCGCCCGCCAGGTGCTTGAAGCCGGCCTGCAGGCCGGCACCTAGAAGACCTCGGCCCGGCTAGACGTCCAGCTCGGCCGACGCCGTCTCGGCTGGGTTGGTCGGATTGACTATCTTCAGCTCGAGCGGCCGGTTGTCCAGCGAGACGATCTGGATCTTGTACAGGAGCAGCACTCCCTGGGTGGGGCCGAAGGCGGCCGTGGTGTCGGGCGGCGGCAGCTGACTGGCCGCTGGCACCGGCCCCGCGCGGAAGGCGTACGGGTTCGTCGCAGCTGGCACGATCGGGGTGTAGACGTTGCCCTGCGTGTCGCTGATCGTGATGTCGCTGGCGGCTTGATGTTCTTCGGCGGTGTGGTTGTAGACCTGTATGAACACCCCGAACCACTCCTGGCCGGGCGCCAGCGTGCGTTCTGCCGGCGTCAGGCCCTCTAGATAGCCGGAGTCCTCGCTGTTGTACGGGTTCAGCTCGCGCGAGAGCTGGACCTGGTAGATCAGCGGGCCCACGTTCAGGTAGGGAGCGCTTGCGCCCGACTCGCCGGCGTAGGTACCGGTCGTCACCCGGGTGTGGGAGTCCCCGCACGCGCTGAGGGCAAGGACCGCGAGCAGGGCGAGCGCGGCGAGCTGAGACTTGCGGCGGCTGAACATGCGACGCGGCAGTCTATCCGCCGGCGACCGTCACGCGCCGACCCCCGCTCCCGACGCCAGCGCGCCGGTCTTCTCCCTGCTCGAAGATGGTCCGCAGGCGGCGCATCGCCCGCTCGTTCTTGCGTCTGATCCAGCCGCGCCCGCCGAGCGCCTCCCTCAGGCGGTCGGTGAACGTGGCCGGAACCGTCTCCAGCGTGAAGCGCACGCGCGTCGCCCCGGCGGCGGCCGGCGCCAGCTCGTAGACGCCCAGCGTGCGAATGCGGTTGTCCTTGCCCGTCCGCCCCACCTCCACGATCCGGTGGGGACGCTCGACCTCCGCGAAGGTGACGTCGGCCCAGCTGAAGCGGTTGGCCGGCGCATTGACGCGGAAGCGTGCGCCCGCGCCGCGTCCGACCGAGTCGAGCCTCGTCAGGCGCCAGTCGAGGAGGTAGTGGTCGGTGAACTCGGGGTGGTTGGCGATGTCCTGGAGATAGTCGAACACGCGCTCGCGCGGGGCCGATACGACGATCGAGACGGTCACGGGATCCACGGGGGGCGCAAGTCTATTAGCCGCCGCCGCGAACGGCCGGCTCCTGGCGCGTGCAGGCGCCGGCGGGCGCGGTGCGCCGCTGCGCCGCTACGCCGCTGCGCCGCTACGCCGCCCGGGCGGTCAGCCGCACGGTTTGGCCGTGCTCGCAGTGGCGCACGATCTCGCTGCCCACGGGCGCTTCCCTGCGCCCCAGGCGGCAGAGCTCGCAGATGATCCTCAGCCGGCGCCCGCCGTAGATGTGGATGTGCTCGCCCGTCAGCGGGGTGCGTCCGCAGTCGGCGCAGCGGTCCCTGTCGGCCTCGAGCGCGCCTACGCTGCGGCGCAGCAGCACGCGCTCGAGCTGCTCGATGTGGGTGACCGGCCAAGGCATGATCACCGCGGATTTCGCCGCCGCGCGGCGGGCTCCTGCCGGCTTGTGAGGCGTGGGCGCCGCCTTGCGGCGGCCGATCGGAGATCGGCGCCGGCGAGAGGCGGGCAGAGCCGTTGCGGGCGCGGACGGCCCTCGGACGCACCGTGCGGGAATATCGGTATTCGGAATCCTGAGGATCCTGCCAACCATTGACAGCCTTGTTATGATCGCCACGAGTTTGTTTTTTCCCCGGCGATGGAGCGCTCCCCGCAGTAGCGAGAGAGAGGGAGGAGCACAGCATGGACTCAGTTACTTCGGGCACCTTCGTCGGCTCGGGGTCGTTCCGCTGCCAGCGCTGCGGCTACGCCCTCACGCTCGCGAGCTCAGAACCTCTCGGCGCCTGTCCCGAGTGCGGCGGGCAGGACTTCGTTCGCGCCTCCCTGTTCGGCACCGACCGCATCGCCGCCGGGCGCGCCAGCCATGGCCACGAAGGCACGCTCCTGGAGCAGGTTCCGGCCGCCTGGGGCGCGCGGCTCGCCAAGGCCAGGGAGCAGATCGAGCAACCGGGCGAGTACCTCTGCTTCGAAGACAACGGCGAGCTGCGCACCGTGGCGCTCACGCGTGAGTGGACGCGAATCGGGCGCAGCCTGGCCGCCGACGTGCGCTTCGACGACCCGACCGTCTCGCGTCGCCACGCGCTTGTCGTGCGACATCCCGACGGGGTCCGCCTGTTGGACGACCGCAGCCTCAACGGCGTCTTCGTGAACGGCTCGCGAGTCGAAGGCAAGGCGCTGAAGGACGGTGATGAGATCATCGTCGGGCGCTACCGCCTGGTGTTCGTGGAGGTCGCGCAGGACCCCGACGCGGACCTCGATGTGAGCGCCCAGAAGACCTCTCTGCAGGCCGGCGGCTGAGAACCGTGCGCCACGTCGGGCTCGCCGCGCCACCGGCGCCCGCAGCCGCGTAGTATCGCGCTCACAATGGCTCACACGATCGCCGTGCTCTCCCAGAAGGGAGGCACGGGCAAGACGACCACGGTACGCACTCTCGCCGACGCCCTGCGTCGCAGCGGGGTGCGCACGCTTGCAGTCGATCTCGACCCGCAGGGCAATCTCTCCGACTACTTCGATCTGCCGACGGACGTCGCGCCGACGATCGCCGAGGTGCTCTCCGGCGCAAGCCGGGCGGAGCAGGCCATCCACGAGGACCTCATCCCGGCCAATCTCAGCCTCGCCGAGACCGAGCTGATGCTCGGGGGCAAGATGGGCCGCGAGCTCACGCTCCGCCGCGCGCTGGCGGAGGTGCCCGCAGACTACGAGGTGATCCTGATCGACTGCCCCCCCTCGCTCGGCCTGCTGACGATCAACGCGCTGGTGGCATCCGATCGCGCGCTGATCACCGCGGAGGCCCAGTATTTCGCCCTGCAGGGAGTCGAGCAGGCGATGGAGGTGGTGGAACTCGCGCGCGAGAGCCTCAACCCGCGGCTGGCGCTGCTGGGCGTGCTGCTCAATCTCGCCGACATGCGCACAGTCCACTCGCGCGAGGCGTTGGCTTCGCTGAAGGAGCGCTTCGGCGAGCAGGTCTTCGACACGGTGATCCGAGCCTCGATCGCATATGCCGAGTCGGCCGAGCGCGCGAGGTCGATCCTCGATCACCGCCCCGACCTGGGCTCCGACTACATGGCGGTGGCCGGCGAAGTCCTCGAACGCCTGCCGGAGCTCGAGGACGCCCGCACGCGCCTGGCCCAGCTCGCTCAGAGCTCGCCCACGTAGGCCCCCTGCGGCTCGAAGGACGCCCGCAGCAGCGCCGCCCAGCCCGCGACCTCCTGGGCGAGCGCCTCGGCCACGCCGCCGGTCTGCTCGTAGAAGCACCACACGAGCACCGTGGGGCCGGCGCCCGAGATCGTGGCGCCGAGCGCTCCCAGCTCCCGCGCGCGCGAGGCGAGCTCGAAGGAGCGGGGGAAGAGATGCGCGCGACGGCGCTCGTGCAGCTGGTCGTGCAGGCCGCGCGCCAGCAGGTCCCAGTCGCCCCGGGCCAGGCCGAGCATCAGCAGCGCTCCGTGAGCGACGTTGAACACGGCCTCCGCGAGCGGCACCTCGGCCGGCAGCGCGGCGCGGGCGGCGCGCGTTCGCACCGGCTGCTCGGGCACCACCGCCAGCGCCTCCAGTCCCGTCGGAGGATCGAGGCGCGTCGCCTCCCCGTCGGCGATCACGACGAATCCGCCGTGCAGCGCCGCGGCGGCGTTGTCGGGATGACCCTCCATCTCGCTGGCCTGTGCCAGCAGGTCGGCGTCCAGCTCGAAGAGGTGATCGGCCGCCATCAACCCGGCGACGATCGCGGCTGCGCTCGATCCGAGTCCCCCGGAGAGGGGAATCTCCGAGCGGATCCTGAACGTGAAGTCGTCCGCGGGATGCAGGCGCTCGAATGCGCGCACGCACAGGTTCTCGCGCCCCTTGGGCACGGGCAGGTCGGACTCGACGGCGAACCGCCCGGACTCGAGCACCTCGAGCTCGAGTGCCGGCGCCAGCGCAGCCGCCATGCAGTCGAACCCCGGCCCCAGGTTCGCCGAGGACGCCGGCACGCGCACGACCCGCCTACGGATCACCCAGCACCGCTTCCTCGATCGGCCCCCGCTCGGCCACGCAGCGGATGATCTTGCCGTCGTTGTTGGCGATCGCGGTCTCCGGATCCTTCAGGCCGCGGCCCGTCAGGACGCACACGATCTCGCCAGCTCCATCCGGCCCGTACCTGAGCAGCCCAGCCACAGAGGCGGCCGACGCCGGCTCGCAGAAGATCCCTTCCTTGGCTGCAAGCAGGCGGTAGGCGGAGAGGATCTCCTTGTCGCTGACCGCTCGGATCGCCCCGCGCGAGCCGGTCGCGGCCGCCATCGCATCCTCCCAGCGGACGGGGTTGCCGATGCGGATCGCGCTGGCCACGGTTTCCGGATGCTCCACCGGGTGACCGAGAACCAGCGGCGCGGCGCCCTCGGCCTGAAACCCGAACAGCCGCGGCGCGGCTCCCAGCTCACGGAACCCGCGCCAGTAGGCGGTGATGTTGCCGCCGTTGCCGACCGGGATGCAGAGCAACTCGAGCGCGCCGCCGAGATCCTCGTGCAGCTCGAAGGCAGCGGTCTTCTGTCCTTCGATGCGGAACTCGTTGACCGAGTTGACCAGCACGATCGGGTGCGAGTCGGTCAGTTCGCGCACGAGCGTCAGCGCCTGGTCGAAGTTCCCCGCCAGCGAGATCACGCGGGCGCCGTGCATCAATGTCTGCGCCATCTTGCCCTGCGCGATCTTTCCGGCGGGGACGATCACCGCGCAGGTGATGCCCGCGCGGGCCGCATATGCGGCCGCGCTGGCCGCCGTGTTCCCGGTCGAGGCGCAGATCACGGCCTTGGCGCCATCGCGCACGGCCGCCGAGACCGCACACGTCATGCCCCGGTCCTTGAACGAGCCCGTCGGGTTGGCCCCCTCGAGCTTCAGGCGAACCGTTACTCCGAGCATCTGCGAGAGCACGGGCGCCTGCAGCACCGGCGTGGAGCCCTCTTGCAGGCTCACCAGCGGATCGCCGGGGGCGAACGGCAGGCGCTCGCGGTAGCGCTCGATCAGGGGCACGTGACAGTCGCTCATGGGCGCTCTCCTTGGCTCATATGAACTCCTCTTCGATCACGCGGATCGTGCGCGGCGTCGAGCGCATGAAGTCGAAAGACCCGATCTGCTCGACCGCTGCGCGCAGGCTCGACTCGAGCACCGTGTGGGTGACCATCACCAGCCGCGCGTTCTCACCCATCCCCCGCTGCACCACCGACTTGATCGAGACCCCCTGCTCGCCCAGCACCTGCGTCACCGCCGCCAGGACGAGCGGGCGATCGGCGACGTCCATGTGCAGGTAGAAGGCACTTTCGACATCCTCGATGATCGCGAGCGGCAGCGGCGGAGCGGGTGGCCGCGCGCCGCCGGTCATCACGCTCACGACGTCCCCCAGCACCGCACTCGCCGTCTGGCGTCCGCCCGCGCCCGGTCCCGACAGGGTGATCTCCGTGATCGTCCCGGACTCGACGGTGACGGCGTTGAACGAGCCCGACACGCCTGCGAGCGGGTGCCCTGAATAGAGGAACGTGGGATGCACGCGCACCGATAGCCCTCCCTGGCGGCGCTCGGCGGTGCCGACCAGCTTGAGCCCGAGGCCGAGCTCGCGCGCGTACTCGAGGTCGACGCTGTGCAGATGCTCGATCCCTTCGTAGCGGACATCCTCCAGGTGCACCGGCGTGCCGAACGACAGCCGCGCGAGGATCGCCATCTTGGCCGCAGCGTCGCGGCCGCTCACGTCGTCGCTGGGATCCGCCTCGGCATAGCCCCTGCGCTGGGCCTCCGCGAGCGCCTCCGCATAGCTCGAGCCCCCTGCCATCTCGGTGAGGATGAAGTTGGTGGTGCCGTTGACGATCCCGTGAATGCGCTCGATCGGCGTGGCCGAGAGCGACTCCTCGAGCACGCGCACGACCGGCACCGCACCGGCGACCGCCGCCTCGAAGCGCAGTCTCACGCCGTGCTCGCGGGCCGTCTCGAACAGCTCCTCGCCGTTGTGGGAGAGCAGCTGCTTGTTGGCGGTGACCACGTCCTTGCCGGCGCGCATCGCGCTCAACAGGTACTCGCGCGCGGGCTCGATCCCGCCGATCAGCTCGACCAGCAGATCGGCCTCGGCGAGGATCTCCTCGAAGTTGCCGCGCGTGCGGGTCAGCACCCCGCTGATCACCGGCCTGCGGCCGTTGAAGCGATCGATCTCCCCTGACCTCTCCGCGAGCAGCTCGGCAAACGCCGAGCCAACCGTGCCGAAGCCGAGCAGGCCGACCTTGAACGGCTCAGAGGACATCGCGGCCGACATCTCTAGGCGACATCGCGCGCGGTGAGATCCTCGAAGCTCTCGCGCCTGACCACCACGCGCGCGTCACCGCCCCTGCAGAAGATCACCGGCGGCCTGGGCACGCCGTTGTAGTTGTTCGCCATCGCATACCCGTAGGCGCCGGTCGCAGGCGTGACGACCACATCCCCGGGCTTGGGGTCCGAGAGCATGGCATCCCACACGATCACGTCGCCGGACTCGCAATGCTTGCCGGCGAGCACGCACCGCGTGGGGTGCTCGAAGCGGTCGGCCACATGCGCCTCGTACACCGCCCCGTAGAGCATCGGGCGCAGGTTGTCCGACATGCCGCCGTCCACCGCCACCCAGCGCGAGACGTTCTGCTTGACGCTCTCGACCGTGTAGAGCGTCACGCACGCATTGGCGCTCAGCGCCCTCCCGGGCTCAACCAGCAGGCGGCGCTCGGCGCCGATGCCGTGGGCATGCGCCGCGTGCACGAGCGCGGAGACGTACTGCTCGATCGAGGGCGGCGCCGGCTGATCCTCGGTGTAGCGCACCCCCAGGCCGCCGCCGAGGTCCCACACCGGGAAGTCACCGAGCTTGGCGAGCTCCGCCACCTCCCGGCGAAACGGCTCCAGCCCGAGCAGCTGCGAGCCGATGTGGGCTTGCACTCCCTGCAGCCACAGCCCTGCGACGGACTGCACGCGCGCAAACGCCTCCGGCGCATCGGCGATCGCGAAGCCGAACTTCGAGTCGGCCTGGCCGGTCGAGATCTTCTCGTGCGTCTCGCCCCTGACGTCCGGCGTCACCCGCACGAGCACCGGCTGACCCTGTCCGGCGCCGTCACCCGCCCCGCGATCAGGGCTCTCGCCCTCGGCGATGAGTCGCCCCAGGCGTTCGATCTCATCGAAGTTGTCGATCACGATCGATCCCACTCGATGGCGCAGCGCCATCCGCAGCTCGGCCTCGGACTTGGCGTTCCCGTGCAGCACGATCCGCTCGGGCCGGAAGCCGGCATTGAGGGCGAGATAGAGCTCGCCGCCGGAGGCGGCATCGCACCACAGGCCCTCCTGGGCGAACAGCTCGAGAACGGCCGAGCAGGGGAACGCCTTGGAGGCGAACACCACATGGAAGTCGCCATGGCCGGCGTCCCGTCCGGCCTGCACGAACGCTCGCGCGCGTGCGCGCAGGTCGTCCTCGGCGACCACGTAGGCGGGCGTCCCAAACTCCCTCGCGAGCTCGATCGTGTCGCAGCCGCCCACCTCCAGGCGACCACGCTCGTTCAGTCGGCTGCCGAGGGGGAACAGGTTGGAGAGACTCGTGCCGGTGGCCATCGCCGGGTGATTATCGCGTGCCGGCTGGGGTCCCCGTCGGGACGGCCCGGGTCAGGCCGGGGCACTGCGGCCGGACCTCGCCGTCGGGCGCAGCGCGCCCGTGCCGCCGCGGCGGACCATCGCGGCCAGCCACGCCACCCCGATCGCGCACAGCAGGAGGCTCTCGAGCTGCGGCGCGGTGAGCCCGACGAGCACCTCATTGTTGCGCCGGATGAACTCGACCAGGAACCGCTCGAGCCCGCTGCCCACGAGGTAGAGGGCGAACACCACGCCCGGGCGCACGCGATCGCGCACGTGCCAGAGCAGGTAGGCGAGCAGGCACATCGCCACCGTCTCGTAGATAGGCGTCGGCTGCACCCGCACGCCCGGCGGGGTCGGCACCGTCCCGTGCGGATAGCCCATCGCCCAGGGCAGGCTCGAGCGGATGCCGTAGTCGCCGTCGCCGGAGACCTGGCAGCCGATCCGCCCGATCCCGTATCCGAGCGCCAGCGCCGTGGCGCACATGTCGAGCATCCTCAGTTCCAGCGCGTTGCGCCAGCGCATCCACGCCAGGACCCCGATCGCCCCGCCGATCGCGCCGCCGTACCACACCAGTCCCGAGCCGGAGAAGATGCTCCCGAAAAGATCGTGCCGGACGGCCTGGTAGTTCTGGATCACGTAGTAGGCGCGCGCCCCCACGACGCCCCCGATCAGGGCCGCGAACACGATCTCATAGGCCCAGTCGACCGGCCTGCCGAGCTCGCGCAGCCTGCGCGCCACGACCGCGCCGCAGGCCAGGAAGGCGAGCGCGAACACGACGCCGAAGGTCTTGATCGAGATCCCCAGGACTTCGATTTCGGGCTTCATGGCGTGCGGCGCGAGGGCATCGTGATCAGCGCTGGACTTTAGGGCACGCCTACCGGCTTCTGCCACAATCAGCCGATGGCGAGAACACGATCGAGCTTCGGTAAGGACACGGGCCTGCAGGCGCGGATGCTGCTCACGATGTTCCTGCTCGGCCTCGTCTACGTGGTGTTCATCGGCGTGCTGTTCGCCGCCGGGGCCGCTGCCGGGCTGATCGTGACGGTGGCGCTGGTGCTGCTGCTCGTGCAGTTCTTCGGCTCGGACAAGATCGCGCTGGCCACGCTGGGGGTCAAGGAGGTCACTCCCGCCCAGGAGCCCGAGCTGCACGGGATCATCGAACGGCTGTGCGTGCAGGCCGACCTGCCCAAGCCGAAAGTGGGTGTGATCGAGACATCGATGCCGAATGCCTGCGCGATGGGCAAATCGAAGAAGGCGACGACCGTCTGCGCCACCCGGGGCATCCTCGAACTGCTCGAGCCTGCAGAGCTCGAAGGCGTGATGGCGCACGAGCTCACCCATGTGATCAACCGCGACGTGATGGTGATGACGCTCGCGAGCTTCTTCGCCACGCTCGCCGCGATGATCGCGCAGTTCGCGCTGTTCTTCGGCGGGGGCTTCGGCGGGGGCTACGGTCGCAACCAGAACGAGGAGGAGGAGATCATGCTCGTGCTGCTCGTGTCCGTCCTGGTCTATGCGATCTCCTTCCTGCTGCTGCGGGCGCTGTCGCGCTACCGCGAGTTCGCCGCGGATCGCGGCTCGGCGGTCCTCACCGGCCGGCCCAGCGCACTCGCGTCCGCGCTGCTGAAGATCAGCGGCACGATGGAGCGGGTGCCCAGTCAGGATCTGCGCCGGGCCGAGGGGTTGAGCGCCTTCTTCATCCTTCCCGCCAGGACCAAGAAGTCGCTGATGAACATCTTCGCCGACCACCCGCCGCTGGAGCAGCGCCTGGCAGCCTTGGAGCGCCTGGAGTCCCAGCTGCAGGGCGCCGCCTGAGAAGTGGGCCTGCGCGACATCCTCACCGGCCGCCACGAGGTCAAGGGTCCTGCCCCGGACCATCTGTTCGCGATCACCACGGCCTACGTCAACCTCCAGGCCGAGCACCAGATCGAACCGCGCGGAACCGCCGCGATCGTCTTCCAGGCGCTCGCCACGAGCGAGTTCGAAGCCACGCTGCGCGAAATGGAAGAGATCGTCAGGGCCACCGGCGGAGAGAGCGCGACCAACGTATCCACCCAGGACGACACCTACGGCTACCGCTGGATGGTCCTGCGCAACCCCGATGGGGCCCCCAGCGTCGAAGACCTCGCGGTGGGCATCAACGCCGTCTCGGGCTCGATCGAGACAGCCGGTCACGGCGAGCGCCTGCTCTGCGCGGTGTTCGCGTTCGTCGACCACTCCCGCGCCGGCGCCGCGGACGCGCCCGTCTACTTCATCTACAACTACAAGCGCGGCTACTGGTACCCGTTCGTGCCAGATCCGTCCGACCCCCAGAAGCGTCTCACCGAGCGCGAGCTGCAGATCAAGGCCCAGATCGGATCCGAACTGCCGATGGAGCCGGAACTGGAGCGCTGGTTTCCGCTCTGGGGCATCCCCATCTGAGGGCCTCAGCGGCCGGGGAGGGGGGCGAAGGCATCCATGCCTCCGCCGTCGCCCTCTCAGGCACGATCCAGGGCGTTGGACCGCGCCCGCTCGGCCCGACCCAGGGCGCTGGGCCGTGCCGGTGCAGCTAACGCGCGTCGGCTTCTCGTGTTGCGCGCGGGGCCCGGCTTATAGCGCAACCGTGGTAGCTGCAGCGACCGACCCGCCGCGGCGGCCTGCGAGCGGCGCGGCGCACGCCGCAGTGCATGCGGCTACTCGGGGATCAGGCCCTCGCCGGTGAACTCCCGGCCGGCCTCCGCGAACGTCAGATCCGCCGGGGGCAGGATCAGGTCCGAGCCCTCGAGCTCGTCCTCGCCGATGGGCGTGCCGTGAGCGCGCACGTAGTCCAGCAGCGCGCCGAAGGCAGCGGCGAACCCGTCTTCGCGCCCACCCTCGACGACCGCGACGACCGCGTCCTCCAGCTCCTTAACGTGCTCGGCCTCCTCGTCGGGAAGCCGGTACTGGTCCTCGCCGGAGATGCGGACGATCATGGCTGCCCGCCCTCGGTCGACTCCTGTCCGGCGTCGGCCGGAGAGCCCTGCGCCGGAGCCGGAGGGTCGGCGGCGCCGGCTGAGATCTGCGGCGCAGCGCCACCGGCGCCGAGTTCGCTCTTCATCTTGGCGAGCTCGTCATCGACGGCGGGCTGGCTCGAGAGCTGCTTGAGCTGGCGGTCGATGTCGTCTTCTCCGGATCCGAGGGCCGTGATGTCATCGAATGTGCCTGCGGCTTCGAGCTCCGATACGGCGTCGGCGCGCGCTTTCATGTTTTCGGTCTTGTCCACCGCGCGCTGCATGGCCAGCCCGACATCGGCCATCTGCTCGCCTACGCCGGTGGCCGCCTCGGAGATCCGCACCTGGGCCTCCGCGGCGGAGTACTGCGCCTTGATGACCTCCTTCTTGGTGCGAAACGCTTCGATCTTCGCGCGCAGTTTCTGCTCGGAGTCGGTCAGCTTCTGCTGCTGCTCTTCGAGTTCGCTGACCTGGGTGTCGAGCCCTTGCAGCTCGGTCTGGGCGACGTTCTTGCGCTCGAGCGCCGTCCTGGCGAGATCCTCGTTGCCGGCGGAGACCGCCTGGCGCGCCTGCGTGTCGAGCTTGACCACGCTCTGCTGCAACGAGGTCTCCTGCATCTGCAGGCGCTTCTTGGCCGTGACCACGTCGGCGATGCCCTTCTTGACGTTCTGCAGCTGTTCGACCTGCTTCTGGTAGCTGTAATCCAGGGTCTCGGCTGGATCTTCAGCGCGGTCGAGCAGCTTGGAGACCTTTGCCTTCACGACGGTAGACATGCGCCCGGTCAAGCCGGCCATCTGATCCTCCTATTGCGTTCCACTAGGCGACCGATCCGATACCGGCCAGCAGTCTCAAGCGTAGCCGACCGCGGGAAGCTCAGAGCCCGAGGGGGTGGCGAACCACGAAACCTTCGTTGGCGGGACGCAGCGGACGCCAACGCGGGCCCTGTTGATTGGAGGGGTCGTCGGCCGCGCTCGTGTCCAGCCGCAGGCCGGCGATCGTCATGTAGGCGTGGCCGGCGTTGGAGAAGATCGTGACCCAGCGTCCCACGCCATGGGAGCCCGAGACCATGAATTCGGAGGAATCCTCCGGCGCGGCGAGCAACCCGGCGCCGTGCAGCGCGAAGGACACGGTTCCCGAGCAGTCGTAGCCGGGCGAGATGAACGAGCCGTGCCCGCCACCGTAGATGTAGGGCAGGCCGATCAGCTCATTGCCCGCCCAGATGATCTCCTGCACGACGAGCGGCGCGGCCATCGGGGCGGCCGCGAGGCCGTCCACGTAGCGCGCCCTCGAGCCCGGCACGAGCAGCATCGGCTGGGGGACGGGGCCGCTCGCGGCGAGGGGCGAGGCAGGGAGCGTGCTCGTGGCGCCGGCCGGGGCGCTGCCGCCGGTCGCCGCGCCGGCCGGCGCGGCAGTTGCCACGGTGGCCTGACTGGCCGTCACGGGCTGATATGGGACCACTTCGCCGGTGAGTGTGCGCTCGTAGACCGGGCCCTTGTAGAGGATGTTGGGCGTGCGGGCGGTGATGGGTGCCGCGTGGGGCGGCACCGTCGGCGCGGCCGTCGGGCTCGTGGCCACGCTCGAGGATCCTCCGGGCGCGACTCCGCCCGGCCCAGTCGTTGCCAGGGCGGGCGCGGCGCTGCTCGCAACGATCGCCAGGCTGCACAAGAACGCTCTAGGAGTACGCACCCGCAAGACAACAACCTCTTTCGTCGGCCTCCGGGGTTAGCTGACGGGCTAGCGCTGAAAGAGCCTGCGCTTCTCACGGTCCGACCGTGGGATTCGCCCCAACAACTTGGGTCCCCCGTTCTCTGACATCTGGTCAGAGACTCGGCATTCGGGGCGGCACGCTAGCAAAGTGCAAGGACGCTTGCGGCGAGTGCACGACTTTTCGCATGTTTTCCCCGCAAATAGCGATGATCCACCTCGGCGGCACCGCCGGCGGAGGCTCATCGGCGACCCGCCGGGAGGCCGGCAGCGGCCTCTGCACGCGGGTCTCACAGCGCGGGTCGCGCTCCGATGCGGTCGCTAGTGTGCGCCCCATGCGCACAGGCTCGCCCCGACTGCTCGGCGCACTGCTCGCGCTCGCGCTCGGGCCGGCGATGGCGGGATGCGGCAAGGCGCAGCCGCCACGCTCCGCGACGGCCGGGCCGAGCGAGGCGATCGCCCCGGTGATCGCGCCCGGCGCGGTCAGCGTCGCCACGCGCAACACCACCCGCCTGGGAGGAGCCGATCCGGCGACGGACGCGGCGGCGGTCGCCCGCACGGTCTACCCGGCCCTCACGCCGGCCAGCCGCCCGCAGGCGGCGGTGGTTGTCGACGAGCGCAACTGGGGGGCGGCGCTGGCGGCGTCGGTGCTTGCAAGCGCCCCTCTGGGCGCTCCGGTCCTCTACAGCGAAGGCGACAGCCTTCCGGCCGTCAGCCTGCAGACGCTGAAGGCGCTCGATCCCGTCGGAGCGGCGACGTTGGGGGGCGTGCAGATGATCCGGATCGGCACCGCGGCAGCCGCTCCCGGCGGATATCAGACCTCGACCGTCGCGAGCGCCGAACCGGCCGTGATGGCGGCCGGGGTGGAGCGCATTCTGGTCAAAGCCGACGGCGGCACGGCCCCCCGCCAGGTGATCGTGCTCGCAGCGGACGCCCCCCGGGCGCTGGCGATGCCGGCGGCCGGCCTGGCCGCCGAGAGCGGCGCCCCGATCCTGTTCGTCACGCGGGCACGCGTGCCGGTCGCCACCTCGGGCGTGCTCGCCGGCCTGCACCAGCCCTCCATCTACGTCATCGGCTCCTCCGAGGTGGGTGCTCGCACGCTGAGCGAGCTCGCGCGTCTGGGCCGGGTCACCCCGATCACCGGCGGCAACGCGCCGAGCGCACCCGGCAGCGCGGCCGCCAACGCGATCGCCGTGGCCCGCTTCACCGATGGCACGTTCGGGTGGGGCGTCAAAGAACCAGGCCACGGCCTCGTGTTCGCGAACACGGCGCGCCCGCCGGATGCGCCCGGCTCCGCGCTGCTTTCGGCGACCGGCGACTACGGACCGCTGCTGCTGCTCGAAAGCGCAACGGAGATCCCCCCGGGGCTGGCCGGCTACCTCGGCGACATCCAGCCCGCCTACACGGCGTCGATCCCGGCGGTTCGCGTCGCCTACAATCATGGCTGGCTGATCGGCGACGAACAGGCGATCTCGGCAATCACCCAGGCCGAAATCGACTCCCTGCTGGAGGTCGTCCCGCGTAAGCAGAGCGCCGAAGAAGCGGCGGTCTCGCAAGCCGAATAGTCGAGCTCACGAGAGGCGAAATTGAGCCAAGCCGAGGATCCCCGTCGTATCACCAGCAAGGACGGCGCCCACGAGGTGAGCGTCGAGGACGTGCGCCAGCTGATGGGTGCGTCCACCCCCCACTTCGCGCTGCAGTTGCGCGAACGGATCGCCAAACTCATCGCCGAGCTGCCCCCCGATCACCCGGCGCGCGTGGAAGGCGAGCGCGAGATCGCGCGGCTGGAGGAGCTGGGGTTCACGGGCGAGATCCGCGGCGAGGGCCCCACCGAGGGTGAGCGCCCGCTGCCCTCGCTCAACCTGCCTGCCGCCTCGGCGGGCGCCTGAGCCGCCTCGCTGAGCCGCTCGTGCTCAACGTCCGCCGCGGCTCACACGCTCGCGGCGGGCATCCTGGTAGCGCGCGCGCAGCAGTTTGAAGAGCACTGCAAACAGCGGCACATTGAGCGCGAGCGCGACGATCTCGATCGCCACTGGGACCGGCGTGACGAACGCCGCCACGATCAGCTTCAGGGCCGTGTCGAGGGCGATGATGGGCAGGAGCGTGAGGATCAGCGTGTGCGAGCGGTAGCCGCCGAGGTGCTCGCGCAGCGCCACCTCCCCGGTTCCCAGCAGCACCGCGCCCACCCCCGCCAGGACGAGCGGGGCGCCGGCGTCGCCCCGGCGCAGGCCGATCGCGATGCCGAGGATGCCGATCAGGATCAGCAGCTCGGACAGCGGCAGCGGGTGCCAGGGCGCGTGGGGGCGCTCGCCCGGAGCCACCGACCCTCCGAGCACGCCCGCGATGCGCTCGCCCGCCGTGCTCTGGCGCGCCTGCGCACGCTGCCTGCGCCGAGCCGCCAGCGCGTCGCGCCTGCTCGGCTTCTCGGCGCTCGCGGCGCCCGCGGCGCCGCCGGCCTCGGTCCGCACTGCGCCGCCGGCCTCGGTCCGCACCGCGCCGCCGGCCTCGGTCCGCACTGCGCCCTGCTGCACGCCGCTCGACGGTGCCGGTCGCTGCTTACGCGACCGTCCCCGGCGGCCGCTGTTGCGCTTCGCCACGGCGTTAGAGGCCAGGCCAAGGGTCGCTGCGCAGCATTGACGTCGATCGTAGCGCCTATCCTGGACTCGATGCCGCCGTTGCCCTCCCCTGTGCCGCCCGCGGGCGCGGGCATCCCCGACAGCGCCCTCGCCGGGCCCTTCCCGGTTGGCGAGTACGCGGCTGCGCTGCGCGCCAAGCTCCGCTCGTTCGCCCGCGTGCAGCTGGTGGGCGAGCTCGTGAACCTGCGTCTCTCGCGGGCGCGCGTCTACTTCGAGCTGCGCGACCCCACCGGGGCGATCGCCTGCGCCGCCTGGCGCGGAGATTGGGAGACGATCGTCACCCGCGCGGGGGGAGCGCCGGGCGAAGGCATGCAGGTTGTGGTGGCCGGCGGCTGCGACTACTACCCCGGCAGCGCGACCTCCTCGCCGGGTTTCTCCTTCGCCGTCAGCGACCTGCGCATCGCGGGCGAGGGCGACCTGCTCGCCCGCATCGACCGCCTGCGCAAGCAGCTCGACGCCGAGGGTCTGCTCGAGCGTCAGAAGCGCCTTGCCAGACCGCTGTTGCCCCGCACGATCGGGGTGATCACCGGCGAGGGCGGAAAGGCGCGCGAGGATGTTCGCGCCGCGCTCGCCCGCCGCGGTTGGGCTGGACGGCTGGTTTGGGGCTTCGCGCCCGTGCAGGACCGCCACGCCGCGCCGGCGATCGCGCGCGCCCTCGGCGACCTGGCGGCCGTGGCTGAGGTCGAGGTGGTGATCGTGGCGCGCGGCGGAGGCTCGCTGGCCGACCTGCTGTGCTTCTGCGATGAGACGCTCTGCCGCACGGTCGCCCTCCTGGGAGTGCCCGTGATCGCGTCCGTCGGGCACCACACCGACCGTACGCTGCTCGACGACGTCGCGGCCGTCAGCTGCTCGACGCCCACCCACGCCGCAGAGGCGGCCGTCGGCGTGGACTGCCGGCGGGCGCGCTCCGAGCAGGTCGCGGCAGCCGCGCGCCTGCGCGATCACGGCCGGCGAGCGGTGCTCACGCGCGCGCAGCTGCTTGCGCAGCTCTCGCGCGCCCCCGCCGCGCACCTGGACCGGCAGCGCGCACGCCTGCACCAGCAGCTGCGCGAGATCCGCGCGGGCTCGCGCCGGCGGATCGAGTCCGAGCGCAGCCTCGGCGTGCGACGCGCGATCGTGCTGCAGCGCAAGGCCGAGGCCACCGTGCGCGACTGCCGCGAGCGGCGTCCGCGCGAACTGCAGCGACTCGCGCTCGCGCTGGCCGGGCACGACCCGCAGCGAACGCTCGAGCGCGGCTACGTGCTGGCGCAGTCCGCCGATGGCGAGCCGATCGTCACAGCCGCCGCCGCCCGGCGCACGCGCGAGGAGGTGCGCCTGCGCTTCGCGGACGGAATCGTGCCGGCGAGGATCAGCGGGCGATGATCGGCGGCGAGCACGCTGACGGCGGGCCGAGCGGCCCTCCGCAGAGCTACGAGGCGGCCGCGGCCCGCGTCGAGGAGATAATCCGTCGCCTCGACTCGGGCGAGGCGAGCCTCAACGAGACGCTCGAGCTGCTCGGCGAGGGCAAGGCCCTGATCGAGCTGTGCGCCAGCGAGCTCACCGCCGTGGGCGGCGCGCTCGAGGAGCTGCGGCTCGACGAGCTCGTCAGCCGGCTCGAACAGGAGGCGGGCGGTTGAGCACCTGGGAGACGCTCGCCGGGCTGCCGGTGGAGATCGATGAGTACTCCCTCGACCCCCTGCAGGCCGCCGTCTCGAGCGAGTTCGAGCGCAAGAGCACCCTCATCCGCCTGCGAGGCGGCGGCGAGGAGGGCATCGGCGAGGACGTCACGTACGACGCCGTCGACCAGGAGATCCTGCAGGCGGCCGGCCCGACGCTGCCGCTCAGCGGGCGCCACACGCTTGCATCCTTCGCGGAGCTGCTGGCATCGCTTCAACTCTTCCCGCAGCCGCCGCAGCGGGAGGCCTCCGCGCGCTACCGCACGTGGGCATACGAGTCGGCCGCCCTGGACCTTGCGCTGCGCCAGGCCGGCACGACGCTGCACCGGGCGCTCGGGCGCGAGCCGCGCCCTGTTCGCTTCGTCGTCTCGCTCAGGCTCGGCGAGCCGCCATCGCTCGAGCCGCTGCGAGGTCGCCTCGCGCTGTATCCGGGACTGCGCTTCAAGCTCGACCCGACCAGCTCCTGGGATGAGCAGCTGATCGGCGAGCTGGTGGCCACGGGCGCCGTTGACTCGGTCGACTTCAAGGGGCTGTACGTGGGCTCGATCGTCGATCAGCCCGCCGACCCGGTGCTCTACCGCCGCGTGGTCGAGGCATTTCCCGACGCGTGGATCGAGGACCCTGCGCTGACCCCCGAGACGGACGCCGTTCTCGCGCCCCACCGCGAGCGCTTCTCCTGGGACGCACCGATTCATTCGATCGAGGACATCGAGTCGCTTGCCTACCCGCCGCGGATGGTCAACATCAAGCCCTCGCGCCTGGGCGGGCTGCGAAGCCTGCTCGACGCCTACGACTACTGCGCCGCGAACGGCATCGGCAACTACGGCGGCGGGCAGTTCGAGCTGGGGGTGGGGCGAGGGCAGAACCAGTACCTGGCGTCCCTCTTTCACCCTGATGCCCCCAACGACGTCGCGCCGACGGGCTTCAATCTGCCGAGCACGCCGCCCGGCCTGCCCACGAGCCCCCTTCAGCCGGCGCCGCCTACGAGCGGATTCGGCTGGGGCTGAACCGCTCCGGGCGGGCTCAGAGCGCAGCCGCGAGGTGCGCAACTTCTGTGCCGTGTGCAGGTTTGAAGCGAATAGCCGGTAAGGTCCAAGGCCGCCGATCGAGCGCGCGGGTCCCCCGGCGCGGGCAGCAAGGCGTTCGGCGCGAAGGGAAGATGTTGGCGAGCACAGGCGCGCACAGCCGATCCGGGTCCGTTGCCGCGGCAGTGGTTGTGGCGCTGCTGTGCCTGCTCGGTGTGCGGGCGGTGAGCGCGTTCGCAGCCGACGCCGGCGGCACGGCGCCGGCGGCCACGCGGGGCGGCTCGACGGGCTCCACCTCGACGGGCTCCACCTCGACGGGCTCCGGCTCGACGGGCTCCGGCTCGCACGTGAAGGCCGTGCGCATCACCGGTGTGAGCTGCGTGCCGGCTGCCAGATGCAGCGGCAATCCACACCAGGTCTCCGTCCACGGAACCCTGCTGCTCGCGGGCATCGGCCTGCAGAGCGGGATGGTCGTCGCCTTTCCCGCCAGGCCGGGGGCCAGGATCAGCCGCCTTTCGCCCGAAGCGCATCTGCACAAGAGCAGCGTCGGCCTGGTCGTGTCGGTCCCGGGCAGCGCCCACTCCGGGCACATCATGGTGCTGCTCGGCCGCGGGCTGCACACGAGCTCCTACGGGCCCATCACCGTCTTCAAACACGCGCTGCACCCGCCGCCGCCGAAAACTCCGCCACCGCCCCCGGCCCCGGCCGGCGCGGGGGCCGTCAGCGGAACGGCGTTCGAAGGCCAGGGCATGTGGATCTGGTACGTGAGCCACTCCGCCGGCGGCAGCGTCGCCGCGATCGTCGCGCAGGCCCACGCAGCGGGCGTGACCACGCTGTTCATCAAGAGCTCCGACGGCTCCAGCAACTACTGGAGCCAGTTCTCCCCGCAGCTCGTGCAGGAACTGCATGCCAATGGGCTGAAGGTGTGCGCCTGGCAGTACGTGTACGGCACCGACCCCGCCGGCGAGGCCGAACTGGGTGCGGAGGCCGTGGCCAACGGCGCCGACTGCCTGGTGATCGACGCCGAGGCCGAGTACGAAGGCCACTACGCGGCCGCGCAGACCTACATCGACGACCTGCGGGCCAAGATCGGCGCGAACTACCCGCTGGGGCTCGCCTCATTCCCCTACGTCTCCTATCACCCCACGTTCCCCTACTCGGTCTTCCTGGGCCCCGGCGGTGCCCAGTACAACGCGCCGCAGATGTACTGGAAGGACATCGGTCAGTCGGTCGACACGGTCTACGCCAACACCTACATCGCCAATCGCATCTACGGCCGCCCGATCTTCCCGCTGGGACAGACCTACGGCGGTGTCTCGGCCACCGAACTTCTGCGCTTCCGCGAGGAGGCCACCGACTACGGCGCCAGCGGGCTGTCGTTCTGGGACTGGCAGGAAACCGGCTCGAGCGGCTGGAGCACGCTGGCCTCGCCGCTGGCGCCGCTCACGAGCGTCACGCCCAACAGCTCCTACCCCGAACTGGCCAAGGGAAGCAAGGGCGATCGGGTTCTGTGGATGCAGGAGCACCTCGCGAGCGCCGTCCCGACCCAGGAAACCACGGGCACCTTCGACGCGCAGACCGCGGCCAACCTGAGCGCCTTCCAGACGACCCACGGGATCGCGCCAAGCGGCGTCGCGGAAGCCGCGACCTGGACGGCGCTGCTGGCCCTTCCCCCCGTCGCAGTGGTCTGGACGGGGGGCGGGCCGAGCGGCGGCTGAGGTCGGGAAGGCCCGGCGCGGGCGCCGGGCGCCGAGGCCTCAGACGCGCTGGATCAGCGTGGCGGTGCCGAGGCCGCCACCGCAGCACATCGTGACGAACCCGATCTCCTTGTCGGAGCGCTCGAGCTCGTGCAGCAGCGTGGTGATCAGCCGGGCGCCGGTCGAGCCGAGGGGATGCCCGAGAGCCATCGCGCCGCCGTTGACGTTCACGCGGTCCATGTCAGGGTCGAGCTCGCGGCGCCAGGCCGCGATCACGGGCGCGAACGCCTCGTTGATCTCGATCAGGTCGATGTCGTTGATCTGCATGGCATTGCGCTCGAGGATCTTGCGCGTCGCCGGGATCGGCCCCTCGAGCATTTTCACCGGGTCGCAGCCGACCGTCGTCTGGTCGACGATCCGCGCCCGCGGCGTCAGCCCGAGCTGCTTGGCCTTCTCGGCCGACATCAGGAGCACCGCGGCGGCGCCGTCTGAGATCTGCGACGCGTTGCCGGCGGTGATCTTGCCATCGGGCTTGAACGCCGGCTTGAGCTGCGCGAGCGCCTCGAGGCTCGTGTCCGGCCTGATGCCCTGGTCGGTGATGTAGGTGTCGCCGTTGACGGCCATCGGCACGATCTCGCGCTCGAAGCGGCCCTCCTCGGTGGCCTGGTGGGCGAGCCTGTGCGAGCGCACCGCCAGCTCATCGAGCTCGGAGCGAGGGATCTCCCATTGGTCGGCGATCATCTCGGCGCCGAGCCCCTGCCCGACGATGTTGTGCTTGGCCATCAGCTCGGGCGGGAAGGCGGCGCCGAACTCCTGCTGGGTCTGCGCGACGGCCCCGAACGACAGGTGCCCCATGTGCTCCACGCCCGAGCCGATCATCGCGTCGTGCACCCCCGCGGCGATCAGCGCCGCGGAGAAATTGACCGCCTGCTGAGCGGAGCCGCACTGACGGTCGACCGTCGTGCCGGGCGTCTCGATCGGCAGACCCGCCTGCAGCCAGGCGTTGCGCGCGACGTTCAGGCCCTGCTCGCCGAACTGCGAGACGCAGCCGGCGATCACGTCTTCGACCTCGCCGGCCTCGATGCCGGAGCGCTCGATCACCTCGGTGTAGCACTTCGCAAGCAGCGCGTTGGGGTGGGTGTCCTTGTAGTAGCCCTTCTCCTTGTGCCCGCGTCCGATCGGCGTGCGGACGGCCTCGACGATCACGACTTCTCGGCCCTCTGGTTGCCTCATGTCAGGAGTCCTCCTAAGGTCTGTTGCCCAGCGTTTATGAAGCGGAACCGGGGCGCTCCCAAGCGATCGGGCGCGTCTGACAGCTTGCCCGGACCCTGCATCCCTTACTCTACCGCCTCACAAGTTCTAGATTGACTGGTCAGTCAATCGCAGAACCGGCCGTCGGCCGTCAGGAGCTAGCGTGGGAGCGACAGTGAGCAAACGTCTCGGGATAGTCGGCAGCGGCGCGATCGCATGCGGCCTGGCCGCGACCGCCGCCCACCACGGCCCGGTGCTGCTGCTCGCCCGCTCGGAGAGCTCGGCCGACCGCGCGCGAGCGACGGTCGAAAAGACCCTCAGCCGCCTCGGCGCGGAGATCGATCCCGAGCACGTGCAGATCGTCACCGACCCGCAGGAGCTGGCGGAGGACAACTTCGTGGTCGAGGCGGTGGTCGAGGATCACGAGGTGAAGGCGGGCGTGCTGGCGGAGCTGAACACGCTGCTCGATCCCGACGCGATCCTCGCGAGCACCACCTCCTCGCTGTCGGTCGAGCGGCTGGCCGAGGCGAGCGGCCGGCCGCAGCGATTCCTCGGCCTGCACGTGTTCAACCCGGTCACGAAGATGCAGCTCGTCGAGCTGATCTTCCCGCGCGCAGCCGACGAGGAGACGCGCGCGCGCGCGCTCGCCCTGTGCGAGACCTTCGAGAAGACGCCGGTCGAGGTTCCCGACGTGCCCGGGTTCGTCGTCAATCGGCTGCTCTTCCCCTACCTCTTCAGCGCCGTGCGCCTGGTGGAAGAGACCGGCATGGATCCGGCCGACGTGGACACCTGTATGCGGCTCGGCGCCGGGCACCCCCTGGGCCCGCTGGCGCTGCTCGATCTGGTCGGCCTCGACGTGTCGAAGGCGATCGGCCAGACCATCGGCGAGCCGATCCCGGCGCGCCTCGATGAGCTGATCGCCGAGGGGACCCTCGGGCGCAAGAGCGGGCGTGGCTTCCACACCTACTGAGCGGACCTTCCGAGAAGATTTATCGGCGCTGAGAAGACTTTTAGCTGCCGTTCATCAAGATGGCGATACTTGCAAGTGCGACATCACAGTCGCACGCACACCCGCCTCCTCCCAGTGCACACGCTCCGGTCCGCTCCCCCCGCGGGCCGGAGCTGTTTAACGCGCCCCTCGCGGCCCTCAATCCTCGGACTCGCGCGTCTCGCGTGGCGGCGTCGGGCGGCGCTCGCGGATCCGCACGGCCTCGATGCGGTTCTCGCGCACCGACTCCACGCGGATCGAGTAGCCGTCTGCGGTGACGGTGTCGCCGCGGCGCGGAAGCCGCCCCAGCTCGGCGAACACGAAGCCGCCGACCGAGTTGTACGCATCGGTGTCAACCGGCAGGTCCAGGCCGTAGTCGGCGAGGTCGGTGACCGCGACGTGTCCGCGCACGAACCAGTCGCCGTTGGCCAGGCGGCGGATCTCCCCGGCGGTCGGATCGGTCTCATCGGCGATCTCCCCGACCACCTCCTCGATTATGTCCTCGACGGTCACGATCCCCACGACGCGCCCGTACTCGTCGACGACGACCGCCATCGAGGTGCGCTGGCGCTGGAGGTCGGCGAGCAGGTCGTCCAGGGCCTTGGTCTCTGGCACGATCAGCGCGTCGTTGACCACCGGCTCGACCGGCGAGTGCGGCCCCTCCCGCATCAGCTGGCGGGCGAGTGCGCTGACATGCACCAGCCCGCGCACGCGGTCGCGGTCTTCCCCTTCGGTCACCAGCAGCCGCGTATGGCCGCTGGAGATGCACAGCTCGAGCGCCGTCTGCACGTCCTGGGAGGCATCGACCGTGACGACCGCGGGAATCGGCGTCATCACCTGGCGGGCCTCCTGCTCGTGGAGGTGGAAGACGCCGGTGAGCATCCCCGCCTCGCCCGGGTCGATGTGCCCGCCCGCGTAGGACTCGGCGATCAGGCGCTTGAGCTCGTCCGGCGAGCCACCACGCCGCTCCAGGTTCATGTCGACCCCGAGCAGCCGCAGGATCCGGCCGGCGACGGCGGTCAACGCGAGGATGAACGGGTGGAAGAGGACGTTGAACGCCCGCAGCGGACGCGCCACGCGGCGGGCGACCGCCTCGGCGCGATCGATCGCATAGAACTTCGGGACCATCTCGCCTGCGACGAGCTGGGTGGAGGCGATGATCGCGAAAGCGACCACCGCGCTGAGCGCGACCGCGACGCCGTGGCTGAGGGTGTCGCCCAGCCAACCCCTGAGAATCGAGGCGAGCGCGGGCTCGGCGAGGGCTCCGATGCCGATCGAGGTCATCGTGACCCCGATCTGCACGGCGGAGATGTACTCGTTGATGTTGGCCAGCTGCTCGAGCGCGAGGGCCGCTCCCTTGGCGCCTTCGTCGCGCATCACTTCGAGCTGTGATCGGCGCGAGCGTACCAGCGCGTACTCGGCGATCACGAAGAACGCGTTGACCGCGATCAGCAGCGCGGCGATGATCAGCCTGGTGCCGTTCACACGAGACCGGCGATCGCCGCCGGCCGGGCGCGAGCCATATCGCAGCCCCGACCGGGGCGCCAGCGGTGCAGGCGGCCCGTCAGGGCCATGCTACTTCGGGGGAGATCTTCGTCGTCGTTCATCGCTTGCCGACCTGCCAACCGTAGCAAGGCCGAGGGTCGGAAGCGCGATCGCGCCGAGCGGGATCAGAGGGCACGGTCGATCTGGCTCGCCAGCTGGAAGTCGGCCTCGGTGAGACCGCCTTGCGAGTGGGTGCTGAGCGTCAGGCGGACCTTGTTCCAGCCATGCAGGAGGATGTCGGGGTGATGGTTTGCCGCCTCGGCCAGCTCGGCGACACGATCCACGAACGCGATCGCGGCGGCGAAGTCGGCGAACGTCCACTGGCGCACGATCGTCGCTTCCTCGCCCCGCTGCCAGCCCTCGACGCCGGCCAGACGCGCCTCGATCGCGGCATCGCTCAGCAGGGCCATGTCCGCGAGACTACCCCGATCGCGGTTTGCGTACGGCGCCCGCCTGCGCGTACAGTCAGGACGTGCGCATCGTGAGCCTGGTCCCCCACGCGACAGAGCTGCTGTTCGCGCTCGATCTCGGGTCCGAGGTGGTCGCGGTGACGCATGAGTGCGATTACCCTGCGGCGGCGCTGCAGCGGCCGCGGGTCACGTGCGACGTGCTTCCGAGCGGACTCAGCGCAGCGGAGATCGATGCGGCCGTGCGCGAGCGCACGCTCGCGGGCGAGGCCATCTACGAGCTCGACCGCGAGGCGCTCGCGGCGCTCGAGCCCGACCTGATCGTCACCCAGGCGTTGTGCCCGGTATGCGCGGTCTCATATGACGAGGTGGCGGAGCTCGCGCCGGGCCTGCCCTCGCGCCCACGGGTGATCGCGCTGGACCCGAAGACCGTCGGAGAGACCCTCGGCGATGTGCGCACGCTGGCCGAGGCCACCGGCCGCCGCGCGCAGGGGATCGAGCTCGTGCAGCGGGCGGCCGCGCGCATCGACCGCGTGAGGCTCGCCGTGCGCGACCGGCCGCGCCCGCGTGTGGCGGCGATCGAGTGGCTGGACCCCGTGTACGTGGCCGGCCATTGGACGCCCCAGTTGATCGAGCTCGCCGGCGGTGAGGATGTGCTGGGGTTGCCCGGCGAACCCTCGGTGAGCGCCTCGTGGCAGACCGTCGCGGCCGCCGAGCCGGAGATCGTCGTGGTGATGCCCTGCGGGTATGACGCCGCCCGAGCACACGCGGAGGCGATGGCCTACGCGGATCAGCTTGCCCGGCTGAAGGCCGGTCGAGTCGTGGCGGTGAACGCCTCGGCCTACTTCTCCCGGCCGGGACCGCGGCTGATCGACGGTCTCGAGCTGCTCGCGCACATCATCCATCCCGATCGCGTCCCGGCCCGGCCGATCGGCGCCGAGGCGCTCGAGCTGGAGCCGCTCACGGTTCGGGGCTGACGAGGTTCAGCGGGCTGGACCCGACGGGTTCGACCTCGCTGGACTTGGCGGTTGCCAGTGAGCCCGCTACGGCGGCCGCGCCGATCACCGCGCAGCCGGCCAGCGCGAGCGCCTGTGAGCGGTAGCGGTCTCCGAGGCGGATCACGCTGGCCGCGAGCGCTCCGCCGATGAGGCCGCCGATGTGCCCGCCCCAGGAGATGCCGGGGATGCTGAAGCTGATGACGAGGTTGATCAGGATCAGGCCGCCGATGCCGCTCGCCATCAGCGGGATCTGGCGGGCGCGCATCTCGACGACTGCAGCGCCCATCAGGCCGAAGATCGCGCCCGAGGCGCCGACGACGAGTTCATGCGGGGAGACAAGCAGGGCGCCGAACGAGCCGGCCAACAGCGAGACGGCGTAGATCGTCGCGAACTTCACACGCCCGAGCGCCGGCTCGAGCATCATCCCGAGGTAGTAGAGGACCCACATGTTGAAGCCGATGTGGAGCAGGTTCTCGTGCAGGAAGCCGCCGGTCACGATCCGCCACCACTGTCCATGGGCGACGCCCTGGCCGGCCAGGGCGGGGAATTCGCTGCTGCCCAGCAGCGCTCCTTTGGTGATCAGCGACCCGGAGGCGCTGCCGCCGATCGTGAACACTCCTTTGCCCTCGGCGAGGAAGACGATCACGTTGATCGCGATCAGCGCGTAGGTCACCTGCGGCACGGTGCTCGTGTCGCGCAGGCGCTTGACCTTGGTGCGCTGCTTGGCGCACTCGGGGCAGCGCATGCCGACGGGCGTGGTCGTCATGCAGTCCGGACAGATCGGCCGCCCGCAGTTGGAACAGGAGACCCCCGTCTCGCGCGAGGGATGGCGGTAGCAGGTGGCCATGGCCGGGGAGAGCGTAGCTCGACGGCTCATGCGAGCCGGGATCGAGCGCCCGCCCCGAGCGCGGCCGACGGGTCCGCGCCGCGCCGCGGCTGCCCGGCGCGGCGGCTTGCGGGCGCTGCTCGCCGCGACTGCTCAGCGATCGCCGAGCAGCCTGCGCGTCTCACGACCGAGATCGCGGATCGTGCGCTCGGCGGAGCGGTTGACGCTCGACCAGCTCGAGCCGCCAAGACCGGCCGGAGAGGCCTGCGCGCGCCGACGCGCGCGCAGGAGCACCAAGCCGGCGCCGGCCGCGCTTCCGATCACGATCGCGGCGGCCGGGCGGACCCAGTTGCGCGGATCGCGCATCGCCGAGAGCTCCCACGCCTCGAGCTCGTCGGCGGCCATCTCGGTGATGCTGGTGAGGGTGCTCTCCAAGCGCTCGACCATGTCCTCCGGTGGCTCGACGGGCGCGAGCGCTTCGCGCAGCAGCCCCTCGAAGTTGGGCACGGCCTCACTCATGCTGTCCTCCCGCTGGGTCCGCCGGGGTGTCCCCATCCGCACCTCCGGCCGGCGGGCGCCGCTTGGAGGAGTCGCGATCGCCCACGAGCTCCTGCAGCTGCCTGATGGCGCGGTGGATGAGAACCTTGGTGGCACCCTCGGAGCGGCCGAGCGCGCGCGCGATCTCGCGGTTGTCCATGCCGAGCGCGAAGCGCATGATCAGCGCCTCGCGCCGATCGTCGGGGAGCAGGCGCACACCGTCGAGCACACGGCTCAGCTCGTCTCGCCCCTCGACGAGCTGCTCGGTCGTGTGCAGCGCGGCGAGCGTGGTCGTCTCGTCGATCGGCGAGGCCGGCTTGCGCGAGCGGTCGCGGTAGAGGTTGGCGGCGAGATTGTGCGCGATCCGGATCAGCCAGGGACGCAGCGGCCGTCCATGCGATTCGCGCTGGGCCCGCTCGAAGTGGCGATAGGCCTGCAGGAACGTCTGCTCGGTCAGGTCCTCCGCATCGTGGTGGTCTCCCACGCGATAGTAGGAGTAGCTGTAGACGTCGCGCAGATGGGCGCGGTACAGCTCGGAGAACTCCGCATCGAGCTGCGCCTTCGGCTTCTGGCTGACTTGCTCGGTCACTCATTGCACCCTACCCTCGCGCCCGATCACGCAGCGTGAGAGATCTCGCGCCTGGGTGCCTCCCCGAGGTGCCCCCGAGGAGGCGCGGTCTCGCCGCCCAGCCACTCCCACTGCAGGTTCACGCGCGCCCACACGCGCTCGGTCACGCTCGTGGCGAGCGTGGGCGAGCAGTGCTCGACGGTCGGGAAGAGCATCGGACGGCCCACGCGGATGCGAACCCTGCGCGGGCGTATGCGCCAGCCTCGGCGGACGTCCTCGGTGCCGAAGACGGCCACGGGCGCCACCGGCGCGCCCGTTTCGAGCGCCAGACGCCCGACGCCGCGCCGGGGCTCGCCGAGCGGGCCGGGGCGCACGCGGGTGCCCTCGGGAAACACGACCACGCAGTCCCCGCGCGCGAGGATCGCGCGGGCCGTCGCCATCGCCTCGCGGTCACCGGCACCGCGGTCGACCGGGAAGGCGCCGAGCGCGTTCAGCACCCATGCCTGCCAGCGCTTTTCAAACAGCTCCCGCTTGGCCATGTAGTAGACCGGACGACGCACGAGCGTGCCGATCACGAAGGGATCGAGGAAGCTGCGGTGGTTGGCCGCCAACAGCAGCGGGCCGCTGCGCGGCAGGTGCTCGCGACCGATCCGCTGCATGCGGAAGTAGACGAGGAAGAACGGCACGAACAGCGCCCGTATCAGCCAGTAGACGAAGGGGTTGACGCCGCGCCTGAGCGAGCGCTCGCGAAAGCCGCGCAGGTCCACCCCGAGCTCAGCCTCCGCTCGGACTGGCGCTGCCGCCTGCTGCTCTGCGCGCAGTCGCTCCATGTCTTCAATACACCGCGCGCGACGGCGCCGTTACAGTTGCCTGGAAGGGCCCTCGCCGATCGCGCCGGAGTAGCTCAGCTGGTAGAGCACCTGTCTTGTAAACAGGGGGTCACGGGTTCGAGTCCCGTCTCCGGCTTTCAGGAAATGCTTGCAAATGGACCCTCTTTGAGGGCCGCGCGTGCGTTTTGGCAGAAATCGCCATAGGCGGCCCGGCGGCGCGTCAGTGCGCCGACACAGGCGCTTGAGGCTCTCTCGGTGGGCACGCGGGCTGGCAGGCGCGTGGGCTTCCACGGCCCGACCGTCGCCGCGGGCGGTAGGGTGCACCTCATCGGCGCGGCACGTCCCGGGTCGTATTTCGCCGGTCCGTTGTTTCCACCGCCATCGCGAAAGTAGGGAAGTCGTGGATATCGATCATCTGAAGACCATTCCGCTGTTCTCGTCGCTGTCCGACAAGGCTCTCAGCACGGTGGCCGTGTTTGCCAGCGAGACGTCGGTGTCCTCCGGCAAGCGGCTCGTGCACGAGGGGGACTACGCGTACGACTTGATCGTCATCGAGTCCGGCACCGCCGACGTGATCAAGGACGGCGAGGTCATCGCGTCGCTGGGCCCGGGCGACGTCTTTGGGGAGATGGGGGTGCTCGCCGGCGGGCGGCGCATGGCCGACGTCGTCGCGACCTCCTCGATGCGCCTGATCACCCTCAGCAGGTGGGATCTCAAGCGCATCTCCAGCGAGGTTGGCGGCCAGCTGCAATCGCTCGTAGAGCAGCGCCAGAAGCTCGACGAGGAGCGCGCTCAGCCTTCGTAGCCATGGAGGGGTTCCGGTCGGTGCCCTTCCCTTCCCCTCCGTGGCGCGGCCGAGTGGCGGCGTGAGCGTCGCCCTGCCGGTACGGGGATACTCCCTGGATGCCCGAGGAGTCCACGACCCCCGACCCAGTTGAGCTTACGCGGCGCGCACTGGCGTGCGCCGACGCGGGTGACATCCCCGCGATAATGGATTTCGTTGGGCCCGACTCCGTTTGGGACGTGTCGCCTTGGGCGTTTGGCACTTACGAAGGCCGTAGGGCTATCCGCCGCTTCCTCGAGGACTGGATCGGGAGCTTCGCCGAGTATCGACGCGAAACCGAGGAGATCGTGGATCTCGGCAACGGCGTCGTGTATGCGGTGACCGTCACCCGCGGTCGCCCCGATCTCAGGCGTGATGAGATTCGACTGCGCGGCGCGTCGGTGTGCGTGTGGGCAGGCGGCGTCGCAACGCTGGTCACGTTCTATCGAGATCCCGATGAGGGTCGCGCCGCCGCCGAACGGCTCGCCGAGTCGAGTGGGTAAGCGACCGTGAAGTATCCCTCACCCGCGATGCTGCCCGCGTGTCCTCGGCGAACTCAGTAGTGAGCTCAGTAGTTATCCCCTCGCCCATGTGGGCATTCACAGAGGACGCCGCCGTCTCGGCGGCCATAGTCTGTGGCCGATTGAGATGCTCCTTTTCGCGATCCCTCTCCTCTGGCTGGCCGTCGTGACGATCGTCATGGCGGCTTGTCAGGCGTCTGCCCTCGCCGACCGCGCTATCGAGCGGCAGGAGCAGGTGCATTCGTCTTTGCGCCGCCCGCGCAGACGAGCGGTCCGATGCGCGCGTGCTCGCGCGTGTAGCCGTGGGGTCTCTGCTCGCGGCCATCACACGCGGGTCTAGCTCACAGGCGACGGGGCATGGGCCGACCTCGGCTTCAACCCAGAGCGCGTGCAGAGGAGCCCCCGGCATCTGGCAGCGCCGCTGTCTGCCCCTGCGGCCCCAGGTGGCCTCGACCGCCCGCGTGGGGTCGCAGGAAAGCTGTGACCCCACGCGGCGCGACGTCCGGCCCGCGGTGATCCCGCGCTGAATCTCAGGACGCTGCCACCGACGGTCGGCCGCAGGGTGCCTTCGAAGACGGCCACGAGCACTCCATTGCACCTGACCCCTAGTTCGATTTCTTCGATCACATCTGAGATCGGAACTCCCCCGACCAGGTGTGACGGCCAGCCCAGCCCGAGCCCTTCGATCGTCACGGGCGGAGGACACGCCGTCGATGTTTCCCTTTGCACGGAGACAACAGGGTGACTTCGTCTTCACCGGCCCCGCCACCTACGGGGTTTTCGATGGTCTCTTTGTCTTCCAGTACGCATTTACCCGTATATCCCGTGACCCCACTGTTTTCTTTCACTGTAAACGTCAGCGTACCCGACGTCGTGAGTGGCGTTGGTACGCCTTCCGGTATTATTTTCGCGGGCGGGCACGTATACCAGTGGGGAAATGCGGCCTGTGCGAGCGCCGGCGTAATCACGAAGGCGACCATCACGCAAGCCCCATCATCGTCGTTCTGTCGACCGCATCGGCATACAAGCCACTCCGATGAGGCACCGCGCGCCCCACGGGCGACTACGCAGCGCTGGTCCGATCAGCTTGACTTCGAAGCCGGTTCGGGCCGCGCTCCGGCCGCGGCGCGTTGCCGTTCTTCGCCCGATACATCGCGCGGTCGGCCTGCGCGAGTAAGTCCTCCACCGTCGTCCTGCCCGGGACCCCCACAGCCCAGCCGACGGAGGCCTCGACGGGCCGGTCGAGACCGGCGGCAGCAGACTCGGCGCACAGGCACTCCCGGATTCGAACCTCGATGGCGCGACGGCCTTGCTCGTCGAGCCCGAGGGCGAGCGCCACGAACTCGTCGCCTCCGATCCGTGACACCACGTCCTCACGCCGGAGCGAATGGCTGAGGGCGCGAGCGACGGCCTGGATTCCGGCGTCCCCTGCGTCGTGGCCGCAATCGTCGTTCAGCCTCTTCAGCTCGTCGACGTCGAGGAACAGAAGGTGAGCCGTTGTCCTTCGGCGCTCGGCCACGTCAAGCATCTGCGAGGCGGCCGCCACGAAGCCTCGACGGTTGCGCAGCCCGGTGAGCTCGTCGGTCAGGGTCAGCTCGCGCAGCTGTGCGCTCATCTCCACGAGCTCGCGTTCCATCCTCAGGAGCTCGGTGACGTCGCGGATCGTGGTGCACGTGCGCGGCTCGCCGCTCGCCTGGCTGAAGACCTTGGCGCTCATCTCCACCTCGATGACCGCGCCGTCGCCGCGGATCATCCTTGCCACGCCCTGTACCTGTCCCGTGCGTTGGCGCTCGGCCAGGAGCGGAGCCCAGCGTTCATCGGTGTGGTCGCTCATGCCCTGGCGCCCGAGGGCACAGATCTCCGCCTCGGTCCTCCCGAGGATCCGGCACGCCGCCGAGTTGGCGGCCAGGACCCGGCCGTCGGGCGCAGTGAAAAGCACACCCTCGGGGCTGTTCTCATACATCGCGCGGTAGGCCTCGGGCCCGAGGGGTTCCCTCGCACTGCCCGTCTCGCCCTGCCGGCTTCTCGCCGCTCGCCTCGCGGCCCGACGCCTCGCCGCACCGCGTCCACGTTCGATCTCGGCGCTTCGTCGCGTGCCTCGATCAAGTACGTCATCGAGCCGAGCCGCCAGCGCGTCGCCGAGGCGTCGCACCTCCTGCCACCGCGGGCCTTCGGGCTCCTGCCGCGACGGCGCCCCGGCGCGGCTCTCCGGCTTCGGATGGTTCGAGCGTCGCACGGTCATCCTTGGTTGGGGACGCGAACGACCATCCCGACCTGCGTCGGCACACACAGCTGAATCCTTGAGCGTGCGCCGAGCCGCTATCGGAGCTGTCGATGGCGGGCCGATCTCCGCTTATACCTGTTCACGAGCGTCAGCAGCGAACTACACCGTCGGTGGACTGCGCCGCTTCAACACGTACCACAGTTGCGTGACGCCTTCGTTCCATTTTTCGCTGGCGCTCTTGAGATGAGTCGTGTAGGGGGCGAGGGCAGCCGCGCTCGGATTGCCCGCGTAGGTGACGAGCGCGGCCATGGCGTTCTTCAGTTCGCTGGTGCCTTCATAGAGCTGGACCTCGATCGTCGAAAGTTCTTCCGCTTCGACGTTTTCGGGGGCTGACCAACCGCTGCGCATCTCATCGATCTGTTCATCCGCTCGTTGCGCGCTCCCCGCCAGCCTCGCAAGCTGTTGCCTGGTTGGCGGCCCGGCGAGCGCCCGAACCTCGGTCTCGACATCTCGGACGCTGCGCCCGACCCGCGCGGCCTGCTGACCGTGTTCATTGAAGAACGACACGGCGCCGGGCTGCGCGCTGCCGGATGCACATCCGGCCAGAGCGATGGCCGCAAGGCAGATCGCCGGGGCGATCCAGGTTCGTCTGCGGGATCCCGTCGGCATCGGCGCTGCGATCCTAGCTGGCGAGGATGTTTCACTCGCACCGTCACCCGAGTCCAGCCAGGCGCGGCACGAGTCACACCACGGCCCGATCGCCTCGGACCATCGCGCCTGGACTGCGGAATCCCGCGCGCTATCCCGATGCGGTCTCGGGCGCTACTCCTCCAGGCCCACGACTCGGAGAGCCTCCGACAGCGAGGCGTATGTGCGGACGCTCATCGCGTCGCCCCCGCGCAGGGTCCAGACCTGCACGAACTGCTGCGTGACCGGGATCGCCGTGTGCCTGCCCTTGGCGGTCAGTCGCGCGGCGACGACGACCGCGTCGCCCACATCCCAGAAGCGCTCAGCCTCAAAGCGGATCTCCTCCATCGCGTCCTCGAAGGAGCGGAAGTAGCGGCGCATCCCGTCGGGGCCGCGATAGGTGTCCGGCTCGGTGGAGAGCTCAGCCGAGATCTCGACTTCGAAGTCGGGGTGCACGCGCGCGATCACGCGCTCGATGTCCCCGCTGTTGAAGGCTTCGAATGCCGCGCGCACCGTGTCCACGTTCTCCTGCGACATGGCCTAACCCTAGAACTCTCTGGCCCTCATCGAACGCTCACTGGTCCTCATCGAACGTCCTCTGCCCCGTCGCTGCCGCCGCTCGCCCTGCACCGGCGCACGGGGCCTGCCCGCCCTTGCCGCTAGCCTTCCTGCGGCGATGGGTGAGAGGGTCGTGGTTGCGCCCGATGCGTTCAAGGGGACCTTCTCGGCGGCGAGCGTCGCGGCTGCGATCGCCGCGGGCGTGCGTGAAGGCGGCGCGCGGGCAGATGAGTGTCCGGTGGCGGACGGCGGCGAAGGCACGATGGACGTGCTGCTCGGCGCGCTCGGCGGCGAGCGGCGCACGGTGCGCAGCAGCGACGCGCTCGGGCGCGAGATCCGGGCCGACTGGGCACTGCTGGCGGACGGGAGCACCGCCGTGGTCGAGGCGGCGCAGGCCTCGGGGCAGGCGCTGATCGCCGACGAGGAGCGCGATGCCGAGCGCGCCTCGACGGCCGGCACCGGTGAGTTGATCCTGGCCGCCCGCAGAGGGGGCGCGCAACGGGCGATCGTCTGCGTGGGCGGAACCGCTACGAGCGACGGCGGGATGGGCGCCCTGGAGGTGATCGAGGCCGGGGGCGGTCTGCAGGGCATGGCCCTCGTGCTCGTATGTGACGTGCTCACGCCGTTTGAGCTGGCGGTCGAGACGTTCTCGCCCCAGAAGGGCGCCTCCGTGGCCGCGCTCGCACGCCTCGCGGCCCGCATGGAGGCGATCGCCGCGCAACTCCCGAAAGACCCGCGAGGCGTCGGCATGACCGGCGCCGGCGGAGGCCTGGCGGGCGGGCTGTGGGCCCGCTACGGTGCCGAGCTGCGCTCCGGCGCGGACTTCGTGCTCGAAGCCGTGGGCTTCGAGCGGCGCCTGGCGAGCGCGGCCGCGGTCGTGATCGGGGAGGGCCGACTGGACCGCCAGACGCTCGAGGGCAAGATCGGCGGCGTCATCCTCGGGCGCGCGCGCGAGCGCCGCACGCCGGTCCACGCGATCGTCGCGAACGCGGCGATCGACCCCGGCGAGCCCGCCTGGCAGGGACTCGCATCGATCGCGATCGCGGACTCGCTGGAGACGTTGCGTGCGCGCGGCCGGGCCGTCGCCGACGGCATCGAGGATCGGCGCGGCCGGCGGGGCTCGTGAGGGATGTGCCAGACGCCACGTGGGCCGATGCTGCAAGCACGCTCCCACCGGTACCGGCGCCCGCCTGCCTCTACCGCATCGATCGCGCCGGCCTCGGGTTAGAGGCACAGACAACCGATTCGCCCCCACAAGGAGAAGGTAAAAGATGCGTTCGATCAGGCTGAACGCGGCCCTTGCGGCCGCGGGAACACTTTTTGCGCTGACTCCGGTCGGCGCGGCGGCCGCCGCCAAACATCCGCACCTCGGATCACCCGGCGGGTTACCGAGCTCCAAATGCCACGTTGGCCTCTTCGCAGAACCGCACACGATCACGAGCGGGGAATCGGTGGAGGTGTTCGGTCAGCTGGGCTGCTTCGGCGGCCTCAGCGCTGCAAGCCGCCCCGTCACGATCTACGAGCATCAAGCGGGCACGGTCGGATTCAAAATCATCGGCACCGCGACCACCGAAGCGGGTGGCTTCTACTCATTCGTGCAGCCGAGCCTCACCACCAACAGCGTCTTCTACTCGCGCGTCGGCGGCCTGCGCAGCGCGAGCAGGTCGGTCAAGGTCTCGCCCCAGGTGACCCTCAGCGGACCCGCCGACGGCTCCCAGCTGCGTACAGGCCCGCACAACCGGGTGGTGTTCACAGGCCAGGTCACGCCGGCCGACGAAGGCGCGACCCTGTCTCTGCAGCGCGAGAACGCGACCAGCAAAGAAGAATGGGTCGGCATCCAGCGCGGTGTCGTGCCGATCGGTTCAGGCGGCAAATACTCGATGACGCACATCTTCGCCGTGCCCGGTGACGCGAACATCCGGATGGTCGTGCACCCGCCGAAGGAAACGTTCACCTCCCGCGGCTTCTCGAACACGCTGTCATATGAGATCTCCCAGGCGGAGAACCCCAAGCTGACGATCCACTCCTCGCTCGATCCGGCTCCATTCGGAGCGCCGGTCACGATCAGCGGGATCCTCGCCGGCGGAAACGACACGCCTGTGACCCTGTCGGGGCACCCGCGCGGCACCAACACGTTCACGACGATCACCACGACGACGACCAACTCCGTGGGCGAATACAAATTCGTGATCGCCTCGGCGACTCAGAACACGTTCTACAAGGTGAGCGGGGCCGGGATCAACTCGGCGGTGCTCTTCGAGGGCGTCAGGTACGTGCTCACGGCCGGGGTCTCGGCGACGAAAGCCGCGTCCGGAGGGAGCTTGACGTTCGCCGGCACGGTGGCGCCCGACCACACCGGACACGTGATCTACCTCGAACGCCAGAACGCCTTCGGCGGCGGCTTCCACGTGGTCGACGTCGGGACCGTGAGCGCCACCGGCACCTACTCGATCGCGTACACCGTGTTCGGGTCAGGCACGCAGGTCTACCGGGTCAGGATCCCGGGAGACCCCGAAAACCAGGCCACCTCCAGCTCGCCGTTCACGATCGAAGTGACGCCCGCGACCCCCGCGGCGCTGAAACCGGTGACGCCGCCCACGCAGCCGACCGAAGGTCTGATCTAGCCGCCAAGGCGGTGGCTTGATCGCGCGCTGTGGCCGTCCCCGCGGGGGCGGCCACAGCCGCATTGCGGCCCGGCCGGCGAGCGCGCGCCGCCGGCCGGTGACCGTGCCGTGCCTGCCTGCGACCTGCGCCGCCGGCGGAGGCTCCCCGCTCGGGCGCCCTCAGGCGGCCACGGCGCGCGACTGAAGGTGCGCGCCGACCTTGCGCTTGACCCGCTGCAGCGCGTTGTCGACGGTCTTGGTGTCGCACACCAGGCGCTCGCCGACCTGCTCGTAGGAGTAGCCGTCGAGGTAGAGCGAGAGCACGCGGCTCTCGAGTTCGGAGAGCGCGGTCGACAGACACCCCACGAGCGAGCGCAGCTCCTCGGAGGAGATGACCTGGTTGACCGGGTCGTGGACGGTCGGCCCGGGCAGCATCTGGTCGAGCGTGGGGACGTCATCGCCGGTGCCTGCCGGTGTCGAGGAGAACGAGACGTACTGGTTCAGGGGCGTGTGCTTGTTGCGGGTGGCGGTCTTGACCGCCGTGATGATCTGGCGCGTGATGCACAGCTCGGCGAAGTTGCGGAAGCTCGACTCCCGGTCCGTGCGGAAGTCGCGGATGGCCTTGTACAGGCCGACAAGCCCCTCCTGGATGAGATCGTCGGCGTCGCCGCCGGCGAGGAAGTAGGAGGAGGCCTTCAGGCGTACAAATCCGTGGTAGCGCCTGACGAGGCGGTCGTAGGCATTGCGATCGCCCTGCTTGGCGAGTGCGATCAGGAATTCATCCTCAACCTTTGGTTCAGAGTTAGGGTTATGGGTGATTCGTGCCACGAGCAGATCCTTTCTCGAGACCGCCTCCCTGGCGGCCGCAAACGTTGCTCAGTGGCGCACTCCTCCCCTGGCGCCAAAGCTATGTGGTGCGCCTCACCCAGGTTTCTAAACCTTAGGTTCAGCGTTATGTGTGGGCGAGCCTTGCACAGTTATGAGTCGTTGTCAAGGCTGTCTTTCGCGGCTCTGCAAGATCTCGTACAGAAGTGCCGCAGCGGCGGCGCTGACGCCGAGCGACTCGATCCGTCCCCGCAGGGGCAATGCGATCAGCTCGTCGCAGGCGTTGGCGACCCGCGGGCGCAGTCCACCGCCCTCGCTGCCCAGCACGAGAACCACCCCCGCGCCACCGTAGTCCGGGCTGTCGTAGGGCACCGGCGTGCGCCCACCCTCGCCGCCGGCGCTCGCCCCGTAGCACCAGCAGCCGGCACGGCGGGCCTCCCCGAGGAAGTCGGCGAGGTTGCGCACCCGCGCCACCGGCAGATGCTCGACGGCTCCGGCGGAGGCCTTGCACACCGCCGCGGTCACCTCGGCGGCCCGGCGCTCGGGGATCACGACGCCCGCCGCGCCCACGCACTCCACCGTGCGGCAGATCGAGCCCAGGTTCTGCGGATCCTGGATCTGGTCGAGCGCCACGAGCAGGGGGTTCTGGCCCGCGAGGATGCCCTCGGCGCTGACGTAGCGGTAGGCGCCGGCCTGCGCGCACAGACCCTGGTGCGAGCTCGAGCCGCAGCGACGCTCGATCTCCTCGGCGCTGGCGGTCTTGACCGGCACGCCCTGCAAGCCAGGGCTCGCGCGATGCGCGCGCGGTCGCCCACACCTCCCTCACGCTGCTCGCTCGCCGCCCGCGCAGGGCCTCCCTGACGGGGTTGCGTCCGTAGATGATCACAGTGGCAGCAGCTCGAAGCCGTCGGCCCCGTCGCGAACCTCCCAGCCGAGCGCCGCGATCTCGCCGCGCAGCCGGTCCGCGGCGGCGAAGTCGCGTCGGCCGCGCGCCAGCTCGCGCTGCTCGGCCAGCGCGCGCACCTCATCCGGCGCCTGCTCGGCGGGCGCGAGCAGCGCCTCGAGCCCGAGGACTCCGAGCATCTCGCGCAGGTGGCTGGCCCCCACATCCCCGCCTCGGCCGGTGGCCTCGCGCAGCCATTCGTTGAGCGCGGCGAGCGCCTCGGGAGTGTTGAAGTCGCGCGCGAGCGAGTCGAAGAACAGGTCGCGCAGTCGCTCGAGATCCCGCGGGGAGTCGCCGGCGGAGAGTCGCCGCGCGGCCTCGCGGATGCGCTGCACGTTGCCCTGTGCCTGCACCAGCGCGGCCTCCGAGAAGGCGAGCGGCTGACGGTAGTGCCCGGAGATGAGATACATCACCACGGTCTCGGGCCCGTACTGCGCCAGCACCTCGTGCAGCAGGGCGATGTTTCCCACCGACTTGGCCATCTTCTCGCCGGTGAACTGGATCATCCCGTTGTGCATCCACAGTTTCGCGAGCTCCGCCCCGCGTGCAGCCCGCGTCTGGGCGGCCTCGTTCTCGTGGTGGGGGAAGACGAGATCTGAGCCGCCGCCGTGGATGTCGAAGCCGACGCCGAGGAAGGCCTCGGCCATGGCCGAGCACTCGATGTGCCAGCCCGGCCGCCCGGGCCCCCAGGGCGACTCCCAGACGGTGTCCTCGCCCGGCTTGTGTGCCTTCCACAAGGCGAAGTCGAGCGGGTCCTCCTTGCGCTCGGCGCCCTCCACGCCCTCGCCCTGGTCCATGTTCTCGAGCCGGCGGTGGGAGAGGCTGCCGTAGCCGCTGTCCGAGCGCACGCGGAAGTAGACGTCGCCGTCGGCCGCATAGGCGTGCCCGGCCTGCACGAGCGTCTCGATGTAGGCGACGATCGGCATCATCGTCTGCGAGGCGAGCGGCTCGTGGTCGGGCCGGCCGAGACCCAGGGCGTCGGTGTCGGCCGTGTAGAGCGCGGTCATCTCGGCCGCCAGCTCGGCGCTCGGGCGGCCCAGAGCGCTCGCCGCGTCGTAGATCTTGTCGTTGACGTCGGTCACGTTCACCACCAGCGTCGTCGCGTGGCCCTCGTGCTCGAGGAAGCGCTTGAGCAGGCTGAAGACCACGAACGGACGCGCGTTGCCGATGTGGATGCGGCTGTAGACCGTCGGGCCGCAGGCGTAGATCCCCACGTGCCCGAAATCGCGCGGGCGCAGCGGCAGGAGCTCTCCGCTGAGGGTGTCGTGCAGGATTATCTCGCGCATGGCGGGGCAACCCTAGCGCTCAGCCTCGCCGGGTTGACGCGAGCGCGCCACGACGCGCGCGCCTCGACCAGCGCACCCGCGGGGCGGCCCGCTCGACGGCAGGCCGCTCAGGCGAGGCCGGCGTCCGCCAGACTCGCCACAGCCAAGGCCGCGACGCCCTCGCCGCGACCGACGAAGCCGATCCGCTCGCCGGTGGTGGCCTTGACGTTCACGCGAGCGATCTCCAGGCCGAGCGCGGAGGCCAGGCTCGCGCGAATCGCCTGCCGGTGCGGTGCCAGCTTCGGCGCCTCCATCATCACGGTGCAGTCGACGTTCACGATCCTCGCACCCGTGCCCGTGACCGTCGCCACGACCGCTTCGAGCAGCTTGATCGAGTCGGCGTCGCGCCAGCGCTCGTCGCTGTCGGGGAAGTGATCGCCGATGTCGCCGAGGCCGGCCGCGCCGAGCAGCGCATCGATCACAGCATGGGCGAGAACGTCCGAGTCGGAGTGGCCCTCCAGGCCGTGCTCGTAGGGGATCTCCACCCCGCCGATGAGGAGCCTGCGCCCCGGCCCGAGCCGATGGCAGTCATAGCCGATCCCGCTGAGGCTCATCGCTCTGGCGCTTCGGCGCTCGTGCCGGGCGCGCCGGCGGTGGGCGCGCCCGCACCGGCGTCCGGGAGGCCTGGCCCGATCGGCTCCAGGCGACGTGCGCGGCCCTCGAAGACACACAGCTCACCCACGCCCAGGCGCTCGAGCAGCTCGAGCGCTCGGTCGTAGTCGGCCCCGACATCCTGGGGGCGGTGAGCGTCGCTCGAGAGCGCGACCGGCGCGCCCGCTTCCAGGCACATCGCCAGGAAGGCCGGTGCCGGGTAGATCTCCTGCACCTGCTTGCGCAGCCCCGCCGTGGAGACCTCGACGGCGATGCCCGACTCGGCGATCCCGTCCATCGCGAGCTCGTAGAAGCGGCGCAGATCGCCCTCCGGCGTGCGCCGGGCCGGGTCGGCGGGCCCCCAGATCTTCACCAGGTCCGGGTGCGCGAGCACGTCGAACAGGCCGCTGCGAGCCGACTCGCCGATCGTCTGGAAGTAGCGCCGCCAGATCTCCTCGACGCTGCGAGCGCTGTCCCACACGCTGTACTCGTCCATGTCCACCGCACCGTCGCGGAGGAAGTGAACCGATCCGATCACGTAGTCGAAGTCGCGAGCGCCGAGCAGGCTGGCGGTGCGATCCTCCGCGCCGGGGACGAAGTCGACCTCGATCCCCAGCCGCAGGTCGGTGTCCTCGCGCACGAAGCGGCAGTACTCGTCGAGATCGTCGCGGGCGTAGCGCTCCCAGAAGGGGTGGCGCCAGAGCTCGAGAGCCTGCTCGAAGCGGTACACGTGTTCGGAGACGCCGAGCTCGGCGATCCCCCGCTCGCTCGCGCTCTGCCGGTAGCGCTCCGCGTTGGCCTGGCCGTGGTACTCGGCGGTGCTCGCGTCGGGATCGTCGAGCCGCAGGTGGACGTGGTAGTCGGTCAGCATCCTCAGCCTGCGATTCAAGCAGGATTCACTCGCGCCGAGCGCGGGCCGAGAGCAGCAGCTCGGCGACCTGCAGGTCCAGCGCAGTGGTCACCTTGAGGTTCTCCGCGCTCGCCTTCACGACGATCACCCTGCCGCCGCGCCGCTCCAGAAGCCACGCGTCGTCGGTGGCGCGGGCGAGCTCCTCCTCACCGACGTCCAGGGCGCGCTCGAGCGCCGCGCGGCGGAACACCTGCGGCGTCTGCACGGCCCAGAGCTGATCGCGATCGAGCGTCTCGCTCACCGCGCCCTCGCCGTCCACGCGCTTGATCGTGTCCGTGACGGGCACCGCGGCGATGGCCGCCTCGGCGCTGCGATCGCCCTGCAGCGCTGCGATCACGGCCTCCGCCAGCTCGCTGCTGAGCAGGGGGCGCGCGGCGTCGTGGACGAGCACGAGGTCGCTCTCGCCGGCCGCGGCTAGCGCCCTGCGCACCGAGTCCGAGCGCGCCCGTCCGCCGGGCACGGCCGTGACGCCGGGCGGCGCCGGCACGCCGGGGGGCAGGGCGAGGACGATCTGCTCGATCCCGGGCACCCCGCGCAGGGCGTCGATGCTCCACTGCACGAGCGGACGCCCCGCCAGCTCGACGAACGCCTTCGGTCGACCGGCCTGCAGGCGCTGGCCGCTGCCTGCGGCGACGATCAGGGCAACGGTCATTTTCAGGGGGACCCTCGCGCACGCGGCAAGACTGAACCCGCCTTGGGTGCTGCCGCGTGCGCGAAAGTCTCGCTACTTGGCTCCTGCGACTGCCATCTGGCTGTTGGCTGAGTCTTCGAGCAGCTCGTCCAGGTAGCTCTCGGCCTCCTCCTCGTCCTTGTCGAGCGCGTACATCAGCTCGGATGCGAGGATCTTCTTGGTGCGCGTGAACATCTGCTTCTCCCCCGTCGAGAGCCCCTTCTCGCTCTCGCGGAGAGAGAGGTTGCGCACGACCTCGGCCAGCTCGTAGATGTCGCCGGTCTTGATCTTGTCGCGGTTGTGCTTGAACCGGCGGTTCCAGTTCTTCGGCATCTCCGAGACCTCGTCACGGAGCACGTCCAGCACTTTCTTGACGGTCTCCTCGTCGATCACCCGGCGCAGCCCCGCCAGCGCCGCATTCTCGGTTGGCACCCGCACCGTCATGTCGTTGTGAAGAATCTTGATCGTGAGGTACTCGCGCCGTTCGCCGAGGATCTCCATCTCCTCCTTCTTCAAGACCTTCCCAGCGCCATGGTGGGGATAGACCACATGGTCACCGAGCTCGAACTCGATGTACTCGACCTCACGGGTGACCTCGAGGTCCTCAGTCAGCGTTGCTTCTTCGATTGATGGTGGCGAAATGATGTCCTCCTTCGTTGCGACCGACCGGTTGGCGGCCCTTGTTCAAGTCTGTAGGTAACGGTCCACGAGGTTCAGCTCCTGCAGCCTGCGCAGACCCTCGCGGATATCTTTCGCCCTGATCTCCCCCACGCCCTCGACCGCCTCGAGCTCCGCATCCGTTGCGGCCAGCAGCTCGTCCAACCCGCCGAACTCGCTCACGATCTGCGCGACCACGAGCTTGGGCAGCCGCGGGATTCGCCCGAGCACCCGGTACCCGCGCGGGGAGACGGGGTAGTCGAGCGTGTTGAGCTTGCGGTCATAGCCGAGCAGCTCGGCCAGGCGGCCGAAGTCGAGGAGGTCCTGATGGGGGAGTCGCCCGACCTCCTCGAGTGCCGCGGCAAACGCCTCGTCGGAGTAGTTGGAGAGATAGTCGCGCACCAGCGCCGCCTTCTCCGCCGCGGCCCCCACCATCGTCTCCTCGAGCTGCATCTCGATCAAGCGACCCTCGCTGCCGAGCTCGACGATGTAACGCTCGATCTCGACTGCCATGCGCGTGACCAGCTCGGAGCGTTGCAGCACCGTGAGCACGTCGTGGAGCGTCGTTGCGCCCTCGAACTCGAGCGCTGTGAGGCGGGTCGAGACCTGATCGAGGCGGGTGCGGAACTTGTCCAGCGTCGCCAGCGCCTGGTTGGCCTTCGCCAGCACCACGGGGATGTCCTCGAGGATGTACTTGACGCCGTCGACATACACCGAGACGACCTCGCGGCGTTGGGAGATGGCGATCACCAGCGCGTCGGTCTGCTTGGACACGCGCTCGGCGGTGCGGTGCCTGGTACCGGTCTCGTGCGAGAGGATCGTCGGGTCCGGCATCAGCTGGACGTTGGCCATCGTGATCTTCGTGGCGTTCGCGTTGAGGATGATCGCGCCGTCCATCTTGGCGACCTGGTAGAGGAACGCCGGCGTGTAGTCGATGTCCAGCTTGATCCCCCCGGAGTTCAGAAAGCTGAGGTCCTCGGGCTCCCCGATCACGATCAGACCGCCCGTGCGGGCGTGCATGATGCTCTCGATCCCCTCCCGCAGCACGGTCCCGGGCGCGATCATCTCCAGCGCCCTCATGAGCCCCGGATCCGGTCTTACTTCGCTGTCGAAATCTTCGCCGGATCGTGGAGCCACGATCCTCCATTCTAGGGCAATTAGCATTCCTTTAGCAGCACGTACACCGGGCGCAGCCCCCGTCCGGCGCTCGATCTCCTCGTTGCGGCCGCGCCCGGGCGGGACCCACGGGTGTGCGAGCCGGAGCCGAGGGCGAGCCCGCCAGAACCGCCCGACGGAGCCCTCCGCGGCCGCTCAGGCGAGCACCGTCGCCCCCGCGCGCGCGGGGGCCGGGCGCGAGCGACCGTCGGGCGCTGCGCGCGGCAGCGCCTCGGCCAGCGCGTGGCGCAGCGTTGCGACCTCGCAGGCCGAGGCGCCGCTGCCCGGGGGTGCGATCGCGCCACCCAGCCCGTGCTTGGCGGCCTCCTGCAGGCGGCGCTCGGGGTGCCCCACCCAGCGCAGCTCGCCGGTCAGCCCCAGCTCGCCGAAGCATGCCCGCGGAGCCCCGCGGACGGCCGCCCCGCGCGCCGCGCTCGCGACCGCCAGCGCGACCGCCAGGTCGCAGCCCGGCTCGTCCACTCGCACTCCTCCCACGACGTTGACGAACACGTCCGCTCCGCCGGTGCTCACGCGGCCGTGGCGCGCGAGGATCGCCAGCACCAGCGCCAAGCGGTTGCGGTCGAGCCCGGAGACCACCCGGCGCGGCTGCTCGAGCTCCGACGGCGCCACCAGCGCCTGGACCTCCACGAGCAGGGGCCGGGAGCCCTCCATCGCCGCCAGCACCACGCTGCCGGGGGCGCGCGTGGCCTCAGCGACGAATCTCGCCGAGGCGTCCAGGACCTCGACCAGCCCTCCCTGGCGCATCTCGAACAGGCCGGCCTCGTTGGTCGAGCCGAATCTGTTCTTCAGCGCGCGCAGCTCGCGATAGGGCCGCTCGCGCTCGCCCTCGAACTGCAGCACGCAGTCGACGAGATGCTCGAGCACGCGCGGGCCCGCCAGCGCGCCGTCCTTGGTCACGTGCCCGACGAGGATCACCGCCACCCCGCGCGCCTTGGCCAGCTCCATGATCCGCGCCGCGACCTCCCGCACCTGTCCGACCGAGCCCGGCGCGCCCGAGAGCTCGGCCGAGCCCAGCGTCTGCACCGAGTCGATGACGCACGCCTGCGGGGACTCTGCGGCGAGCGTGTCGAGGATGGCCTCCAGATCGGTCTCGGCCAGGACCGGAACGTCGAGCGCCGCGTTCCCGGCCGGGTGGGCCGGGCCGAGCACGAGCCGCTCCGCGCGCAGCCTGACCTGCTCGGCCGACTCCTCCCCGCTGACGTAGAGCGTGCGGTGGCCGCTCTGCTGGAGGTGCCCGAGCACCATGTTGGTGAGCGTCGACTTCCCGATTCCCGGCGAGCCGCCGAGCAGCACCACCGAGCCCGGCACGAGCCCGCCGCCGAGCACGCGGTCGAGCTCGCCGATCCCGGTCGACATGCGCTGAAGCGGCGTCGCGCCCACCTCGCCCAGCGGCCGGGGCGCCGGCCTCAGCCGGGCAGCAGAGGCGCCGCCCGCCCCGCGCGCGCGCCGGGAGCCGGGGGCTCGAGACTGCGCGCGCGCGGCCGGCATCCGCTCCTCCACGAGCGTGTTCCAGGCCTCGCAGCCGGGGCACTGCCCGTGCCACTGAGCCGACTGCAGGCCGCACTGCGAGCAGACGTGGACGGTCGTGCGAGCCATCCCGCCAGCGTACGGGCCGGCGGGGACGGTTAGCGCGTCATCGCTCGTCGCGGCCGACGGCCGCGCTGCGCCGCTCGTAGAGCAGCACGTCGCGCCAGCGCCCGTCGGGCATCTGCCCGACCCGCTCGCGGATGCCCACGAACCTGAAGCCACAGCGCTCGTGGAGCGCCACGCTGGCGGCGTTCTCGGGGAAGATGCCCGCCTCCAGCGTCCAGAACCCGGCGCGCTCGGAGGCTTCGATCAGGGCCTCGAGCAGCGCCCGGCCGAGGCCGCGGCGGGTGCTCTCGGGTGCGACGTAGATGCTCACCGCCCCCACGCCGCGGTATACAGGCCGGGGCGAGACCGGTGTCAGCGCGGCCCAGCCCATCACCTCGCCGTCGGGCGTGCGTGCGACGACCGCCGGGTAGTCCGAGCGCATGCGCGACCACCACTCCCACTCGGGAGCCGCGGGCTCGAAGGTGGCGTTGCCCGCGTCGATTCCCGCTTCGTAGATGCGCGCTGCCGCCGGCCAGTCCTCGGCCGTCAGCGGCGCGAGGACGACCCGATCACGGCCCACCCGCGCCGGAGCCAGCTGCCCGCACCTACTGCTCGCCGGGCGGGCCCTCGGCCTCGGGCGGAGTCTCGCCCTCGGTGAGCTCCTCGGCACCGGCGCCTTCGGCGCCCACGCCGACCGGCGTCTTCTGCTTCTTGGGCTTGACGATCGACAGGCGCACCTCGCCGTCTTCCTCGTCGGGGGCGGGATCGACTACCACGGTCGCGCCGGGGGTCAGCTGCTCGCGCAGCACGAAGTCGGCGAGCGGGTCCTCGATGTAGCGCTGGATCGCCCGGCGCAGCGGGCGGGCGCCCATCGCCGGGTCCCAGCCCTTC
>CAWDNA010000006.1:0-925956 GCA_963803565.1 uncultured Solirubrobacteraceae bacterium
GGATGGAAAAATTGCCAGAGTTGAAGGCAACCCGGACCATCCGTCTCAGAACCCACCAGGATGCGGCAGGGGATTCTTCTACCAAGAGGGGAAACCATATCTCGAGTATCATTATCACCCGGACAGACTGAACTTTCCACTCAAGAGAGTTGGAGAACGTGGCAGTGGCAAGTGGGAGCAGATTACTTGGGATGAAGGTTTGGATGAGGTCGCCGACAAGCTTCATGGATTAATGGGAAAATTTGGTCCAGAAACCCTCTACGTAACACGGGAACCGCTCACTTGACGGACTACACATGGACTCCTTGGCGATTTTGCAATCTGGCCAAGGCACTAAATAAGAACGGCCACGAACAGGTTTGTTATGGGCCGATGGTCGTCACTGACGAGATTACATACGGTTGGAGTACGTCGAATAAATCCGAATCCAAATGTTGGCTGCATGATCATCGCCATGAACATCACCGAAAGCCTACCTATGCTGATGCCGGCGGTTCGTCAGGCAGCGAAGAGAGGCACCAAACTGATCACAATTGATCCGAGAATGACCGAATGCGCCAGAATCTCAGACTTGTGGCTTCAGGTCAGGCCAGGCACCGATGTAGCACTTCTCCTAGGATGGATTAATCTCGTCATCAAGGAAAAACTGTATGATGAAGATTTCATCACAAACTGGACCAACGCACCGTTTCTTGTCCGAACTGATACGAACGAGACTCTCCGCGAAAAAGACATTATCGTGGAAGGCAAAAGTGAGAGATTTGTCGTCTGGGATAGTGTAACAAGTAGTCCGGTAGTGTGGGACCCGAGACTCAGAGACTTTGCCAAGAAAGATGTATCCCCCTCCCTTGAAGGCACGTATGATGTTACGGGTGCGGATGGTTCGAAGGTGAGATGCAAAACCGTTTGGACGCTTCTCGTTGAAAGAGTGGAACCTTACACCGCAGAGTATGTCGAAAAGATTACGTCGGTTTCAACCACCAAATTCAAGTTGGCGGGACAATGGTACGCGACCCTGAAGCCTTCTCAACTTGTCTTCGGCGGTCACGTGCACGACTCTTTCGCTCCCGGATCTATCGATGCTAACAGAAGCAAATGCATCTTGAGAACGATAACAGGCAATCTCGATACCTCTGAAATGGTTGCAGGACCGCTATATCCAGACAAGTTCGTCACAGATTACGAAATGGAGTTGAAGACGGACGAAATGATGCCTCCCGAGCAAAAGAAGAAGCAGATAGGCGGAGACAGGTTCAGGCTCCTTGCATTCGCTGGGTATGACTTGAAGTCAAAGTATCAGAAGAAAACGTATGGAGTGGCGACGAATGCGCAATGGTCTTGTCAGGGCCACCCGCCGATGTATTGGAGGACAATGCTGAGCGGAAAACCGTATCCGATTAAAGCTATGATAATTGCTGGCAGCAACCCGCTGAACAAACATACCAACACCAAGATGGTCTACGAAGCAATGAAGAAGCTCGATTCATAGTAACCTTGGACATGTTCAAGACGCCCAGCGCGGCCATGAGCGACTATCTGTTCCCTATGACTGATTTTCTTGAGAGGCCCTCTTTCAATGTCGGCTTCGGAGGGGTTCAACCGTTCCTTTGGTCAGGAGAGAGAGCCGTAAGACCGGAGTATGAGCGCAGAGATGACTACGACTTCTGGCGAGGACTGGGAATGAGGTTCGGTCAAGAGAAGTACTGGCCTTGGGAAACCTTGGAGGAAGTCTACGACTACCGAGTTAAACCGGCGTCGGGATACAATTCATTCAAGGAGTTTGTGGACAAAAAAGCATTCGAGTTCATGCCGGCTCAGGTCAAGGGATATGCTGAGGTGAATCCCAGGACTGGTCATCCTAGAGGTTATGCTACTCCCACAGGGCGAGTCGAGATATGGTCCACGATCCTTGAAGAATTGGGATATGATCGACTGCCGCAGTTTAAGGAGCCATTCATAAGCTTCAACAGCCGACCCATGTTGGCGAAAGAATATCCATTGACACTCATCAGCATCGCAAGACACGCTCCCTTCCACCATTCAGAATTCTACCAAGTTCCATCGCTACGTCAGATGCACCCTGATCCGCTCGTGGAAATACACAATGAGACGGCAAGGATGCTCGACCCGCCTATATCGAATGGTGACTGGGTTTGGATAGAGACCCCTAAGGGCAAGATTAGACAGAGAGCGAGACTAACGTTTGGAATAAACCCGCGTTGCGTTTGCGCAGAGCATCAATGGTGGTTCCCTGAACAGTCAGGTGCTGAACCGAGTCTGTATGGCGTCTGGCAATCCAACATCAATGTTGTGACAGAAGATGACCCCGATCTCTGTGATCCGGTTTACGGCACTTATCCAATTGCGACTTCGCTTTGTAGAATACGAAAGTGCGAATAGGCAGACCATGGCCAGAAAACTACATCGTAGTCGAAGGGTTTGTTTCTTCTTCCTAGCTGGGAATGTCTAACCTTTTTCGTTAGGTCGGTGCCATATGAGAAAACAACATTCGCTTAGCCGTCCAAAAGTAGAAATCGACCCAGCAAAGTGTAAGGGTTACGGAGACTGCGAGAGAATTTGCCAAGTATTCGAGTTTCGTATTGGCAAGTATTTGGTGAGGAATAAAGAAACATGGAAGGGAAAGTGCGTAGTGGCGAATCCAGAATCATGTATGGGATGCTGCAAGTGCCTAACTGCCTGTCCGGCCCAAGCCATCACTCTTGATATCGGAGAGACCCTGACCGTCCCGTTGAATTATTAAGATGATTCGATAAATCGAGCATCCGCGTAAGTTCAGATCGTCCACCGTTCCCCTCGCAGGCATGGCTCAGAATTTGCAATATCCCGTACCTGTTCGGGATATTAGCCATACGATAGGCTTTGCCACGCGTTATGGGTTGACCGGTCTCGAGAACAACACCAGAGTATTCAGAAGGTTTCACGAGGGGCAGGGTGAGCGACACCTGGACGAAGTCCAAGGCAGAGCCCGGTTTTCAATTCGATGAGGTTCAGGGAATTCATGAGGATAGATGGATTCCGACCATGTGTGGCACATGCTACGCGCACTGCGGCATAAGAGTACACGTAGTTGACGGTGTGGTAGTCAAGATAGAAGGGAACCCCGCTGTTCCCAATGGTAGGGGAAGGATATGCGCCAAAGGGCTCGCACAGGTGCAAACCCTCTACGATCCCTATCGCCTAACCGTTCCACTTTTACGAACGAATCCAGAAAAGGGGCTAGAGGCAGATACCAAAATGGAAGGAGATTCGCTGGGAGGAGGCATTGGAAATTTATGCTCAGAAACTCAGGGAAGCCGAACCAGCGGAGATTTACGGAGCGCATTCAACACATAGAAACAACGAAGTTCACTCATTCCTCGACCCTCTCTGGAATGGATTAGGCGTTAAGGAGATTCTTCGGGGAGGTGCTATGTTCTGCGCATCGAACATACACCTCATAGAGGGCCTGAATATGGGAACGTGGGAACCACGGCCAGATTACGCCTACTGTAACTATCTGATCTATTTTGGGTCTCAGCATGGAGCGGCAGCAGGACATGCCTTTGCCACAAGTGTAAGGCACAGATCGGAAGCATACAGCAAAGGCATGCACGTTGTTTGCGTTGACCCAGTTTATAATGAATCGGCGGAGAAAGCAGATGAGTGGATCCCTATCAAGGTCGGCACGGACTCGGCATTCATTCTGGCTATCTGCAATCTTCTTGTGAACGAGTTTAAGATATACGACGCGGAGTACCCTAAGGAGCAGACTAACGGAGTCTATCTCATTGGAGCAGATGGACTCTACGTTCGAGACAAAACGTATGGAAAACCTCTGGTCTGGGATGCAATTTATCAAATATCCAAGACATACGACGACTCTGGAATCAAAGATTATGCATTATTGGGTAGTTACAACGTTGATGGCAAGCACTGCAAACCTGCGTTTCAGTTGATCAAGGATCATCTGACAAAGTACACAGCAAAGTACGCCTCTGAAATAACCGAGAATCTCTGAAGAGACAATTCGCAGAATAGCCAAAGAGTTCGGATTGAATGCACAAATTGGTAGTAGTATTGTGCTAGACGGGCATAAGCTACGGTACAGACCAGTTTCCGCATATTATCTACAGGGTCTTCAGGGCCATAAGCATGGCATGCTGGCCGTTATGGCTGCTGACTTGCTTGTTCAGTTGGTAGGCGCAAGAGGAGCAGTTGGCGGATACGTGGGAACGAGCCAGCGGTGGCTCGGGTGGCCTACGACAGGACAACCTAACTGGACTCCGAAGAGCAAGTGAAGATGGGCTTCTCGCAACGGGCTTATGGATGCATGGCACTTCGCCCTATCCTCTAAAGTACCCTTCAACGGAGCATGCAGAATTCAACCTCTCCGACTTGACGTTGTTTGGCGGTACCGGTTTACTTGGCCAGATTGTGGTAGCGTATAATCTGTACGACAAATACAAAATTAGGGCAAGACCAAAACTTTATCTCAACTTCGGAGTGAACAACCTAATTTCAGGGGAAACATAGAACTTTTCGACAAGTTTCTGAAGGCGTTCCCCTATCACATACGATTCGCTCTATGGCTTGATGAAGAAGCGAATGGTTATGCTGACCTCGTTCTTCCTGATGCGAGTCAGACTGAAAAGTACTCAAACTTCCCGCTTCGATGGGTTTTAGGCGGCTCAGGTACAGCTGGGATGGCGGAACCTGAGTGGGGCTGGTATATTCAACAACCTGTCGTAAAGCCCATTGGTCAGTGTCGTTCGCACTACGATGTCACTTTGCAGGTTCTGCAAACGACAGGGAAGCTCGCTCAGGTCCTCGATTGTATCAACGACATGTGGATGCTCAAAGAACCCTACAAACTTGATACCAAGAAGTCCTATGCTTTCACAGAGATTATTGATCGGCAACTGAAGAACTTCTTCGGAGAAGAACACGGGTTGGAGTGGTTCAAGGAGAACGGAGTTCTGACATGGCAAAAGAGGATTGAAGAAGTGTACTGGACTCAATTCGTAAAGCCTGCACCAAGGGCTTCAATTTATTGGGAGATTCTTCTCAAATTCGGACTCGAAGGTTCGGCAGTTACAGAGAAGGAGGGAATTGAGTGGGATTGGTCGGATTTTCAAGCAATTCCAGACTACAAGGAGTGTCCTAGAATTTCCTCGCCAGAGTTTGACCTGACCGCGTTCTTCCATAGGCACCCCTACGAAGCAGGTGGTTCGACATGGACTGACGAATTACCTTGGATACACGGAGCTGAGCAAGAAGTCTTGGTCGGATCGAAAGATTCATGATGAACCGAGACACCGCGAAGCAGAAGGGGATAAGAGATGGTGATGAAGTCTGGGTCGAGAGCGGGGGCGGCAAGATAAAGGGAAACGCAGTTCTTACTCACGGGATAAGGAGGGATGTGATAGAACTAGGGCAGGGCTTTGGTGCGTGGTCGAAAGGCACTCCAATTCGAAGTGAGTCTCCTACCCCAGGAGTCGCCTGTATCGCACTTGCTGAAGCAGCGACTCCCGAGCATTGGCTCGAGTACCACCAAACATCAACAATGACACCCTGCGCGCACACATGGGTTAAAGTATACAAAGCGAAGGAGGCGCGCTGAAGAGTGGTTAGATGGGGTCAGGTCATTGATCTGAAGAAATGTGTTGGATGTATGTCGTGCGTCATTGCCTGCAAAGTGGAAAATTTCACCAGACCCGGAGTTTTTTGGAGCCGCGTCATAAAATCAGAAACAGGAGATTCTCAGCACTTCACTAGAATAAACCTTCCATTGTTATGCATGCAGTGCAAAGATGCGCCATGCGAAGCTGTATGCCCAACCGGAGCAACCCAACATAGGCCCGATGGTATCGTTTGGATCGATCCAGGGAAATGCATTGGGTGCAAGTACTGTGTGGAGACATGCCCTTATGGAGCTCGCTACTTTAACTACGAATCAAACTTTCTATCCAGGGAGTGTTACTCCTCATGAAAGGTTTCGAGAACGTTTTCCAAACAAAGACCACCGACTCCAAGTAGTGGGAACTGTTTCAAAATGCGTCTTCTGTATGCACAGGGTGGATAAAGGCTTGGAGCCAGCTTGCGTGGCGAACTGTCCCAGCGTCGCCAGGTACTTTGGTGATTTGGAAGATCCCAAGAGCGAGGTATCAAAACTGATTAGGGAACGCGGAGGCTTTCAACTGAACCCGGAATTTGGTACAGATCCATCCGTGTACTATCTACCACCAAGGTAATCGAAATGGATAGTAAACTTGTTCCTCAGGGGCATTGGGGATGGAAGATAGCGGCATATCTGTTCCTAGCGGGAGCAGGGTCTGGCGCCTACGTGACAGGATCGGTTGCAGATTATCTTGGCAGAGAATATGCCACACTTTCGCGAATAGGTATCATGCTGAGCGCGCCACTCGTCTTTGTCGGCATGCTGTTTCTCATACTTGATCTTGGACTAAAGCGAAATGCGCTGCATGCTTTCGCGCATGTTCGTTCTTCTTGGATTTCACGCGGGACATGGATAATCAGCATTTTCCTAGTTCTCAGCACTCTGGAGATAGTGACTCGGTTTTGGCCATTTGAGTGGCTCTCCACCCAAAGAAGCTTCGATCTTTCGTTGGAAATGATCGCGTCCGGACTCGCGATAGCAACTATGGTGTACTCGGGACTTGTCTTGGGAGCGTCGAAGCCGATCGCATTTTGGAGTACGCCGTTGCTACCTTTGCTCTTTTTTGTGTCTGCCTCTTCTTGCGGTGTGATGCTCGTGCTGCTTGGAGGAGTGGTATACGGGATCAGGCACTGTTTTTCTCGTTCATTTCATTCAAGCAGATGTGGTACTGGTACTCGGAGACTTGTTAGTTGTAGCACTGTTCTTGCAGGGCACCCACCGCGTAGAGGAGTCTCGATACTCTGCCCGGATGTGCGTGAGGGGGAAATTGGCGAGAAGATTTTGGGGCGGTGTGGTAGGTGCTGGCCTAGTCATTCCTTTGATAGTCGAAGTATTTCTGGTTTCATCGCCCACTGGGAATGATTCATTGATTTCGGTGATAGACGCAATCGTCATGGTCCTTGGTCTGGGAGGTGGATTATTGCTCCGCAAATTAGTTCTTTCCGCTGGTGTTTACGCTCCATTGAGAGTTGGTTCCATTAGTGTTCCAGTGCCTACACAATTTGATTGAACTTGGTCTAGTTGCACAAAGTAACATCTCCCAGGAAGCGCTTGAGCATATGAGAACTGTGTCCATCGTCTTTGACAAATGTACGCTTTGTGGCGCTTGTTCTGACATCTGTCCCACTCACGCATTAACTTGTGTGAGGATAGATGAGAAAGTGCGACTCTTGTTTAGAGATTCTGAGTGCGCACCATCTCTCTGTGATGGCATCTGCATGACTCATTGCCCAGAAAATGCAATCAACCCAGGTCCTCCGGCCAAGCTAAAAGAGACAGAACCCGTGTTGCTGGTAGAAGATAGCTTGGCAAGATGTAAGGGGTGCGGTTTGCCCTCTATTTCCACGAAAATGAAGAACCATATGAAGGAGATACTTTTGAGCAAGAAAGCAACTGACACCACAATTACTGCCATCGATTACTGCCCTGCGTGCAGAAGGTCCAAAACCCTAGAGCGTCTGGGCGAGTTCGTCAGAGTATCACTATCGACCGAACAGTGAAACGCTTGATTTTCGTCGACAATGAATCGACGAAACCGCTGTTCTGAACGTTTCTGAAGCAGTAATCTAGTAGGGGAGGAGAAGTTGCTTTGCTAGGTTCTGAGCTGGATCGGAACATCCTCAGACTTCGCTTTGTAGATTTTACACAGGAGAGCCCTGTTTTGCCAGGCTCCCTGGTATTCGTCGAGAGCCTCTTCATCATCCAAGGTGAGCAAGTTTGTGTTTGATATGAATGCTCCAAGCAAGGAAGGGTCTTTCTCTGGCATCTCAGGATACCACCAAGATGACTCGGCGTTTATCACTTTGGGGTGAATAGTTTCACTGACTCTAGCCTTCTGGAGAATTTTACCACGTCTTGTCTCTATCCAAACCCAGTCACCATTTCCGATGAGGTGTTCTCTTGCCACAGATTCATGAATATCCACAACTGGCCAAGGATGCTGCTCTCTGAATCCCATTCCCAGGTGTCTACCTTCAGAGTGAAACATCGGTCGGAATCTGCCTCCAGTGTTCAATATCAGAGGATATTTCTTGTAAACTAGCGGCGTGCTCAGGGGACTCTCCGCCGGCTCCTGATAGTCGGGCAAAGGCTCGTAGCCGCATTCTTCCAGGGCCACGTTCCAGATTTCGCACCTTCCGGATATTGTGGAGAAGCCTCTTAATTTTCCGGTATTGGGATATATCTCTGCATACATCTTCGGTCTCCAGTTAGGCATCAGAACCCCGTTGTATGGTGGTCTCATAGCTTCATCCAATGTTAGGCCGATCGGTGCAAGACGGTAGTTTATGAATTCCTCTTTGGTCTCCCAAGGAAAGTACTCTTCAAGGCCGAACCTAGTTGCTAGTCCTCTCCAGAAATCGTAGTCACCCTTCCTTTCGCCGAGGGGTTTTACGATCTGCTCTCCTAGAGCCCAGTGAAGAAAAGCATCTTCACCATTCGCCATCAATGGCTGTTCCAACGTCTTCGAAGCTATTGGAAAGACATAGTCAGACAAAGCTGCTGTTGGAGTCATGTAGTGGTCACACGTCACATGAAGTTCTAGCTTGGGGCTTGTGCTCGCTTCGTGAACCAATCTTGTGTTCGCCGCATAGTCGACGAATTTATAGTCGCCGTTCCGCGAGCCGATCAAAGCGGCGGTCTCCAACGCGTTGTCTTCGGTAGAAATCGTCGTAGATATCGTCGGACTGCTGGGATTGACGTCCGTAGCGCGCAACGGTCCGCTCTCGGACCAGCGTGTGGGGCCCGACAATTTCCAAACGTCGGCGCCGTGATCGAGTCGCAGCTTATAGCTTTCGAAGTTTTCCATCGTTGCCGCGAATTCGACGAGGGGATCCTGGTTGACGCCCATCCGAGCGTTCGGACTTCCGCCGTGCTTGAGGTACAGGCGCGGAAATTCGGTTGCGATCGGCTCGCTTCCCTGGGCAATTCCCATGAGGACGCTGTCATAAACGTGCTCCCCCGTGAGTTTGAGGGGAAGGGTGGGATCGGCGCCGATAGAAAGCAGCTGATCGAACGCCGCGGCGTTTTTCTTCCACAGCGCCAGCGGCAGCAACGAAATGTCGTCGCCCGATCTCTTGTTGACCTTCGACTTGACGGCGTCAAGCTCGGCGACGGTCAGCGCCTGGCCAGCGGCAATTCGCTTCGCCGCATGATAGAGGTCTTCGTCATAGCGGTCCGTGCCATCATTGAAGTACCTCTCCACATCCGGATCGTCCGTCGCGTTCGTGTCAGCCATCAATGAATCTCCCGGGGCAGCTTCGGCTAATGTCAATACGCTTGGAGCCATCCACGCAAGCGGAGCCGATAAAACGACGATAGCCATGAACAGCACGCGCGACCGCTTTGCCATCACATCGTCCCCTAATTGACTGTGAATACGCCTGTTTTCGTAACAATTTTTTCATCGCCAGTGACTATTATGGTGTTGCCCATGATTTGTATTGTTCCGTCCGGACTCATCGTAATCATAGACTGTCCGCACTGAATGGTGATCTTTTTGCCGGCAGGTATCTTTAATTCATCGCCAACGTCTATGCGCAAGGCCGAATCCTCGTAGGCGCGGCGGCGCCCCGGCCCCTCGCCCGGGCCCCTCGCCCCGGGCGCGTCGCCGCCGCCGGGTCGCCTCGGCGCGCGCCCCGGCGCGTCGCCCCGGGGCTTCAGCCGCCCTGCAGCTCGCGCGCGAGGCGCTCGGCGTCGGCAGTGCTCACGAGCACCCTGCGCAGGCGCCCCTCGCCGCCGACCGCGAACGACAGCCCGGCGACACCGCGGCGCACGACGAACGCCTGGTCGAGGTGGATCGTGCGCGCCACGTAGTAGAGCCAGGGCAGGCGCAGTCCGACCTTCGCGCCCGCTCCCATCACATCCCGCATCGGGTCCGCCACGACGCGCACGTCGCTCACCTCCGCGCGGGGCACCCTGATGCTTCCGAGCAGACCCAGCGCCTTCTGCCAGGGCGAGAGCACGATGGCCAGCGAGTCCTCGGTGAGCTCCACGCGCATCGCCGACAGCGTAGCCGCGAGGAGGTGACGCGGCCGGGCGATTGCGGTAGAAGTGCACAAGACACCGCGCTGAGCGCGCGAACGCCCGCTGAGCGCAACAGACAGCCAGAAGGGAGTCCCAACGATGGAGTCCTCAGCCACCCCCACCAGAGTGCTGGTCGTGGCGCACAAGACGGCGGCCACGCAACCGCTGCTCGACGCCGTCGAGCAGCGCGCAGGTCGCGGGCCCTGCAAGTTCACGCTGCTCGTGCCCAACGCCGCCCACGGCCTGCACAAGGTCGTCGATCCCGAGGATCAGAGCGCCGGCGAGGCGCAGGCCGTGATCGTCCAGGCGGTGCCCCTGCTGAGCGTGGCCGCGGGCTCGCCGGTCGAGGGGATCGTGGGCAGCTCCGATCCGGGAGCCGCCATCCAGGACGCGATCAACCTGCGTGGCTTCGACGAGGTGATCATCTCCACGCTCTCCCCCAGGCTGTCGCGCTGGCTGAAGCTCGACCTGCCGAGCAAGATCTCCGGCATGGGCCTGCCCGTCACGACGGTCACGCCGGGAGACGACCCGTCGGCCTAGCCGCGCGCCGGCGGCCTAGCGCCGCGCGACAGTTGTCATCACCGACCACTAGTGTTTCCAGCCTGCCGGGTGAGAGGCCAGCCGCGAGGAGGGGAGGATGGCGGGCGACAGTTGTCTGTGGAACTTTCGTCTGCGCATCGCGAGAGTGGAACGATGGAGACTGTTCGCAAGCAATTCGCCACCAACCTGCGCCAGCACCGCGACCGGGTAGGCCTCTCCCAGGAGGCGCTGGCGGACATCTGCGACCTGCACCGAACCGAGATCAGCCTGCTCGAGCGCTGCAAGCGCTCGCCACGGCTAGAGACGATCGTGATCCTCGCCCGCGGCCTCGGGCTGGCCTCGGCCGGGGAGCTCCTCGAAGGGATCGGCTGAGAACGCGCGCTCGCCCAGCGAGCGCGCTACAGTGCCTCTCGCTCCCGCCCAGCTAGCTCAGTTGGTAGAGCACTTCCATGGTAAGGAAGGGGTCATCGGTTCGAGTCCGATGCTGGGCTTGGCTCTGTAGAGCGGTTTCTGGCCTCCAACACGAGTCGCGAAGGGGCGGTATGGAAGCGTTTTGGAAGCCTCAACCACCGGCGAGCCGATGAGCGAGGTCGCCGACAGCTTCCGCGAGGCGGTTCGGGGCAAACTGGACGAGGACCAGCCGGAGCACGAAGAGCTTCTGCGAGTCGCGGCAGGCACCGGCGCCGCTCGCGAGCTGCGCCGCGCGCTGCATCTGACGGACAGGGCCGTACGCCAGTGGGCAGCGAGGGCCTCGAGGCACGGACGCCCCGAGCATCACCGAAGCGCCTACGAGGGTCTTGCGCCGCTGAAACCCGAGCTGGGGCAGGCCGTGCAGAAGGCGGCGGACGCCGAGCAGAGAACGGCTCCCGACGCCGAGCGTGAGCTGATCGGCCAGATGGTCTGGGGAATCGGCGAGCGTCTGGCCGGGATTGACACCGAGGCTCCGCCACTGAGCACCCAGCCCTCGCTCAACCAGATGGCGATCCATGCGGCGGAGATCCTGCTCGCCACTGGGCGAGTGCTCGCCGATCCCGACTGGGCTGTCGATGAGGCGAACGAGGCTTTGCGCGAACTCGTCGACCCCGGCGACTATTCGAACAGCCGTCCTTAGGCGTCGCGCCAATAGCGGTAGCGAGGCTTCGCTCGCGTTCCTGCTCGGCCACGAGGACGGGCGTTCGTTGAGCGTGTTGCCCGAAGGCGTAGACTCCGGCTGTGGGCTTGGCAGACAGCATCCAGGGTTCTGTCCTGAAGCTCCATCAGCTGCTCTACGAGCGCAGCGACGGGAGGGTGGGCCACAGGATGATCATGGTGCCCACGCTGCTCCTGCGAAGCACCGGGCGACGCAGCGGCGCGCAGCGTTGCAACGCCCTGGTCTATGCGAGGGATGGCGCCGACTACGTCCTCGTCGCCTCCAACGGCGGGTCAGATCAGGCTCCTGGATGGTTCTTCAACGTGCGCGCCCAGCCCGAAGTCGAGATCCAGGTCGCCCGTAGGAAGACCGCCGGGAACGCGCGCATCGTCGAGCACGGGGATGCGAACTACGACCGACTGTGGCGGCTCGTGAACGACAACAACCACGGGCGCTACGACGCCTACCAGAAGCAGACGGCCCGGTCGATACCGCTGGTCGTGGTGAGCACCTCCTGAGGCCAGCAACCCGCGAGGGGCAGAGCACCATGTCCCGCGGCGAGGGACGGAGCACCTATCCCGCGGCGAAGCCGGCGCACCGGCCCAGCGCACCAGCCTGTCGGTGCACAAACACATCTCCACGCTGAGCGTCGAATTCAGCGTGAGCTGAAGCGAGGGTGGGCGAGCAGCCGATCGCCCCGACTTCTTAGAAGGTTTTTAAGGCAAACCTTTATCCTGCGGTTCTGGTCATCGGGCTGATCGGGCGCCCCCCCTGCACGATCAACACGCCGCATGATGCGGGTGGGCCCGGTGACCGCCTTGCTTCTCCAGGCAACCGGCACGGCATTTCCCGGGCGACTAAGGTGCCAGCGCATGTCCTTCGCGACGATCGAGGTCAGCGCCAAGGGCGCGCGCGGCGCGATCGCGCTGAACCGGCCGGAGAAGCTCAATCCCCTGAGCACCGAGACCCTGCGCGAGATCGCCGCCGCCGCAGCCTGGTTCGACGGACGCCCCGAGGTCAAGGTGGTCCTGCTCAGCGGCAGGGGGCGGGCGTTCAGCTCCGGAGCGGACGTGTCCGTGTTCGCGAGTGGCGATCCGGGCGTGGCGGCTGGACGCGAGGCGGCCGACGCGGGCCGGCTGATGGCCGAGGCCGTCGAGTCGATGCGAGCCGTCACCGTCGCCCGCATCCACGGGCACTGCGTCGGCGGCGGCCTGGTGCTGGCGGCGGCGTGCGACCTGCGCGTGGCAGCCGACACGACCCGCTTCTCGATTCCCGAGGTCGACCTCGGGATCCCGCTCGCCTGGGGCGGCATCCCCCGTCTCGTGCGCGAGATCGGCCCGGCCGTGACCAAGGAGCTGGTGCTTACCTGCCGGCCGTTCACGGCCGAGGAGGCGCGGGCGCTGGGCTTCGTGAACCGGGTGATCGCCGAGGAGCACCTCGAGCAGGCCGTCGAGGAGCTGCTCGAGCAGCTTGCCCGGAAGTCCTCACTGACGCTGATGGCGACAAAGCGCGCGGTCAATGCCGCCAGCAGCGCGATGGCATCGACCGCGGGTGCGTGGAGCGATGCCGACGCGCTGCTCAGCGCGCTGAGCGATCCTGAGTCGCGCGCCGCCGCGCAGGACTACCTCGAGCGCCTTGGCAGCCGCCGGGGGCCGGCGTGAGCCGGCGCGTGGCCCTGGTCAGCGGCGGGGCCCGCGGCATCGGCAGAGCGGTGGCTCTGGCGCTCGCTCGCAACGGCCTGGCCGTCGCGATCGGCGATCGGCTCGAAGCCGAGGCGGCGGAGGTCGCGGGGCAGGTAGCGCGCGAGGGAGGCCAGGCGCTCGCGCTCGCCATCGACGTGACCGACGCCGCCGCTGTCAGCGCGGGGGTGGCGCAGGCCAGCGCCGCGCTGGGCGAGATCGACGTGCTCGTGAACTGCGCCGGATGGGACGAGTTCAGAGCGTTCCTAGAGACCGACGAGCGGTTCTGGCGAAAGGTGATAGCGATCAACTACGAAGGTTCTCTGCGCACGACACAGGCGGTGCTCGGCGGCATGATGGAGCGGCGCTGGGGCCGAATCGTGAACATCTCCTCCGACGCGGCCCGCGTCGGTTCGGCCGAGGAGGCCGTGTATGCGGGGGCGAAGGCGGCGGTGATCGCGTTCACAAAGACGGTCGCGCGCGAATCGGCCCGCCACGGCGTCACCGCCAACGTCGTCTGCCCGGGGCCGACCGACACGGACATGCTCAGAGGCATGGCCGAGGGAGCCCCGGATGCAGAGCGGCTCGTCGCGGCGCTCACCCGGGCGGTGCCGATGCGGAGGCTCGGACAGCCCGAGGATGTGGCGGCCGCGGTCGGCTTCCTCGCCTGCGAGGATGCCGGCTACATCACCGGCCAGACGCTCTCGGTCAGCGGCGGGCTGACGATGGCATAGGCGAAGGAGAGGCATGGACGGAGACAGACCGAGAGGGAGCGCGCGGTGGATCAGCTGAGCGATGTCCGCTACGCGGAGCAGGACGGCCTGGCGTGGATCACGATCGACCGCCCCGAGCGGCTGAACGCGTTCACGGCGCACACCGTCGAGGAGCTCGTCCGCTGCTTCAAGCGCGCCTGGGCCGCCCCCGAGGTCGGCGTCGTGGCGTTGACCGGCGCCGGCGATCGGGCGTTCTGCGTGGGCGGCGACCAGAAGCAGCGCGAGCTGACCGGCGACTACGGCCCCTCCGAGACCGGGCTGTTCGAGATCGAGGCCCTGCACCGGGTGATACGTGACGTGCCGAAGCCCGTGATCGCCGCCGTCAACGGCCTGGCGATCGGCGGCGGCCACGTGCTGCACGTCATCTGCGACATCTCGATCGCCGTGGAGCATGCGCGCTTCGGCCAGGCGGGCCCCCGGGTGGGCTCCTTCGACGCCGGCTTCGGCACCGGCTACCTGGCGCGGGTCGTGGGCGAGAAGCGCGCCCGCGAGATCTGGTTCCTCTGCCGTCAATACGACGCGCACGAGGCCGAGCGGTGGGGCCTGGTCAACCGCGTCGTCGTCGCCGGCGAGCTGCGCGCCGAGGTGCGCCGCTACGCGGATGAGATTCTGGCGCTGTCGCCCACCGCCCTGCGCTTCCTCAAGCAGTCCTTCAACCTCGAGAGCGAGCATCTCGCCGGGCAGGCGGCGCTGGCGTTCACCGGTCTCGACCAGTTCGCCCGCTCGCAGGAGGCGCAGGAGGGCATACGCGCCTTCGAAGAGAAGCGCGCGCCCGACTTCGCCCGCTTCCGCGGACGCGCGCCCGGTTAGGCAGCCGTCGTGCGCGCGAGGTCGCGCATCGCGTCGACGAGCTCGCTCGTGCGCATCAGCGTCACGCCGATGTTCTCGAGCTCGCGCTCGCCCCGCTCATACAGGCCCGAGATGGCATCGCTGACGAGGGCGAGGCGGAAGTCGCGCTCGCTCGCCTCATAGATGGATGTGCGCGGGCAGTTCGGGAAGTTGCATCCGCAGAACACCAGCGTGCAGACATCCTGTTCACGCAGGTGCTCCTCGAGCGGCGTGCCGTAGAAGGCCCCCCAGCGCGGCTTGTAGATCGCGACCTCGCGCGCGCCGAGTGGCTGCACGCCGCCGGCGAGCAGCAGGGCGTCGTCGAGGCGCAGGCCGGGCTCGGGCAGCAGCTCAGGCGCGAGCTGCGAGCCGGGGGCACCCGCGGCCAGCATGCTCGCGCCCCCCTCCACCGCGCGGCGGCGGCAGAGGTCGGCGTTGCTGCCGTCGGGCCGATAGAGCCTGACGACGTGCACAACCGGCCGAGCGGCGGCGCGAAACGCGTCGAGCAGTGCACGCATGTTGTCCAACACCGCCGAGGTGCCAGCCACCTCCAGCGCGCCGCCGTCGAGCACGTCGCTCTGGGTGTCGATCGTGATCAGCGCGGCCGCAGCGAAGATCGGCTGCAGGTAGGGATCCTGCATGGGGCCCGCACAGTAGCGCGCCCCATGCTCAGGCGCCATCGAGCAGCGACGCGACCGTCGCTCAGGCGCCGTCGAGACCGAGCAGGAACTCGAGCACGGCCTTGACGGGCGGGCTCCGGCGGTCCTCGCGCCCGGACAGCATCACATCCGCAGGCTGTGCGTCGAGCAGCGGGATCGTCACCACCCCGGTCAGCGAGCTGGTGACGACGCCCGCCACCGAGGCGGGCGCTGTCGTGATGGCGGTGCGCACGGCGAGCGCGGCGAGGACCTCCTGGCCGTTGGCTGCCCGGTCGACGGTCACGCGTCGCGGCGCTTCACCGCGATGGTCGTCGAGGCTCCAGAAGCCCGCCCAGGCCGGCGCCGTCGAGGGGTGAAAGCCGATGAAGGTCTCATCGAGCACCTCTGCAACTGTCAGCTCGCTGCGCTGTGCCAGCCGATGATCGGTCGCCGCGAGCACCACCCGCGGCTCGCGATAGAGCCGCCGTGCCCACACATTCGGATCGCTCGGCAGCCGGTGACAGACCGCCACGTCGACCTCCGACAGCCAGGACTGCGTCGGGGTGGATGGGAACGGCAGCTCGCGATAGCGGATGTCGATGTCGGGACGCATCTCTGCGAACGCTTTGAGCGGGCCCGGGCTGTGGAGCGCCGGAGGCGCTACGACGAAGCCCCACTCGATCACGCCCTTCCGGGCCCGCGACAGCGCGACCGCGATCTCGGCGGCGTCGGAGGCTGCCCTCACGGCCCGCCGCGCCTTCTCGTAGAACTTCTCGCCCTCCGGCGTGAGGGTGACGCCGCGGGCGTGGCGATCGAACAGCTTGAAGCCGAGCTCGCTCTCGAGCTGGGCGATGGAATGCGAGAGCGCGGGCTGCGCGAGATGAAGCCTGTTGGCGGCGCGAGTGAACTGGCCCTCTTCGACGACCGCGACGAAATACTCGAGCTGCCCTCGCCTGAACGCCATCGCCGCTTACCGGGGAGCTGTCCGGTGATCGGGCTGGGTCATCATCGCCTTGACGGCTCGCCACGCTAGCAGCCATTTGACCGCCTACGATCTGAGCGTGGACCGTGCACCAGAAGACGGTGTCCAGGCCGACCCGGCGAGGCTGGCGGCCGCCCGCCGCGAAGTGGAGGCGTTTGCGCGCGAGCAGGGGGCGTCTGTGACCGAGGAGGGCGCGGGCCGCTGGCGCGTCGAGCGCAAGCCGGCCTTCTTCAAGCTCGGGATCTACTACTGGACGGCGGAGCTGCAGGCTGACGGCGGGCTCGCCTTCTCCGAGCGCGAGTGGCGACCCGACCCCAAATACGACTGACCGAGCAGGGAAGCTGCAGCGGCCCGCGCGGTCGGCTCACGGGATCCCGCCGGGCGAGACGCCGCGCGCGCTGGTAGGTGCGTGGGCAGGACAGCTAGGAGCGGCTGTTGAGCTCCTGGGCGATAGCCACGACCGACGTGCGCTGGTAGAAGTCGACGGCCACGATCGCGCCCTTGAACCCGCGCTCCTTCAGGCAGCGCTCGATGCGTCCCCTGAGAAAGGGCGCCCGGCCGATGCCGGCGTTCACGGCGAGGCTCGGGGGAAAGGGGGGAATCCAGTGGTTGATCAGCAGGAGCGGGCTGCTCGCCTCCCCCCGGTAGCGCTTGCAGCTCAGCCGACCCGGATGCGTCGCGCCGAGCGGCGTGTCCTGGATGAAGGAGAACGCCGGCATGTACCACGCCGGCGATCCGCCCTCCTTCTCCGCGAAGACCACGAGGCGCTGCCCGCGCGCGATCAGCGACCCCAGGGTCGGCAGTGGCTCGCTGCGCTCGAGCGTGGCCACGTAGCGCAGAAGCCCGGTCCGTTCGAACGCCCGCTCGATGGTCGCCGCAGGGACGTAGTCCTCGACGATCACGACCAGAACCTGATCGGGATGGCGCTCCAGGAAGCTTCTGATCACCTCCAGTTCCTGATCGAGGGGCTCGGCCCCGAGCTCGCACAGGGTGTGGCACAGGTACGGCTCGGGCGTGCCGTTCAGCGTCCCCACGCCGACGCGCCCGGCAACCCGATCGGCGACGCGCAGGGCGCGCGCGGGCACCTGTTCGGCAACCTTGTTGCGATCGGAGCCCTCGGCGGCCAGATCGGTCCGCACGCGACCCGTCGTCGCGTCATACACCCCAGCATGCACGTCGATCAGCAGCGCGCGCACACCGTCGTCCAGCTGTCGGGCGATCCCGTAGGTCTGATTGGCGAAGTACCACCCGGGCTCCGCCGAGGCGGCGAAGGAGTTGTGCGTGCCCGGAAAGAGCACTTCGTCGAGCCGGCGCCCACACAGCGTCGCGGCGCCGTTGCAGCTCGAGGGCGCGGCCTCGCCCTGGGGCTCAGGGCCGGAGCGGTCTGACAGCACGAGCGCCAGGAGCGCGACGGCGATGAGGGTCACCAGGGCGCCCCCCAGCCACCTCGCGCGCCGCCGCCACGGCCCGGTTGTCTCACGAATGCGCCTGATCGCGCTGCAGGCTACGGGATCGGCGACGGCGGCGAGCATCGAGCGCGCCCGACGGCAGGTCGCATGCCGCGGGCTCTGCGCCTAGCCGAACCCCAGCTGAACGACCAGCACGCAGGCCATCGCCGCGAGGCAGGACAGGTGCCCGCGGAAGATCGATCGCGCGAGCGCGCTCTGGCGCTCGGCCGTTGCCCGGCGTGTGCCGAGCAGCACGGCGCGCGGCACGATCCGCGCGCCGGCGAGCACGACCGAGGGCAGTGCCAGCGCGAGCGAGACCGACCCGACCCAAAGCGCGGGACCGCCGCGCGCGATCTCGACGACGATCGCGGCGAGCGTGGCGAGCATGACGGTGGCGATGAGCCTGTTCATCGGCCGCGCGGCCGTGGTCACCCGCGCGTAGTAGCCCGCGATCGACGCGAGCACCGGCTCGGGCAGGACACCCTCGCGGTGGGCGGCGACCTGAACGTCGAACATCAGGTCGAACCACAGCACCGCCACGAGGAACCCCGCACCGGCTGCGACAAACGCGTTCACCGTGCCGACCCTACCCCTCCGAGCGGGAGCAAACGGCGGTTGCGGCCGGCGACGGGAGTGCCGTCAGGGCCGCGAGGCGAGCTCGGCGCCGCACTCTTCGATTTCGCGTGTGAAGCCGTGCGCGCCCAGGCGGTCGGCCGTGCTGCCGGCGTCATCGAGCAGCTGCCGCGCCTGCTCGAAATCCGCGCGCCGGCCGCGGGCGATGAGGGCGCGGGCCCAGCCGAGATGGGTGCGCGAGACGAACAGCGGCGCGCCGAATCTCGCCTCGATCTCGGCGGCCGCGGCGAAGTGCTCCACGGCCGCGTCGTAGTCCCCCTTCGTCGCGGCGAGCGTGCCGAGCGCCCAGTCGGTGGAGCCGAGCACGACGGCCACGCCGGCAGAGGCGAACTGGCCCGCGAAGGGCGCCAGCAGCTCGTACAGCTCGCCCGCGCAATCAGCTGCGCCCAGCCGGAAGCATGCATCGGCCCAGAGGAACACCGCCTGCGACCAGATCTGATCCCAGCGCATGCTCTGGAAGTCCTCGGCGAGCGCCAGCTCACGCGCCTCGTCCGCGCGGCCGCTCTCGACCAGGGCCAGCGCGGCCCCTCCCCGCCACGCGGCGAGGCTGCCGCGTTCCCGGGCCGCCTGCACGATCTGATCGACGCCCTCCGCGAGCCTGCCCTGGAAATAGCGAACCTCGAACAGCTGCGCGCCGAAGACGATCACGGCGTTGGTGTCGCCGGCGGCGGTACCGACCTTGCAGGCCTGGAACGCCCACTGCTCGGATGCCTCGAGGTCACCCTCGAGAAGCGCACGAACCGACTCGAGCGCCATCCGCGCATATGCGATCGACGGCTGCGGGAGCGAGGTCTCGAGCGCTCGCATCGTGTCAAGGCCGGACTCGACGCGCAAGCGATCACCGGCCTCCAGCCCGACCATCGCCCGCCTGGCAGCGACCCAGAAGCTCAACCACGGGTCGTCCAGGCGCTGCACGAGCTCGACCAGCTCGTCCACCAGCCGCTGGCACTCCTGCAGCGTGTCCGGGAACCAGATCGCCCAGCTGGCGTTGAACAGCGTGTAGGCGAGCACCAGCGGATCGCCGGCTGCGCGGGCGATCTCGATCGCATCCGCCGCAAGCCGCCGGCAGCGCGCGGGCTCGCCGGCGAAGTGAAGCTCCAGAGCAAGCAGTGCAAGCACGCGCGCGCGCCGCGGATCGTCATTCGCGAGAGCCGACGCAGCCGCCTCGAGCGCGCGCACGCGCTCCCTGTCCACCGCCCCGGTCTGGCTGGTCCATCCCCGGCTGTTGGCGAGCACGGCGCGGCAGAGGCGGTCCGTGTCGCCCAGCTCCCGGGCCAGCGCCGCGGCGCCGAGCAGCGTCGCGCGAAACGCCGGGTCGCCGCTCTGGCGCTGCGCCTCGCCGAGGCCGATCAACAGCTCGCAGCGCTCGGAGCGCTCGCCGCCGGATGCCTGCTCGTACAGCTCCAGTGCGTGGCTGTACCAGCGCGCCGCCTCGGCCGGGGCGAGCTGGGCAAGCGCGCGCTCGGCCGCTCGCCGCGCGTAGTCCGTGGCCTTGGCGATGTCCGTGCTCACGACCGCCGCGGCCCAGTGACCGGCCAGCTCGCCGAGCCGCTCGCCCGGGTCATCACCGCACTGCTCCTCCAGCGCTTCGGCCACGCGCCGGTGCAGCCGCGCACGGCGGGTGCGCCCGAGACTCTCATACAGCGTGTGCTCGACGAGCGCATGGGTGAACGTGAAGCGCCCGACCCGCTCGGAGCCCTCCTTCAGCAGCGAGGCGGCGGTCGCCGCGTCCAGCAGGTCGAGCAGCCTGGGCTCCGGGTAATCGAGCACCGCGAGCAGCAGATCGAGGTCGAAGTCGCGGCCGATGACAGCTGCGGCGCTCAGCGCCGTCCGCGCGTCCGGGCCGAGACGCTCCACGCGCCGCCCGACGACCTCGCGCACGCTCTGCGGCATGCCGAGCTCGGACACCTCGCTCACGAGCTGCCAGTGCCCGCTCTGCTGTTGCACGATCGCGCCCGACTCCGTCAGGTGACGCAACAACTCGACGGCGAAGAAGGGGTTGCCGGCCGTCTCGCGGGTGATCTCCGCGGCGAGGGCCCGGCCGTCCTCGTCCATCTCGCGCCCGGCGAGCGCCTCCATCAACTCGAGCACGTCCTCGGCCTTGAGGCCCGCCAGCGTGAGCCGCTCCACTCCCTGCTCGCGGTGCAGGTCGGCGAGCAGCGCCGCCAGCGGATGGTCGCGCGAAAGGTCGGAGTCACGGTAGGTGCCCACGACCATCACCCTCACCAGCGGTGCCCCCACCACCACATGGCGCAGCAGCGACAGCGTCGGCTGATCGGCCCATTGCAGGTCATCGAGCAGCAGCAGCACGGGCTCCTGCTCACTCGCCTGCTGCAACAGACCCGACACGGCGTCATAGAGCCGGTAGCGCTCTGTCTCGGGATCGCGCTGCTGCGGAGGCACGAGCGTGGGCACACGCTCGCCGAGGACCGGCACCAGGCGCGCCAGGTCGCCGCCGTGGCGCTCGACGTGGCGATCGAGAATCAGCCGCGGCGCCTCTTTGACGAAGTGGCCGAGCGCCTGCGCCCACGGCTGGTATGGCACGCCGAGATCCTCATCACAGCGCCCGTAGAGCACCGTCGCGCCGCCTGCGTGCGCCTGCAGCGCGAGGTGGGTGGCCAGTCGCGTCTTGCCCACCCCGGCCTCGCCGCTGACGAGCGCCACGCGCAGCGCCCCGGCACACGCCTGATCCCACAGCTCGGTGAGCCGTTCCCGCTCGCCCACCCGTCCCACGAAACCGGTCGCCGGCAGCTCACGCAGCCGCTCGGGCAGCGCGATCCCTGCCGCCATCACCGGCTCCCACTGCAGTTCGAACGCCTGCGCCGGCTCGGAGATGCCCTTTAACTCCAAGCCGCCGAGCGCCCGGAAGCGATGGGCACCGCGGCCGCCGCCGACGTGGCGCACGTGAGCGTTGACCACGATCTGCCCGCGTTGAGCGTAGGCACACAGCCGCGCCGCTTCGACGACCGGCTCACCGAAATAGTCGTCCTCCTGAAGCGTGGTGTCACCCAGGCTCACGCCGATCCGCAGCCCGAGCTGCTCCTCCGCGCGGCGGTTGCGCAGCTCGAGCGCCTGCTGCATCTGCACGGCGCACGTCAATGACTGGGCGGCGCTCTTGAACACCACCATCAATCCATCGCCGAGGTTCTTCACCTCCTTCCCGCCCGTGCGCTCGAGCGCGCCGCGCAACAGCCCGAAATACTCCACACGCAAGGCCTCGGCTGCCGCCGGGCCAACCCGCTCAGCCATCGCCGTCGACTCCGCGAGATCGGTCATCAGCACCGACACGGTCTCTATCGCCGAGGAGTTCACACGCTCATCATCCACTCACAGAGGGACCGGCGCAAGCTCGGGTAGACTCCGCGCTGCAACGATCCGGGGGCGCAATGCAGGCAGGACCTCAACGCGAGCGTGTGGCAGTGCTGGGTGGCGGCCCGGCGGCGATCGCGGCGGCGTTCGAACTGACCGCGACAGCGCAACTGCGCGAGCGCTTCGAGGTCACGGTCTTCCAGCCGGGCTGGCGGCTCGGGGGCAAGTGCGCGACCGGGCGCAACCTCGCGAACGGCAAGGGCGCGCGCATCGAGGAGCACGGGCTGCACATCTGGTTTGGCTTCTATGAAAACGCGTTCCGCGCAATGCGGAGCGCCTATCAGGAGCTCAACCGCCCCGCCGGCCATCCCCTCGCGACGATCGAGGACGCATTCAAGGGGTGCGATGAGATCGTGCTGTATGACCGCCAAGACGCAGGCTGGCAGGACTTCGCGTTCACCCTTCCCCCCAACGAGGAAACCCCCGGCGGCGAACACGAGCTACCCGACTTCTGGGAGGTCGCCGCGCATATGTGCGAGTGGGCGGTCGATCGCTGGGGCGCGCTCGCCTCGCGGCCCGCGCAGCCGGGCGCCGCGCAGCCCCAGCGCTTCACGCCGGGGTGGTTCTTGGACGTCACCCGCGCGCTGGGCATGGGCGTGGGCATCGACGCCGAGCGCGGCGGCGAGCATCTGCTGTATCTGGCCCGAAATCTGACCCGCGCCCGGTCGCTGCTGGGGGCGGTTCCGACCCCCCGTGTTCCGCTCGTCCGCCTCCCCAAGCGCGGACTCGTGAGACACGTCTCCCCACCGCATCTGCTCGCCGCGCTACTGACACGCTTTCGCGACTGGATGTGGGAGCACGTCGTGCGCGAGCGCTGCGCGCAGGATGAGCACCTGCGGCTGTTCTTTACGATCTTCGACACGTTCGCGTCGGCAACCGCCGGGATCGTAGCGGACGGCGTGCTCGAGCGCGGCTGGGATGCGATCAACGAGCACGATCTGTGCGAGTGGCTCGCGTCGCACGGCGCCAAGGAGGTCACGGTGGGCGCCACACCGTTGCAGCGCTCGGCGATCCTGCGCTCGTTCTACGACCTCTCCTTCGCCTATCCAGAAGGGCTGATCGCCAATGCCGACGTCGCCGCCGGCGCCGCCCTCAACGCGCTGCTGCGGATCTTCTTCAGCTATCGCGGCTCGGTCGTCTACAAGATGCAGGCGGGGATGGGTGAAACTGTGCTGACGCCGTTCTACGAAGTGCTCAAGCAGCGGGGGGTTAGGTTCGAGTTCTTCCACACGGTCACCGACCTGCACCTCTCACAGGACGGCCGCCATGTCGAGGTGATCGAGGTCGTGCCTCAGGTCGAGCTCGACCGCCCCTACGATCCACTCGTGCGGGTCGGGGGGCTCGACTGCTGGCCGAGCGAGCCCCTCTGGCATCAGCTGCCCGACGGGGAGCAGCTCAAGCAGCGCGGCGTCGACTTCGAGCTCGCCGAGAACCCGCTGGAACGCAAGCCGGCGACGCTCCGCCGTGGCGCCGACTTCGACCTCGTCGTGCTCGGTATCCCGGTCGGCGCGCTGCCGCCGATCTGCACGAAGATCGCCAGGCGCCATAAGCGCTTCGCGCGCATGCTGGAATCCGCAGCGACCGTGCGAACGCAGGGGCTGCAGTTCTGGCTCACGCAGTCAACGCCCGAGCTCGGCTGGGCGCACGATCAGAACTCGATCGCCAGCGACTACGTCGAGCCGCTCGACACGTGGTGCGACATGACCCACCTGCTCGCGAGCGAGGACTGGCCGGCGGCCGACCACGTGCGCGGGCTCGCGTACGTCTGCGGCGTGCTGGAGGATCGCCCGGACGAGGATCACGCCGCCGCGACTGCGCGCGTGAAACGCAACGCCCAGGCGTTCCTCAAAAGAGACCTCGCGCCGATCCTGCCCCGCGCGGTCACCGACGGGCCCGGCAGTCCGATCCGCTGGCCGCTGCTGGCGGACGGCTCGGCTCGCAGCGGTCCCGCGCGACTGGCCGCGCAGTACTGGCGTGCCAACACCACGCCGAGCGAACGCTACGTGCTGACGCGGGCCAAGTCGGTGGCCGACCGGCTCGGCGCTCATGAATCCGGGGTCGCCAATCTCGTGCTCGCGGGAGACTGGACGCGCAACGGCATCGACGGCGGATGCGTCGAGGCGGCGATCACCTCCGGCATGCAGGCAGCCCGCGCGCTGATCGGACACTCCCGCCGCTTTCCGGGCGAGAGCGCGACGTGGTTGACCGACCGGCGCTGATGCCTCGACCGGCGATCGCGCCACGCCGCGGGTAGTCAGGCGCCGGGCGGGTCGAGCCCCAGGCTGGTGCGAAATTCGGCGGTCTTGTTCTCGTGGGGAAAGGGCGTCGGCGGCAGCGGCAGCTCGAGGGCGGCGCAGATCGGGTCCCACCCCTGCCCCGGCCGCCAGTCGATCAGCCGCCCGGCGGGCACGGCGCGGCGGACATCCTCGTTGTGGCGTTCGTAGGCCGCGATCGCAGCGTCGCGGTCAGGCCAGTCGGGGGTGAAGCGGACCCTCATCATCTCCCGGACCATCGCCCGCCGGCGAGCCTGCTCGGGATCATCGTCCGCCGGCGCCTGGCTCAGGACGGCGACGATCGTGGGCTCCATGCTCGCCCACCACACCTCCGGCGAGTCCCGCGTGGAGAGGAGCACAACCGAGTCGGGGTTGGTCGCATGGATCTCCCGCCAGAATGCGCACGCCGGCCAATCGACCGTCGCGACATACTCGCGCAGGAGCCGATTCCAGTCGACGCGATCGCCCCGCACGGCGCTCTCCCACGCCGGCCCGTCCTGGGGTCGCTCCATCAGCTCCAGCATGTGGTAGCAGCGGCCGCCGAGCAGCTGCTCGAGCGCCAGCTTCAGCGAGTTGGTCCCCGTCCGCCCCAGCCCCGCGCCCACCACCCGTAGTGCCACGTGCCCGCCTCCCGAGCTATATGCCGATCGGGCGCAGATCCTATCCGCCCGGAGGTCCCGCGCACGCATCCGCGGGCAGCCTCCAGACCCCGCGAGCCGGACGCGATCTCGATGTGCAGCGCGCCCGGGAAGCGATACCGTGGGCGCCCGGAGGCCACACTGCCACTGACGAGAGAGCCACACGCCGGGGGGAAACTGAGGCGCAGACGCGCGTTTCGTCGGGTGTGGCGATGGCACGTTCAACCCGTCTGGAAGGAAGTTCGGGGCGTCGTGCTGATCGGGCTCGGCCTGCTCGTCCTCGTGCTCGGGACGATCGGATATGAGCAGCTGCACGGCGCCCACTATGGCTTTCTGGACGCCTTCTACCGCGCAATCGGACTGTTCACATTCGGCGGCGCGGTGGCGCCGCCGGTGCCGCCGGCATTGCAGGTGGCGCGCATCCTCGGGCCGATCTTGACCGGCTACGCGGTGCTCGGAGCGCTCGTGCTGCTCTCGCGCGAGCAGGCCCAGATCCTCGGCATCCGCCTGTTCGCGCGCGATCACGTCATCGTCGCCGGGCTCGGCGCCGGCGGCTCCTCCCTGGCGCTCGCGCTCGACGATCGCGACGTGCGCCTGGTCGTCATCGAGAGCAGCCCCACCAACCCCCGCCTCGCCGGCGCCCGCGAGCGCGGCGTGGGCGTGTTGATCGGCGATGCGACCGACCACGCGCTGCTGCGAAAGGCGGGCGTTCGCCGCGCGCGTCATCTGGTCGCACTGTGCGGCAGCGACGGCACGAACGTCGACGTCGCCGCCGCCGCGGTGGCCGTTTCCCCTGCGGCGCGGCCCGATGTGCTCACGGTGTTCGCGCAGCTGCAGGATCTCGACCTGTGGCGTTCGCTCGCCGAGGACGCCTCCACGTTCGGGGCCCACCCGCCCGGTCTGCGCTTCGAGTACTTCAACCTCCACGCGACCGGAGCGCAGCTGCTCGTGGAGCGTCATCCGCCATTCCCGCCCAAGCTCGAGAAGGGTGAGCCGCGGCGCGCGCACGTCCTGCTCGTCGGCCTCGACGGGCTCGGCGAGCAACTGGTCCTGCGGATCGCGCGGGAGTGGCGCGGCCAGCACCCGGGGCCGGCGGAGCAGCTGCGCGTGACGCTTGCCGGGGCGAGCGCCGAGGAGGATCTCAGCCGCCTGCGCGCCCGCTATCCACAGCTCGAGCGCTACTGCACGCTCGGGGCCCGGCCGGGCCCGATCGAGTCGGCCTCCTTCCAGTCCGGGAGTGCGATGCTCGCCGAGAACGGGGCGTGCGACGTGACACAGGCCTATGTGTGCATCGACGACGAGGGCAAGGCGCTGACCGCGGCGCTCGCGCTGCATGCGGCGCCGGATGCGCTTCGCGTCCCGGTCGCCGTCGTGGTGGCCGACGCCGGAGCCGGCGTGGCAAAGGTGCTGGCGGCCGAAGGCGGCCGGTTCGTGAACATCACCCCGTTTGGACTGCTGACCGAGGCGACCTCTCCCGAGCTGTTGCTGCGCGGGACCAACGAGGTCATCGCGAGGGCCAAGCACGAACAGTACGTTCGCGACGAGCTGGCGGCCGGGAACAGCGTCGAGCGGAACCCGAGCATGCGCCCCTGGGAGCAGCTCGATGAGGCGATGCGCGAGGACAACCGCAAGTTCGCCGACGGGATCGGCCACAAGCTCACAGCGACCGGGTGCATCCTCGTGCCGATGGCGCTGCGCGATCCCGCCGAGGCGCCGTTCGCATTCAGCGACGCGGAGGTCGAGCTGCTCGCCCGCCAGGAGCACGAACGCTGGGTCCAGGCGAAGCTCGATGACGGATGGCGCTTCGGACGCCCGCGCAACGACGAGCTGAAGCTCCACGATCAGCTCGTGGATTGGGAGGAGCTCGACGAGCGTAACCGTAACCGCGACCGCGACCCTGTCCGTCAGCTACCGGAAATGCTCGAGCTCACCGGATTTCGGATACAGCGCGGCAGGCTGCCGACACCGTCCTAGCGGGCGGGCGCGCTCGCCGGTCGGCGCGGCGTCGCGGCCGGCGAGCGACGCCCCGCGATACACATGTGTGACATGCATCCGCGGGATCGTTGCGGCCTGTGGAATGGAGTACTCTCCGCCTGAACCTGGGGGTAAGCGGTGGACGGCAGCCAGAGCGGAGCGGTGGACGAGCGGGCAGCGGTGGGGAGCGAGGCTGCGCCGCTGAAGGTCTTCATCAACTATCGCCACGAGGACACCGACGCGGCGGCGTTGCTCCTGTATGACCGGCTCGAGCCGCGCTTCGGCGCCGCCAATATCTTCCTCGACGTAAAGACGCTCGAACTCGGCACCCGGTGGCTGGCGGAGATCAGGGCGCATGGCGCCGGCGCGGGCGCGTTCCTCGCGCTGATCGGGCGCACGTGGCTCGCGGCCCTGAAGGATCGCCAGCGCGCCGCGGAAGGGGAGCCGGAGGACTTCGTCACGCTCGAGCTGGAACTCGCATTGCGCCGCTGGCCGGGAAGGGTGGTCCCGGTTCTGGTGGGCGGCGCCACCATGCCCGGCGAGGTCCAGCTCCCGAAGCCGATCCGAGCTCTCGCCGGCTATCAGGCCGTGGAGCTGCGCATCCCCTCCTTCGACGAGGACGTGAAGGTCCTGATCGCAAAGCTGGAGGCGATCGCGCGCGAGCCCGCCGCAAGCACCGCCGGCGCGCAGAACGGCGGGACCGAGCCCGATGGGCAGGCGCTGCCGGGGACGGGCGCGCGGATCAGTCGCGAGCGCGACGCCGTGCCCGAGCAGCCCCCACCGGCCGCCGGCGCTCGACCCGGGCCGGGCGCAGGGATCGCCGGCGAGCTTCAGCAGCTCGCCGGCGCGGCCGGGCATCCCGACGCTCGTGTGCGCCACGACGACCCGGCGGAGCGCTCGACGGTCCAGCCGCCCGGCAGTGCCCACTACGACGCGGTCTTGGAATGCATGGTCGATGAGGGCACCGTGGTCCCCGTGCTGGGAACCCGCGTTCGCGGGGCGCTCCCAGATGCCGAGCAGCTCGCGAGCTATCTCGCCGATTCGTTCAAGCTGGGCGTCGAGTCGCGCGACCTGGCCGAGGTCGCGCAGCATGTCGCGGTCGTCAAGGGCCCCTCCTCCCTACACAGGGCGATGCGGGACGCCCTCAAGCTCGAGCCCGAGCCCAACGACGTGCACCGCTTCCTGGCGCGCTTTCCCAAGCGCCTCGAACAGCTCGGCCGGCCGGCGCGCTACCAGATGATCGTCACCAGCAGCTACGACACGGCGCTGGAGAAGGCCTTCGATGAGGAAACCGAGCCCTATGACCTTGCGGTGTTCCTGGCCAGCGGCCCCGACAAGGGCAAGTTCATCCACGAACCCTGGAAGGGCGAGCCGCAGGTGATCAGCGACACCAGGAGATACAAAGAGTTCCCGATCGATCCCTACGACGAACTCGAACGCACGGTGATCGTCAAGATCAGCGGCGCGATCCAGGGCAGCGGGGGCGACCACCGGGGAGGCGGTAACTACGTGCTCACCGAGGATCAGTACATCGACTACCTCGTCACCGATCAGATCATCAGCGTGATTCCAAACCAGATCCTCAACAAGCTCCAGAGCAGCCATTGCCTGTTCCTCGGCTACGCGATGCGCGACTGGAGCCTGCGCGTCTTCCTCAAGCGGATCTGGGAAGGCAGGCCGCTCGAAGATAAGTCCTGGGCGATCGAGTGCCAACCGGAGCCGCTCGAGAAGGACTTCTGGTCTTCCCTGAGCGTCGAACTGCTTTCGGCCTTGCCGGGCGACTACGCGAACGAGCTCGACGCGCGCCTGAAGCCACCGCGCGCGGACGGTGCGTAGGGCCGTGGACGACGAGATCCTGACCGTGTCGTCAGCCGCACGCGCGGTCAGCCCGTACGTCGGGCTGAACTACTTCATCGAGGCCGACGCTGATTGGTTCTTCGGGCGCGACGAGGAGAGCCAGACGATCATCGCCAACCTGAGGGCCTCGCGGCTGACGATTCTCTTCTCCCAGAGCGGCGTCGGCAAGAGCTCGCTGCTGCGCGCCGGCGTGGCCCATCAGATCCGCGAGCTCGCGCAACGCAGCCTCGCCGGACGCGGCTCGGCACGCTACGTCCCCGTGGTCTTCAACGAATGGAAGGACGACCCCGTCGAAGACCTGATCGGCGCGATCGAGAAGGCGATCGAACCGCTCCTGCCCGAGGGGGAGCAGGCTGCGCTCCCGCGCGACGGGCTGAAATCGGCGATCGAGACCGCTGCGGCGTCTGTCGACGCGAAGCTGCTGATCATCCTCGACCAGTTCGAGGAGTACTTCCTGTACCGCACGCGCGAGCGCGGGCGCCGGTTCGCCGATGAGCTCGCGGACTGCGTGAACGACCCGGCGCTGCGGGCGAACTTCCTGATCGCGATCCGCGAGGACGCCTACGCGGGCCTCGGCGACCTGTTCGCCGGCAAGATCACAAACGTCTACGGCAACTACCTGCAGCTGGAGTACCTCGACCGCGACGCCGCGCGGGAGACGATCGTCAAGCCGATCGAGCGCTTCAACGAGCTGCACCCGCAGGAGCAGCCGATCGAGATCGAGCCGGCGCTCGTCGAGGCCGTGCTCGACCAGGTGAGGACCGGCGAGGTCGTGGTCGGGCAGGGCGGACAGGGGAGGGTCAACGGCGGCAACGGCGCCCGACGGCGGCGCGAGGAGATCGAGACGCCCTATCTCCAGCTCGTGATGGCGACCCTGTGGGCGCACGAACGAAAGCAGATGTCGCGTGTCCTGAGGCTTTCGACATTGCAGGAGCTCGGGGGCGCTCAGGAGATCGTCCGCACGCATCTCGACGGCGCTCTGGCGGCCTTGCCCGCGGACGAGCGCGACACGGCGCTGGATCTCTTCCGCTATCTCGTGACGCCGTCGGGCACCAAGATCGTCTACGCGGCGTCGGATCTCGCGGAGATGGTCGACCGTCCCGAGGATCGGGTGGCGGATCTGCTTGCAGAGCTCGACCACAAGCGCATCGTCCGGCATGTGCCGCCCCCGGCCGGCAAGAGCCAGCCGGATGACCGCTACGAGATCTTCCACGACGTCCTCGCTCCCGCGATCGTCGACTGGCGCCGGCGGGCGCTCGAGCAGCGCAAGCGGGCTGAGGACGGACGTGAACGCGCCCGTCTCGAGCGCGAGAAACACGAGGCCGACGAGCGGGCGCGGCGGGACCGCCGGCAATCGCGGATCCTGCTCGCGCTGCTTGGGCTCGTCCTCGCCGTGGTGGTGGCCGCGTTCGTCGCGTGGCGCGCGGCCGTCGCCGACCGCAACACCGCCCAGTCCGGCCAGCTCGCGGCGAGCGCGAACGCCGATCTCGGACGCAACCCGGAGCTGAGCGCCCAGCTCGCGCTCGCCGCATTGCAGAAGAGTCACACGCCGCAGGCCGAAGCGGCGCTTCGAAGCGCCCTTCCCTTGCTGGAGTTGCGACGCACGCTGAAACCGGGCGTGAGCGTCACGAGCGCCGCCTACAGCCCCGACGGCAGCCTCATCGTGACGGGCGAGAGCGACGGCATCGCGAGGATCTGGAGCGCCTCGGGCACGCAGCTCGCCACTCTCGGCGAAAGAGGCCTGGCCCTGAACAGCGTCGTGTTCAGCCCCAACGGGAAGCTCGTCGCCACGGCTGGAAACGATGGCACTGCGCGCATCTGGAACGTGAGCACGCATGCGCAGGAAGGCAAAATCGAAGAGCCCCAGCAAAAACCACTCTTGAGCGTGGCGTTCAGCCACGACGGCACGCGCCTGGTGACAGCGTCTCGAGATGACAGCGCCCGCATCTGGAAGGCCTCGGGCACGCAGCTCGGCGTCGCGAAACCGTCCGGCGGGGTTCAGGTGGACGACGCGCAGTTCAGCCCCGACGACCAGCAGATCGTGACGGCCGATTACGGCGGCACGGCGCGGGTCTGGGACGCAGCGCCGCAGGGGAGCTCCGACGCGCTCACCGAACGCTACGCCCTCCATGAGCCTGGGGGCGATGGCCTGCTGAGTGCCGCCTTCAGCCCGAGCGGAAGCTACATCGTCACGACCAGCCTCGACGGAAGCGCACGGATCTGGAGCGCCGGCGGCGCCGCGCCGGCCCCCCCTTCGCTCCTGCCGGAAGAATTCGACGCGACGAACAGCGCGGCCTTCTCACCGGACTCGAAGCTCCTCGTCACGGCCGGCGCGACCGGCAGCGCGCGGATCTTTGCTGTGCAGTCGGGCAAGGAAATAGCCCCCGCGCTGACCGCGCCCGGCAATGACACCTTGAACACCGCCGTGTTCGCCCCCGACGGGAGGCACGTGTTGACGACAAGCGCCGACGGGTCCGCGCTGATCTGGGATCGAGCACATCCCCACCAGCCCGCTGTCGCACTCGACGCGAGTGGCAGCGACGCCCTGGAGCGGGCGTCCTTCAGCGCTGACGGCAAGCTGATCGCGGCGGTGGGTGCGGACGGCACGGCAAGCGTGTGGGAAGTCGCCAGCGGCCGGCGCACCGCGGTCATAGGGGAGGAAGGCCGTGCGCCGCTGACGGATGTGGCCTTCGATCCTCTGAACTCGAGCTTCATCGTCACCGGCAGCGAAGACGGGACCGCGGACATCTGGGATACCGCCAACGGCGAGGGACTCCGGATCGCCGAACCCCTCGCCGCCGTGACGGCGGTCGCCTTTACCAGCAACGGCGATCGCCTCGCCGTGGCTGCCGGCGACACCGTCGAAATCTTCGACACCACCGCAATCCGCCGCACCACCGAACATGCCTTTGGGACCGTCAGCCCGAACCGACTCGCGACGCTCCATGCTCCTGCCAAGGAAGAAATCAGAGACGTCGCATTCGATCCTGAAGGCACACTTGTGGTCACTGCCGGCGAAGGCGGCTACGCGCGCATCTGGAGCGCGAGCGCGAGCACCGACACGGAGGTCGGAAGGCCGATCGAAGAGCCAGCGCATGCCGCGCTCGAAACCGCGCGCTTCAGCCCCGACGGTCGGTTCATCGTCACCGCGAGCAGGGACGGCACGGCCCGCATCTGGAACGTCGCCCAGCGCGACGAGGACGGCGCCCCGCTGACCGAGCCCGGAAACAGCTTCTTGGACGCCGAATTCAACGCGGACGGCTCACGCATCCTGACGGGCGGCGCCGACGGCGTCGCGCGAATCTGGGATGCCCGGACGCAGCGGCTGCTGAGCTCGCGCGCCGGTCACACCGGGCGCATCACCAGCGCTTCGTTCAGCCCGGCCGCCCCGACCGACCTGATCGCCACCTCGAGCGCTGATGGCACCGTCAGGCTGTGGCGGGAACTTCCGCGCGAGCAGCTCGGGCCGACGATGGCGCCCCGTACAAACGAAGCCATCAAAGCGCTCGCGCTCGGCCCGCAGGGGCAGATCGTCACCGCCGGGGCCGACGGCGTGGCGAGGGTCTGGAGCACGAGCGCCCACAAGGAAGTCGGCAATCCGATCGTGGAGCCAGGGCGCAAACCGATCGACAGCGTCGCGTTCAGCCCCGACGGCCACTTCATCGCGACCGCCAGCGAAGACGGGACGGCGCGGATCTGGAACGCGCGCACCCACCGAGAAGAAGCCCGCCGCTTGATGCGTAATCCCTCGGGCTATCCGTTCAACAGCGTGGAATTCAGCCCGCATGGCGACCTGGTCGTCGCCGGCGGCTACGACGGCTCCTACATCTGGGAACTGGGCGAACGCGCGAGCAGGCCGCTCGGCGAAATCCCGCAGTCCGAAGAGACGGTGTGGACCGCCGCCTTCAGTCGGGACGGCCGACGAATCGTCACGACCACCCTCGACGGCACCGCGCGAATCTGGGAAGGCTGGAGACCACACGGCAACGCCAGGCTGGTCGCGGTGCTGAGCGAGCCGGGCGGTGCCACACTCACCACCGCGGCATTCAGCACGGACGGCAAGCTCGTCGTGACGGCCTCCGAGGATGGGACCGCCCGTGTGTGGAATGCCACGAGCGGCAAGCAGGAACAGGTGCTCGAAGAGCCCGGGCGCGGAACGCTGGCCTCGGCGGTGTTCAGCGAAGGCGGCAACGAGGTGTTGACCGCCGGCACAGATGGCAAGGCGGTGATCTGGGACCGCTCGAGCGGAACGCCGCTGACGGAATTGCCCGTGGGCGATGAAGTCGAAGACGCGGTCTTCGCCCCCCACGGCTCGGCGGTCGTGACCGTGGACGCAGCCGGCGCGACCCAGGTGTGGTCCACGGAGCTCGCGGGTTCGATCGCGTCGAGCGAACGAATCGCGAAGGAATGGCTGACGGAACGCCTCACCTCCGCCGAACTCGCAAAGCTCGCTGCCGGCTGACAGGCGCGCTCAGCCGCTCACACGCCGGCCTGCGCGACCACCTCGCCGCTGCTGACGGCTTCGGCCAGCCGCCGGTGGTCGCGGTCGTTTTGATCGGCGTACGCGGCCGAGAAGCGGGCGATCGCCCGCTCGAAGCTCGAGCCCGCGCCCAGGTAGGCGGCGATCGCGAGGCGGTCGCCGGAGCCTTCGCTTCGCTGCCAGGCGAGGAAGATGTCGCTCGCCGCCTGCGAGATCCGCATTCGCCGTGGACCGAGCGGGGTGTCGCGCCGCGCGCGGCGCGGCCGCGCTCGGCGGACTCCCCCGACTGCAGCCGCGCACACGCCAAGGCGCTCATGCTGACGCCGGCTGGGTCGCGCGAGCGACGGTCTGTGGAAGGCAACGGCCCGCTGGCATGCCGCCAACCCTAAGACGCGTCGGAGCGAGCCGCGTTCTCGGCCTCCCGGCTCTTCGGCGCCGCGCCCGCGGCGAGGGCGGTGCTCATCTTGACTGCCCTCACGGCACCCGTGGCACCCGCCTGCAGCGTCGCGCCGAAGGCGAGCACGAAGATCCCGGGGATGAACAGAGCGCGCGATCCGAGCATCAGGATCCCCAGCCGCCCGAGCAGGTAGGGCGGCGTACAGACGGTCACACCGACCGTTGAGCCGATCGCGGTGGCAGTCAACTTGTCGCGCCTCGAGGACGTCGGCTTGATCCCGATCAGGCGCGAGGGGACGGCGACGTAGGAGACCATCATCACGCCGATGACGCTTCCGAGCGACAGACCGAACCAAGGGCGCCCCCAGCGCGGGGCGACGGTCGTGGCCAGCCCGAGCAGCAGGCCCACGGCGCCGCCGGAGACCAGGATGGGGCGCAGATGAAGTCCGGCCGCGGCGAAGGCCGGTCGGATCCTGGGTGGCCGCGACTGCACGATCGCATATGCGAACACGGCGTTGAGAAAGAAACAGGCGGCGGTGAGCGCCATGATCGCCAGGATGATCGGGATCAGGATCGGGCCGCGCAGCACGTTGAAGGACTTGCCGTGCAGCACGTGGGCTTTGAGGTCGTACATCGCCAGCCAGATCCACATCGCCGGGAGGATCTGGACGAGCGTCAGCCGCCAGTTGGAGACGAGCAGCCTGAGTCCACCGAAGAGCATCGTGAAGGCTCCGACCATGAATGCCAGCGGAGCGAACAGCCGTCGCGAGCGGCTCAGGCGCATGACCGCCTCGACCATCACGTCGTCTTCGACCTCGATCGCGTGCACGAGCAGCCTGAGGCGCGCCAGCAGGCCGACGCGGCCGGGTTGTGGACTCACGCTCACGGCCCGCGAGGATCCCACAGCGGGGCTGGTTCGGCGAGCGCGCCGCCGGAGTGCGCGCCGCGCTCGTTGCCGGCAGGGCCGCGACCGCGCAAGGCCCTAACGCCTCGAGGCTATGACGCGACGCGCTCGCCGAGAGCCCCGCCGGCCTGCGGCGCGGCGAGCTCGCCCTCCGGCAGGGTCGCCGCCGCGAACATCGCCCGCGTCGCTCCGGCGATCTCGATCAGCGCCTCGCGGCAGGTCGCGCTGACGCCGGCGGCGCTGATGAACCCGTGGATCAGGCCGGGAAAGCGACGCAAGGCGGCGAGCGTCCCCGCGGACTGCAGCGCCCTGGCGTAGTCCTCGCCCTCGTCACGCAGCGGGTCGAAGGCCGCGGTGACGACGAGCGCGGGCGCGAGTCCCGAGAGATCCTCGGCCAGCAGCGGCGACGCGCGCGGATCGCTCCCCTGCGCCCTGGCCGCCCCCAGGTAGTTCGTCTCGAACCAGTCCATCTCCGCATTGGTGAGCAGGAAGCCCTCGCCGAACAGCTCCCGCGAGCGACGCCGGCGGGTGAAGTCGGTCGCCGGGTAGATCAGCAGCTGGAGCACCGGCGCGGGCCCGCCGTCGTGCGCCGCCAGCTGCGAGACGACGGCCGCCAGGTTTCCGCCGGCGCTGTCGCCGCCGACGCCGATCCTGTGCGCGTCGGCGCCGAGCCGCTCGGCATGCGCATGCGCCCAGCGCAGCGCGGCGCGCGCATCCTCGACGCCGGCGGGGAACGGGTGCTCGGGTGCCAGCCGGTAGTCGACGGCGAGGACATGCGCGCCCGCGTGGCGGCAGAGCGTGCGACAGACGCCGTCGTGCGTGTCGAGGTCGCCGAAGGTGAAGCCGCCGCCGTGGTAGTAGACGAGCAGCGGGTGGGGGCCGCCGAGCTCGCTCGGCGCGTAGTGGCGCGCGCGCAACGGCACGTCCCCGCCGATGAGCAGTTCCTCCACCGCGCCGACGATCACGGGCTTGCCCGCATACACGGCACTCAGGCGGCGGCGCGTCTGCCGCGCCTGCGCCGGCGCGAGCGTCTCCAGCGGCGGCTCGCGGCGACGCGCGAGCAGCGCGAGGCTGAGCTGCAGCTCCGGCGCCAGCGTGTCCCCGTCGATCCGCACCGGCGGCCCGCCGGAAAGGCGAACCTGCAGACCCGGCGGCAGCGCGGCCAGCGAGGCCGCGATGCGATGCTGGACAGATATCCCCAGCGTGGATACGGAGCCGGCACGCGCCACACGCTCATGCTACCCGCGGCGGCGCGCGCGAGCGCAGCCGGGGCGGCGCGCCTAGCCCGGCTTGAGGGCGATGCGATAGATCGTCCCGGTGGCCCAGTCACCGACCAGCAGCGACCGGTCGGGCGCGAGGACGATCGCCAGCGGGTTTCGGATCCCTTTCAGAAACGGCGTGACCGAGCCCCTGTAGCTCGAGCCGGACGCTTGCAGCGCGACGCGCTGCACCTTGGCCACGTTCCACTCGGTCACGAGGGCCGACGTCCCCACGCCCACACCGAGCTGGCCGGTAACGATCGCCACGCCTCCGACCGCGCCGTGCTTGTCGAGCACCGCAGTCGGCTGCGGGACGCCCGCGCAGGCCGCGCCACCCTGCCCGTAGCAGCCCGGAAAGCCCCATTCCTGGCCTTCGCGCACGAGTGCTAGCCAGTCGCCGGGGGTCGCCGCCCCGAGATCGTCGCGCTGATTCATGGTCGCGAACAGGTCGCTGGTGCCGGGGAAGAAGGCCAGGCCGAACGGGGCGCGGATCCGCCCGGCATAGAGGCGCAGGTCGCTGCCATCGGGCAGGAACGAGACGATCGCGCCGGACCACCTCGACGACGGGCTGCAGTGGTCGCAGGTGGCGCTCACCCCCATCACGAAGCGGCCGTCCGGCGCCATCACGAGGAGGTTGTTCTCGCCGCCGGCCACCGGGCCGCTGAGGATCTGCCGGCGGTGGGTGAAGCGCGTGCCGTTGAAGGCGCTGAACGCATCGACGCGGCCGATCGAGGCCACATACAGACTGCCCTGATACCAGGCCAGGCCGAGCGGGTCCTTCAGACCCCCCACGACCCACAGCGCGCGGCCGCCCGGCGCGGGGATCATGTACACGCCGTCCTCGGCGTGAGCTTCAAGGCCGGCGGCGGTCAGCCACAGGCGGCCCTGAGGATCGAACGTGAACGCGGCCGTCGTCGGCGGGCCGTGCGCGTAGACCGTCGCGGCCAGCCCCTCGGGGCCCTCCAGGCCGGCGCCGATCGCGACCAGCGCGGGAGCCGGACGCGGCTTGGCCGCCGCGCCGCAGCCGGCGAGCGCGAGCAGGGACGCGGCCAGCGCCGACACCAGGCGCCAGACGCCAAACCGGGTTGTCGGGGCGTGCCTGCTCACCCCTGCAGCGCCGGCCGCGCTACAGCGTCCTCGCGGCCGGGCCCCGCTCACCGCGTGGTCGCTGCGGTGCCAGCACCGGAGCCGAGGAGCCAGATCGCGCCGTCGCGCACCTCGACCGGGAAGGTCTTCAGCGAGCGTGCTCCCGCCGTCGCCTTGACGGCGCCGGCCAGCGGCTTGAAGGCACCCTGTGGACCCAGCACCATCTTGCCGCTGCCGACGTCATAGAGCGCGTGATGCCGCGGACACTCCAGGCAGCCCTCGCTGGTGACGCGTCCCGTGCCGAGCGAGGCAAAGAGATGGCGGCAGCGATTGGAGACGGCGAACGCCTCGCCCGCACTGATCCCCACCGCCAGGGCGCCGTGTGGCGTCTGCTCGACCACCGTGACCTGTGAGTCGCCGAGGTCGGCGACCGCGACGAGACGAACTGCCGCCTGCTCGGAGCTGCTCACCGGCCGATGATCCCACATCTCCCGCTGCAGACCGGCGCCCGTTTCACCGCCCGCCCGCGAGGAACTCGCCGCGCGCGACGATGACCGCCGATCCGGCGACCTCCACCCGCACGAGCTCGGCGGCCGAGCCCTCTGCGCGCGCGTAGAGCAGGGACGGGCGGCCGAGCTCGGCGCCCTGGCGAATCTCGATCTCCTCACCGAAGGCGATGCGTTCATGCCGGCTGAGGTGGACCGCGAGCGGACCCGCCGCCGATCCCGTGGCGGGGTCCTCCGTGACGCCGAGCGCGGGCGCGAACATGCGCGTCTTCCAGCGCGTGCCAGAGCCGGCGAAGCAGCTCACGCAGTGCTCGCCGAGCGCGGCGAGCGCGCGCATGTCGGGCGCCAGCGCCGCGACCGCCTCCTCGCTGGCCAGCTCCACGTAGACGTGCTCGGGGCCGTTGCAGTAGACCTCCACGGGCAGGCCCGAGCGCTCGACGCCGAGCGCGCCCATCAGCTCAACCTCCTGCGCGTAGGGTCGCCACGACGGCAGCGGCTGGCGCATGCGTCCGAACGCGATGCGCTCGCTCTCGCGCTGGAGCGCCACGGACACGAGACCGCCCTGCGTCTCGAGGCGGACCGCCTCGCGCCCCTGCCCCACGACGACCGCGGCGCCGAGCACCGGATGCCCGGCGAACGGGATCTCGGTGCGCGGCGTGAAGATCCGTAGGCGCGCATCGCCGCCCTGGCGCGGCGGCTGCACGAAGACCGACTCCGAGAGGTTCAGCTCGCCGGCCAGGCGCTGCATCCGCTCGGCTGGCATCTCGCGTGCGTCGGTGAAGACCGCCAGGGGGTTGCCCTGCAGCGCGGTGTGCGTGAAGACGTCGACCAGCACGTAGGCCGTCGCGATCTCCTCGATCGGCCCGTCGCGCTGACGCGGGTAGTGGTCGGCGGTGTCCACCATGTCACCTTTCTAGCGCGTGCGCGGATCCTGGGCCCTCGCGCCGGGCCGGCCGCCGAGGCGACGTCGAGGGCCCTATAGCCCGTACGCTCCGAGGGTCGGCCAAGCGACCCGGAGGATACGAGATGAGCGAAGTTGTGCAGAAGACGGTCGAGGATGGCGTGGCGCTGCTCACGCTCAACCGACCCGATCGGCTGAATGCCTGGACCGGGGAGATGGAGCACGCCTACTTCGGATTGCTCGAGGAGTGCGCCGACGCCGAGGACGTGCGCGTGATCGTCGTGACGGGAGCCGGCAGGGGCTTCTGCGCGGGGGCCGACATGCAGGAGCTGCAGGCGATCGGCGACGGCACTCTCGATGCGAGCGCCGCGCCCGACGATCGTCGCCCGCAGACGTTCCCGCTCTCGATTCCCAAGCCGATCATCGCGGCGATCAACGGCGCGTGTGCGGGGATCGGGCTCGTGCAGGCGCTGATGTGCGATATCCGCTTCGCGGCCGAGGGCGCCAAGCTGACGACCGCCTTCGCGCGGCGCGGGCTGATCGCCGAGCACGGCATCTCCTGGATGCTGCCGAGGCTGGTGGGCCCCGCCCGTGCGCTCGACCTGCTGCTCTCGGGCCGCGTGGTGCTGGGCCAGGAGGCACAGGCGCTCGGCCTCGTCAACCGCTCGCTCGCGCCCGAGAGACTGCTCGAGACGACCCTCGGATATGCGCGCGAGCTCGCGGTGAGCTGCTCGCCGGCGAGCATGGCGAGGATCAAGCGTCAGGTGTACGCGGACCTTCAGCAGGGACTCCCCGACGCCCTCGGCGAGGCCGATCGACTGATGTTCGAGTCGTTCACCGCTCCCGACTTCGCGGAGGGGGTCACGAGCTTCCTCGAGCGGCGCGACCCGCGCTTTGCGCCGCTGGCGGGGTCAGGAGTGCTCTAGCAGCCGCAGGCGCACGCCGCCCAGCTGCACCGTCTCGCCGTCGGCCCGCAATCCGGGGGCGGGCTCGACGGCGATCTCGACGAGCCCCTGCGCGTGCTCGTCCTCGGCGAACTCGAAGACCACCTCGCCGCCGTCCAGGCGTAGCACCGGGCGGGTGCCCTCGATCACGGGGACGCCGAGCACCTGGCCCCAGCGCGCAGCGACGGTTGCGGGGTCGGCCACGGCGACGGTGATCGAGCTGAGCCGGCCCGCGGCGCCGTTGGCGATCCGCCCCGTCCATTGCGGTCCACCCCAGCGCCAGCTTCCGTAGGGCACGGACCGGTCGAGGGAGACGATCGCCCCTTGCATGTCGGCCGGATGCAGGTGGGTGCCCGAGATATCGGGCAGGTCGATCTGCCACACCACGCGGATTCCGGCGGCCTCGGCCCGAGCCCTGGCGCCATCGAGATCCTCGAGATCGAAGATCACCATGTAGCCGCCGTCACCGCCGTGGCGCTCGAGGTAGCGCCCGGCCGCCGTGCCGGCACGCGTCGGCGAGACGACCTCGACAAAGCAGTCGCCGAGGGAGAAGACGACGTTGGCGAGCCCGAACTCGCCCACGCCCGGGTCGCGAAACGGCTCGTCGAGATCCAGGGTCGATCTCAGCGCGGATGCCGCGGGCTCGAGCTCGGCTGCCACCAGCACCGCCTGACGCAGCCTCACCTTCGGTCGATCCCCGCCCACCACTCCAGGATGTCACTTTTCCTCACCAGCCGGTCGCATCGGATCGACGTGTCCGATCCTGCCGGCCGCGGCGCCCCGGCCGCTTCGGGCAGCTGTATAAGACGGCGGCCAAAATCTTGGCCACGGTGGCCCTGGCGGCCCCACTCCGACTGGGCTTTGATGCCCCCACCTGCAAATGGCGTGCCCTCGCTCACCCCGACGAGGGCGGGGGCGCGCCCTACCCAGCGATCGTCGCCCGCGCCACCGGCGTGCCATTGCCCTGCGGGAGCTGGATCGTATGTGCCGACCACGAGGGTCACCTGCGGCGGCTCCATCGACGGCGCCGGAGATAATCCCACGCATCGAAGAGCCCCCTCCCCGCCCGCCGTCTTCAGGCCCGCCGGAAACGGATCCCCGCGGGCGCATGGCGCGTGCGATCGCGGGCATCGAGCCGACCACCAATCCCCCGCGACTGGTCTATGGGCTGATCGCGATCGGCGCACTGCTAGCTGCCGAGAGCGGGCTGCACGACTCCTACCTGGACACGATCGCCTCCGCTCTGATCGCGGCGGGGCTGTTCTGGCTCGCACACTCCTACGCGAACGTACTCGGTAATCGCCTGCTCACGCACGAGCGATTCACCGCGACTGCGCTGTGGGAGGCGATGGTCGATGAGTGGCCGCTCGTGTGGGGAGCGGCGATCCCAGTCGCGGCCCTGGTGCTCGCGTGGGCCGTGGGAACCACGCAGGCGACGGCTGTCAACGTGGCCCTGGCGGCCACCGTGGCCGGGGTGATCGCGCTCGAGCTGATGGCGGGCGTCCGCTCGCGGGCCACCCCCGGCGAGCTCGCGCTCGATGCGGCCGTGGGGGTGACGATGAGCCTCGCGATCATCGCCCTGAAGGTGGTCCTGCACTAGATCGCGCTTTCAACTACTGGACCCATGCCACGGGCTCGATCAGCGAGGTGGGTGCGATCCTGTAGACAAAAAGTCGCCGACATGGAATGATCCCGCTTGCCGGACCGCATGAAAGTGTGGCCGTCCGGCTCGAAAACGACCTGGAGGACGAATGGCATCGCGAGGTGGAACCTCGTTGACCGGACACAGCGGGCGCGCGGCGATCGGTTCGGGCACGGCTGGGATCACCCCTCTGTACAAGCGCCTGCCACACGGCCCCCACCGGCTCGGGCGCACGGAAGTGATCCGTCACCAGCGCACCCGCATCCACGGAGCGATGGTGGAGGCTGTCGCCGAGAACGGCTATTGGGGGACGAGCGTCAAGCAGGTGATCGGTCTCGCGGGCGTCTCGCGCCGGTCCTTCTACGAGCAGTTCGCGAACAAGCAGGACTGCTTTCTGAAGACGTTCGACCTGCTCACCGGTCGTGGCCTGCAGCGCGTGACGCGCGCCTACATGGCTGCCGGCGGCGGCCTGGAAGATCGCCTGGGAGCGGCCTTTGCGGAGCTCGCCCTCGTCGCGGGCACAGACCGCAAGGCCACCGTATTGGTCGTCCTCGAGGCACAGACGGCCGGGACGGCGGGGTGGCTGCGGCTGCGGAGGGCGACCACGACCTGCGAGCAGCTCCTCTCCAGGAGCTTCAGCGAGTCAGACCGGGCGAGCCTGCTGCCGGCGCCGATCGTGAGGGGGATGGCAGGCGGGCTGCACGGCGCGATGTCGCGGTGGCTGCGCGAGGAACGCGAGCTCGCGGGCAGCGACCTGGCCGATGAGATGCTGCGCTGGACCCTGCTTTTCCAGACGCCGGCCGCCGAGCACATGGCCGCTTGCATGGCCGCGCGGCTGACGAGGCAGGTGCGAGAGGCAGGCGCACGGCAGCGGGGAGTGGCGCCCGCGGCCGGCGGGCCGGGCCCCGCCCGATGGGAGCCGCGCGGTTGCGATCACCGCACGCGCCTGCTGCAGAACGCGCTGCGACTCGCCGTGGCCGGCGACTTCCGCGACCTGACCGCGCCGCAGATCGCCGAGGAGGCCGACGTCTCGATCGACGCCTTCTTCGAGCTGTTCGCGGACACGAGCGAGTGCTTCCTCGCCGCGCTCGACATGCTCGGGGACGATCTGCTGACGATCGCGGCGATGCCTGATCACGGGGCCGCGGAGTGGCCGCAGGCGGCGCGCCGAGCGATCGAGGAGCTGCTGCGCTACCTGGCCGATCATCCGCTGTACGCGCAGACACTGGTCCGCGAGGCCTTCACCGCAGGCCCCGATGCGGTGACTCGCACGCTCGAGCTGGCGCGCGAGGTTGCCACGCTGCTAACGGCGGGCGCCCCTGCCCGGGCAGACCTGGGCCTGACGATCGAGGGCATCGCCGGCGCGATCTGGCACACGATCCGCTGCCAGGTGGCGGGCGGTCGCATCCAGCTGCTTCCCGCGCTGTCGGACTACCTCGCCTACATCGTGCTCGCGCCGTTCATCGGAGCCGACGCTGCGGCCGAGGCGTTGAGCGACGCGCTCGCGCGCTAGCGACGTCTGCGCGCGAGGCGTTCGGCGAGATACGTGAGCACGATCCCGACGAGCACCGAGACCGCGATCACGATGATGAGCGGTGCGTGCCCGGAGCCGAAGATCCAGTGGACCTTTACCTCTTCCAGGTTGGTGACGGCGAACAGCGTGGCGAGGATTCCCAGCACGACCAGGCCGGCGGTGCGCGCCATCTCGCTGCGGCTGCGGCGGCGCCCCGCCTTCAGCTGGCCGTCACGGTCGGGGATCTGAACGGGTGGAGCGGACATCGCGCGTCTGCGGCTGATCGTAGCGCTCGCGTGAGCCTGCCAGACCCCGCGCCTCAGGGGAGCTCGGCCTGCACCCACTCACAGCCGATCGAGAGGTCCTCCACGCCGAGCGCAGCGGCGACGTTGAGGGCCATGCCGTGGCGGAAGAAGTCATCCAGGCGCTCCGGCTCGGCCCCGGAGAGCTCGCGGGCGAGCTCGACGAGCTCTGCGTAGCGGTGGCGCACGCGCGAGCGCACGACCTCGTCGTCGCAGGCGGCGTAGGACTGGTGCTGGAGCATCAGGTAGTCGCGGTCCTTCAGCAGCAGCTCCTTGTAGGCACGCCCCATCGCCTCCAGCGCATCCTCGCAGTCCGCCGGCGCGCGCCCGTCGCGGTAGTCCGCAGCGGCGGCGCGGAAGGTGTCGGCCACCCGTTCGAAGCTCCGCTCGAGTGCCGCGAGGAACAGCTCGCGCTTGTTGGAGAACAGGCTGAACACGTACGGCTGGGCTACGCCCACGCGCCGGGCGATGCGCTCGACGGTGGTCCCGTGCAGGCCGCCGTGAGCGAACTCGTGGACGGCCGCCGAGATCAGCTCCTCCCTCCGCTGGGCCGCGGGGACGCGCCGGCGGATCTGCTCGGGCGCCGCGTTCACGCGGGCTCCCCCTGCAGCGCGAGCGCACCCTCGGGGAGTCCGTGGGCGGGTTCGAGCGAGCTCTCCGCGACGGCCCGGGTGCGGAACGGGAGCCCGAGCACGACGAGCGCTCCGGCGGCGAGCACCGCGACGCCGACCCACATCGCCGGCAGCAGCCCGTCGACGAACGCCTGCGGCGAGGCGTAGCCGCCGGCACCGGTGAAGACCGACGCCAGCACGGCCACCCCGAGCACTCCCCCGACCTCGCGGATCGCGTTGTTCGCGCCCGACGCCTGGCCCGCCTGCTGGGTGCGCACGGAGGACAGGACCGCGTTCGCCGACGGGGCGAACACGAGCGCCATCCCTGCCCCGGCCATGATGAAGGGGACGATCATCTCCGCATAGACCATATGCGTGGAGAGCGTGCTCGCGAGCCAGGCGAGCCCGCCGGCCTGAAGCGACAGACCGGCGAACATGAACGGACGGCTGCCCAACCGCTCCGAGAAGACGCCGGCGATCGGTGCCACGACCATCGAGGCGCCCGTCCACACGAGCAGCTTCAGACCGGCCTGCAGGGGGGTGTTGTGGAGCACGTTCTGCATGAACTGGGACAGAAAGAAGATCGATCCGAACATCCCGAAGTACATGCTCAGGGATGCAACGTTGGTGACGGCGAAGGAGCGCTTGGCGAAGAACGACATGGGGAGCATCGGCTCGGGCGCGCGGCGCTCCCACAGGACAAAGCCGGATAGCAGGATGGCGCCCGCGATCAGGCTCACGAGCACCGCCGTGCTGCCCCAGCCGAGCGACTGCGCTCGAACGAGGCCGAAGACGATCCCGAAGGCGCCGCCCGAGGCGAGCGCGAGGCCGGGCAGATCGAGTGTTCCGTACGGCCCGCAGCTCTCGCGCAGCTGACGCGCGGCGAGGGGAATCAGCGCGATTCCGATCGGCACGTTGATCCAGAAGATCCAGTGCCAGGAGATTCCCTGCACGACGGCGCCGCCCACCAGCGGGCCGATCGCCACCGCGATGCCGCTGATCCCCGACCAGACGCCGATCGCCATTCCGCGCCTCGCGGCTGGGAAGGCCTCAGCGAGGAGCGTGAGCGTCAGCGGCGTGACGATCGCGGCTCCGGTCCCCTGGATCGCGCGCGCCGCCACCAGCAGCCCGGTGGTGGGCGCGAGCGCCGCGGCGGCCGACGCTGTCGTGAAGACAGCCATGCCGATCAGGAACATGCGCTTGCGCCCGAAGCGGTCTCCGAGCGCGGCCCCGGTGAGCAGCAGCACGGCATATGCGAGCACGTACGCGTTGACGGTCCACTCGAGCGACTGGATCGACGCGCCGAGATCGCGGTGGATCGTGGGCAGGGCGACGCTGACGACGAGGTTGTCGAGCACGACCATGAACAGGGCGACCGAGACGATCGCAAGGGTCCAGCCGTTCCTGCGCGAGCCGCTCATCTTTGACGCTCCTTGCTTCGTGGTGATCGATCCCATGAGCTTAGCAGTCACTAATAAGTTAGTCAAGCGTGCCTCTGCCCGGCGGCGCGGCCGGCTGGCGCCCGCGCGGTGCCCGCCGCGCGGGCCGAGGAGCGCGCGGCAGCGCGGCGAATACCATGCAGGCGATGAGACGAGCACACATCCATGCGACGGCGCTAGCCGTCGGCGTGTGCGGCGCCACGTTGCTCGCCGGCTGCGGGTCGGGGACGACGACCGTGTCCGAGACGGGCTCGCCGCCCGCCGCGCAGGGCACGGCCGCGCAGACGACGGCCACCCAGCAGACGGCCACGACCTCGGCCACGCAGACGGTCACGACGACGCCCACGCAGACCGCGAGCAGTGGCGGCACGGCGGCCCCCGCCACGACGCGCAGCGCGCCTGAGCCGGCGTTCACCGAACACGAAGCCAACGGCGACGGCGCGAGCGCCGCGGCTGCGCTCGTTCGGAGCAGGGGATTCACTCCCAACAACGTCTCCGAATACCACGCAGGCCAGACCCTGCGCGTGCTCATCGGCACGCGGACCGGCTCGAGCGACGGGTACGGGCAGCAGGCGTTCTTCTTCGTGGACGGCCGCTACATCGGCACCGACGCCAGGGAACCGAGCGCCACGGTCAAGGTGCTCTCCCAGAGCGACACCGAGGTCACGCTCGCCTATCCGCTTTACCGCAGCAGCGACCCGCTGTCGAGCCCGAGCGGCGGGCAGGCCGTCGTCCGCTTCGAACTGAACAACGGCAAGCTGACTCCCGTCGGCACGATCCCGCCGGCGAGCTCATCGAGCGGCCTCAGCCGCCAGTAGGCACCGCAGGCGCTTCACATGCCGTCGGCCCGTGAGGCCCTATGGTGATGGCATCACGCGCAGACCACAGCGAGAAAGGGGATCCGTCCAATGAGCACCGGGATCGAAGGTCGAACCGAAGAGTTGCTGAAGGCAAAGAACTTCTGCCATGTGGCCACCCTGCGCGCCGACGGCGCGATCCACGGCGTGCCCGTGTGGGTCGATGTGCAGGACGGTCTGCCCACGCTCAATACCGCCGAGGGGCGCGCGTGGCCCCGCAACCTCGAGCGCGACCCGCGCGTGACGTTGACGGTGGCGAATCTCGAGAACCCGTATGAGTACGTTGAGATCCGTGGGCGCGTCGCCCAGCGCACGCACGACGGAGCCGACGAGCACATCGATGCGCTTGCCAAGAAGTACATGGGCGTCGATGAGTACCCGCTACGCCAGCCCGGCGAACAGCGCGTGATCATTCGCGTCGAACCTGAGCACGTGTACCTCAACACGGCCTGAAAAGGACGGCTCAGCCGCGGCGCAGGAGCCGTGCCCACAGCGACGGTCCACGCGGCTGGGTGCGCAGCCAGTCCTCCCTCAGCATCAGCTGCCCCCGCGCGCGGGCCCTCAGGACGCAGTCGGTGTGCGCGTGCCTGCGCCGTCGGGTGTCACCTTCGGGGGCGATCAGCATATGCTCGCTGAGAGCGGGTAAATGATGACCACAGATCGGACAGCGATACGTCGCCGGCTTGCGGTTCGCCGCACGGCGCACCGTCCACCATGGCGCGGGCGGAAGTCTCTGCATCGCCCCATTGTGGCGCCGCTGGCCGCGCGGGTGGCGGCGACGCTCGCGGCGAGCGTCGCGGTGGGCGTCGGGGTGGCCCTGGCCAAGGCCGAGCACGAGCGGCGCAGCAGCAAGGATCGGCGCAAGGCCGAGCGCCAGTTCGCCCTGTTGCCCGGCGAGCAGCCGGCGGACGGCCTCAGACGGATGGCCCTCGGCCAGCTCGACATCGCGCTCGAGCTGCTCGGCGGCGACGACGGCATCCCGCCCGACGAGCGGGCCGTGCACGAGACGCGCAAGGCGCTCAAGCGCCTGCGAGCGCTGGTCGCGCTGGCACGGGAAGAGTTGGGAGCGGAGGTCTCTGCACGTGAGACCATCGCCCTGCGCGAAGTCGGGCGCCGGCTGTCCGGCGCGCGAGACGCCGAGGTGATGGTCTGCACGCTCGACGAGCTGATCAGCCGCCATCCGCGCAAGCTCGGGCGGCGCGGCAGCGTCCTCAGGCTGCAGCGACGGCTGGCCTGGGAGCGAGACCGCGCCCAGGAACGCGCGCTCGGGGACGTCGCCGTCCGCTCGGAGGTGCTCGACGAGCTGCGCGCGATCCGCGCGAGGATCGCGCGCTGGCGGCTTCCCGATCGGCATGGCATCGAGGGGCTGGAACCTGGACTGAAGCGCACCTACAGACAGGGCCGGCGCCGCTACCGGCGCGCGGCGGGCGCGAAGGCGAACCGCGCCATCGCGCTGCACGAATGGCGCAAACGCGTCAAGGACCTGCGCTACGCCGCGGAAATGCTCGACCGCCAGGCGCCGGAGAGGGCGCGCGGCAAGCGGCGGCGGCCGCATGGGGCGAGCGGCACGCAGCAGATGCGCAAGCTCGCCCGGCAGGCGGACGAGCTGGCGGAAACGCTCGGCGAGGAGCACGACCTGACGGTGCTCGCCGGGCGGATCGGCGCGCGCGGCGGGCTCAGCGCGCAGGTGCGCCTCGGCCGGCGGGCCCGCAAGACGCTACTGAGGCTGATCGCCAGACGTCGCCGTGAGCTGCGCAGGCGCGCGCTGCGCGATGGTGCCCGGCTCTACCGGCCAGCGCCCAAGCGGTTCGTGGCTCGCGCGCGCCGGGCCTACGGGCGGGCGTCGATCAGCCAACGCTGAGGACGGTCAACGTGCGCCTGCCCCGCGGCAGCGACACGGACACCTGCTCCCCGGTGGCGCGCCCGAGGAGCGCAACGGCGACGGGCGATTCGGCGGACAGGCGGCCCTCGCCGGGGGCGGCGTCATGGGAGCTGACGATCCGCCAGGTCTGCTCGACTCCCTCCTGGTCGCGGACCACGACCGTCGAGCCGAAGCCGACGACGCCGTCTGCGAGCGCAGGGGCTTCCTCGACGATGACCGCCGCGGCGATCTTCTCGCGCAACCTCGCGATCTTCGTCTCTAGGTGGGCCTGCTCGTTCTTGGCGTCGTGATACTCGCTGTTCTCCTTCAGATCGCCCCATTCGCGAGCCGTCTTGATCCGCTCTGCGATCTCCCTGCGCCCCTCCCCCTCCAGGGCCGCCAATTCGGCCTCGAGGGCCTCGAGCCCCTCGGCTGTTGTGAGGTTGGTAGCGTCGGGCACCGGCGGCAGAGCCTACTCCTCGACGCCGGGAGGGCGCTGCCTGACAGACGCACACGGATCTCAGAAGTACGTGCTGGGGGGCGAGGACAGCAGCGCGTAGATCTGTACGATCGGAGCCTGCACGAGCAGCTGCGAGCTGGGGGGCGAGCCGTAGACGAACAGGTCGTTGCTCAGGCGCAGGTGCTGCCAGGCATTGTCGACATAGGCCTGAGCGAGCTTCGGCCCAGGAGGATCGCGCGTGACGGAGTCCAGGTAGAGGAGGTTGCGAAAGTAGACCGCCGGGAAGAAGGGGGTTTCGGTGGCGAGTCGTTCGGGGGTGAAGTAGGCGAGCGCCGCCTTGGCGGTCTGGCGCGCCTGATACAGGTAGGCGCCGTTGCCGGTGGCCTGGTAGAGGAGCGTGCCGGCTCCGATCATCGAGCCCTGGTTGTAGCTCCACAGCATCGGTTCGACGAGGCCCTTGGGGTTGATGTGATCGGCGAACAGTCCGCTCGGCTCGATCAGGCAGTTGCGAACCCATTCGTAGGCCTGCTCGGCGAACTGGAGGTACTGGACGTTGCCGGTGATCCGATAGAGCTGCACGGCGAGCTCGCTCGCGGGCGCGGTCGTGACCGTGTTGCGTTCGGTGTTTTCGATCGCGTTCGAGAACGGGATCCCGCCCGGACAGGCCAGTTCCGGGCTCGTCTGCCAGCCGGCCATCTCGAACGCCATGATCCCCTCTGCGCTGCCCAGCAGCGAGCTCTCGTGCGTCAGCTTGTAAGCGCGCACGAGCTCGATCCCGATCCAATCGTTGTCGTCGTAGTACTTGGTCCCGCCGGGACCGGCGGGCGGCGCCACCGTGCCATCGAACGCGGCGAGCGTGCTCGTGAACGCGCCTTCGGGCGCGCCCGAATTGTCCGTGTCGAGATAGGAGTTCAGGCCGACGAGGCGCACCTGGATTTCGTGCGCGAAGGAGCTGGGCACGTGCGGGATGTTGGCCAGGCTGACCGTGGCCGCGAGCGCCTGCGAGAAAGGCCACAGGTAGGAGAACGGTTCGCCTTCATACAGGCCCGACCCCTTGATGTAGTAAGCCTTCTGCATCGCTTCGAAGGCGACCAGAGCGCGCGCCGGGTCGCCATGGAAGAGCGGTTTGCGAGGCTTGCGCGAGGGGTGGGGCATGGCGCGTGCGCGGGCGGGGCGCGCCAGCGACCGAGCGCGCCGTGCGGAGGCGAATTCCGACGGGCGAGCCACGATCGACGGGCGCTCGGCCCCGGCGGGATAGGGGGAGGCCGTGCGCGGGGCGGCGGCGCCGCCGCCGGCAGGATGCCGAGCGCGACCCGCGGCCTTGGCGGCGGGCGCAGAGTGGAGGCAGACGGCCACGCCGAGGCAAAGCAGCAGCAGCAGCGCCAGCGGGCCGCGGGCCGTCGAGCACTCGAGCCGGTGAAGGAAGCGAAGCATCATCGGAGCACAGCAGCCACAACAGTCTAGGTGGGCATTCGATTTGGTATGGGCACGCCGGTCGCTATGCGCACGCCGGTCGCCCGGGCAGCTCGGCGCGAGCCCTGCCGGGACGGGGTGGCGTGCATCGTCCCACAGTCGGGCCGGATAGGGTGAATCCCGACTTGCATTACGACTACACGACGCTCGGGCATGTGACGGTCGACGTTATGGCCGACGGATCTCGCCGCGCCGGGGGCACGGCCTTCTACAGCGCCCTGCAGGCGGCGAGGCTGGGGCTGCGTGCGCGGATCATCACGCGCGGTGCGGCGCCCGAGATCGAGGAGCTGGTCGAGCCCTACCGCGGTGAGCTCGAGCTCGAGATCCTCGCGGCCGAGCGCACCACGACGCTGCGAACGAGCGGCCGCGGCTCTGCCCGCCGGCAATGGGTGCTCGCGTGGGCGGGCCCGCTCCCCGAGGGCCTGGCGATCGACACCACGATCCTGCACCTCGCACCGGTGGCCCGCGAGACGCCCGGTCGGTGGCGGGGCCGGGCCGCGTTCGTCGGCCTGACCCCACAGGGACTGGTGCGGCAGTGGGCCCGAGAGGACGGCGAGATATCGCTCGCGTCGTCGTGCCCGGAGCCGGTGGCCCGGATCGCGCAGGCCTGCGACGCGATCGTCCTGGGCGAGCAGGAGCGCGCCAGCTGCGCCGGCCTGATCTCGACGGCCAGGCACGCGGGCGCCGTGATTGCGATCACCGCCGGGGGAGCTCCGAACACGATCATGCTGCCGGGCGGCGGCGCCCTCGAGCTGCAGGTCCCGGCGATCGAGGATCCCTGCGAGGACCTCGGGGCCGGTGACGTGTTCGCGGCGGCGTTCTTCGTGTCGCTGGCAGACGGGCTGTCTGCGGAGCGTGCCGCGATGTTCGCAAATGCCGCGGCGGCCGTGCGGATGCGGGGCGCCGGCGCAGAGGCGATTGGCGGCCGGCCCGCGATCGAGGCTCAGCTGCATGCGGGCGCCAGCGCACCCGGGTAGCGGCTCATCCGCCGACAGCGCCCTGTGTCAGCCGCGAGAGCTCGGCGGAGTCGAGCGCCTCACCGTGGCCGCAGGCGCGCGCCGCGAGCAGCAGACTGCCGCCGACGGGAGCCATCTCGACCGTCGCCACGGTGGCGTCGGGGGCGCACTCGCGAACTGCCCGGGCGAGCGGCTCGATGAACACCGGTCCCGCCTTGAACGCGCTGCCGATCAGACCGACGGGAAAGGCCCCCTGAAGGCCGGTCTGGCGGATGACGGCCGCGATCTGCACGCCCAGTTCCTCGGCGCCGCGCTCGTACAGTGCTCGAGCGACCGCGTCTCCGTCCTCGGCGAGCTTGGCGGTCTCGATCGCAAACCCGGCGATCTCGCTCTTGGTGAGCGGCTTTGAGTAGACCAGGCTGGCGACCGCCTCGACGCTCGCCACCCCGAAGAAGGCGGGGGCCGCGTCGCTGAGCGCGGTTTCCGGTCCGGAGGCCTCACGATCGCGGAGCGCCGCCTTGATCGACTGGATGCCCAGCCAGTATCCGGAGGCCTCATCGCCGAGCAGATGGCCCCAGCCGCCGGCCCGCCATCCGCGTCCGTCGGAGCCGACGCCGAAGACGTTGGAGCCCGTGCCGGCGATCGCGGCGAGGCCGGGAGCGGCACCGGTGGCCGTGGCCCACGCTGCGACGACGTCGTTGACCACGATCCAAGCATCCGTGCGGGCGGCGCGCACGTGCTCGGCCACGGCGTCGGTGTCGGTGCCGGCGACGGCGAGCACCGCCGCGCCGAGGTCCTCCGCGGAGATCGCGGCCAGCCGCAGGGCGTCGTCGGCAGCTTGAAGCAACGCCCCGACCGCTGCCGAGACGCCGACGGCGTCCTCGTTGCTGGGACCGCCGTGCGCGAGATGAAGCGCCTTGGTCTCGAGGTCGAGTACTGCCGCGAGCGTCTTGGTTGCGCCCCCGTCGATCCCCATCACGAAGCGCGCACCCGCCGGGGCCGGCGGGTGCGTGAGCGCGGAGGGCAGCTGCACGAGCGCGTCTCGTTTCATGCGGGGATCCTCTCAGGATGCACAGACGGGAGCTAAGATCGCAGCGATGACGGGCGCTGCGGTCTTCCCTGCCGTGCCGATGCGGGCGGGGATGTATGAGTCGTTCTACCTGCGCGCGGTCAGTCCCGAGGAGCCCGTGGGGGTGTGGATCCGCCACACGGTCCACAAGCGCCCCGGGCAGCGGCCGCAGGGATCGGTCTGGTGCACGGTCTTCGACGCTCGCTGGCCGGCGCCCGTCATGCAGAAGCTGACCAGCGAGGAGCTGATGGTGCCGGCGGACGGCTGGATCGCCCTCGGCCACGACGCGAGCCTCGGCCCGGAACGGTCGCAGGGCAGCTGCGGGGACGCGCGCTGGTCGCTGCGCTTCACATCCGAGGAGCAGGAGTTGCACCACCTGTCCCCGAGCTGGCTCTATCGCACGCCGCTGCCGCGCACCAAGCTCACGAGCCCGGCACCGGCGGCGAGATTCGACGGGACGCTGCAGCTGGCAAGACAGGCCGCGATCGAGCTGCGCGATTGGCGCGGAATGGTGGGCCACAACTGGGGCTCCGAGCACGCCGAGCGGTGGATCTGGCTGCATGGCATCGCCTTTCGGGAGGCCTCGGGGGCATGGCTCGACGTCGCGCTCGGCCGCCTGAAGATCGCTGGGCGAATGACGCCCTGGGTGGCCAACGGCGCCGTGTCGCTGGATGGTCGCCGCCACCGCGTCGGCGGACTCCGAGCGCACAGACCGCGCGTCGAGGAGAGCGCGGGGGGATGCCGCCTGCAACTCGCGGGCGCGGGCGGCCTGGCGATCGAGGCCCGCATCGAGGTCCCTGCGGGCTCGGCGGCCGGGTGGCGATACGCCGACCCCGATGGCGCTGAGCACGACGTGGTCAACTGCTCGATCGCCGCGCTCGAGCTCGACCTGCAGGTGCCCGGCGTGGGGCCGCGCCGGCTGTCCACGCCGCACGGCGGCGCGTATGAGCTCGGTATGCGCGAGCACGATCACGGTGTGCCGATCGCACCGTTCCCCGACGGCTGATCGTTCCGGCGCTGCCGGACGCGAGCGGCTGGGCGAGCGACGAGACGGATCGCAAGATCCTGCTCGTGGGCTGACGCCGGCGCCCCGGAGCCGGCTGGCGCAGCGACCCATCAGCCGTCCATGCGCTCGACCGGCGCTCATGCGGCTGCTCGCGCAGGCCGATTGTGTCCGCGAGGCATCCAGGCTATGCGACTCCCAACCCCAGATACGCGCCCGCGGCGCCGAGCGACCTGCTCACGTGCCGCCGAGGGAGCGCGCTCGCGTGGGCACCTCCCGGGGAGGACCGAGCGATGAATGGGCTGGCGACCCGATGAACGGGCCGGCGAGCTATGAGGGCCAGCAGATCGCCATCGCGGCCGAGGCTCTGCTGCGGGAGCATCCCGACGCGCTCGTCTGCGGGCTTGCCAGCAACGGGCTGATCGTGCCGGTGCCGCAGTCGGTTGGGCTGTGGGGCCAGGCGGCGATCGAGGGACGGGCGCTGATCGACGGCGTCGTCGCGGCTGACCGTCACACGGTGGTCGAGGCCTGGCTGCGGGCGCAAGAGGACGGCGCCGCCGAGGGGAAAGTCCGCCTCCTGAACAAGCCTTCCCGCTGGGTGCAGCTGCACTTCCTGGACGTCCGTGAGACCCATGATGTCCTGCTCGGCATCCTCATCCCGAGCGAGGAGCAGGCAGACGGTGAGGATCCGGGCGAGGAGCTTCCGCCCGCGGCGCCGCGCTTCTGCAGCCTGATGGAGGACGAGAGCGCCCACGTCCTCGACTGCGACGACGCGTTCACCGCAATGTTCGGCTACACCGCCGAGGAGCTGATCGGCGAGTCGGTGCTCGACCAGATCCATCCCGATGACCAGGGCCGCGCCGTGGAGGGGTGGCTAGCCGTGCTCTCCACCCGCCGGATCCAGCAGACGCGGCTGCGCCGCAGGCGCAAGGACGGCACGTGGATGTGGGTTGACACCTCGCTGCACAACTTCCTCAACCAGCCCGACCGCAACTACGTGCTGGTGGAGATGATCGACATCTCGGCCGAGATGGCGGCCCAGGAGGCCCTGCAGGAACGCGAGGAGCTGCTGCGTCGCCTCACCGACGCGATGCCGGTCGGCCTGTTGCACGTGGACACCGATAGGAACGTCGTGTACAACAACGCCCGCCTGCTGGACATCATGCACGGTCCTGCAGCGACAGATGCCCCCACCGAGGCGCAGGCGGAGGCACAAGCACCCTCTGCGAGGACCCTCCTTGCAACCCTCACCAGCGAGGGCATGGCCGCGTTCGACGCGGCGCTCGGGGAGGTCCTCGCCGAGGGTACGGACCGGGACGTCGAGGTCGACCTGGTGCTGGCCTCCGGCGTCTGGCGCCGCGCGTTCATGAGCGTGCGCGCCCTGTTCCGCCCGGGCGGCGAGGTCAACGGGGCGATCACCTGCGTGCTCGATGTCACCGACAGCGCCCGTGCGCGCCAGGAGCTCGAGGTCCGCGCGACATTCGACGCACTCACCCAATGTCACAACCGCTCGTCGATCCTCGGGGCCGTTCAGCAGGAGCTCGAATGCAGAGACACGAGCACGGCCGGCGTGATCTACGTTGATCTGGACAACTTCAAGCCGGTCAACGACACGCTCGGGCATGCCGCCGGCGATGAGCTGCTCAAGCTGGTCGCCGAGCGGCTGAGGGTCGCCAGTCGCGGCAACGACGTGGTCGGACGCCTCGGCGGCGACGAGTTCCTCGTGCTGCTGCGCGAGATCCCGGGACCGGACATCGCCATGCGGGTGGCGAGCAGGATCGGTGACTCGCTGTGCACGCCCTTTGAGCTCTCCTCCGAGACGATCACGCTCGGGGCGAGCATCGGCGTGGCCTGCGCGACCGCCGAGCCGGTCACGGCCGAAGAGCTCGTCAAGCAGGCCGACGCTGCGATGTATCAGTCCAAGGAGGGCGGCAACTGCCTGCCCGTGCTCGCCAAGCAGCGCTCGGTCCGCAAGCGCCGCCGCGAGCGCCCACGCGCAGCCGTCGCTCGCTCCGCGCGCTGAAGGTGGGAAACGGGAGCAAACCCGTTCCCCACCTCCTGGCGAGCCTCCGAGGCCGCTCCTACGCGCCCGCCGGAGCGTGCCCTATGCGCACGACCCGCTGATCAGGCTTCCAGCTGGCCCGCAGGCAGTTCGTCGCGCAGTTCTCCCGTGTAGCTTCCTTCTGCGCCCGACGTCGGGGAATTCTTTTTCGAACTTCTTCCCGCGACCTTTGAACGTTTCGGACGAGAAGCTGACCGGCGGCTTGGCTTCGGTCCCAAGAGTCTGACCCGCTTCAAGCGCAATCGTGCATTTGATCGCGTTGACCTTTGATCATCACTTCATTTGCGATCTCCACGGTACCGGTGCTGTTGAAGACGAAATCGATCGGCGTAAGGAATTTAACCGGCGTGCCGAATGCCTTGCACTTGCTCGGCGTGACTTCGTCGCTCAGCGTGCTCGTCCCACTCGTTGAGGGCTTCCCCAAAAGCGAAACGGGAAGCCCTCCAGTGGAGGGCTTCCCGCTTCATCTTATTCACGTCCGGGTCGCAGAACCTGATGCGTCCTGCGATCAGATCAGACTTCCGGTTTTTCGGGGTCGAATCCGACGTTGCCCTTTTTGCCGTTCTGCTTCAGTTCGATGTCTTCCAGCGCACCTTCGAAGTGTCCGCCTTTGAAGACCACGGTGCCTTTTTCTTTGTTGAATTTGCCTTCTTCTTCTTTGCTGTAGCGGCACTTTTCGTTCGGCGTTATTTCCGTCACGATTTGTTTGAATTCCATGCCGATGTTCAGCTTTTCACGCACTGTGGCGGGGAAGAATTCTTCCAGTTCTTTTTTGTGTTCGATTTCTACCGGTTCGGTTTCATACGTCGCGAATTCATACGCTTCTTCCGGTTCCGGTTTTTTTTCGGCCTTCATGGGAACTTCTTGCGCCGGGACTTTGACCACGCACTTGGTCCCCGAGGCTTTGAACGTTACTTCGGTCGGCTCGATTTCCAGGTTCGCGGGAACTCCAGTTTTCGCGGAACCGTTGGAGTGATACACGAGGCCCAAGTCGAGGCCGAGAGTGGCCCTCGTTTCGATGCCTTCGCCGAGCTTGATCCAGGTTTCGCAGCCGCTGAACTTCACGTTCTCGGGGAACGAAGTCGAGCGTTCGTTCTTGATTATGCCCGAGGAGCTGATTTTCTTGCACTTGATTTCCTTGAACGGCCCGAGGCGGAGTTCGCTCACTTCGCCCTTGCCCTTCGTGACGCCTTCGGTGAGCGCTTCATGCGGCATGCTGGCGGTGAATTCACCGTAGAACACCGGTTCTTTCGGCGGTTTCAGGGCGAATGCCGACGCGGTCAGTGTGCCAAACGCGCACAGCGCGACGACCAGCCCAAATATGGTCCTCATGCTCCTCATTCTCCTAAGTCCTCTCTTTCGCCTTTGGAAGCTTTCCCGATACGGCAGGTTCCCTCGAGCGACCATCGGACTGCGGGATGGGCTGGATCCCTCCATGGACTTGGACCCCCCGACGCCGCCGCAACACCCGAGTATTTCGGGCGAGCATACCACGAAAACCACCGAGATGGCAACAGGGCACCGTGCCGCGACCGGCAGGTCTGACCCCACGGCTAAATGCGCAGCCCCGGCGCGGGCTCCAGCCCGTTCACAATCCCTGCACGATGTTATCGAACTGTGATTCGGCGCGTTCGCTGCCCACCCGGCCCAGGGCGCGTCGGCGCCCCGGCGGCGTATCCGTTACGGCGCGCTGCCGCCTGGCGGCACACGCGCTCCGCCCGGTTTGGCCGGCCGGCCAACGCGGACAGGCGGGCGACGCGACGACGACGCTGATCGACGTCGCCAGGATGCCCTCCCCCGGCATCCGCCTGCGCCGAACGCCGCTCCACGGAGCTTCGGCCGCGCCGGGTTCGACTTAGCTGTGTCTTAGGAGCACTTGACAAGCTCCTCGGGCACGGTGGAAACTGGCGCTGTCCTCAGCGCGGCAGGGATGTGGCCGCCGGCAGGCTATGGCATGACTGCGACAAAGGGCACCTCAAGACGCAATGCGATGATCGGCCTCGCGGCCGCTGCCGTCGTTGCGGGCGTGATCGTGGCGCTGCTCGCCTCTGGCGGTAAGGGCGCCGGGCAGCAGAGCGCGGCCGCCGTCCATGCGGCTCAAACCACCCTCCCGAGCGATCTCGGCCCAGCCGCGGGCTACCTCGGCATCCCTGCGGCGCAGCTGCAGGCCGAGCTGCGCTCCGGCAAGACGCTCGCCGAGATCGCGCGCTCGACGAGGGGCAAGTCGGTCAGCGGCCTGGTCAAGGCGGCCGTCGCTGCCAGGAAGGCGCAGCTCGCCGCCGAGCTGGCGGGCGGCAAGCTCACCCCCGCGCAGGAGAAGGCGAAGCTTTCGACGCTCAACCGGAGGGTGGCCGAACAGGCGACCGGGCCCGGTCTCTCCGCCGGCGTCGTGCCCGTCTCCGCGACCTACCTCGGCCGCAGCAAGGCTCAGATCCGGGCTGAGGTGCGCTCCGGCAAGTCGCTCGCCGAGATCGCCGATGCGACGCCCGGCAAGTCGGCCGCGGGTCTGATCGAAGCGATCGTCGCGGCCAGGAAGGCGCGGCTCGCCGCAGAAGTCGCGGCCGGAGCGCTCAGCCAGGCGGAAGAGAGCGAACTCGTCTCGAGCCTGGACCGACGGGTGACGGCCAAAGTCGAACGAAAACGTGGTCAGGTCGGCGCGAACGGGGCGGCGGCGGGTCCAGTCCAGACGCAGACGACCGCGCCTTAGGGCGAAGGCGATGTCCGGCAAGCCGGCGACGGTCGGTCGACGACGGCGCGCGCGCCCGCCTGGTGAGTGGCCGCCGGCGCGCGGAATCGTCCGCGAGAGCGCGCCCGAGAGGATTCGAACCTCTGACCTTCGGTTCCGTAGACCGACGCTCTATCCAGCTGAGCTACGGGCGCAGAGCGTCGTAGTCTACCGCTGGCTCCCCGCGTTCCAGCATGGCGACCTGCGATGCTCTTGGTACTTACCGACGGGACTGGACTCGCTCCTCGGGGCGAGACGGGACCGGAAAGAGAGCTCAACATGCAGGGCTTCCCCCAGCCGCCCGTAGACGGTGTTCCCGGAGGCAGCGGCCGGGAGCCGCACCCGGCGAGCATCCCCGCAGGACCTCGCGTTCGCCGCTCCGAGCGCCCCTTCTGGCGCGAGGATCTGGCCACGTATGCGCAGCCCCACCTCGGGCGCAGCCTGCTCGACCTGAGTACGTCCGTCGTCCCCTACCTGGCGCTTTCCGTTGCCATGTACCTCGCCCTGAAAGTCTCCTACCTCCTCGTCCTCGCGATCGCGATCCCCGCTGCTGGCTTCCTCGTGCGGACGTTCATCCTGTTCCACGATTGCTCGCACGGGTCGTTCCTGCCGTCCAAGCGCGCCAACGCCTGGCTCGGGATGGTGCTCGGCCTGTTCGTCTACTCGCCGTTCCTGCGCTGGCGCCACGACCACGCGATCCACCACGCGACCTCCGGTGATCTCGAGCGTCGCGGCGGCGGTGACGTGCGCACGCTGACCGTGGCCGAGTATCAGGCCCTGACGCCACGCGCGCGTCTGGCCTACCGTCTGTTTCGCAATCCCGTGATCATGTTCGGGGTGGGTCCGATAGCCGCGCTGCTCGTCGGTCCGCGCCTGGTGGCGCGCGACGCGCGCCCGCGCCTGCGCCGCAGCGTGATCGGTACGAACATCGCCCTCGCGGTGCTCGTGGCGGCGCTCTGCTGGCTGACCGGCTGGAGCCAGTTCCTGCTCGTCCAGGCGCCGACGGTCATGCTCGCCGGCTCGGCCGGCATCTGGCTGTTCTATGTCCAGCACCAGTTCGAGGACGCCTACTGGGAGGACACAGCAAGCTGGAGCTACGCCGATGCCGCGCTTCGCGGCAGCTCCTACCTGAAGCTGCCCAGGGTCCTCCAGTTCTTCTCGGGCAACATCGGCCTGCACCATGTCCACCACCTGAACGCTCGGATCCCCAACTACAACCTGCAGCGGGCCCACGACGAGAACCCGATATTCCACGAGGTGCCGACACTCTCGCTGCGCGACGGCATGCGCGCGGTCAGGCTCAAGCTCTGGGACGAGGACCGCCGGCGACTGGTCACCTTTGCGCAGGCGCGAACGCCGAGCGCCGCACGCAACGGCTGAGGAACCGAGCGCCGTCGCAACGGCTGAGGAACCGAGCGCCAGCCCGCTACCCGTCCACCCGCTCGAAGACCGCGGCCAGTCCTTGGCCGCCGCCGATGCACATCGTCTCGAGGCCGTAGCGCGCCTCGCGGCGGGACATCTCGTGCAGGAGCGTCGTCAGGATCCGCGCACCCGTGGCGCCGACGGGGTGGCCGAGCGAGATGCCCGATCCGTTGACATTCACGCGCTCCAGGCCGTCGGCGAGATCCCACTCGCGCAGGACGGCGAGCGCCTGGGCAGCGAACGCCTCGTTGAGCTCGATCAGGTCGAGATCGTCCATGCTCAGCTCGGCGCGCTCAAGGGCGCGCTGCGTCGCCGGGACCGGGCCGATGCCCATGCTCGCCGGCGCAACACCCGCGAGCGCCCAGGCGACCAGCCGCCCGAGCGGACGCAGCCCGAGCTCGGCAGCGCGTTCCCGGTGGGTGACCACGCACATCGCCGCGCCGTCGTTCTGCCCGCTGGCGTTGCCGGCCGTTACCGTGGCCGCGGGGTCGCTTCCGGCCATCACCGGCCGCAGGCGACCCAGCGTCTCGAGGGTCGTGTCCGCGCGCGGGTGCTCGTCGGCCTCGACTACACGGTCTGCGACCGTGACCGTGACGATCTCCTCGGCGAAGGCGCCGCTGCGCTGCGCAGCGATGGCCCGCTCGTGTGAGCGCAGGGCCAGCTCGTCCTGCTCCGCCCTCGGGATCGCATACTCGCGGCGCAGGTTCTCCGCCGTTTCGAGCATCCCCCCGGGCACCGGATGATGGATCCCCCCGGCCGTCACCCGGGCGCGCGCGAGGCGGTCCTCCAGTCGCGCGCCGCCGCTCTTGACCCCCCAGCGCAGCCTGGTGGAGTAGAGCTCGGCCTGGCTCATGCTCTCGGCGCCGCCGGCCAGGATCAGCTCGGCCGCGCCGGTCTGCACCTGCATGCAGGCATAGATCACCGCCTGCAGTCCCGAGCCGCAGCGCCGGTCGATCTGAAGGCCTGGTACCTCGATCGGCAACCCGGCGTCCAGGGCGGCCACGCGGCCGATCGCCGGCGCCTCGCCGTTTGGATAGCTCTGGCCCATGACCACGTCGTCGACGTCCGCTCCGCGCAGGCCGGTGCGTGCGACGATCTCGCGGATCACCGCGGCCGCCAGCACCTCGGCGCCGAGGTCGCGGAACACACCTCCGAAGCGGCCCACGGGCGTGCGCAGCGGCTCGCAGACCACCGCCTCTCGTCTCGATGGCATGTTCACGAGTTCACGGGGTGAGGGTCGTGGATCAGCGGGTCGCACGCGGCGGGGTGCCTCAGGCGTGCGCGTACCCCAGCAGTGCGAGGCTCTCGAGCGCGCCGCCGACGTTGGCCTCGGCTTGATTGACCCGGGACTCGGCAGCTTCGTAGGTGGACAGTTCTTCGGCTTTGGCGGCGGTGGCGAGCGCGAGATATGCGGCGCGCGCCTTCAGGATCGCCGCGGACAACGCTGCCTGCGCCTGGCCGGCGGCGGGGGGAGGTTCAAGCGTGGAGAGGGTGGCTGCCGCACCGGCAAATGCGTCGGCGATCCGGGCAGCGGGCTGCTGCATCGAGGCGAGCGTCGCCTGGCCGCTCATCTGCTGGCGCGATGCGACGCGCTGACGATCCACGGCTTCGATCAGCTCGCTCACGCGGGCCGCGTAGCCTGTGTCGGGCGCCAGGTTGTAGCTCTGCGGCTGGCCAGCCAGCCTGAGCGTTGCCACCACCTGTTCGCAGGTGCGCATCTCGGCCGAGGAGCCCGGCGAGGCGTAGCAAGCCAGCGCCGTCGTGTTGCCCCCGGGGCTCGGGATCGCATAGACGGTGAGCATCCGGGCGAATCCCGGGACGCTCACCTGGGAGTACTTGTACGCTTCGGTTTCCACGAAGTCCACGACTTCGGTTTGCGGCAGGGTGGCCAGGTGCGCCACGAACGCTGTGGGGAGCGGGCTCGGTTCGCCGCCGGGCAACTGCCCAGTGATGAGACCAGCGCTGGCCGCGTTTCCACCCGGGGCGTATACGACCGGCTGGCCGATCGCAAGGCCGGGGATTTCGGGAGCCGCCGCAGAGGCAGAGCGCCAACTCGGCGGGTATTCGAGCAGAACGCTCGCCGCGAACGCAGAGTGCGTCCGCTTGCCCGACGCCGGGGTCGAGTGACGGTGTCCTGCGACGTAGCCGACGATAGCGACCACGACGAGTGCGAGTGCTGCGAGGACGCGCAGGTTGAGCTCGGAGTTGTCCACCGCCTCACCCCGACGTGTCGAAGGACCCGCCTTCGCTCGAGGAGGACGAGGAATTGCCGTGTCCGCTCCCCGACGACCCGCTACTGGGCGTCGAGCTTCCGCCGGTGGGAGGGGACGCCTGTTGGGGAGCGGGTGCCGGCGCAGGGGTAGGCGCCGGAGCGGGCGTGCTCGTGGGCGCGACCGCGACGGGCGCTGCCGACGGCGACGGGACGGCTGGAGCGACCGACGTCTGCGTCGTCGCCGCCGGTGCCGCCGTTGCCGCCGGCGCAGCAGCCGGACTCGACTGCTGACTCTGGCTGGCTCCGGCGACGCTCGCGGTCCCGAGGCTCAGCGGGGCAGCGCCGCTCAACCCGATCGGGATTGCCGTGCTGACCGATCCGACGCGCACGCTCGACTGGGTTTCGGCCCGAGAGGCGCCCCCCACGACGGTGGCGCGCCCGATCGCGAAGCAGCCGGCAAACACCGCGCACAGGCAGGCGATGAAGATCGGCACGCGGGCGTCGATGCGGGGAACCCGCCCTGCCTCGACCAACCCTTGTTCCACGCGCACGGCCTTCATCATGACGGACACGTTATCGGCGCGGAATCGTTCGGGTCAAGGCAGGTATCGACGCGCGTAGGTAGTTTGCCGTGGTGGATCGAGAAGCTCGTGTACTTGCCGATCTCACCTGGTTTCCAGACGCGGATGAGCAGGACGTCGCCCGCCAGCAGCGAGCGCTCGAAGGTCTTGAACGTGACCAGCACGACCCCGATTTTCCGTTTGCTCGAGACGGTGAGCTGAGCCGCGAGCTTGGCCGGGCAGTGGCGTCCCTTGCATGTCACCGTGATCCGCGAGCCGACGGGCGCCGCAACCGTGAGCAGGCTGAGCTTGGCCCCGGCAGAGGTGTCGTTGCCGGCGATCCGCACGATCGGAAACGGCTGCATCAGGCTGAGCTGCTGGGGGGTCACCGTGATCGTCTCGCTGACCATGCCGGAGAGACCATTCGCATCGGTGGCGCGCAGCGACACGACGTGGTGTCCGGCGGTGGAGAACGAAGTGGTGATAACCGGCGCGCCCGCTGTGAAGACGCCGCTGTCGGCGACATCCCACGCGAAGGCCGTGATCGGGCTTGAGGCGTCCGTCGAGCTCGACGCGAGCGAGATGGTTTCGCCCGTGTGTGGCGCGGGGGGGAACCACGCAAACGACGCGACAGGTGGCGAGGCGGGGGCGGGAGGAGTGGCTGCTGGGGCGGGGGTCGGCGGCGGCGCGCTGACCGTCAGCGTGGCAACGGCGGTTGTAGCAGTCCGCGTCTTTTCGTCAAGTTCGTTCGTGAACACGGCACGGTACTCATAGCCGTTCTCGGCAGCCGTGGTGGACGCGACGGTCAAAGCATCGCTGGTGTTGCCCGTGTTCACCCATGTTTCCCCAAAATCGGTCGACACCTGCCACTGGATTTCCGGCGGCGGGGTACCTACAGCCGCCGCCGTGAAGGTCGCGGTTTGACCGACCGTCACGCCCTCGCTGACGGGATTTGCCGTCACCAGCGGTGCACCAACCGTCAGTGTCGCACCTTCGCTCGTGGCCGTCTTTACTTCGTGTTTTTCACCGATTTCGTTCGTGAGCACCGCTCGGTACTCGTTGCCGCTCTCCGCGAGGGTGGCGCCTTCGACCGTCAACGTCCGCTCAGTCGTCCCCGAGTCCGTCGTGTCGTTTGTCCACGTGTTCCCACCGTCCGTCGAGACCTGCCATTGCACCTTCGGAGCAGGCGTTCCCGCCGCCGCCACCGTGAACGTTGCGTCGGCGCCCACCTGCACGCTGGCGGGGTGAGGGTTGCCCGTAACCGCGGGAGCCGATTCGACCGTCAGCGTCGCCGGCCCGCTGATTTTTTCGCCGGCGACGTTTGTGAATACGGCGCGGTACTGATAGCCGTTCTCAGCAGCGGTAGTCGCTGAGACGGTCAACGTGACCGTTGCGTTCCCCGAGTCGGTCGTGTCGTTCGTCCATGTTTTCCCGCCGTTCGTCGAGACCTGCCACTGCGGCTTGGGGGCCGGATTGCCCGAAGCCGCCGACGTGAACGCCGCGGCTTCGCCCGCGACGACCGTCGTGCTTTTCGGGTTGGTCGTGACCAGCGGAACCGTATCGACCGTCAACGTCGCCGCCGTGCTGAAGGCCGTACCGTGCGTGTTAGTGAAGACCGCGCGATACTCGTTGCCGTTTTCGGCGAAGGTCGTTGTTGCGATCGTCAAGGTTCCCGTCGTGTTTCCCCCATCCGTTGTGTCATTCGTCCACGTCGTGCCTTTGTCGGTGGAGACCTGCCACTGGACCGTCGGAGCCGGACGGCCAGAGCCGGCGGCTGTGAACGTCGCTTCATTGCCTTCCGTGACGCTCGTGCTCGTGGGGTTGGTCGTGACCGCCGGAGCGGTTTCGACGGTCAACGTCGCCGCCGAGCTGGTCGCAGAGCCGACGGCGTTCGTAAACACGGCGCGGTACTGATATTCGTTCTCAGACGCTGTCGTCGCCACGATCAGGGTGTCGGCCGTATTCCCCGAGTCGGTCGTGTCGTTCGTCCAGGTCGAGCCGCCATTCGTCGACACCTGCCACTGAACGGTCGGCGCCGGGACCCCCGATGCGGCGGCCGTGAACGTCGCAGCTGCCGGTGCCACCACGGTGATGCTTTTCGGGCTGGTCGTGACCTGCGGAGCGGTTTCGACCGTCAGCGTCGCCGGTTCGCTGGTCGCGGTCCCGACCGTGTTCGTGAAGACCGCGCGGTACTCGTGGCCGTTCTCGGCTGCCGTTGTCGCCGCCACCGTCAGCGTGTCCGTCGTGTCGCCCGAGTCCGTCGTGTCGTTCGCCCAGGTTTTCCCGCCATCCGTCGAGAGCTGCCATTGAACGGTCGGTGCCGGGTTGCCGGAGGCCGCCGAAGTGAACGTCGCAGCTTCGCCCGCCAAGACGTTCGTGCTTTTCGGGTTGGTCGTGACCAGCGGAGCCGTTTCGACGGTCAGCGTAGCCGCCGTGCTTGTCACCGAGCCGACGACGTTCGTGAAGACCGCCCGGTACTGATGGCCGTTCTCGGCACCGACCGTCGCCGCGATCGTCAACGTGCCGGTGGTGTTCCCGGCATCCGTCGTGTCGTTCGTCCACGTCGAGCCTTCATCGGTGGAGACCTGCCACTGCACGGTCGGCGCAGGGACGCCGGAGGCCGCGGCCGTGAACGTCGCGGATTTGCCGGCCTTGACGGTCGTGCTGATCGGATTGATCGTGACCGCGGGCTTTTCGTCGACCGTCAGCGTTGCCGCCGTGCTCGGCGCCGAGCCGGCCGTGTTCGTGAAGACCGCGCGGTACTCGTTGCCGCTCTCGAGGAGCGTGGCGCCGGCGACCGTCAGCGTATCGGTCGTGTTGCCTGCATCCGCGGTGTCGTTCGTCCACGTCGAACCGGAATCCGTCGAGACCTGCCACTGCACCGCGGGCGCGGGCGTCCCCGACGCAGCCGCTGTGAACGTCGCTTCTTTGCCCACCACCACGATCGCATTGGTCGGATTGCTCGTGACCGCGGGCTTTTCATCGACCGCCAGCGTGGCCGCCGTGCTGGTGGCGACGCCGGCGGTGTTCGTGAACACCGCGCGATACTCGTTGCCGCTCTCGGACAGGGTCACGCTCGCGACTTTCAGCGTATCGGTCGTGTTGCCCGCATCCGTCGTGTCGTTCGCCCATGTCGAACCTTCATTTGTCGAAACCTGCCACTGCACCGTCGGCGCCGGCGTGCCGGACGCCGCGGCCGTGAACGTCGCGCTTTTGCCGACGGCCGCGGTCGTGCTGGCTGGATTGCTCGTGACGAGCGGCGCTTCTTCCACCGTGAGCGTGGCCGCCGCGCTGTTGATGCTGCCGGCCGCATTGCTGAACACCGCGCGGTACTCGTGGCCGTTCTCGGCGACGGTCGCGCCTTCGACGGTCAGCGTGCCAGTCGTGTTCCCGGCATCCGTCGTGTCGTTCGTCCAGGTTGAACCTTGATTTATCGAGACCTGCCACTGCACCGTCGGCGCCGGCGTGCCCGACGCAGCGGCGGTGAAGGTCGCGTTCGTGCCCGCCAATACGCTCGTGCTGGCGGGGTTGCTCGTGACGACCGGCTTTTCGTCGACTGTCAGCGTCGCCGGGTTGCTGGTCGCCGACCCAGCCGGGTTTTTGAACACCGCGCGGTACTGGTTGCCGCTCTCGGCGAGCGTCGTCGCCGGAATCGTCAAGGTATCCGACGTCGCCCCTGAGATCGAGGTCCACGTTTTCCCGCCATCTGTTGACGACTGCCATTTCACCGTCGGGATCGGGTTGCCCGAGGCAGCGGCTTTGAACGACGCGGGTTCGGGTGCCACCACGGTCGTGTTTTTCGGGTTGGTCGTGACCAGCGGAGCCGTTTCCACGGTCAGCGTCGCCGCGGCGCTCGTAGCCGTATTGACGGCGTTCGTGAATACGGCGCGGTACTCGTGGAGGTTCTCGGCTCCGGTCGTCGGGGAGATCGTCAACGTCCCCGTCGTGTTGCCCGAGTCGGTTGTGTCGTTCGTCCACGTTTTCCCGCTATCGGTCGAGACCTGCCACTGAACGCTGGGCGCCGGCAGGCCGGAGGCAGCGGCCGTGAACGTCGCGGCTTCGGGTGCCACCACGGTCGTGCTTTTCGGGTTGGTCGTGACCACCGGCGCTTCGTTGACGGTCAGAGTCGCCGCCGAGCTCGTCGCCGATTCAACGGTGTTCGTGAATACCGCTCGGTACTCGTTGCCGTTCTCGGACCCGGTCGTTGCCGCGAGCGTCAAGGTTTCCGTCGTGTTCCCCGAGTCGGTCGTGTCATTCGTCCAGGTGGAGCCGCCATCTTTGGAGACCTGCCACTGCACCGTCGGCGCCGGCGTGCCTGAAGCCGAGGCGGTGAAGGTCGCGGCTTCGCCGGCGGTGACCACTTCGTCCGTCGGGTTGCTCGTGACCACCGGAGCCGCGTCGATCGTGAACGTCACCGCCGGGCTGAGGGTCAGTTCGGCAGCTTCGTTGAGCTCGCTGGCCACCGCCGTGTACGTTCCCTGTCCGAGCAGCGGGGCCAGCAGGCTCCATTCGCCGCCGGTGACCGTCAGAGGGCCTTCTTTGAGCAGGGGCGTGCCGCCGGCGACAGGGCCGGCATAGATCGAGAGGGTTACGGGTTCCGAGGTCCCGTTGCTCGTCCCGCTGAACGACGGCGCCGAATTGACGGTTGCGCTCCCGTTTGTAGGGCTCACGATCGTAGGTTCGGATGCGGCCATCGCGCCGGCCACAGGCCCAACCGCCAGCACCAGCAGCGCAGCCAAGACGGCTCGCCTGAGAGCTCTGATCGTGCTGCTCATAGGGTGCCGCTCGCGCTGGTCTCGCGCATTCCAATTCTCCATGCCTGCCGCCCGTTCGCCCCGCCATCCGGGCTGGCGATGCCCGCCGCCGTCGTGATCGGTCCTGAAGCGGAGAGTACCGTGGCGGAGCGCACTTCGCCACCCGCGGCGCAGTCCTGCAAGATCCTCGGCAGCGCGCCGAATCCCCGAGCGCAGCCTCACACCGCGGTCCCGGCACGGACCGCCCTCGACGGCGGCAGTCGGCGGGTGAGGGCGAGCGCGGCTGCCGCACCGACGCCGGCGACGCTGAAAGCAAGCCCCACTGCCGTCGACATCGGCCAGCCGCGATTCGTGGCCACCACGATTGCCGCACCCGCCAGGCCGGTGCCCAACGCCGTGCCGAGGACGTCGGAGAGGTTCAGAGAGGCCGACGCCCAGCCTTCGCGCCCCGGAGGCGCCGCGCGCAGCATCATCAGCGACGTTGGGGCATAGGCGAGGCCCATCCCGAAGCCGGCGACGGTCCAGGCCGCGACGGCCTCGCCGACCGGGAGCGCGTGCTGGATGGCCAGCATCATTCCCGCGATTCCCGTGAGGATGAGGATCAGGCCCACGCGGATCATGCGCTGTCCTTCCCAGCGCTCGCTGAGGCGAACCTGCGTCCAGGCCCCGGCCGTCCATGCGAGAGTCGAAGCCGTGATCGCGAGGCTCGCCAGCGCGGTGCTGTGATGCAGCACGGCCGTGATCGCAAGCGTGACGAATGCGTCGCACCCAAAGAAGGAGAACGTCAAGAGACCCCGGCTGAGGATCGTGGCGGGCAGGCCCGTTCTTGCGACTAGCGTGCCGTCCGGCAGCAGCCGGCGGAGCGCTGGGACCCCGACAGCCACGCCGCCGACGGCGAGCGCGGCCGCGAGGGCGGCGCCGCCGCACGTGAGCGCGGAGAGAAGCAGGCCGCCTCCGGCGGCCGCGCGAACCGCGTCGAGCAGCCCGTGCTCGGCAACCGCATCGACTCGAGGCGGCCCGAGCCGTACCAGCGCCGGGAGGGCGAGCAGGCCGGCCAGAGCGACGAGCGGTGTCAGTCCGATGAACACCCAGCGCCAGCCGAAGACGTCGGCGACGGCGACGCTCAGCACTGGTCCAAGCAGGCCCGGCAGCACCCAGGCGCTCGCGAGCACAGCCAGCATCCGCGGGCGCAGGCGCGCAGGCAGGCCGCGACCGATCGCGACGTAGGAGACGGCCGGAACGGCGCCCGCCCCGAGCCCTTGGAGGGCCCGGCCGAGGACCAGGACCGCCATCGTGGGCGCCAGGCCGGCGACGGCCAAGCCGCATCCGAACAGCACGAGCCCGGCGATGAACGGCGGTGCCGGTCCGGCTCGGTCGGCTGCGCGACCGGCGGCGACCGTGCCGAGGAGGCTTGCCAGCATGAACGCGCTGAACACCCAGCCATACAGGTTGAGACCACCGAGGTCGCGCGCAACGCGCGGCAGGATCGTTATCACCGCCATCGCCTCCACGGCGATGACGGTCGTGGTGAGCACCAGTCCCGTCGCGAGTCCCCGCCGCGTCGGCGTCCACAGCCCGTCCACCGAGCCGGCGTTCGACGTTCCGTCTTGCGCGAGCATGGCCCCATCGTAAGAGCTAAACTATGGTTTAAGTCAAGGAGGAGTGATCGTGGAGGGCTGGCTGACGATCGGCGAGGTCTCACGCCGCACGGGAGTGGCCCCATCGGCGCTTCGCTTCTATGAGCGGCGCGGCCTCATCACCACAGAGCGCAGCGCCGGCGCGCAGCGTCGCTACCGTCGCGATGTTCTGCGGCGCGTGGCCTTCATCCGCGTCGGACAGCGCGTGGGGTTGAGCCTCAGGGAGATCTCCGAGGCTCTGGCCTCGCTGCCGCGCGACCGCGTGCCGACCAAGGCAGACTGGGCGCGTCTCTCGCGGGAATGGAGGGAGGAGCTCGACGGGCGCATCGAGCTGCTGGAAGGTCTGCGCGACAATCTCAGCTCGTGCATCGGCTGCGGCTGTCTGTCGTTGCGCTCGTGCGCGCTCTACAACCCCGAGGACCGCGCACGGGCGCTCGGGAGCGGGCCCCGCTACCTGCTGGGTGACTCCTCCGAGGCGATCAGCGACCGGCCAGCGGGCTCAGTCGCTGTCGATGCGCAGCACGAGCTTGCCGGTGTTCTCGCCCGCGAAGAGCCTTAGCAGCGCGTCGGGGAAGTCCCTGATGCCGCCGTCGATCACTTCCTCACGCGAGATCAGCGAGCCGTCGCGCATCCAGCCGGCCAGCTCGCGGGCGGCCTCGCCAAAGCGCGCCGCGTGGTCGAAGACCACCATGCCGGTCATCGAAGCGCGTGCGACGAGCAGCGCGAGATAGTTGGCCGGACCGCGCACGGGTTCGCTGGCGTTGTACTGGGAGATCGCGCCGCAGATCACGATCCGCGCGCCGCGCGCCAGGCGTGTGAGCGCCGCATCGAGGATATCGCCGCCGACGTTGTCGAAGTACAGGTCGATCCCCTCCGGCGCGTGCTCACGCAGCGCCCGCCTGACGTCCTCGCTCTTGTAGTCGATCGCCGCATCGAAGCCGAGCTCATCGGTCAGCCAGGCGCACTTCTCCTCGCCACCGGCGATGCCGATCACCCGAGCTGCACCCTTGATCCTCGCGATCTGGCCGGCCACGCTGCCGACTGCTCCGGCAGCGCCCGAGACCACGACGGTGTCACCCGCCTCTAGCTTGCCGATGTCGAGCATCCCGAAGTACGCGGTCATGCCGGTCAGACCGAGCGTCCCCAGGTACGTCGGCAGCGGCGCCAGCGACGGGTCGATCTTGCTGATGCCCTTGCCGTCGGAGAGCGCGTGCTCCTGCACCCCGAAGGCTCCGGCTACGTGATCGCCGACGACGAAGCCGGGGTGCTGCGACGCGGTGACCGTGCCGACACCGGCCGCGCGCATCACATCCCCGATTTCGACCGGATCGATGTAGGAAGCTCCGGCGTTCATCCAGCCGCGCATCGCCGGGTCAAGGGACAGGTGGGATATGCGCACGACGAACTCCCCCTCTGCGGGCGTCTGCGCGGGCGCCTCCACCACGTCCCAATCGGAGTCCCTGGGCAGGCCGGTGGGGCGCGCGGCGAGGCGAACCTGCGTGTTGGTCGAGCTCATTGAGGCCTCCGATGTCGGGGATGGGCGATCGTCATGCACTGCTGCCGCCGTCGATGACCAGCTCCGACCCGGTCACATAGACGCTCTCATCGGAGGCCAGGTAGGCCACGGCGTGCGCGACCTCCTGCGGCGTGCCGATCCGCTGCAGCGGTATCGAGCGGATCAGCCTGTCTATGAGCTCGGGGGTGGCCGCGCGCTGGCGCGCATTCATGTCGGTGTCGATCTGCCCCGGGTGAACCGAATTGACCCGCACGCCGAAGCGGGCGAGTTCCTTCGCGACCACCTTGGTCATGCCGCGCACGGCCCACTTGCTCGCCGCATACGCCGCCAGGTAGGGGCTGCCCATCAGCCCGGCAACCGAGGACACGTTGATCATCGAGCCCGCCTGCTGACTGGACATCGTCGGCGCCAACGCGCGCATCCCGAGGAACACGCCGGTCAGGTTGACGTCGATCACACGGCGGAAGTCCTCCAGCGAGGTCTCGGTCAGCGGCGCGGCGAGGAAGACGCCGGCATTGTTGACCAGGACGTCGACGCGCCCGTGCGCCTCGAGGGCCCAGGCGGTGACAGCGCCCCAGTCCTCCTCGCTCGTCACGTCGTGGCCGCGCGAGACCGCGCCCGGCGCGACCTCCTCCGCAACCCGGCGCACGCCCGCCTCGTCCGCGTCGGTGAGCACTAGCTCCGCGCCCTCCTCCGCCAGCCGATGGGCGGCGCATGCGCCGATCCCACCGGCCGCACCGGTGATCAGCGCGACCTTTCCGCGCAGCCGTGGCGTGGACATCTCGTCAACATACGTCATCGCGACGCACGCACGCCCGATGCACGCCAGCGCGACGCTTCTGGACTGCGCCTTCGCTGTGGGCGCCCGCGGCGCTCAGAGATCGTGCGAGGCCGAGTAGGCGAGCGCGCCGCCAAAGCCGAGCATCCCGAGCCCCGCGAGCGCGTCCGCAAAGCGGATCGCGCGTTCGCCGATCGCTCGGCGTGCGATCGCGGTCGCAGTCGCCAGGGTGCTGACCCACGCCAGGCTCCCGAGCGCCACGCCGACAACCAACAGGACGGCTCCGTCGGTGCTGCGCGCGGCGCCAGCCGCGCTCGCGGCAGCGAAGATCGCCGCCCACGGTGCGATCGTCGAAGGATTCGAGGCCGTGCCCGCCAACGCTGTGAGGAATGCCCGCCGGGGCGTGGCGATCTCCGCAGCGGACTCTCCCCCGAGCCGCACCCTGAACGCGCTGTACAGCGTCCGAGCGCCGAGCCACAGGAGCTCGCGCCCAGTCTCCTGGGCTCGCGCAATCGCCGCCGGCCCCGCGCTGAGCGGGGCCGGCGTTCGCGTACATCTCTGCTCAGGCCTTGATTTCCACGGGCGCGGCGAACGACACGTTGTCGCTCGAATTAAGCCCCGATTCTTCAAACGGTCCGCCGAAGGACGTCATCAGCACGTCGATCGGGCCGCCGAACAGGTGCGTGATCGCCTGTTTGCCTTTTTTCTGTTTGAACTTGAGCATGAAGTGTTTCGGCGGCAGTAGGAGTTTGTTGACGGGCGTGATCTGGCCGATCACCGATCCTGTAACGATCGCCCGCAGCGCCGCGCCGCAGGTGAATTCCGCGAGCACAGCTCCCGCAGGGCTTGAGAGATCGAGGCCCACTTCCTTGATTTCCGGGTTGACGAGATACCCGAGCGTACCGCTCAGTGTCGTCGTCACTATTTCGCCCGCCACGCCGTTGGGGCTGTTGCACATGATCCCACCTTTGGCTTCACAGCCCGTGAAGCTGACCACAACGCTCACCGAGTTCGGTCCGGTGATTTCTCCCTTGTTGGTGTCTGCTTTGCATTTCACTTTGACTTTCGAGACTGTTTCCAACGTGCTCGCGCCGCTCGATGAGGTGAACGGAATCGGCGCGGCGGGGTTGAATGCGGGAAGCGCGCCCAGAGCCGGCGTGGCCCACAGCGCGATCGCGCCGACCGCCGCAGCGCACGGCGCTACTCGTTTGAGGTGTCTCATGGTCTACTGCTCCCTTCACGCTCGGTGAATGAGCGGCATCCAAGCCGTCCGCAGCCAGGTCTCGCCAACCCCCTCAACGTCCTTGGACCGGCGCCGCGGCAGTCGTTGCCGCGGGCGCTCGGGAGTATCGCACCTCCGCGCCCCTCCGGTGCCCGGGTCACCGGATCGTAACGACCAAGCGCCATCGCGAGGACCGCGAAGGCCCGGCCCCCGGGGGCCGCTCGGGCGTACCCCGTCCCTCGAGGCGACCTACCTGCCCGTGCCGCGACCTACCTGCCCGTGCCGCTAGGCCGGGAGGCTCGCGTCGGTCTCGAGCAAAGTCTTGAGCTCCGACAGGATGCGCGGCCATCCGCGGCTGACGCTCTCCAAGACGACACTCCCGGGGTCGAAGTCGTCATGCACCACGGTCAGCCTGACCAGCTCTCCGAGCGCTTCGATGTCGAAGCTCACTTTCGAGCGCCGCTCGCCGGTGACCTTCGCCAGGAACTCGTCGCTGAACCCATGCGCCTCGGCCCACTCCGGGGTGAACGTGTGCCAGGTGTATGCCAATCGACGATGGGGCTCGGACTCGAGAATGACCTGGGCGGGGTCGGCGACCGTCACACCGCCGTGCTCCAACGTCATCGTCGAGCCGACCTGCCAATCCGAGTCCCACGTGATCCCCCAGTAGCGGCGGGTGAACGCCGGCTCGGTCAGTGCCTGCCAGAGCCGCTCCGGCGTGGTGTGGATATAGGTGGTGTAGACAAACTCGGGTTTCTCCATGGTTGTGTCCTCCAATGCTCGCTTCAGATCGGATAGGGCTTGAACGCGTTCGCGGTGGTAGTGGCCGATCCAGCGCTCGCCGATGTCGTTGATGGGGGCCGCGTTGAGGTAGTGAAGCTTCTCCCGGCCCCTGCGCAGCGTGGTCACGAGATTTGCCGCCTCCAACACCGCCAGATGCTTGCTGACCGACTGCCGCGCCAAGTCCAACCCGGCGCACAACTCGCGCAGGCTCTGCCCGTTGCGGGCATTGAGGCTGTCGAGCAGGCGACGGCGAACCGGGTCGGCCAGGGCCTTGAACACCTGATCCACCCCATCGCGTTCGCGAGGCCGCGGGCGATCTGTGCGCTCGGACGTCACCCCCAGGTGCTGATCGGCATGTCGTCGGGGTAGGGCGCCGCCTGGCCCCCCTCGAGCGTCTCGTAAACGTGGCGCTGGGGCGCCGCTATTCCCACACGGTGTCTGATCTCGGCCATGTCTCGATCCTTTCTTCGGTGACCGGCTGTCGGTGTGCTCGCGAAGGCGAAATCCCTATATGCAGCCAGTTGGCTGCCTAAAGTATAGGCAGCCCCGCGGCTGCATGTCAAACCCCTCTCGCAGGACGAGGGGCTCACCCCCGTCGTCGAGGATCTCTCGAGCGGCGTCTGTGTCGGCTGGAATCTGCAGTTGCTGCACCGAAGTGCAACGAGCCTCGCTTGCATCGCTCTATCCTCTGTGGATGGCGATTGAGTCCGCTCGCAGCGGCGCTGTGTCGTCTGGGCATGACCGAGCGCGAGTGCTGCTCGGCATCGGCGCGGTCGCGCTGGTCGCGATCGTGGCGTTGGCCGCGGCGGTGCTGGCGCTCTCGGGTGCGACCCTGGCGAGCGATGCGACGGCGCTTGCGCGAGTGACGGTGCAGCCGCTCGGCGGGACGATCGAGCGTGTGCAGGCCTTCGGGCCGGACGGGCGCAGCGTGCCGCTCGCCGTGGAAGGTGGGCGCCTGACCCCGCTGAAGCGGCTGACGCCGGGTGAGCAGCTGTCGGTGCACGTCGAGGTTCGCCGGCCTGGTTGGCTCGGCTGGGCGCTGGGAGCCGATCTCAACGAGCAGCTGACGCTGCGCGCGCCGGTTGCGCACCTGACCGAGCGCTGGATGACCGTGCCCTCCGGCTCGCAGGTGCAGGTGAGCTTCGACGAAGCGGTGAGCGAGGTCGCATACGGTGGCGCGGGCGGCTTGACCCGCCGCGCCTTGAGCGGCGCGCACAGCTTCTCGCTAGGGCGCCAGCCCGCGACGGGCGCGATCGAGGTCGCTGCCGCAGCACGGCCGTGGGAGCGGCTGGGTGCTCCCGCGCAGGTGAGCTGGTTTCCGCCGTCGCGCTCGCCGGTGATGGTCACCCTGCCCGCGGCCGGCGAACGGATCGCTCCGGCCACGGCGATCTACCTGACCTTCTCCAAGCCGGTCAGCGAAGTGCTCGGCTCGGCGCTCCCGCGGCTTTCGCCGAGCACGCAGGGGCATTGGCGCGAAGCCAACAGCCACACGCTCGAGTTCATCCCCTCAGGCTTCGGAGCGGCGCTGGGCTCCCAGCTGCGTGTCCAGCTGCCGCATCCGGTCGCGGTGACGGCCGGATCCACGGACGGGCTGCGCACGACGAGCCAGATCGAATGGTTCGTGCCGCCGGGCTCGACGCTGCGCCTGCAGCAGCTCCTCGCCCAAGCGGGCTACCTGCCCGTCGACTGGCGCCCGGCGCACGCCAAGGTGGCGCGCACGCCGGGCGCCGAGGCGCGAGCCGCGGTCGACCCCCCGAGCGGCAGCTTCGCCTGGCGCTATCCGAACACACCGCACCAGCTGGAGGCGATGTGGGCCCCCGGCCAGGCGAACGCGATCACGAAGGGCGCGGTGATGAAGTTCGAGAACACGAACAACCTCACCGCCGACGGGGTGGCGGGCCCGAGCGTCTGGCGCCTGCTGCTCGTCGATGCGATCGCCGGCAAGCGCCTGAGCGAAGGCTATAGCTACGTCTATGTGCACCGCGAAGTTCCTGAGACGGCCACGCTCTGGCACGCCGGCCACACGATCCTGACCGCGCCCGCGAACACTGGCATCTCCGGTGCGGAAACCGCGCTCGGGACCTACCCCGTGTTCGAGCACATCCCCGAAGGCACGATGAGCGGGACCAACCCCGACGGCTCTCACTACGAAGATCCCGGGATCAAGTGGATCAGCTACTTCAACGGCGGCGACGCGCTGCACAACTTCGACCGCGCGTCCTTCGGCACGCCGCAGAGCCTCGGCTGCGTCGAGCTCCCGCTGGCGGCCGCCGCGGAGATCTGGCCCTTCACGCCGATCGGCACGCTCGTCACGGTCGAATCCTGAGCGTCACGGTCGAAGCCTGGCCGTCGCGGCCCGGTCGCGGTCGGTCACGACCAGCAGCACGCCTGCGCCGGTCGGCACGACGGCCTCGATCACCCCGGCGTGGCTGCTGACCAGCTCACGGAACTCGCGCACCTCCTCGGCATGCGAGAGCACGTTGTCGACGGCGAGCAGGCCGCCCGGCGTCAGAACCCGGATCAGATCGGGCCAGTAGTTGGCGTAGGCGGGGCGTTCTGCATCCAGGAAGATCATCTGCCAGGAGGCGTCGGCTGAGCCCGCCAGGGTGGCTGCCGCGTCCTCGCTGCGCAGCTCGGCGTACCCCGCCAGCTGGGTCCGCGCGAGATGCTCGCTCGCTTCTGCGCTGCGCGCGACGTCGACGTCGATGCTCAGCACCGTTCCCCCGATGCTGCGCGCGGCGTCCGCGAGCCAGAGCGTCGAGTAGCCGTTGGAGGTCCCGAGCTCGAGCAGCCGTTTCGCGTCGAGCGCTCGCACCAGCACGGCGAGCAAACGTGCCGTGTCCGGCTCCACGTTGCGCAGGCGCTCCAGGCGGTCGGCCTTCGCAGCGTCGTGCTCGCGTCCCTGGTCGTGCAGATCCCCCAGGTACGCCGTCAGCTGCTCGTCCATCAGGCTCCTCTGACTCGATCGGTCCTCGACGATCAAACGGCTGAGCAGGCTACCCCTTCCTCCTGCGATTGAGCGAGCCGCCAGGACGCCTCAGTCCGCAAACGGCGCCATGCGCACCGCCAACGGCACGCCGCAGCGAACCAGCAGTCCGAAGCGCCCAGCGGGCACAGCCGCCGCCTCGGCGCGCATCAACTCGATCAGCTGGCGCTTGAAGTGCGCGCGCGGGTGGCGGTGCTACACCTCGCTGATGTTGAGCGGCGTCACGTCCCACGCGCGCAGCCCTGCGCCGTCGACCATGGCCCCCCACTGCAGGTAGCAGCCGAGCGCCCCGTCGCGCTCGAGCGACACGCCTGGCGTCGTGTGCACGCAGACAGCGTCAGCGAGCAGCTCAGCGCGATCGTCGGCGACACCTGCGGCCGCTGCGCAGGCGAGCGTGCGCTCGGCGCTTGCGAGCGTGAAGTCGCGCCCCGGGGTCGGCTGAGCGATCCCGTGATCGTGAACGAGCGCGCCGCAGTAGAACAGCTCGAGATCGAGCTCGTTGCGATCCACGGCCGCGAGCGCGCGCCCGAAGAGCCACGTGCGGTAGGAGTGCCCGACGACCGCCGCCGGCTGCTCCGCGCAGGCCTGCTCGGCCTCGCGAGCGAGCCTCGAGTCGGGCGCCTCGAACGTCGTGACGTCGACATCCGCAGCGCCCGCCGGCAGCCGCCCGAGCGCGAGCTTGGCGCGCCCCATCAGGTTCTCCCACTGGCCGATCGCGATCGCTGCGAGCAGTCGCCTGCGCTCAGCGGCGGTCAGGTTCCCGCCGGTGCGCCGCGTCCACTGCAGGCCACCGAGACGGTGGGGATCGGGCGCCCCCCGCGCCGCAGCGCGTGCATGCTGCGCGTCAAGCACGCGTCGATCATACGGTGCGCTGACGGTCCCGATAGATTAGGAGGTACGTCCTAATCCGTTATGAGGCGCTCGATGCGGTGGCGGCGCGCGGAGCGGCTCGCGAGGCGGCGCGGCTGTTTCGCGGGCAGCGGGTCTAAACGCCACGTCTCCGCGGTTGCGCAAGAATCCAGGTGGTCTCGCAGACGAGATCAGGCATCGACCACTCGACCTCCAGCAAGGGGGAGCCATGCTTGAGCTACGTAGGACCCGCTGTCGCGCAGCGGGAGCGCTCGCGGCGATCATCGCTGCCGCACCCGTCGCAGCGGCCCATGCGGCGCCGGGGGCGGAGAAGGTGAGGGCGCACCCGGCAGATGTCATGGTCAACACCGACACGACCATCACCGGCAGCGGGTTCCCCGCGCACGCGAAGGTCTCGCTGGCGGAGTGCGGCCTCATCTTCTGGCTCGCGCCCAACTATCCCTGCAACACAGAAAACGCGAAGACGCTCGAAACGAATGCGAAAGGCCGCTTTAGCACCCCGTTCGAGGCGCAACTCTGTCCCGAAGGCTCGCCGGCACGCCAGCCGACCACACGGATCTGCTACATCGGCGTGCTGCGCTTCGGCGAAGACACGGGCATGCTCGAACCGGCCGCCAAGGTGAAGGTCAGCTACCCCTGATCGCCGCTCGGGCGCGCGTGCCTTGCGGTAGCCCGGCGTCGGCTGCGGCGCAACGGCCATGCGCCTCTGCAAGGCCGGCTGGACGGCGGCGGGCCTGGCCTACACGCGGTCGAGCACCGTCGTGAGCGCCGGCGTGCTCGCGAGCGTCTGGTAGACGACGCAATACCGCTCCGTGAGCCGCTCGAGCGTCGCGACCTGCTCATCATCGGCGTCCGCTTCAAGCTCGAAAGACAACCGAATGGCCGAGAACCCCACGGGCGCCTCCCGATCGACTCCGAGCGTGCCGCGAAAGTCGAGGTCACCCTCGGCACGTACCCGGCCCCCGGTCACCGAGATTCCGAGCGAGGTCGCAACAGCACGAAGCGTGACGCCTGCGCAGGCGACGAGCGCCTCGAGCAACATGTCGCCCGAGCACAGCAGGGAACCGTCGCCACCGGAGGCCGGGTGCAGCCCGGCCTCCGCGAGCGCGCGTCCCGTCTGCACAGAGCAGGACACACCATCGCCGAGGGTACCCGTCGCCGAGAGGGTGATCTGTGCCGCCTTCGGCTCGACCTGGTAACGCTCCTTGATCGGCGCCTGCAGGGCGCGCAGCTCATCCCGCTCCATCAGCCAAGCCTAGCCTGCACTGCGAGATCGGGACGACTTTCGAACCGGAAGGCGTTTGATCGGGCGCTCGAAGCGCTGCTGCGGCCGGACGGGAGAGCTGCGCGGCGGTCGGCGCCGAGGAGGTCCGTCACAGGGATTGATCACCGGTCGGGACGGCCTGCGGACCTTTCTCGTCGAGGTCCCTGAGCACCCGGCGCATGAGCCTGATCGCGTGGTAGCCGACGACGATGGCGATTATGAGCGCCACCAGCGAGTCCAGCCAGTAGACCCCGTGTGTCACGAGGATGATCGCGCCGCTGATGGCCACCCCGATCGCTGCTGCGGCGTCGGCGACGGTATCGAGCATCACCGACTCCATGTTCAGGTCGCCCTCGACGTTGCCGAGGATCAGGGCGCAGGCGACCATTGCGAGCGCCGCGACGGCGCTGACGATCACCACCGGCACTCCGTGGATCGTCGGTGCTCCCGTGCTCAGCCTCCTCATCGCCTCCGCCGCAACTGCGAGCGTCACGAGCAGCAGGAAGCTCGAGTTGACCAGTGCTGCGTACGAGGTCGCCCGCGGATGTCCGTGCCCGCGGCGGCTCACCCGCAGCGCCGCCAGGCTGAGTCCCGTTCCAAGCGCATCGCCGAGATAGTCGGCCCCGGCTGCCAACACCCCCAAGGAATGGGCGAGCAGGCCGACGAGCAGAAGGCTCAGCACCATCGCGAGGTTGATGCCCAACACCAAGCCAAGTCGTTTGTCCCGGGTCATGAGCGCAGTATGCGCTCGAGTCGCGGCGCCGGTCCCTTTCGCGCAGCCGGCTCAGGAGGCTCGTCCTGGTGGCAGCCGCCTCGGTGGCCGCACTGGCCGCGACGCAAGCTCCGCCGAGCGCGGTGGCGAGCCCCGACGACGGGGGTCCCAGGGCCCTCGCAGCGACAGGGCAGACGCAGCGGTACCGGACGCACGCGGCCGAAATCGAAAAGGACTACCAGCGCTTGCTAGACGAGTTCGGAACACTCGCGGTCGGTGAGGCACACACGGTCCAGGCCGCTTGCGCGGAGGCCGAAGAACTCGAACGGGACCCGGAAACGAAGGCGGCGGCCGAAACGGTCTGGCAGAGCGTCTCCCTCGGCGCCGGGGACACCATCCGCCGCAGCGTGAAGGACGTCCTCGAACCGCGTCTGCTGAAAGTGCGCCACGACGTCTACAGGCTGCTACACACTCCGAAACCCCGCGTAGTTGGGCTGCGCGGGACCGAGTCCTCACGGAGTTCCCCGGGCGGCTGCCTCAGGGTCTAGCGCCCCGCAGCGCAAAGATCCGCCATACCTGCGCTGGTTTGAGTTCCGTCGCGGAACCGCGACGGAACCCGGCGTACATTTCGCGTACGAGCAAGCTCGAGCACGTACTGCGCGGTCTGTGCGAGTGCGTGCCGTGGTTCTCGGCGGGATGCAACAGAAGGCGGCCCCGCAGGCAGAACAACGTCACGAGTCCGCCCATCTTGCACGGGAGGATCTTGGGAGAACATGCGTGCCCGGGCGCTCAGATACGCCCGGCGTCGGCACCGGTCGGGTGGATTGGTTGCGCTGAGGCGCGATCCCGACTGGCGCGGTCTCGGGCGAGCGAGAGCACTATGACATTCCCGGCGGGATCCTGGACTGCGTGCGTAGCGGAGGCACCAGGAAGCACCCGCTGCTCGCCAGTTGCGCGACTCAACGCCTCGTCCGAGCCGTAGAGGAGTGTGAACCGCGCCATTCCTGCCATCCCGGGTGGCCGTGGTGGCGCTCCTGCCGTCTGCCAGGTGTTGAGCGCTACCTTGTGGAGCAGGATGCCTGTGTTGCCGAGGTCTCCGTACCCGATGACCGGCACGTAGTTGATGCGTGCGAAACCGAGCACATCGCGGTAGAAGCGGAAGCTAGGCTCAAGGCCTGCGACGGCTAGGTGGACGTGCCCGACGGCGGTGCCGGATGCAATCGGATGCGACAGATCTGCGTCGGTTACTGCGCCGAGGAGCGCGTTCAGATCTAATGCTCCCAGGCTCTCGCGTCGGTGGCCGTCGACGTCGATGATCTCGGGAGAGTCCTCGGTTTCGTGCCAGCTGACTGATCGGACGCGATCGGGTGTCTGAAGGGCGAGCTCGAGTCCGATCCCGTTCGGATCAGCCACGTACAGGGACCTTGCGACGATGTGGTCGATTCCTGAGACCTGGATGTCTGCCGCGAGTAGCCGCGCAAGGGTGTTGGCGAGGGCGGCCTCGGTCGGCAGGTTGAGCGCTATGTGATAGAGGCCCGTGTAGCCCCGCCGTGCCGGTTCTGTTGCTCCTGGGCGCAGGACTATGAGCGGGTTGCCGTCGATCCCGAGAGCTACGGCCTCGCGCCCCTCCGCTACAACACGAAGGCCCACGAGGTCTCGCCACCAGCCCACGGACCGCTCCATGTCGACGACGTCGAGGTGGACTGTTCCGATGCCGGCGGGCTCCAGATCGCTGCGCTCGTCGGTCTTTGGGGGTGTCATGCTCGAGGACATGGTCGATTCTCCTTGTGTGTTGGCATGCACTGCCCGCTCGTCCGCTTCGATCGTGGTGACGGCGGGAGCCAGTCCCGCGTGGAACGACCGGAGCGATGCGGGTGGGTGCGTGTAAGCGGTCCGGTCAGTCGTTGAGCACGAGCCGGCCGCGGACGATCAGCCTGCTGGGGGTGCGGACGATTCCGAGCGGGCTCCAGGTCATCCCGAGCTGCCGCTGGTCGACGAGCGCGGCGGCCTCGATAGCAAGCTCGTCGCCCTCACGTCGGAGCGACGCGTCGAGGCTGAGGGGGACGCTCGTGCCTGCCGCGGTCAGTCGTCCTCGGACGATCAGAACCTCGCCGTCGAGGTCGGCGCTGTCGGACACGAACCGGACCTGCGGGTGATGCTCGACGTCGAAGAAGTCGCTCGAGCGCAGGTGTTTGTCTCGCTGGGTGTTTCTGGTGCTGAGGCTGTCTGCGTCGATCGTCAGATCGATCGCTGGCACCGTGTGTAGATCCATGGTCCCTTCGAAGCGCTCGAAGCGCCCATCGACATGTTGCAGGCCGTAGAAGTTCGGGACGCGAAACTCAATGCTCGAGTGAGAGGGATCGAGTCGCCAGCGACCGTTCTCGATCTCGAATTTGTTGACGGGCGGGTGGACACTGGTGCTCATGGTGATCTCCTTTGGTTCTTGTGGGGGCTAGGTTCGCGTCGGTTGGGGTGAGTGGCCGTCGCACGATGTGTGGGATTCGGCTATCGATCCCGCTCACGCCGGCGACGCGCATGCGCCGGCTCGGCGTCGCCGCGGAGGGACGCACCGGCTGGTCCTCTCTATGCCGGGCTAGGCCGCTTGAACGTCAGGCGCTCCGCACGACGAAGCGACCTTCCATTCCTTCTTCTGCGTGACCGGGGAACGGGCATGTGTAGCGGTAGGTGCCTGCTTCGGGCGCCGAGAACGTGACGCTCTCGCCGGGTTGCCCGGCGCTCGTCGGGTCGCCTAGAGGCGGGGCAGCTGCGACGTGTGCTCCGCCTCCGTTTCTCGAGACCGATTCGCTACCGCTGTTTGCGGATTGCAGGAGCCACATGTGGGCCATGTCCTTGTCGGCGTTGATGAACCGCACGGTGACTTGAGCGTTTGCTGGAACTTCGATCGTCGGGTCGTTGAGTCCAGCGGCTCGGAACTTCATGTCGGCTTCCGGAGGGCTGGCGAGCACGACAAGACTGACCTGTCGGGTAGTGAAGCGCACTGTGTTGGTCGCTGAGTCGACTTGCGCCCCTGCGGGCTGCTGGTTGCCGAGATTTTTGGCGGTGGCCAGCGAGACGGCTTCCTGGCCGTTACCAGCGAGTCTGCTGCCAAGTGACTTTGCGAAGTCGCCTCCGGTGGGCGCGCTCATCTCCTGAGGCGCCGCATTCCCCGATTGCGGCGTACCGCCGGCCTGGGGCGTGCCATAGTCCCATGGTGCAGCGTGCCCGCCCGGTTGCGGCGTGCCCATCAGCATGTTTGTCATCTGTGGATGTGCGGGCACGCTCTTCCCATTCGAGCTCGCGGCGAGCGCGACGGCTGCTGCAGTCGCCGCGCTCGCGACACACACTGCGAGGGGCAGTGCATACCGGGCGAGGCGCGGTCTCGGTCTTGGCTCACGGTATGGGGTGAGCTCTGCGTTGTTGCTCATGGTTTCTCCTTGGTTGGGACCGAACGCCGCCTCGTTCCGTGCTGGACTGTCGAGAGGTCAGGTCGCCCACTCCATCTCCTGAGCGCGCTCCGTGCTCCAGTCCGACTCGCCAACCGCTGCGTCGGACGCGTCGACGAAGTCCTTCGGACGGATCAGGGCAAGAGCACCCGCGGCGCCGGCGAGAGCCACGACGGCTGCGATCAAGAGGATCTCGTTGAGCGCATATACGAAGCCCCCACTTGAAGCCGACGCGATCGGACCGCGCATCGTCGCGGGCGCGTGGGCGATGACCTGTGCCACGTGGCCCGAGCTGACCGCGCTCGCGATCTGGTGTGCGCTGTGGACGAGCGGTGTGTGGGCGAGCGCCGATGTGACGCTGTCTCGCATCTGGCTCGCGAAGATTGAGCCCAACACTGCGACGCCGGCTGCGATTCCGACTTGCCGGAAGGTGGAGTTGACGCCGGAAGCCATGCCCGCGCGACGCGGATCCACGACACCGACCGCGACCGACGCCAGAGGAGTGTTGACGAGCCCTGTGCCGGCGCCTACGACGATCATCCCCGGCAGCAGGTGCGTCCAGGTGGACGACGCACTCAGTCCGCGCATCAGGAGCAGGCCCGCACCGATGAGAAGGAAACCGGGCCCGATCAGCAGCCGGGCGGGCACCTTCGAGCTCAACCGCCCCGCGATGCCGGCCGTCATGAAAGTCGCACCGCTCAGCACCAGCAGCCGCAGGCCCGTGTCGATGGCCGAGTAATGCAGCGTGTTTTGGAGGTAGAGCACCAGGAACGTCAGCATCGAGAGCGCCGAAGCCGAGACGGCGAACGCGGACCCGAGCCCGCCGACGAAGCTCGGGTTACGAAGGAGCGACAGGTCGAACATCGGCTTGCGCTGCCTCAGCTCGGCGATCACGAACAGCACGAGCAGCACTGCCGAGGCTCCGAGCGGCCCGAGGACGCCGCTGGAACCCCATGCGTGCGAGCTCGACTCGATCAGTCCGTACACGAGCAGGCCCAGCGCCGAGCTGAAAGTCAGGAAGCCCAGCCAGTCGGGACGGCCGGCGTACGGGTTTCGGGACTCGTCGACGCGCAGGAGCGTGATCGCGATCGCGATCACACCGATGGGGATGTTCACGAAGAAGATCCAGCGCCACGAGAGACCGGTGGTGATCGCGCCGCCGAGCACCGGTCCGACGGCGGTCGCGACTCCGGTGATCGCTCCGAACACGCCAAAAGCGACGCCGCGATCGGAGCCGCGGAACGCATTGGCGATCAGCGCGAGCGAGGTCGCGAACATGATCGCGCCCCCGACGCCCTGGCCGGCACGCGCCAGCGTGAGGAACAGCGAGCTCTGGGCCGCGCCGCACAGCAGAGATCCGGTCATGAAGATCGCTATCCCGGCCGCGAACATGCGCTTGCGTCCGAGCAGGTCCGCGAGGGAGCCTGCCATCAGCATCAGAGCGCCGAGGCTCAGCGCGTATGCGTCGATCACCCACTGCAGGTCGGCGATCGAGCCGTGTAGTTCGCGCTGGATTTCGGGCAGTGCGACGTTCACGATCGTGAGGTCGAGCAGCAGCATGAAGACGCCGATCCCGACTGCGACGAGCGTCCACCACTTCTTGTCGATCGACGGCCGTTGGTCGTTGATCGTGTTTCGAGGGCTGTTTCCGTTGCCTGTCATCGCTTGCTCCTCCCCCGCTTTAAGCCGCCCCGTCTGTCGGTGGTCGGCTTAGAGCTCTTAGAAGTTGGTTTGTGTGCTCGACACGGTCGCTGCGGTAGGGATGAGCGGCCATCGCACGGACCGTGTGATTGGCTTGCGCGGGCGCTTCGGCGGCCTTCGGTGGCGCCACCGGGCAGATTCGCCTGCTCGGTCACTGAGCCCGCTCGGGGGCGCAAACGGGCTCTGCGTCTGACTTCGCCTCCGGCGGATGGCTGCTCGCCCGCCGGTGGGGGTTTGCCGGCGGGCGAGCAGCTGGGCGGTGGCCCTTCGGACGGTTGCTAGGTCGTCGTGGGCACCGGTTCGACGCCCGGCACGGGTCGCTGCTGGGTCTCGGGCTCGATCGCCACCCGCGGCAGGTGCCGCTCGAGCCATTCCGGCAGTGCCCATGTGCTCGCGCCGAGCAGCTGCAGGACGGCGGGGAGCAGCAACATCCTGATCACGACAGCGTCGAGCAGGACTCCGGCGGCCATCCCGACGCCGAACATCTCGAGGATGCGCTCCCCGGAGAAAGCGAACGAGATGAACACGGCCACCATCACGCTCGCCGCGGCCGTGATCACGCGGCCGGTGCGGGCGAGACCCTCACGCACCGCGCGGCTTGCGTCGCCGTGGCTTTTCCACTCCTCGTGGATGCGCGAGACCAGGAACACCTCGTAGTCCATGCCGAGGCCGAAGATGACCGCGAACATGAGCAGCGGGATGAACGCGTCGATCGGACCCTGCTGGACACCGAGCCAGCCGCGCTCGAACAGCGCCTGGACGATCCCGAACGAGGCTCCGATCGACAGCATGGTCATGACCGCGGCCTGGATCGGAATCAACAGCGACCGGAAGACCACGAGCAGCAGCAGCATCGCTAGGCCCACGACGATCGCCATGAACACCGGCAGCCGCTGCGCCAGTATGTGCGAGAAGTCGACCTCGGCCGCCGTCGGGCCGCCCACGTACACATGTGCCCCGGTGGACCGCTCGATCGGAGGCAGCACGGTGCCGCGCACCTGATTCACAAGGTCTGTGGTCTGTTTGCTTTGCGGCGAGCTCGTCGGGTAGGCCATGAGGACCGCCGTAGTGCCTGCGGGGCTGAGCTGCGCGGGTGCGACCGAGCCGACGCCTCGCGTCGCGGCGAGCGCTCGTGCGACTTCACCTACCGCGGCCGTGTCATGCCCTCGGGGGAGGGCTACCGCGACGGTCAACGGGCCGCTGAACCCGGGGCCGAAGCCCTTGGCGAGCAGGTCGTATGCCTTGCGCGTTGTGTGGCTGGTTGGGTTCGTGCCGGCGTCGCTCATGCCGAGCCGCAGCCCCAACGCGGGCGCGGCGAGCACTAGCATCAGGATTGTGGCACCAAGCGCCACGGGCGCAGGGTGGCGCTGCACCGTGCCGACCCACCGTCGCCAGAACGCCCCTGAGGTCACGCTCTCGCGGGCGGCCCGTCCCTTGAGGGCGCCGACACGGTGCCCGGTGATGCTGAGAATCGCGGGCAGCAGCGTGAGCGACGCGGCGAGCACGAGCGCCACTGAGATCGCCGAGGCGACGCCGACGCCGCTGTTCATCTTGACCCGCAGCGCGAACATGCCGAGCAGCGCGATCACGACAGTCACGCCGGCGAACAGCACCGCGCGGCCGGAGGTGTTGAGGGCATCCTCGATCGCACTAGACACGTCTCCGCCGTTGGCGCGGTAGCTCTCCCGATAGCGCGTGACGACGAACAGCGCGTAGTCGACGCCGACGCCGAGACCGATCATCACCGCAAGCGAGGAGGCGAAATCAGGCATCGCGATCGCGTGGCTCGCCACACCGCTGAGGCCCTGGCCGGCAATCAGGCCGACGAGTGCTGTCGCGATCGGGAGCACCATCGCACTGAACGACCCGAACGCGATCAGCAGGATGACGATCGCGGCGAGGATCCCGACGCCCGTAGCGAAGCCGACCGACATCCCTTCGGCCTGCTCAATGGCCTGGCCGCCGAGCTCGACCTGTAGCGCGGCGGACCGAGCGGACTCTGCGACGCTCATCACCTTCTTTATCGCCGGCACGGGGAGCTGCTCGGCGCGTTTGTCGAAGTTGACCGTGGCGAAGCCGATCGAGCCATCAGCGGAGATCGAATGCTGTCCTGGCGCGAACGGACTGACGACACCGACCACGTGGGGCAGCGCCGCTACACGAGCGAGCGTCGTTTCGATCGCTGCCCGATCCGCGGTGAGCGTGCCGGTGCGCGCATGGAGGACGATCTGGTCGCTGTCGCCAGCGTGCGCGCTGAAGCTCTGGCCCAGGAGCGCCTGAGCCCGTGACGACTCCGTACCAGGGAGCGTGAAGTCCGACGAGTTCTTACGGCCGACCCCGAAGGAAACCATCGTGATCAGCAGTGCGGCCGCGATCCAACCGACAATCACCAGCCGGCGGTGGGCCATTGTCCAGCGGGCTATTTTTCGCATCGCTAACGCCTTTCGCTTGCAACGGAACCGGCGGTCCCGTCGACGGAGTTGCGGGCGTGAGACTCCTGCCGGTCGGGATGAGCGGTCATCGCACGATCGGTGCGATCCGGATGCCGCGCTCACTGCCGGCTCTAGAGCCGCAGCGTCAGGCGCTGCCGGGCCGAGTCCGGCGTTCTTTGGGTTACCGCAGCGGCGAGGATGATGAGAGCAGGCCCAGCTCTCTAGCGCGATCGACCGCTTCCGCGCGGCGATGGACGCCGAGCTTGGCGTAGATGTGCCGCATGTGCGTCTTCACGGTGTGCACCGAGAGGTAGAGCTCACGGCCGATGTCGGGAGCGGAGAGGTTGCTCGGTAGATACCGAAGCACCCTGAGCTCACTGTCGGTGAGCTCCTCATCGAGAGCAGTTGCTTCCCCTGCAGGCCTGCTCGCGGGCGTTCCGGCGATCACACCGAGGATCTCCTTGAGGAGAGAGCCGTGAGCCGTCCCGTGACGCGGATGACGCTCGAGCAAGTCCCGGACCGGCGTCGTGACGAAGGGCCAGATCAGGCCATTCGGCTCGGCCAGCTCGAGCGCTCGCTCGACAGATGCCTCGGCCTGACGGCGCTCCCCGAGGTGATCGTGTGCGACTGCGTCGACGAGCGACGCCTCTACCAGGAGAAGGGGCTGCGAGGGGAGCGAGCCGTCGAGAACAGGCGCGAGGGCATCGATCGCGGACTGGGCGTCTCCGTGGGCGAGATGCGCATGTGCGAGCGCGTTCCTTGCCATGTCGGAGTCCCGTTCACTCTGCGCGCCCAGCTCTTCAAGCATGGCGCGCGCTGCAGCCTCGTCGCCAAGCTGTAGCTCCGTCTGAGCGAGAAGGCGTTGCGCGGGAACGGTCGTGAGCTGCGGCCCGACCACGAGCTCACCGAGGTCAATGCCCGAGCGGAATGCGTCGGCCGCGTGCTCCAGCCGGCCGCGAGCCAGGTCGAGCCTTCCGCGCGCTAGCTGCAAGAGCAAACCGGTCGCCGGTTCCAGATCGGGTCGCACCGCGTGCTCGGCGCGGTCGAGCCAGCGTTCAGCGTCGTCAAAGCGTCCTTGCCACACGTCGACCGTGGCGAGTGCGACTAGGGCCAGGCCCGCCACCCGATCGGCGTCCCAGCCGTGCCGCTCCGCGATCGCGAGAGCATCGAGGGCCCGTTCACGCCCCCGTGTCAGGGACTGGCGTCCATCGGCCACCGAGAGGTGGGCGAGGCATTGGACCTCCAAATAGGGCCGTGCCGCCGCCTGCGCGAACTTCAGGCCCTGCTTGAGATGCAACTCAGCCTCTGCGAAGCGTCTATCCCACAGCTCCACGATCCCGAGCTGCGTGAGCGCGCCTGCGCGGATCTCGTCGTCGAGATCAAGCTCGCCGGCTGCGGTCGCCCCGGCCGCTAGGAGCGGCTGCGCCTCGTCGACGGCCGTGGCGAAGTCGCCGCGGCGGCGGGCAAGCATCAGCCGCGTGAGGCCGAGCGAGACCTCGAAGCGATGCCGCCGCGCCTCCGGCACGCGGGTCGCATTCCCTTCAGCGAGCGCGATCTGCGCGTCCGCGTCACCGATGGGGGCGCCAAACACCTTTCCGCGCGCGGAAACCAGCGCTAGCTCGGGGTCTGCGGACACCGCATCCGTTGGAAACGCGGCGAGCAGGCTCTCGAGCGTCGCCGCACGGCCGTCGAGTGCCAGTCCGCTGCTGTGGTCGACGACCAGCCGAGCGGCGTACCCCCAGTCCCTCGCAGCCTGGGCGTGCCGGACGGCCTCGACGATTTCCCCGTGCGTCTCAAACCAGCCAGCGGAGCTGAGGTGCAGATTCGGGACGAGCTCGGGCTCGGTGCGTTCGAGTTCGAGGCGCAATAGGTCTGCGAAGAGGTGGTGGTATCGAAACCATGAGCGGCTCGCATCGAGAGACACGACAAACGCATTCGCCTGCTCGAGCTCCTGCAGAAGGCGCAGCGACCCGCTCGCGCCCGTGAGGAGATCCCCGAGCTCGGCGTTGACGCGCTCGAGGATCGAGGTCCGCAAGAGCATGTTCCTCGCATCATCGGGCTGGCGGTCGAGAACCTCTGCGAACAGATACTCAGCGACTGTCCGCTCGCTGCCCTTGAACTCGGCGACGAACCGCTCCGGATCTGGATGCGCGGTAAGCGCCAGCGCGGCGAGCCGCACACCGGCAGCCCAGCCCTCGGTGCGCTCGTACAGCAATGTCAAGCTCTGTTCCGAGAGCTCAACGCCGGCGTCGCGGAGCAGCTCCTGCACCTGCTTCAGCGTGAAGCGCAGGTCCTTACTGCGGATCTCGGTCAGCTCGCCCGCCAGACGCAGTCGATGCAAACCAAGCCGAGGGTCGCGACGGCCAGCGATCACAATCCTGACGAGCTCAGGTCGATGCGTGATGAGCAGCTCCAGCTGGCCGCGCGCCTCGGTCGTCGAAAGCTCGTGCACGTCGTCGATGACGAGCACGATCGGGTCCTTCAGCAACTCGAGGTCGGACACGAGCCGCGTGACAACGGCCTGTCCGTCGAACGTGGGTGACGGCTCGAGCGTCTCGACGAGACCGGCCACACCGATGGTGCGCCGCAACGCGGCGATCACGGACAGCCAGAAACGCTGCGCGTCCTGCTCGTCGCGATCGACCGAGACCCACGCCACGCGGTCGCCAAGGCCTGTGTCGGCGATCCACGACCGCAGCAGGACGGTCTTGCCGCTGCCGGCCGGGGCCGAAAGCAGTGTCACGCCGCCAGCATCATTCGACAGCAGCTCGAAGAGCTCTCGCCTGGCAACTACGGACGGAGCCGAGACCCCCAACATCTTCACGTCCACTCTACATTTCGGCGAGCCGCACAGCACATCGCAGAACTGCGCAGGCGGGCTCGTGCGCGGAGGCCTGGTCCGGAAGGCGAGGCGCCTGGCTGCGCAGCCCGGCCACAGCACCTAACCGCAGTCGCAGTCGACCTCAAGGATCTCAAGCCCCAGCTCCTCCACGGCGTCGAACACGCCGAACAGAGCCGATTGATCCGGCAAGTCGCCGGAAAGCACTGTGCTCCCGTCTTCAACGCTCGTCAGGAGGTCCGGAAATGCGCCGACGACGGTCTCACCGAGGACGCCCCGCACCCGAATGCGGACGGTCAAGGGGCCCGGGGGTTGGCTCATGTCCAGACTGTCGGCCCGCGCCGTGTGAGCCCACATCACTCGGATCGTGTGATCGAAACCCGCGATGGTGGTGCCGCCAGGAAGCCGATCAAGCGATCGCGGCCGGCAGCTCTGAAGCTCATAGACGCCGCGCGAGGTCCGAGCGCACCGCGAACTGCGCCCCGAGCACCTGTCGACAGACAGCTATTTACGGCGGCGTCGCCCGACACTGCGAAGTTCGACGCGGCATCCACCTCCGTCTCGAGCTCGCCGAGGCTCAGCGGGCGAGGGGTTCGAGTGCGGCACTACGGTTGGTCAAGAATTGGTTCGAACTCGGCTCAACCACCCGTCCTTGAGCCGACGTCCGATTCTGGCTTAGCTGAGCCGCAAAATGGCCCCATGCCGAGCCTCTACGGAGAGGGAGGGATTCGAACCCTCGAACGAGGTTTCCCCCGTTACGCGATTTCCAGTCGCGCCCGTTCAACCACTCCGGCACCTCTCCAGGCACTCGACCACGGCCCCGCGGCCATCGCCCCCGATCGGCGATCGATCGCGCTCGGCTGAAGGCTACGCTACGACACCGACGCGCCAGCCGTTGCTAGGCTCCCGCCATGCTCCTCGCCACCGACGAAGCCTTCGTGAAGACCTTCGGCCTGCTCGTCACCTTCGTGGGGATCGGCATCATCGTCAACATCATCATCATCTACATCGTGATCCTCGTGATCGGTGAGCGCCGCCAGAACAAGGAATACCTGTCCTCGGGCCCCGATAATTACGTCTGAGTTCGCGCCCGCCGCGCTCCACGCGACATTCGGCTCGCACGCCTAGCGCCATAAGATGGACCTCGCATGCGGCTCGGCCTCCTGTCAACGGCGCGGATCAACGAGCTGCTCGTCGCCGGGGCGCGCCAGGCGCGCGGCGTCGAGGTCGTCGCGATCGGCTCGCGCGACCGCGCCCGCGCCGAGGCGCAGGCGCAGGCGCTTGGCATCCCACGGGCGCACGACTCCTACGAGGCGCTGCTCGCCGATCCGGACGTCGAGGCGGTCTACGTCGCGCTGCCGAACTCACTCCACGTCGAGTGGTCGGTGCGCGCACTCGAGGCCGGCCGGCACGTGCTCTGCGAGAAGCCGCTGTCGCGCCATCCCGACGAGGTCGCCCGCGCCTTCGACGCCGCGGAACGCAACGGCCTCGTGCTCGCCGAGGCCTTCATGTGGCGCCACCAGCCGCAGGCGCGCCGCCTCCTGGAGCTGGTGGAGCAGATCGGCGAGCTGCGCCTGATCCGGGCATCGTTCTCCTTCCTGCTGGAGCGTCCCGGCGACGTGCGCATGCAGGCCCCCCTCGACGGCGGCGCGCTGATGGATGTCGGCTGCTACTGCGTCAGCGCCGCGAGGCTGCTCGCCGGCGAGCCGCTGGCGGTAAGCGCTCAGCAGGTTTCGGGCGCGGATGGCGTCGACCTGCGCCTCACCGGGCTGCTGCGCTTCGCGGGCGATGTGCTCGCGACGATCGACTGCGGCCTCGACCTCGCGGCGCGCGACGAGCTCGAGGTGGCGGGCACGCGCGGCGTGCTCTGGCTGGACGACCCGTGGCATTGCCGCAACCCCGGGATCGAGCTGCGGCCGGCGGGCGGGCCGGTGCAGCGCATCGCCGTCGAGCAGCTCGACCCGTACGCTTGCGAGCTCGAGGATTTCGCCGCGGCCGTGACGGGCGCGAGCGCGCCGCGCTACGGACGGGAGGACGCGCTCTCTCAGGCGCGCGCGATCGCTGCGCTCTACGCGAGCGCCGAGGCCAACCAACCAACGGAGGTAGAGCGATGAAGACAAGTGTCGGCATCTGGGCGTTCGGGCCGATGATCACGCGCTTCGTTCCCGGCGGCTACCAGCCGGGGCACGCCTACGACGCGGAACCCGTGGCGGAGAAGGTGCACCGCGCGGTCGAGGGCCTGGGCGAGCTGATCGACGGCTACGAGTTCCACTATCCCCAGGAGCTCTCGCACGAGAACGTCAGCGACGTCCAGGCGGCGCTCGGCGGCCACGACGTCTACTGCATCGCCGGCGGCCTGCACCTCGATCCGCGCTTCGGGCGCGGCGGCCTGGTCAACCCCGATGAGCACGTCCGCGCAGAGGCGCGGCGGATCGTCTGCGAGGGCGCGGAGTTCGCGGGCACGCTCGGCGCGAACATGATCATCTGGCCCGGGATCGAGGGCTACAACTACCCCTTCCAGACGCCCTACGTCCAGTCGTGGCACTGGCTGATCGAGGGCGTCGGCGAGGCCGCCGAGATCTGCAAACGCCACGGGGTGAAGCTGTTCCTCGAGCACAAGAACTCCGAGCCAGCGATGAAGATCCTGATGCGCAACATGGGGATGACGATCTACGTCGCCAACAAGCTGCGCGCAGAGGGGCTCGACAACGTCCAGATCAACATGGACTGGCAGCACCTGCTGATGAACGACGAGCACCTGCCCGAGTACGCGGCGCTGCTGCACTCCGAGGGGCTGCTCGGCCACCAGCACGGGAACTCCGGCTGGGGCACCTTCGACGACGACAACATGCTCGGCGCGACCGCCTTCATGGAGACGATCGAGCTTGCGCTCGAGCTGCGCCGCTGCGGCTACGGCGAGAACGGCGAGCGCCTCGGTCTCGACCTCTACCCCTACACCGAGGACCAGGTAGGCGCGGTCAGGCGCTCGGTGATCCAATGGAACTTCATCGACTCCGTCGCGGCGCGGATCGACGATCAGGCGCTCAGAGAGGCGCAGGCCCGCAAGGACGCCGTCACCGCCTACGAGCTCGTCTACGCCGCGCTCGGCGCGTGAGCGACGGCGAGCGTCTCCACGCCCCGACGTGAGCGCGATCGGCCTCGATGTCGGGACCAGCGGCGTCAAGGGGCTCGCAATCGATCCCGACGGCCGCGTGCTCGCCGCCGCGGAGGCGGGCTACCCGCTCTCGACGCCCCGCCCCGGATGGGCCGAGCAGGACCCCGAGGACTGGTGGCGCGCGGCACAGGAGGTGCTGGCGCGGTTGCGCGCCGCGGCCGGCCCTCCCGAAGGCATCGGGCTCTCCGGGCAGATGCACGGTCTCGTCGCCCTCGACTCCGAGGACCGCGTGCTGCGGCCGGCGATCCTGTGGAACGACCAGCGCACCGGCGCGGAGTGCCGCGAGATCGAGGCGACGCTCGGGCTGCAGCGGCTGATCGAGTTGACGGGCAACCGCGCGCTGCCCGGCTTCACGGCGCCGAAACTGCTCTGGCTGCGCCGCAACGAGCCCGATCTGTTCGGGCGCATCGCGCGGATCGCGCTGCCGAAGGACTATGTCCGGCTGCGCCTCTGCGGTGAGCACGCGACCGACGTCGCCGAAGCCTCGGGAACGCTGCTGCTGAACGTCGCCGAGCGGCGCTGGAGCGCGGAGGTGCTGGACGCGCTAGCGATCGATCCCGCGTGGCTGCCGCCCGTGCTGGAGAGCCCGGAGGTCAGCGGCGCGACCGTCGACGGGGTGCCGCTCGCCGCCGGCGCCGGCGACCAGGCCGCCGGCGCGCTCGGCGTCGGCGTCGACCGTCCTGGACCCGTGTCGGTGGTGCTCGGCACCTCCGGCGTCGTGTTCGCCGCGCTCGAGCGCTACGCCGCGGACCCGCAGGCGCGCGTGCACGCCTTCTGCCACGCGGTTCCGGGCACCTGGCACGCGATGGGCGTGATGCTCTCCGCGGCGGGCTCGCTGCGCTGGCTGCAGTCGATCCTCGACGTCGACTACGACGTGCTCACCGGCGAGGCGGCCAGCTGGCCGCCGGGAACCGAGGGGCTCCTGTTCCTGCCCTACCTGGCCGGCGAGCGCACGCCCCACGCCGACCCCGACGCGCGCGGCTGCTACGCCGGCCTGAGTCTGCGCCACAACCGCGGCGCGCTCGTGCGCTCGCTGTTGGAGGGCGTCGCCTTCGGCCTGCGCGACTCGCTGGACCTGATCTCCGAGCTGGGCGGGCGCCCTGTGCTCGGGCGCGTCTCCGGCGGCGGCGCGCGCAGCGAGGAGTGGCTGCGCATCGTCGCCTCGGTGCTCGAGCTGCCGCTGGAGCGGGTGGCGGTACAGGACGCCGCCGCGTTCGGAGCCGCGCTGCTCGGCGGCGTCGCCGGCGGTGTCTGGCCGGACGTCCCCGCCGCGGTCGCGGCGACGGTGCGCCCGCGCGATCCTATCGAGCCAGTATCCGAGTGGATCGCGCCCTACCGCGCGGCGCGCGAGCGCTTCCGCGCCCTCTACCCGGCGCTGCGCGCATGCCGCTGACCCCGCCGGCCGACGCCGCGATCTTCGACTTCGACGGCGTCATCATCGACTCGCTGCGCCCGGTCGAGACGGCCATCAACGGCGCGCTTCGCGCCCACGGCTTTGCGCCCCTCGGCGCCAACGAGGTCGGACGCTTCATCGGCCCGCCCGTGCTGAGCGCCTTCGCCGAGCTCACCGGCGCCGCGGAGGACTCCGAGACAGTCGCGGATTGCGTCGCCACCTACCACCAGATCTTCGCCCGCGTGTATCTCCGGGAGACCCGGCTCATCGAGGGGATGCCCGAGCTGCTGCGGAGCCTGACGCTGCCGCTCGCGCTCGCGACGTCGAAGACGCGCGAGTTCGTCCCGCCGCTGCTGGAGCATTTCGGGATCGAGTTCGACATCGTCAGCGCGCCCGCGCTCGCCGAGCCGAAGGCGGAGACGGTCGCACGCGCGCAGCGGGCGCTCGGGGCGCACGACGCCGTCGTCGTCGGCGACCGCTTCTACGACATCGATGCCGCCCGCGCCTGCGACCTGCGCGTGATCGGCGTCACCTGGGGCATCGGCGACCGCGAGGAGCTGCGCGGCGCCGACGTCATCGTCGAGCGGCCTGCGGAGCTGCGAGCGCTGCTCGCCTAGGTCCTGCGAGGATACGCGCCGATGGAGCAGCGGCAGATCGAGCGGCTGGGGCGGAGCGTCAGCGTCGTCGGCCTCGGCACCTGGCAGCTCGGCGCCGACTGGGGCACCGTCACGCCGCAGGCCGCGCATGCCGTGCTCGATGCGGCCGTCGCGGCCGGCGTCACCTTCTTCGACACGGCCGACGCCTACGGCGATGGCCGCAGCGAGCAGTTCTGCGGCGAGCTGCACGCCCGCCACCCGCAGATCCTGGTGGCGACGAAGATGGGCCGCCGCGTCGAGCAGCTCCCGGAGAACTACAACCGCGACGCGTTCCGCGCCTGGAACGCGCGCTCGCGCGCCAACCTCAAGGTCGAGCGGATCGACCTCGTGCAGCTGCACTGCCCGCCCGACGAGGTCTACGAGGACGACGCCGCCTTCGCGGCCCTCGACGAGCTCGTCGAGGAAGATCGGCTCGCCGCCTACGGCGTGTCGGTTGAGACCTGCCAGCAGGCGCTGCGGGCGATCGCGCGGCCCCGCGTCGCGACCGTGCAGATCATCCTCAACTGCTTCCGCCTGAAGCCGCTCGAGCAGGTGCTGCCGGCCGCGCGCGAGGCCGGCGTCGGGATCATCGCGCGCGTGCCGCTCGCCTCCGGGCTGCTCTCGGGGCGCTACGACGAGCACACCACCTTCGCGCCCGAGGACCATCGCAGCTACAACCGCCACGGCGAGGCGTTCGACGTCGGCGAGACCTTCGCCGGCGTGCCCTACGAGATCGGGCTGGCCGCAGCGCGCGAGCTCGCCTGCCTGCTCGACCCCGGCACGACGCTCGCCCAGCTCGCGCTGCGCTGGGTGATCGACCAGCCGGGGGTCAGCACCGTGATCCCGGGCGCGCGCAACGCGGAGCAGGTGCGCCAGAACGTGGCCGCCGCCGCGCTGGCGCCGCTGCGCTCCGACCAGCTCGAGGGTGTCGCGGAGGTCTATGACCGGCTGATCCGCGAGCACGTCCACGGCCGCTGGTAGCCGCTACAGCGCCGCGTCGAGCGCCTGCTCGAGCACGCCCTGGCCCTCGAGGAAGTCGACCGCCGTGTAGCGCGAGCGCAGCCGGCCGCCGTAGCGCAGCCCGGCGCGCAGCATCGCCGCGTCGATCCCGAGGTAGCCGGGCTGACGATCCGGGATACCGGCGCGCCGCAGCGCATCGGCGACCGCGTCGAACCGCGCCAGCGACGGCGCCAGGCGCGCGCGCAGCGCGGCCCAGCGCGCCTCCTCATCCGGCCACGAGTCGGGCACCGCGGCGAGGAGGCGCTGCTTCTCGGCGACCGCCGCGAGGACGTCGGGCGGCGGCTCGCCCAGCCATGCGCGAGCGGCCGCGTCCAGCGGCTGGGCGACCAGCTGCGGGCGTCGTGGCAGCGCGACGCCGCCGCCGAAGGCGAAGCGCTGCAGGCGCATCGCGAACCCCGTGGCGTAGCCGACCTGGAGCCCGTGCAGCGCCCGCGGTCGCAGGCCGCGGCCGGCGAGCAGGTCCCAGACGTGCGAGGCGTGGTGCTCGCAGCCGCTCGCCGGGCGCGAGCTGCCGACCGCGGCCATTGCGAGGCCCGACTCGATCAGGGCGCCCAGCAGCGTCGAGGTGGCGTCGACGTCGCCCGCGAGCAGCGCCGCCACGTCGAGCTCGGGCGGCGGCTCGAGCTCGCGCCAGTCCTCGCCGTAGAGCAGGTGTGCCGCGAGCCAATCGACCCGCGCGGTCGCCTTCGCGAGCAGGTCGCCGATGCCGGCCCGCGTCAGCTCGGCCGGCGCCGCCGCGGCGATCCGCGGGTCGGCGAAGATCGCTGCCGGCGCACGCGCAGGCAGCGTCAGCTTGACGCCATCGCGCTCGAGCGCCGCGACGCTCGAGGCGTAGCCATCCATCGACGCCGCCGTCGGGACGCTCACGAAGTCCCGTCCGGCGCTGTGTGCCGCATACCGGACGATGTCCGTCAGCGTCCCCGAGCCGACGGCGACGAGCCCGACCCGCAGGCGCGCGCGCACCTCCGCGGCGGCCTCCTCGGTCGCGTGCAGGTCCGCCGGGAGGCACAGTGCCTCGGCGCCGAGCTCGCTTGCGACGCGCGCGCCGGCAACCGCCTCGGTGTTGACGTCCATCACCACCAGCGCCGGCCGCGGCACGTGCGCCGCAAGCCGGTCGAGCGCCCCCGCTTCGAGGAAGATCACTGCCCGTAGTAGGCGTGGGGCCCGTGCTTGCGCTCGAAGTGCTTGCGACGGATCGCATCGGCGAGCGGCGGTGCATCGGGGGCGAGCAGCGTCGTCAGCAGCGCCAGGCGCGCCACCTGCTCGAGCGTGACGGCAACCTCGACCGCGGCGGCCGGCGAGGCGCCCCAGGCGAAGGGGCCGTGGCCGCGCACGAGCGCGCAGCTGTCCTGCTCGCCAGTCGCTTCGACGAGCGCGCGGCCGGTCGCCGCCTCGTAGTCCTCGTCGACCTCCGACTCGGTCAACGGACGCGTGAGCGGGATCGGCCGGGCACTGAGGTCGGCATGCGTGGTCCCGAGCAGCGGTATCTCGCGCTCGGCCTGGGCCCAGGCGGTGGCCCACGTCGAATGCGTGTGCACGACGCCGCCGATCCAGTCGCACGCGCGATAGAGCGCGAGGTGGGTGGGCGTGTCGGTCGACGGCCGGCGCTCGCCCTCGACGACGTTGCCGTCGAGGTCGACCAGCACGATGTCGGAGACGGTCATCGTCTCGTACGGCACGCCGCTCGGCTTGATCGCGACCAGCCCGCGGTCGCGGTCGATGCCGCTTACGTTCCCCCACGTCAGCGTCACGAGACCGTGCGCCGTCAGTGCGAGGTTGGCCTCCAGCACCGCCTCGCGCATCACAGCTCCTCGAGCTCGATGTCGAGCAGCTCGGCGAGCCGCCGCCAGCGGCCGGCCTGCATGCCGAGGTTCGTGACGAAGTGGTGCGGCCCGCCGTGGCTCAGCCAGCGGTCCATGAAGTCCTTGACGCCGGCGTCCGGATGGAAATGAAAGTAGGGCATCTCGACGTTCGGCAGCTCGGGAGTGTCGAGCACCTCTCCGTGCCCGACGAGCAGCCGGTAGGCCTCGCCCTCGAGCGGCACCAGTGCAGCCGTCGTGGCTGGGCCCGGCTGGGCGGAGAACACGGTCGTCGGTGGGTTGCCGAGGCCGCCAATGCCGAGCTCGCGGTCGATCAGCCGCACGGGGCGGTCGCGGCGCGCGATCTTCCAGTTGCCCTCGCCCATGTGGCTGACCAGCACCGAGTCAAGCTCGAAGTCCATCGCGTAGAGCTCACTGAAGTTTGCGTCGCCGACAAGCGTCTGCGCGGCGCACATCAGGGTCGCGGTGTTGGTGTCGCCCTCCGCGGCGTAGCCGTAGCCGTCGGCCATCAGGTCCGAGGCGGCGAGCAGCGGGAGCTGCTCGAAGCGGCCGTCGCCGCCAATCGAGTCGAAGTGCGCCGAGAAGCCCCGGTAGCCCTTCTCCTCGAGCAGCTCGCGCAGCGCGATCTCGTAGCGCGCCGCGTAGGCGTGCGCCTCCCGCGGCAGCGCTGGGTCGATCTCGAAGCGCTCGCCGTGGGCTTCGATCAGCGCGTCGATCTGCTCATCCCGCGCGTCCTGCATCCGCGCATACAGCGCACCGAGGTCCTCGGCGACGACCATCGCGCCCAGGCGCCGCAGCATCGCCGGCGGGTCATAGAGGATGTCGCCCATGCCGTTCATCGGGTAGCCCAGCAGCGCGATCCGGGTCGAGCGCAGCGCCGTGACGGTCGCCGCTGCGCGCGCCCAGTCGCCGAACTCCGCCGCGAACTCCTCCGAGTCCCACTCGCCCGTGATCACCGAGAAGGGGACCCCCGCGCGCACGAGCGCGTTCGCCTGGTCCTGGGCGCCGTGAATCCCCTGGTTGTAGGTGAGGTCGTCCATGTCCCACGCGGCCGTCACGGCGCGCTCGGGCTGGATGTTCGCGAGCATCAGCGGCAGCGGCGTCTGCAGCAGCGCGCGCACCGTGCGCATCGCCGGGCCGTAGGTGAGCATCACGATCGCGATCCCGTCCAGCCCGCGAGCACCGTACTCGCGCACGATCTCCTCGACGTCGTCGCGGTTGCGCGCCGGGCGGATGAAGTCGACGTCGGCGACGTCCGCCAAGCGGGCCGCGACGGCGCGGGCGTACTCGGCCTGATGCTCGGTGATTCCCGGGATCATCTCGTCGTAGAGCTCCTGCATGATCCCGAGCAGTCCGATCCGGGGTTTCAAGACGCTCTCCTTTCGGTGTGGATGCGCTTCAGGGCGTGGAGCAGCTCGGCGTCCGAGCGCCCGAGCAGCTCGTACAGGCTGCGGTAGATCGCGTAGACCCGATCGTAGATCGCCCGCGCGTCGAGGTCCGGCTCAAAGCTGCGCGCGATCCGCGGCCGGGTCGCGGCGATCGCGCTGGCGATGTCAGGGAAGCCGCCGCCTGCGACTGCGCCGAACAGCGCCGCGCCGCGCGCGGGGATCTGGGTCGAGTCGGGGACGCTGACACGCAGGCCGCTGATGTCGGCGAGCAGCTGCATCGTCAGGGGGCTCTTCTCCGCGATCCCGCCGCAGGCGACGATCCCGTTGAGGGCCAGCCCGTGCTCCTGGAAGTTCTCGATGATCCGCCGGTTGCCGAACGCGATCGACTCGAGCAGCGCACGGTAGATCTGCTCCGGGGTGCTCTGCAGCGTGAGCCCGAACAGAGCGCCGGTGAGGTCGGCGTCGGCGAGGATCGTACGGTTCCCGTTCCACCAGTCCAGCGCCAGCAGCCCGGTCGCACCAGGGCCGATCAGCGCCGCCGCGCGCTCGAGCGCCGCGTACTCGGCGCCCGGTGGCGCGAGCGTCTCGACGAACCACGCGAGCATGTCGCCGACCGCGGCCTGCCCGGCCTCGTAGCCGTAGAGGCCCGGCAGGATGCCGTCGCGCACGACGCCCGTGATCCCCGGCAGGCGCACCTCGACGGGGTCGACGACGAGATCGCAGATCGAGGTTCCGACGACCATCACGAACGTCCCCGGCTGCTCGACCCCCGCACCCGGGACTGAGACGAACGAGTCGACGTTGCCGACGGCGATAGGCACGCCGCTCGGCAATCCGAGCCGCGCCGCGAGCTGCGGCAGCAGTCTGCCCGCGCACGTCCCGAGCGGCGCGAAATCCGTGCCGAGCTTCTCCTGCGGGCGCGTGAACCCGGGGTAGGCGGCCTCGAAGTACTCGCTCGACGGCAGCCCTTCCTCCTGCGACCACATCGCCTTGTAGCCAGCGGTGCAGCTGTTGCGTCGCTCGTTGCCGGTCAGGAACCAGACGATCCAGTCGGTCGCCTCGATGAAGCGCTCCGCGGCGTCGTAGACGTCGCGGTCCTCGAGCCACAGCTCGATCAGCTTCGGGAAGTACCACTCCGAGGAGATCCGCCCGCCGTAGCGGGTGAGGAAGACCTCGCCGCGCGCCGAGGCGACCTCGTTCAAGCGATCGGCGATCGGCTGCGCGGCGTGGTGCTTCCACAGCTTCGGCCAGGCGTGCCTGCGCTCGCGGAAGGCCTCGAGCCTGCACAACGGCGTCCCTTCGGCGGTAACCGGCAGCACCGTGCACGAGGTGAAGTCGACGCCGAGGCCGACGACCGCGTCGCGCGCCGGCGGCACCTGCTCGAGCACCGCCGGAATCGCCGTCTCGAGCACGGCCACCCAGTCATCGGGGTCCTGCAGCGCCCAGTCGGGCGGAAGCTGCTCCCCGGTCGACGGCAGCTCGCGGTCGATCGCGCCGTGCGGGTAGCCGACCTCGCTGACCGCCAGCTCCGCGCCGCTGGAGAGGTCGAGCAGCAGCGCACGCCCAGACTCCGTGCCGAAGTCGACGCCGAGCGCGTATGCGTGCTCGGTCACCGCGAGGCCATCGACCCGGCGCCGCGTGCGGCGTCAGCCGCGATCGCGGCCTCCCGCGCGCGGCGGTACTCCTCGACGACGATCTCGGTCAGCTCTTCGACGGAGGTCTCGGCGGTCGGCTTGTCGAGCGCGATCGCGCCGTCCTGAATCAGGTTGACGCGGTCGCAGGTCGCCAGCACGTGAACGTAGTTGTGCAGCACCATGATGATCGAGACGTTGCGCTCCTCCTTCAGGCGCTGGATCAGCTCGAGGATCATCCCCCCTCTTTCGCGCCCATCGCAGCCAGCGGCTCGTCGAGCAGGAGGATGTTGGCCTGGCCGTAAACGGTGCGGGCGACCGCGATCGCCTGACGCTGGCCGCCGGACAGGCGTGCGACTGGCACGTCCAGCCGGGGGATGTTGATGCCGATCTCGTCGAGCGCCCTGCGCGCCTCGCTGCTGCATCTCCCCGTTCGAGAGGAGGGGGATCGGCGCGCGCACGCGCTCGCGGCGCAGGAACATGTTGTGGTAGACCGACAGCTCGTCGATCAGCGCGAGGTCCTGGTAGACGGTGTCGATGCCGTGGGCGCGCGCGTCGTCGACGCTTTTCGGTTCGTAGGGCTCGCCGTGCAGGAACATCTGGCCGCCGTCCTGCTTGTGGAAGCCGCAGATGATCTTGATCAGGGTCGACTTGCCCGAGCCGTTGTCGCCCAGCAGGCCGAGCACCTCGCCCTTGCGCAGGCTCAGGCTGAGGTCGCGCAGGGCCGTGATCGGGCCGAAGCTCTTGACGATGTGCTCGACGCGGAGCACCTCGCTGCCTGGCCCCTCGCTCGCCGCCGCAACGCCGGGAGCGCCCTCGCCGCCGGGGGCAGCCTGGCCGTCGGCGAGCACCTCGTCGGCGGCGACCGTCTCGGCGGGCAGGAGCCTCTCGCCGGGCGGAAGCGCGTCCTCGGGCGGGGGCTGCTCAGCCAATGCCGGACCCTCTTCGCACGCGCTGCACGTAGACGTTGATCGACATCACCAGGATGATCGCAAGCCCGAGGTAGAGGTCGAGGTAGTCGGCGCTGACGCCCTTGATGATCAGGCCGTCGTGCAGGACGCCCAGGAACAGCGCCCCGATCAGGGCGCCGACCACCGTGCCCGAGCCGCCCTGCAGCAGCGTGCCGCCGATCACCGCTGCCGCGATCCCCTGGAAGAGGATTTCGTTCGACCCGGAGGGATCGGGCGTCGCGCTCACCGTGCGCACCGCCTCGAGAACGCCGACGAGCCCGGCGCATGTGGCACACATGATGAAGTTGCGGATCATCACCAGCCGCACGCGCACGCCCGCCTCGGCGGCGCCGAGGCGGTTGCCGCCGACGGCGACCGTATACACGCCCCAGCGCGTGTATGTCAGCACCACCTGCAGCGTCACGACGATCGCGAGCGCCCAGATCAGCTCCGAGTAGGTGCCGCCGCCGAACACCTGCGCGAACGTGGTCACGTGGATAGGCGAGGTGCCGGGCGTGGAGACGGGCGCCGTGTGCGAGATCACGAGCGTCAGGCCGTCGAGGGTGAACAGCATCCCGAACGTGGCCACGAACGAGGAGATGCCCACGACGGCGATGAAGAAGCCGTTGACGAGCCCTATCAGCGCGCTGCCGACCAGCGACAGGAGCACCGCCGGGACGATCGGCACGCCGTTGGTGGCGAACTTCCAGTAGAGGAACGGCGTGATCAGGTACACGGCGCCGATCGACAGGTCGATCTCGCCGTTGATCATGACGAATACCTCACCCGCGGCGAGGATCGCGATCGGGGCGAAGTAGGGCAGAAGCGTCTTGAAGTTCGCGCTCGTCGCGAAACCGCTGGCGTTGGCCGAGAAGTACACGATCGTGACGATCGTGACCACGATGATGCTGCCCTCGCGCAGCGTGAGGAAGCTGCGAACGAGTTTCGTCGCGCTCTGGCCGAGGGCCCGACCCACGCTGGCCGAGCCCCCGGGAGGAGCGTGCTCCGGAGCCTTGCTGCCGGACGCGACCGCCACGACCGAAGCCTAGGAAACCCCAGGCGACGAGGACGTGCCCTCGAAGCGGCTTTTGGTCGTGTTGTAGGGCGCGACGGTTTCTTTGTTGAGGAACTTCAGGCCGGTGTCGACGTCGGCGATGCCGCTGAGGCCTTTGGATACGTTGTAGAGGAACAGCTCCAGGGTCGGGAAGAAGCCCTGCAGGTAGGGCTGCTGGTCGATCGTGAACTGGATGTCGCCTGAAGCGAGCAGTTTCTCGGTGATTTCCAGCAGGTCATAGCCGCCGCCCTTGACGACCCCGCCGGCGCCGTGCTTCTGGATCGTCTGCGCCACGCCCTGCGTCGATCCGGCGTCGACCGCGAACATGCCCTTCGTTTTCGGGTGGCCGGCGAGATACGATTCGATCACCGTGAGCTCTGCGGGAACCGCGGCGCCGGTCGCGATCGTACGCGTTTCGATCGAGGGATGGGCTTTGAGCGTCTTGAGCGCGCCGTTGATCCGCGGCTGGATGTTGAGCGAGCCGGGCGTCGCGATGAACAGCGCGACTTCGCCCGAGGGCACGAGGCTCGCGATGCGCTTGCCCATTTCTTCGCCCGAGAATTCCAGGTCCTGGCCGATGTACGCGAGCCGCGGATTGGTGGCCGCGTCGGCGTTGTAGGCGACGGTCGGGACCCCGGCGTTCAGCGCGCTCTGCACCGGCGCGTTGAACGCGGTCGGGTCGATCAGCGACACCGCGATGCCGTTGACTTTGGCCGCCACGGCGCTGTTGACGGCGTTGACCATCTGGCTGACGTTGCTGGTTTCCGAGCCCGTCCACGCGTAGCTGCAGCCGAGCAGTTTGCAGGCGTCCTGGATGCCGTACTGCGTCGGGACGAAGAACGGGTTCGTCGTCACGTGGTTGACGAAGCTGAATTTGTATTCAGGGTGCGAGCCGAAGATGCTCGACGTGCTGCTGCTCGTTGAGGCGCTCGAGCCACACGCGCTCAAGAGGGTGCTGACGGATGCGGCCGCCGCGCCGGTCAGCGCGGTGCGGCGCAGGAACGAGCGCCGATCGAACCCGGGCCGGTCGGCGTTTGCCCGCTCCTCGAATTCGAGACGCTCTACCGCTTCGTGGGCTTTGTCGGTGTCTGACATTTGCTCCTCCTATCCAGCGTTATTTGCAGGGGGCCCGCCCATGCTGTGCAACATCGGACACTACCTTCTCGCTTCCCGGAACGGCAGTCAACCTCCAGCTCTGCGGAAAGACCGCAGTATTGGACCGGAAGATCCCGTACACCACGCGCTCGAGGACACGCTGCACCGGGCGCCGAAGGACCTGGAGGAAGGGCTCGGCGCACGTGGGTATACCCTCGGGGCATGGCCGGGAACCCCTCCGAGACGCCCTCGTCCGGCCGCTCGGAGCTCGGCCCGAGCGCCGAGCAGGCCGCGCAGCGCCAACCCGGCGAGCGCTACGGGCCGCTCCTCCTGGAGCGCTTGCGCAAAGACGACGGGCGCGCGCTGATCCTCTACATGCGCGCAGAGGAGGGCGCGTGAGCGACCGATCGAACATCGGCCAGCGCTTCGACGAGCTGCGCGACGAGCAGGTCGTCTATGCGATCCATCGCCAGGAGCGCACCTTCCTGCCCGCGCGCGACCACTGTCCGCTGTGCCCCACCGACCCCGGGGGCCCCGAGACCGAGATCCCGCGGCCGAGCTTCGAGATCGCCGTCTTCGAGAACCGCTTTCCCGCCTTCGAGGCGCCCCGCGGGGCCGCCGAGGTCGTCGTCTACACCGACGATCACGACGCGTCATTCGCCACGCTCGCACCCGGGCGCGCCGAGGCGCTGATGTGGGTCTGGCGCCACCGCTACGAGGAGCTCGGCGCCCGCGAGGACATCGACTACGTGTTCATCTTCGAGAACCGCGGCGTCGAGGTCGGCGTCACCCTGCACCATCCGCACGGCCAGATCTACGGCTACCCCTTCCTGCCCCCGGTGCCGGCGCTCGAGCGCGCCGCCGACCAGCGCCTCGGGGGCTGCGCGCCGTGCGCGCTGCTCGCGCGCGAGCTCGCCGACGGACGGCGGGTGCTCTACGAGAACGACGCCGTCGTGGCCTATGTCCCATACGCCGCGCGCTGGGCCTTCGAAGCCCACCTCGCCCTGCGCGAGCATCGCGCGAGCCTGCTCGACTGCGACGCCGGTGAGCTCCGCCTGCTCGCCACCGGCCTGCAGGCGCTCGTGCGCGGGTACGACGCCCTCTTCGAGAAGCCGCTCCCCTACGTGATGGCCGTCCATCAGGCGCCCACCGCCGAGCGCCGCGGCGGCGGCGCGGTCGTGGCCGGCGCGCCCGCGCGCGCAGGCCACCTGCACGTGGAGTTCTACCCGCCCCTGCGAACCGCCGAGAAGCTCAAGTACCTCGCCGGATCCGAGCAGGGCGCCGGCACGTTCATCTCCGACACGCTGCCCGAGGCCTCCGCCGTCCTGCTGCGTGAGGCGATCGCCCGTGCCGCGTGAGCGCAGCCGCGCGTTCGCTCCCGGCCGCGTCAACCTGATCGGCGAGCACACCGACTACAACCAGGGCCTCGCGCTGCCCTTCGCGATCGCCGAGGGCGTCACCGTGCGCGCCGAGGCCGCCCGGCCGGGGTCCCCGGGGGCCGGGCGCGTCGCGGCCGACGCGCGCGATCTCGGCGAGCACGACGAGTTCGCGCTCGCCGATCCCCCTCGCGCGGAAGGCTGGCGCGCATTCGTGCGGGGCATCGTCGCCGAGCTCGGCCGCGCCGGCTTCCCGCTCGTCGGCGCCCGCCTGCAGATACACGGCCGGGTGCCGCCCGGCGCCGGCCTGTCCTCCTCGGCCGCGCTCGAGGTCGCGCTGAGCCTCGCCCTGATCGAGCTCGGATCCGACGGGCCTCCCGGCCGCAGCCTGCAGGCGCTCGATCTGAGGCAGATCGCCCAGCTGTGCTCCCGCGTGGAGAACGACTGGGTGGGTGCCCGGACGGGGCTGCTCGACCAGCTCGCCTCGCTCTACGGCGATCCTCGCTCGGCGCTCTGCATCGACTTCCGCACGCTGGCGGTCGAACCCGTGCCGCTCGCGCTCGGGGACTGGCAGCTGGCCGTGCTCGACTCCGGCGAGCGGCACGTGCACGCGGGCTCCGGCTATAACCAGCGCCGCGCCGAATGCGCCCGCGCGTGCGAGCTGCTCGGAGTCGAGTCGCTGCGCGACGCCGACGATCGCGCGGTGGCGCGGCTGCCCGAGGTGCTCCGCCGCCGCGCCCGCCACGTCATCGGCGAGAACCAGCGGGTGCGCGAAGCCGTCGCCGCATTGCGCGCCGACGAACTCGCGCCCGTGGCAGGCCTGCTGAACGCCTCGCATGAGAGCCTGCGCGACCTCTACGAGGTGTCAACGCCGGCCGTCGAGGCCGCCGTGCAGCGGCTGCTCGCCGCCGGCGCCGCCGGCGCGCGCGTCGTCGGCGGGGGCTTCGGGGGCAGCGTGCTCGGGCTGTTCGCGCCGCGCGCCAGCCCGCCTGACGACGCCCGCGAGGTGCGTCCCGGCCCCGGCGCGCACCTGCTGCCCGTCTAGCGCGCTCGGGGCGGTGCCGCTCACAGGCGGGCCGCGACGAGGGCGCACGCCGTCACCACCATCGCCAGCGACAGCGCCGCCAGCGCGCCATCCAGCGGAGCCAGCAGGCTCTGGAGCGACAGCGGTTCGGAGCTGCCGTCGGCGAGCGCGCGCACGCCGCTGACCGAGCGCGTGCGGCGGCGAAGCTCGCGCGCCGGCGCGCTCAGGCGCCGCTGGGCGACGCTCATCGCCAGGCAGCCGGCGGCGATCAGCAACCCCGGCAGCGCCACCCGCTCGGCGTTCACGAAATAGCCCGTGAACGCCGGGAAGGCGCCCCAGCCGACCGCGAAGGAGAGATCGCTGTGCAGGCGCCCGCCCATCAGCTCGAGGTTGTAGGCGGGCACGAACAGGGCGCCGGCGAGGACCAGTGGCGCCAGCCAGACCGAGATCGTGAGCACCCCCGCCACGCCGATGGCCAGCGCTCCCAGCAGGCTCGCAGTGGCGAGGACGATCAGCGTTCGGTCGCTCAGCCCGGTGCGCAGCGGCCGGTCGTGCAGCTCATCCAGCGCATGCGCCGCCACCCCGACCGCCAGCGCAAAGGCCGCGAGACCCCACAGCAGCCGGTCGGCGTACAGGTGCGGCGCGGTGGCCGCGCCGAGCGCGAAGTAGCTCAGATGCCAGGCCGTGTAGGGCGGGTGCAGCAGCGTCAGCACATCCCCGAGCCGCCCGCCGCCGACCGCGTAGAACGCCGGGCGCGCACGCGTGGCAGGCATCGCCCCGCTCACGCCTCCCCCGCGTCGCCGCGCGAACGCTTGACGGCGGACATCACGATCCCTCCGCCGAGGCTCATGTCCCGCACCTGCACGGACGCGAGCCCGGCATCGCGCCAGTAGGCGACGATCCGCTCGAGCGGATGGCGCTCGTAGAAACCGCGGATGCTCGGCCCGAGGAAGCGACCCACGTTCGCCCACTCGCGCGAGGCCATGCCTCCGAGCAGCGGCAGGCCGATCGCCGTGTACAGGCGCCACGCGGCGCGTGCCGGCGGCCACGGCGGCACGCCGAACTCCAGTGAGGCGATGCGCCCTCCCGGGCGCAGCACGCGCGCCAGCTCGAGCATCGTCGAGCGCGGATCATCGACGTAGCGCAGCAGGTAGGTGAACGTCAGCACGTCGAAGCTGGCGTCCGCGAACGGCAGCGCCTCGGCCTGCGCCTCGATCAGCTCCACGTGCGAGCCGTTCGCGCCCGCGAAGCGCGCCCGGGCAGCCGCGAGCATCGCGGCGCTCTGGTCGATGCCCACGACCGTGCAGTCGGCGCGCGCGAGCAGCTCGGCCGCCACCATTCCCGTGCCGGTCGCCACGTCGAGCACGCGATCGCCCGCGCGCGGTTCGGCCGCGTCCACGAGCGCCCGCCGCCAGCGGGGGTCCTGCCAGAAGCTCGAGCGCCGCCGACAGCGCGTCGTAGCGTCGCGGCAGACCGCGAAACAGCTCGAGCGCCTCGCGCTTGCGCGGTGACGCGAGGTCGTCGACGTCGCTGGGTGAGGGCGCGCTCATCGTGTGCCGATCTGAAAGGCTAACCGCCCAGACCACCGGCCGGCATCGGTCCCAGGATCCACAGCGAGGAAGCCATGGCAGATCACACCTATCCATCCGGCCGGGCGCGCGTCATGCTCGTCACCGGCGCCTCCAGCGGAATCGGAGAGGCGACCGCGCGGCGCCTCGCCCGCGAGCCCGGCGCCGTGCTCGTGCTGCTCGGCCGCCGCGAGGAGCGCCTGCGCGAGCTCGCCGCCTCGCTCGGCGAGGAGCACGTGAGCTACATCGCCGTCGACCTGCTCGACGACGACGCACCGGCACGAGTCCGCGAGCACGTCCTCGAGCAGCACGGAACGCTCGAGCTGCTGGTCAACAACGCCGGCGCCGCCTGGCGCGCGCGCTTTGCCGACGGCGGCTATGAGAATGTCAGGCGCACGATGGCGATCAACTTCGACGCCCAGGTGCGGCTCACCGACGCGCTGCTGCCGCTGCTGCGCGCCTCGGCGCCGAGCGCGATCGTCAACGTCGCCTCCACCGCCGCGCGCGTGGCCCGCGCCGGGACGGGCGCCTACAGCGCCTCGAAGGCCGCGCTCGCCGGCTGGTCGGACGCGCTGTGGGCCGAGGAGCGCGCCCACGGCGTGCACGTCGGCCTCGTCCTGCCCGGGTTCATCTCCACCGAGGGCTTTCCGCAGCGCGAGCTGACGGACAAGCCCTGGACGCGCTGGATCGTCTCGACGCCCGATCACGCCGCGGAGGCGATCTACGACGCCGGCATCCGCCGCCGCCCCGAACGCTACGTGCCGCGGCCCTATGCGCTCGCGTCCGCACTTCGGATCCTCGCCCCCGGGCTCGTCCGCCGTGTGCTCGGCGGCCCCGGCGCGGCGGTCATGACCACGACCACGGGCGCCGACATGGCCGAGCGGCGCAACGGAGCGTCAAGCCTGCCGCGGCGCTGAGGTGGGCTCAGCCCCAGGGCTCGAGCTCGCCCGCGGCGCGAGCGTAGCGCACGCGCCGCCCGCCCGACGGCACGACGCTAGAGTGCCGCGATGCTCCGCGAGATCCCGATCGCAAGCCCGACGATCACGCTCGGACAGCTGCTCAAGCTCTCCGGGATCCTCGACAGCGGAGCGCAGGCCAAGGCGCTGCTGGCGAGCGAGCCAGTGTCGGTCAACGGGCAGCGCGAGACGCGGCGCGGACGTCAGCTGCGCAGCGGCGACAGCGTGCGTGTCGGCGAGCACGAACTGCTCCTGGTCGCCGCGCCGCCGGGCGCCCGGCCCACCTGATCTTGGCCCGGTGCCCGGCGCTTGCCGCGGCTGCGCGGTCGCGGCCCGCAGGACCCTCCCGCGGGCACACCGGCGCTGCGCAGCCGCGCGATCGCGGCGCGATCGGCCCTACATCACCGGCACGGTCTCATACACCTCGACGCTTCCGCCCGAGGCGATGACCGGGCAGCCGGCCGCGAGCTGGCTCGCCGCCGCGAGGCTGTCGGCGCTCAACAGGGTGTAGCCGGTCAGGCCAGAGGGCGCGCCGTCAGCGGACGTCCCGCCGGCGCCGACCGCAGCCGAGGGCCCGAACGGGTTGCCGGGGTCGACGACAGCCGCGCCGAGGCTCCCGAACCAGTTGCCCCACGCGGCCATCGCCGCCTCGCGCTCGGCGTCCGTCTGAGCCATCCCGGCGCCCTTGTATGCCAGTAGGTAGTTCGCCATCTTGCTCTCCTTTTCTTGCTCGCTTGTCGATTGCTCTACCGTCCGTTGCTGCGCGAGCCTCAGGAGGGCTGTGGCGTCGTCACGAAGATCCGGGTGCGCAGGCTCTCCATGCAGCCTTCCCAGCCGACGCGATGTTTATCGCGCGACTGCGGGGACTCGAGACCGGAGTGCTCGAGCACCACGGTGGTCCGCTCGCCTTCACCGAGGAACTCAACGGTGACCGTGCTCGCATGACCGGTCCCGCCCCCCGCCTCCTCCCAGGACCAGCTGTACACGAGGCGCTCGGGGCGGCGCACCTCGCGGTACTCGCCGCGGACGGTATGGAGCGTGCCCGCGTCGGGGTCCTCCATCGACAGCCTGTAGGCGCCGCCCACGCGCAGGTCCACCTCGGCCAGGGCAGTGCGCCAACCCGGGCCGGCCGCCCACCAGCGTCTGAGCACCTCCGGGTTGGTCCAGGCGTCGAAGACCTCCTCTGCGGGCGCGTCGAAGGTTCGCTCGAGGCGAAGTGTGGTGCTCTCGGCAGTGCTCACGTCAGCTCCTTTCGGGGTCTGGTTTCTCGCTGCTGGGGCTCGCGTGGTCTGGCGTCTCGCTGCTCGGGCTCGCGAGGGCCGGCTGCTCGCTGCTCGCGCCCGCGAGAGCCGGTTGCTCGCTGCTCGCGCAGGAAGGTCTCGACCACGTCGAACTTGCGCTGCCACAGGTCGCGCTGGCGCGTTATCCACTTCTCGGCGTCCTCGAGCGTGCCCTCTCGGAGCCGCAGCGTGTGGGTGCGTCCATCGACCACGCGCACGATCGCGCCGGCCTCCTCGAGGACCTTCAGGTGCCTGCTGATCGCCGGCTTGGAGACGCCGAAGTCGTGTGTGGCCTGCCCCACCGTCAGCTCGCCGCCCGCCAGGCGTTCGATGATGCCACGGCGGATCGGATGCGAGCAGGCGGCAAACGTGCGATCGAGGACATCGCTGTTAGCCATATGGTTAACAGTACCATGGCCGCGACGAGCACGCCGGATCACCGTTCGCACTCTCGCCAAACAGCGTTCACAAGGCGAAGGCCTCGGCGAGCAGCTCGTAGGAGCGCCGCCGCGCCTCGTGCTCATATGTGATGCTCACGACGATCGCCTCCTCGGCGCCGTAGCTGGCGATCACCTCCGCGAGCTGCGCCTTCACCGTCGCGGGCGCTCCCACGATCGCCCGGCGCCCGGAGCGCCCAGGAGGATCCGTGCGCTCGTCTTCCGCGAGGAACACGAGCGCCTCCTCGGGTGGCGGCACCGCGATCAGCTGCCCGCGGCGCAGCAGCGTGAAGGTCATGCGTCCGCTGGCGGCGAGCCGTCGCGCCTCCTCGTCGCTGTCGGCGCAGATGACCCACACCCCCACCGCCGTGCGTGGCCGCGATCCGGCCTGATCGCTTGCGGCGAAGCGTTCGCGGTACAGCGCGGCGATCTCGGCCCCGTCGGAGTTGATGAAGTCGGCAAACGCATACGGCAGCCCCAGTTCGGCCGCCCACAGGGCGCTCTGCGCGGAGGAGCCGAGCAGCCACGGCTCAGGCCGCTCGGGGCGGCCCGGCAGCGTCTTGGCCAGGCGCGCGAAGGGATGCTCCGGCGGCAGGCGGTCATCGAGGTATGCCAGCAGCTCCGCGAGCTGTTCGGGGAAATCGTCTGCGGCGGCGTGGCGGCGGTCGCGCTGCAGCGCGAAGGCCGTCAGCGGGTCGGTTCCCGCGGCACGTCCGAGCGCGAGGTCGATCCGTCCCGGAAACAGGCCGGCCAGAAGGCTGAAGGTCTCGGCGACCTTGAACGGGCTGTAGTGGGGCAGCATCACGCCGCCGCTGCCCACCCGGATCCGCTCGGTGCAGGCGGCGATCGGCCCGATCAGCGCCTCTGGACTGGGTCCGGCCAGCATCGGGCCGCCGTGGTGCTCGGCCACCCAGTAGCGGTGGTATCCGAGTCGGTCCGCCAGGCGCGCCAGGTCGAGCGTGTTCTGCAGGGCCTGCGCACCCGATGATCCCTGGGAGACCGGGGACTGGTCGAGCACGGAGAGGCGGAAGCTCACGGCGAGAGGCGCGTGCGCCGCCAGCGTTCGCCCACACGCTCATACAGCTGCCGGTCGTGCAGGCGATCCGGCGACTGCGCCCAGAACTCAACGGCGTCGGGTCGCACGCGGATCGCGCCCCAGTCGGGCGGACACTGCGGAGCGGTCTCGAGGACGTCCATCAGGTGTTCGTGGGTGTCGCGCAGCGGCTGCAGATCCTCGATCGGCTCGCCCTGGCGGGAGACAAGCGTCTGCAGCTGATGGCCGAGCGGGCGCTCGGCGAAGAGCTCCTCGGAGAGCTCGCGCTCGGCGAGCTCGGCGCGCCCCGACACGTGGACCTGGCGGCCGACGCTCGGCCAGTAGAACAGGAGCGCGACGTGCGGGTTGGCCTCGATCTCACGCGCTTTGCGCGTCCACAGGGCCGAGGTGAACACGAGCGCATCATCCTCCACGCGCTTGAGCGCGACGGTCCTCGCCGACGGTCGCCCGTCCGCCGCGGCGGTGACGAAGGCCACGGACTGTGGCTCGGGCACGCCCGCGCCGCGTGCCGCCGCCAGCCAGCTGTCGAGCAGCCGCAGCGGCTCCTGTGCGCTCATCGCTTGCTCCACGACGAGGAAGGTTATGAGAGGCGCCGAGGGGCGGGGCCGGGGAGGCGTCGCGAGCTCTGCGCGGCGAGCTCGCCCGGCCGGCCGGCGCACCGCGGCGGTGTGACCGCGCTCGATGCGACACGCTAGGGTTCACGCCACATTTGGAGGAGGACTCTGATGTACACACCTGAGCTGTTTCGCGACCGTTCGCGCTCTGCCCAGATCGTGATAGGCGGTGTCATTCCCGCGGTGATCGGCGCGATCGCAGGGGTGCTGGTCGGAGTCTCGGGCAGCGCCTACTGGGCCGTGGCAGGGCTCGCGGCCGTCGGCGGCGTGCTCGCGGGCTTCGAGCACCAGGACGGCTGGGGCGGCGCCGACCGCGGCCTGGTCGGTGGCGCGATCTACGGCGCGGCCCTGTTGCTCGCGCACGCGATCGCAGGCACGCACGCAAAGGTCTCACTCGGAAGCTTTCCCCCGCTGCTGATCGTCGTGACCGCGATCGCGGGCATGCTGCTGGGCGCCATCGGCGGGCGCATCGTCCGCACCCAGCGAGCGCGCGGCGCCGTCGAGCCGGCCGATGAGAACGCCGCGCCCGAGAGCTAGATCAGACGCTCCGGGGGCACGAGCAGCACCGAGCAGTGCGCCCCATGCACGACCTGCCTGCTGATGCTCCCGATCGCGTGCAGACCCTCGAGCCGGCGGCTGCTCGCCACGATCAGCGACACGCCGTCGTTCTCGCTGGCGTGCAGGATCGCGTCGGCAGCGTTTGCAGCCTCCACACGAATCTCACTCGCGCCATCGAGGACCGCCTCGAGCCGGCGCGCCTGCTCCTGGATGCGGTGGGGATGCGAGCGCGACTCCACACCGATCGCGTGCACCAGGATCACGCTGGCGTCGTGGACGACGGCGAGTCTTGCGACCAGCTCGACGAGCTGGTCGGAGCCCTCCAGCCCGTCGCTGGCGAGGACGATGCGCTGAGCGAACCTGGTGCCTGCGCCCCGCATCGGCCGAGCGGCCAGCAGCGGCGTGGTGAACGATGCCAGCGCGGTCACGGCCACGCTGTCGATGAGCAACCCGCCCGCGCGCGAGGTCGCCGGAGCTCCGAGCGCCAGCAGGTCGTGCTCGGCAGCCCGCTCGAGGATGATCTCCGCCGGCGGGCCGGCAGGGTCGAGCGTGACGGTGCAGGGCACCTGTGCGTGATCCGCGATCCGGGCGCCGCGGTTGAGAATCAGCTTCGCCCGCGCGGGGCTGATCGCGGCGTGCCTGTAGACGCCCGAGCCCTCGACCGCGGTCACGGCCAGAAGCGTCAAGCGCCCCTCCGGGCCGGCGAAAACAGCAGCCTGCTCTACCGCTGCGTAGCTCTTGCGCGAGCCGTCGACAGCGCATAGGACGCTCGAAAAGACGCGGTCAGTCTCCTGAGCGTGCTCGGTGTCGGTCTGGCTTGGTCGAGTGTCTGCCATGCGCACAAGCTATGCCCGCGGCCGGGGCAGGGCATCCGGTGGTTTTCCGGATAGGAGCGCGACAATACCGCAGTGTTCAAACCGGCCCCACCGCTAGGCTGAGGGCTGTGTGCGCCGAGACCACGAACGAGCCGGAGACCGACGCGGAGCCGGATTATCACCTGTTCCTCGATGCCGGTGAGGCAAGCATCACCGCGCGGGCGCTGCGTCTGCTGATCTCCGACGAGGCGCACGAGGTCCAGATCCGCCGGCTGGCGCGCGAGGTGCTCGAGGCGCTGGAGGCCGAGCCGGACGCACAGGGAAGGCTGACGGTGTCGCTCGCGCCCCAGCAGATGAAGATCACGCACAGCGCCGTGCGGCTGCTGTTGAATGACATGCAGCGCGACCAGGCCGCCGAGCGCGAGGTCCTGCGGGGCATCCTGGACAAGCTTCCCGACGAGCACACGATGCGCGCGATCGAGCTGAAGTAACGGCGAGCCGCCGGACACGCCCCCGGGGCGGGCGGCCCCTCAGCTCGGCTCCGGTTCCATCTCGATCGCCCCGCAGGGGCACTCCTCGGCGCAGATGCCGCAGCCCTTGCAGTAGTCGTAGTCGATCTCGTAGCGCTCGCCCGGCTCCAGCTTGATCACGGCGTTGTCGGGGCAGAGCCCGTAGCAGTTGTCGCATTCGAAGCAGTTCCCGCACGAGAGGCAGCGGCGCGCCTCGAACAGGGCGTTCTCCTCGTCGAGGCCGAACTGCACCTCGGCGAAGGTCGACTGGCGGCGGACGGCGTCAAGACGCGGGGCGACGGTCTTCGGGGCGTCGGAGAAGTACCAGGTGTTCAGCCCCTGGAAGTCGGCCGGCGCGTGCTTCGGCGCCGGCGCGAGCGCGTCTCCGCGCAGCCATGCATCGATGTGGCGCGCGGCCTTCTTGCCGTGTCCGACGCCGACGGTGACCGTGCGCTCGGCGGGCACCATGTCCCCGCCGGCGAAGATCCCGGGATGGCCGGTCATCATGTTCTCGGCGACCTTCACCACGCCGTCCTCGATCTCCAGCCCGGGCACCCCGTCGAGCAGCGAGAGATCCGCTTCCTGGCCGAGGGCGAGCACCACCGAGTCGGCCTCCAGCTCCTCGAGCTCCCCGGTCGGCTGCGGAAAGCCCGTGTCGTCGAGCTGCATCTTCTCGAGCACCAGGCTGCCGTCGCGGGCGCTCTTGATGGTCGACAGCCACTTCATCACCACCCCCTCCTCGAGCGCTTCCTGGACCTCGAAGTCGTGGGCAGGCATCCGCTCGCGGGTGCGCCGGTAGACGACGATCGCGTCGCTGGCGCCGAGCCGCTTGGCGGTGCGCGCGGCGTCCATGGCCGTGTTGCCGCCGCCGTAGATGACCACGCGCCGCCCGAGCATCGGCCTCTCCTCGCCCTCCATGCCGCGCAACAGCGAGACCGCGTCGAGGATGTGCGCTGCCTCTCCGGCCGGGATGTAGGCGCGCCGGCCGATGTGCGCGCCGACGGCCAGGAACGCGGCGTCGAAGGCGCCGTCGCCCATCGCCGCCAGGATGTCGGTGACCTTGCTGTCGCACTCCAGCGTCACCCCCAGCTCGAGGATGCGCGTGATCTCCGCTTCCAGCACGTCGCGGGGCAGCCGGTAGGCGGGGATGCCAAAGCGCATCATGCCGCCAGGCAGCGGCCCGGCATCGCGGATGAGCACCTCGTGCCCGAGGCGCGCCAGGTGATAGGCCGCGGATAGCCCCGAGGGCCCGGCGCCCACGATCAGCACCCGCTTGCCGGAGCGCTCGGCCGCGATCGCGGGCTTCCAGCCGCGCCTGATCGCCTCGTCTCCAAGGAAGCGCTCGACCGAGTTGATCCCGACGGCCTCGTCGAGCTCGGCACGGTTGCAGACGCTCGTGCAGGGGTGGTAGCAGACGCGGCCCATCACCGCCGGGAACGGGTTCTCCTGCATGATCGTCCGCCACGCCGCCTCGTAGTCGCCTCCCTCGGCGTGGTAGAGCCACTGCTGGATGTTCTCGCCGGCCGGGCAGCCTGCGTTGCAGGGCGGCAGGCGATCGACGTACACCGGGCGTTCATCGCGCCACGCGCCGGTCTTGTTGGCCAGGCTCGAGCCGACCTCGAGCGTGATCGCAAACGGCTTGTCCATCACACGAGCCCGAAGCGGTCGATGTTGCGATCGGCGATCGCCTGGATGCGCTCGAGTACGTCCTCGCGCCGGCTCGGCTCGAACAGGTGGCGGTAGCGGCCCTGCAGCTTGAGATAGTCCTCGACCGGGCGGCGCTCGCGGATCTTGGAGACCGCGCTGATCTCGCCATCGTTGGCCTCGAACACGGGGAACAGGCCGGTCTGCTCGGCCAGGCGCGCAACCTTGATCGTGTCGGCCGCCTGACAGCTCCAGCCGAGCGGGCAGGTGACGAGCACGTGCAGGTAACGGGCGCCGCGCATCTGCATCGCGCGCTCCACCTTGGCCTCGAGGTCGCGCAGATCGGCGACGGTCGCCGTTGCGACGTAGGGGATCTGGTGGGCCATCGCGATCAGCGGCAGGTTCTTGCCCTGCCCGAACACGTTGCCGGGATGATCGCCGACCGCCTGCGTGGTCATCGTGCGCGCCCCCGGCGGGGTCGAGCCCGAGCGCTGCACGCCGGTGTTCATGTAGGCCTCGTTGTCGTAGCAGATGTAGAGAACGTCGTCGTTTCGCTCGAACATCCCCGAGAGGCACGCAAACCCGATGTCCACGGTGCCGCCGTCGCCACCCTGTCCGACCACGCGCACCTCCTCGCGACCTTTGACCTTGAGGGCCGCCGCGATCCCGCTCGCCACCGCAGGTGCGTTGCCGAACAGCGAGTGCAGCCAGGGCATCTGCCATGAGGACTCCGGATACGGCGTCGAGAACACCTCCAGGCAGCCCGTCGCGTTCGCCGCGATCAGCTGACCGGCGCTCGCGCGCATCGCGGCGTCGAGCGCGTAGCGCGCGCCGAGCGCCTCGCCGCAGCCCTGGCAGGCGCGGTGCCCCTTGGTGATCGCGTTGCTGCGGTTGGGGTCGGACTGGATCGAACGCAGCTCGGGGTCGAGCAGCCGGTTGCCGGCCGCGTGCGAGCCCACTTGGTAGAACTTGATCGGGCGGACGGCCATTGCGCTCACACCGGTCCAGCGGCCACGACGCCGATGTCGCGCAGCATGTTCTCGGCATGCGGCCCGGAGCGGCGCCTGGCACGCGTGCGCTCGAGCTCGCGCGCGACGAGCTCGGAGTTGAGGTCGAGGAAGCTCATCGGCTCGAGGTGATCGGCCACCGCGTCCTGCAGCAGCCGGCCCAGCGAGGCGGCCGTGATCGGGCGCCCGCCCAGCCCGGCGATCACCGTGTACACGTGGGCCGCGCTCCCGGCGAGGGAGATGCGCACGTCCTGGGAGACGATGCCCCCCACCCCCAGCGCGAGTGCCTTCTCGATCACGACGACGCGCGCCGCGCCCTGAAGCGCCGCGCGCACCTCCTCGAGCGGGAACGGCCGGAACGCCTTGATCCCGAGCGCGCCGATCTTCACTCCCTGCTCGCGCAGCTCGTCGACCGCGTCCTCGATCGTGCCGAGAACCGAGCCGAGCGCCACGACCACCGTCTCGGCATCCTCGCAGCGATAGTCACGCAGCAGCCCGTACTGCCCTTGCCCTTCAGGGTGCCCGCGCCCGAGCACGGTGGCGAGCTCCTGCGCGAGCGAGGGGATCAGGTCGAGCGCCTGCATCTGCTTGAGATGGGCCAGGTACTTGACCTCGGTGAACGCCTCCGGCCCGACCATCGCCCCGATCGTGACCGGCTCGGCGGGGTCGAGCACCTGGCGCGGCTCGTACGCCGGGAGGAAGGCGTCAACCTGCTCGGCGCTCGGCAGGTCGACCTGCTCGAAGGCGTGGGTGAGGATGAAACCGTCCATGCACACCATCACCGGCAGCGAGAGCTCCTCCGCCAGCCGGAACGCCAGCGGATGGGTGTCGACGGCCTCCTGATTGGACTCCACGTACAGCTGGATCCAGCCCGAGTCGCGCTGGGACATCGAGTCGGAATGGTCGTTCCAGATGTTGATCGGCGCCCCGATCGCCCTGTTGGCCACCGTCATCACGATCGGCAGCCCCAGGCCCGAGGCGTTGTAGAGGGCCTCGGCCATGTACAGCAGGCCCTGACTCGCGGTCGCCGTGTAGGTGCGCGCCCCGGTCGCCGAGGCCCCGATCGCGAGCGACATGGCGGCGTACTCGGACTCCACGTTGACGAACTCGCAGGGCGCGAGCCTGCCGTCCTTGACCATCGCCGAGAGCCCCTCCACGATGTGCGTCTGGGGCGAGATCGGATAGGCGGGGATCACCTCCGGGCGGCACATCGCCACCGCGCGCGCGACCGCCTGCGAGCCCTCGAGCTGCTCAAGCATGGGCGCGGGTCTCCTGCAGGACCTGCTCGAAGCAGTCGGTGGCGGCGGCGACGTTGCCCTCGGCGAGGCGCCCCGGGAAGCGAGCCCTGATGGCCTTCGCGACCGAGTCCAGGGAGACGATCTCGGTGAGGGCCGCAAGGCCGCCGAGGAGCGCGGCGTTCGGGCGCACCTGGCCGATGTGCCTGCGAGAGATCTCTCCGGCGGCCACGCTCAGCAGGCGCTCGTGGCGAAAGCCGCCCGTCCAATCGCCCAGCCCCAGCTCGTCGAAGGAGCGTGCGGAGTTGATCAGCACGTAGCCGTCGGGGCGCAGCCCCCCGAAGACGTCGACCTGATGCAGCAGCGTCGGGTCCTGGACGATCAACGCATCCGGCTCGGAGACGGGCTCGCGCGTGCGGATCTCGCGGTCGTCGATGCGACAGAAGGCAACCACCGGAGCGCCCGTGCGCTCCGAGCCGAAGCTGGGAAACGCCTGCGCGTGGCGCCCCTCCTGGAAGGCCGCCACCGACAGCAGCTCCGCTGCCGTGACGACGCCCTGACCACCACGGCCGTGGATACGAACCTGGAACATCCGCTCGACCTATTCCCGCGACCGCAGCGCCATTGTCCTCCCAGTCCAGCACCGCCCGGCCGGCCCTGCATCCGTGCAAACCCCGCATATGCTCTCGGCCGTTCGCCACGGATCGGCGCGCCCGTCTGCGAGGCGTCGGGCAAGCTGCTAAACCACGCCCTCCAGAACGAACAGGAGATCGCCCGTCGTGTGCCTGGCCATCCCCGGCCGAGTCGTGAAGATCCTCGACGCTGCCGACCAGCTAGCCCAGGTCGATGTCGCCGGCGTCAGGCGCAGCGTCAACTTCGGGCTGCTGGACCTCGAGCACCCGGATCGGCTGCCGGGCCAATGGGTCCTGATCCACGTCGGCTTCGCGCTCTCGCTGATCGACGAGGACGAGGCGCTTGCCACGCTGGCGCTGCTCGAGGAGATCGACGCCGATTACCGGCGGGAGCTCGGCGAGCTCGACGAGCTCGGCGAGAGCGCGTTGCGATGACGGGCCGGCGCGGAGCTCCCGCGGACACCCCTGCGCACACCTCCAGCGACGGGTGCCTGACCTGCGGCGACGTGGCCGTGCGAATGCGAGTGCTGGCCGTCGAGGGGGGCGAGTGTCTGGCGGTGTGCCTCGACGAGCAGCAGCGCAGAGTCACCGTGGACACCGGGATCGTGGGTGCCGTCGCGCCCGGCGAGACGCTGCTCGTGCACGCCGGAACGGCGCTGATCCGAGAGCCGGCCTGATGTTCGGGGAGCCGGCATGAGGTTCGTCGAGGAGTTTCGCGACGCCGAGCTGGGGCGCGCCCTCGCCGGCGAGATCCGCTCGCTGATCGAGCCGGGGCGCACCTACAAGCTGATGGAGGTCTGCGGGGGGCACACGCATTCGATCTACCGCTACGGCATCGACGGCCTGCTCCCGGATGCGGTCGAGCTCGTGCACGGACCCGGCTGTCCGGTGTGCGTGCTGCCGATGGGCCGCATCGATGACGGCATCGCGATCGCACACGAGCCGAACGTGATCTTCACCTGCTTCGGCGACCTGCTCCGCGTTCCCGGCTCGCGCGGGAGCCTGCTCGAGGCCAAGGCCGAGGGGGCGGACGTGCGCATGGTCTACTCGCCGCTCGACGCGCTCGCGATCGCAAGGCGCAACCCCGAGCGCGAGGTCGTGTTCTTCGCGATCGGCTTCGAGACGACCGCCCCGTCCACGGCGCTCACGCTGAGACGGGCCAAGGCGGAGCAGATCGCGAACTTCTCATGCATGTGCAACCACGTCACGATCGTGCCGCCGCTGCGCGCGTTGCTGGAGTCGCCGGCGCTTGCGATCGACGGCTTCATCGGCCCGGGCCATGTAGCGACCGTCGTCGGCGCGCGGCCGTTCCGGTTCATCCCCGCCGACTACGGCAGGCCGCTCGTGATCTCCGGCTTCGAGCCGCTGGACGTGCTCCAGTCGATCCAGATGCTGCTGGCGCAGCTCGTGAGCGGCAGCTGCGAGGTCGAGAACCAGTATGCGCGTGTGGTGCCCTGGGAGGGCAACCCGCGTGCGCTGGCGGTGATGGCCGAGGTGTTCGAGCTGCGCGCCCATTTCGAGTGGCGCGGGCTCGGCTTCATCTCCCAGAGCGCGCTCGCGCTGTCGCCCGCATACGCCGAGCTCGATGCCGAGCGGCGCTTCGGCCTGCCGGGCCTGCGCGTGGCGGACCCGAAGGCGTGCCAGTGCGGAGAGGTTCTCAAGGGCGTGATCAAGCCCTGGGAGTGCAAGGTCTTCGGCACGGCTTGCACGCCCGAGCGCCCGATCGGCACGTGCATGGTCTCGCCCGAGGGCGCCTGCGCCGCCTACTACACCTACGGCCGCTACACGCGCGAGCGCGGGGTTGCGGTGTGAGCGGGGCCACGCGCGAGCAGCGGATTCTCGGGATCGTGCAGCAGGCTCGCTCGCGGCAGGCGCGTTTCCGCGACGAGCAGATCACGATGGCGCACGGCGCCGGGGGCAAGGCGTCGCAGTCGCTGATCGAGGGCCTGCTGCTGCCGGCGCTGCGCAACGAGGCGCTCGCGGCGCTGGGGGACGCGGCGAGGCTGACCGTTGACGGCACCGGCCTGGCGCTCTCGACCGACAGCTTCGTCGTGACGCCGATCCGCTTTCCGGGCGGCTCGATCGGCGAGCTCGCGGTGAACGGCACGGTCAACGATCTCGCGGTCTCCGGCGCGCGCCCGCTCGCGCTGACGCTCTCGCTCGTGCTGGAGGAGGGGTTGAGCGCGACGGTCCTGCGCGGCGAGATCGACGCGATCGCGCGCGCGGCCGCCGCTGCCGGCGTGCAGGTGATCGCCGGGGACACGAAGGTGGTCGAGCGCGGGCACGCCGACCAGATGTACGCCTGCACGACCGGGATCGGACGGATCGATCCGCGCGCGCGGCTCTCGCCGACGGGGCTCGGGCCGGGCGATCGCATCCTCGTCTCCGGGCCGATCGGCGAGCACGGGATGGCCGTCATGCTCGCTCGCGACGAGTTCGCACTGGAGGCTGACATCCGCTCGGACACCGCCTCGCTGTGGCCGGCGGCCGACGCGCTGCTCGCCGCGGCCGGTGGCGATCTGCACTGCATGCGCGACGCCACCCGCGGCGGCGTTGCCTCGGTGCTGAACGAGCTGGCGCGCGCATCCGGGGTCGCGGCGATCGTGCGCGAGGCCGATGTGCCCGTCGCCGCGGCGGTCGCCGGCGCGGCCGAGCTGCTCGGGATCGATCCGATGTACGTTGCCAACGAGGGCAAGCTGGTGGCCTTCGTGGCGCCCCACTCCGCCGAGGCCGCGCTGGCCGCGCTGCGCGCGGTCCCCGGATGCGAGCATGCGGCCGAGATCGGCGAGATCGCGCTCGAGCCGCCGGGGATGGTGCTCGTGGACACGGCCTTTGGAGGCAGGCGCGTGATGGACCTGCTCGCGGGCGATCCGCTGCCGCGCATCTGCTGATGCACGAGCTGTCCATCAGCCGGGCGCTGCTGGAGACGGCCGAGCACCATGCGGCCGGGCGCCGCGTGCTGGGCATCAACGTGACGATCGGCGAGCTGCGCCAGGTGGTCCCCGAGTCGCTCAGCTTCTATGTCGCGATCCTCGCGCGCGGCACCGCCTGCGAGGGCGCGCGGCTGCACGCGCGAGTGGCGCCGGCGCGGCTACGCTGCGCCTGTGGTGAGGAGTGGGAGCTCGCCGAGCTTTCCTTCCGCTGCCCGCGTTGCGCCGGCGCAGATGTGACGGTGCTCGACGGCGATCAGCTGCGTGTCGATTGGATCGAAGTGGAGGAGATGGCGTGCATCGCACCAAGGTGAGGGTGGCCACGGACGTGCTCGACGCGAACGCGACGATCGCGCGCGCGAACCGCGCCGACTTCGACCGCGCGGGAGTGCGCGTCGTGAACCTGATGAGCGCGCCCGGCGCCGGCAAGACCTCGCTGCTCGAGCGCGTGCTCATCGAGGGGCTCGCCGGCGTGCGCATCGGGGTGCTCGAGGGCGACGTGCAGGGCTCCTATGACGCGGATCGGCTGTCGGCGCTGCACGTGCCGGTCACCCAGCTGAACACCGACCCGGGCTTCGGCGGCGAGTGCCATCTGGACGCCAACATGGTCCGCTCGGCGCTGAGCGCGCTGACCCTGGAGGACCTCGATCTGCTGGTTATCGAGAACGTCGGCAACCTCGTCTGCCCCGCCGAGTTCCGGGTCGGCGAGGATGTGCGCGCGATGATCTCGGCCGTCACCGAGGGTGAGGACAAGCCGCTGAAGTACCCGCTCATGTTCCGCACCTGCGAGCTGGTCGTGATCAACAAGATCGACCTTCTGCCCCACCTGGACTATTCCCTCGAGCGCTTCCTCGAGAACCTCGACCGGGTCAATCCCGGCGTCGAGCACATGCTCCTGAGCGCACGCACCGGCGAGGGCGTCGATGCCTTCGCCGGCTGGCTCCAGGCGGTGGCGCGCGCAGACGCGCCGCCGGCATGAGCGGCGGCCTGTCCGCGCGGACCGAGCGCTCCAGCGGGCGCGCTCGCGGCGCGCGCCTGGGCGAACGCGTCGATGAGCTGCTCGCGCTGCGCACGGATGCGAGCGAGCGCTTCTTCGCCGAGGTAGCCGATCCACTCGCGAGGCTCTGTCACCGCGTCGCGGAGCGCTTCGCCCGCGGCGGGCGCCTGCTCGCCGTTGGGCACGCGCCGCAGGCGCGATCGGACGCGCACCACGTCGCGGTCGAGTTCGTCCATCCCGGTGATCGTCGGCAAGCGGGCGCTGCCTGCGCTGGCGCTGACGGGCGACGGCGAGACGCTGCGCGAGCGCGTCGAGCTGACAGCCGAGCCGGCCGATATCGCGATCGTCTTCGGGCGCGACGCGGCGAGCGCCGCGGCGCTCGCCGCGGCCGCCCGGCGCGGCTGCCTGACGTCGCCTTCGAGCCGATCGGCGCCGAGTGGGAGCTCACGCCGGCGGTCGGCGACCCCTTCGTGCGCCAGGAGCTGACCGAGACGGCCTACCACGTCCTGTGGGAGCTCGTGCACGTGTTCTTCGAGCACCGCGGCCTGCTCGCCGGGCGCGATGCCGCGCCCGTGCACGACGTCGGCGCTTCGAGCTTCCTCTACCCCTTCCTCGCCGAGGGCGAGAGCGACCTGGAGGGCGTCCTCGAGGACGTGCGCCATTCGATCGTGCTCAAGGCACGCGAGACCGCTCTGCTGCGGGCGCAGACGCTCGGCGATGGGCGCGACACGATGATCGCCGCGGCGAGCGAGCTGCGGGCACGGCTCGACGCGGGCGGCACGCTGTTCGCGCTCGGCAACGGCGGCTCGGCGACGGACGCGATGGACGTCGTGGCCGACCTGCGCGAGCCGCCCGGCGAGCTCCCGGCGCGCCGCGCGATCGACCTCACCGAGGACACCGCGATCCTCACCGCCATCGCGAACGACATCGGCGTCGAGGCGATCTTCCGCCGCCAGCTGATCGCCCAGGCCGCCCCGGCGACGCCCTGCTCGCGATCTCCACCAGCGGTCGCTCGGTCAATGTGATCGAGGCGCTCGCCGAGGCGCCGCCGACGGGGTCTGCTGACGATCGCGATGGTCGGCTACGACGGCGGCGCAGATCGCGGAGGATGCCCTCGCCGAGCACATCCTGATCACCCGCTCGCAGCACATTCCGCGCATCCAGGAGGCGCAGGCGAGCGCCTGTCACGTGCTGCGTGAGCTTGTCGAGGCCGGCCGCGTGAGCTCCCCCGCGCGGGCGCGGGTGCGCGCGCAGAGTCGAGGGCGTCGTGCAGGGCGTCGGCTTTCGCCCGTTCGTCTACCGGCTCGCCGGCGAGCACACGCTCGATGGCTGGGTGCGCAACGACGAGCGCGGGGTCCTGCTCGAGGTCGAGGGCGAGCGCGGCGCGCTGCAGCGCTTCCTCGCGCGCCTGGCCGAGCGAGTCGCCGCCGCTGGCGGTGATCGAGCGGGTGAGCGCTGCGCCGCTGGCGGCGACCGGCGAGCGCGGCTTCCAGATCCTCGCAAGCGCGCGCGATGGCCAAGCCGCGGCCCAGGTCTCGCCCGACACGGCGCACCTGCGGCGACTGCCTCGCGCGAGCTGTTCGATCGCGACGACCGCCGCTACCGCTATCCGTTCATCAACTGCACCAACTGCGGCCCGCGCTTCACGATCGTGCGCGGCGTGCCCTACGACCGGCCGCGGACGACGATGGCTGCGTTCACGCAGTGCGCGGCCTGCCTGGCCGAGTACGAGGACCCGGCCAGACAGGCGCTTCCACGCCCAGCCGAACGCGTGTCCCGCGTGCGGGCCCGCCGTGCGCCTCATCGACGCGACGGGGCGCACGGTCGCGGTGGCGCGGATCCGATCGCCGCCGCGGCAGCCGAGCTCGCGGCCGGGCGGATCCTCGCCGTCAAGGGCGTCGGCGGCTACCACCTCGCGTGCCGCGCCGACGACGAGCGCGCGGTCGCCGAGCTGCGTGCGCGAAAGCACCGCGACGAGAAGCCGTTCGCGCTGATGGTGCTCGACACGGCCGCCCTGGGCGAGCTCGTGTCGCTCTCCGCGGCAGAGCTCGAGCTCCTGAGCGCTCGCGAGCGCCCGATCGTGATCGCCCGCCGCCGGCCCGGCGCGCGCGTCGCTGCGGCCGTGGCGCCCGGCTTGGCGGACCTCGGGGTGATGCTGCCCAGCACGCCGCTGCACCACCTGCTGCTCGCCGACGCGGCCGCGACGCTCGTGATGACGAGCGGGAACGTGCACGATGAGCCGATCGCCCACGAGGACGACGACGCGCTCAGGCGGCTCGGGCCGATCGCCGACGCGCTGCTCGTCCACGATCGCGCGGTCCACGTTCGCGCCGATGACTCCGTCGCGCGATCGCTGCCCGGCAGGCGCCCGCTGCTGCTGCGCCGCTCGCGCGGGTACGTGCCCGCGAGCCTCGGCCTGCCCGTGCCCGCGCCGCCGCTGCTCGCGTGCGGGGCGGAGCTCAAGAGCACGTTCTGTTTGGCGAAGGGCTCGCGCGCATGGGTCGGGCCGCACGTCGGGGACCTGAAGAACTGGGAGACCCTGCGCTCCTTCCGCGCGGGGATCGGACACTTCGAAGCGCTCTTCGCGGTCGCGCCGCAGACGCTGGTCCACGACCTGCATCCCGACTACCTCTCGACCGGATACGCCCGCCAGCGCGAGGGCGTCGAGCTGATCGGCGTCCAGCATCACCACGCCCATTTCGCGGCCGTGCTCGCCGAGCACGGCGAGCGCGGACCCGCGATCGGCGCGATCTATGACGGCGCGGGCCTCGGCGAGGACGGGACGATCTGGGGCGGCGAGCTGCTCGCCGGCGGCCTCGAGCGGGCGCAGCGCGCCGGACACCTGTATCCCGTGCGCCTCCCCGGCGGGGACGCGGCGGCGCGCGAGCCCTGGCGGATGGCGTGCGCGTGGCTGGTTGCCGCGCTGGACGGCGAGGCGCCGCTGCCGTCACGGCTCGTCGGCAGTGTGCAGGAGCGTCGCTGGGAGCAGGTCGCGGCCCTGGCCCGCAGCGGGCTGGCCTCGCCGCTGACCTCCAGTGCCGGGCGTCTGTTCGACGCCGTCTCCGCGCTCTGCGGGATCCGCACGAGCGCGCGCGAGGAGGGTCGCGCCGCAGCCGAGCTCGAGACCGTCGCCGCGCCGGACGAGCGGGGCGCCTACCCGCTGGCGCTGGTGCAGAGCGAGCCGCTGGTGCTCGACCCGCGCGAGACGGTTCGCGCGATCATCGCGGACCTCGCGGCCGGGACCTCCGCGGCGCTCGTGAGCGCGCGCTTCCACAACGGCCTCGCCGAGGCGACAGCGCGTGCGCTCGCGCTGCTGGCCCAGCGACACGACGTGCGGACCGCGGTCCTCGCCGGCGGGGTCTTTCAGAATCGCCTGCTGCTCACGCGCTGCGCCGAGGCGCTGGCCGGCCGCGACCTGCGCCTGCTGATCCCGCGGGCGCTGCCGCCCAACGACGGCGCGATTGCCTACGGTCAGGCGGCGATCGCCGCAGCGCGGCTCGCCGCCCGCGGAGCGGCGCCGCGAACGCCGCGACGCGCCTGATGGCCCGTCTCTCAGCCGCGGAGCGCCAGCTCGCGGGCCTCGCCCAGCACCGCGTCGGCGAGCGGGTCGATGACCGCCTGCACCTGCGCTGAGAGCCCGCTCCCGGAATCGAAGCGGCGGCCCTCGAGGCCGTAGAGGACGACGCGCGGCGGCAGGCGCCCCAGCGCTCTGGCCAGCTCGATCGCGTCGCCGATCCCGACCGCATGCGTCGAGGAGGAGCTCGACAGCGGCGCGGGGAGCGGCTCCGCTGAGGCGTCGATGCGCTGGATCGTGCCGGGCGCCGCCCCCGAGTGGGTGGCGTCCACGAGCACGACCGCGTCGTGGCCCTCCCACTGCTCGAGCAGTCCGAGCGACTCTCCGGCCTGCTCGCACACGGCAATGCCGGCGGCGCCGGCTCGCGCTTGCACGCGGCGCGCCACCTCGAGCCCTGCGGCGTCGTCGTGGCGCAGCGGATTGCCGACCCCGATCACGACCACCGCGCGGTGTTCCCGCACCGGCCCCGTCGCCGCCCCCGTCGCCGCCCGCGCCGCCCCCGTCCCCGCCCGCGCCGGCCCCGTCCCCGCACGCGCCGGCCCGGACACCGCCCCGGCGCGCCCGGGCGCTGCCTGCGCGGGCCCGACCTCAGCCACGCTCGACGGTCAGTGCCAGGAAATGGGTTGCGCAGGAGATGCAGGGATCGTGGTTGCGGATCGTCTGCTCGCAGCGCAGCGCGAGCTGCTCGTCGGGGAGATCGAGCCCGCGTTCGACGACCGCGCGCAGGTCCTCCTCGATCACCAGCTGGTTCTGGGAGGTGGGCGGCACGATCCTGGCATCGAGGATGGTGCCGTCCTCGTCGATCTCATAGCGGTGATAGAGCAGGCCGCGGGGGGCCTCGGTTGCTCCGAACCCGATCGCGCGCCGCGGGATCACCTCGACCGCGGGGGCGTCGGGCTCCTCGTAGCCCTCGATGATCGCGAGCGCTTCGTCGCACGCCTGCACGAGCTCGACCGCGCGCACGACGATGCTCTGGAAGGGGTTGCGGCAGATCGGCCCGAGGCCGGCTTGCAGCGCCGCCTCCCGCGCGAGCGGTCGCAGCGCCTGGGATGAGAGCGCGTAGCGCGCGAGCGGCCCGACGAGATATGAGCCGCGCTCGCGGATGCGCGCGTGCAGCGCGTTTGAGTGCTCGACCTGCTCCTCGCGGAAGTGCTCGTCGAACTCTCCTGGCCCGATGTCGATGCCGCCGTCGGAGACGATGCGACCGCGGTCGATCGGGTAGGCGCCGGGCTCCGACAGCGCGACCAGCTCGTGGGCGCACTCGACATCCGCGAACGGCAGGCTCGCCGCCCAGCGAACGGTCGCGAGCGCCGTCTCGCGCGCACGTGCCAGCGGCTCTGTGAGCGTCCCCAGCTCCGCGCGGCGCGGCACGCGGTAGAAGCCCCCGACGCGCACGTTGATGGGATGCACCTCGCGTCCCCCGACCAGGGCCATGAGGGCGTTCCCGGCCTTCTTCATCTGCAGCCCCTGTTCGACGATCTCGCGATGGTCGCGCGCCATCTCCACCGCCCCCGCGTAGCCGAGGAAGTCCGGCGCGTGGAGCATGTAGACATGCAGGCTGTGGCTCTCGATCCACTCGCCGCAGTAGAGCAGCCGGCGTAGATCGCGCAGCGGGCCGGCGTCGATCGCCACGCCGCAGGCGTCCTCCATCGCCCGCACGGCGCTCATCTGGTATGCGACCGGGCAGATGCCGCAGATTCTGGCGGTGATGTCCGGCGCCTCGGTGAAGTCCCGGCCGCGCAACAGCGCCTCGAAGAACCTCGGCGGCTCGTAGATGCGCAGCTTGACCTCGGCGACGGTCTCGCCTTCGAGCCTGACGTACATCGCTCCCTCGCCCTCTACCCGGGCGAGATAGTCGGTGCGGATCACGCGCGTGCGCGCGCGCGGCTCGCCGTCGCCGCTCGGCGGCGTGCCGGCGAGGTCGCTCATCGGTGCGGTCCGGCCTGCTCGTGGGCCTCGCTCGCCTCGCGGAAGGGGCCGGCGCCGGCGTTGAAGGTGCGGTAGACGCGCACGAGATCGATCTCCTCGGAGCCGAGCTGCCCCATGCCCGCGCTCAGCGCGGGGGTGTTGGGCGCCTCCATCGGGCCGTAGCAGCCGTAGCAGCCGCGGTCGTATGCGGGGCAGATCGCGCCGCAGCCTGCGTGGGTGACGGGGCCCAGGCAGGGCGTGCCGTGCGCGACCATCACGCAGACCGTCCCGCGTCTCTTGCACTCCACACACACGCTGTGGGCGCGCACGCGCGGCCGGCGCGCGGCGAGGTGCGCTGAGATCACCTCGAGCAGCTGGCCCTTGTTGATCGGGCAGCCGTTGAGCTCGAAGTCGACGGGCACGTGGGCGCTGATCGGCGTCGAGGTGGCGAGCGTGCTGATGAAGTCCGGCGAGGCATAGACGATCGAGGTGAAGTCCGCGACGTCGGCGAAGTTGCGCAGCGCCTGGATCCCGCCCGCGGTCGCGCAGGCGCCGATCGTGATCAGAGCGCGCGAGCTGCGGCGCACCTCCTGGATGCGCTCGGCGTCGTGGGGCGTGGTGATCGAGCCCTCGACGATCGAGACGTCGTAGGGACCCTGCACGGTGGCGCTGGTGGCCTCCAGGAAGTAGGCGATCTCCAGGCGATCGGCCAGCATCAGCAGCTCATCCTCGCAGTCGAGCAGGCTCAGCTGACAGCCATCGCAGGAGGAGAACTTCCACACGGCAAGGGTCTGCTTGCGCGGCGCGTCCATCACAGCTCCCTGATCGCCAGCCACCGCTCGAGCTCACTCCAGCGGTACACCGGCCCGTCGCGGCAGACGAGGGTCGGTCCGAGCTGGCAGTGCCCGCAGAGCCCGATCCCGCACTGCATGTTCCGCTCCATCGAAGCGTAGATGCGCTCGCTGCCCACGCCGCTACGAGCGAGCGCCGCGACGGCGAAGCGCATCATTACCTCCGGACCGCACAGCAGGGCAACCGCGCTGGTGGCCTCAAACCGCGCGCGACGCACGAGCTGCGGGACGACACCGACGTGGCCAATCCACTCGGGGCCGGCACTGTCGACGGTGACCGCGACCTCCAGGCCGCGCGCGGTCCACTCCTTCAGCTCGCCCGGATATAGAAGCTGCTCCGGGGAGCGCCCACCGTAGAGCAGCAGCAGGCGCCCGTAGCGCTCGCGGCGAGCCAGCAGGGCGAGGATCGCGGGCCGCAGCGGGGCAAGCCCGATGCCTCCCGCGACGACGAGCACATCGGCCCCCTCGAGCTCGGCCACCGGCCAGGCACGCCCGAAGGGGCCGCGCACACCGAGCACCTCCCCCGGACGCGCGTGGCAGATCGCCTGCGTGGCCAGGCCGACGGCGCGCACGGTGTGCACCAGCGGACCTTCGCCGGCGGGGTCGCCGCTGATCGAGATCGGCACCTCGCCCGTGCCGAACGCCGAGATCATCGTGAACTGCCCGGGAGCGAACGCGAACGCGGCGCCGGCTCGCGGCTCCAGCTCGAGCGTCCAGGTGTCGGCGGTGTCCTGGCGCTTGGCGATCAGCGCAAACGGCGCCGGCGCCATCGGCCCGGGCTCGAAGCCCGGCGCCTCAGCCTGTTCGAGCATGGCCGTAGATGTCCAGCAGCTGCAGCCGCGTCGCCTGCAGGCGCTCGGTCATCGACGCCGCGAAGCGCCGCATGAGCTGATAACCGAGCTCGTGGTCGGCCTCGCACTTGCCGCGCAGGCAGGCGCCGTCGAAGGCCACCGCGCGCGTCGGCTCGCTCGCGCGGCCGTCGAACTGCCAGCGGTAGGGCTCGAACAGCCACGACCAGCCGACCACCTCGCCCGCATGGAGCGTCTCGATGGTCAGCTCGCCCCAGCCGGGAGCATCGACCCCGAGCGCGACGGCGCCCTCGCGCAGCAGGAAGAAGCGGTCGGCCGGGTCGCCCTCGCGGAAGAGCTGCTCGCCGGCGGCGAAGCGCTCATTGACCGCGCACCCGGCGATCACGGCCAGCTGCTCCTCACCAAGTCCCGCGAACACGGGCGAGGCCTCGATCAGCTGCTCAAGCGTGCGCATCATGGTGAGCCTCGCTGTCCCTGATCGCGCGCGCCTCCTCGGTGATGTCGATCCCGACCGGACACCAGGTGATGCAGCGTCCGCAGCCGACGCAGCCGGAGCTGCCGAACTGGTCGATCCAGGTGGCGAGCTTGTGCGTCATCCACTGGCGATAGCGCGAGCGCGTCGAGCCGCGCACCGCGCCGCCGTGGATGTGGGAGTAGTCGACCGTGAAGCATGAGTCCCAGCGCTGATGGCGCTCGATGTGCTCGCCGGCTAGGTCGGTCACGTCCTCGACGCTCGTGCAGAAGCACGTCGGACAGACCATCGTGCAGTTGCCGCATGAAAGGCAGCGCTCGGCGACCTCCTCCCAGCGGGGGTTCTCGTAGTTGCGGTAGAGCAGCTCCCTGATGTCGCTGACGTCGAGCTCCCGGCCCATCTGTGAGGCCGCCCGGGCGTGGGCGCTGCTGGCCGCACGCTGCTCGTGCGGGCCGGCGCCGGTGTGTGGCAGCTCGGCCAGCAGATCGCCTCCGCGCTCGCTGCCCACGTCGAGCACGAAGTAGTGCCGAGCATCCTCGAGCACCTCGGTGAGCGCGATGTCGTAGCCGCTGTCGGCCGTCGGTCCGGTGTCCATCGAGAGGCAGAAGCAGGTGTTGCCGGCCTGCGTGCACTGAACGGCCACGATGAAGACGTCCTGCAGGCGGTCGCGGTCGAGCGGGTCCGGGCGCGTGCCGCCGAGCAGCACGTGCTCGAGGATGCCCATCGCGTGCAGCTCGCACGAGCGGGCGCCCAGGAAGGCGTAGCGCGGAGCCTCGCGCGGAGCCTCGCGCAGCTCGCCCAGCCCGCCATCGGGTTCGCGCCGCGCGCGCCACAGGCGCACCTCGGGCGGCAGCTGATAGCGCTTCCATGAGTGCGGGCCGACGTTGTAGCCGAACAGCGCCTCATCGTCGCGGCGGCGCAGGCGGTAGTGGCCACCCTCCTGCTCGTCGGTCCAGCCGATCGGCAGCTCGGCGCAGCAGGCGATCTCGTCGTAGACGATCGCGCGATCGCGCACGGTCGGGCCGAGCACGGTGTAGCCGCGACGATGAAGCGCCGCGAAGAGCGCATCGAACTCCTCGCGCTCCAGCGTGTAGCTGCCCGAATGAACCATGCTCAGTCATTGTCCCGCGCGCCGCGGCCGGCTGCAACGCGGGCACGCACGGCCCCGACCGGGCGAGACGCGCCCGGCACGCTAGGAGGCCGGACGGGTCACGAAGTGAGCGTCCGGGAGCGACAGCGAGAAGCCCTCCGCGGCTCCCGGGCGCAGGTCGAGCAGGAAGCTCGGGCGACCCCAGCGCGCGTACTGCTCGGAGTCCACGTAGAAGGGCGCGCCCGCGATCCGCCCGAGCAGCTCGTCCTGTGAGCCGGGCGGCAGCTCCCCGTCCTTCAGGCAGATCGGGAGGCTGCCGTCGCAGCAGCCGCCGGACTGGAAGAAGGCGAGCGGACCGTGCTCGGCACGCAGACGCTCGATCGCCTCGATCGCCTCGTCGGTCGCGGTCACGCTCGCCTCTGCCATGGAACTGCCTGTGCGGCCTAGAAGAACCCCATCGGGTTCTTGTCGTAGCTGACCAGCAGGCACTTCGTCTGCGAGTAGTGCTCGAGCATCATCTTGTGGTTCTCGCGCCCCACCCCGGAGACCTTGTAGCCGCCGAACGCGGCGTGCGCCGGGTAGAGGTGGTAGCAGTTCGTCCACACGCGCCCCGCCTTGATCGCGCGACCCATCCTGAACGCGCGCGAGCCGTCGCGGCTCCACACGCCGGCGCCGAGGCCGTAGAGCGTGTCGTTTGCGATCTGCAGGGCCTCGTGCTCATCCTTGAAGGTGGTCACCGCCAGCACCGGGCCGAAGATCTCCTCCTGGAAGATGCGCATGTCGTTGCTGCCCTTGAACACCGTCGGCGCGTAGTAGTAGCCGCCGGCGAGCTCGCCCGGGAGCATGTTGCGCTCCCCGCCGATCAACAGCTCGGCGCCCTCCTCGCGGCCGATCTGCACGTAGCCCTCGATCTTCTCCAGCTGGGAGAGCGAGTTCTGCGCGCCCAGCTGCGTGCTCTGATCGAGCGGATGGCCCTGCTTGATCGCGCGAATGCGCTCCAGGCAGCGGGCCATGAACTCGTCGTAGATCGACTCCTGGATCAGCGCGCGCGATGGGCAGGTGCAGACCTCGCCCTTGTTGAACGCGTACAGCACGAGACCCTCCACGGCCTTGTCCAGGAACTCGTCGTCGGCCGCCATCACATCCTCGAAGAAGATGTTCGGCGACTTGCCGCCGAGCTCGGTGGTCGAGGGGATGATGTTCTGGGCGGCGTACTGCATGATCAGCCGGCCGGTGACCGTCTCGCCGGTGAAGGCGATCTTTGCGATCCGCTTGTTGGAGGCGAGCGCCTTGCCGGTCTCCGCGCCGGGGCCGTTGACGATGTTCAGCACGCCCGGGGGAACGATGTCCTCGATCACCTCGGCGAGCTTGAGGATCGACCACGGCGTCGGCGACGCCGGCTTGACCACGGTGCAGTTGCCGGCGGCAAGCGCCGGAGCGATCTTCCAGGCCGCCATCAGCAGCGGGAAGTTGAACGGGATGATCTGCCCGACAACGCCGAGCGGCTCGGAGAAGTGGTAGGCGACGGTGTCCTTGTCGATCTCGGAGATCCGGCCCTCCTCGCCGCGGATCACATCCGCGAAGTAGCGAAAGTGGTCGGCTGCGAGCGGGATGTCGGCGGCGAGCGTCTCGCGCACCGGCTTGCCGTTCTCCCAGCTCTCGGCCACCGCGAGCATCTCGAGGTTCTCCTCGATCGCATCTGCCACGGCGTTGAGGACCTTCGAGCGCTCGGTGGCGGACGTCTCTCCCCAGGCGTCCTTGGCGGCGTGCGCCGCGTCGAGCGCCAGCTCGATGTCCTGGGCGCCGGAATGGGCGATCTCGCAGATCGGCTCGCCGGTCGCCGGGGTGAGGTTGTCGCGATACTCGCCGTTGATCGGCGCGACCCACTGTCCGCCGATGAAGTTCTCATACCGCGTTTTGATCTGCACGGGGCTGCCCGGGCGTCCCGGTGCCTCGAAGGTCGTGGATTGCTCGGTTGTTGCCATGGTCTCGGTCTCCAATGGTTCGTGCTGTGGGGGCGTGATTCGAAGTAGCGGCGCCAGTGCATCAAGCGTGCCCGCGCGCAGCGGGCCGGACATCGGTGGCTTCTCCCCGCCGAGGTGCCACTTACTACGGAGATCGCGGCTCGCGCGCGCCGGCGCCGCCGGCGAGCAGGCGGTCGAGCGCGCGGATCACCTCGGCGACCTGCGCATCGAGCGCCAGCTCGGCATCGAGCACCAGCAGCGTCGCCGGGTCGACCTCCTCGGGCTCCTGGAAGCAGCGATTCTGCTCGGCCACGATCTCCGGGGTGGCATCGGACACCCGGCCCGGGTCGTGCATGCGCCGTGCGGCCCGCTCGAGCGCCACCTCGAGCGGCACCCTGCAACGCACCAGAAGACGGGTCAGACCGGGCTGGCAGAGGCCGTTCAGCAGCAGCGCGCGCTCCTCGCGCGTGCGGCAGCTCGCGTCGACGATCACCCCGTGCTCGCGCTCGAGCGCGGCACGCGCCGCGTCGCCGAGGCGCGCGTAGGTGAGGCGCGTGAACTGCTCGCTGTAATGCTCGGGGGCTGCGCGCTCGGTGACGGTCAGGCCCGCCGCCGACTTGCGCATGGCATCCGAGCAGATGACCGCCAGTCCCGAGCGCCGCCCGAGCTCTGCGGCGAGCGTCGACTTGCCGCTGGCGGACGGCCCGCAGACGACGAGCGCCACGGGCGCCCGCGCGCGCCAGCACAGCAGCTGGCCGAGATCCCACAGCTCGCGCGCGCGGGCGAGCTGCGGCGCGGCGGCATCGCCGTCGCACTCGCCTGCGGCGATCAGCGCGACCTTGGCGCGGACCAGGGCGCGGTGGGCCGCATAGAAGGCCTGCAGCGCCTCGCTTCCCGGATCGATGCCGTCCTCGCGGTAGGCAGACGTCAGCTCGACCGCGGCCCAGCGCTGCGAGCACGCCTCCAGATCCATCGCCAGGAACGCCAGGTCGCAGGCGACGTCGGTGTGGCGCAGCGCCGCGTCGAACTCCACGCGGTCCACGACGCGCACGACGGGCACGGCGAGGACGTGCTCGCAGCGCAGGTCGCCGTGACCGTCGCGGACCCATCCCGCCCGCATGCGCTGCTCGATCTCGTCTTCGTGCGCGCGCACGAACGCCTCCGCGAACGCCCCCACCGGCGCCGGCTGCCATCCCAGGGGGCGAGCGACCTCGGCGAGCTCGCGAACGTTCTGCTGGAACATGCCGAGCACGTCCGCGGCGCCGCCCCCGGGCACCGTGGGAGCCGTGCGGTGAAATGCCGCCAGTCGGAGCGCGACCGCACGGAGGTGCGCCGGCGTCAGCGACCCCGCTGCGATCAACCCGGCAAGCGTGTCCGCCTCGCAGAATCGGCGCATCTCGACGGCGTACTCGAGCGCCCCCCGCGCGCGCTCGGGCGCGAGCTCGAACCCGGTCGCGGTCCTGACGATCGCGCGCACGCCGAGGTAGATGCCGGGAGCGAGCTCGCGGTTGACGCGCACCTCCTCGCGGCAGGCGGAGAGCCTGCGCGGGAGCGTGCTGTAGTCCAGGAAGCCGAGGGCGAGCGGCTTCTTGACCTTGTAGGCGCGCTCGCCCGCGAGGAACACCCACGAGGCGTGCGTCTCGTGCACCTCCACCGGGGGGGCGGCGCCGTAGAACGCCGGATCAGCCAGCGCAGCCAGCAGCGCGGGATCCGTCTGCTCTCCGCGGCCTGGCTCGGCGGGATCGATCGGGGCCGTGAGCGAACTCATCGACGCGGCCTTTCCTGTCTTTACTTGTCTCAGATGAGGGCCTCAGCCAGGATGCTGACACGCCACCTCCCGCGGACATCCGTGAAATGCCGCAGCACCCGGCCGCAACTAGCCCCGGCCCTCGACGGCTCCACACGGATGGCACAGGCGCGCGGGAGCGGGAAGGTGCGAGCATGACAACAGTCACCGAGCGGGAGGGTGCGATATGCCGACCACAGCAGCAGCGCTCGCGTTTACGCGGCCGTTCTCCGATCTGAGCAAGGACGACGTCGCCTACGCTGGGGGCAAGGGCGCGAACCTCGGCGAGCTGACGCGCGCCGGGCTGCCGGTCCCAGCCGGGTTCGTCGTCGGCGCACCGGCCTACGCGCTGTACTGCGAGGAGTCCGGCGTGCGCAACCGCCTCAATGAGATCCTGGCCGAAGTCGACGTGGAGGACGGCGCCGCCCTGGAGGCGGCCTCGGCGGCGTCCCGCCAGGCCGTGCTCGATGCCGACATGCCGCCGGCGCTGCGCGAGGCGATCGTCTCCGCCTACCTGGAGCTCGCGGGCGCCGACGCCGACGCGCCGGTTGCGGTTCGCTCCTCGGCGACGGCCGAGGACACCGCTTCGGCGTCGTTCGCGGGCATGAACGAAACCTACCTGAACACCCGCGGCGCCGACGCGGTTGTGGACGCCGTCAAACGCTGTTGGGGCTCGCTGTTCGGAGCTCGCACGATCTACTATCGCGGGCAGCGCGGGTTCAGCCAGGCCGACATGGACATCGCCGTGGTCGTGCAGGCGCAGATCCCTTCCACCCGCGCAGGGGTGATGTTCACGGTGGATCCCTCGACCGGCGAGCGCGATCACCTCGTGATCGAGGGCTCCTTCGGCCTCGGCGAGGCCGTCGTCTCGGGCAGCGTCTCGCCCGATCGCTATGTGGTCCGCAAGGGCGACCTGGCCATCACCACGCGCTCTGTCAGGCCGAAGGAGCTCGTGATCGAACCGGCCGAGGGCGGCGGCACGCTGACGCGCGAGCTGGACGCGAGCGAGAGCATGCAGGCGGTCCTCGACGATGCCGAGGTCATCCGCCTGGCGGAGCTCGGGCTGGCGATCGAAGAGCACTACGGCACCCCGCAGGACACCGAGTGGTCTTTCGCCCCCGACGGCGGCGTGTGGATGCTGCAGAGCCGCCCGATCACGACGATCGTCGCTCCCGAGCACGCTCCGAGCGAGGTGCTGGTGCGCGGCCTCGGCGCCGCCCCGGGAAGCGCCAGCGGCAGCGTGCGGTTGCTCAAGGACCCTCACGACACCTCGGCCTTCCACGACGGCGAAGTGCTCGTCACGCACATGACCACGCCCGACTGGGTGCCGCTCATGCGCAAGGCTGCGGCGATCGTCACCGATTCCGGCGGGATGACCTGTCACGCGGCGATCGTCTCGCGCGAGCTGCGCATCCCCTGCGTTGTCGGTACCGGCGAAGCGACCAAGAGGCTCCGCGACGGCGAGATCGTGACTGTCGACGCCACGCACGGAACGGTGCTGGAGGGCGCCGCCCCGGCGGAGCCGGCGCACGCGCCCGCGACGGTCGGTGCAGGCGCCCCCGGCGGTGTCGCGGTCGCCGTCCCGGCGACGGCCACGCGGCTGCTCGTGAACCTCTCCGAGCCCTCCCAGGTCGATGAAACGGCGGCGATGGAGGTCGACGGCGTGGGCCTGCTGCGGGCCGAGCTGATGCTCATCGAGGCGCTCGACGGGACTCACCCCAAGCAGCTGATCGAGGAGGGCAAGAGCGATGAGTTCATCGGGCGGATGGCCGAGGCGCTCACCACGTTCGCCGCGGGCTTCAGCCCCAGACCGGTGACCTATCGCACGACCGACTTCCGCACCAACGAGTTCCGCAACCTGCGCGGGGGCGAGCGCTTCGAGCCGGAGGAGGCCAACCCGATGATCGGCTTCCGGGGCGCTCTGCGCTACGTGATGGAGCCCGAGGTCTTCGCGCTCGAGATGCGGGCGGTGCGCCGCGTCTGGGACGCCGGGCACGAGAACTTCCACGTGATGCTGCCGTTCGTGCGCACCGCCTCCGAGCTCGAGCGCTGCCGGGCGCTCGTGGCCGAGTCCGGGCTGCTCGAGCGACCCAACTTCGAGCTGTGGGTGATGGCCGAGGTGCCATCCGTGCTGTTCAACCTGGAGCGCTACGCCAGGCTCGGCATCGCCGGCATCTCGATCGGCTCAAACGACCTCACGCAGCTGATGCTGGGAGCGGACCGCGACTCAGAGGTGCTCGCAGCGACCTTCGACGAGCGCGACCCGGCCGTGGTCGACTATCTCGGCCAGCTGATCCCGCGGGCCCGCGAGCTCGGCCTGCAGACCTCGATCTGCGGGCAGGCGCCCTCGGTGCACGCCGAGTATGCCGAGCTGCTGGTCCGTCTCGGTATCGACAACATCTCCGTCAGCGTCGACGCGGTCGACCGCACCCGGCGGCTGATTGCGGCCGCCGAGCAGCGGGTGTTGCTGGACGCCGCCCGCCGCGATTCGCGCGCGCCCGCGCGGCCAGGTCGTTGAGCGCGGCCGGCGCCGGCGGCGGATGAATCCAGGACGACGCCCGGTGGGCGTGCGGTAAACCCGAAGAGCGCTCAGTGGCGTCTGCGGATGTGCGCGCGGCGCACGCGCGGGATTATCGGTTTCGTCCTTTGAACTGATACGGAGAGGTCACAATGCCTGTCCAGTCAACAGCCTCACCGCCGTCGCGACTGGCCCGCGGCAGGTTGGTGGAGCGGCTAAGCGTGGAGGGGCCGCAGCCGAGCGTCGAGGCCGGCGGTCAAGAGGACACGCTCGAGCGTCTGGCCAACATGCGCACGGTCGTTCCGGTCTTCGCCCGAGAGCTCACGAGCGCCCGCCGGGCGGCAGCCGAACTGCGTCTCGAGAACCGCAGGCTGCTGGAGCGAATACAGCAGTTGCAGCGCGAGCGCAGCGCGGGGCTCCGCAGCACGCCGCCACGCTGAGCCCGCCACCGAGTCCGCTGAGCCCGCCGGCGGCGAGCGTGCTGAGCCCGCCGCCAGCGAGCTTGTTAACGTTGGCCGCATGAACGCGAGAGGGGCGGCGGCCAGCGCGCGCGGGTTCTCTCGCCCACTCACCCTTCTGACGGCCGGCGTGCTGACCCTTTCCGCCTGCGGCGGTTCCTCCGGCCAGACGTCGACGCGATCCTCGACCGCCGTGCCGTCGCCATCCTCGCCGGGCGCCTCCAGCGGGCAGAAGACCGCCACGGCGACGGCGAGCACGGCCAACACGCTCAGCGCCTCGGCCGGCGGTGTGACCGCGACGCTGCACGCCGCCACCCACAATCCGAAGGTCAACCGGCACTGGCCGATCAGCTTCACCGTCGCTCGCGAAGGGCACCCGGCCGGCGCGAGCGTCTCCTACGAGTACCTGTTCGCCGGCCAGGTCGTCGCGCGGCGCTCTCACTACACGTTCACCGGGCATTTCTCCGACGTGTTCCTGTGGCCGGCCTCAGCGGTCGGCTACCCGCTGACGTTCCGCGCGGTGATCGTCTCCGGAGCGAGCACCATCAACCTCGACTACAAGGTGCAGGTCACCAGGTGAGCGTCCCGGCGGGCGCGGAGGTCATCACCGAGCAAGTGAGGAAGGGCTTCGGGCGGGTGAGCGCGCTGCGCGGGGTTTCGCTGCACGTCAAGCCCGGCGAGGTGGTGGCGATCACGGGGCGCTCGGGCTCCGGCAAGAGCACGCTGCTGGCGCTGATAGGCGGCCTGGCACAGCCCGACGCGGGCGAGATCCTGATCGACGGGCAGGCGTTGTGGAAGCAGCCGCACCCCGCCCGCGCTCGCCGCGAGATCGTCGGCTTCGTCTTTCAGACGCATCTGCTGCTGGAATCGCTGTCCGCCCGCGCCAACGTGGAAGTCCCGCTGATCGGGGGCGCGGTGCGCCGCAGCGAGCGTCGCGCGCGAGCGCTGTCACTGCTGGAGGAGGTCGGGCTCGCCGACCGCGCCGAGCACCTCCCGTCGGAGCTCTCCGGCGGAGAGCGCCAGCGCGTGGCCGTCGCTCGAGCGCTTGTCAACGAACCACGCCTGCTGCTCGCCGACGAGCCCACCGGAGCGCTCGACTCGACCACCTCCGAGCGCGTGCTCGATCTGCTCTTCCGCCTGCGCGACCGCCTCGGCATGACGCTGCTGATCGTCAGCTACGACCGCTCGGTTGGAAACCGTGCAGACCGCACGGTTACACTCGTCGACGGGGAGATCCGCTCGGCCGAGCCGGCGCTCTACCAGCGCTAGAGGGGCGCCTGACGAGCGATGCTCGCGATAATCACGACCAACCTGCTGCGGCGACCGGCTCGCAGCATCTTCACCGCCTCGGGCATCGCCGTCGGGGTTGCGACGATCGTCGCACTGCTGTCCTTCACGCAGGGGCTCAAGCAGACCGCCGCCGGGTTCGTCCACCTCGGCGGCTCCGGCCTCGGCGTATTCCAGGCGGGCGTCTCGGACCCGACCGCGTCGATCCTGCCGGCCGCGATGGTGGGGCGGCTGGCCGCCCAGCATGACGTCTCGCGGGCGACGCCGCTGCTGCTGATCGTCGAAGCGGTGAAGCCCCAGCCCGCGGCGATCGTGTTCGGCGCGGAACCCGACGGCTTCTTCACGGACAGTCTCGTGATGATCGCCGGTCGCCGCACGCTCGCGGAACCGAACACGATCCTGCTCGGCGATCGCCTGGCGGCGCAACAGCATCTGCAACCCGGCAGCTCGCTTACGGTCAAAGGGCACGTCTATCGGGTCGCCGGCATCTACCACTCCGGCATCCTCTTCGAGGACTCGGGTGCGGTGCTCTCGCTGCCGGCGGCCCAGCAGCTGACGGGACGGCCGGGCGAGGAGACGAGCGTCGAGGTCGAACTCGCGCCGGGCGTCCGAGCGAGCAACGCAACGAAGAGCATCGAAGCCTCCTTCCCGGGCACGCAGGTGATCAGCGACCCACAGCAGGCGCTCCGTGCCGGCGCCAACGGCACGCTCATCTCCAAGGCGATCCTGGTGATCGTCGTGATCGCGCTGATCGTCGGCGCGATCAGCGTCGCCAACACGATGGCGATGTCGATCACCGAGCGCCAGCGCGAGCTCGGCCTGCTGAGCACGGTCGGCTGGGCGCCTGCGCGCGTGGCATCCCTGATCTTCGGAGAAGGGGTCGCGCTCAGCATCGTCGGTGCAGCCGTCGGTCTGCTCTTCGGCGTCATCGGCGCCGGCCTGCTGGTCAAGGCGCTCGGCGTGAGCACGTACGTCTCGCCGTCGGTCACAGCCTGGGGGCTCGGACGCGGGCTGCTCGTCGGCGTCGCCATCGGGGTCCTCGGGGGCATCTACCCGGCGTGGAGGGTGACCCGCATGACGCCGCTGAAGGCGCTTTCGGGAACGTAGCGCTGCGACGCTCAGGCGGCAGCTGCGGGCCGGCTTCCGCCGGATGTCGGCGTGTTTGCGTCGGCCGGGCGATCGAGCAGCCGCGCGGCACGCAGCGCGCGCTGCACGTCGGTGATCGAGAGCAGGCCCACGGGGCGGCCTTGATCGTCCACGACCGCGGCCCGGCCGACGCGCGCAAAGGCGGGCCGCTCGAGCATGCCGGCGACGTCATCATCTTCGCCCACGATCAACGCGGGGTCGCGCTCGGCGAGCTCGGCCACCTGCCGCTGCTCGCGCTGCCCCGGCGTGAGCGCCTCGATCTGGGCGAGGCTGAAAAGCCCGAGCGCGCGACCCTGCTCGTCCACGACGGGAAACGAGGTGAAGCGATGGGCCAGGAAGAAGTCCCTGCCGGCCTGCCCAACGGACAGCCGCGCGGGGATGCTGACGACCGGGGCCGACATCAGCTCACGGACCCGCACCCCCGACAGTGCAGCCTGGACCTGCGCGCCGACCGCCTGCTGACCGGCCGCAGCGACGATGAAGAAGCCGATCAACGCCAGCCACAGCCCCTCGGGAGCTCCGGCCAGGAACTCGAGCCCGCCGAGCGCGATCAGAAGATATCCAAAGCCGCGGCCGATGCCCGCCGCCGTCTCGGTGGAGCGCCTGATGTCGCCGCTGCGCCGCCACAGCAGCGAGCGCAGCACGCGGCCACCGTCGAGCGGGAACGCGGGCATCATGTTGAAGACGAACAGCAGGCCGTTGACGAGCACCTGGTATTCGACCAGCGCGCGGATTGTCGCGGGTGTCGAGGCCGGCAGCAGCAGCGCGAGCGCCGCGAAGCAGGCGGCGACGACCGCCGTTACGGCGGGCCCTGCCACGGCAAAGCGCAGCTCGTCGCCCGGCGTATGAGCCTCGCCGCGCAGTCGCGACACCCCGCCGAGCAGCCACAGGTCGATCTCCTCGACTTCGATGCCTCGGCGCCGCGCGACGAGGGCGTGGCCGAACTCGTGCGCGAGGATGCTCGCGAACAGCAGCAGCGTGCTGAGCAGGCCGAGCGCATAGGACGTGCCGGCGCTGATCCCGTGGATCTGTTCGGGGAAGTAGCCGGCGCCGAGCGCCCACGTGAACAGTACGACGATCACCAGCCATAGTGGGCTCACGCCCACTGGGATCCCGGCGATACGCCCTATGCGATAGCTGCGACCGGGCATACGTGGAGGGGGCCCGCCCCGATCCGTGCGCTCCACTCGGCGTGACTATGCTGGGTTGTTACCAATCGCATTCTGCCATAGCCTTCCGCGTCAGGGGAGCGAACGCATCCGTGAAGTCTCCGTGACGACCTCCGTGCAATGCCGCAGCCAGCTATGAAAAGCCGCAGCCAGCAATGAAAAGTAGTTCAATGGATGGAGCAGCACCCGAGACCGGAGGGAACATGGGCGCATGAGCTTACGGCCGGCAGACGAGACCGCTCGCAACAGGCGCATCGATCACTCGGCAAGTGGCAGCGACGAGTTGGACGGGGCGACGCGGGAGATCCTCGCGCTCATCCGCATCGTGCTCGGCGAGCTCGATCTCGACGTGGTGCTCGACCGCGTGCTCGAGTCCGCGCAGGAGCTGACCGAAGCTCGCTATGCGGCGCTCGGTGTCCTCAACCAGTCAAAGACCGGGCTCGGACGCTTCCTCACACGGGGCATCGACGAGGCCTCGCACGCCGCGATCGGGTCGCTGCCGAGCGGCCGGGGCGTGCTCGGCGCGCTGATCAGCAATCCGCTGCCCTTGCGCCTGAAGGACGTCGGGGCACATCCGCGCTCCTACGGCTTCCCTGCCGGGCACCCGCCGATGCACACCTTCCTGGGGATGCCGATCCTCGTCGGGGGGAGCCCATTCGGGAACCTGTATTTGACCGAGAAGGCCGGCGGGCAGGAGTTCTCCGAGGCCGACGAGCAGGCCGTCAGGGTGCTCGCCGAGATCGCGGGTGTCGCTGTCGAAAACGCGCGCCTCTATAGCGGCGCGAGCGAACGGCGCGACGAGCTCGAGCGCACGGTTGCCGCGCTCGAGGCAACCACGCAGATCGCACGCGCCGTGGGCGGCGAGACGGACCTCGAGGTGGTCCTCGAGCTGGTGGCCAAGCGCGGGCGCGCGCTGGTCTCGGCGCGGGCGCTGCTGATCGAGCTCACGTGCCGCAACGAGCTCGTCATCGCCGCGGGCGCCGGCGAGCTGCCCGACGGACTGATCGGCCAGGTCGTCGCGCTGGAGGACACCGTCGCCAGCCAGAGCATGCGCACCGGGCGCACCCAGCGCCTGGAGGCCGAGCTGAACCGTGCGCGCTTCAATGAACACGGCCTCGGCCGGCTGGGCGTGCGCGCCGAAGGCGGCCTTGCGGTCCCCCTCATCTTCCGCGGCGAGACCTACGGCGTGCTGCTCGCGATCGACAGCCTCGATGAAGGACCCGCGTTCTCCATCGAGGACGAGCGGCTGCTGGAGTCCTTCGCGGTGAGCGCCGCGACGGCGGTCGCGACGGCCCAGTCGATCGCCTCCGAGCGCCAGCGCCAGCGCCTGGCGGCCGCCGAGGGGGAGCGCCACCGCTGGGCGCGCGAGCTTCACGATGAGACGCTGCAGAGCCTGAGCGCGCTGCGGATCGGGCTCTCGACTGCCGCACGCTCGGACCGGCCCGACGCGCTCGGGCAGGCTGTCGCCGAGGCCGTCGATCATCTGGAGGAAGCGATCGCCAACCTGCGTGCGCTGATCACCGACCTGCGTCCGGCGGCGCTGGATGAGCTCGGCGTGCAGGCTGCCCTGGAAGGTCTCGCGGAGCGCATCGGCCGCTACGGCATCGAGGTCGACGTCAGCGTGGACCTCGCCTACGAGCAGGGCCGCGAGTCGGCTCGCCACGTGCCGGAAGTCGAGACCGCCGTCTACAGGATCGTGCAGGAGGCGCTGAGCAACGCGTTCAAGCACGGCAACGCCAAGCGCGCGGTGGTCGAGGTCAGCGAGGACGCCACGAGCGTGCACCTGAGCATCCGTGACGACGGCAGGGGATTCGATCCGGAGGAGGACACGACGGGCTTCGGGCTGCTGGGCATGCGCGAGCGCGTCGAGCTGCTCGACGGGCAGCTGCTGATCGACTCAGCCCCCGGCCGCGGCGCGACGGTGAGGGCGAGCGTTCCCGCGCGGCGACGGAGCCTCGAGCGTCTCGCCGGGTGAGACGCGACCGGCGCCGTCGGACGTGCTGCTGAGCATCGAGATCTCAGCGCTGATCTTGACGCTGTTGCCGATCAGCGCACCCCCCGAGTCGAGCGTCTGGTTCCAGACCAGGCCGAAGTCCCGGCGGTTGACCTCGCCCTTCAGCGTGAGCCGGAGGCGGGGCTCGCTGCCCGCCTCGAGGTCGTGGCTCTGGCCATCCAAGACGATCGGGCGCGTGACGCCGCGCATCGTCAGCTCGCCGCAGATCCGCAGCGAGCGGCTGCGGCGCTCTTCGATCCGGGTCGATTTGAAGTTGATCCGCGGATGGGACTCGACGTCGAAGAAGTCGGCCGAGTCACGCAGGTGCTGATCGCGGATGTGATCGTTGGTGTCGATCGATGCGGCCGCGACGCTGCCGAGGGCGCTCGCAGCACCGTCGGCCCCCAGCTCGAGCGTTCCCTCGAACTCGCCGAAGCGCCCACGGAGGGTCGAGACGAGCATGTGCTTGATCGCGAACTCGACGCGCGAGCGCTCGGCGTCGACCGACCACACCCCCGCGGGAGCGATCACGCGCCGGCACTCGGCGCGCGCGCGCCCTCCGCAGCAGGCTCCTCGCCGAGCGGCACCACGCAGACCGGAACCGGGGCCGTGCGCGTGAGCTCCGCGGCGACGTCTCCGTAGACGGCATCGGTGCGCGAGCTGTGGTGGGAGCCGACGATGATCTCGCTGGCGTGATGGGAGCGGGCGGCCTCGATCAGCGCCTGGGCGGGCGGCCGATCGACGACGTGCGCCTCGATGCTCACATCGAGCAGGGCCTCATCCCCGTCCATGAACAGCTCGTCTATCAGCGCCCGCCCGCGGTCGCCGCGCACGCCTGCGATCTGCAGAACCTGCTCGATCGCCATGTGCACGATCTGCAGCGCCGGCCAGCGGTGGGGCGGTCGTGAGGCGTGGATGAGCACGAGCATGCCGTTCGGCGCTGCCCTGCGGGCGGCCCAGACGGCTGCGTGGCGCGCTTCCGGCGAGCCGTCGTAGCCGACGATGAGGCAGGGCTCACGCTTGCGGCCGCCCGGGGCAGAGGCCGCAGGCTGCTTGCCCTTGCCGGACGCATTCGCGTTCGACTTCTGAGTCTTGGGCTTGGCGGCTGTGGTCGGCTTGGCGGGCATGAAGTCGGTCTCTGACGCTAGATAACCTAGGTGCGCGGCGGCAGGGGAGCATCGGGGCTTGGCCGCGCGCTCGCTGCGGAAGAGTACGGAGCCGTGACCGGGCTCAGGAGACCACGCTCGGCGAGACCACGCTCGGCTCTTCCATGTGCGCCGGCACGCCGGCGGCCGCGTAGGCGTCCTCGGCGTCGAGCGTCTCGGCCTTCAGCAGCGCCTGCGCGAGGCTCTCGAGCCGGTCGCGATGGTCGACCAGAAGGCGCGTCACCTCTTCGTGGGCGCCCGCGACGAGCCGCTGCACCTCCTCGTCAACGAGGCGCTGCGTGGCCTGTGAGGTCTCGCTGACCCCCGGCAGGAACGGCCCCAGGCCATCGGCGGGGAGCACCGCGATCGGCCCGACCGCCTCGCTCATCCCCCAGCGCCCCACCATCTGGCGCGCGATCACCGTCAGCTGCTGGATGTCGGACTCGGCGCCGGATGTGATCGTCCCGTACACGACCTCCTCGGCCACGCGCCCGCCCAGGGCGACGCGGATCTTCGCCTCGAGCTCCTCGCGCGAGTAGGAGACGCGGTCGGCGTCCGGCGTCGACAGCGTCACGCCGAGCGCCATCCCGCGGGGGATGATCGAGACCTTGCGTACCGGGTCCGCCCCCGGCGTGAGCATCCCCACGAGCGCGTGACCGGACTCGTGATATGCCGTGCGCTCGCGATCGGCGGGAGACAGCAGGATGCCGCGCGGGGAGCCGAGCATGATCTTCTCGAGCGAGTCCGTGAGGTCGGACATCTCGACCTTGTCGTGGTCCCTTCGCGCTGCCAGCAGCGCTGCCTCGTTGGCGAGGTTCGCCAAGTCGGCGCCGACCATGCCGGGCGTGCTCGCGGCCAGCGCATCCAGGTCGACGTCGGGCGCGAGCGGGATCGAGCGCGTATGCACTTCGAGGATCTTCCTGCGTCCGGCGCGGTCGGGCGGCTGTACGGCCACGCGCCGGTCGAAGCGGCCCGGGCGCAGCAGCGCGGGGTCGAGCACGTCGGGGCGATTGGTCGCGGCGAGGACGACCACCGCCTCGGCCGGCTCGAAGCCGTCGAGCTCGGTGAGGATCTGGTCGAGCGTCTGCTCGCGCTCGTCGTTGGCGCCGGTGACCGACACCGAGCCCTGGCGCGACCGCCCGATCGCGTCGAGCTCGTCGATGAAGATGATCGCCGGAGCGGCCTCCTTGGCCTTGGCGAAGAGGTCGCGGACTCGCGAGGCACCGACGCCGACGATCGCCTCGATGAACTCCGACGCGGAGATCGAGAAGAAGGCCGCGTGCGCCTCGCCTGCGACGGCCCGCGCGAGCAGCGTCTTGCCGGTCCCGGGCGCGCCCGACAGCAGCACTCCGTGCGGCATGCGCCCGCCAAGACGGCCATAGCGCTCGGGATTGCGCAGGAATTCCACGATCTCCATCAGCTCGGCCTTGGCCTCGTCGATCCCGGCGACGTCGTCGAAGGTGACGCGGATCTTTTCGGGGTCCACGCGCCGCGCCTGCGAGCGACCGAAGTTTCCGAGCGCGCCCATCGCGCCGCCGGCTCTGGCGGCGCGCCGCGCGATCAGGACGAACAGGCCGACGATCAGCAGGGTCGGCCCGAAGCCGAGCAGCAGCTCGGCCAGCAGAGACTGGCTCGTGGTGGTCGGCTTGGCATTGACTTCCACGCCCTTTTCCCTGAGCAGCGCCGACAGCTGCGCGCCATTCCAGAAGCTGGGGATCTCGGTGGCGAACTGCTTGGTCGGCGTCGCCTTCTCGTCGCTCGGCGGGTAGCGGAGCTTGGTCGTGAACGTGCCCTGGACGGTGTCTCCCTTGGAGGAGATCGACTTGACCTCGCCCGCCTGCACCGCCTGCAGGAAGAACGGGTTAAAGGACACTGTCACCCGCTGTTCGCTCGACGCGGAGGGCTGGAAGAACAGCACGAGCACCCAGTTGATGGCGAACAGCGCCAGCACGAACCACAGGAACCCGGGCCGGCGGTGCGGCGGTGGGCCGCTCGGCGCCTGCTCGGGCATGCCGCGCCCGTCGGGGGCGGGCGAGACGTGCCAGCCGCCCTTGTCGCGCGGCATCGGCGGATGCGCATCGCGGCGGCTGGGGCCGGGCTGGTCGGACTCGTTGGGCGGAGGCTCGGGCATCTGCTCGCTGATCACCTGCTTCGCCAATGCTACGCGCCCGCGGCGCCGAGCACGGCCCGCCGCGAAGTTCAGTAGAAACCCGCACTGGCGCCGGGGCGAGTGCGGATGGAGTCGCTGCGCACGCGGTTAGCCTGATGGCAAAGAGCCAAGGAGAAGACGATGTTCGAGAACGTGCTCGTGGGCGTGGATGGGACTCCCAACGGCCGTGATGCGATCGCCCTGGCCGAGCGGCTCGGCGGGCCGGATGCCGCGCTCACCCTGGCCCACGTGCAGCACGGGGCCCTGCGCCCCGTGAACGCCTCGGGTCACGGCGTGATCGAGGACGAGCGTGAGGCCCCGGACGAGCTGCTCGCGCGCGAGCGCACGGCCGCCGATGTCGACGCGGCGCTCGTCAGCGTCGCGTCCAGCTCCCCCGGAAGGGGCCTGCACGACCAGGCCGAGGAGCAGGGCGCAGACCTGCTCGTGGTCGGCTCCTGCAAGCGCGGGCGACTCGGGCGCGCAATGCTCGGAGACGACACGCGCGCGTCGCTCAACGGCGCCTCCTGCGCGGTCGCGGTCGCCGCTCGCGGCTATGCCGAGCAGCCGGCTACGCTCGCCACGGTCGGCGTGGGCTACGACGGCTCGGATGAGAGCGAGGCGGCCTACGGTGCCGCGCGTGCGATCGCCGAGCGCTATGGCGCGTCGCTGCGTGCGATGGACGTCGTCAGCCTGCCCCCTTACGCTTTCGGCGGAGTCGCGCCGCCGATGCCGACGGACAGCCTCGAGCTGCTGCTCGCGGAGGCGGGCGAGCGACTATCGACGCTCGAGGGCGTGGAGGCTCGCGCGGTGTACGGCGCCGTCGGCGAGGAGCTGGCGGCCTTCAGCGACGAGCTCGACCTGCTGGTCGTCGGCTCGCGCGGCTACGGGCCGTGGAAGCGTCTGATGCTCGGGAGCACCGCCAACTACCTCGTGAGCCATGCGCGCTGCTCGCTCCTGGTGCTGCCGCGCGGCGCCGGCGCGTGAGCGGACCGCGCGGCGCCGGCGCGTGAGCGGGCGCCGGGTTGCGGGGTTGCACGGATGGGCGATGGGGTCGCTCCCCGATGCGCGCTTGCGCCGCGCACCATTACGTTCGCGATATCGACCGTTTCGGATACGCCGAGCAAGAGGAGCCAATCATGCCGGGAACACTCACACGCTGGGAACCATTCGCCGAGTTTGCCGAGTTGCGCAACCGCTTCGATCGCATGTTCGAGGGTCTGGCCGAAGGCGAGTCACGCTCGTGGACGCCGGCGATCGACGTGGAGCGTGACAAGGACAACCTGATCGTCCGCGCCGACGTTCCGGGAATCAAACCCGACGAGGTCAAGATCGAGGTCGAGGACGACATCCTCACGGTCTCCGGCGCGCACGAGGAGCGCAAAGAGCAGAAGGACAAGGACTACCTGCGCCGCGAGCGCCGCTACGGGTCGTTCTCGCGCTCGATGGCTCTGCCGACCGGCGTAGACGCCAAGAAGATCAAGGCCAAGACCCAAAACGGCGTGGTCGAGGTGACGATCCCTCTGCCCAAGGAAGCAAATAAGGAAACCGTCAAGATCACGCCCAGCGCCGGCTGAGGCACCGCGGCACCGGAGCCGGCTGCGGCCATGCCCGAGCCGGCTCCGGCGATGCCTTGGGCGGCCTCGGGGAGATTGGATGGCGCCCTGGGCGGGCTTCGGGGATGCATCCCGGCAGCTACCTACCGCATCCCGGTAGCTACCCGTAGGCCGGCGACGGCTTACTACGGTCGTGATCGCAGCTGGGAGCGGGCACGCTGGTTGCCCGTGAATCAAATGGCAAGATGCCGCCATTGCGGCGATGTGATCGGCGTGTACGAGGCCTTGGTGCTTGTGGACGAGGATGGCATCTCACGGGTGGGTTCGTGCGCGGCCGAACCCGGCTTGGCCAGCGAGCCCGGGGAGCGCTACCACCACCCCTGCTACCTCGCCGCGGTGCTCGCGCGCGACGCGACGGACGGCTCGCCCGAGTAGCGCTCGGAAGGTTGTGCCTCGCCCGCGGGCGGCTTACGCCTCGCCCCATGCGAGGATGCCCGCAAGGTCGAGGGTCGAGAGCATGCCATTGGGCCGGCCGCTGTGCGGATCGCGCACGACCAGATGGGCGGTGGCGTGATCGCGCATGAGCCCTGCGGCGACGGTTAGGAGCTCGTCGCTTGAGATCGTGTCGATGTTGGGATCGGCGACGTCCGCGAGCACTCGATCGGCTGCGCCCGGTTGGAGCATCGCGCTGAGCAGCGACGCGTCCGAAAGCAGCCCGACCGGCGCATCGTCGGCAGGGTCCGTCACCACGATCGTGTGCACGTGGTGCAGGGACATCGTACGCGCGGCCTCGCGCAGCGATGACGCTGCGCTGCAGCTGAGGATGCCGTGGCGCATGGCGTCCGCGACGCGTGCCTGCTCCCAGCGCGGCGTGAGGTAGCTGCCGTCTATGCCGCTTGCACTCATCGCGATGGGACTCTAGCCGGCGGATGCCCGCATGTATCGGTGCAAGGTGCCCATCGCCCTCCGTAGCGACTACTGACGTGCAGGCGCGGCGCCGGCCAGCGGCAGCTGGGGTGCGGGCGCGGCGCCGGCCAGCGGCAGTTGGGGCGCCGTCGCGCGCGCCTCGAGCTCGAGCAGTAGCCGCTTTCGCTGGATTCCGCCGCCGTAGCCGGTCAGCGCGCCGTCGGCGCCGATCACGCGATGGCAGGGCACGATGATCCCGATCGGGTTGCAGCCGTTGGCCATGCCGACGGCGCGGGCGGCCGACGGATGCTCGATCCGCCGAGCCAGCTCGCCGTAGCTGATCGTCTCGCCGTAGCCGATCTGCTGAAGCGCCCGCCACACCCGTAGCTGAAAGGGGCTGCCGTCCATTGCCAGCGGCACGTCGAAGCTCGTGCGCCGAGCGGCGAAATACTCAGTCAGCTGTTCGATCGTCGCGTCGAAGGCTCCGGGCGCGGGCTGCCAGCCCGGTGCGACCGCCTTCGGCCGGCGCCCATCCTGGATGTACAGGCCGTGCAGCGCCCGTCCGTCGCCGAGCAGCAGCAGCTCGCCGATCGGGCTCTCGATCGTCGTGTAAAGCGGGCGGGTGTGGCTGGTGGGCATCTGGGAACCCCTCTCTCAGGCGGCGAGCCGCTTCGGCTCGCCGCTCCGTGTCGTGTTGCGCGTGGCCGGCCGGGAGGCGGCGAGCTGCGCCCACAGGTGCTGCACGGCGTAGGCGCGATATGGCCGCCAGCGCTCCGCCAGCCGCTCGGCGGCGGCGGGCCGGCCGTCCTGTCCGAGCTGCTCGAGAGCGTGGCGTACGCCGAGGTCGCTTGCGGGGAAGGCGTCGGGATCGCGCAGCGCCCGCATCGCGATGTAGTCCGCGGTCCACGGCCCGATCCCCGGCAGTGCCAGCAGCCGCGCGCGCGCCTCCTTGCGATCGGCGCCGGCGTCGAGCGCGAGCGATCCGCCGGCGAGGGCGCCCGCCAGCCCGAGCAGCGCGCGGCGGCGGGAGCTCGGCATCGCCAGGCGGCCGGGATCAGCGCCTGCGAGTCCGGCGGCGGTTGGAAACAGGTGCGTCACCGCACCGACGGGACGCCGCAGCGCCTCCCCGTACCCGCTGACCAGGCGCCCGGCCAGCGTCGCGGCGCCCGGCAGCGAGACCTGCTGGCCGAGAACCGCTCGCACCGCGAGCTCCTGCCCGTCCACGTGGCCGGGCACGCGGCGGCCGGGCGCCGCCTGCACGAGCGGCCCGAGCAGCACGTCGCCGCCCAGCGACTGGACCACGGCTTGCGGGTCGGAGTCGAGGTCCAGGAGCGCCCGCGAGCGCTGCATCGCGGCTGCCAGGTCGCGCAGGTCATCGAGCCAGTAGCGGGCCTGGACGTGGTCCTCGAGTGGGCGCAGTTCGACGACTCCGCCGCCGCTCGGCAGGCGCAGGCTGCGCCGGTAGGCGCCGGCGAGCGGCTCCTCTACCGCCGGGATCGACCGCGCGGCCAGGAATGCGAGCAGGCCGTCGACGTCGAGGGGCGCCCGATAGGGAAGGCGCAACGTCACCGCGCCGCTGTCCTCGGTGCGGCCGTGGCGCTTTGCGCGGCTTCGCAGCTCGCGCGGCGCGGTCGCGAAGATCTCCCGGATCGTGGCGTTGAACTGGCGCACGCTCTGAAAGCCCGCGGCGAATGCCACCTCGATGATCGGAACCGCGGTCGTCTCCAACAGGATCCGTGCGGTCTGGGCGCGCTGAGCGCGCGCGAGCGCGAGCGGTCCGGCGCCGACGCCGCTCACGAGCTCGCGGTGGACGTGGCGCTCGCTGTAGCCCAGCTGGCGCGAGAGCCCGGCCACGCCCTCCCGGTCGACCACGCCGTCGGCGATCAGCCGCATCGCGCGCCCGAGGAGATCGGCGCGGCGGTCCCAGTCGGGCGAGCCCGGGGTGGCGTCCGGACGACAGCGCTTGCAGGCCCGGAACCCGGCGCTCTGCGCGGCGGCCGCGGTTGCGTAGAAGCGAACGTTCTCGCGTTTGGGTGTCCGCGCGGGGCAGCTGGGGCGACAGTAGATCCCCGTTGTCTTGACCGCGCAGAAGACCCAGCCGTCAAAGCGCGGATCCTTGGCCTCGACGGCCTCCCAGAAGCGATCCGAATCAAACAGCACGCGAGCACATTGGCACATGGCCCGGTGCGAGTCTGGCGGGAATCGGACCTCGCCGCGCAGCGAAGTCCGAAAAGCGCCACAAAGCAGGCGCGTACCCGGCGTTAGTACCCGGTGTTCGTCTTGACGCGCCTGCGATCGGACTCGTGCAGGCGACCCTTCGCCTCGAGCGTGGCACATGCCTGCGCGATGTCGCTGCCGAGCGTCGTCGTGAGCGTGTGACCGAACGTCTCCTTGACGAGCACGCGCATGATCTTTACGTGTTCCGCGTTCGGCGGCAGCGTGTACGCGGGCACCATCCAGCCGCGCTCGGCTGCGAGCTGGGCGGCCACGTCGAACTCGTCGTACTCGTGCTTCCCGGCGATTTTGAACGCGACGAGCGGAAGCTGCTCGTCGTGCTCGCCGCCGATCAGTTCGAGATCGCACGCGGCGATCTCCCTCGCGAGCAGCCGCGCGTTGTACTTCATCATCTCCATCACGTAGCGGTAGCCGTCGTGGCCGAGGCGCGCGAAGTTGTAGTACTGCGCGAGCACCATCGCCGCACCCGTGGAGAAGTTCAGCGTGAACGTGGCATCGCGCTTGCCGAGATAGTTCTCATAGAACACCAGGTCCTCGGGCAGGTCGGCCTTCTCCCGGAACACCAGCCAGCCGATCCCCGGGTAGACCAGGCCGAACTTGTGGCCAGAGACGTTGATCGAGCGGACCTGCGCAAGGCGGAAGTCCCACTCGGAGTGCGGGTAGAGAAACGGCCAGACGAAGCCGCCGCTGGCGGCGTCGACGTGCAGCGGCACATCGAGGCCGGTGTCGTTCTTCAGCTCCACCAGGTAGTCGTTGATCCCGCGGATGTCATCGGCGTGCCCGGTGAACGTCGTGCCCAGCACGGCGGCGACGCCGATCGTGTTCTCATCGACATGGGGCTCCACGTCTTCGGGTCCGATCGTGTACTTGTCGGGCGCCAGCGGCACGATCCGCGGCTCGACATCGAAGTAGCGGCAGAACTTCTCCCATACCACGTGCACGTCCCCGCCGAAGACGATGTTCGGGCGGTCGACCGACTTGCCCGCCGCCTCTCTGCGACCCCGCCACTTCCACTTCAGCGACAGCGCGCCGAGCATGATCGCCTCAGAGGATCCCTGCGTGCGCGCGCCGGTCGTCTCCCCCGGCGCGTTGAAGAGGTCGGCGAGCATCCGGATGCAGCGCTGCTCGATCTCGGCCGACTGCGAGTACTCGGCGTGATCGATGAAGTTCACGCGCAGCGATTCCTTGATCACCTGCTCGGCCTCGGGCTCCATCCAGGTGGTCACGAACGTCGCGAGATTGCGTGCGGGCAGGCCGTCCAGCACCATCTCCTCCTGGATCAGGCCCATGGCTTCCTCCGCAGTCATGCCCGACTTCGGGAGTTTGTGATCGGGGGCGGGCTCGAGCAGATAGCGGTTGCCGTACATGCTCTCGAGCGACTCGATCTGTTTGCGCGAGAGCTCAGGCGCGGTGCCGCCGTCGGTCATTGCGTCGTCTCCTTGCGATTCGCGGATCCCACAGGGTTGTCCTGGGCGTTCTCCCGCTCACAACCCTATGCACGAAGAGCACCGGTCGAAAGGGCGCAGGCACCACTCTTTGCGGCCGCCGGCGCGCACTGTGTCAGCTGTGGGAGCTCACCGCGCGCAGCCTCTACGGGCGCTCGCCCCCCGTCCCTTAGACGATCCCTGCCACCTCGCGCTCGAGGTCGTGCAGGCGGCGCAGACGCGGCGACTTCAGCGTGCGGCCGCTGAGCAGCGTCGCGGCGGCGCATGCGAGGAAGCACGCCGCCCCGAGCGAGGTGTTCCAGTTGGCGGCCGCGAGGTCGATCATCGAGCCGGTCGCGGGAACGACATAGCCGGCGACGGCCGAGATGCCGAAGAAGATGCAGCCCAGCAGGTTGACGGCCGGCTCCCACCACCCCCCGCCCCCGCGGATGGGAAGCCAGCCGCGCCGCGGCGAGGCGCGATAGGCGATCACGCCCGAGACGAGGAAGCAGATCGAGCCGAGCGCGTCCGGCCGCCATACGAGCCGGTTGTACTCCGAGCTCGACAGGGCCGTGTACATGGCCTGGTAGGTGGTCGCGTTGAAGAACAGCGTGCCGGCCGATTGGATTGCGGCGGCCCGCCATGCCGCTTGCCCGACGGCCGACAGACGGCGCTCGGGAAAGGCGAGGCTGCTCTGCAGCGCCCCGCCTCCCGTGAACAAGATCGAGCCGACGAAGAACGTGACCGCGTCGGCGCCGTCCCCGACGAGGTTCGCGTAGCCGGGGAACGGGCCGATCAAGAAGCACGTGGACCCGCTGGCGAAGAGGAGCGCCATCCAGCGCTCACGGCTCACGGCCGGCGTCCCGCGACCAATCGACGGTATAGCGGCGAAGGCGTCACGCGCCGAGCATAGAGCGCAGCTCGCGCGGCGAGCGGGACACGATCGAGGCATTCTGGCGGCCCCCGCCTGCGGGCGTCGCGTATCGTTGCCCTATTCGACTGGAGCTTGGAACCAAGGTGGGCTGTACGGACGGAGCGCTGGGCGAGCTGGCCGATCTCGTGATCGATCCCACGAAGCGTCGGGTGACGCATCTGGTCGTTCGGCCACACGATCAGCAGTCGCTGGAAGGCGCCCGGCTCGTGCCGATCGAGCTCGCCGAGTCCGCCGAGGAGCAAGCCGAGATCAGGCTCGGCTGCACCATCGAGGACGTGGCCAAGCTCGAGACGGTGCAGGAGTTCGCCTACCTGCGTCTGCAGGAGTTCCCGGTTGATGACCCTGACTGGGACGTGGGTGTCTCGGCCGTGCTCGCGACGCCCTACTACGGGCCCGCGGAACTCAGCGAGTTGAACTACGCGCCCGACGCCGGGATGGTCTACGACCGCATCCCGAAGGGGGAGGTCGAGATCCGGCGCGCCAGCGCCGTGACGTCGGCGGACGGACATCACCTCGGCCACATCGAGGCATTCATTCTCGACGATCAGGAGCAGGTCACGCACTTCGTGCTCGAGCACGGTCACCTGTGGGGGCGGCGCGAGGTGACGATTCCGATCGGAGCGGTCACGAAGCTCGAAACCGACATGGTTACCCTCAGCCTCTCCAAGGACGAGGTAGGTGGGCTTCCCTCCGTGGCGGTGCACCGCTGGTGAGGGCGCGCCGGCGACAGCTGAGCACCGTTGCGCGGAGCGTGGGGAGGCCTGGCTCTTCGTGCGAAAATGCAGGCTCGTCTGGCCACTTGCAGATCAGGCGACGACAGCGGAAGCAGGCGATCTGAGGAAGCGCGATCTTGAGCAGCACACGCGACGATCCCAGGGCCCCGCCGAGCATGCTCGCGAGCGACCTCGCGGTTCCGGAGGGATTGAGCGGACGTCGCCTGCGCTCGCGCGCGCTGCTCTTGGCGGGATTGATCGTGGCGGTCGTGGCGGTCATCGCGCTGCTTCCCGGCCTAGGCGAGCTGCGGACGCTGCTGAGCAACGCCAGCCCGGAATGGCTGCTGCTGGGCGCCGTGCTGAAGGTGCTCTCGGGCCTGGGCTACGTGGCGGTCTTTCGGATGGTCTTCTGCCGGCGGATGACCTGGCGCGTCAGCTATCAGGTGGGGATGTCCGAGCTCGGTGCAAACGCGCTCTTCCCGACCGGCGGAGCGGGTGGGCTCGCGCTCGGCGCCTGGGCGCTCAAACGCGGCGGCATGCCCGGAGAGGAAATCGCTAGGCGCACCGTCGCGTTCTTCCTGCTCACCAGTGTGCCCAACGTGGTCGGCGTGATCCTGATCGGGCTCGGCCTCGCCGCGGGCGTCCTCGCCGGGGTCTCGAACCCCCTGCTGACGGTCGTTCCGGCGATCGCGGCCGCGCTCGCGATCGTTGCGACGCTGCTGGCAGGGCGCGTCGCGACGCGCTGGCAGCTGCGCCTCGAACAGGGCGGCAGACACGATGGCTCGCGCCGCGCCCGGCTCGCGGTGAAGGGCCTCGGCGCCCTCGGTGACGGCGTCGATGAGGCGCTCGCGCTGCTGCGCGAGGGCAACGCGCTGCTGATCGGCGGCCTGATCGCCTACCTCGTCTTCGATGTGATGATCCTGTGGGCCAGCTTCCGCGCCTTGGGCGTCGAGCCGCCGCTGGCGAACGTGTGCCTGGCCTACCTGCTGGGCGAGCTCGGGGGGCTGATCCCCGTGCCGGGCGGGATCGGAGGTGTCGACGTCGGCCTCGTCGGCGCGCTTGTGCTCTACGGCGTTCCGCTCGCGCCGGCAACGGCGGCCGTGCTCGCCTACCGGGTGATCGCGCTGTGGGTTCCGGCGGTGCTCGGCGCGTTGGCCTTCATCGCCCTGCGCCGGACGCTGCGCAACGAGGCCGACCGGATCGCCGTGTGCGCCCCGCAGACCGAGATGGAGGTCATCGGCATCGGTCGCGTCGTGATCGAGTCTCCCGCGCGGTAGCGGCTCGCGCCGCCTCCGCGCCCGCGGCCCGTTCGATCAGAGCAGGTGCTGCAGACGCCAGGCGAGCGAAAGCCCTCCGAGCGAGCGCACGGCGACAGCGGCGGTCGTGGCGGGCATCGCGCCCGGCACCGTCACCGTCGCAAGCTGCTGGCCGGCGCGCAGGCGGCTTACGGCTCGCCTCACGGCCACCTGCACCGGCACCGCCAGCCCGGCCCAGCCGACCTCGCGCAGCGCACGCAACGTGACGGCCGTCGTGCGCCGGCCGTTGGCCGAGCTCGCGCTCAGCACGCTCGCGCCGGCCGGGAGCACGGTCTCGAGCCGCAAGGCGGCGGCTGCCGAGTCGCCAAGTCGCCGGGCGCTCGCGAGGGCGGCGTCGATCAGCGGACCTTCGCGTTGACCGACCACCACGCCCAGCACCGTCAGCCGCCGGCCGCCGATCGTGACGCGCTTGGCGAACGCCAGGCAGCCACCGGCCGCCCCATCTGAGCCCGTCTTCACGCCGACATAGCCGTCGGTTCCGATCAGAGCGTCGTAGTTGGCCACGAGGCCCGCGAGCGGCAGGCTGGCGGCAGGCTCATCGACGATCGCCGCGAACGCCGGGTCGCCGGTGGCCGCCCGGGCGAGCTTCAGCTGGTCGGCGGCGGTCGACAGCGTGCTGGGCTCGAAGCCGCTCGGGTCGGTGTAGGTGGTCGAGCTCATGCCCAGCATCCTCGCCATCGCGTTCATGCGGGCCACGAACGGCGAGAGCCCGCCCGCATCGTGAACGGCCAGCATCGCCGCGATGTTGTTCGCAGAGGCCACCATCAGCGCCTCGAGGGCCCTGCGCTCGCTGATCCGCTCGCCGACACTCACCGGCAGTGTCGACTGCCCGAGGTCGGCGCGCTGCTCCTCTTCGACGACCTCTGCGGGGCTCACCCTCATCACGAATCCTTCCTGCCCGACCGCCAGCGGGTGCGCGCGCAGCGTGAGGTAGGCCGTCATCATCTTCGCCAGGCTCGCGATCGGGACCGGCCTTGGGACCCCCGAGCCCCCGAAGCTGCCGAGCCCCGCCACCTCCACGGCCGCCTGTCCCGCGCGTGGCCAGGCGAGCGCGGGCGAGCTGCCCGAAAGACGCACATAGGCGGCCACGGTGCGATGGACGACCAGCGCCGGCGCGGACTCCGTGGCGATACGACTCCCGGCCGCGAGCACGAGCAGGACGAGGACGATCGCAGCCACGGCCCGCCGACGCGGGCGCCGCGCAGGTCGCTGCTCAGCCCCTGGCCGTCCCATCGCCGCCACGGCCACCAGACGCTAGCGCGTGATCGTGGCGAGACCGTAGGAGGCCCGAGTCTAGAGCCGACGGGAGCTCTTCACCCGTGGCCGCGGCGGGCGCTTTGAGATATCGTCGTCGCGCAAAACAGAGCGCCGCCAGCTCGAGCTGACGCCCGCGCGGCACCGACGCTGAGCAGCAGGTCGGCGGCGGCAGCCATGCGCGTGCCCTTCGCATTCATCCCGAGCCCACCATCCAACGGTTTCCATGTGGGACCGCTGTTCGTTCACGCCTACGGCCTCGCCTACGTGGTCGCTGTGATCGCGGCCGTCGTGATCACCTCGCGGCGCTGGGAGGCCACGGGGGGAGAGCGCGAGCTCGTCTACGAGGTGGCGCTTTGGGGGTTTCCGGCCGGCGTGATCGGCGGGCGCCTGTACTTCATCGCGACGAGCTGGAACGAAGTCCCGCCGCACTGGTGGGGCCCCTTCGCGGTCTGGAGGGGCGGCTTGGGCATATGGGGAGGCATCGCCGCCGGCACGCTCGCGGGCCTGTGGGTGCTGCGCCGGCGCGGCGCAGACATTCCTGTGTTCCTCGACGCCGCCGCCCCGGCGCTGCTGGTCGCGCAGGCCTGCGGGAGGGTCGGCAACTACTTCAACCAAGAGCTCTTCGGGGGTCCGACGACGCTCCCGTGGGGCCTTGAGATATCTCCCGCGCACCGTCCCGCCGGCTACGCGCAGTACGCGACCTTCCATCCCACCTTCCTCTACGAGATCATCTGGAACCTGCTGCTGGCCGCCGCGCTGGTGTGGCTTGGTCACCATCGTCGGATCCGCGCGCCGGGCCTGTTCGCGCTGTACGTGGCCGGCTACTCGGGCTTTCGCATCTTCGAGGAGCTGCTGCGGGTCGACCCGGCTCACCACATCTTCGGCCTGCGCCTGAACCTCTATGTGGCCAGCATCCTGTGCGTGGTCGGCCTCGTGTGGTTCGTGCGCATCCAGCGCTCGGACGCTCGGAGTGCGGACGCCGCTCGCGTCGGCACCTCGCTCAGTCCGTAGGTGCCTCGCTCAGTCCGTAGGTGCCTCGCTCAGTCCGTAGGTGCCTCGCTCAGTCCGTAGGCACCTCGCTCAGTCGTTTGCGGTGACCGCCTCGAGGATCTGCGCGAACTTCTCGCGCGCCGCCGCCCTGCGCGCGGGCACGTATTCGCTTGGCAGCTCGTCGGGCGGCGGGGCGTAGCCGTGCAGGATCTGCCGCGCGACCGACTGGCGGTGGACCTCGTCGGGCCCGTCGTAGAGGCGCCACGCGCGCGCGAAGCGGTACATGGCCTCGAGCGGCAGGTCGGTGGAGTAGCCGAGCGCTCCATGCGCCTGCACGGCGCGGTCGATCACGTCGTGCAGCACGCCGGCACCGTAGAACTTGATCAGCGAGATCGGCACCCGCGCCGCAGCGGTGCCCTGGGTGTCCATCACCCAGGCGGCGTGCAGGGTCATCAGGCGGGCGGCCTGCATCTCGGCCGCGGAGTCGGCGATCCAGTTTTGCACCGTCTGGTGCTGGCCGAGCACCTTGCCGTGGGCGAAGCGGTAGGTGGCCCGCTCGCAGAGCATGTCGAACGCGCGCCGCGCGACGCCCAGCCAGCGCATGCAGTGGTGGATACGCCCGGGGTAGAGCCTCTGCTGGGAGATCAGGAAGCCCTCACCCTCGGCCCCGAGCCGCAGGGCGGCGGGGATGCGGACATCTTCGTAGACGATTTCGGCGTGGCCGCCGAGCTTGCCGAACTCCTCGCGCGGGTGCTCCATCGTGGGCACGTCGCGGAGGATGTTCACGCCGGGCGTGTCGGCCGGGACGATGAACATCGTCGCCCGCTGATGCGGGCGCGCGTCGGGGTCGGTGACCGCCATGACGATCAGGAAGTCCGCGATCGAGCCGTTGGATGAGAACCACTTGCGCCCGCTGATGACGTACTCCTCGCCCTCGCGCACGGCGCGGGTCTGCAGCTGTGTGGGGTCGCTGCCGGCCGTGTGCGGCTCGGTCATCGAGAAGGCGGACTTCAGGTCGCCCGCCAGCAGCGGGTGCAGGAAGCGGTCCTTCTGTTCAGCCGACCCCGCCAGCGCGAGGATCTCGGAGTTGCCCGAGTCGGGCGCCTGGCAGCCGAAGGCGTTGGGGGCGAAGGCGGACGTTCCGAGCACCTCGTGCATGAGCCCGAGCTTGAGCTGGCCGAAGCCCTGTCCGCCGAGCTCGGGGTCGAGGTGCGCCGCCCACAGGCCACGCTCCTTGACCTGTTCCTGGAGGGGGGCGTAGATGCGGTCGAGGGCCGCTTGGTCGAGATCGCCCACGATCGTCTCGAGCGGCCAGATCTCCTCGCGCACGAACGCGCGCATCCAGTCGAGCTTCGCCTCGAACTCGGGCTCGGTTGAGAAATCCCACGCCATCACAGACCTCCGATCGAATCTTCTGTCGTCCGCACGCTAGTATAAAGCGACTGTATTACTTGTCAAGGCAGTTGCTACGATCGTTTACGAATGTCCAGGGTTGCAGACACCAGGGAGCGACTGATCGCCGCAGCCGAGGAGCTGTTCGCCGCCAACGGCATCCAGGCGGTCAGCCTGCGCGAGATCGTACGCGCCTCGGGCGCCCGCAACACGGCCGCGCTGCAGTACCACTTCGGAGATCGGGCCGGGCTCGTGCGCGCCGTCCTCGAGAAGCACCACCTCGACGTCGACATCCGCCGCCACGCGATGCTCGACGCCTACGAGGCGGAGGGCGAAGCCGACCTGTGGGCGCTCGCGCACGCGCTCGTGCAGCCGCTCGCCGCGAAGCTCGCAGACCCCGACGGCGGCGTGGCATACCTGCAGGTCCTCGCCGAGCTCATGAACCGTCCGCAGCCCGCGCTCGACCCCGCCGTGTTCGACGACCCCGAGGACAGCATGTTCCGCTGGCGGGAGCTGGTTGCGCCGTTGCTCTCCGACGATGCGCTGCGCCTGCATCGCCGCTTCGTCGTGCTCCGCTTCGCCGTCGTCGAGCTCGCCCGCCGGGCCGACAGCGCCCCGCACACCGACGACCGGCTGTTCGTCAGCCACCTCGTGGACCTGGTGACGGCGCTGCTGGCCGCGCCGCCGTCGGCCCAGACGCTGCGGCTCGCCACCGCGCGCGACGCCGCCCTCAGGCAGCCGGCGCCGGAGCTTGCCAGTAGCGCAGCGAGCCGGGCGTCGTGAGCAACTCGCCGGTCTCGAGAAGCGTCTTCAGGCCCGAGAGAACCATCGGCCAGCCGCCGTAGAGTTCGGCGTTGGCGCCCTCGCGCAGCTGGTCGTGAGTGACCGTCAGCCGGCAGGAGTCGCCGACCGGCTCGACCTCCCAGGTGACCCTCGAGGGCCCTTCGCGCGTGACCTCCTCGCCCCACAGGGCGGTGAAGCTCTGCACGAGCCGCTGCGGCGGATCGACCTCGAGGTTCTCGCCTTCGAGCAGCACGCTCGAGGCCCGCGGGTGCAGGCCCCGGTAGCGGGAGCCGGGCGTCCAATCGCTCTCGACGCGCACGCCGAAGCTGTACTTGCGCCGCATCTCCATGTCGGTTATCGCCTCCCAGAGGCGCTCCGGCGTCGTCTTGATGTAGATCTCGAATACCTTCTCCATGACGTTCTCCTCGAGGTCGTGCTTGAGGCCGCTGAGCGTCGCCGCCCAGGGCTCGGCGTACTTGCTCACCCACCGGTCGTGAACGAGCCGGATCGGGACCGGGTTCAGAAAGTGGAGCTTCTCGCGCCCGCGTCGTCTGCTGGTCACGAGGCCAGCGGCCTCGAGCACCCGGAGGTGCTTCATCACGCCGAAGCGCGTCATCGGCAGCCGCTGCTCGAGCGCGCTGAGGGTCTGCCCGTCCTGCTCGAACAGCTCATCGAGCAGGCTCCGTCGCGTCGGGTCGGCGAGGGCTCTGAACACCGCATCCACGCCGCGTATAATACGTGACTATCTAGTCACATGTCAAGCGCGGGGCCTGCCCCCTCGGCAGACTCTGCGGAAATGCCGACCGAGGAGACAACGAGTAGAGGAATCCTCTAGAATTATCTTCTAAGATGGTTGCGAAGGGGCAGGAGCGTGGGCAGCGTCCGGCAGCGATTCTCGCTGCCGCCCTCGAATGCTTCGCCGAGCGGGGCTTCGCCGCGACCACGATCGAGGAGATCCGCAGCCGCTCGGGGGCGAGCATCGGCTCGATCTATCACCACTTCGGCGGCAAGGAGGAGCTGGCCGCGGAGCTCTACGTCGAGGGCCTGCGCGGATACCAGCACGGCTTCGTGCAGGCGCTCGAGCGCCACGAGGACACCGAGCTGGCGATCCACGCACTGGTGCGCCACCACCTGCATTGGGTGCAGCGCAACCCGCAGCTGGCGCAGTTCTTGATCAACCGGCGCGAGACCGAGCTGCTGCTGGCGACCGAGGCCCGCGTGCGCGAGCTCAACCGCGAGTTTCTCCCTTGCGTTGCGGCGTGGGTCGAGCAACGGGTGCGGACCGGCGCCCTTCGCGCGCTGCCGTTCGACCTGTGGGAGCCGGTGCTGCTCGGGCCTACCCAGGAGTTCGCGCGCCTATGGCTCGCCGGGCGCACACGGATCTCATTGCGGCGCGCCGAGCGCGAGCTTGCACAGACAACCTGGAGAGCGGTGAAAGGAGAGCAGCGATGACCGTCGTCAGCTACGCACAGGCAGTGGCAGTTGCAGAGAGCGAGCAACGCGCCCTGGTGGAGGTGCAGCGGGAAGGCTCAAGGGCGCTCGTGCGGCTCAACGATCCGGACAAGCTCAATCCGCTCAGCGTGCCGCTGACGGTGCAGCTGCGCCGCGCTGTGAGCGAGCTGTCCGAGGACGGCGGAGTCCGCGCGATCATCCTGACCGGCAGCGACCCGGCATTCAGCGCCGGGGGCGACCTGCGGATGATGCGCGACGTGGCGCACCCGATGGTCGACGAAGGTGCGGATGGAGCAACCGGAGCCTGGGAGTGGATCCGCAACGAGTTCGGCGCGATCGCCAAGCTGATCACACGCACCGACAAGGCGTTCATCGCGGCTGTCAACGGAGCGGCCGCCGGCGTGGGGCTCTCGTTCGTGCTGGCGTGCGACATGATCGTGGCCTCCGAGCAGGCCCGCTTCGTCCCGGCGTTCGGGCGCATCGGACTGGTGCCCGAGGTCGGGCAGAGCTGGCTGCTGACCCGGCGGCTCGGCTATCAGCGCGCGTTCGAGCTGTTCGCGACCGGGCGCCATCTCACGGGTCGGGAGGCCTACGAGCTCGGCCTCGTCAACGCGGTCGTGGCGCACGATCAGCTGCTGGGGACGGCGCGCGGCTGGTGCGAGCACCTCGATCAGCTGCCGGGGCACGTGCTCAAGATGATGAAGCCGCTGCTGCGCAACGCCGCGGATATGACCTGGGAGCAGGCGATCGCGATGGAGGAGTTCGCCGAGCCGATGTGCTTCACGACCGACTCCCACCGCCAGGCCGTAGGGGCGCTGCTCGCTCGCGACAGCTGAACTCCCCGCCCGAGGCATCCCCGCTCGGGTCATCCGCCCAAGTGGTCGTCTGCCCGGCCGTCACGGCCGAGGCGACACCGTGAGCAGCGCGGCGCTGCTCGGCGCGATGTCGGCCGTGATCACCCCTTTCAGGTTGCGTGCGCGGGGCAACCGCGAGGGTTCGCTCCACAGGCCGTCGGCCGCGACGGTTCGCCCTCCGAGGCGCACGTCCACGAGCGAGGCGGGCGAGGGCGCGGTCAGCGAGAGGACGCTCGCGTCGCCAAAGCCGCTGCCCACCTGCAGGTGCAGGGCGAGGGCGCGTGTTCCGGGCGGATCGTCATCGACGACAACGAAGCGAAGCGTGCCGTCGGCGGCCAGGAACGCGGTCACATCGAGGTTCGGCTGACTGGGCGGACTGACGGTTCCGCCGAGCGGGCGCTCGCCGATCAGCGCCCTGGCGAGCAGCAGCGCGTACCACTCCGGCTGTGCCGCAAGCGCGCCGCTGGCGAGGTCTGCGGCCGTCGGCGCGCATAGCGGCGCGTAGCCCTCGCAGTTGGCGGGATTTCCCTGCAGGTTGATCCCGGCCACACCCATGCTCATCGCCCGGGCGATGTAGTCGACGGCCCACAGGGCGGAGGCGAACGTGTTGCTGATGCCCGCCACCCCGCCGCAGGAGACGGTGTTGCCCTCATCGAGGCGAAACGGGGTTTCGCTGCCTTCGGTGAGCGACATGTAGCGGCTCAGCGACGCTGCCTCTCGCTGGCGGATCGGCGCGCTCAGCAGCCGCGCGATCGTCGGCGGGATGTGTTCTTCGCAGCCGAGCGGATAGTGGTGCCCCGTGAGCAGGGCCGGCGGCTGATTGATCACCTCGCTCAGCCCCCACGTTTCAAAGGCGCCCGACCCGGACACGTCCGGACCGGCCAGCGCGAGGCCGGGCGCAGCAGCGTCGATCGCGCTGCGGTAGCCGGCGACCTGTTCGTCGTACTGCACGATCGTCCAAGGTTCTGAGCGGAGACCATGCAACGCGTAGGCGTTCGGCTCGTTGCCCAGCTCGATCGCCTCGAGCCATTCCCCGAGCGCTTCCTTTGCCGCCGCAGCCTCCCGCGCGGCCGCCTGCGGTTCATAGTGGCCGAGGCCGATCGTCAAGAGGACGTGCCAGCCGCTGGCGGCGGCCAGTGCGCCGAGCTCGCGAAGGTCTCCGGGGTCGAGCACGGCCGTCGCCCAGGGCGGGCGGGGCGTCGCCGCATCGGTCCAGGCAACCCGCGTGTCGGCGGAGACGCCGCCGAAGCGAAGCACGCCGGGCCCGAGCGAGCGCAGCAGCGTGAGCAGGTCGCCGCGGTCGGCGTAGCCGGCTATCTGGGTCAAGCTCGAGGCCTCGAAGGAAAGCCCGAGAAAGTCGGCCGGAACCTGCGCTCCGAGGCGCGCGCCGGCGATCGACGCCGATACCGGGACAGGTGTGCGCTTCGCGACGCGCGCCATCGCCGCTGGCGCGGCGGAGAGGAGTAGCAGCGTGCAGAGCACCGCACCCGCAGCCGTGCCCGAGCGGACACGCCCACGGGCACGAGCGCGTGGGTGTGCTGCGCTGCGCCGCCTCATCGAGGACCAGTTAACCGCTGCGGCGCGGCCGGTGCGCTGCTCATCGAGCAGCTGGGCCATCGTGCGCCCGCGCGGGCGTGGCATGCGTCCCGCCGGAGTTGCAGGGATCGTTGCACCCGTGACGAATCATCGCGCGAAGGCGTACGCTGAGTCCCGCAGCATTCCGCAGGGAGGTAGAGCATCGTGATGAGTACCCGTGAGAGCCTGCCCGACCTCGTGAGCCTGTGGTGGCTCATAGCCCTCTTCGGCGCGGTGACCTTCGGTGTGGGCGTCTTCTTCGTGATCTCGCCGCATGAAACGCTCAAGGTGTTCACGGTCATCGCGGGGATCTTCCTGCTCGTGGACGGCCTGCTCGCGGTCCTCGGGGCGATCGTCGGCGTCGGCGAGAGCCGGAGCCTGCTCGCGGTGGTCGGGGTGCTCAGCGCCATCGCCGGTCTCGTGCTGATCAAGAAACCGTTCGGCACGCTGGTCGTCTTCACGCTGATCGTCGGCGTGTGGTTCGTGGTGGCAGGCGGGGTGCGCCTCGTCTCGGCCTTCACGATGGAGGGCAGCCGGGCCGCCACCATCTTCACCGCGGCGATCGATCTGATCGCCGGGATCCTGATCCTCTCCTGGCCCGAACTCGGCCTGGCTACCTTCGCGGTGATCGTCGGGATCGTCCTCATCATCCGCGGCCTGCTCTACATCTATGCCGGCTGGGTGCTCCGCACCATCGGCAAGAGCCCCGGCGGCGGAGCGGGCGCACCGGCCCTCGCGTAGCGCGCGGCCCCCCTCGCGTAGCGCGCGGCCCGGTACAGTGGATCAGCAGCGCCCGGCTACGACTGGAGGCCATGAATGCGTCCTGCCCGACCTGTCCCTGAGTCGACGTCCGCCAGCGCCCGCCGCCGGCAAGGCCGCGCGGCAGCGGCGCTGTCGCTCCTCTGCGCGCTCGCGCTCACCGCCGTGCTCGCCACTCCCGCGGCGGCGAGCAATCTGTTCACGCTCGACCGCGCGGTGGACTCGATCGGGCCCGTCGCCGTCGACACCGCGGGCAACGGATACGTGTCCTGGTTGCACCGCTCGAGCCCCGACACGGTGATGTTCTGCAAGTTCGCGCCGGGGGCGAAGAGCTGCGCGCATCCGCTCGTGCTGCCCGTGACGCTGTCGCTCAGCAGCGCCGCGACCGACACGCCGTTCCCGGTGCTCGGGCCCGGAAGCACCGTCTTCGTCGTGGCGCCGAGCTATGACACCAACGAGATGGTCATGTGGCAGTCGACGAACGGCGGCGCGAGCTTCGGCCCGCCCGCGGTCGCCCAGGCCGGCAGCGAACAGGACTACGTCTGCCAGGTCGGCACGAACCTCGATGACGTGCTTCCCATCAACGCCTACGGCGCCCAGTACGACCCCAGCGAGGGTCTGAGCACGCTCGGCGGGAGCGCCGCGAACATCGAGTTCGAGATGGCCTCCTCCAACCCGTTCGTCAACTGGACGTTCGCGTTCTACGGCCAGGGCTGCGCTGTGCCGCAGTCGGCGATGCCGACCCCCGGCCGGCTCCCGGACCAGAACTTCGCCTTCGACGAAGGCGCGTTCAGGTCCGCGGAGACGAGCCTCGGATGGGCCAGCGGCGGCGCGGGCCCGTGCCCGCTGTCCGCGCTCGGTGACGAGGTCGAGGCCTTCGAAGGCGACGCCACAACGCCCTCGACGGTTCGCTTCTTCCGTTACACCGCACCCACCGGGCCTTGTGCGGTGACCGGAAAAAACCTCAGTCCCTCCGCATCCGCCAACTGGACCTATGGGGGCGTCGTCTCTCAGGGGGCACTCCCGCGGCTGGCGGGCGGGGCCGACGGGCTGTTCATGCTCTCCGCTGACGCGGTCCACGCCGGCTCATCGCAGCCGACGGCCGTCGACGTCCGCCACTACGACGTGGCCAGCCACAGCTTCAGCGCTCCTCTGCAGCTGGCGGTCGTCGCCGGCGAGGACTTCGCGACCGGCGGCCCGGCCGGTGGTCTCGGCGAGAACTACACGACCGGTGAGGTGGCAGCCGTGTGGCCGGACGTCGGCGGTGAAAACGGCCAGCTGAGCCTGTACATCTCGACCGACGGCGGTGCGCGCTTCTCGAGCGCCCAGGACATCGCCCAGATCCAGCCCGGCTATGAGGTCCTCGACAACGCTCGCGTCGCGCTCGCTCCAAACGGCGGCGGCTTCGTCACCTGGGAGGATTCGGGCGGCCTGCACGTCGCCAACCTCTCAACCCTGACGACGCCATACAAACGCCTCGCGGTTCATCACTCAAACACGCTCGAGCTGCCCGTCACGTGCGAGTCGCCGAAGGCCGCGTGCAAGGCGACTGCGACCGTGAGGGTGAAAGGGAGCGTGATCGCGAGCGCGCACAGGAGCGTGCCCTCGGGCCTGACCTCGATCCTCAGCGTGCCGCTCAGCGCCGCTGGCAGGGGAATGCTCGCCGCGGCCCACGGGCATCTCGGAGCAACGCTCGAACTCGTGATCACGAACCCCGGGGGCACCCCGGAGCGGCTCGTCTTGAAAACGGTGATCGGCTAGCGCCTGCGAGCCACTACGCGGGCGGTCCGGGAAGCTCCAGGAGCTGGACGACCGCGAAGGCGAGGATCAGCACTCCGATCGAGATCAGCCCATAGCGCCCCTGGCGGACGGGGAAGTGACCGCTGATGCCGACAAGGAACAGCACGGTGGCCAGAAAGACGGTGTCGCGCACGTACGTGTCCCCGGTGGCGCCGCTTCGGAGCCATGCGCGAAGGCGGCGTCGGCCGCGGCGTCGTAGCGCTTGGATGCGCCTTCCTGGGGTATGACGTACTGAGGCATGTAGAAGGGCCCCGGTGGCGCGTGGGGGTTGTTGGCGGGGTCGGTGGCCAGCCAGGCATAGAACGCAGGTCGATAGCCGGGGCGCAGGCGCTTCTCGGCGAGGACCTCCCCCTTTGTGTTGCCGGCCACGAACGCGCTGAACCAGGCGTTGAACGAAACCGAGTCCAGCGTGCGGAGCTGAAGCGCTTCGAGGTCTGCGCGGTTTGCCCTGGTGCGCGCGGCAGATGCCCTGGCAGGGAGATCGAGGACTCGGTTCCCCACTTCGACGCCGCATAGCCCGACCAGGCGGCAAGCACGGCGACCAGTGACAGCAGTACCGCCTCGGTGATCGACATCAGGCGATCGTGACGTCCGCGGGCATCGGAATCGGCGCCTTGCTCCCCGCGTCCCTCGCCGACCTCTGGCCCCGACGTGCCCTCGGCCACGGGTCATCCACCCGGGCGTGAGCCGAACGACCGCGTGCCCCACTGCGCGGATCGCGCTCGCGAGCGACCACCCGCACATGGCTCCCCGAAGCAGTGCGTCGCCCCATTCGCGCAGAATACCTGGGCGTGGGCCCCCCTCAGTGGTTGCTGGCGACCAAGCGCCAGCTCGGACGATCGTATCGCCGTGCGCAGCGCATGCTCGAGCACGCCGTGTTCGAGCGCGGGCTGCAGAGCACGTGGACGCCGCACGTCTCCTCGGGATACCTGTTCCTCGCCCGGGGCCTGTGGGGCTGCCGGATCAAACGCGAGGACGCGTTTGTCGATTACGGCTCGGGCAACGGGCGAATGCTGCTCGCGGCGGCCCGCTATCCGTTCGCGCGGGTGATCGGGGTCGAGCTCAACGAGCCCGACTGCGAGGTCGCGCGCTCCAACGCGAGGATCGCCGCCCCGCGTCTTCGCTGCTCCGACATCGAGGTCGTCCGGGCCGACGCGTCGGTGTGGGCGCTCCCGGACGACGTCACCTACATCTACATGTTCAACCCGTTCTGGGGCGAGACGTTCCGTGGGATGCTCGATCGTGTCGTCGAGTCGCTGGATCGGCGACCAAGGTCCCTGACGATCATCTACGCGAACCCGGTCTGCGCGCCGGATCTCCTGGCGACGGGTCGCTTCAGGCGGGTGCGCACGAGTCTCGGCCCGCGCCGGCGCATCCCGCACCATCGCATCGAGGTGTTCCGCTCCGTCTAGAACCGCGAACGCCCGACCCCGGCGACGCGCGCCCACGCCATACGATAGGCGGCTATGAGCGTCACGAGCGCGGCCATCGCCCGGCGTATGGGTCTCCCCCGCGCTCGCACGCGCGATGTCATCTGCGATCGCGACCTGCCGATCACGATGGACGACGGCGCAGTTCTGCTTGCCGACCGTTACGTCGCCCGCGCCGAGCGCGGGCGGCGCCAGCCGACTGTGCTCGTGCGCTCACCGTACGGACGCCGGCAGTTCTTCGGGCTGATCTTTGGACGGCTGCTGGCCGAGCGAGGCCTGCAGGTCGTCGTGCAGAGCGTGCGCGGCACCTTCGGCTCGGAGGGCGAGTTCAGCCCATTCGACGAGCGCGCCGACGGCCTGGCCACCCTGCGCTGGATCCGCGCGCAACCGTGGCATGCGGCGCGCATCGGCATGATCGGCCCGAGCTATCTCGGGCTGGTGCAGTGGGCCGTGGCGCCCGAGGCCGGAGACGACCTCGCCGCGCTCGCGATCCAGGTCAGCGCCTCGCAGTTCCACGGCCCGACCTACGCCGGAGGCAGCCTCGCGCTGGAGACCGCCGCCTCGTGGCTGGTGCTCGTCGCCGCGCAGGAGCGCCGGCTCGCGCCGCTGGCGATGGCGCGCGCCGTTCGCGGCCTGCCGAGTCTCTTCGCGGACATGCCGGTCGGCGACCTGGACACACGCGCCACCGGCGCAGAGGTCGCATGGTATCGCGAGGCCCTGGCCAGCCCCGACCGCGAGGACGCGTACTGGGTCACGCGCGACTTCGCCGCGGGCGTCGGCAGCGTGGTCGCGCCGGTTCAGCTGGTCGGCGGCTGGCAGGACATCTTTCTGCCGTGGATGCTCGAGGACTTCGCCGCGCTGCAGGCAGCCGGACGCAAGCCGCAGCTCGTCATCGGCCCGTGGACGCATGTCGCGCCGGGGCTGCTCGCCACGGGCCTGCGCGAAGGTCTCGGCTGGCTGCGCGCGCACCTGCTGGGCGACCGCCGTCTCTTGCGACCGTCCAGCGTGCGCGTCTTCATCACGGGCGAGCGTACGGGAGGCGGCTGGCGCGAGCTCAGCAGCTGGCCGCCGCCCGGGACCGGCGAGCGCAGGCTGTGGCTGGCGGCGGCGGGACGTCTGCGAGACCTCGAGCCCTCCGATCAAGACGAGAGTGCGGACCGCTACCGCTACGATCCGGCCGATCCGACGCCGTCACTCGGCGGGCCCGTGCTGCTCTCGCACCGGCCCGTCCTCGACAACCGCCCGCTCGAGGCGCGCGCCGACGTGCTCACGTACAGCACCGAGCCTCTGCCCGACACCACGGAGGTGATCGGGCCCGTGCGCGTCGAGCTGTCCGTGCGCGCCAGCTCGCCCTATTTCGACCTGTTCGCGAGGGTCTGCGATGTCGACGCCGACGGGGCATCGTGGAACGTGTGCGACGCTCTGAGCCGCGTCGCGCCGGAGCGTTGCGAGGCCGCCGCGGACGGCAGCATGCGGGTGGCCTTCGACCTCTGGCCGATGGGCCACCGCTTTGCCGCGGGCCATCGCATCCGCCTCCAGGTCAGCTCCGGGGCCCATCCGCGCTACGCGCGCAACCCCGGCACGGGCGAGGACATCGCCTCCGCGAGAGCGTTGCGCGCGGTTGACATCGAGGTGCTGCACGACGCCCAGCATCCATCGGTGCTGGTGCTGGCCGCGCCAGCGCGTTGAGCCGAGCCCCCTCTGGGCAGGGCTAGCGCTCGAGCCCGACGGCTTCCAGGGCCTCGCGGCGGCTGGAATAGCCGACGGCCCGGGTGGCCTTGCCGTCGCGAAACCAGGTGACACCCGCCCAGCGGAACTCGAGGGGCTCCTTCGAAAGAGCTCCGCAGCCGGCCAGGCAGAACGTCGCGACGACGAAATCGTCGCGGGCGCCGATGATCTCCTCCACTCCATAGCGCGCTCCCTCGGCGAAGACTTCGAAGAGGTCGCACGCCCATTCGCGCACGCCCCGCGCGCCGTAGTAGATGTAGTCGGTGGCTGCAGTTGCGCGATTCTCCATGCGGAAGCCGGGAGCGAGGAGATCATCGGGCACGTCGCGGGCATGGATGGCCTCGACTATCTGACGGTGGAGATCGAGGTTGCGCTGGGGCGTGTGCTCGGCTGCCTGGGCAGCCACGGCGCGCCCCTCCTCGAGGTCGGGGTAGGCCGTCACGCGCGCGATCGCGCCTTCGGCCCATTCGAACACGAATGCCGATCGCATCCGGAAGAAGCCGCCGGCGCGAGCCCCGCGGCCGACGTGGAGGGAGACGACGAACACGACCCCGTTGCCGAGATCGTGCATCGTCTCGATCGGCACCTCGTAGCGCTCGAGGCCGGCAAACCAATCGTCAAGGAAATGGCGCACCGCCTCGCTGCCGGCGTGCGTCCCCAGACCCCAGCGTGAAAGGTCCCAGACAGAGGTGGGACCGAACAGCTCCATCACAGCGTCGAAGTCAGCGGTGTTGAGGGCCGCATACGCGCGACGGGTGAGCTCGAGCGCATCCGCTGTCTGGTGCTCCTGCAGCACCCACCGAGTATCGCGCACAGGGACGCTCCTCCGGCGCAGTTCACTTCGGCTGCCAGAAGGCGACCTCGCCTCCCGCCGGCGTGCTCACGACGCTACGCCACCCCGCCGGACCCTCGCGCGGCCCCAGCAGAACTGCCGCGCCGCACATGCGAGCGCGGTCGGTCGCCTCACCGATATGGGAGACCTCGACATAGGGCAGCCACAGCGCGCGCTCGGCGGGACATGCGACTATGCCGCCGCCCAGCGCCCCACCCAGCGCGAGCGCCAGGTAGCTGCCGGCACCGGTCTGGACGCGCTCGCCTCGCCAGCCGCACAACTGTGCGTAGAGATCGCGAGCGCCGGCGAGGTCGCCGGTGTGCAGCTCCAGGTGGACCACTGGACTCGAAGAAGACCTCATGAGCGCCTACCCCGATAGACCGGCGCGTGGAGCGAAAATCATCGCAGGCGATGAATCGCGGACGTCCGGACTGTCTAAGCTGGCATCGGGATGTCGACGCATTCCACACGCGCGGCGGTCCACCTCGCGACAGCGAGGTCTTCGAGCGCTACCCCGACGAGCCGGTCGATGCCGCCAGGTTCGGCGCCGTCTTCGCGCGCTTCGGGCTTCCGGCCAGGTTGACTTTCACCTGAGCGATGAGATGCGCCGCACGCGGCGGTCTAAGTCTGAGAACCCCAACGAACAGGAGGCCAAGAAATGACCGATACCAGCACTCGTACGCACGTCACGCAGGTGGGCACAGTGATCGTTCCGGTCAGCGACCAGGACCGGGCGATCGAGTTCTACCTCGAGAAGCTCGGATTCGAGAAGCGCGCGGACATCCCCTTCGGCCACGGCGACCGCTGGGTTGAAGTGGCCCCGCCGGGCGCGGCAACGACGCTCGCGATCGTTCGTCCCCGCCCGGGGGAAGCCACCGGTATCGAGACCCACGTCGGCTTCACGACCACCGACATCGAGTCCGATCACGCAGACCTGCTCGCGCGCGGGGTAGACGCGGATGACGCCGTGATGCGCATGGGGGATCCCGTGCCGCCGATGTTCTTCTTCCGTGACCAGGACGGGAACACCTTCATGATCGTCGAGCGCAGCTGACTGCTGCCGACAGGCGCCGCGAGCTCAGGATCAGTGGCGATCAGGCTCGAGGAAACCGCGCTCTCCAGCTCGGCGCGCCGGCCGCACGACAACGATCGGGCCATCAACGATCGGGCTAGTGTCGCAGCGCCCGGCCGAACCTGCCGGGAGGCGTGAACGGCTGGGTGCCGCAGACGAAGAAGAACGGCAGCTGATCGAGCTTCGCCGGGACGGTCTGAAAGCGCGGACCCAAGACTTCCTGGCCGGTTTCCGGGCTTCGCCAGCAGCCGCTCGGGAAGTACACCGAGCGTTCGCGCGCGTGCTGTTCGACAACCGGTGCGACCAGGACGTCGGGGCCGAGCAGCCACTCCTGGTCCTGGAGGGCGGCCTGCGGGTCGTCGGGGTAGGCGAGATACAGGGGGCGAGTGACGGGCACGCCCGTTTCACTCGCCTGCTTCCAGAGTGCGAGGATCAAGGGCCGTGCGCTGATGTGGAGCTCGGAGAACTGTGTGTAGGCCGAGACCGCGTCGATCCTTTTGACCCAGGGGGCGTGCTCTTCAACGACTGCTCCGTGCAGGCGGAACACAGGGGAGAGCGCTGCCCATTGCGTCCAGCGCAGGAACAGTTCCCTTTTTGTCGGCCGGCGGCCGAGATCGTAGTAGCCGCCGATATCGGTTCCATACCCGTACGCCCCGCCGATCGCACGGTTGAGCATGTCGGGCGTCAGCGAGGCGAGCCCGGAGGCCGCTCCCCAATCCGTTGTCTCATCTCCCGGGAAGTTGAAGTTCTCATACGCCGCCGTACCGGGGTCACCGCTGTAGCCGCTTCGCGTGAAGAAGACGATCGAGCGGCCGGGGTGTTCCGCTTCGAAAGCTTCAACAGCTTCACGGGTCGCGCGCTGGTATAGGACCGGGTATCGGTTGTGCATCTGCTGGCCGTCGGAGCCGTCGCTGAAATGCATGCCCGGCTGGACCTGCTCGCCGAAGTCGAGCATGAATCCGTCCGCCCCCAGTTCGAGCGCGGCGTCGATCCGCCCCTTCCACCACTTGACGGCGGCCGGATTGGTGAAGTCGATCAGCGCGCCGGGCGCGAAGAAATTGTCGGTGAAGATGTACGGCTGGCCGCTTTCGGTCCTCGCCACGTAGCCGTTCTGCACGGCGGTTTCAAAGCCTGAGGGTTCTTCCTGCCCGATCGCCTCCTTCCCGACGAATGCCCTGAAGTACACGAGCGGATGGATGCCGAGGGCGTGAAGCTGCGCGATCACGCCTTCCAGCGCAGACCTGCTCAGGAACTGCCAGTCCTCGATGCGGTAGGCCTCGACCGGCAGCTTGTACGCGGCGATCTTCTGCAGGTCGCTTTGGACCTGTTCTTCGTATTCGGACGGAGTCACCCCCAGTTCACCCTCGCGATCGAACATCGGCCCCAGGCCCCAGCTGGGGGGAACGCGCTGTCGTCCGGTGATCGCCGTGAGCGTCGAGATCGCCTGGGTCATGCTGCCGGGGGCGACCACGTAGTCGATCTCCGGAGCGGCCACCTCGGTCTGCCAGGCGTTGGGGAGTTCGGAGTCCAGGCGCCAACGCGAGAGCTCACTGCGATCGAGTAGGAACCCATAGCCCTCGTTGGACACGAACGAGGACTGGACGTAGTAGGCGGCCTGCGGCCCGTCCGGCGATAGAGCTTCCGGCGAGCCTTCGCCGAAGTTCTCCTGGTCGAGCCAGTTGTAGAAGTCCTGGCCGTGCTGGTCGAGACCGTCATGGCGGCCGCCGAAACCGTGAAAGGCCTCGCCGTCTGGGGAGCTGAAGGAGTCAGCCATCGCGCCGACACCCGAAGGGTCGCTTGCAACGGCCGACAGACCGATCGCGCCAACCCCCCGGGGCGCGATCGCGACGATCAGCTGGCGGCCAGAGGGATCGTCGGTCGACACGGTCAGCTTGACGCCTTCTCCTTCGGCGCTCGCGCCCACCACTTCGCGTGCCGAATACTCGGTGCCGGCTTCTTCGACCGAACTGAGGTCGCCCTCGTCCTGGTAGGCGGCAAAGGTGCTGGGCCGGTCACTGCCGACCAGGAACGACAGCGGCGCATACAGCGCGGGACCCGCCGGTTCCCCTGGATTGCCGGGCAGCGTCGCCGGGAGGCTCAGCGGACCGCTTTCCGGCGCGGCGACCTCCGAGAGCACCGTCTGGCCGCTGGCGTTCCTGAAGGCGATGCCGAATGGCGCTCGTGTGATCACGGCGCTCGCGCCCTCGCCTTCAACGACGATCTGTTCGGGCCCAAGCGTCGCCGAGGCATGCGCGGCACCGGGGAGGGCGCCGAGCAGCGTTCCGGCGAGCAGCAGAAGCACCGCAGGGTGCCGGCAGCGCGCAGCCACCGCCGCTAGCGATCGCGAGATCATGCCGATGTCTCGCCCGTCACGCCCACCATGTCCTCCCGGTCCCCGCTGCTGGACAGCCCGACTATACCGCCGGCCACTCAACTCAAGGCCGGCGGAAGCGGTTGAGAGAAGCGCGCGCTGCCCGCGGGAAGGAAAGGCCGGCCGTGAGGTCTAAGCCGTAGCGGCCCGCTGTGACCCGGCCGATTTCGCTAGATAGGAGAACAGGAAATGCGACACCCGAGGAAGTTCGTGATCTTCACGCTGGCGGCGTCGATTCTGCTATCCGCGTGCGGCAGCAGCTCGGACAGCAAGAGCGCCACTTCGACAACCGAAGCCCAGCGAGCCGCGTCCCAGACCAGCGGCGCGTCCGGCGCGCTCGTGAAGACGGCAGCGAACTCGAAACTCGGGGCGACGATCCTCGTCGATGCGCAGGGAATGACGCTTTATCACCTCAGCGCCGAGCAGAACGGGAAGTTCATCTGCACAAGCGCTGGATGCCTTCAAGTCTGGCACCCGCTCACCGTGCCGAGCGGCAGCACGCCCGGTGGCAGCGTCCGGTCGCTGGGCACAGTCAAGCGCCCGGACGGAACTCTGCAGGTCACCTACAAGGACATGCCGCTCTATAGCTTCGAGCAGGACAAGGAAGCCGGCGATGCCAGCGGCCAGGGCATCAAGGACGTAGGCACGTGGAGCACCGTGAGCGTGCCCGCCAGCACGACCGGTACACATTCGACGCCCGCCGCCTCCGGCAGCAGCAGCAGCGGCAGCACCAGCAGCAGCAGCGGCGGCGGCAGCGGCGGCGGCGGCAGCGGCGGCGGCGGCGGCGAAACCGAAAGCAGCAAGAGCGGCGGACACTACGGCTACTGAGGGGCCACCGATGACGTCCGATGTGGCTGCGAGCCTTTGACCTGCAGCATCTCTGTCCTCCATCCCTCTCGGCGGCGCCCCTGAGAGAAGGGGCGCCGTTGATCGCGTGGCGATCGGGGATCAGAGAGGCGCGCGCTCAACGCTTCCGGCCTGCCGTCGCCCTGCCCGCCGTCAGCCAGGGATGACGGTGTCGCCGGCCGAGCAGCTCTTGAAGAAGGTCTCGGTCGCGGCCACGTCGAGGGGACGGGAGTAGATGAAGCCTTGACCGCTGTCGCAATTCTCGTCTCTGAGCTGAGATAGCTGCTGCTGTTGCTCGATGCCCTCGGCAAGCGTCTCGATCGAGAGAGCCTTGCCGAGTTGCACGAGGGTGTGGATGAGCGTCTCGCTCTCCTTGTTTTCGCTCAGCCCTGCGATGAACGACCGGTCTATCTTCAGCGCGTCGACCGGAAACCGCTGCAGGTGCGCGAGTGAGGAATAGCCCGTGCCGAAGTCGTCGATCGCGATGCGAACGCCGAGCGCCTTGACCGCGACCAGGCGGCGGGCGGTCTCCTCCACGTTGCGCATGAGCGTCGTCTCGGTGATCTCGATCGTGAGTGCTCCTGGCTCCAGGCCGCTGACCGAGAGCGCTTCTTCGATATCGGCTATCAGTTGATCGCTGTCGAGCTGGCGTGCCGAGACGTTGACAGCGATGCCGAGCGCATGCCCCGCCTTTCGCCACGCGGCGCCCTGCGAGCAGGCGTGATCCAGAACCCACTTGCCGATCTCCGTGATGAGCCCGGTCTCCTCAGCGAGCGGGATGAAGTCATCGGGTTGGACGATCCCGCGCGTTGGGTGCTGCCAGCGGATCAGCGCCTCCACGCCGGTGGTGCTCATGTCGCTGAGCGCGAACGTGGGCTGGTAGGCGAGGAAGAACTCCTCCCGCTCGAGGGCGGCGCGCAGGTCCATCTCGAGCTCCGCGCGCTCCTGGATGGTGTCCTGCATGCCGGTCTCGAACACGGCATAGCGGTTCTTGCCGTCCCACTTGGCCTGGTACATCGCGATGTCCGCCTCGCGCAGCAGCTCCTCGGCCGAGGTTCGCCCACCGACGGCGATTCCAACGCTCGCGCTCACGGCGAAATGGGTCCCATTGTCGGCTCCGAGGCTGAATGAAGGCTTGAGTGCTTCAAGCAGGCGCTCGGCGACCAGCTCGGGCCCCGCCTCGAGCGAGACCTCTTCGCAGACCACGACGAACTCGTCGCCGCCGAGCCGCCCGAGCGCGTCCGATCCACGTACCACGCCATCGAGCCTCGCAGCGACTGCCTGGAGAAGCTGATCGCCCGCCGAGTGGCCGAGGCTGTCGTTGACGGCCTTGAAATTGTCGATGTCGATGAACAGGACGGCGACCTGCGCCTTGCTGCGAGCGCCGCGCGCGAGCATCTGCTCCACGCGATCCAGGATCAGCGTTCTGTTGGGCAGCCCCGTGAGCGCATCGTGGGTCGCCAGGAACGCGAGCTCCTCCTCGCGCCGCGCCAGCTCTTCGTCTGTTCGCCGGCGCTCGCTCTCAAAGCACTTGGAGATCCGCACAAGGCTGAACTCGAGGCTCAGCTGGAGTATGTTCAGCGCCTCAGCGAGTGCATTGGGACCAACCTCCAGCTGTGCGGCGCTCTTACGCAGGACCTCGGCCACCGAGTCCCGCCACCACAGGCAGCGCTTGGTCAGCTGGTCCAGTGTCGCCGCGCGGTGCGCGGCCAGCTCGCCGTAGATGAGCCAGCCGTCCTTACTGGCCTCGATCGCCACCTCCACGCCCTCCCCTGCAAGCCAGCGGGCCACGGCGATCGTCGAGCTCCTGTTCATTCGCTCGAAGCGGTCCTGAACCACGGCGTCGACATCGCGGCCCCGTCCGGTGACTCGCGCGGCCGTCAAGTCGAGCACATCCTCGGCGCGCGCCTTCAGTGCCTCCCCGAGGGGATAGACATCCTCGCTCAGCTCCGACGGCGGAGCAGGCGGCGCCGGCAACGCTGGCGTGTGCCGCGCTTTCGATCCCGGGGATGGCTCGTGGGCCGCCATCACGTACCTATTTCGGCGACGGGCACGCACTCCTTGAGGCCGCCGCCATCCACGCGGTGTCAGCCACCGGCCCGCTTACCGTCGGGCGGGAGCGCTAGTCCTCGATCAGGCTGTCGGCGATGACGAGGGCGACGAGCTGCGCGCGTGTGTGTGCGCCGGTCTTCCTCATCGCGTTGCGGACATGGGTGCGAACGGTCTCCGAGGAGAGACACAGGTCGGCTGCAATCCGTCGCGTGTCGGAGCCAAGCGCCACCAGCCGCACGACCTCGCGCTCACGCTCTGTGAGCGTTGAACGGCGCGTGTAGAGAGGAGCGATCTGCGCTGGGCCGATCAGCTCCGGGCCGCCCGGCTGCAGGCGCGCGGAGAGCGCCACAAACAAGGCCAACCAGCGATCGCTCACCGTCGTGGCGTGCGCGGCGTAGCTGACGCGCATCTGCGTCCCGTTGGCATCCGTGACGATGCGCTCGCCGTAGAGCTCATCAGTACGCAGTAGCTGCTCCCACTCAGCGTGGTTGGTCAACGGGTCGTCCTTGGCCGTGCGCCCGATGAGCCTCCCGAGCGCCTCAGCGCGCGAGTACTTGAACAGGTCGATCGCCGCCGCATTGAGCTCGACATATCGGCGATCGCTATCGACCAGCGCCATCGGGATGCGCGATTGCGCGAAGACGGGCCAGAACGGCACGTGCTGTTGACCGGGATATGGAGGCTGTGAGTCGGCGTGCATCGTCCCGGCCCGAAGGCGAAAGGCGCAGCTTGCGGCAGCGAAGACTGTACAGCCATCCCCCACTTGGGGGATGGCACGCTAGCTGCTGCTCGTCTCGTGCCTGCGTAGAGCGCTGCCTCCATGACCAGCCCCGATATGCCGGCCGTGGCCGAAAGCAGGCTCTTAGTCGTGGGTCGCGCGCGTCAGCACGGAGATCGTCCGACTTCGGCGAGCGCGAAACCCGAGCCCTTCGTACAGTCGGATCGCGTTGGCGTTGTCGGTCAGCACGTGAAGAAAGACACGTTCGCAACGATGCTGGATATCGGCGACGAGCGTGGACATCAGGCGTGAGGCCAGCCCTTGGCCGCGATGCGTCGGTGCGGTGCATACGGCGCTGATCTCCGTCCAGCCGTCGAAGTGCAGACGCTCGCCGGCCATCGCGACCAGCGCACCGTCGCGTCGCATCCCGACGTACCTGCCAAGCTCGATCGTCCTCTCGAGGAACGGTCCGGGCTCGGTCAGCCGAACGAGCTCCAGCATCTCCGGCACATCGGCGGAACCAAGCGTGACCGCGTCTGGATCGCGGGCCCCGCCGACGTGCTCTCCGATCATCTGCACGAGCTCGAACGTGTGGGTCACCTTGAATGACTCAGGTAGCGGGGAGCCGTCGTGAATGGCCGCGGCCACCGTTCCGGGTGCCACCAACTCGATCGCGTCCCGCCAGTCGTTGCTCGAGGCCTCCGACGGCAGCGCGAGGAAAGGCGCGACATCGGCGGCATATCGAAGCGCGCGACCGCTGCGCTGCGCAAATCGTGAGTGCGCGCCCGACAGAGCCGCGTACGCCGGGTTCTCGAGCCGGGCGTCGTCTTGCGAGAAGGTGGACCTGGGCACGGTGGACTGGGCAACCTGGGGCACGTGTATACGTCGACGGTGTCCGTGAGGATACGCCGCCTTGAAAGAAGGCTTGAGCGCGTCGCCAGCGCCACGGGCCCCAAGTCTGCCCCAGCAGGCCGGCGCGGCTCACGGGGAGCGGCACTCCGCCACTTCCCGAGTGACAAGCCCCCCGTCGTCTTCCCGCTAGGCTCGGTCGATGCGCGCGCACGCCGACGATCCGCCGGAGGCGGGGAAACTACCGACCGGCCGGCTCGGGCGGACGGCGCGGGTCGGCGGGCTGGTGACGGGCCAGGGCCTGCGGTGGGCGGGGATGCGGACCGCCAACCGGGTTCGCACGCCCGAGCGGGCCGCAGCGGCCCAAAGCGAGCGCACCGCGGCGCTCGTCGGGCAGCTCGTCGACCAGCTTGGGCAGATGCGCGGCGCGGCGATGAAGGCCGGCCAGATGATCTCGATGGTCGAGTTCGCCGGCCTTCCCGAGGACGAGCAGGATGAGCTGCAACGCCGCCTCGCCGCGCTCCGCGACAACGTCCCGCCGGTGCCGTTCGCAGACCTCGAGAAGCTCATGCGGCGGGAGTTCGGCGGGCCGCTCGGGCGCGTGTTCCGCGACTTCGACGAGCGTGCGTTTGCTGCGGCCTCGATCGGCCAGGTCCATCGCGCCACCACTGTCGACGGCGACGATGTGGCCGTGAAGATCCAGTACCCCGGGGTCGCGGAGGCGGTCGAGACGGACCTGCGCAATGCAACACTGCTGCTGCCGCTCGTCAAGCGGCTCGCTCCAGGACTGGACGCGAAGGCGCTCACCGCGGAGATGCGCGAGCGGATCTCGGAGGAGCTCGACTACGAGCTCGAGGCCCAGAACCAGCGCCGTATCGAGCGGCTGATGCGAGGACATCCGTTCGTGCTCGTGCCCCGGGTCCACACGGACCTCTCGACTCGGCGCGTGCTGGTGTCCGAGTACGTCGAGGGGGAGGGCTTCGAGGCCGTGCGCCGGGCCGATGAGGCGCAGCGTGACCGCTACGGCGAGATTGTCTTCCGGCTTTATTTCGGCCTGCTCTATCGCGACCGGATCGCCCTCGGAGACCCTCATCCCGGCAACTACCTGTTGTGCCCCGACGGCCGGGTCTGCTTCCTGGACTTCGGCCTTGTGCGCTACGTCGATCCCGCCCGCGTGGCCGACGAGCGGGCGATTGCCCTGGCCGTCCGCGACCGGGACGCGGCGGCCGTCAAGGCGGCCCTGCTCGCGGGCGGATACCTGCCAGCCAGTCGAGCCGACGCGGTCGACGCCGACTTTGCGCTTGGCCTGATGCGAATGGCGATCAAGTGGTACGCCGTGCCGGGAGAGCGACGCTTCTCGCCCGACGATGCCCGTCGGGGTCGGGACCGTGGGCGTCCAGACAGCGAGCAGCGGGCCGCGATGAGAATGCAGTTCAACCAGTTCACCCTGCCACCCGAATCGATCTTGATCCGGCGGATGCACGGCATTGTCGCCATCGTGCTGCAGCAACTCCGGGCAGGCGCGGACTGGGGCGCTATCGCCGCGGAGTATCTGCACGGGCACCAGCCCGCGACACCGCTCGGGCGCGCGGAGGCCGACTTCTTTGCGCGCGGCGGTCGGAGGGCAGGCGCCGCCCTGGAGGGCGCTGACTAGACGTTTCGCAACGGCCCGCAGGAACGCTGGGCGCCGTCCCTCTACATTCCGGGTAAGTCACCAACCGGAAGGGATCGAGATGGCCAAGACATTTAGCGTCGAGCTCTCGATGAGCGAGACGCCATCAGAGGCGCAGGCTCGCGCCGCAACCGCGCTTGAGAAGCCTGCGCGTGCGGTCGGCCTTCGCCTGAAGGGCCGGGAGGAAGGGAAGCTCGACTACAGGCCGCCGGTGGGGTTCCCGTTTCTGGTCAATCTCTGGCGCCACCTTGACCGCGAGCAGATGACGGTCAAGTTCGCTCCCGCCTCGACGGGCGGGTCGCACGTCACGATCAGCGGTGCGGTCGCGTCCGGCAGGCACGCACTTGCAGCAAACCCCGAGCACTGGTCAGAAGCACTCGGCGCCTCCGCGCTCGCGTGACGCGCCTATCGCTCATACTGTCGCGATGTCCGTTGCTCCGCCGCGATCCGGAGATGGCACCGAGCAGCCGGCCATCGACGTCTGCGGGCTGCGCAAGTCCTACGGCGAGAAGGAGGTCGTGCGTGGCATAGACCTCAAGGTCCGCCACGGCGAGGTGTTCGCCTTCCTCGGACCGAACGGGGCCGGGAAGACCACGACTGTCGAGATCTTGGAGGGCTACCGGGCGCGTGACGCCGGCGAGGTCAACGTGCTCGGCCTGGACCCCGCCGCGGCCGACCGCGGATGGCGCTCGCGCGTGGGCCTGGTGCTGCAGTCCTGCACGATGCCGGCCGAGCTGACCGTTCGCGAGCTCGTGGCACTCTACGCCGGCTACTATCCCCACCCGCGAGGGGTGGCGGAGACGATCGAGCTCGTCGGCTTGGCGAGCCAGTGCGACGCACGCACGAGCCAGCTTTCGGGCGGCCAGCTGCGCCGCCTGGACGTCGCGTTGGCGCTGATCGGCGACCCCGAGCTGGTCTTCCTCGACGAGCCGACGACCGGCTTTGACCCGTCGGCTCGTCACCATGCTTGGGAGGTGATCGCGAACCTGCGCAGCCTGGGTAAGACGATCTTCCTGACGACGCACTACATGGACGAGGCGCAGGCGCTGGCGGACCGGCTCGCCGTGATCGCCGCGGGTCAGATCGTCGCCGAGGGGACGCCGCAGACGCTCGGCGGACGCGACCGAGCGCTCAGCGACATCTCCTTCAGCCTCCCGCCGGCGCTCGGCGCGTCCGAGCTTCCAGAGGAGATCGTCCCGCTCGCAGAGCAGCGCGACGGACGGGTGCACATCGCCGCAGCAGAGCCTGCCCGAGTGCTGTACGCACTTGCTGGATGGGCGCTGGAGCGCGGCGAGGACCTGTCCGATCTAACCGTCGGCCGTCCCACCCTGGAGGACGTCTATCTGAAACTCACCGAGGGCGAGCCGGGAGAGGATTGGAGGCGGCGGTGACCGGGGCAGCCCTGTTCACACATCAGTTCCGGATCGATCTGCTTCGGTTCTGGCGCAACTCGCAGTCGCGCTACTTCACCGTGCTGCTTCCGATCGTCTTTCTAGTGATCTTCGCGGCGATCTTCAAGGGCGTGACCGTCGTCGATGGCAAGACCATCAAGCTGACGACCTTCTACGTCCCGGGGATCATGACGCTCGGGATCATCTCGGCGTGCTACGTGAACCTGACGCAGGCGGTCGTCACCCAGCGCGAGAGCGGCGAGCTCAAGCGAATGCGTGGAACGCCGCTGCCAGCCAGCTTCGTGATCTCCAGTCGCGCAAGCGTCGGCGTCGTCGTGGCCATCGTGATGTCGGCGCTGCTCCTGCTGATCGGCGACGTCGCGTACGGCGTGCCCGTGCCGCATGCCATCGCCGGGCTGATCCTCGCCGTGGTCGTCGGAGCAGCGTGTTTTGCGTGTATCGCATTCGCGATCTCGACGCGGATCCGCGCAGCCGACTCAGCTGCGCCCGTCACCAACCTGACCGTCCTGCCTCTGTACTTCATATCCGGCGTGTTCGTGCCGGAGACGCAGATCCCGAAGTTCCTGCGCGACATCGCGGAGGTCTTCCCGATCTACCATCTGGCCAATGCGATCCGCCAGCCGTTCGTCGATCCACACGGGGTGGCCTTTTCCGGCACGGATCTGCTGGTCTTGGCGGTCTGGGGCGTTGGCGCCCTGCTGGTGGCCGCGCGCGCGTTCCAGTGGTCGCCGAGCTCAGTCAGTTAGTCGGGTCGCGAGGAGCGATAGCGAAGCGCCCTTGATCGCCATTGTTCGTCGCGGCTTCGGAGAATGCCATACCCTCGCCCGACCCAGCGGACGGGTTGCGACGGACGACGATCCAAGCGGCCACGATCGACGCCGCCAAGATCGCGACTGCAAGGTACGGGAAGACGCTGTAGGGCACGGGCTGTCCCGGCTTGAACAGCTCAACGAACGGGATGACAAGAACCGAGGCGCCCAAGGCCGGCATCACTACGTGCCGAAAGACTGTGAACGCTTGCCTGTGGCGGTGCCACATGAAGACCGGGAGAGAGAACGTGGTAAGCAGGTATACGAACAGGATCACGATCGTGCCCATGGTCGAGCACTCCGCGTAGAGTTCGACCGGGCTCGTCGTGCCGGTGATGGCACCGGTGAGGTGGAGCAGCCACCAGATCCCGATGATTCCCAGCCCGGCGCCCGCCATGGCCAGCAATGCGTTGACCGGCGTGTCGAGGGGTGGGCGGACGCGGCCAAGCCACGCTGGGAGGAGCCCGGATCGTCCGCCGTCAAAGAGCATGCGTGCCTGTGAGTTCACGCCGGAAACCAGCGTCGCGAGCACGGAGACGATTCCGATGAGCCAGGCAAGGACCGCGACCGAGCCAAGATAGTGGTCGGCCATGGAGAGGAACGGGACCGAGGAGCGACCGATAGAGGACACGTCGTAGCTGAAGCCGGTGACGGTGGCGTAGGCGAAGAAGATGAAGAGGACGGTCCCGATCGCGATCGAGAGGTAGAGGGATCGCGGGACGGTGCGCTTGGGATCTCGACACTCCTCTGCGAGCGCCGGGCCATTTTCCCATCCGATGAGCATGTACAGGGCAAGAGGGAAGCCGGCGGACAAGCCGGCCAAACCACCGTTGATGTGAGCGGGTGAGAACGGGATTCCTGAGAGGACGGCACGCTGTTCGATGAGGACGACGATGCAGACCGCGACCATGATGGCCACCTGTACGAGAACAGCCAGGCCCACAACAGCCGTCGAGAGCTTGACGCCGCGCACCGTCAGCCAGATGGCGCCGACCGTCAGCACGAGGCTGATCGGCTCCCAGGGGACCTTCCAGGACGTGTAGTGCTCGAGGGTGAGCGTGACCATGCCTCCTGACATGGTGAAGACGCCCGCGATGGCCACGGTGTAGCCGACCGCGACGAGGAGGGCTGTGACAACCCCGGCCTTCGCTCCAAGCGAGGTCTCGACATAGGTGATGAAGCTTCCCGCTGAGGGCTCCATGCTGGTGAACTCGGCAACTGTGAACGCGAGGAAGACAACCGCGACGCCAGCTGCGAGGATCGTCAGCGGCGCCGCGACGCCGGCGGTAACAGCGATCACTCCAAAGGCGAAGTAGAAGTCGATGCCTGGCCCGATGTTGGCCACGGTCGATGCGGTCACGTCCGCCGTACCGAGCTGTCCGGCCCGGAGATGCGCTTCGCCGGCGCTCACCTCCCCCCCTCCGTGTGGCCGGCGTCGATGTTGCCTGTAAGCTGTTGCGTTGCCGACATTCCGACCTCTCGTTGGTGCCCCTACCTGGGCGAACGGCGACTCTGCGATCACTGGCGGGGCTTCGACGGCGCCACCGCCATCACGTCGCGGACCAAGCGCAAGGCGACCGCGGCACGCCACGCCTCCCGTCGCCGGATGCGCGCGTCTGATCCGCGGCCAGCGCCGCGCCGCCTCGGGATACTAGAGGGCGATGTCCCCGCAGCTCGCGACACCCCCACTCGCCGCGGCTCGCGCGCACCTGCGGACGGCAGACCCGGTGCTCGCGCGAGTCATCGACGAGCACCCGGACTTCGATCCGCGCGCATGGATGGCCGAGCTTCCGCCGATGGATGCCTTTGGAGCGCTGTTGTTCCAGGTCGTCGGGCAGCAGCTGTCCGTGAGCGCCACGCGGGCAATCCTCGGCCGACTGCAGGTTCAGTTCGGGGGGCACCTACCCGGGCCGCGGGAGATCCTCGACGCCGACCCTGAGCAGATCCGGCGCGCAGGCATGTCCCGGCGCAAGGTCGGGACGCTACGGGCGCTCGCTGAGCGCTTCACCGTCGGAGAGCTCCACGACCAGGACTTCCTGCAACGCTCCGACGAGGAGATCGAATCCACGCTCACCGCCATCCCCGGCATCGGCCCGTGGACGGTGCACGGCTTTCTGATCATCGCCCTCGACCGCCCCGACGTACTACTGCCGGGCGACCTCGCTTTGCGCCGCGCCGTCAGGCACGCGTATGGTCTCGATCGGATGCCCAGCGAAGACGAGATGGTGCGCATCGCCGAACCCTGGCGGCCGTATCGCAGCCTCGCCGTCGGCTATCTGTTCGCGTCGGAGCTCGACGCCCCCTAGCCGGCGATCCCGCCGGCCGCGCAAGCAGACGCGTCATCAGTCGCCGCCCACGAGGTGCAGAAGTTGGTCGACGACGAATGCGACATGGCGCCGCCGGGTGTTCGGCTTCTCCAGATCTCGTTCGAGGGCCGCCAGGAACGTGGACCGCTGGGTGAGCGGCGAGAACGTCAGCGAGACGAACAGCATGATGGCGTCCTCGACGTCAAATGGCCGTAGCCCGCGCGCGGGCGCCACCCGACGGAGCGCTTCGAAGGCGTCCGTCATGGCCCGCGATTCGCGAGTAGCGGCTCGGAGATGACGTCCCCCGCTGAGATCCTCCCGCTGAAGGAGACGAACGAACTCCGGGCGGTCGACCAGGAAGGCGAGGTATCCCTCGACTGCCGTCTTCAGGGCAGCTGCCAACGAGCCCCGGCCTTGCGCGGCCCAGGCGGTGAGCGCCCTAAAGGCCTCAAGGGTCGCGGCTTGGCGCTCCGCGAACACGCGCTCCAGCACGGCCTCGTACAGGCGCTCCTTGGAGGCGAAGAAGTAGCTCGGCGTGCCGCGCGAGAGCCCCGCCGCAGCTGCGATGTCGCTGAGACTGGTTCCGTCGAACCCGCGTTCGGCAAAGAGCCGCTCGCCGGCGGTCAGGATTGCTGCTCGGCTGCGCCCGGCGTCTCTCAGCTTCGCTCTTGCCGTCACCCTTGCCATACGCCGCCGTTATGATAGCTTGCTAAACAGTTAGCAAGTTAGTGAGGCAACGGTTGACTTACATCAGTCCCGGCCGGATGGAGACCTGCGAGGTCACGCATGTGGGCGCCCCGGTTGCCCGGGACGGAGCGGACCGCCGTCATCCCGTCATCATCGGTGAGCACATGGAGGAGCTGTGAGCGAAGAGGTCTCTGTTCAGATCCGTGCCGATCGCGTGGCGGTGGTGGAGTTCAGCCGCCCGCCGCACAACTACTTCGACGGCGAGTTGATCCGCGGGATCGCAGACGCATATGGACATCTAGACGGGGATCCCGGCTGCCGCGCGATCGTCCTGTGCTCCGAGGGCAAGAACTTCTGCGCCGGGGCAAACTTCGCCGCCAAGAACCCGGCCGAGGGCGACCTGTACGACCAGGCGGTGAGACTGTTCGCGGCCAGTACCCCGGTGGTGGCGGCGGTCCAGGGAGCAGCGGTCGGTGGTGGTTTGGGCATGGCGCTGTCGGCGGACTTCCGCGTCGCGAGCCCCGAGTCGCGCTTCAGCGCCAACTTCGCCCGGCTGGGGATCCACCACGGCTTCGGCCTGACCGTGACGCTGCCGCTGGTGGTCGGCCATCAGCGGGCGCTCGAGTTGCTCTACACGGGCGCGCGCGTGAACGGCGAGGACGCGCACGCGATCGGCCTGTGCGACCGCCTGGTGGGAAGCGATCGCCTGCGCGAGGACGCGATCGGCCTGGCCCACGAGATCGCGATCTCCTCGCCGCTGGCGATCCGCTCGATCCGGGCGACGATGCGTGGTGACCTGGCCGACCGGGTGCGGAGCGCCACCGCCCACGAGGCGGCCGAGCAGGCGAAGCAGTTCGACACCCCGGACTTCGCCGAGGGCGTGGCCGCCGCCGCAGAGCGCCGCGAGCCTCGCTTCACCGGCTGACGCACGAGCAGCCGCATGGATACCGGTGCCAGGACCGGGCCATGCGCAGCTGCTCGGTGAGCTCATCGATCGGCACGAAGTGGGCGGCAACCTCGTTCCCGATGCTCAGCTCGCAACGCTCGCACTCGAGCGCGGCCTGACGGTCTGCTCCACCGGCACCGACTTCGCCCGCTTTCCCGAGATCCGCTGGGAGAACCCAGTCGGCTGAGGCGGCGTCCCCTTCGCAGAACCTGAGGGTCGCAGGCTGCGCCTGGGCGCAAGGCCGAAGTGTACGATCGCCGTGATGGCGAGATCGAGAGCCACTGCGCTGGGGGCAACGTTGCTGGCGGCGCTCGCCGTCCTGCTGGGCGTTCCGGCGCTCGCGGCGGCGGAGCTGAATCCGCCGCCCGGCACCGACCTGAGCCCAGTGCTCGGCTACAGCACCTGGAGCTCCCTTCGGCTGAACGTAAGCACGGAAGAGGACGAGGCCGAGGCGCTGGCGCTGAGCGACAGCGGTCTCGCGCGGCTCGGCTACGACTACTTCAACCAGGACGACGGCTGGTACGTGTGCCCGGGGCCCCAGGGACCGAGCGTGGACGCGTACGGCCGATGGGTGACAAACGCCAGGCTGTTCCCACCCGGCCCCGACGGCGAAAATGGCATCACCGCGCTCGCCAAGTACGTACACGGACTCGGCCTGAAGTTCGGGATCTATGTGACGCCGGGGATCTCCCGGCAGGCGGTGGCCGAGAACACGCCGATCATGGGCACCGGCTACACCGCCGACGAGATCGCAACCGGGCGGCGCGAGAACAACTACAACTGCGGCGGGATGGTCGGCATCGACTACGCGCAACCGGGAGCGCAGGCGTTCGTCGACTCTATCGTCGACGAGTTTGCCTCCTGGGGCGTCGACTTCATCAAGCTCGATGGCATCACCGACGTCAACGCGCTGGACATCGCGGCCTGGTCACAGGCGATCAGGCAGTCCGGCCGGCCCATGCAGCTCGATGTGACCGAGGGACACTTCACGCCGACGCTCGCGAGCACGCTCGACGAATACGCCACTCAGTGGGAGTCCAGCCCGGACATCGAGTGCTACGAATGCGAGCGGGGAGAAAGCTCCTTCCCGCTGACCGACTATCGCAACGTCAGGGTGCGGTTCAAGACGCTCGCCAGGTGGCACAAGTTTGGCGGCTCCCAATTCGACGCCTACAACGACTTCGACTCCGTCGAGGTGGGCGACTGCGAAGACGACGGGCTGAGCGTCCCCGCGCGGGAGACGGTGCTGAGCCTGTGGTCGCTGGCGTCTTCACCGCTGATCATCGGCGCGAACCTCACCGACCTTTGCCAGACCGATCTGAACATGCTCGACAACACGGCCGTGCTCGCCGTCGACCAGGACGGAGTGGTCGCGTCGCCGGTCTCCAGCGACGCGCACGAGCAGATCGTCGCAAAGACGGTCAAGATCGGTGACGTCGTCGTGGGCCTGTTCGATACGGGCAACACCGAACGCCTGCTCTCGACCAGCGCATCCAGGCTCGGGCTGGCGCCCTGCCTGCAGGGCTACACGCTCGAGAACCTGTGGACTCAGCAGTCGAGCACCGACAGCGGTGGGACGGTGGCCGCGCGGGTGCCCCCGCAGGGGGTCGCGCTGCTCGAAGTCAAACCGCTCTGCGGGGCCGGTTGAGCAGCTCGCCGGCGTAGCAGACCACCACATCCTCGACGCGCTGAGCGTTCCAAGCGGCGGGGACGCTCGATCTCCTGCAGTTGGGCGGGATCCATCTCGGCTCCTTTGACAAGCGACTCGATGTCCCGTTTGGATGGCGCCTCACATCTGAGCGGCGCCGTTGATGTCCTCACCGGCCACCAGAACGAACTCAGCGCGTGAGCCGTCCCTGCGACTGACGAGGTAGGGCCTGTATTGCTCGCTGTTGTAGAACTCGTCTGCCGCCTGTTTGGAGGGCCACTCGATGATGAGGTAGATCTGCGGCGGCGTTCGCTCACCCTCGACCTTCTCGAAGTTCGGGGTGCGAGCGAGATAGCGTCCACCGTGCTGCTCTACGAGCTTCGTGGTGTTCTGCACGTACGCGGGGATCCAGCTCGGGTCGGTGATATCGATCTCAGCGACTGCGTAGTACTTCATCTATGGGACTCCTCACTCGCGTTTGATCAGGTCCGCGACCGCGGCCTCGAGGGTCTCGGCGGTGCGCTCGCTGAGCGTCCCGGCGAGCAGATGGCGCCGAACGACCGCGTAGGGCAGATCGATGACCGCGTAGGAGATGCGCTCGAGCGCCTCGGGCGTATCGAGCCCGTACACGCTCAGCGCGAGCGCTCTGAGGGCAGTCTCGATCGGTGCATTTATGACGGCGAGCTCCGCTATCACGGCTGAGTCCGGCTGAGCATCTAGCAGCGCGGCACGGCTGTGGGCGAGCAGAAGCTCGGCATCCTGCGGCTGGCACAACGCAAACCTCACGCCCCAGCGTGCCGCGCTCCTGACTGCCTCGTAGGGATCCTCGGCGCCGAGCGCCTCAAGGAACCCCGCCTGGAAGCGACCGACGGCCCGCAGCCAGGCGCGGGCGACGAGGTTGTCCCGCGATTGGAAGCGGTGATAGAGCGAGCCGCTGGGCGCTCCGCTGCGCCGCGCGATGTCACGGACGCCCACGGCCCGCGGCCCCGCCTCGAGGACGAGGTCGCGAGCCGCGTCGAGCACGGTGTCAACCTGATGGAGCGCCGGGCGCGGCATCCCGGAATATTAGCGCACTTGCTCTAATACGCTCTGGTGTGGTCGGCCTGCAAGCGGACCGTAGTTTCGCTTCACTGTCGACCCATGAGCGTCCGCAACCTCGAGGCCCTGTTCAACCCGACTCACGTCGCCGTCGTCGGCGCCGGTGGCGAGCGCGCGCAACTCGGCCACATCGTCCTGCGCAACCTCGTCGACGCCAGCTTCGATGGGGTGGTCTACCCGATCAACCCCAGGCGCGAGTCGGTCGGCGGCATCCAGGCGTACACCAGCATCGCGGAGACGCCCGCCAAGCCCGAGCTTGCAATCGTCTGCACACCCGCCGCCGCGGTCCCGGACGTGGTGCGCGAGTGCGGCGAGGCGGGGGTCGCGGCGATCGCCGTGCTGTCGGCCGGGTTCCGTGAGGCCGGCGCCGAGGGAGCAGAGCTCGAGCGTCGCGTCGGCGAGGAGTTGGCCCGCCACGACGGCCTGCGGCTGCTGGGACCAAACTGCGTCGGACTGATCGTGCCGCGGCTTGCGCTCAACGCGAGCTTCGCGGGGGCGATGCCCAACGACGGACACGTCGCGTTCGTCTCGCAGTCAGGAGCGCTCGCAACCTCCGTCATCGACTGGGCACTTGCAGAGCAGATCGGCTTCTCGCACGTCGTCTCGCTCGGCAACATGCTCGACATAGACATCGGCGACCTGATCGACTATCTCGGCCAGGACGCGCAGACGCGCTCGATCTTCCTCTATGTAGAGAGCGTCACCGAGCCGCGCAAGTTCATGTCGGCAGCGCGCGCGTTCGCGCGCGGCAAGCCGATCATCGTCTACAAGGCGGGACGGTTCGCCGCATCGGCCAAGGCGGCCGTGTCCCACACTGGTGCGATGGCCGGCGAGGACGCCGTCTACGATGCCGCGTTCCGCCGCGCCGGGCTCGTGCGCGTCGAGCGGATCGAGGACGTGTTCGCGAGCGCTGAGCTGCTCGCGCGCGAGCGTCAGGTCCGCCGCGGGCGCCTAGCGATCGTCACGAACGGGGGTGGCCCGGGAGTGATGGCCGCCGACGCGCTGCTCGCTCGCGACGGCGCGCTCGCCGAGCTCGCGCCGGCGACGTTGGCGACGCTCGACGCAGCGCTGCCGCCAGCGTGGTCGCACTCCAACCCGATCGACGTGCTCGGCGACGCACCGCCGCAGCGGTTCGGTGACGCGGTCACGGCAGCGCTCGCCGACACGCAGGTCGACGCCGTGCTCGTGATCCTGACGCCCCAGGCAATGACCGACGCCGTCGGCACCGCCGATGCCGTGCTCGCGTCGCGCCGCGAGCAGTCGAGGATTGGCAAGCAGAAGCCGCTGCTCGCGGCCTGGATGGGCGGGCGCTCGGTGCGCGAGGGGCGCGAGCGCCTGAGCGCGGGCGGCGTGGCCACCTACGCCTACCCCGAACAGGCCGTCGGTGCGTTCATGGGCCTTGTCTCCTATGCCCGCAACCTAGCGACGTTGCACGAGACGCCGCGGACGATCCCGGTCAGCTTCGCCCTCGACCGCGGGCGCGCAAAGGAGCTGATGGGCGCGGTGCTCGCCGAGGGGCGCGGTGTGCTGTCCGAGACCTCGTCGAAGACGCTGCTCGACGCGTACGAGATTCCCGTCACAAAGCCGCGGCCGGCACTCACGGCGAATGACGCCGTGGCGGTTGCCGCAGACATCGGCTATCCCGTCGCGCTGAAGGTGCGCTCACCCGAGGTCACGCACAAGACCGACGTCGGCGGCGTCGAGCTCGGGTTGGGCAGCGGCGAGGAGGTCCGGGCGGCGTACGAGCGGATCCTCGCCTCGCTGCGCGAGCACCGGCCGGAGGCCGATGTGCAGGGCGTGACCGTCCAACCGATGGCGCAGAGTTCCGGCTACGAGCTCGTGCTCGGTGCACGCAAGGACCCGACGTTCGGGGCAGTGATCCTGCTCGGTGCCGGCGGCGTCTCGGCTGAGCTTCTCCGCGACCAGGCGCTCGACCTGCCGCCGTTGAATGAGCGCCTCGCGCTCGCCATGCTTCAGTCGCTGCGCATCTGGCCGCTCCTCAGCGGCCACCGAGGACGCTCCGGGATCGACCTCGACGCACTGCTCGAGGTGGTGATGCGCTTCTCCTACCTGGTCGCCGACTACCCCGAGATCAGCGAGATCGAGATCAATCCGCTGCTCGCCGGGCCGGACGGCTCCGTCGCGCTCGACGCCAGGGCAGTCGTCGACCAGTCACTGGTCGGCCGCCCGCCACCGCCCTTCTCGCACCTGGCGATCCGGCCCTACCCCGAGGAGTACACGCGCGAGGCGACCACGGACGGCGGCCTGCGCGTGACGCTGCGTGCGATCAGGCCAGAGGACGAGCCGCTCTGGCACGAGATGCTCGACGCCTGCTCGCCCGCTTCGATCCAGTCGCGCTTCCGCGGGATGGTCAAGCACACGCACGAGTTCGCCACGCGCTACTGCTTCATCGACTATGACCGCGAACTCGCGATCGTCGCCGAGCTTGAAGAGCAGGACGGCGCGCGCAAGCTCCTCGGCGTCGGCCGGCTGGTCGCCGATCCCGACCGCCAGAACGCAGAGTACGCGGTGCTCATCGCCGATCCCTGGCAGGGGCAGGGCCTGTCGGACCTACTGACTGACTACTGCCTGCAGATAGCGCGAGAATGGGGCATATGCAGGGTGTACGCGGAGACGAGCCCTGACAACGCACGCATGATCGCCGTGCTCAACCAGCACGGCTTCAGGGTGACGCATCCGGTCGCCGAGGGGGTCGTCCTCGGCGAGCGCCGTCCATGAACGCCTGGCCGGCAAACCAGCGCCGCGCCGGTCCACAACCCCGCGGTGGGGTCCCACTGGTCGGTCGGGTGCGTGAACAACAGCATTTGGGGTGCGGGATAATGCACGCACCATGCCCGAGGAGTCCGCGGACCCCGACCTGGTTGAGAGCGCCCGCCGTGCGTTCGAGGCTGGGAACGGCGGCGACCTTGATTTGATGATGAGCTTCCACGGCCGCGATCCGGTCTGGGACATGTCGATGCTCGGTATGGGCACTTCCGTGGCGCTCGACCGGCGAGGCCTTCCCCTTGGCAGCAGAGGCATCGTCCGGCTTGGCTGTGCGGCTGTCACAACCTGGGTGGACCGGCCGATCTCGCGCGTCACGAACTACACCGACGTCGGCGAGGCTCGTGCTGGCGCACGGCGGCTCGCCGAGTCGAGGGGGTAGGAGATGTCGCGGGAGGACGCGGAGAGGACACGTGCAGCCTTCGAGTCGTTGCGACAGACGGGCGAGTTCGACCCGGACTGGTTTGATCCCGACGTCAAGTGGCATCTACGCGCGGATCTGCCGGACTCCGACACGCTTGTCGGGCGTGATCGGCTGATGCGGTTCCTGTCTGAATGGACGGCGGCGTTTCAGGACCCTCACTTTGATCTTGAGGAGTTGATAGACGCGGGAGACGATCAGATCGCCGTGCTGCGGTTGCGCGGCCGTGTCAGAGGCAGCGAACAGGAAGTCGACATGCTGGAGACGCACGTCTACAGGAGGCTGAACGGGAAGACGGTCGAGGCATGGGAGTACGGAACGAGGGCCGAGGCCCTCAGAGCTGTGGGGCTGGAGGAGTAGGCCGTGTCGCAGGAGAACGTGGAACTCGTTCGTGCGCTCGTCGGGCTTTGGAACGCGGGAGAGCGCAGCGTTAGCGCCTTAGCCCAGTACTGCGATGCTGCGGCCGAGCTGGAGTCGCCGCTTTCATCCGTCGTCGGCGAGCCGTATCGAGGGCACATCGGGATGGAGCGCTGGCTCGTCGACCTCGACGAGCAGTTCGCAGATTGGCGTATCAGCCTGGAAGACGTGCGTGACGTCGGCGATCAGGTGGTCTCAATCGGCACTGTGGACGCGCGCGGTCGGTCGAGCGGCATTCCCCTCCAATTCCGCTCTGCCACCGTGCTTGACTTCGGGGCCAACCGCCTGATTACGCGGGTGCGCATCTACGCGGACGTCGACGAGGCCCTCAGAGCCGTGGGGCTGGAGGAGTAGGCGATGTCGCAGGAGAAGTCCGACCCCCTGCGCGGCGGCTACCAGGCGCTCAGCCGGACTGGCGAGTGGCCCGACGACGGACTGCTCGCGCCCGATTTCGAGCTGCACCAGGACCCATTCGTCGACACAGCGAAGGCGTTTCAGGGGCCGGGTGCCCCTGGCGAGATCATGCGCGGGCTACAGGGAGCGTTCCGAGAGATCAGCTTCGAGGTCGAGCGCGTGATAGAGGCCGCGGCGGGCACCGTCGTTGTCCTGGCTCGCGTCCGAGGGCGCGGACGAGCGAGCGGCACTGCGATTGACAAAGAACAAGCCCACGTATGGACCTTCAGCGGTGACAGGGCGATCCGCATGCGGATCTACGCACGGCCAGCCGAAGCCCTCAAAGCCGTGGGGCTGGAGAAGCAGGCCGAGGAGACCTAGTTCGCACCTCAGTTGGCGCCTGCCCGACCGTCGAGGAGCAGACTCAACTTTCGTGCCATCGGGGTCGGCGCCATGGAGCCCTAAGTGGCACCCGAGTCCTCCAAGATCGCTCGCGCCGAGTCTCGAGCCTGGCCCGCAGGACAACGCCGACTGACCGTTCGTCCACTTCGGGAGCCGGCGACCGAGGCTCCCGATGCCAGGCGCCGATCTGTCCAGTGTGGGTGTCTCTGGCCGGACCGGAGCGAAGACCGATGTCGCAATCTGTGAGGAGGTGCCGGCGGCGGTCGCCGTGCTGAGTGGGGTCGGGTCGGTCGAGCGTGCGACCAGAGCCTTCGTGGACCGGTTCGACGCTCGCGACGGTTCGTTGGCCTCGTGCCCACACGAGGTCGAGCTGATCACCACGGGCCAGGCTGACCACCTGACGGTGCTGCTCGACGGTCTCGAAGCGGACCTTGTCGCGGCAGTCGACAGACTCGGCCGGCGCACGGCCGTGCTCACGATCCCCACCCTGCGCGACTCGGCGGACGTCGAGTCGGTAGGTCCGCTGTTCGAGGAGCCGCTGGACGAGAGCCCCGCGATCGTCTGGCTGAAGGACCTGGATGGCCGCTACCTGCGTGTGAACCGCTGCTACGTCGAGCATCTCGGGATCGATGCCGAGCGCGTGTGCGGCCGGACCGATGCCGAACTCACCCCCACGGAGTCGATCGAAGGACTGCGACTGGAGAGAAAGGACAGCGGCCCGGAACCGTTGGAGCTCGAGTACATGATCGGCGCGTTTGAAGAGCGCCCCGCGTTTGCTGCTCTGCGCTTTGCGCTGCGTGACAGCGACGGACAGCCGACGGCCATTTGCGGTGTCGCGGCACCACTCGCAGAGGCCTCGCTGGCGCGTTCAGAGTGCGAGCGGCTGATGAGGATCGATCGCTGGAGACGGCTCGACGCGTTCGCGATCCGTCGGGAGCTGCTAGACGAGTGGGGCCTCACGCTGGCCGACGGTGGCTCCGGTCCACCTCCCGACCGTGACGATCGCGTCGCGGCGGTCCTCGTTGAGCGAGACGAGGCGCTCGCGACAGCCGCGCGGCTGGAGGAGGCGCTGTTGAAGGAGCGCGAGCAGGGGGACAGCCTCGGCGCCGAGTCGGAGCGCGCTGCCCGGCGCGTCGACGAGCTCGATGGCGCGATCGCCGCCGAGCGCGCGCGATCCGAGGAGCTCGAGCAGTCACGCGCACGCGCCGAGGCCCGGGCGGACGAGCTGCAAGACGAGCTGACAGCCATCCGAGCAGAGCTCGAGGAGCACCTCCAGCACGCGCAGACCCTCGACCAGCTCGATGGCGCGATCGCCGCCGAGCGCGCGCGATCCGAGGAGCTCGAGCAGTCACGCGCACGCGCCGAGACCCGGGCGGACGAGCTGCAGAGACGAGCTGACAGCCATCCGGGCAGAGCTCGAGGAGCACCTGCAGCACGCGCAGACGCTCGACCAGCTCGATGGCGCGATCGCCGCCGAGCGCGCGCGATCCGAGGAGCTCGAGCAGTCACGCGCACGCGCCGAGACCCGGGCGGACGAGCTGCAAGACCAGCTGACAGCCATCCGAGCAGAGCTCGAGGAGCACCTCCAGCACGCACAGACGCTCGACCAGCTCGATGACGCGATCGCCGCCGAGCGCGCGCGATCCGAGGAGCTCGAGCAGTCACGCGCACGCGCCGAGACCCGGGCGAGCGAGCTGCAAGACCAGCTGACAGCCATCCGAGCAGAGCTCGAGGAGCACCTCCAGCACGCGCAGACCCTCGACCAGCTCGATGACGCGATCGCCGCCGAGCGCGCGCGATCCGAGGAGCTCGAGCAGTCACGCGCACGCGCCGAGGCCCGGGCGAGCGAGCTGCAAGACGAGCTGACAGCCATCCGAGCAGAGCTCGAGGAGCACCTCCAGCACGCGCAGACCCTCGACCAGCTCGATGACGCGATCGCCACCGAGCGCGCGCGATCCGAGGAGCTCGAGCAGTCACGCGCACGCGCCGAGGCCCGGGCGGACGAGCTGCAAGACGAGCTGACAGCCATCCGAGCAGAGCTCGAGGAGCACCTCCAGCACGCGCAGACCCTCGACCAGCTCGATGACGCGATCGCCACCGAGCGCGCGCGATCCGAGGAGCTCGAGCAGTCACGCGCACGCGCCGAGACCCGGGCGGACGAGCTGCAAGACGAGCTGACAGCCATCCGAGCAGAGCTCGAGGAGCACCTCCAGCACGCGCAGACCCTCGACCAGCTCGATGACGCGATCGCCACCGAGCGCGCGCGATCCGAGGAGAGCAATGGCCTCAAGTGGAGCGCAGGCTCGCAGCGCGCCATCTCGGCCGCGCTCGTGGGCCTCACGGAGTGGGACTCAGTGCTCAAGCACGCGGTTAGCACGCTCGGCTCGGAGGGAGGATGGGATGCCACGATCGCGTGGTGCCCCGACGAGCCGCGCGGATCGATGACGTGCAGCGCGACGTGGATGCGCGACCCCGCAGGCCTAGGTCCGTTCGAGACCCGGACCTGGAAGCACCGAGAGGATGCGTCGACTGCAGAGTTCGGTCGTGCTCGCAACCGGATGGCAACGACCTGCCTGCTCGAGTTGCAGTCGGCCGAGTCCCCCCTGCTAAGGGCCGCCGCGGCGGCGGGCATGGGCTCAGCGCTACTGGTGCCAATCAGCGACGGCGACGAGACGATCGCGATGCTCGAGTTGTTGTCCCGGACGGCCACCGCGCCGAACGCGGAGCTGATGGTCTCGATCGAGGCGATCGCTCTGCAACTGGGTGCAATCGCACAGCTTCTCAAGCTCGCGGACGTGCCCCGGTGGCGGATGGGGCGTCTGTGAGCGTCCGCGCCTGCCTCGCGTTGGCGCCCGCTTGCGTGCCATTGCGATAGCGGGCACTCTGCGCCCAGGCCTCCTGCTCGAGCGTTGCAACCCGCGGCCTTTGCTAGCGAGCCGGTTGCGGCTCGGCACGCGACGTCGCCGGGCGCGGCTCTCTCAAGCGCATTGCCCTGCTCACGCGCTCGGGCAACCACCAGTTCCAGCGGCCGAGCAGCTTCATCAGGGCCGGCACGAGTAGAGCCCGAACGACCGTCGCGTCGAGGAAGATCGCCACCGCGAGGCCAAGCCCAAACTCCTGCAGGCCGGCGAAGCGGCCCGTCATGAAGCCGGAGAACGCGGCGATCATGATCACGGCCGCAGCGGTGATGATTCGGCCGGTGTGCTCGAGGCCGAACGCCACAGCCCGCTCGTTGTCGTGGTGGGCGTCCCACTCCTCCCGCATGCGCGAGAGAAGGAACACCTCGTAGTCCATCGATATCCCGAAGATCGTGGCGAACAGAAAGATGGGAATCCATGCTTCGATCTGAGGCGAGGGGCTGAAGCCGATACCGGTGCCGATTTCGTGTTGGAAAGTGAGCACCAGAACGCCGTAGGCGGCGCTCACGGAGAGCAGGTTCAAGAGCACGGCCTTGAGCGGCAGGATCACCGAGCGGAAGGCGCGCAGCAGCACGAAGTAAGTGAGCACGAGCACCGCGGCCACCAGCCACGGGAAGGCGCTCCAGGCGGTGTTCTTGAAGTCCACCCCAAATGCCGGCGCACCGGTCAGCAGCACGCGGTCCGAGCGCGGGAACTTCGCCGCCGGAATGTAGGTGTGGCGGATCACTTGCACGAGTTCTTCGGCCTGGAAGCTGCCGGGTTCGGTCCCTCCGGCTGCGCGGACCTGCAGCGTCTGAGCGCTTGCGTCCAGTAGGTCGCCCTGGCGGGCGGCGGCCGGGGTCGTCAGCACCGGCGCCTGGATCGTTGCCGCCTGGATACGCGAGTCTGAGCGCAGCTCGCCGATCAGTCGCGTCTCCGCGGTGACCGTCGCGGGGGAGTCGGCGCCACCGGCAGCGCCTGTTTCGATCACCACCTGGTGGGGCGCGAGCGGCCCCGGCCCGATCGTCGACTTCAGGACGTACAGCCCGTCGGTGGCCTGGGTCCCGCGCGGCGGGCCGCCTCCGGCTTCGCCTCCGGTGAGATGCATTTGGAGCGCGGGTATCGCGAGCGCGATCAGCAACCCGCCCGCGCACACCAGGTAGACGACCGGGTGGCGCATGATCGAGGCGGCCAGGCGCGACCACATGCCCGGCGCACCGCTCGTGCGGCGCTCGAGCACGCTGCGCGGGACGACCCGCAGGCGGTTGACCCGCGTCCCGAGCAACGACAGGAACGCCGGCAGGAACGTGGCCGACGCGGCGATCGACACCAGCGGGATGAGCACGGCACCCGCGCCCATCGAGCGCATGAACGGCAGGGGCATCAACAGCAGCAGCGCCAGCCCGATCGCGACCGTGAGCCCTGAGAACAGCGTCGCGCGACCCGCATTGGCCATCGTCGTCTCGAGCGCGATCTGTGGATCGTCGCCGGCGCTCAGCTGTTCGCGGTAGCGGTACACGATCAGCATCGAGTAGTCGATCGCGATCGCAAGCCCGATCAGCGTGACGATGTTGGTCACGTACTGGGCCATGTTGCCGAGATGCGCGATCGCCCAAACGAGACCGAGCGTGGTCGGAAGGGTCACACAAGCGAAGGCGAGCGGCACGACGACAGCGCCGAGCGTGCCGAACATGAACAGCAACACGAGAATCGCGATCGGAACTGCGATCTCCTCGCCGTGGCTCAGGTCGTGGCTGTACAGCGGCTGCAGATCATGGCTCAGCGCCGGAAAGCCCGTGAGGTAGGTGCGCTCGCCGGGAAGGCGGCCGATCGCCGCGCGCATCGATTCGGTGTAGTTTTTCGCGTCTGCCGCTTGTAACGGCGTTGCTATCTGCACATAAGCCACGCCCGCGGAGGCCGAGCTCGCAGGGCCGGCCTTGCCGCCAGGGATGCGCGCCGCGGCGCGCTGGGCAGCCGCCTCGACGGCCGCCGTGTCGGCTCGCCCGCTGCTCGACTGGCTGACCAGCGTGAACGCGCCGTCGCTGCGCTCATTGAAGCGAGACTGCAACACCTGAAGGCCCTTTTCCGCATCGGATCCGGGGACGCTGAAACGGTTCGTGAGGAGCTTGCCCAGGTTCGCAGTGGCCCAGCCGCCGAGGAGCAGCAGGACGATCCAACCGGCGAGTATCGCCCGACGCCGGGCCACCACCGCGCGTGTCCATCGGATCATCGCCGCGGGCGCAGCGGACTCTCGAGCAGCGGCTGGCGGCACAGTCCTCCTCTGCGTCGGTGGTCGGGTACGGGGCCCACACGATAGCCACGGCTACGTTTCGATCCCTCGACCTGCTCACATGGCGCTCGTCCGCTGAGGCGCCGGAGCCGGTCTCGGAGCGACACGCCCGCTCGCCGAGCATTGCGAGAGCGCACCGGCCGCGAGCTTCGGGTTGTGAGCAGGATCGATGGGGGGTCTATTTGGCTCTCTGGAGCCAAATAGAGTCCATCAGATTCTCGCCTCGGCGCGCGGCCTTGACGCGGTAGAGGTCCATGTCGGCTTCTTTGATGAGCTCGTCCGGTGTTGATCGGGTCGCAGTCGCGCAGCCGACGGACACAGCGATGCCGTGGGACACGCCGCCGTCGTCCAACACGACAGCCGCAGCACGGGCCAACAGTCGTGCCCCGACCACGACTGCGCCACTGCGGTCGGTCGTCGGGAGGATCATTACGAACTCATCACCGCCCCAGCGACCACATGCGTCCTCAGCGCGGGCGACATCTCGCATGCAGTCGGCGAGCACGCCGAGCGCCCGATCTCCTGCTTGGTGTCCAAAGCGGTCATTGATCTTCTTGAAGTGATCGAGGTCGATCATCAGGATCGAGAGTGGCTCGCCACGACGGCGGGCATGGGCCGCGGCACGGGTGAGATGGTCGGACAGCGCACGCCGGTTCGGCAGGCCGGTGAGAGAATCCGTGTAGGCAGATTTCTCGAGCATCTGCGCGAGGTTCGCAAGTCTGACACGGTCGGCAGCGGAGCGGCCGAGCAGCGCAACGAGCAGTAAGCCAAGCAGACCGACGATCGCCAGCACGACCCACGGGACCAGGTTGGTCAAGCCGTCGACCGACGAGTACAGACGACTATCGGACACCGCGATGATCAGGCGCCACCCGGTGCCGGGCACAGGCGCGCTGACGAACGTTGTCGGCGTGCGGGCACCCGACACGATCCCATTCGCGCTGTGCGTGGTTGCGCGCGCGAGAGACGGATCGGCTTCGCGGAGAGTCGGCGCCGCGGTAGCCGGACTGGCTGCGAGCAGGTGTCCCGAGGCATCAACGAGGAAGACTGCGTGCTCACGGTAGGTGATCGTGTGGTCGACCAGAGCTTCGAGCGTCGAGCCGGACGTGTCATAGGCCGTGCTGAAGACACGCACCCCGCCGCGTGTGTCGAAAGGCACCGCGATAGCAGCGACGGGGTCCCCGCCTACCGCGGAGGGCACGACGTTCGAGACGGCCACACTCCCGCGCTCTGCCGCCGAGAGGTGGGCGTAGCGGGCGGCTATCGGAGCTCCGAGCAGCTTCTTGTCCGAGGGAACCGTGTCGAGGACGCGACCCGAGCGATCGAGCAGCACGGCCGTATGGCTGCCGAACTCGGCTACAAGGACGCGAAACCGTTCGGCGGAGACACGCGGGCCAGAGAGAAACGCCTTTGCAGCTTCTTGCTCACGCTTCGCCTGCTGCGTGACGAAGGTCGAAACGAAGGTCGCCGAACTTGCAGCACGCAGCCCGAGGTTGGCGCGGATCTGCGCCTTGGATTCCTGCCGAGAGATGACGATCCCAGCACCAAGCAGGACCAGGACCACAAGCACCGCCAGCCCCGCGAGGATGGTCGCACGCAGCGGGCCCTGATGCCTGGACACGCCGGGTCCGATATCGCGGCGAGCCGCGGTGTCCTCCAGTTCGCGGCACGGGAGGCACGTCGGATCCAGCGACCTGTGTTGGCCGGCAGTGGTCCTGTGCCGAGAGAACACCATGGGCTCAGATCGTCATATCTTCGGATCGCCTTGAGTGAGATCGCCGCTGGCCGGGGTGATCCCGCCCGCTGCCGGGCGTTCTCGGGCACGCGTCGCGAGGGCTGCCAAGTAGGCTTCTGTCGGCGCACACGACCCGCACGGCGTTGGTGTACATTGTCGTCAAGCTCACGATGCGGCGCCTGCGTTCACTAGCGCAATGAGGGCGAGGGCCGCGGGGAATTGGAGGGTTCGGTGAGGCTGCACGGAGGCGGGAGGTGGCGTGGTCGTGCGTCGGCGTGTCTCCTCGCCGCAGCCGCCGCGCTGTCGATGGTCGCGGCTGTGCCGGCCGCCTCCGACGGCGCGACGAGCACCGAAGTGAGCCTCACCGGGCTCGGCGAAGGCACGCTCGTCCCCGAAGCGAGACTCGGCGCAGTGCACGCGGGCGCCCACCAGGCACCTGCTCAGGCCGCGCTGCGCGCGGGCAAGCGTCCACCGCGCCGGCGCAAGGGGATCTCCCTGACGCCGTCTGCGACCGAACCTCACTGGCTGTGCCCCGACGAAGCGTGCGACGCGATCGTCGCCCCGCCGCCCGTCCCCGTCGAAGTCGACGGCAAGACGCGTTTTGCCGTGCCCGGCGGCGGTCCGCTGACCGAAGGAAGCGGCGAAAAAGGCGGCTTCGACCCGAAAGACCTGCAGTCGGCGTACAAGATCCCCGCGACCGGCGGCGAAGGCCAGACGGTTGCGCTCGTCGACGCCTACGGCTACCCGAACGCCGAAGAAAACCTCGCCAAGTACCGCGAACGCTATGGCCTGCCGCCGTGCACGAAAGCCAACGGCTGCTTCAAAAAGGTCAACCAGAAGGGCGAAGAAGCCAACTATCCGCCATCCAAAGGCGGCTGGGAAGGCGAGAGCGCGCTCGACATCGAGATGGTCTCGGCGGCCTGCCCCGCCTGCCACATCATGCTCGCCCAGGCCAACTCCGCGACGACCGAAAGCCTCGCCGAAACTGTCAACACCGCCGCGCGGCTCGGCGCGACCGAGATCTCCAACAGCTACGGCCTGGAGGAACAGTACTGCACGTCAGCCTGCGAAACCACCGCGCACGACTACGATCACCCGGGGATCATGATCACCGCGGCGGCCGGGGACGAAGGCTACGACGGCTACCAGGTTGGGGCCGAATCGGCCGAACACCCCGCCAACCTACCGTGGGTGGTGGCCGTCGGCGGCACGGCCCTACACAAGGCCGACAACGCTCGGGGATGGACAGAGGAAGCGTGGAAGGACGGCGGCAGCGGCTGCAGCACGACGCAGCCCAAGCCCGTGTGGCAGACGGACACCGGCTGCGCCGGGCGGATGGAGGACGACGTCGCCGCGGACGCCTCCTGCGAAACGGCCGTCTCGGTGTACGCCACGATCTTCAAAGGCTGGGAAAACATCTGCGGCACCAGTGTCAGCACGCCGCTGGTAGCGGCGATCGAGGCACACGCGCCCGAATACGCGCGCTCGCTGCCGGGCGCCGACGCCTTCTACGAGGACCCGGAAGCGATCAACGATGTCACGACGGGGAGCAACGGCACGTGCACTCCGCCCGCCTCCCACGCGTACTTCTGCCACGCCGAGGTCGGCTATGACGGACCGACCGGCAACGGAACGCCCAACGGCCCGCTGACCCTCAGCGGGCCGCCTCCGCCGGTCGTCAAGACGCAGCCCGCCAACGGCGTCGCGCATGGAGAAGCGACGCTGAACGGCGAAGTCGACCCGGAGGGCCTGGAATCGACCTATCACTTCGAATACGGCACCAGCACCTCCTACGGCACGAGCGTGCCGGCGCCCGACGCCGCAGCCGGGTCGGGGCGCACGGCCGTGTCCGTCAGCCAGGCCGTCACCGGCCTCGTGCCCGAAACGTCCTACCACTACCGGCTCGTTGCGACCAACGCCAACGGAACGAGCTACGGGGCGGACAGCGAGTTCATCACGGCGCCACCAACCGTCACGTCCGTCACGCCCGGCTTCGGTCCGACCGATGGCGGCACCACCGTGACGATCACCGGCACCAACCTCGCGAGCGCCCTGAAGGTGAGGTTCGGCTCGCGCGAAGCGGAGTACTTCGCCGTCCTCTCGCCGACGACGATCAGCGCGGTCACGCCGCTCGGCGCAGGCGCACTCGACGTGACAGTGAGCACCCCGGCGGGCACCAGCGAAGCGAGCTCGGCCGATCGCTACGTCTACGACAAGGTCGGGCCGGTGTTGTCGTGGGGCTACAACCAGGGCCTGCTCGGCGACAGCATCAACGCGCCGAGCGATGTACCCGTCGAAGTCGATGAACTGCCGGAACCCGTCGCGCTGGCCGCAGGCGGCACGCAGAGCCTCGCGCTGATGGGCGACGGCACGGTGATGGCCTGGGGCGAAGGGCGCCTCGGATCGCTCGGCGACGGAAACGACACTACGCGCGACATCCCCGTCGCCGTCTGCGCGCCCGCCTCCAAGGAACAGACGAAAGTCGAGGAATGCCCGAACGGCCCCTACCTGGACGAAGTCACGGCGATCGCGGCAGGCGCCTTCAACAGTCTCGCCCTGCTGAAGAACGGAACGGTCGTCGCCTGGGGCGGCAACGGGCGCGGGCAGCTCGGCGTCGGCGGCAACGAAGAATCCCCCGGGTCCTCGAACGTGCCCGTCCCCGTCTGCACGGTCAATGAAACGCCGTGCAAGCCGGAAAACTACCTCAAGGAAGTCAGCGCGATCGCTGCCGGGGAGCGCTACAGCCTCGCGCTGCTGAAGAACGGCACGGTGATGGCCTGGGGCGAAGACTCCGAAGGAGAGCTCGGCAGGGGCACGACCAAAAGACCAGAAACATGCATCGAAAAAACGGTGCAGTGCAGCCGAATCCCGGTCGCGGTCGCCGATCTCGCTGGAGTGGGCGCGATCTCTGCCGGCAGCTACCACGCACTCGCCCTGCTCAAGGACGGCAACGTGATGGCCTGGGGCGCGGACCCCGAGGGTGAACTCGGCGACGGCGCCACCGAACAGCGCGACACGCCGACGGCCGTGTGCGCGGTCGGCGAACTGGCGCCCTGCAACCACGACCTGGATGGGGTGAGCGCCGTCTCGGCGGGTCTCTACACGAGCATGGCGCTGCTCGGCAACGGCGCCGTCGTGGACTGGGGATCGAACTTCAATGGCGGGCTCGGCGACGGCTCGTTCAGCGGGCCGGAAACCTGCGGAAGCGAACAAGAAAGCTGCAGCCGCAGTCCCGTGGCGGTGAGCGGCCTGAGCGAAGTCGCCGCGATCGCGACCGGCCCCGAACAGACCGCCAGCACGGCCGTGACACGCGCCGGCGAGCTGCTGACGTGGGGCGGAGACAGCTTCGGACAGCTCGGCGACGGCACGATGAGCGCGAGCGACGCGCCTGTGCACGTGTGCCAGGCGTTCGCGACCGAAGCGTGCCCGGACGGCCCGTATCTGGGCGGAGAAGTCACGGCCATCTCGGCGGGCGGCGACCACGACCTCGTGAGCCTCCGGACCTCCCTCACGAGCATCACCGGCGTGAGCCCCGACATGGGGCCGGGCGCCGGCGGCAGCACCGTGACGATCACCGGCGCGAACCTCGGCGACGTCACCGCGGTCAACTTCGGCGCCGCGCGCGCGCGCGAATTCGAAGTCAAGTCGGCAAGCGAAATCGTCGCCGTGTCCCCGCCCGGCAGCGGCGTGGTCAACGTCACGGTGATAACGCCCGAAGGCGCCAGCCACGTGAGCCTCGCCGACGAGTTCAGCTATGAAACCTCGACCGTCACGGGCGTGAGCCCGGCCGAGGGCTCGACCGCGGGCGGCACACCGGTGACGATCACCGGAACCAAATTGAGCGAAGCCAGCGCCGTTCACTTCGGTGCCGCGGCGGCGAGCGAATTCGAAGTGAAGTCGGCGAGCGAAATCGTGGCCGTCGCGCCGCCCGGCACCGGCGTCGTGGACGTCACGGTGACCACGCCCGACGGCACGAGCCCGCCGACCCCAGCAGATCAGTTCCTCTACCAGGGGTCGCCCACCGTCCACACGGAACCCGCGAGCGCCGTCCACGTCGCCTCGGCGACGCTGAACGCGACGGTCAATCCGGAAGGCGCGAACGTCAGCGACTGCCACTTCGAATACGGAACCTCGCCCGCCTACGGCTCGAGTGTCCCCTGCGCCTCACCCCCCGGCTCCGGCTCGAGCCCGGTACCCGCGTCCGCGCTCGTGCGCGGCCTGGCTCGCGGCACGAGCTACCACTTCCGAATCGTCGCGATCAACGCGAACGGCAGCAGCTACGGCACCGACGAGGCCTTTGCGACGCCCGCCTCCGAACTGCCCGAACTGGGGCGCTGCGTGAAGCTCAGCGCAGCGAGCGGCGGGTACAGGAACGCGGCCTGCACGACAGCCAGCGCCGGCGGAGACACCGGCAAATACGAATGGCGGTTCGGGCCCGGGCCCAAGGACCACTTCAGCGCCAAAGCAGGGACGACGGAGCTGGAAAGCACGAACAATGCCGGGAACCCCGTCGCGGCCCTGCAGTGCACCGAAGCCGCGATCGCCGGCGAATACACGGGGCCGCAGAGCGCCTCGCTGACCCTGGCCCTGTCCGGTTGCACGAGTCCTTACTTCTTCAGCCAGAAGTGCAAGAGCGAAGGGGCCAGCGAAGGGGACATCACCGCCACCGTTCAAGCCACGCTGGGCATCATCTCGGCCGCGACGAAATCGCTCGGGTGGGATCTGCAACCTGCCTCCGGTTCGGATCTGGCGACGTTCGAATGCGCCGGCCTGCCGCTCGCGCTCACCGGGTCGATCATCGGGCGGGTGACCAAAGCGGACGTGATGTCCAGCCTGTTCTCCCTGACGTTCAAGGGATCCAAAGGCAAACAGGTACCCGAAAGGTTCGAAAGCGGGCTCACGGATGTGCCGCACCTGTCGTATCTCGAAAAGAGCGTGGCCTTGGTGATGACCAACGCGATCACCAGTGAAGAAAAGCTCGAGCTGAAAGCGATCCAGTAGGCGCTGGCGGCGAGCTGGCCGCAGGCCGCGGCGATGTCGCGCCCGCGGGTTAGACGGACCGTCGCCTCGATGCCCTCGCGCTCGAGCACCGACCGGAAAGCGGCGAGCGACTCGCGGCTCGAGCCCTCGTGGGTCAGCCGTCGCGTTGTAGGGGATCAGGTTGACCTTGAACATCTGCGCCTACATCGCGCCGGAGGCCCCCCGTGGCCGGGGGGCACGCGCGGACGCGCGGCGCGAGCAGCCTTGCGAGGGCCAGCGCCTGCTCATAACGGTCGTTGACGCCGGCGAGGCAGACCGCGATGAAACGCTTGCGGGAGCATGAAACAGCGAACGCATCGCCGAAAAAACGGGGATGTGTCACTTGACGGACACATCCCCGAAAAAACCCCGCCTGAGCGGGGAGTCAGCGCGGCGCCTCACCACGCGGTATCCCGTGCGCACGGACCGGGCGGCGGTTCCAGGTGCGCGGACGGAGGCGCTGGCTCGAATCGTTCGCTGCGTTCGAGGTCGAGGATCGCGAGGAAGGGCGCACTTGGTTCGTGGTATTCGGGGTGCTCGCAGGTCACTTCGTTCTGTGACAGCGGCGCGCTTGTCGTCTCGACAAGCGCCACTGCGGGCCACCGAAATGCGAGCGCCTGGAGCGTCCGAGCTGCGTTGAACCCGATCAGTCGCCGGGAGGAGCCGCCGAAAACGCTCCGCACGGCGAGAGCCCGCCCGCCTTCGACCGGTTCCTCGGTGAGTATGTGCATGTCTGAGACGAGCGGGACTTCCGGAGCCTTGCCAAGCACCGCGAGGCGGCGTCCGCGCAGCGAATACAGCTCGAGCATGTAGGAGCGGAGCGGGACTCGCAGGGGCCGCGATGGGGTCGTGGCGTCGAGCGCGGCGGGAGCTCCGTCCGTTTCCGGCAGGACAGGCAGCGCTACCGAGAGCAGCATGCGCCGAGGCGAGGCGAAAGCGAGATACCCGTCCGGCGTGTCGAACCGCGCGACCATCCGGTCCGTTGCGAGGTCGAGGATCGTGACGCGCATCGTCGCGTTCGATGACTGTGCTCCGATCGCGAGAAGGTCCCCTTCCGTGGCAAGGATCGGCGGGTAGTGACCCCCTATCCAGCGCAACACATGCCATTCCCCGCCACGCAGCTTCCGGATGAAAAGCGGCTGGCTGGTCGCCGATTCCTCCGCGGGGAGCCCACCGTTCACGCCTTCACACGCACCGGCATCGACGAGCTCGCCTTGCGCGACAGCAAAGTCGCTGTAGATGCCGCTCGTCGCGGGTTCCCAACTGGCGCATTCCCCGCCTTCCACGTGGTGTGTTTCTTCGTTCAGATGTTCGACGGGCTCCAGGCGGGCGGGCGGGCTGCCGGCCGCGAAGCCTCCCTCCGGTACCCCGAGCAGGGCGACAGACTGACCGGAGGAGGCGAACGTCGGCGAAGACGTGCCGACCCAGCCCAAGGTTGCGGCGGGCGACCAGAAACCCTGAAACTGCACGCGCCCTTGGTCGACCCAGACGACCCCGTCGTGCAGCACAGCAAGGTGCTGCTGCCGCGATTCGATTGGCTGAGAGCGAGCAAGAGCGCTCGCCACGCACGTCAGTGCCACAACGAGCGAGATAGGGACTGCAAACGACAGGCGTGGGCACGCGGCCCCGCGCGGCCTGAGCGTCGGCATCGGTGGCCAACCCCTTGCCTGCATGCGCGCGATTATCCCACCGCGCAGGCCGGTGCGAGAAAGCAATGACGCTCGCCGATCGGATCACCCGCCAGATCGCAGGCGCCCTGCGCGCACGGTCCGAGCACGGCCAGGACGCCGAGCAGGGCGAGAGGATCGCCGTGCTGATCGCGGAACTCCTGCGGCGGTTCGGCCCGGCGGTCCGCGCCCTGCAGGCGCGCGGGCATGGCCGGCCCAGCTTCGAGATCACCGATGAGTACGACGTCCAGGATCTCGTGCACATGATTCTCAGGCTGCACGCCGAAGACGTCCGACCCGAGGAGGTGACGCCGTCCTACGCCGGGTCCTCGAGCCGCATGGACTTTCTCTTGAAACGCGAGCACGTCGCGGTCGAGGTCAAGATGGCGCGGGCGAACCTCAGGTCGCCAGAGCAGTCTCGCCACCTTCGGGTTTTCGACCCCGAAGGTCGGGGCACAGCCAGCTCTGATTGGGCGCGGTTCGACCAGAAAAGGCCCGGTATTCAGGTGTTGGGCCAGGCCCGACAGCCAGCAGCGCTCAGATCGGAACAACAATTGGAACAACGGTGCAAGAGCAGGGCATAGCCCGAGACATAAGAAAACCCCGCCTGAGCAGGGCTTTCTCGCATAGCGGGGGCGCGCGTCGCCTCTGGTGGGGACCCCCGTATGGAGAAGAGCTATGCGCTCGTGGCCTGAACCCGACGGCGTCAGCGACTGACCGGGGCGAGCGCTAGGAGCCCAGTGCCTTCGCCTTTGCCGCCTCGAACTCGTCCGCCGACAGGATGCCTTGGTCACGCAGGCCAGCAAGACGTTCAAGCTCGGATGCGACGGATGCGGGCTGTGCATGCGCAGCCGGGGTATTCGGCGACGGTGGCGGGAGGCAGCGGGTGAAGCGGTCGATGATGCGCTCGTTCGGGTCGCCTTTGAGCGCCGTCCAGATGTTGTCCTTCGCCGCCGAGGCTCGAAGGCGGAGGCGCGTGTGACCGGGCGCGTCGTCGTCTAGTTCGATCCGCAACTCGCCCCAGACTGTTCCCTTGTGATAGCTGCCCGTGCACACAGCGGCCTCAGCGTCGGCTTCGATCTTTGTGAACCCGCCCGATTGAAGCGCCTGCTCGACGACCTGCATCAGGTCGTCCGGCGTGCCGGGGAGCACCATCTCTTGTCGCAGGTCCTTCCCTCGCAGCGCCATTGGCGCAGCCTATCGGGCGTGGCGCCGGATGGAGGTCTACCCCTGGGGGACCGCTTCGCACGCCCACACAACGCTGACGCACGAGTACGCGCTGGCGGCGTAGCGCTAGCATCGGCGCGGTGGCACTGGCGCCGCTACTGTCAGGCCATCTAGAGCCCTGGCGTCGTGGATTCGTTGTGAACGGCGACCCCAAAGATGAGGCCAAGCAGGCCGAGCAATAGCCCGATCAGCGCCCCGACCAAGAATCCGGCGGCAACGCCGCTCGCGGTTCGTCCCACGACCGCCCCAAACACAACTTCGAGTTCGAGTTTCGGCCGATTCATGCCGAGTGCCTCGAACCTGCGCTCTTGCTCGTGGCGCTTCTTGGCAAGCTCGGCGAAACCCCGTGCCAGGCCCCATCCTCCACCGAGGCACATCCATCCGAACGCATAAACCACGACCGGATCAACGGGACCGACGTTGATGGTCGTGGCCAGCACCGAGCGCGAACGCTAGTTGGGTGTCCGGACGCTCGCGGGAGTTCAGGCCGCCGAGACGAGGCGGTACTCGAAGGGCTCGACGGCTCCGGTGTCGGAGCGGCGGATCCAGGCCACGTCGCGCTTGTAGGGGCCGACGACCGCTGGGCTTGTGACCGTGACGGCCTCATCTGGCTCCCCTGGGCGCACAAAGTCACCCTCGACACCGCCGTCGGTCTGGACGACGACACGCTGGCCCGCTGAGAAACCATCGGTCATCTTAGTGCCTCCTTCGTGCTCAAACCCTCTCCGACCCACTCATAGCGGAGGTTCCACCTGCCAACGTCGAGTCCTCCGGTGAGCCCTACGAACAGCCCAGCGGGTTTGCCATCCCTGTAGACCGTCGTCTCGTCCTCGATTGCCCAGCCGTGCTGGGGTGGGTCCTCTCCGTGAGCGAAGAGCCTCGGAGGACGGTAGAGGACCTGGATCCGCCACCTTCCGGGTGCCGTGTCGTTGGTGTTGTGCGTCATGGGCGTGCTTCCTTGTCGTTGAGTCGTCTTGGGCGGGCAAACTACTCCACCACGAACGGTTTATCAGACGACGACGACGGAACCCGGGCCTCCCGCTCCGACCGCCGCCCATCGCAATAGGCGGGGAGGGATCTGGTGCTAGGGGGGTGACTTGCCCTCGTGACCGGACGCTGCTACGTCCGGGCAGAGCTTCTGATACCGGGGGTCATCGCGAAACGCGGCGAGCACCGGCCACTCCGCAAGAGTGGCCGCGTCAAGGAAGTTTCCGTCTAGTAGCTGCTTCGCGAGCGGAAATGCGGCATCTAGATCGTCGAGCAGGACGTATCGTACGAACTTGAATTCAGGCGCTAGTCCCGAAACCTCCCATTTCTCGACGTCCTCTCGAACGGTCGCAAAGTTGCCGAGCCGCTTTTCTGCTAGCCAGCAATTAGCAGTAAACACGTAGCGGGTACTCGCGTCCGTCTTCAAGACACGCGCAACGTCGCAAACCTTGCGGGCGACCACCCAGCGCTCGGCGAGCAGAAGCTTGTAGGCGCGGTTTGAGAGCAGTGTGACCGCAAGGTCCTCCTCGCTTGGGTAAAGCTTCGACCAGACGCCGGTTCCTAGCAAGATACCCAAGGCCTCTAGAGAGTCTAGCGCTGACTCAAGGTACTCGCCGTCTACCGGCAGCGGTGTGTTGAGCTCGGGGAGGTCCGAACGGTCCGCGAGTCGACGTAGATACTGACGTGAAACCCGGCCGTTATTGTGAACGATTACGTTTCGCCGCTGGAGCATCTCGGCTAGCGCTTGGCGGTCAACGCACAGGCTATCGAGGTTGAGCTGCAGCCGCTCACGGAACCACTTTTCCCAGCTATCGAAATCGCGTTGGAGTAGCGAGTCAACCTGCGTTGCGACAGCGGCATCTCGTGCGTCATCAAGAGTCGCGAACCCTTGGAGGTCCTTCAGGCTGAACTTTGGCTCCTCGCCGAGCGCGCCAGGGTTGGCAAGAAAATAGTGTTGCATTAGGAAGCCGACTAGCACCTCGAACGTGCCGAATGCCGTGACAAGGAGTGAGCCGCGTAGAACGCTGGCGCGGGGGGGTGAGATAGTGGTGTGGTAGAGGTGCTGGCGAAGTTCAACGGCAGCCTCTCTGGTCCCAAGGATCTTGTGCAGCTCCGTCTCACCCGAGGCAAGACCCTCATTAGGGCTCGAACTGGCGTCCGGCGCGCTGCGCGGAGTATCGGTCGGGGAGGAAGGCGCAACCTGGTCGCTCTCGTCGGGCTCGAGCTGCGGGCTATCGTCGGCCGACGGGGAAGCCTCTAGCTCCTTGGCAAACCAGGCTTCGAGTAGGGCGCGTCTCGGGGCCGGAAGGCGGCGAACCGCCGATAGGGCGGTCGGTGCTAGGCGCTCGGTGTCAAGGGCGATTGCGACTGGAGCGATCCGCTCGTCAAGATGTCGTATGGCGTGGAGCGATCCCTGAAACTGGTCGATTGCTCGGGAGATCGGTCCCCCACGTATCGCGGACTTCGCGTCTTTGGCGCCTGTGGAGTTGGGGGCAGGCTCTGCGGAGGCCATCGAGACAAAGCGTACCGCTTCGACCCGAGGCTCTGTGTGGCGCGATGGACGGCACATGCAAGCCGCTCCGCACGACGAATCGCCCAAGGTTGTTGAGCATGAGCGCGCGCCGCGCGGGGTTCAAGCCCATCACGACAAGGCCCCGTTGGGCGACGGCCATGGGTTGCTCGACTCGTGCGTGACTCCGACGCGGCGCAGTTGGTCGGGGTCCATTGGCATGACTTCACTATGAAGGTTTTCGTACTCGTCGTCGGCTAGATGCGGGCTGACGTTGCGGACCCACTCGTCCATGAGTCGCTGACTAGTGGCTTCAGGAGACCTCTCCGGTTTTCGATGCCTGTGGTTGTTGGTTTCAAGGTTTCAGCCTTCCCGAATGCGTACGCGCGCTCTTGAGCCAACGAGTGCGGTTCCCTGGAGCGTTGCCCGACCCTGGTACCTAGGTGTAGCTCGCAAGGCGGGGCTCACCGCGAGCGCTTCCGCGTCCTCGGGGCCTTGACGAATCGGCCGCTGGTCGGGTGACGCACCGCGTGTCGATTCGACGGCGTGGCGGGCGCTCGCCGTGCGGACGGCCGCATCGCGTCGCCGGTCACGTTCTGGTCGAGCAGACTCCGCGGCCGGTCGGGGATAGCGTGCCCGTCGATCCCGAGTCGTTCGCCAGCCATCAGACCGCCGCCGCGGTTGTCTCGTCGGGCGAAACCTCGCCGCTGGTGTTGTCGTTGTCGTTGTCGCTGTTGCTCTCGCGAGCAGCACGAACCTCTGGCATCATTGAAACCACCAGGCGACGACTCTGCTTTTGGTGTCTGCCACGAGCGCGACTGATCGTCGTGTGTGTGCCGCTGGCGCACGCGTCGATGACTGCCAGCGTCGCCGGATCGACCGGCTCGACTATTCGTGCGTTGTCGGCCAGCGCTCGGTCGATCTGCTCGCGGTGCATGGCGAAGACCTCACGCAATGACTGACTCTCGAGCGTGGACTCGGCCACGATGAGCAACACCTGCACCGCTGGTCCTGCCGCGGTGCGTTTGCCCTTCTCGAATGCGAACCGCGCGAGCCCATGGGGTCGCATGTCTGTGACGACGGTGTTGCCCGCCTTGAACGCATGCAGCACGCTCTCGCAGCGGAAGATGCGGTCCACGGCAAGCCCGGCTTCGTCTGCCGCTCGGAGTAGCTGGGCGTCGATGTTGCCCTGCTCAAAGACCTTCGCCATCGACTCGATCAGCAGCCCGACCGACGTGTGTCCGTCGTGGCTCGTGCGCGGAATCTTCACCCGGAGCGGCGGCACGCTGAAGCGGCGCAGTTTGCCGTTCGCGTCGATCGGGTCTTCGATGTAGCGCAGCAGGTGCCGTCGGTAGTGCAGGCGTTCGGCGCGCTTGCACATCTCCTCCGCTTTGAGCATCCATTCGGCGCTGGCCTCGCGTTCGGCCTCGTCGAAGTCGCGCCTGATTTCGGCCTTGCGATCCGCCCACGTCGCAACGAGGTCCTGCTCGCACGTGAGCACCGCCTCCTTGATGTCGCCCATAGCGGCCTGTGCATCTTGCAGCGCCGCCTCTGCGACTCCGGTCGCCAGACGGCCCGGTGCCTTCTTGCCCGCTCTGATCGCGGCGGCGTTGTCGGCGGTGTCCTGCTTCTGCGCAGCCGCAAGTGCGGCCTCGGCGTCCTGAAGCTCGAGTAGCAGCGCCCCGCGTCGAGCTTCGAGGTCGTGATGTTCGAGGACCAGGACTTCGCTCGACTTGCCGAGGACCCCAGCATGGATGCCGTCAAGCTCACTCACCGTCGGCGTCTCCCGAATAGAAGCCAGTCCGAGCCCGGATGCTGTCGTTCAACTTCTGGCGACCGGTCCGCCGGTCCACCGGCTCGCCGCTGCCTCGCTGTCCCTGGTCGAGCCCCGTGTCCGGGTCCTGGTCGGCCTCTACCTCGGGCGCCAGGCCGCCGCGGATCGTCCGACCGGCCGTGCGTATGAAGGCGTTGAACGCCCCACGCTGCTCTGCCCGCGCCTCCGCGCGGTCGCGCTCGTCGAGGACCTCGCGGATGTCGTCGGCGACACTCACAGGTTCCTGTCCTTGAGCGAGTCCTTGAGTGAGCCGCCGATCTTGGGTGTCCGCAGGTCGGCCGTTGTTACCTTTGCCCCGTCGTCTTCCGTCTTTGCCGCCTGCGCCTCTAGGGCCTCGAGCCGCTGGGCCTCGCGTGCGTCTTCACTTGCCATCGCCCTCTCCTGTCTCGGTTTACCCTTTTCAGGAAATCACGGCGAGAGGTCGCGTGGGGCGTGATGCAACGAGTCTTCCACGCGACAGAATCCGCACCGTCCGTCGGGCGACGCCTCGCGCGTCTGTTCGCCGCATTGCGCGCAAGCTCGACTGGGGCGGCGTGGTGGGCGACGTGGTGGGCGGCTGCGTGGTTGGCCGCGACCCGCCTGCCCTCCGCGGCCGGTCCACCATGCGACGACCTCTCGCCGGTCGTAGACGTTGCTACTGCCGATTCGGGCCAGTGGCTCCGGCGCTCCCGGCTCGCCGCGCTTGCGGCTCAGGTTGGACGCACTGGTGCCAAGCTCGGCAGCCATTTCGTCGAGTGACACCAGATGGACCGCTAGCGCTCGCAGCGTGCTCATGCCGTTGTTTTCGTTGTGGTGGTTGTGGTTGTCGTTCTCATGACCCTGTGCTTTCCGGAGAGAGGTACAGACAGCCCCCTGTGTGGGGGGGACTGTCTGCCCGACTTTCCATCGGTCGGCACAGAGTCAAAATCGACGTGGAGACTCGCCCGGCTCAGGTCGTGCGTTACCCGGTGCGCCGCTTTCGCATGGCGCTCGTCTCCACCAGCCTGCCTTGCGGCACACGGACGGTTACCTCTGAGAGAGAGTCCCAACCTTGGCGGCCGTCGAGGTCCACCTTTGGCTTTCGCCCACCGCCCTGGTTGCTGGCGGCTCAGTGTGGTGCTATGGCCGAGCTTCCAAGTCTCGGGCGACGCCAGGCGTTAGGACTCTTGGCCTGGTCGCAGCGTCTGTTTTTCATCGAATCACACGGGAGAGTCCCTGTGTGAGGATGCGCAAGTGCTCTTGCGCGGCCCAGATTGTGGCGCGACCGCACCGCTGCTAAACTCGAAGCACTCCAAGTCTCCGGCGGCGGCCGTCCTCAGTGGCGGCCGTCGCTGTGTTTGGGTCCAGGGGCCGCTCTCCGGTCGAGTGTGGGCAGGTGCGGCGTGGTGCTGCCCGACGCCAACCAGTGCCCTACGTGGTGCGCTCCTGTGGCTCCCTGTGGGTCGCTCAACCTGATGGAGTTCCGGTCGCCCAACCTTGAATGGAACACTCGGTATTTCGCTCCCATTGGGCTGGGTTTCGGCCATTTTGGCTCTGCCCTGAGTCCGCGCGGCGAGGGATGGTTCCTCTCACGGTCACAACAAGGCGGCCGGTAAACATAGGGAGGAGCCCTTATGGCACCAGAAACGAAGGACCCGAACCGCCCCGGCGCGCAGCAGATCCGCGTGGCGAGGTCGAAGGACATCGAGAGCGCCGGGTTCTACAAGGAACGCCAACAACGGCGCAGCGAAGCCTTCTACCGCGAGTTCGGCTCGGAGGTGGGTCGCTTGGCGACGTTGGCGAAGACGTTGGGCGACGAGGCCAAGGACGAAGCGACGAAGCTCAAGGAGATCGCCATGTGCCTGTGGAACGTCCGCGAGGCAACGTTTCTCCTACGGGACTGCAACGGCGCGTTCGGACTGGACGCAATCCGGAGTGCGCTGGACGAGTGCGAGAGCGAGCTACACGGCTTCCTGGTGGACAGCCTCGACATCCGTCTGATGGGCGAACTCGGCCACCCGGACCGCCTCGACTATCTGCTCCGGAACGGGGAGGTCGCGTCCAGCTAAAGACCGGTCGGGCCGGGCGTCGCTGGATTGGGCGCCCGGCCCTGCCACGCGAAAGCCTCGCATGCAACCCACTCAGGCGACCGAGACGGTGCACGTCCTTCCCGCGACTGACCCCGCCCACGACCAGCGTGCTGCGGCCCAGCTGGCTGCCCTCCGGCGGTTGATCACTGCGTGCTCGCCTGTCCGCACAATCGGAGCGCACGCGACCTAGCTCACGTGCTTTCATTTGTGTGTTAGTGACAAACCGCACAATGTGAGGAGCCCACCATGAGCAAGCCCGCCGCAGACCGCACCAGCCCCGAAGGCCCGTACACCGAGAAGGTCAGGTGTGCAAAGCGCGGCTGCAAACGAGTTCGCTACGTCAAAAAGCAGGACGTATTCCAGGTCAAGCTGTGCTCCGAACACCAGGCAGAGGCCGCCAAGGCTCGCCGCTCGGCCGCGGCGAAGGCAAGACGCGCCAAGGCCGCGAACACTCAGCCCAAGGAGGCGTCGTGACGCGCTTCGCGGCCTACCTGCGGGTCAGCACGACGGACAAGCAAGATCCGAGCCTGTCTTTCCCGAGTCAGCTGAAGGCGTGCAAGGCGAAGGCGGCCGAGTCGGAGGGCTCGGTCGTCTGCACGTTCGACGACCAGGCGTCTGGTGCCCGCGACGACCGCCCCGGCTGGGGCAAGCTGATGGCCGAGGCCAGGAACCCCGACCGCCGCTTCGACGGCGTCCTCGTCTACTCGACCAGCAGGCTCGCCCGCGACCGCATGCTCGCGGCGCTCTACGAACGCGACCTCGAGAAGCTCGGCGTCCGCGTCGTCTACGCTCGAGGCGGCGGCGACACCAGCACCCCCGAGGGCGCGATGTTCGTCGGGATGCAGCAGCTGTGGGACGCCTTCGAGCGGGACAAGCTCGCCCGCGAAACAAAGCGCGGGATGAGCGAGGGCTCGTCGCAGGGGTTCCGCATGGGCGGCCGTGCGCCCTACGGCTACCGGCGTCAGGGGACCGACCTCCCGGCAGGCCACCAGGGGGCCGAGAAGCAGCGTGTGCGCCTCGTGGCCGAGCCCAGCGAGGCCGAGGTAGTCGCTGAAGTCTTCGACCTCCACGGGGGCCAGGGATGGGGCCTGAAGAAGATCGCCGAGCACCTGAATCGAGCAGGAGGACCACCACCACCCGCCCACGTCGATTCGAGCCGCAACAGGGGCCACCATTGGGCCACGAGCACGCTGCGCTCGATCCTGCGTAACCACGTCTACACCGGCACGCTCGTCTGGAACCGGCTCGACTTCTCGGATGCACGCCGCGAGGGCGGCAGTCCGAAGCTCCGCGCACAGGAGGACTGGGTGGTCCTGCCGGACGCCCATGAGGCCATCGTCAGCGAGGCCGTGTTCCGGCGCTCGCAGGCTCGATTCGGCACCCGCCAGAGCCGCCAGGCGACCGGGGCCGCCAGCAGCCGCCGCTACCTGTTCGCCGGGATGGTCTTCTGCTGCTCCGGGCACCAGCCGCTCTCGATGCAGGGCAAGTGCCGCAAGAAGTCCCCGACGTACAACTGCGGCTACGGCGCGACCTACTCCGAGAACGCGGCCTCCGAGGTCCACGGCGGGGCCAAGTGGGTGAGCCTACGCGAGGACGCCCTGCTGCCCCTCGTCGAAGACTTCTTCGACGAGCGCGTGTTCGGGCCGCTGCGGCTCGAGAAACTGGCGGAGCAGCTGAACAGCCACGGCAAGAGCGAGGCGAAGGCAGGCAAGCTGAAGGCGACCCGGCTGCAGACGGCTGTGGCCGACCTAGACCGCAAGATCAAGGCGCAGGTCCGCTCGACCGAGGAAGGCGTGCCCGCCGCTCTCGTCGCGGAGCGCATCACCGAACTTGCGGCCGAACGCGACGCCGCCCAGCAAGAGCTAGAGCAGCTGACGCCCGACGAGGTTGCCGCCGACCAGGACCACCTGTCCAAGCGCCTGTCGCGCCTACCCGACCTCGCCAAGCAGCTGGCCGCCGCCGACGACGCCACCAAACGCGAGGTCTTCCAGGCGTTCGAGCTACGGGTCGAGTTCGACAAGGGCGCAGGCCACATAGGCATCAGCGCCACCGTCACGGAGGCCGTGGCCTCGGCCTTCTCAGAAACGAAGACGGGAACCATCCGGGTCCCCGTCAGAGACATAGCGGGGGCGGGATTCGAACCCGCGACCTTCGGGTTATGAGCCCGACGAGCTACCAGACTGCTCCACCCCGCGTCGCTTCCTATGTTCTAGCAAACAACCGCACGAATGCCCAGCCTCGCGGCGCGGGCGGGCGCGCGCCGGCGGAGCCTCGCGCGCCGAGGAACCCGTCCCCGCGGCGGTCCCGCAGCGGTCCGGGCTGCGGTCGCCGCGGCGGTCGCCGCGGCGTGCCCGCGCGTCGCGGCCGGCGCCGCTTGCAGAGCGCTGCCGGATTGCCGTGCTTTCAGAACGCCACCGGCTTGCCGTCCCTGAAGAAGCCGCCCGTGGGTCCCTCGTCCGGGAGGGTCGCCAGCCACACGATGCCCGCCGCGCCCTCCTCGACCGGCTTGGTCGCGCCCATCGGCCCGCCCATGTCGGTGTTCACGAAGCCGGGGCACGCGGAGTTGACCAGGAACCCCGCGTCCTTCAGCTCGGCGGAGAGGATCCGCGTCATCGCGTTCATCGCTGCCTTCGACACGCGGTAGCCCGGCGACCAGCCGCCCATCTCCGCAACCCCTCCCATGCCGCTCGAGACGTTCACGATGCGCGGGTGCGCGCTCGCGCGCAGCAGGTCCAGCAGCGCCACGCTCACGCGATAGGCGCCATAGAAGTTCGTGTCCAGGGCGCGCTGGATCGCGTCGAAGTCCGGGGCCACGCCGGCCACGCCGAAGTCGCTGCCGATGCCCGCGTTGTTCACGAGCACGTCCAGGCGCCCCGGGTCGGCGGCCACCTGCTCCGCCGCCGCGAGCACGCTCTGCGGATCGGCCACGTCGAGCGTCAGCGGCCTCACGCTCGCTCCCGTGCTCGCCGCCAGCTTGCTCGCCGCCGCGGCCGCCTTCTCCGCGTCACGTGCGCTCACCAGCACCTCATAGCCGCGCTCGGCCAGCTGGCGCGCGACCTCCTTGCCGATCCCGCGGCCGGCCCCCGTCACGAGTGCCACGCCGCCGTCCGCTTGCTGTGCCACGCCGCCGTCCGCTTGCGGTGCCACGCCGCCGTCCTCCTGCCCGCTCATGCACGTCCCTTTCGCTCGTTCACGCCCACACGTCTAGCATCTCGCCCGTGCGCGTCGCGGTGATCGACATCGGGAGCAACTCGACACGGCTGCTGGTCGCCGACGTCGACCCGTCCACCGGCGCCGTCGCGGAGCTCCTCAGACGGTCGCAGGTCACGCGCCTGGGCAGCGGCGTGGACTCCTCGGGCTCGCTCGCCGATGAGGCCTGCGCCCGCGTGTTTCGAACGCTCGCCGACTATCGCGCCGCGATCGACTCGCACGAGTGCGAGGCGAACCTCGCGGTGCTCACCTCGGCCGTGCGCGATGCCGCCAACGGCGCCTCCTTCGCCGCGCGCGTGCGCGCGGACTACCGGCTCGACGCACGCATCCTCAGCGGCGAGGAAGAGGCCCAGCTGAGCTTCCTCGGCGCGATGTCGGGCCTGGCGCTCACGGATCGCCAGGCCGCCACCGAGCCCACGGTCGTGATCGACATCGGCGGCGGCTCCACCGAGTTCATCGTCGGGCACGACCACACCGCCGGCTTTCACGTCTCCCTGCCCGCCGGGGTGGTGCGCATGAGCGAGCGGCACATCCATTCCGACCCACCGGTCCCCGAGCAGCTCCAGAACCTCCTGCGCGACGTTCGCAGCACCTTCCTGGACGGCCTGCCGCCCGAGGAGCGCGCGCCCGTCGGACACGGGATCGCCGTCGCCGGGACGGCCACCTCGGCCGCCGCGATCGATCAGGAGCTCGACCCCTATGACCCCGCCCGAGTCAACGGCTACCGGCTCACGCTCGCGACCGTCGAACTGCTGCTCGCGAGGCTCGCCGACATGGATGAAGAGGCCCGCCGCCGGGTCGTCGGCCTGGATCCCGACCGCGCTCCCACGATCGTCGCGGGGATGATCCTGCTGGGCGAGGCCATGCGGGCATTCGATCTGGACGAGGTCGAAGTCTCCGAGCACGACATCCTCTACGGCGGCGCGCTGCTGGCCGCTGGAGCCGCCGCCGGCGCAGGCTGACGCTCGCCGGGGCCGGCCAACCACGAACGCCCGCCCCGCACGGCCCGCCGGGCCGTGCGCCCCTCGAGGCTTCAGGCGAGGTTCGACTTGCGCGGGTAGACGACCGTCGGATCGGTCAGCACGTTGACCAGCGCCGGCAGGCCCGCCGCCAGGGCACGCTCGAGCGCCGGCCGCAGGTCCGCCGGGCGCTCCACGAGCTCGCCGTGTCCGCCCAGCGCCTCCACGACCCGGTCATAGCGGGTGCCCGGCCGCAGGTCCGCCGCGACCGAGTAGCCGTAGAGGAACTCCATCGGGTGCTTCTCGAGCGCCCAGATCCCGTTGTTGCCCATCACCGCGACCACGTTGACGCCGTGGCGCGCGAGCGTGTCGAACTCCATGCCCGAGAAGCCGAAAGCGCCGTCGCCGACGAGCAGCACCACCTGGCGCTCGGGGTGCGCGAGCTTGGACGCCAGCGCATAACCCGGTCCGGCTCCGAGGCAGCCGAACGGCCCCGGGTCCAGCCAGCACCCCGGCTGGTAGCTGTCGATCACGCGTCCCGCATAGGAGACGAAGTCCCCGCCGTCGCCGATCACGATCGCGTCGCGATCGAGCACCGCCCCCAGCTCCGCGTACAGCCTCATCGGATGCAGCGGCGCCCGATCGTCCTCGAGCTCGACGCGCTCGGCCTCGCGGCGCTCGATCTCGGCGGCGCGCAGCTCCGCGATCCACGGCCCGCTCGCCAGCGCCTTGCCACCGGCCGCCGAGCGCAGACCCGCGAGCGTCGGACCGATAGCGCCGTAGCACTCCGCCGCGACCGCGCGCGGGTGGCGCCGCTCGGGCTCGGCCGCGTCCACCACCACAATCTCGGTGTCCTCGCCGAACGATCCGCCGAAGCCGAGGCGGAAGTCCATCGGCACGCCGATCACGAGCGCCACGTCTGCGCCCTTGAGCGCCTGCGAGCGCGCGCGCGAGAAGAACAGCTCGTGGTCGGCGGCCAGGCAGCCGCGCGCGAGTCCGTTGAGGAACACGGGCACCCGCAGCGTCTCGGCGAGCTCGACCAGCGCATCCTCGCCGCGTCCCCAGTAGAGGTCGGTCCCCGCCATGATCACCGGGCGCTCCGCCGCTCGCAGCAGCTCCCCGGCCCGTTCGATCGTCTCGCCGGCCGCGCTCTTCTCGCCCGCGTCCGCGCTCCGGGGCAGCGGCTCGGAAACCGACTCCTGTGCCTCCATGAACACATAGTCGAGCGGGAAGTCCACGAACGCAGGGCCGCCGTGCGGGGCGCAGGCCGCAGCGAAGGCGTCGTCCACGAGGCCGGGGATCTCCTCGGTGGCGGCGGCGGTGCTCGCGAGCTTGCTCAGCGGCCGCACGAACGGCACGTGGTCGATCTCCTGCAGCGATCCCTGCCCCCAGCGCAACGCGGGCGCCCGGCCGCCGAGGACGACCATCGGCGAATGGTTCGCCTGGGCGGAGGCCATCGCGCTCATCCCGTTCGTCACCCCGGGGCCGGCCGTCAGCGCGCACACGCCCGTCTCGCGCGTGACCTTGGCCCAGCCCTCGGCCGCAAACGCCGCCGTGGACTCGTGCCGCACGTCCACGATCTCGATCCCCTCCTCACGGCAGCCGTCGTAGATCGAGAACAGGTGGCCTCCGGAGAGCGTGAACAGCCTGCTCACGCCGTGCGCCTTCAGGCGCCGGGCCACCAGCCGGCCGCCGTGGAAGGTCTTCGTCTCCTCCGTGCTCTGCGTCGACATGCGGGCGCGACTCTACCCAGTTCGGGCGCCCGGGGAGATGCCGGGTCGTGCCGGGCGCGTCGCCCGCGCGCGGGTCGGGGTATGCCCGGAGTGGGATTCGAACCCACATGCCCTCGCGGGCCATCGATTTTAAGTCGATTGCGTATGCCCATTCCGCCACCCGGGCCGGTCTCAGGGCCAGTCTATGGAAAGCAATCCGCCCCCGAGGAGCGCAACTACTGCGTTGCTACCGTGTATCTAGGGTCAAGAGCGACAGAAAGCAGCGATTGACCGTCCATGGAGGTCTCCGCACTAACCCAGCCGAGTAGCGTGCCGCGCCTGCGCGGTCCGTCGCCCCTGCTCAGGCTGCAGTCAGACGAGCGCCTGATCGCGCTCACCCGGCGGGGTCAGCACGCTGCATTCGAGACGCTCTGCTCGCGCTACCAGTCGCGTCTGCTGTCCTTCTGCCGGCACATGCTCGCCTCGCGCGAGGACGCGGAGGACGTCCTGCAGGAGGTCTTCGCCGCCGCCTTCAACGCGGTCATCGCCGATCAGCGTGAGATCAACGTGCGCCCGTGGCTCTACCGGATCGCGCGCAACCGCTCCCTGAACCACCTGCGCCGCGCCTCCGCCATCGGCGTGGACTCGATGGACGTGCACTTCGCCGACCACGGCCTTTCGACCAGCGATCGGGCGATCCGCCGCGAGAGCTTCCGCGAGTTGCTCGCCGACGTTCACGAGCTCCCCGAGACCCAGCGCACGGCGCTGCTCCTGCGCGAGATCGAGGCGCTCTCCTACGAGCAGATCGCCCAGGCGATGGAGACCACGGTGCCGTCGGTCAAGTCGCTGCTCGTGCGCGCCCGCATCTCGCTCGCCGAGGCCGCCGAGGCGCGCAAGCTGAGCTGCGACGAGGTCCGCCTCGAGCTCGGCGAAATGGCCGAGGGGCTCACCAAGCTGAGCGCTCCCGCGCGCCGCCATGTGCGCGGCTGTGAGCGCTGCGTCTTCTTCAAGAAGCAGCTCAAGCAGAACAACCACGCGCTCGCGGCCATCCTGCCCGTCGGCCCGCTGGTGGTGTTCAAGAAGCTGCTGCTCGGAAAGCTCGGCTCGACCGCCTCGGCCGGCGGCGCGCACGTCGCCGGCGCCGGCGCCGGCACGGTCGGCTCGAGCGCCGCCGTCAGCGCCAGCGCCGGAGCGACGATCGGAGGCGGGGCAGCCGCCGCAGGAGCGAGCGGCGGGGCGAGCGTGGCCGGAGGCCTGCTCACAGCCGGAGCGGGAGCCATCGCCACGAAGGCCGTCGCCGGCCTGGCCGCCGCAGCGATCGTCACCGCCGGCGCCGTCGCCGCCGACCACGCCGGGGGCCGCCACCACCGCGCGCTCGCACACCCTGCGTACACAGCCGTGCAAGTCGCGCGCAACCCCGCCGAACCGCTGGTCGTCCGCGAGCAGACCCAGCCGGTCAGCTCGGGCGCCACCGTGACCCACGCCGTCGCCGTGGCAGCGGTCGTGGCCCACCACAAGCTGATCAAGGCGGCGAAGATCGCGCCCGCCGAGACGCCCCCCGCCCCCGCGAGCACGGTCGCCCAGGCCACGGCCACACCGCCACCTGCCGGCAGCGTCGCGGCCCCGCCCAAGCCCGCGGCCCCCCAGCCGACGCCGACCACGCAGGTCACCGAGGTGACGACGGAGACGGTCCAGCTGCCCAGCTCGGCCACCGCCGGCGGGCCATCGACAACCACCACGGCCACACCGCCTGCCGCCACGCCCGCGCCGACGACGACGACAACGCAGACCACGCCCGCCGAAACGCCGCCGCCGGCCTCTGAAGGCACCTCGACGACAAGCAGCGAACCCCCGCCCCCGACCCTGCCCGCTCCGCCGTCCGGCACGGGCAGCCCCGGCGGTACGCAGGCGCCCCCCGAATAGCCCAGCGGGCGGCCGGTCGCGCGGGCCCGGGCGCGCGCCGGGCCGCTAGCCAAAGCTGAAGCTTTTCAGCGGTCGCTCGAGGATCCCGGTCGTGGCGACTTCCCAGGCTTCGTGCACGCCCGAGCCGGGGGTCTCGGACGTCAGGACCGCGATCTGCACGCCTTCGCGCACGCCCGCCCGTTCGGGCAGGAGCAGGAAGTTGCGAGCGAACATCCGGCGGCCTTCGACGACGGTCGTGTAGAAGACGTCGTACGCGGTGGGGACCCCGTTGACTTTGGTCTTTCCCTCGCCGCGAAGCACGAAGTCCTTGTCGCTGTGAGCGAGGTCGCGGATGTAGCTCGCCGCGTACAGCGGCAGCTCGCCCGAGAGCGAGCCGGAATAGGGCGGCAGGCGCAGGGGATCGACCGCGAAGGAATCTTCCAGCGCGCCGCCCGAGCCGCGTCGCTGGATCTTCACGTAGCCGCCGGGGTCAGGGGCCACCCGGTAGAGGCCGCGGTAGCTGAAGCTGAACGGGACGCTGCCGCCGTGGGAGAAGTGCGCGTTCTCGAATGTCAGCGCCGCTGCCACGGCCGCCACGAGCAGCACTGCGCCCGCGGCGATCACGGCCCCGCGCGTCAGGGAGGAGGCGGCGCGCCAGCGGGGCGCGAGCAGCTGCCCGAGCGTCGGCCCGTACTCCGGCTTCATCGGCATCGCCACCATCGCGCTCAGGCGATCATTCGCCGACTGAGAAGAGCGCTTCGAGGTCGTGGCGCGAGTAGGCCGCGAAGGCGACCATCGTCTGTGTGCGCAGCACGCCCGACAGGGCGCCGATCTGGCCGGTCACGACATCCGCGAGCTGCTCGTGGTCGGGGACACGCACGATCGCCACGAAGTCCCACTCGCCCGTCACCGAGTAGGCCTCGGCGACGCCCTCGAGATCCGCCAGCGCCCCGCCGAGGCTCGAGAGCGCATCGCGCTCGGCCTCGATCAGCACCACCGCGTTGGTCATCGTCACGTTAGTCGCTCCATCAAGCGCAAAGGTATTTGCTCGCCCCGCAACTGTACAGCGCGGCTGCGCATGGTCAGCCGGGTGCTCCGAGCAGCGCAGCCGGGTCCGGCCAGGCGTATCGCAGCTTCGCCGGGGACCCGGCGAGCCGGCCGGCGACCCCGCCGGGCGGCGATACCAGAGCTCGCCCGACCCTCCTTCCGCCGAGCGCCTCGTAGAAGGCCTGGGCGCCGACGTTCTGCTTGAGGCCTGATCATCCAGGTGCCTACTGGTAGGAGTCATCCCCCTCGAGCTGGCCGAGCCCGAGCCCGACCGCCAGGCCGAGCAGGCCGCCGGTGACCCCCGCCAGCCAACTGGCCTCCGGACGCGCGAAGGGGATCGCCAGTAGAAGTGCCGCGATCGCGCCCGCCCCGAGCAGGTCGCCCTCGTAGTAGGAGCGCCTGCGGGCGGAGAGCAGGTCGGGAGCGGCCCAGGCGCCGATCAGCGCCAGGGCGCCGCTGTTGGCGCCGCTGACGATCGGCTCGGCGTAGACGGCGCTCGCCACCAGCGCCCCGCTCACGCCGGCGCCGAAGAACAGCGCGAGTACGACCGCCGGACCGTTGCGGCGCTCGACCAGCCAGCCGAAGAGCGCGATCGTGACAAGCGTCACAAACGCGTAGATCCCGTTGCCGTAGACGAACTGGTAGCTGAAAAGCTTCCACCAGTCGCCGTTGAGCGGGCCGATGATCGCCCATTTCGCGTTCAGGAGCGGTTCGGCCCGCGCCACCACCCACACCACGATGCCGATCGCGACCAGCGCGATCGTGACGTAGGGGCGCGTCGCGGCGAAGGCGCCTGCGCGCAGGCGCGGGCCGCCGGCACCCGGCGTCCGCGCGCGCCGCGCCGCGGACCGGCTGAAGAGGGCCGGCAGCCGCAGGCGCCCGCGCCGAGTGCGGGCCGGCGCGTGGGCGCGCGGCAGCTTGGGGGCGCGCCTGCGCAGCCGGTTGCCGCAGTAGGGACACTCGGTGATGTAGGGGCTGACCTCCGAGCCGCACTGCTTGCACACCACGAATAGATCAGCCCCGGAGGTCATGATCGATCCATTCTAAGGACCTCCCGCGCGCTCTCCGCCCGCCTCTGGAATACTCAGGGCCATGAACCTCGGATACCAGCAGCAGAAGCTCTACATCCTCGCCTTCGACCACCGCGGCTCCTTCCAGAAGAAGTTCTTCGGGATCGAGGGCGAACCGGACGCCGAGCAGACGGCGATCATCGCCGACGCCAAGCACCTCATCTTCGAGGGCCTGCTTCAGGCGGTCGGGGCGGGGGCCGATCCGTCGGTCACCGGCGTGCTCGTCGACGAGCAGTTCGGCTCGACCGTGCCCACCGAGGCGCGTGAGCGAGGGTTGATCGTGGCGATGCCCGCCGAGCGCTCCGGCCAGAACATGTTCGACTTCCAGTACGGCGATGAGTTCGGGGCGCACATCGAACGCTTCGGCCCCGACTTCACGAAGGTCCTCGTTCGCTACAACCCCGACGGCGACGCCGCCGGCAACCGCGAGCAGACCGGCAAGCTCAAGCGGCTGAGCGACTGGCTGAAGGCGCACGACCGCAAGTTCCTCTTCGAGCTGCTCGTGCCCGCCGAGGACTCCCAGCTCGCGTCGGTCGACGGCGACAGCGACCGCTACGACGCCGAGCTGCGCCCCGAGCTCATGCGCCGCGCGATCGCCGAGCTCCAGGACGCCGGCATCGAGGTCGACGTCTGGAAGATCGAGGGTGTCGACGAGCGCTCGGACTGCGAGATGCTCGTCGCCCAGGCCCGCTCGGGCGGGCGCGACGGCGTCGCCTGCGTGGTCCTGGGCCGTGGCGCGGACGACGCCAAGGTCGATCACTGGCTCACCACCGCCGCTCCCGTCGACGGCTTCATCGGCTTCGCCATCGGCCGCTCGATCTGGTGGGATCCGCTGAAGGCCTACGTGGACGGAAAGATCGAGCGCGCCGCCGGGGCGCGGAAGGTCGCGGAGAACTATCTCCGTTTCGTCGCGGTGTACGAGCGCGCCAAGGCGCCCGTCGGGTCCTAGCCGCGCCGAGCCGCGTGAGCGCCATGAAGATGCGACAGAGCCTCGCCGAGTGGGAGCGGGCATTCGTCAAGGAGATCACGCTCGATCGCCGCCGGCGCGACTCGCTGCGGCGCACGACCGAGCAGCGCGCGCACAAGCGCGAGGTCGAGCGGCGTCAGAAGCGCGGCTCGGTCCGCTTCGCGCTGCTCGTGCTCACCCTGATCATGACCGCGGTGATCGTCACGGTCGTGATGTTCCGCACCCTCTACCTGCTGCTCGGCTGACCCCTAGCCGGCGTCGCCGAGCTCGCGCAGCGACTTGTCCACCTCGGCCGTCTGACCTGAGCGGCCGTCGCGCTCGGGCACGACCGTGCCGGCTTCGCGATGGATCTCGAGGTAGATCTCCTTGCGAAAGACCGGAATCCTTTGAGGTGCCTGAATCCCGATGCGCACCTTCTCGCCCATGACCGACAGCACCGAAACCTCGATCTCATCCCCGATCATGATGCTCTGGTTGGACTTGCGAGTCAGAACCAGCATTTTGCGGTGCACCCTTCCTCTTTGCCGACTGGGCCAACCGGCGGAGCCCAGCGCCAGTCCGGCAAGCATAGTCACAGGACCGGGGGAACGCTAGGTCGATCGCAAGTCGATCGCGCAACTTGGGCGCCCGGGCCGCCTGCTCCACCCCGGGGCGCGCTACTGTGACGCCTCGCCGGCGCTTTGCGCTAGTCTCCCGGGCCGTTCATGCCCCGTAGATCATTGCGTCCGCACCTGAACCAAATCCGCGCCTGGGTGCGACAGGGTCGTACCGACGCCTGGATCGCCCACCAGCTCGAAGTCAGCGTCCGTGACATCGAGCAGTTCAAGCGCCAGAACGAGCTCGTCAGCGACGAGGAGTCCCCCAACGGCACCAGCGTGAGCGACTATCCGGAGGAGATCGACCTGCGCGCCGAGGACGACGCGCTGATCGCCGCCGAGCTGGAAGCGGCCGAAGCGGAGGCCGAGCGCGCCCGCGCCGAAGCCGAGGAGGCGGGCGATGGCGAGGAGGAGGACGAGGAGCCGGGCGCTCCCCGCACCCGCCGCCGCAGCCGCCGCGGCGGCCGCGGACGCGCGCGCTCGGCCACGCGCAACACCTCCCCTCTGGAGGGCACCTTCGACCACGGCGAGGAGGGCTACGGCCTGTGGCTCGACCCCGCGATCCAGGACAACCCGATCTACGCCGAGCACTGGGCCGGGCATCGCCCGATCGAGGTCATCGTCGAAGAAGAACAGATCGTCATCCGCCGTGTCGGCGAGGACGACTAGGCCGGCCTAGGCCTTGATCTCCCTGCGCCCGCCGGCGTAGTCGGCGGCCTCGCGCAGGTATCTGCCGAAGGCCGCGTCGACCACCACGCCCGCCTCCCACGCCCACGGATCCTCCGGGGCCACCTTCATCGCCACCTGCAGGCACCAGGCGGTGCCCAGCTCATACAGCTGCGCGAGTTCCTCCGCGGAGAAGCGCCCGCCGAGGCGCCGGCGCAGCTCTGCCACGAGCGCGTCGGTCACGCGCTCCTGCAGCAAGCGGCGCTCGGGCGGCGCGGCGCGGAGACGGCGCTCGCCCTGCTGCCACTGATAGATCGCGTTCTCGAAGGGCACCGGCCGAGGCTAGCAGCGGGCTCCTCCCGCCTCGCCAGGGCGGCCGCGGCGCCCGACGCGCTCGCGCCGCCTAGTTGTTCGGCAGCCCGCTCACCACGTAGGGCTGCTCGCCCTTCTTCATCATGCCCAGCTGCCGCGCCTCTGCTTCGAGCGTTTCCTGCTTGCTCAGCCTTTCGTGCTCGCTCCACAGCAGCCGGTGTTCGTGTTCCATCACCGCCACCGTCGCGGCGTCGCGACGGGACTGCCGCCACGTGGAGAACATGTGGATGCCGGCGCTCAGATACAGGTAGAGCAGGGCCGCGAGCACGAACAGCATCGCCACCCGCGCCAGCCGATCCCAGCGCACCCGGGGGCCCGCGCCGGCGCGCACGCCGAGCGCATCTGCTCGCGTCCGGGCTCGCCGCGCGGTCGAGCGGGAGCGTGCTTGGGAGGCCGATGCCGCAGGCATGGTCCCTTCGCATTCGCTCCCGCGCGCAAAGCTCCTTCCGGCGGGCGGCGCCCGGCGTTCGCTAGGAGGCGGCGAACGCTTCGCGGCCGGGGAAGCGGGCGTCGGCGCCCAGTTCCTCCTCGATGCGCAGCAGCTGGTTGTACTTGGCCACCCTGTCCGACCTCGAGGGCGCACCCGTCTTGATCTGCCCGCACCCGGTCGCCACGGCCAGATCGGCGATCGTCACGTCCTCGGTCTCACCTGAACGGTGGCTCATGACCGCCGTGTAGCCGGCCTCGCGCGCCATCGCGACCGCCTGCAGCGTCTCGGTCAGCGTGCCGATCTGGTTTACCTTGATCAGGATCGAGTTGGCGACGTGGGCCTCGATGCCCCTGCGCAGGCGCTCGGTGTTGGTCACGAACACATCGTCGCCGACCAGCTGCAGGCGCTCGCCCAGGCGATCGGTGAGGGTCCTCCAGCCGTTCCAATCCTCCTCGTCCATGCCGTCCTCGATCGACACGATCGGGTAGCGCGAGGCCAGCTCGGCCCAGTAGTCGCTCAGCTCGTCCGCGCTCAGCGTGCGGCCCTCGTGCTCGAGCACGTAGGCGCCGCCGCGGTAGATCTCGCTGGTGGCGGGGTCGAGCGCGATCGCCACGTCCTCGCCCGGTCGGTATCCCGCCGCTTCGATGCCGGCCACGAGCATCTTCAGCGCCTCCTCGTTGGAGCTCAGGTCGGGCGCGAACCCGCCCTCGTCGCCGACCGCCGTGGCCAGGCCACGCTCGTGCAGCGTGCGCTTGAGCGCGTGGAACACTTCGGCGCCCATCCGCAGGCACTCCGAGAACGTCGCCGCGCCGCAGGGGACGATCATGAACTCCTGGAAGTCGACCTTGTTGTCGGCGTGCACGCCCCCGTTGAGCACGTTCATCATCGGCACCGGCAGCACCCGCGCCGAGGGGCCGCCGAGGTAGCGCCACAGCGCCATGCCCTCCTCGGCCGCCTGGGCGTGCGCGGCCGCGAGCGATGCGCCGAGGATCGCGTTTGCGCCCAGCCGCGACTTGTTGGGCGTGCCGTCGAGGTCGATCAGGGTGCGATCGAGGGCCTCCTGCTCGGCTGCCTCCAGGCCGCCGAGGGCCTGTGCGATCTCGCCGTCGACGTTGGCCACCGCGCGCGTCACCCCCTTGCCCTGCCAGCGCTCGCCGCCGTCGCGCAGCTCGGTGGCCTCGAACTCGCCGGTCGATGCGCCCGACGGCACCGCCGCGCGGCCACGGGCGCCGGAGCGCAGTCGGATCTCGACCTCGACCGTCGGGTTGCCCCGGCTGTCGAGGATCTGACGGGCGTGGACTTGCTCGATCTGGCTCATCAGCGTGACTCCCTTCGCTCGGCCTCGGCTGTGCCGGGCCCGGTCGGGTTTCTCGCCTCCTCAGCCTGGCCGGCGCCGGCCGCTGCTCTGCGCCGCGCGGGGCTATGGAGCGGAGGTCGTGGAGGTGCTCGTCTTCGGCGCTTTGTAGGACTTGCAGTCAGTCACCACGTATTCCGAGCGGCATTCCGTTTTTTCAGTCCACTTTTTCTTGAATTCCTTGACGAACTTGCTGAGCGCCGACTGCGACTGCGTGGCGGTGAGCTGCTGCTTGACCGTCGCTTCCACCTGTTTGAGGCTGTTCTGGGTGCCGGCTTTGACGCTGGTGACCTTGACGATGTAGTAACCGAACGCCGTCTTGACGGGCCCGAGCAGCACATTCGTCTTGGCGGTGAAGATCGCTTCATCGAGCGGTTTCTCCTCCTCGCCCTTGATCACTTCCGTCAGCTGGCCGCCGTTGGCCTTGCTGGTCGGGTCGATCGACACGGCCTTGGCCTCGCTTTCGAAGCTCTTGCCGCCTTCGATTGCCTTCTTCGCGGCCTGCGCCTGCGCTTCGGTCTTGGTCAGGATGATCAGCACGTTGCGCTTTTCCGGCACACCGAAGCGCGATTTGTTCTGCTCGAAGTATTTTTCGATGTCGGAGTGGGTGACGGTGCCCTCGTCCTTGACGATCTTCGACTGGATTTTCGTCGAGAGCATGTTCAGCTTCACGCGCAAGAGCAGATCCGAGACCGTCTGGCCGGAGCTGGCGAGGAATTTTTCGAATTCCGCCGCCTTCGGGAACTCCTGGTTCTTGATTTTTTCGAACTGTTTCTTGACTTCGGCGTCGCTGACTTTGACCCCGAGCGATTCCGCTTCGCCGAGCACCCATTCGGAGGAGATCAGGAAGCCAAGCACCTCCTGCTGGAGGGCTTTGTACTGCTGCTCGCACTCCTGCTTGAGCTGGGCGGTGGTCGGGGCGGACTGGCCTTTGGCCGGCTTCGGCGCGGTCGCAGCCAGGTGCGCGATGCAAGCGGTGTAGTTGGGTGGTTCAGGGAGCACGGGCTTGGTGCCCGGTGTCGCAGCGGCGGTGGAGACGGCAGCGACGCCCAGCCAGTGGTTGAACGTCGTCTTGGTGATCGGTTTGCCGTTGACCTGAACCACGGCGTTGCCCGGGATGCCGCCGCAGGCGGACAGCCCCACGAGGGCAAACAAAACGGCGCCAAGCGCCGGGATGAATCGAAGGCTCTTTGTCACGACGCGGGCACTTTAGCGGAAAGCTCTAAGCGTGACATTAACGATCTCCCCGGCCGCCCCAAGCATGACTCGGGGCCGCGGCGGCGCATCGGCGCATCATTCCAGGCCGTCCGGCTAGGCCGCCTCGCGAACCACTGCGAGCAGCGCGTCGGCGGCGCGCACGACGCTCGGGAAGCGCTCGCGGCCGTCCTTGGGGACGCGCACCGAGACCTGCGAGCGGCCTGCCTCATACAGCGCGTCCGGCAGCTCCTCGCGCAGCCTCCGGGCGCGCGCGGAGTCGAGCTCGATCGGCACCACGGCGAGCCGGTCTCCGCGGAAGCTCACCGTGCGCGCCCCCGCCTGGCCGAACTTGATGCGCGCCCGCTGCAGCGCGAGCAGGTTCTCGAGCGGCTCGGGCACGGGACCGAAGCGGTCCTCGAGCTCCTCGCGCAGCCGCTCCACGTCGGCCACCTCGAGGGCGCCGGCGACGCGACGGTGCACCTCGATCTTGGCCTGCTCGTAGGGGATGTAGTCGGCCGGGACGTAGGTGTCGACGTTGACGTCCAGGCGCACCGGCTCGGGAAGCGTCTCCTCCTCGACGCCGTCGCCGATCGGGCCCGCCTCGCGCACGGCCTCATCGAGCATCTGCATGTAGAGCTCGAACCCGAGCGCTGCCACATGCCCGGACTGCTCATCACCGAGCAGGTTTCCCGCGCCGCGGATCTCGAGGTCGCGCATCGCGATCTTGAAGCCCGCCCCCAGCTCGGTGTAGTCCGACAGCGCCGCGAGCCGCTGCGCGGCCTCGGCCGTGAGCGCCGCCGCGGAGTCGTAGAGCAGGTAGGCATATGCCCGCTCGCGGCTGCGTCCGACCCGCCCGCGTATCTGGTAGAGCTGCGCGAGCCCGAACGTGTCGGCGTGCTCCACGATCAGCGTGTTCGCCTGGGGGATGTCGATGCCGGACTCGATGATCGACGTGCAAACCATCACGTCTGCGCCGCCGCGCAGGTAGTCCATCATCACCGACTCCAGCTCGCCCTCGCCCATCTGGCCGTGCGCGACTGCGAAGCGCACGCCCGGGCAGAGCGCGCGCAGCCGCTCGGCCGTCTGCTCGATCGACTCGACGCGATTGTGCAGGAAGAACGCCTGTCCGCCGCGGTTGTGCTCGCGCATGATCGCCTGCTTGACGAGCTCCTCCTCGTACTCCCCCACGTAGGTCTTGACCGGTCTGCGGCCCTCCGGGGGCGTCTCGATCACCGAGATGTCGCGCAGCCCCGCCAGCGACATCTGCAGCGTGCGCGGGATCGGCGTGGCCGACATCGAGATCACGTCCACCTTCAGCTTCAGCTGGCGCAGCAGCTCCTTCTGCTTGACCCCGAAGCGCTGCTCCTCATCGACGATCAACAGACCCAGGTCCTTGGCGCGCACGTCCCGCGAGAGCACGCGATGGGTGCCGATCAGGATGTCGACGCGACCCTCGGCGAAGCCCTTGATCGCGGCCTTCTGCTCGGCCGCCGAGCGAAACCGCGAGACGTGCTCGAGGGTGAACGGATAGTCGGCCAGGCGCTCGGCGAACGTTCCGTAGTGCTGCAGCGCGAGGATCGTCGTGGGCACCAGCATCAGCACCTGCTTGCCCTCGCCGGCCGCCTTGAAGGCCGCCCGCAGGGCGACCTCGGTCTTGCCGTAGCCGACGTCCCCGCAGATCAGCCGATCCATCGGTCGCGGCGCCTGCATGTCCGCCTTGACCAGCTCGATCGCCTCGCGCTGGTCGGGCGTCTCGATGAACGGGAAGCGCTCCTCGAACTCGCGCTGCCAGTCGGAATCCGGCTCGAAGGCGTGCCCGGAGCGTCGCCGGCGCTCGGCATACAGGCTCAACAGCTCCCCCGCCAGCTCCTGCGCGGCACGCCGCGCGCGGGCCTTCATCGTCTCCCAGCGCGTGCCGCCCAGTTTGCTCAGCGGCGGGTGCTCGCCGCCGGCGCCGACGTAGCGCGAGATCTTGGCGAGCTGGTCGGTGGGCACGAACACGCGGTCATCGCCCTGGTATTCGAGGTAGAGGTAGTCGCGCGTGACCTCCGCGACGGTGCGCGTCTCAAAGCCCGCAAAGCGCGCCACGCCGTGGTCCTCGTGCACGACGATGTCCCCGGTGCGCAGCTCGGTGAACGAGCGCAGCGCCCCTCTGCGCGCACTGCGGCCGCCGCGGCCGAGCCCGCCGGCGCCATCGCCGCGCTCGCGGCGGCGGCGCAGGAGCCGGTGCTCGGGGAACACGGCCAGCTTCAGCTGCGGCGCCACGAACCCCTCGCGCAGCGAGGCCGCGGCGAAGCGCAGCGATGGCTCGAGCACCTGGTGGCCGACGTCCACCTGCTCCCCCAGCCAGGTGGCTTTGATGCGTCCCAGGTTGAAGGCGGCCCGTTCGCCCTCGCCCCGGCGCGGGAACGTCACGACCGTCCGGTAGCCCGAGCGCACGAGCTTCTCGAGCTCGGGCTCGGCCTCCGCCAGCGAACGCGCCGCCGAGTCGGCCGACTGCGCGCGCAGCTCGATCTCCTGGCCGCCCGCCAGCGCCGACAGCCACACCCGCGCACGCGCCGACAGCGTCTCCTGGATGCTCTCGGGGCTGACGTACAGGTGATGGGCGTCCTCGTCGCCGAACGCCGCACACACGTCGCTCCAGTGATCGCTGAGCGCCGGCGCCAGCTCCTCCTCGGCGGCCACCATCAGCTCGGCCGACTCGCCGACGAGATCCAGCAGCGCGCCGAAGCGCTCGACGGGCAGCAGTTCGGCGATGTCCGGCCGCTCGGACTCCGGCCCCTCGCCCGCCGTGAAGGCGCCGGTGGCCGCGGCGATCTCCGCCAGCTCGCGGTGCTCGACGGCGAGCTCGGCCGCCGGCGCGATCTCGACCTCCTCGACCTCCCCGAGCGAGCGTTGGGTGAAGGTCGAGAACCAGCGCAGCGATTCGATCTCCAGATCGAACATGTCCACGCGCACGGCCCGCTCCTCGGTCGCCGGGAACACGTCCAGCAGGCCGCCGCGCAGCGCGAACTGCCCGCGCTCCGCCACCTGGTCGGTGCGTTCGTAGCCCGCGCGCACGAGCTCCGCGGCGCACTCCTGCAGGTCCAGCAGCTCGCCCACCCGCAGCGTGAAGGAATGGGGCCGCAGCTGCGGGTCGGGCACCTTCTCCGACAGCGCCACCGCGCTCACCACCACCACGGGCTCGCCGAGCGCGGCCTGCTCCGCCGGCGTCTGCCCGGCGGCGAGCAGAGCGTCGAGCGCGGCCACGCGCAGCCCCACCAGGTGCGGCGGCGGCGCGAGATGGGACTCGTAGGCGACGCCCCTGGAGGGGTAGTAGCGCACACGCCGCGGCGCCAGCCACGAGCGCAGATCGCCCGCCAGATCGCGGGCGGCACGATCGTCGCCGACCACCACCAGCGTCGGGCGCGCCCGCGCCTGTGCGTCGATCTCCGCCAGCGCAGCGATCAGGTAGGGGCGCAGCGACGCCGACACGAAGGCGTGACCGCCCTCGCGCGCGAGCCGCAGCGCCGACTCGTCCTCCTGGATGAGGCCGAGCAGCGTCCGCAGCACCGGGGACTCGGAGGCCATCTAGCCGGCCTCCCCGCCCGCGCTCGTCCCCGCCCGCTCCCTCGCCCGCGCCCTCGCCTTCGCCGAGCACGACGCGCTCGACCTGCTCGCACGCCCGCTCGAGCAGCTCCCGCACCTGAGCCTCGTCCTCGCGGAAGCGCCCGAGCACGTACGCGGAGACGATCTCCGGGTCGGTCGAATCCGGTCGTCCGACGCCCACGCGCACGCGCATGAAGTCCGCTCCTGCCGAGCTCGCGCCTGATCGACTTCAGCCCGTTGTTGCCCGCCAGCCCGCCGCCCTCGCGGGTACGCACCTCGCCGAAGGGGAGGTCGATCTCGTCGTGCACGACCAGCACGCGCTCCAGCGGCAGCTTGAACGCTCCGCGCGCCGGGCCGACCGAGCGTCCGGCGTCGTTGTAGTAGGTCTGGGGGCAGAGCACCGCCACGCGCGGCGGCCGCGCCGAGCGCGATCCGCCGTCCGCGCCGGCCTGCAGGCGCCCCTCGGCGATCCGTCCGCGGAATCGGTCCCTGGCGCGCGGCAGCCCCCAGCGCCCGGCGAGCTCCTCGGCCACCATGAAGCCGACGTTGTGTCGCGAGCCCGCGTGCTCGCGGCCGGGGTTGCCCAGTCCGACGATCAGCCAGTCGATGGCCCCGCCGCCACCGCCGAAGGGGCGTCGCAGAGGTCGCTACTCCTCGCCGGCGGAGCCCTCGGAGCCGGCGCCCTCGGCGACCTCGCCCTCCGCGGCTCCCTCGCCGACGAGCTCCGTCTCGGATTCGATTTCCTCGTCGGTCTCGGCCTGCAGTTTCGGCGGGGAGAGGGTCGCGACAACCGTCTCCTCGGGATCGTCGAGCAGCGTCACGCCCGCCGGCGAGCTCACGGCGGCGAGCACGATCGTCTCGCCGATCTGCATCTCGCCGACCTCGTGAACGATCGACTCGGGGATCGCAGTTGGCAGCGCTTCCACGTTGAGCTCGCGCGTGATCTGCTCGAGCACGCCGCCTTCCTTGACCCCCGGCGCGTCCTCGACGCCGACGAGCTCGAGCGGCACGACCGCGCTGATCGCCTCATCGAGGCGGACCCGCAGCAGGTCGACGTGAACCGTCTGGCCGCGCACCGGATCGCGCTGGGCCTCCTTCAGCACGACCGGCGTCGGCTGCTTGCCGTCGATGCTCAGGTCGAGGACCGCGCCCGTGCCCGCCAGCGCCATGCGCAGCTCGCGCGCGTCCGCGTCGAAGCCCAGCGACTCCCTCCCGCCGCCGTAGAGCACGCCGGGAACGCGCCCGCTGCGGCGCAGTCGCCTGGCCGCGCGCGAACCCGCGGCAGCGCGGCTGGTCACATTCAGCTTGGTCGTGGTCGTGGCCATCGGCGATTGAAGACTCTAGCAATCGCGGTTCGTCGGTCTACTGCCGTCCGCTTTCTATCGCCGTGGCTTCTTCTTCTTCCTTTTCGAGCGTCGTCTCCTTCGTGCATTTCGCTTCGCCGGGAATCGGAGCGCTCAGCGACAGCAGCGTCACCGTGATGCCCTCGAGGAAGTTGCCGCTGCGGCGCACGCCGATGCACTGCACGACCGGCAGCTCGCCGATCACCGTCCACGCCAGCCGCGTCTGCCCGGTGGCCCCGCTCAGCGAATCGGTGGTGGCCGAGCTGAGCGACAGGATCTTCACCGCGCCGGCGCGGCGAAGACGCGGGTCGGCGGCGTTCTGCTTGACCGCCGCCACGCAGTCTGGGCTCGCGGCACAGCCGTGCAGCTGCCTGATCATGGCTGGCACATCGCCCCTGGCCTCGGCTTCGATCAACGCGAGGTCGTCGTCGCGTTCGACGTTGTCGGCCTGCAGGAAGCGTGCCAGCAGAGCACTGATGGCCAGGAACAGCACGACGGCCACCGAGATGAGGATTACGCGTTTCAGGCCTGCGTCTCGCTCAGTGCGGGCTGAGCACCATCACCGGGATCTCTCGAGCCCCCGCGCGCTGCTGGTAGACCTCATAGCCGGTGTAGTTGTCGTTGACCAGGCGCCAGAGCTCCTCGCGCTCCTCGCCCTCGGCCTCGCGCACGCTCACCGGGATGCGCTTCCCGTCCAGCTCCACCTCGGCAGCCGGCGTCGCCTTGAGGTTGTGATACCAGGCGGGATGGTGCTCAGCTCCGGCCTTCGAGGCCACCAGGATGACGTCATCGCCGCGCGGCGTGTACAGCAGCGGCGTCACGCGCGGCTGCCCGCTCTTGGCCCCGCGCACGTGCAGAAGCAGCACGGGCTGGCCCATCGCGACCTTGAGCCGTCCTTTGCTCAGCGGCATCAGGCGCTTGTCGATCGCCGGGAAGACCGTGACGAACAGCAGCCCGCCGAGGCGGCTCTTGGCAAAGCTCGTCATCAGGCGGTCGATCGCCGTCTTCTCGCTCTGGCCGCGGAAGCTGTGCTCGAGCATGACCCCACGATACCCGCGAGCGCCCGTGCCGGCGCTTCCCCGCGCTCAGAACAGCTGGTTCTCGCCGCCGAAGACCTCGCTGACCGAGTCGTCGACGAAGATCCGCCGGATCGAGTCGGTCAGCAGGTCCGCGCACGGCAGCACGCGCACGTTGCCCGGCGCCCCGGGGCCGAACGGGATCGTGTCGGTCACGACGATCTCCTCCAGGCCCGATGTCCTCAGGTTCTCGAAAGCATCGCCCGAGAAGAGGGCATGCGTGGCCGCCGCATACACCCGTGCGGCACCCTCTTCTTTGACCGTCTTGGCCGCCGCCTTCAGCGTCCCGGCGGTGTCGATCATGTCATCGACGATCACCGCGGTCTTGCCCTTGACGTCGCCGATCACGTAACCGATCTCCGCGACCTGCTGGGCCGGGCGCTCCTTGTCGAGGATCGCCAGCTCGGCGCCCACCTTCGATGCGAACTTCTTGTTCAGCTTCACGCGGCCGGCATCCGGAGCCACGACCACGAGGTCCTCCAGGCCGAGATCGCCGAAGTACTGGGTCAGCATGAACAGCGCGGTCATGTGGTCGACCGGCTTCTGGAAGAAGCCCTGGATCTGGCCGGCGTGCAGGTCCATCGTGAGCACCCTGTCCGCGCCTGCGGCCTCGAGCATGCGCGCGACCAGGCGGGCGGAGATCGGCTCGCGCGGCGCCGACTTCTTGTCCTGGCGTGAGTAGCCGAACCACGGCGTGACCGCGATCACGCGGTGCGCCGAGGCGCCGACGGCGGCATCGATCATGAACAGCAGCTCCATCAGCGAGTCGTTCGCCGTCACCCCCGTCTGCGGGTTGCCGCAGGTGGACTGCACGATGAACACGTCGGCGCCGCGGATCGACTCGTCGTAGCGGCAGTAGACCTCGCCGTTGGAGAACGTCTTCAGCGTGACCGGCCCGAGATCAACGCCGAGCTTGCCGGCGATGTCCACGGCAAGCTGCGGGTTCGCGCGCCCGCTGAAGAGCATGAGGCGCTTGTTGTAGTCGATCGGCAGGCTCGCCGAGGACTGACTGCGCGTCTCGATCGCGCTCATCTCATCTCGCAGTGTAAACGTGATGTGGCGGCTTCGTCATCACGACTTGCGCTTGGCGTAGCCCTCGATGTTGCTCTGGCGCTCGCGGGCGATCCCGAGCGCGCCGGGCGGAACGTCTTCGTTGATCACCGAGCCGGCGCCTGTGTAGGCGTCGTCGCCGACGAGCACCGGCGCTACCAGCGTCGTGTCGACACCGGTGCGCACCCCGCGCCCAACGGTCGTCCGGTGCTTTGCCCTGCCGTCGTAGTTGGCCGTGATCGTCGCGGCCCCGAGGTTCGATCCCTCGCCGATGTCGGCGTCGCCGATGTAGGACAGGTGCGGGATTTTCGCGCCCGGACCGACGTCGGAGTTCTTGACCTCGACGAAGGTCCCCACGGTCGCGCCCCTGCGCAGGACGGTGCCGGGACGCAGGTATCCGAACGGTCCGACTCTGGCCCCGTCCTCCAGCACGCAGTCGACGAGATAGGAGTGGCGCACCGTGCAGCCGCTGCCGATCCTCGTGCTGCCGCGGATCGTGCTGAAAGGCTCGATCACCGTGTCCGGCCCGATCTCCACGTCGACATCGATGACCGTCGCCGCGGGGTCGATGATGCCCACCCCGGCGAGCATGTGGCGCTCGTGGATCGCCTGCTGCGCCCTCGCCCGGACCCGCGCGAGCGCCACGCGGTCGTTGACGCCAGCCACCATGCCCGCGTCATCGATGACGTGCGCCGCGACCGTCGCGCCGTCGGCTCGGAGCAGATCCAGCACCTGGGGCAGGTACAGCTCGCCCTGGGCGTTCTCGGCGCTCAGCCGCGGCAGCGCGCGCTCGAGGGCATCGGCGGCAAACACGAAGATGCCCGTGTTGACCTCGCGTATCTCGCGCTCGGCCTGCGTGGAGTCCCCCTGCTCCTTGGTCTCCACCACGCGCTGGACCGCACCGTCGGCGCCGCGCACCACCCGCCCGTATCCACTGGGGTCATCGAGGATCGTCGTGGCCATCGTGGCCGCCGCGCCCGCCTCCGTGTGGGCCACGACGAGCGTTGTGATCGCGGCGGCGTCGATCAGCGGCACGTCCGCGCTCAGAACGACCACCGGCGCCCCGGCATCCGCGCCCGCGCTGCCGGCGCTCGAGCCGAGCTTGCCGATCGCCGCCGCGACCGCTCCGCCGGTGCCGTTGGGACGCTCCTGCACGGCCAGCTCGACCCCGTCGGGCAGCACCGGCTCGAGCGCCCGCTGCGGGGAGTCGACGACCACGACCCTCCCGGCGCCGGCCGCGAGCGCCGCCCGCACGGGCCACAGCACCATCGGCAGGCCGCACAGCTCGTGCAGCACCTTCGGCGTCGCCGAGCGCATGCGCGTGCCCTGGCCCGCGGCGAGGATCAGGACGGTGGACGCGCTCACATCCAAGATGCTATTCGCTCGCCGCCGATCGATTGGCCTGCGGATCGGCAGCGCGACTGGGGGGCAGGGACTCGAACCCCGATTCTCAGGACCAAAACCTGATGTCCTGCCATTGGACGACCCCCCAAGGGGTTTAGAAGGATAGATCGCTGCCGATGACCCGGGCGCGAGCGCTGCACGGGACCCGCTTGCAGGGGCTGGACGGAGCCGGACCGTATGCGCTGGACGGGGCGGGTCGCGAGCGGCGCTCGCCAACATGCGAACACCACACACGGCGTGCTCGACTCCCAGACCTGCAACTATTCCTGCACTCTGCTCGGGAGAACTCGGAGAACGGGGAGAGCTCTGCTCGGCGCTGCGCTCGTGTGCGCCGTGCTGAGCGGCTCGGCAGCGCTCGCGCCCGCCACCTCGCTGGGAGCCTCTGCCTGCCCGGGCGTCGGGCTGCGCCCGAGTCCCACCGACGCCGCCAGCGTCGCCGCCGCCACGCTGTGCCTGGTCGACCGTGTGCGCGCCGCCCACCACCTGCGCCCGCTGCGCTTCAACCGGGCGCTCGGCGGGGTGGCCGCCAGCCAGGTCAACAGCATGCTGCGCAAGGACTACTTCGCCGACGTGCGGCCGAGCGGGCAGACGCCGATGTCGCTGGTTGCGGCGACCAGCTACCGCGCCCACGCGGCCGGTTTCTCGGTCGGCGAGACGCTCGCCTGGGGCACCGGCCCGCTGGCCACGCCGGCTCACATCGTCGCCGAGTGGATGGCCTCCCCCCGCACCGCGAACTGATCCTCGCGGGCGACTTCCGCGATGCCGGCGTCGCCGTCAAGCCGGCCGTCCCCTCGGTGCTGGCGCGCGGCAAGCGCGGCGCCACCTACGCGATCGAGCTCGGCGTCCGCTGGTTCTAGGCTGGGAGCGCCTGCCCGGGCTAGGAGCGCCTGCCCGAGCGACGCGGCACGCGTCCCCCGGCGGCGCCCGCCTCCGAGGCGGGACCGCCGGCGCTGGTGATGCCGAGCACCCGCATCGCCTTCAAGCCGAGGCTGAGCTTCTCGCGCCCGTCGCTCGAGCTGACGTCCAGCCCGGAGAGCTCGCGCACGCGCTCCAGGCGGTAGTAGATCGTGTGGCGGTGGGTGAACAGGCGCTGGGCGGTGCCGGCCACGTTGCCGTCCGCCTCCAGGAACGTCTCGAGCGTGCGCACCAGATCGGTCTCGTACTGCTCGTCGTAGGCCACCAGCGGCTCGACCGTCTCGGCGTAGAAGCGCTGCAGCTCACTCGGGTTCTCGCTCATCGCCGAGAGCAGCAGCCGGTAGGCGCCGGTCTGCTCGAAGGCGAGCGGCGCGCTCTCGGCGGCGCCCTCGGCTACGTTCGCCGCCAGCAGCGCCTCGCTCGCCGCACGCGGCAGCTCGGCGGGATCCTCGGTCACGCGGCTGCGCCCGATCGCGAAGGTGTAGCCCTGCAGCGCGGCCTGCAGCTCGTGCAGGACCGCGTCGGCGGCGCGCGCGGCGGTCGCCTCCTCGCCGCCGGGCACGAGCACGAGCACCTCGGCGCCGGGGACGCCCTCGCGTTCGGAGAGAGCGGCAATCGAGCGGCTGGCGAGGGCGCGCGCGCCGCGCTCGGCCACCGCCCGCACGCGCCCGCGCCAGCCCTCGTCGGTCGGGGCCTGCGGATGCGCACGCGCGACGATCATGCTCGCCCCGTCCTCGAGCTCCAGGCCCAGCTCCCGTGCGCGCGCCAGAAGCGCCTCGCGCTCGCCCAGCTGGCGGCCGAGCACCGCCCGCAGGAAGTCGGCCGCGGCCGTTTCCGAGACCCGCTCAGGCGCCCGCACGCGCTCGACCTCCGAGGCGATGATGGTGACCAGGAGTCGCTGCATCGACGCGCTCGGCTCGACCTTGGCGCGCACGAACAGCATCCCCACGACGGTGTCGGCCACGCGCAGGGGCGTGCTGTTGACGCCCTGTCCCTGGGAGAGCAGCGAGCGCTCCTCCGCCGGCGAGCGGGCCGCCACCGCGAGGGTGGCCCCCCAGGCGTCGGTCACCGCGAGGCTCGCCTCGAGCGCCTTGGCGGCGGCGCGCACGACCTCGGGCAGGCCGGCCCCGGACTCGACCGCCTCGGTGATCGCGTCCAGCGCCGCGAGGTCTGACACGCGCTCAGCCCCAGTAGTAGACCGCGGCGAGTGCCGCGGCCACTCCGACGCCGACGAGCACGGCCAGCACGTACAGCGACAGAATGGTGGCGGCCAGCCGCTCCCACAGGCGCGAGTAGGACGTCCACGCCGGTACGAGAATCAGCCCGGTGTAGAGCGCCAGGCCGAACACCACGGCGCAGACGGCGACGAGGTCGTTGATATCTGTCCTGTTCATCGGATCTCCGGCCGTGATTGTGACGCACGGCGATGTCGGCCGTCTGCGCACGCGCGAATAGATGCCGCGCGCGGCCCATCCCGCCGCGGACCGCCGTGCGACCCGCCGCAGACCCGCGGTGCGCGGCCTATCCCGCCGCGGACCCCGACTTGGGCTCCGTCACCGCGCGCGCGAAGGCCGCCTCCACCGGTGCGGCGCAGATCGGCGCCGGCGCGCGCCCCGCGAGCGCGGCGCCCGCGCGCTCGGCCAGCCACAGGCCCTCCTCCGCCGCTCGGCCCGTTCCGGCGAAGAGCCCCACGACCGTCGGCCCCGATCCGCTCACGAGCGCCGGGTCCGCTCCCGCCCTGCGCGCCGCCGCCAGCACCTCGGCGATCTGGGGGCACAGCGACACGGCGGCGCGCTGCAGGTCGTTGTGCAGCAGCTCCGCCGCGGCGGGCAGCGGCGCGCCGTGCGCCAGCGCGGCTCCGAGCTCCCCGCGATGCTCGGCCAGCTCGGCGCGCGGGCGCGCCAGGCCCAGCCGGTCGGCCTCGAGGTAGACCGCCGCGGTGGAGAGCTGGGCGGCCAAGGGCAGCACGAGCAGCCCGAAGGGAGCCCGCGGCGCCGGCAGCTGCTGCAGCTGCTCGCCGGCGCCGCTCGCCAGCCAGCGCCCCGGGGCGATCTGGGCGGGGACATCGGCGCCCAGCTCCGCGCCGAGACGGCGCAGCAGCTGCTCATCGCCGAGCCCCGATGCGTGGCTGACCAGGCGCAGGGCCGCGGCCGCATCGGCCGAGCCGCCCGCCAGGCCGGCGGCCAGCGGGATGCGCTTGACGATGCGCAGCCGCTGCGCCGGCGCGTCCCAGCCGGTGCTCGCGCGAAAGGCGCGAAGCGCCGCGGCCGCGAGGTTCTCCTCCGGCGCCCCCGGGACCCCGGGACAGACGACCTCGTCCTGCGCCGTCCCCGCCGGCGCGGGCGCGAGCGTGAGCTCGTCGGCGAGGGAGATCGACTGCATCACGCTCACCAGCTCGTGGCGGCCGTCGCTCGAGCGCGTGGGCCCGAGGAACAGTCCGAGGTTGACCTTCGCGGGCGCGAGCGCGCGGTGGACGCTCATAGGCCGAGCAGGCGCGCGAGCGCGCGGAAGTCCTCGGGGGAGAGGCGCTCGGCGCGCACGTCCGGCGGATGCCCGAGCTGCTCGAGCGACGCGCGGACCTGCTCGCGCGAGCGTCCGGGAGCGCCGCCGGAGAGGGTTAGCGAGCGGGCCGCCGTCTTGCGCCGGTGGGCGAACGCCCCCGCCACGAGCGCGCGCAGCGCTGGGGAGACGCTCGCCTGCTCGGAGCCGGGCTGCTCCCCGGGCGCCTGACGCCGGCGCAGGCCCACGAGCACCGAGTCGACGTTCGGCGCGGGCTGAAAGACGGTGCGCGGAATCGCCCGCAGCACCTCGACCTCGCAGACCAGCTGGGCGAGCACCGATGGCGCGCCGTAGGCGCCGCTGCCCGGCGCCGCCGCCAGGCGCTCGCCGACCTCGCGCTGCACCATCGCCACCCAGCTGCCGACGACGGCGAGCTCCGCGATGCTGCGCAGCAGCACGCTCGCGGCGATCCCATAGGGGAGGTTGGCCACGACCTTGTTCGGCGGCGGTCGCAGCGCGCCGAGGTCGAGCGTCATCGCATCGGCCCAGTGCACGGTCACGTTCGGGTGCGGATCGGTCGCATCGCCGAGCGCCTCGCGCAGCCGCTCGTCGACCTCGACCACGTGCACATGTGCGACGCGCTCGGCCAGATGCTCGGAGAGCACCCCCAGGCCGCCGCCGATCTCGAGCACGACGTCCTCGCGCTGCAGGCCGGCGGCCCGCTCGATCACCCCGAGGATGTTCGAGTCGATCAGGAAGTTCTGGCCGAGCTCGCGATCGGGGCGCACCCCGAAGCGGCGCATCCGCCGCAGGCTCGGCTGGAGGGGCTCCTCGGCCACGGCGCTCATTCCCAGCCGAACACGCGGCTCGCGTTGCGCGTGACGCTCGCGCCGAGCTCCGCGACGCTCACGCCGCGCAGCTCGGCCAGGAATGCCGCCGTGTAGGCGACGAAGGCGGGCTGGTTGCGGCGCTGCCCCGTGCCCTTCAGGGTGCGCACGGCCTGCGGTGTCAGATAGGGGGCGTCGGTCTCCACCAGCAGGCTGTCCTCGGGAACCCGCCGCGCGGCGTCCGCGAGCGCGGCGGCGTTCTTGTAGGTGACGTTGCCGGCGAAGGAGATCGCATAGCCCCGGCTGAGGCACTCCGCGAGGCGCTCGGGCATCGAGAAGCAGTGCATCACCACGCTCACGCCCTCGGCTTCGGCGGCGAGCTGCGCCAGCGTGCGCTCCTCGGCGGCGCGGGTGTGGATCACGAGCGCCTTGCCCGTCTCGCGGGCGAGCTCGATCTGCGCCGCGAACGCCCGCTCCTGGTCGGCCGGCGGCGCGCCTTCGCGGTAGAAGTCCAGCCCGGTCTCGCCGATCGCCATGCAGCGCTCGTGCGCGGCGAGCGCGCGCAGCTCGGCCAGATCGGCGTCGTCAAAGCCCCTGGCCGCGTTCGGATGGCGGCCGATCGCCGCGTACACCTGGGGAAAGTCCTCGGCGGCGGCCAGTGCCGCGCGGCACGACGCCCCGTCGATGCCGACGCTCAGCATGCGCGTCACGCCGGCCTCCTCGGCCGCCGCGACGAGCTCGGCGTTCGGCGGCTCGCACAGGTCGAGATGGGTGTGGGAGTCGATCACGGGCGCGCGGCCTGGCGGGCTTGCCGCTAGGAGTCCTTCGGGAACAGCGATTCGATCGGCTCGACCCGCGCGATCGCTCCCGCGCCGAGCCGCGCGCCCGCGAGCGAGAGGTCGGGAGCGCCGAGGGCGCCCAGCAGCCGCTCGGCGCTGTCGGGCAGGTAGGGCCAGAGCAGGACGGTGAGAACCCGCAGCCCCTCGGCGAGCGTGCGCAGCACGCGATCCAGCTCCTCCGCGCGCGCCTGCTCCTTGGCCAGGCGCCACGGCGCCTGCTCCTCGACGTAGCGGTTCAGCCGCCTGACCCGCTGCCAGATCTCATCCAGCGCGGAGGTCAGCTCGGCGCGGTCGACGTGCGCGCGGACCTGTTCGGCGAGGCCGGCGAAGTCCTGCTCGAGCAGCGGGTCGACCTCGCCGGCCGGCACCGACCCATCGCGATAGCGCCCGAGCATCGCGATCGTGCGGCTCGCGAGGTTGCCCAGCTCGTTGGCCAGCTCGCTCTCGTAGCGCAGCTCGAAGGAGGCCGTCGAGACCGAGCCGTCCTGGCCGAAGGGAACCTCGCGCAGCAGGTAGAAGCGCAGCGCGTCCGCGCCGAAGCGCTCGATGACCGCGAACGGATCGAGCACGTTGCCCAGCGACTTGCTCATCTTCTCGCCTTCCATCAGCAGATAGCCGTGGACGAAGACGTGCTCGGGCAGCTGGATCTCCGCGGCCATCAGCAGCGCGGGCCAGTAGACGACGTGGAAGCGCAGGATGTCCTTGGCGATCACGTGGTAGTTCGCCGGCCAGAAGCGCTCGACCAGATCCTCGCCCTCGCGCGCGTAGGAGAGCGCCGTGTAGTAGTTCAGCAGCGCGTCGAACCACACGTAGAAGACGTGCTCGGGGTCCCACGGCACGGGCACGCCCCAGCTCAGCTTGTGCCGCGTGAGCGGGACGTCGCGCAGGCCCGAGCGGATGAACGACAGCGCCTCGTTGTAGCGCGTGCGCGGCAGCACGAAATCCTGACGCTCGGCGTACAGGCGCTCGAGCGGCTCCTGAAAGGCGGACAGCCTGAAGAAGTAGTTGTCCTCCTGCTCGCGGGTCAGCTCGATGTGGTGAATCGGGCAGCGATTGCCCTCGTCGATCTCGTTCTCGGCCTTGAAGTCGGCGCAGCGGGGGCAGTACCAGCCCTCGTAGGTGCCCTCGTACACGAACCCGTTGTCGCGGACGCGCGTGAGCACCTCCTGCACCTTGGCTTCGTGCTGGGGGTCGGTCGTGCGGATGAAGAAGTCGTTGCTCGCGCCGATCTGCGGCGCGAGCGCCTTGAAGCGCTCGGCGTTGCGGTCGGCCAGCGCCTGCGGCTCGATGCCGAGCGCGTGGGCGGCGTCGGCGACCGGCTCGCCGTGCTCGTCGGTGCCGGTCAGGAAGAACACGTCCTCGCCGCGCTGGCGGTGGTGGCGGGCCATCACGTCGGCGGCGATCGTGGTGTAGGCGTGCCCGAGGTGGGGCGCCGCGTTGACGTAGTAGATCGGGGTGGTCACATAGAAGGACATGCCGGCCCCAGGCTACTGCCGTGCCGCGATGGCACGGTAGAGCTCGTTGGCGGCGATCCCCGTCAGCTTCGCCACCGCCGCCGCCGCCGGCCTGGGCTTGGCGCCGGCATCGATCAGCTCCCGCAGCGCGGCCAGCGCCTGCTCGCGCCCGGCGGCACCCGCCGCGGCGGCGCCGCAGACGAGCACCACCTCGCCGCGCGCGGGGTGCTCACGGTAGTGGGCGGCCAGCTCGGCAGCGCTCCCGCGGCGGACCTCCTCGTGGCGCTTGCTCAGCTCCCGACAGACGGCCACCGCCCGCTGCGGATCGCGCGCCGCGAGCACCCCGAGCGTCGCGGCTAGGCGGCGAGGCGACTCGAACGCGACGAGCGTGTCCGGCGCGTCTGCCAGCAGCTGCTCGAGCTCGCGGCGCGCGCGCGGCAGAAAGCCGACGAAGCGCCAGCGATCGACCGGCAGCCCGGAGGCGACCAGCGCGGTCACGACCGCGCTCGGCCCGGGCAGCACCTCGAGCTCGAGACCGGCGGCGAGGCAGGCTCGCACGAGCACGAAGCCGGGGTCGGACACCAGCGGGGTGCCGGCGTCTGAGACGAGCGCGACGACCGCGCCCTCGCACATGCGAGCGATGAGCTCCTCGGCGCGCGCGCGTTCGTTGTGCTCGTGAAAGCTGAGCAGCCGCGTGCGGATCCCGTGGCGGTCGAGCAGCACCTGCGTGTGGCGCGTGTGCTCGCACGCGATCACATCGGCCGCTCTCAGCGCGGCGAGCGTGCGCAGCGTGATGTCCTCGAGATTGCCGATCGGGGTCGGACACACCAGCAGCCGACCGACTGGCGCCTGCGCGGTGGTCATGTCGCAAATATAGGGTCCCCGCGATGCCCGACGACCGCGATCAGCCGCCGCAGTACACGCGCTACCGCGCCCGCCGCCGGCTGCTCCCGCGCGGCGAGGAGGAGCTCGGAGGCCCGCTGCTCGCTCCCGCGGGCTCCCCGCGAGGCGGCCGCGGCGCGCGCGTGGACACGCAGTTCGGCGGGGCCGGCTGGCGGCGGTGGGCCACCCCCAAGCGCATTCTGCTCGGCCTGCTGGCGTTGATCGTTGCCTGGCTGCTGCTCTCGCTGCTGCTGTTCTTGACCAGCTCGCACTTCGAACGCACCCCGCCGCCGCCGGATGTGGCGGGCGTGCTCGACCCGGCCGGCTTCCCGCTGAGCTCGGCCAACAACATCCTCGTGCTGGGCTCCGACCGCCGCCAGAAGAACAGCAAGGAACCCGGCGCCGAAACGACGGGCTTCGGGCGCTCGGACACGATCATGCTGATCCGCACCGGCGGCGGGCACGCCGCGCGCCTGTCGATCCCGCGCGACACGGTCATCGAAATCCCCGGCCACGGCCTGCAGAAGATCAACGCCGCGCACGAGTACGGCGGTCCGGCGGAGTCGATCTCGGTGATCAAGCACTGGCTCGGCATCCCGATCAACCACGTGGTCGAAGTCAACTTCGAAAACTTCCCCGCCCTGATCGATGCGATGGGCGGGGTCAACTACACCGGCGGCTGCATCGTCTCGCTCCTGGACGGCGGCTTCAGCCGCGGCGGCTACACGCTGCGGCTGAGCGCCGGCACCCATCACCTCAACGGCAAGCAGGCGCTCGCGCTGGCGCGAACGCGCGAGAACCTGTGCGCGCCCAACGAGACCGACATCCAGCGCGAGGAACACCAGCAGGCCCTGTTCAACGACATGAAGAGCCGGCTGCTCTCGCCCTCGAGCTTCCTGCGCCTGCCGCTGATCGCCTGGAACGCCCCGCCGGCGATCATCTCCGACATGAGCGGCTCCGCGCTGCTGGGGATGTTCGGAGCGCTCGCCATCGGCGGCACCCCGCCGACGCGCGTGCTGAGGCCGACGGGGACGATCACCCTGCCCGACGGCGAACAGGGCCTGACGGTCTCAGAAGCAGACCGTCGCGCGGCGGTCGCGCAGTTCATGAGCGGCTGAGCGCCGCTGCGCCGCGACCCTGGGCGCCCGCGCCGAGCGCCCGCGGCGAGCGCCCGCGGCGAGCGCTGGGGGCGGGGCAGAGGTGCCAAGCCGCGCGCGCCGCGCGCTCAGCCCTCGGCTGCGAGCGGCTTTCTCAGCCCTCGGCCGCGAGCGGCTTGCTCAGCCCTTGGCCGCGAGCGGCTTCGATTCCTTTGACGCGCCGGCGTCCTTGGAGGCCTTCTCGCTCTTCTTCTCGCTCTTCGCGCCCTTCTCGGCCGTGGAGGTGCTGGCGGAGTCGCCGTCGGAGGAGGAGCCGGCCGAGCTCGAGGACTTCTCGGCGGCCGCGGCCGTCTCGCGCTGGCGGTTGCGCGTGCCGTAGTCGGTGTTGTAGAAGCCCTTGCCCTTGAAGTGAACGGCCGGGGGGTGAAGGACGCGCTCGACCGGCACGCCCGTGTCGGGGTCGACGGTGAGCGGATCGTCGCTGAAGGACTGCTGCAGCTCGAACGTGGTGCCGTCCGGACGCCTGTACTCGTAGATCGGCATGGAACAGCCGATTATAAGAGCGTCACCGCCCCACCCCGGCGGGCGGCGTCACGCGGGCGTCAATCGGTCAACAGCGCGCGGGCGCAGGCGATGCCCGCGCCGACCGCCTCGGAGAAGTCGCGTCCTGGCTCGCTGAGCATGCGCAGCGCGAGCCCGTCGGCGAGTGAGAAGAGGACCTCGGCGACCGACTCCGGCTCGGCGTGCAGCCGCACGATTCCCTCGCCCTGCGCCACCGCGAGCATCCCGGCGAGCTGTTCGCGAGTGCGTCGCATCAGCGCGGCGTACTCGGCGGCGATGTCGGTGTTGCGTCGCGAGAGGGTGAACAGCTCGAACACGAGCGTGAGATATTCGGGTTCTTCGCGCAGGTTGTTGCGCAGGTTCTGCACCATCAGATCGATGAAGTCGTCGGCGGTCTGCGCGGTCGAGAGCTGGCCCTCGAGGCGCTCCAGGCGCAGCTCGCAGTCGCGCCGCACCGCCTCGAGCAGCAGTTGCTCCTTGGTGCCGAAGTAATAGTGCAACAGCCCGCGCGAGACCCCGGCCTCGCGCGAGACGTGGTCGAACGTCGAGCCCGCGGTGCCGCGCCGCGCGACGCTGAGGCGCATCGCGTCGATTATCCGCTGGGCCTTCTCACCCGAGAGCGAGCGCCCAGCGGGCGGCGCGGTGCTCGGCAGGGGCGCGGACTGCGAGATCGGGTTCTCCTCCTGCGCAGCGGCGGTGCTGTCCACGGTGGCCTCCAAGCCGGTCACGGTTCGGGTGGCGTCGTGCTCAGCCGGCGGGCACGCTCGTCGGCGCGGCTTCGCTCGGCGCCGTGGTGGAGCTGTAGTCGAACTCCTCCTCCGAGCCGAACATCAGGTCGAGCACCTTCGAGCGCAGGTCCTCGCTGAGCGCCAGCGCGAGCGCGGCTCCGATCGTGAGCAGAAGCAGGGTGCGAGCGAAGCCGCCGCGCCGCCGCTTGCGCTTGGGAGGCTCGCGCAGCGCGTTGGAGACGTCGCGCAGGGAGTAGGCCGCCTGCCTGAGCTCGCGTTGGAGCTTGCGGTCCTCGAACAGAGCCTGCGTGGCAGGCTTGCCGTTGCTCATGCGCCCGTAGGCGCTGCGCGCCGCGCCGTAGGCGATGAGCAGGTTCGCGCGCAGCTCCTCGTCCTCGATGAGACGCTGCAGGTACCTGTTGCGCTGCGCCGCCTGCGCTGCAGCCGAAGCCTTGCCGATCCGGTCTTTCGCTGCCATCTTCGCCACCGCCCTCCGCCGAAAGATTGCTGGTCCCTGCTCAATATACCCACAGCGGAGCACTTGACGCTTGGAGCCGGCGTGTGCCGCGGGGCTCCGCCGCTCGCTAGGCGTGCAGGGAGGCCTGCTCCTGCGCGGAGGGGAAGGCCCACGCGGCGCGCGCGCGGCGCTCCTGACGGAACACGAAGCGCAGCTGCTGCGGCGGCCTCAGCTGGGCCTCGTTGGGTCGGAAGGTCGCGCACGGCTCGGGCAGATCGAGCGCGCACAGGAGGTTGACGCGGAAGTAGCACTCCTCACAGCTGACCTTCCGGGCAGTGCGCGCAGGCGCCCGCCCGGTCTGCTTTCTCGCCACCAGCCCTGCCCCCAAACATCGATCGCAATGAACGGAACGGAAGCGATCAAAGCATCATTGCCCGCGTCGCTCAAGGCACGGTCGCGGGCCACTCCGCAAATCGCAGAGAAAACCGTTTCCTGGGCGGAAATAGCCGAGAACGAGTCACTTTGCTGTGACTATCTGCCCGATCACGCCGCAGTTTCCGGGGGTTCTGGGTGCGCGCGGCGCGCCGGCGTCATCATCTGAGCAGATGCGCATTCTCGTCACCGGCGCCAGCGGCTTCGTCGGCTCGCTGCTCGTCCCGCGGCTGTGCCGCGACGGCCATGCCGTTCGCGCGCTCGGGCGCGACCCCGCCCGGGTCGAGGCGGCGCTGGCGCGCGGACGCTCGGAGCCGCACCCCGTCGAGGTCGAGGTGCTACGCGGCGACGTGCTCACCGGAGCGGGGCTGCAGGCGGCGCTCGACGGCGTCGAGGTCGCCTATTACCTGATCCACTCGATGGAGCGCGCACCGGCCGGCTCCGAGCCGTTCAGCGAGCGCGAGCGAGTCGGAGCCGAGCGCTTCGCCGCCGCAGCCGCGCAGGCCGGGGTGCGCCGGATCGTGTATCTCGGCGGCCTCGTGCCGCGCTGGGCGCAGGCGCGGGCGCCGCAGCGAGAGGGCGGGGCCGACGCCTCCCCGCCCGCGCATCTCGGCGCCCACGCCGCCTCCTCTCGCCACCTCGCCAGCCGCGAGGCCGTTGAGCACATCCTCCTGGCGGGCGTCGCAGACTCGGTGGCCCTGCGCTCGGCGATCGTGATCGGCACGCACTCGCGATCGTTTCGCCTGCTCGTGCACCTCGTCGAGCGCATGCCGGTGCTCACACTGCCCCCCTGGCAGCGATTTGTGAGCCAGCCGATCGACGCACGGGACATCACCGAGATGCTCGTGGCAGCCGCCGCGGCGCCGCTCGGTGGCCGCTCGCTGGAGGTGGGCGGTCCCGAGGTGCTCAGCTACGGCGAGATGCTGAGGAGGATCGCCGAGCTGATGCTCGTCGATCGACCGGCGCTCAGGCTGGGAGTGAATGTGACAGGCATCACCGCTCGCCTGGCGGCGGCCATCGCGGGAGAGGACCCGGCGTTGGTCGTGCCGCTGATGGAAGGCCTGCAGGGAGACCTGCTGCCGGCCGACGATCACGTCCCTGAGCTGCTGAACGTGCGGCTGCACTCCTTCGACTCGGCAGTGGAACATGCATTGCGCGAGTGGGAGGAACTCGAGCCGCTGGCGGCGCGCTGATGCACGCTCGCGCTCCTCGGCACACGCGCCGGCGGCTGGGCGACCGCCGGCGGCTACGGTACTGCCCCCGCCGGGTGCCCGTGCGAGCAACCCCATGAGCCTCGTCACAGACTCGATCCAGATCAAAGCCGCACCCGAGGAGGTGTGGAAGCTGGTCATGGACCCCAACTCTCTGGAGGAGTGGGTGACGATTCATCGCAAGCTCGTGCACGCCGACGGCGGCCCTCCCCGCGTGGGGTACACGATGGACCAGAAGATCCACATGCGCGGCGTGCACCTGGAGGTTCACTGGAAGCTCGTCGACTGCCGCCCGGGCGAGCTCGCCGTGTGGGAGGGCCGCGGGCCGGCGCACTCGCGCGCGCGCAGCGAATACGTCCTCACGGCCGAGGACGGCGGCACCCGTTTTGACTACCGCAACGAATTCCGGCCCCCGCTGGGACCCGTCGGCACGCTCGTCAGCCGCGCGCTGGTAGGCGGCATGCCCGAGCGGGAGGCCAGGCGCACACTCGAACGACTGCGCGCTCACCTGGAGCACGACGACCGTGAGAGTCGCCGTGAGAACTAGTGTAAGGTAATCCGCGAATCCGATGTGACTGCGTGCACATCCACATCTAGTGAAGGGGATGGACATCGTGCCCGACTTCCTTGACGAGAAGCGTCGAGAGATCACCGACCGCCTCAAAGAGCTCAAGCCCCTCGTGGACGAGTTCACCCGTCTGGAGGCCGCCGCCAAGGCCCTGGCCGGGCTCGGTGGAGCCGCTCCCGCGGCCGCCAAAGCCCCGGCGGCTCCCCGCCGCAAAACCAAAAAAGGACCGGGGCGCCCGCGTGGCTCGGCCACCGGCGCGAGCACCAAAACGGCGGCGGCCAAACCCGCCCGTAAACCGGGGCGTCCCGCCAAACGCCGCGCCGGCAGGCGCAAAGGCAGCGGCACGCGCGCGGCCGAGGCCCTGTCCTTCGTGCAGGGACAGCCCGGCATCACGATCCCGGAGCTGGCCGCCAAGATGGGCATCAAGCAGAACTACCTCTACCGCGTGCTCCCCGGACTCGAGCAGGAAGGCAAGGTAAGAAAGCAGGGCCGCGGCTGGTTCCCCAAATCCTAGCCCCAGCCTCCTAGCTGGCAGGTTCTCTCGCAGTCTCGGAAAAAGGGGCGCGGTGGCATTCCTCACCGCGCCCCTCGTTTGTGACTAGAACCCCCGTGAGAGCGTCTGGATCAGGCCCCGGCGAGCGTCTAGATCAGGCCCTGGCTTGCAACGGTGTCGCGCTCGCCGACGAGCTCGGCCACCGAGGCGTCGATCTTCGCGCGCGAGAACTCATCGATCTCGAGGCCCTGGACGATCTCCCACTCCCCGTCCGTGCAGATGCACGGGAAGCCGCAGATGAGGCCTTCGGGTATCCCGTATGAGCCGTCCGAGGGGACACCCATGGAGACCCAGTCGGCGTTTCCTGTGACCCAGTCGTTGACGTGGTCGATCGCGGCGTTGGCCGCGGACGCGGCCGATGAGGAGCCGCGCGCCTCGATGACGGCGGCGCCGCGCGTACCGACCCGCGGCAGGAACTCGCCCTCGATCCATTCCATGTCGTCGACGACGTCGACCGCGCGCGACCCGCGGATATGCGTGTGGAAGAGGTCGGGGTACATCGTCGGCGAGTGATTTCCCCACACGCCCATCTGAGTGATGGCGGTCACCGGAACCTCGACTTTGGCGGCCAGCTGGGCGATCGCGCGGTTGTGGTCGAGTCGCATCATCGACGTGAACCGCTCGCGGGGAATGTCTGGCGCGTTGTTCATCGCGATCAGGCAGTTGGTGTTGGCGGGGTTTCCCACCACGAGCACCCTCAGGTCGGCGGCCGCGACGGCGTTGAGCGCCTTGCCCTGAACCGTGAAGATCTCGCCGTTGGCGCTCAGCAGCTCGGCGCGCTCCATGCCCTTGGTGCGCGGCCGCGAGCCGACGAGCAGCGCGACGTTCGTGCCGTCGAAGGAATCGGCCGGGTTGTCGTGCAGGTCGAGGCCCGCGAGCAGCGGAAAGGAGCAGTCGATGAGCTCCATGGCCACGCCCTCGAGCGCGCCCATCGCCTGGGGGATCTCGAGCAGCCGCAGGTCGATCGGCTGCTCGGGCCCGAGCAGCTGCCCGGATGCGATGCGAAAGACGATGCTGTAGCCGATCTGCCCGGCGGCGCCGGTGACGGTGACTCTTACGGGATTGCTCACAAGTTCATCTCCTGGGTGGGTGCTGTGCGTTTACAGTCTCGAGCGCTCCGACGGGGGTGGGCGCGGCCCTAGGCCATCGCGGCGCGCAGGTTGGCGTCGATCGAGGCGAGGAACTCCTGCGTGGTCTGCCAGGCCTGCTCCGGCCCGACGAGCAGCGCGAGATCCTTGGTCATCTTCCCGCTTTCGACGGTCTCGACGCACACGCGCTCGAGCGTCTCGGCGAAGCTGCTCACCTCGGGGGTCCCGTCCATTCGCCCGCGCGCGATCAGGCCGCGCGTCCAGGCGAAGATCGAGGCGATCGGGTTGGTGGACGTGGGCTTGCCCTGCTGGTGCAGGCGGTAGTGGCGGGTGACCGTGCCATGCGCCGCCTCGGCCTCCACGGTCTGGCCGTCGGCGCTCATCAGCACGCTGGTCATCAGCCCGAGCGAGCCGAAGCCCTGCGCGACGGTGTCAGATTGCACATCGCCGTCGTAGTTCTTGCACGCCCACACATAGCCGCCTTCCCACTTCAGCGCCGCAGCGACCATGTCATCGATCAGACGGTGTTCATAGGTGATGCCGGCGGCCTCGAAGTCGGCCTTGAACTCGTTCTCGTAGACCTCGGCGAAGATGTCCTTGAAGCGCCCGTCGTAGCGCTTGAGGATCGTGTTCTTGGTGGAGAGGTAGACGGGGAGGGAATGGTCCAGGCCGTAGCGCAGCGAGGCGCGCGCGAAGTCTCGGATCGAGGCGTCGAGGTTGTACATCGCCATCGCCACGCCGCTGCCCGGGAAGTCGTAGACGTCGAGTTCGATCGGCTCGCTGCCGTCGGCTGGGGTGAAGGTGAGCGTCAGCGTGCCCTCGCCGGGGACCACGAGATCGGTCGCGCGGTACTGATCGCCGAAGGCGTGGCGGCCGATCACGATCGGCTTGCTCCAGCCGGGCACCAGGCGGGGGATGTTGGCGATCACGATCGGCTCGCGGAAGATGACACCGCCGAGGATGTTGCGGATGGTGCCGTTGGGCGAGCGATACATCTGCTTCAGGCCGAACTCGCGCACGCGCGCCTCGTCGGGGGTGATGGTCGCGCACTTGACCCCCACCCCATGGCGCTTGATCGCCTCGGCCGCTTCGACTGTCACCCGGTCGTCGGTCGCGTCGCGGTGCTCGATGCCGAGGTCGTAGTACTCGAGCTCGATATCGAGGTAGGGGAGTATCAGCTGTTGCTTGATGAACGACCAGATGATCCTGGTCATCTCATCGCCGTCCAGCTCGACCACCGGGTTCTTAACCTTGATCTTGGCCATCGGGCGCGATGCTATCGCCCGCGCGGGGCCGAGCGCTCGCGCGTCAGCCGTTCCAGCTGGCCTCCGAGCCGTGCGGGATCAGGACCCTTGCGTGTCCGCCGGCGAAGGGGACGCTCGCGATGCGGTCGTTCGAGGGCGGTTCGCCGAGCGCGCCTTCGTCGATCAGGAGCGTGCGGCCATCGCTCGAGATACCCGCACCCTCGACGGAGCGGCCGTGGACGCTCAGCATGCGCGCGCGCCCGGAGGAGACGCTCACGGCCCAGGCGTCGCTCGTGTCCTGGCCCTCGAACTCGGCGAGCAGCCTGCTGCCGTCCGCCGAGAAGGCGAGCGGCACGAGTCCCGCGACGAGCGGACCGGCGGGGACGTCGGTGACCCTGCGGATGCGCTCGCCGCTCGGCGCGGCCAGCCAGATCTGGTAGGCGGGCGCGTAGCGGCGCAGGCGCTCGCGGTCATAGGCGATGTAGCGCGGCCCCCACACGGGGTTGAGGCTGCGCCCGTCGCTGGTCAGGCGGCTACGGCCCGTGCCGTCCGGGTTGCTGAGGTACAGGTTCACGGAAGCTGAGTCCGAGAGCGAATGCGCGAGCGCGAAGACGACCCGGTCGCTTCCGTCGCGGGCGAAGCTCGCACCGTTGATCTCCCCTGCGGCGATCGACACCACCTTGCCCGTCTGCGTGTCGATCACGTCGAGGCCCGAGCCGGCGGCGATGTTCGTGGTCGCCGTCGACTCCCGTTGGACCGCCAGGTAGCGCGAGTCCGGCGACCACGCCAGCGGCGTCGCGGTGGCGGTTTCAAGGCTCAGGTAGGTGGCGACCGGCGGGCGCGCGCCCGCAGCGGAGTAGATGGCGATCGCGGGGCCATGTTCGTCGGAGCCCACGCTCGCGCCGAACAGCGCCGCCGCGACCGAGCGACCATCCGGCGCGAGCAGCGGCTGCACCCCCGGGCCGAGCAGCTTCGCTTCGCTGCCGCCGACGGACGCGAGCCACACCCGCGGACTCGAGCGTGCGCTCGCGGTCACATACGTCAGGCGCGCCACCCGCGGTTCGTAGAGATCCGGTGCCCCTTCTGAGCTCGCGCCGCGCGCCACCGGCCCTGCGTGCGCGGCCGCGCCCGCGATCGGCGCCAGCAGCAGCGCCCCCATCGCGAGCAGCGCCGTCGCGAGCAGCGCCGTGGCGAGCAGCGCAGTCGCGAGCAGCGCAGCCGCATGCCGCGCGGACGCGCGCGGGGCCGGCCCGCGCCGGGCGCCAGGCCGGGCAGGGGTTGGCGCACGCCTGCGGGCGGGTGGCGACGGCATCGCTGCAGGCTAGCGTTCTCTGCTTGACTGTCGTGTGATGGCCAGCACGATGTCGGGCAGAGCGATTGGCGAGGTGCCGTGGCAGACGCACACGGTCGCCAACCAGGTGCCGCCGCTCGAGGGGCTCGACGTGTACTCGAGCAACGTGCCGCTGGTCGAGGCGACGAGGCGCGAGGGCGCCGGCTGGGTGCACGAGCGGGCGTGCGCGCTCGGGCGGGTCGTGGGCGGCGAGCCGCAGCAGCAGTGGGGCAGGCTGGCAAACGAGAACAGGCCGGTGCTGCGCACCCACGATCGCTATGGCAACCGCATCGACGAGGTCGAGTTCCACCCCGCCTGGCACAGCCTGATGAAGCTCGGCGTCGAGAACGAGCTGCACTCGCTGCCGTGGACCAGCGCGGACCCGGCCGCGCACACCGCGCGCGCGGCGCTGTACATGACCGCGATGCAGGCCGAGGCCGGATTCGCGTGCCCGATCACGATGACCTTCGCGGTCGTGCCGGCCCTGCGCGCCCAGCCGGAGCTGGCGGCCGAGTGGGAGCCGCTGGTGACAGCCACCAGCTATGACCCGCGGCTGATCCCCGCCGGCGAGAAGGGCTCGGCGATCGCGGGCATGGCGATGACCGAGAAGCAGGGCGGCTCGGACGTGCGCGCGAACACGACCTTCGCCACGCCCCTGGGCGCGGGCGGGCCGGGCGGCGAGTACGAGCTGATCGGCCACAAGTGGTTCTGCTCGGCGCCGATGTCCGACCTCTTCCTCGTGCTCGCCCAGACCGACGACGGCCTGTCCTGCTTCCTGCTGCCGCGCATCCTGCCCGACGGCACGCGCAACGCGTTTCACATCCAGCGCCTGAAGGACAAGCTCGGCAACCACTCGAACGCCTCCTCGGAGATCGAGCTGCACGGCGCGTGGGCGCGGATGGTGGGCGAGCCCGGCCGGGGCGTGCCGACGATCATCGAGATGGTCGGCCACACGCGCCTTGACTGCGTGATCGGCGACGGCCGCCGGGATGCGCGCGGGCGTGGTCAACGCCACCCACCACGCGGCCCACCGCAGCGCGTTCGGCAAGCTGCTGATCGACCAGCCGCTGATGCGCAACGTGCTGGCCGATCTGTGTCTGGAGTCCGAGGCGAGCACCGTCCTGGCGATGCGCCTGGCGCGCGCCTACGACGAGGCGCACGCCGACGCGGACGCGGGCGAGGACTCGAGCGACGCGCAGCTGTTCAAGCGCCTGGCCACGGCGGTCGGCAAGTACTGGACGTGCAAGCGCGCCCCCAACCACGCCTTCGAGGCGCTCGAGTGCCTCGGCGGCGCGGGCTACGTGGAGGAGTCGGGCATGCCGCGCCTGTACCGCGAGGCGCCGCTGGCCTCGATCTGGGAGGGCTCGGGCAACGTGATGAGCCTCGACGTGCTGCGCGCGCTGACGCGCTCGCCGCGCTCGCTCGAGGTGTTCCTCGCCGAGGTCGAGCAGGCCGCCGGCGCCGACGCGCGCCTGGACGCGCGCGTCGGCGAGCTGAAGGACCAGTTCGCGCGATCCGCAGACGCTCGAGACGCGCGCCCGGCGCGTGGTCGAAGACATGGCGCTGTGCCTGCAGGGCTCGCTGCTCGTGCGCCACGCGCCGCCGGCCGTGGCCGACGCCTTCTGCGCCTCGCGCCTGGCCGGCGAGAGCGGGCTCGAGTACGGCACGCTGCCGGCGGGCGTCGACTTCGAGGCCATCATCGCCCGCGGGCTTCCCGAGCGCTAGACGCCCCGCTCGCCGCCCGTCGCGGCCTAACATTGAACACATGAGGACCCGCAGCTTCCAGCTCGCTCGCAGTCTTCGGCATTCGCATCGGGGTGAGCGTGAGCTGGTTCTTCGTGCTCTTCTTCCTGATCTACTGGCTCTCGGAATACTTCCATGAAGTGCTCGGCGGCTCGCAGACGACCGCCTACGCGGTGGCGGTGGCCGGGGCGCTCGGCTACTTCGCCTCGCTGATCCTGCACGAGCTCGGACACGCGCTGGCGGCGCGCCGCCTCGGGCATCCCGATCGTCGGGCATCGACCTGTGGTTCTTCGGCGGGCTGTCGCACATGCGCCGCGAGCCGCAGACGCGCCGGCGAGGAGTTCAAGATCGCGGCGGCCGGCCCGGCGGTGACGCTCGGCGCTGTTCGCGCTCTGCCTGGGCGCCGGCACGCTCGTCGCCAGCAGCGGGCGCTTCACCGACGTGGCGCTCACGCGCGAGGGCTTCACAACCACGCCGGCGCTCGCGCTGATCGGCTGGCTCGGCTTCGTCAACGCGCTGCTGCTCGTGTTCAACATCGTGCCCGCGTTCCCGCTCGACGGCGGGCGCATCGCCCGCGCGCTGATCTGGTGGCGCACCGGCGACCGCAACCGCGCCACGCACGCCACCGGGCGCTCCGGTCAGGCGTTCGCGATCGCCGCTCGGCCTGTTCGGGCTGTGGTCCTTCGGGCGCGGCGGCTCCTCGCTCGGGCCTGCTGACGCTGGTGCTCGCCCTGATCCTCTACCAGGCGGCCGGCGCGGCGGTCGTGCAGGGCGCGATCGGCCAGCGCATCCAGAGCATCACGGTGGGCGACATCATGGACCGCGAGCCGGTCACGATGCCCGCCGAGCTGACGCTGCTCGACGCGCGCGAGCAGTTCTTCCAGCGCTACCGCTGGCCGTGGTTCGCGGTCGTCGACGCCGCCCGCCACTTCCTCGGCGTCGTGCGCCAGCAGCGGGTGGAGGAGGAGATCGCGGCCGGGCGCCCCGCGCTGGCGGTGACCGACGTGCTCGAGGAGGACCTGCCGGTGCAGATCGGCCAAGAGGCGCCGCTGGAGTCGCTGCTCGGCTCCGAAGGCCTCGGCCGCCTGGGGGCGATGGTCGCGGTCGACAAGGACGGCGTGCTGCAGGGCGAGGTCACGCTCGCGCAGGTGCGCCAGGCGCTGCGCCCGGCCACGTAGGGCTCCTCGCGCCGCTCGTTATAGAGTCCTCGACCCGCAGAACCCCCTTCTCGTCCTCTCGACCCACCCCAGGGAGCCATGCCAGCACACGACGTCTTGATCATCGGGGCCGGCCTCGCCGGCCAGCGCGCGGCGCTCGCGGCCGCGCAGAAGGGCGCGAGCGTGGCGATCATGAGCAAGGTGCACCCGGTGCGCTCGCACTCGGTGGCCGCCGCGGGAGGCATCAACGCGGCGATCAGCGTGGATGACGACTGGCACTCCCACGCCTACGACACGGTCAAGGGCTCGGACTTCCTGGGCGACCAGGACGCGATCGAAATCATGTGCTCGGAGGCGCCCGGCGAGGTCATGCACCTCGAGCACATGGGCGTGACCTTCCACCGCAACGACAAGGGCGAGATGGACCTGCGGGCGTTCGGGGGAGCCTCGATGAAGCGCACGGCCTACGTGGCGGACATCACCGGCCAGGCGCTCCTGCACGTGCTCTACGAGCAGCTGATGAAGCACCACGAGACGGTCGAGCGCTTCGAGGAGTGGTTCACCACCTCGCTGCTCTCCGACGCGAACGGCGGCTGCTGCGGGGTGATTGCGCGCGACGTGCGCAGCGGGCGGATGGAGGCGTTCACGGCCAAGAACGTGATCCTCGCCTGCGGCGGCGCCGGGCAGGCGTACAAGCCGACGACCAACGGCCTGATCGTGACCGGCGACGGGATCTCGCTGGCCTACCGGGTGGGTGCGCCGCTGATGGACATGGAGATGGTCCAGTACCACCCCACCTGCCTGGTGGAGAGCGGCATCCTCATCACCGAGGGCGCCCGCGGCGAGGGCGCGCACCTGCTGAACGCGAACGGCGAACGCTTCATGGAGAAATCGGCGCCGAACAAGATGGAGCTGGCCTCGCGCGACGTGGTCTCGCGGGCCGAGCAGATCGAGATCAACGAGGGCCGCGGCGTGGGGCCGAAGGGCGAGGGCATCTACCTGGACGTGACGGTGGTGCCGCGCAAGCGCACGCTGGAGGCGCTGCGCGAGATCGTGAACCTCGGCCGCGACTTCGCCGGCGTGGACATCACGCGCGAACCGATCACGATCCGCCCCGGCCAGCACTACATCATGGGCGGCGTCAAGACCGACGTCGACGGGCGCACGCCGATCGAGGGGCTCTACGCGGCCGGCGAGGTGGCCTGCGTGTCGGTCCACGGCGGCAACCGGCTGGGCGCCAACTCGCTGCTCGACACGCTCATCTTCGGCCGCCGGGCGGGCGAACACGCCGCCGCCCGGGCCGCGGGCATCGGCATGCCGGACGCCGACGCCAAGGCGCAGCTGCTCGAGGACCAGGCGCGGATCGACGCGATCATCGCCCGCGGCCACGAGGGCCGGCGGGTGTCGGAGATCAAGAACGAGCTCGGCGAGGTGATGAACCGCCACGCGGCCGTGTTCCGCGACGAAGCCGGCCTGCAGAGCGCGCTGGAGACGGTCGGCCGCCTCAAAGAGGAGGCCGCGCGCGCCTGGATCGACGACCACGGGACGATCTTCAACCAGGACGTGCTCGGCGCGATCGAGCTCGGCTTCATGATCGACTGCGCCGAGACCACGCTCGTGGCGGCGATCGAGCGCAAGGAGTCGCGCGGCGCGCAGTTCCGCACCGACTTCCCCGAGCGCAACGACGCGGAGTGGCTCAAGCACATCGACATCACCCTCGCGCCGGACGGGGCGGGTCCGCAGGTGAGCTACTCGCCGGTGACGATCACCCAGTGGCAGCCCGAGGAGAGGAAATACTGATGGCAGTCTCACCTATCGATCCCCCTCCGCGCACGCAGGAGCGCCGCTGATGGCCGAGACGCACGACCGCCCGCCCGAGAAGTTCACGCTGAGGATGCGCCGCTATGACCCCCAGTCCGGCGAGGCCGCCTACTGGGATGAGCACACGGTCGAGCTCGCGCCCCACCGCTCGGTGCTCGAGGCGATCCTGCAGGCGCGCGACCGCTTCGACGGGTCGATCGGCATCCGCTGCTCCTGCCGCCAGGCGATCTGCGGCTCGTGCGGCGTGCGCGTCAACGGCGAACCGGCGCTGGCCTGCCACACCCATCTGGACGCGGCGATGGCAAGCGCGCGCGACGGCGTGATCGAGATCGAGCCGATGGGCAACATGCCGGTGATCAAGGACCTGATCGTGGACATGGACGCCGTCCACTGGAAGAAGGTCCAGCACGTCACCCCGTGGCTGCTGGCCAAGCAGCCGGTGCCCGAGCGCGAGTACCTCGTGCCGAAAGAGGCGATGGTGGACGTGACCCAGACGATGGCGTGCATCCAGTGCGGCGCGTGCGTGTCGGACTGCCTGGCGATGGAGGTCGACCCCCTGTTCATCGGCCCGGCGGCGCTCGCGAAGGCCTACCGCTTCGTGGGCGACCCGCGCGACGATCAGCAGTTCGCGCGCCTGAACCACCTCGCGCAGGACCCGCACGGCATCTTCGACTGCACCCACTGCTTCAAGTGCGTGGAGGCCTGCCCCAAGGATGTCAACCCGATGGGCCAGATCATGCGCCTGCGCAGGATCGCGATCGCCGAGCACCACATCGTCGACCGCAACAACGGCGAGCGCCACGAGGCCGCATTCACAGGCCTCATCCGCGACAACGGATTGCTGTGGGAGGCCGAGCTGTTGCCGCGCTCCTACGGCGGTGCATCGTGGTTTGGCAAATTCCACCCCTCCGCGGCGAAAGAGCTGATCAGCTCACTGCCGGCGATCCTCAGGGCGCTCATGCGCGGCAAGGTCAAGCCGATGGAGGCGCTGAAACCGCACAAGCTCAAGAGCCAGGACCTCAAGCAGGTGCAGGCGATCTACGAGAAGGTCGAGGGGCGCGAGCAGCGCTACGAGCTGAACCTGTACATCTCCGGCGAGGATGAGGAGGAGCCGGCCGGCGACGGAGTCGCCGCCGGCGCGGGGATGGGGAGTGACAGCGAGACGGCCACGACCAGCACCGAAGGGAGCGCCAACCAATGAAGGTCGCCTACTGGCCCGGCTGCGTCAGCCGCGGCTTCACCCCCGAGCTGCACGGCTCGATGGCGAAGGTCGCGCCGCTGCTGGACATCGAGCTGGTCGAGCTCGACCGCGCCTGCTGCAGCGGGGCGGGCGTGATCGCCGAGCACAACCAGGAGCTCGCGGACACGCTGAACGCGCGCACCTTCGCCCTCGCCCAGCAGGTGCAGGGGGCGGAGATGATGATGAACATCTGCTCCACCTGCCAGGGCGCCCAGAGCGAGTGCCAGGAGCGCCTGGATGCGAGCGCGGAGTACCGCGAGCACGTCAACGCGACGCTCGCACCCGAGGGGCTGAGCTATGAGAAGGGCCTGACGAACAAGAACTTCCTGTGGCTGCTGGTCGAGGAGATCGGCCTGGAGGAGCTCGGCACGCGCGTCAAGCGCCCGCTGACGAACCTCAAGGTGGGCCCGTTCTACGGCTGCTACATCGTGCGCCCGCGCAAGCGCCTGGGGATCGACGCCGAGCACCCGCGCGACCACTACCTCGACCAGGTGATCGACGCGCTCGGCGGCACCGTGATCGAGTACGCGGGCATGCGCAAGTGCTGCGGCTTTCCGATCATCACGATGAACAAGGAGGCCTCGCTCAAGCAGGCCGGGCGCCACCTCGGCGACGCGGTGGACGCCGACGCCGACTGCCTGGTGACGCCCTGCCCGCTGTGCCATCTGAACCTCGACCTGCAGCAGCCGCTGGCCGAAGGGGTGGTCGGCAGGGAGCTGAAGATGCCGGTCCTGCACCTGCCCCAGCTCGTGGGCCTGGCGCTCGGGCTCGACCCCAAGGAGCTCGGCATGAACCGCCACGTGGTGCGCCCGAGCGCGGTGATCGACTGGTCGAGCGCGGTCGTGGGCGCGGCCGCCTAGCCTGAGCCAACGGGCCGGGCCGCGCGCTGCGGGCGGCCTGCGGCCGCGTCCGTGAGCGCGGCCGCGTAGGCTGCGCCCGTGCGGATCCTCACCGTCGTCGGCAACCGGCCGCAGTTCATCAAGGCGGCGGCCGTGTCGGGGTTGCTGCGCGAGCGCCACGAGGAGATCCTCGTGCACACCGGCCAGCACTACGACGACTCGCTCTCGCGCGTGTTCTTCGGCGAGCTCGGCCTGCAGCGCCCCGAGCGCGAGCTCGGCATCGGCGGCGGCTCGAACACCTCGCAGACGGCGCGCATGCTCGCCGCGCTGGAGCCGCTGTTGCTCGAGCTGGCACCCGACGCGGCGCTGGTCTACGGCGACACCAACTCGACGCTCGCCGGGGCGCTCGCCGCGGCGCAGGCGGGCGTGCCGTTGGTGCACGTGGAGGCGGGCATGCGCTCGTTCGACCGCTCGATGCCCGAGGAGCTCAACCGCGTGCTCAGCGACCACATGGGCGATCTGCTGCTTGTGCTCCTCGCAGACCGCCGCCGATAACCTCGCGGCCGAGTCGGTCGCCGGGCGCGTCGAGCTCGTAGGCGACGTGATGGTCGACGTGGCCCGGCGCTGGCAGCCGATCGCGCGCGACAACGCGTCGGCCCCCGCCGCGTACGGGCTCGCGCCGGGCGAGTACCTGCTGCTGACCGCCCACCGGGCGGGCAACGTCGATGAGCCGGAGCGCCTGCGCGCGCTCGTGGAGCTCGTGCGCGCGCTGCCTGCGCCGGTGCTGTTCCCGCTGCACCCGCGCACGCGGGCGCGCCTGCAGGATGCGGGGCTGCTCGAGCAGCTCGGCGGCGCCGCGGGCGTGCAGCTGAGCGAGCCGCTCGGCTATGTGGAGTTCAGCGCGCTGCTCTGCCAGGCGCGCGCGGTGCTGACCGACTCGGGGGGCGTCCAGAAGGAGGCCTACCTCGCCGGCGTCCCCTGCCTGACGCTGCGAACGCAACACCGAGTGGGTGGAGACGGTGCAGGCCGGCTGGAACACGCTGGTAGACCTCGACGCCGGCGCCGCGCTCGCGGCGCTCGAGCAAGAGCCCTCGACGGAGCGCCCGCCAGCTCTACGGCGACGGCCACGCGGCCGAGCGCTGCGTCGCGGCGATCGGGACGCTGTGATCCCGCCGACCTGGGCGCGAGACTATGAGGGATGAGCCCGCACCCGCCAACCCGCCGGCCGGTCGAGCGATGAGCCGTCCACGCGTGCGCGCCTCGTGAGCGATTCCGCCCCTCCGATTCGCGTGGGCGTGGTCGGACTCGGCTACTGGGGCCCCAACCTCGCCCGCAACCTGGCCGCCGATCCCCGGCTGCGAGCTTGCATGGCTGTGCGACGCCTCGGCGCAGGCGCGCGCCAAGCTCGAGCCCCTCTACCCCTCCGCGCGCGCCGCCGGCGAGCTCGAGGAGCTGCTCGCCGACGAGCAGCTCGACGCGATCGTGCTGGCGACGCCGGTGCCCACGCACGCCGAGCTCGCGGTCGCAGTCGCGCAGGCGGGCAAGCACTGCTTCGTGGAGAAGCCGCTCGCGACCACCGCCGAGGACGCCGAGCGCGCCGTGGCGGCCGCGGCCGAGGCGGGGCGGATCCTGATGGTGGGCCACCTGCTCGAGTACCACCCGGCCGTCGCCCGCCTGAAGGAGCTGATCGACTCGGGCGAGCTGGGCGGGCTGTACTACATCTACGGCAACCGCCTCAACCTGGGCCAGCTGCGGGCCGATGAGAACGCGCTCTGGAGCCTCGGCGCCCACGACGTCTCGGTCGTGCTGCACCTGATCGGCGAAGAGCCGCTCGAGTGCCTCGCCCATGGCGCCTCCTACGTGCGGGAGGGCGTCCAGGACGTGGTCTTCTGCTACCTGCGCTTCCCCTCGGGGATCGTCGCCCACCTCCATCTGAGCTGGCTCGACCCGCACAAGGAGCGGCGCATCACCGTCGTCGGGGCGCGCCGCATGGCCACCTTCGACGACATGCTGATCGAGGGCAAGCTCACGATCTACGACAAGGGCTTCGACGAGGACGTGCGCTCGTGGGGCGAGTACATCGCCCGTGCGGGCGACACCTTCTCGCCGCGCATCGCCAACGTCGAGCCCCTGCGGATCGAGTGCGAGCACTTCATCGAGTGCATCCGCACGGGGGCCGCGCCGCGCTCGGACGGCCTCAGCGGGCTGCGCGTGGTGCGCGTGCTCGAGCGGCTGCAGCGCTCGCTCGACCGCCAGGCCGAGGAGGCTCGCGCCTCCTGACAGGAGGGTGCAGCGAAAGGACCAGCGAGACTCGCAGGAGGTAAAGGTGCGGTCGGTGGGGCCGATAATCGACGCATGGGGATCACGTGGAAGCTCCAAGCAGTGGGCCGCGCCTGTGCGCTTTGGCTCATCAAAGCCAGGAACTACAATCCGCCACCCCGCTAGTTGCTCGACGCTTTGACTGCGATCGGCCGTGGACCCCTCCGCACATCGAGGGGTGACGCAGCGCGAGTTCACGCGCCAGTCATCGAACTTCGAGACAGCCGGGTCGCTGCTCGCTCTGCGCGTAGCCGCGCGTAGCGGCGCACCGCGATCCCCGACCAGATCAACTCCACCACTCCAAACGGCCAGGCGCCCGCGAGGAAGCCATACACGCTCGACAGCGCACAGCCGAACGCAAACGCCAGCACGAAGCGCGGTCCACGCCGCTCCAGCGCGTACATCAGCATCATGAAGGTCAGGACGACGACGCCAAACGCGGTCAGCACACAGCTAGTCTGCCGCAATGCCGGGGTTCGCCACTTGTGTCGCCGGACCCTCTTGGTCGTCGCGGGAGGCGTGGTGCAGATGCCCTGAGGCCCGGCCCTGCCCGAGGCCTGCTCCTAGGCGACGCGGTGGCGGCGGTCGACCCCGTCGAAGCGCGCCGCGCGGCGGCGGTCGACGCGGGTGGAGCGCCCCGCATCGCGGCGATCGACGCGCAGCACCGGGCCGAGCGAGCCGCCGATCGCGCGCAGCACGTACGCGTCACGCGGAGCGCTGTAGCGGAACAGCGGCCTGAGGAGCACTATCCAGTGCCGGGCCAGATACCGGCGTGGGCGTTTGACCGTGCGCAAAGCTGAACCTCGCTGCCCTCGACACGGGTGTGTAGAGATGCACAGGGATTGTGGCACACGCGCGCTGGGCGCTGCGCCGCTCCGGCGCGCTCCGGCGCACACGCCCGCGGGCGCCGCGCGCTCCACCTCCCTAGCGGGCCTTGAAGGGCTCCTCCTCGGCGAGCGTGCCCTCGCCGGCGAGGCCGAAGGCCGAGTGCAGGGCCTGCACGGCCTGCTCAACGCGGTCGCGGTCGATCACGCAGGAGATCTTGATCGGGGAGGTGGAGATCATTTCGATGTTCACGCCCTCCTCGGCGAGCACGCCGAAGACCTTGGCGGCCACCCCCGGGTGCGAGCGCATGCCCGCGCCGACGATCGAGACCTTGCCCATCTGATCGTCGGTGCTCATGTTCGCGAACGCCTCGCCCGCGAGCGGCTCGATCGCCGCGCTGGCCGCGCGCAGGTCCTCGCGCGGCACGGTGAAGGAGATCTCGGCCTGCCCGCCCGCTGCGACCGGCTCGTTCTGGACGATCATGTCCACGTTGACGTTCGCCCCGGCCAGCGCCTCGAAGATGCGCGCCGCGGCCCCCGGCGTGTCGGGCACGCCGGTGAGGGTGACTTTCGCCTCGGCGGTCGTGTGCGTGACGGCGGTGATCAGGGGCTGCTCCATGTTTCTCCTTCCGCGAGCACAACGGTACCCGGCTCATCCTCGAAGGAGGAGCGGCAGTGGATGCGCACGCCGTGGTTGCGCGCGTACTCGACCGAGCGCAGCTGCAGCACGCCGGCGCCCGAGGCGGCCATCTCGAGCATCTCCTCGAAGGACACCGTGGCGAGCTTGCGCGCGTCCGGCACGATCCGCGGATCGGCCGTGTAGACGCCCGCCACGTCGGTGTAGATTTCGCACACGTCCGCGCCCAGCGCTGCCGCGAGCGCCACCGCGCTCGTGTCCGAGCCGCCGCGCCCGAGCGTGGTCACGTTGCGGGCGTCGCGCGAGACGCCCTGGAAGCCCGCGACCAGCACGATGTTGTCCTCCTCGAGCGCCGCCTCGATGCGATCGGCGCGCACGTCGATGATCAGCGCCTTGGTGTGCGACTCGTCGGTCACGATCCCCGCCTGGGAGCCCGTCAGCGAGATCGCGCGGTGGCCGAGGTCGTTGATCGCCATCGCGCACAGAGCGCACGAGATACGCTCGCCGGAGGACAGCAGCATGTCCATCTCGCGCGGGTCCGGATTCGCGGAGACCTCCTCGGCCATCGCGATCAGCTCGTCGGTCGTCTTGCCCCGCGCCGAGAGCACCGCGACCACGCGGTTGCCCTCTTCGCGCTTGTCCACGATCCGCCGCGCCGCGCGCTTGAGGCGCTCGGCGTCGGCCACCGAGGTGCCACCGAACTTCATCACGATCAGCCCTGACATGTCCGACAGGATATGCGGCCCGGCTCGGCCTCAGGTTTCCAAGCTGAGCGGGCCACCGCTCAGCGGTCCAGGGATGAACGGCGCCGGGATCAGGGTTCCAGGGCGAGCGGCACCGTGAACGTGAAGCGGTCTCGCGATGAGGTCGCGCTGCGGCCGCCGGGGGTCGTCACGGTCACGTCGACCGTGCCCGGCGCCTCCGCCGGCGTGACCGCGCTGATCGCGCTCGGCGATTCGACGGTGAAGCTGGCCGCATCCACTTCGCCGAAGTCGACCTCCATCACTTCGGTGAAGCCGGTCCCGCTGATGATCACGGTCTTGCCGCCGCTGTCGGGGCCCTTTCTGCCCGACAGCTTCGTCACCGTCGGCGGCGCGAGGACCGTCGTCAGCGTGAGGTCGGGGCCGTAGCCGGTGCCGGCGGGGTTGGTCGCGACGATCCGGTAGTGGTAGGTGGTGTTCGGGCTGAGGCCTTCGGCCTTGGCCGCCACCGCGACGGGGCTGGTGAGCGGTTCGGGCAGGCTCGAACACGGCGCCCTGGCGCCGTAGGCGAGCGTCAGGCCGTATTCGAAGTGGCAGTCGCCGACCGTCAGGCCGTTGGGGTTGACCGTCGCGTTCAGCGTCGCCGAGGTCTGGGAGACGGGGCTCGCCTGCGCGGTTTCAAGCGCGGGGGCCTGCGAGCCGCCGGGAGGAGCCGACGCCGGCCCGGGTTCGGGCTCGGAGGACAGGAGCAGCGGCGCTCGGGGCTGCTGCTTGAAGTTGAAGTCGCTCAGCAGGTTCCCCAGGCCCGGGGCTTCTTCGCGCACGTCCGGGCGCGCGTCCGCCCGCCCGTCGGTCAGCGGGTTCAGGCGCGCCCCTTCCAGGAAGTCATCCTCGATGAACTTCAGATACGCATCGTGGGAGAGCTGCTGCGGATCGATGAAGCCCGCGCGCGCATACGGGCTGATCACGAGCCCCGGGACGCGAAGCCCATACCCGTTTTCGTCGACCTCCGGCGGGACGACGTGGTCGTAGAAGCCGCCCCAGTCATCCCAGGAGAGGAAGATCGCCGTCGACCCCCAGCAGGGGCTGCGCATGATCGAGTTGATCAGCGTTGTCACATAGGCCTGTCCTTTTGAGATCAGCTGGTGCGGATGTTCAGAGACGAGCAGGCTCGGCACGACCCACGAGACCTTCGGCAGCCCACAGCTGCTCGTTTCATGCACGGCCGTGTAGAACGACGGCAGCGGCTGGATGTCTTCCAGCTGCCCATCCTGGCTCACATCCGTGAAGTCCTCGAGCGGGTTCCAGATCCCCGGCGTCTTGCTGTTCTGGGCCTTTTCTTCGCAGCTCAGCGCTTCGTCGTCCTCGCAGTCGGGCTGCGCGCCTTCGGTCACGTAGTAGCGCCAGCTCACACCCGCCTTGTGCAGCAGGTAGGTGATGTCCGTCCAGTTGTCGTGCGGGTGTTTCCCGGGCTGCGGCGGTTCCAGGGTGCTCGCGCAGGCCATCGGTTCGCCGTTGCCCTTCGGGCACACGGCCGACCAGCCCGAGACCAGGAACAGGTGCTCGGGCAGGCTCCACGAAGCCGCCGACTCGAACATGTCGTCCTGCAGCACGAAGTCGTGCGCGTAGGCCCAGTAGTTGGGGATCTCCCGCGCATCGTGATAGCCCATCACGTCGTCGCACTTCTTCAGTTCTTCTTCGTTCTGCCCCGGTTCGCAGGGACTGCAGTCGGGCGCGGTCCCGCCGCAGTTCTTGCCCTTCTCGCGCGTTTCCACGAAGCCGTCCATCCTTCCCCCGTCGATGTCTTCGCGCGCCGCGCCCAGCCCATGCGGGCCGCCGAAGTTCTCCTCGCTGGAGTCGTGAAACGGGCCGTCGCAGCCGCCGCTCTTCGGATCCGGCAGGCACACGCCCGCCGGAATCCCGTTGGCGCCCGGATACGTGCCGAAGTAGGTGTCAAACGAGCGGTTCTCCTGCATGATCATCACCACATGCTGGATCTTGTGGATGCCTTCGCTCGGCGCGGATTCGCTCGGCGCGCCTTCGCCCGGCGCGCCTTCGCCCGGCGCCGCCTGGGCGGACGCGCCTTCGCCCGGCGCCGCCCGGGCGCAGGGCACCACTGCGAACAGCGCCACAGCCAGGATCAGCGCAGCTGCCGAGGCTCCGCGCCGCCATCGATCGAGCGATAGCAGGCAACCCACACCCGACCATCGGTCGGGTGCACGCCGAGAGCCCACACGATTCGAAATGTTGGACGGATGTCGTCCTCCGCAATCGCCCGTCCGGTCACCGTCGCCTTGGCCCGCGGAATGCGCAGCCGGGCCCGCGGCGTGCGGCGTCTACACGGTGCGGCGTCCGACGAAGGCTTTGCCGAGGGTCGCCTCGTCGGCGCACTGCAGTCGACGCCGGAACTAAACCGTGCGGCGTCCGACGAAGGCCTTGCCGAGGGTCACCTCGTCGGCGTACTCCAGATCCGAGCCCACGGGCAGGCCGCTGGCCAGCCGCGTGACGCTGACCTCGGGGGCGCGCACGCGCAGCTCTTCGGCGATGTGCATCGCCGTGGCCTCGCCCGTGGTCGTCGGGTTGGTCGCGAGCACGACCTCCCGCACCCCGTTCTCGCCCTGCGCGGCGGCCACGCGGTCGAACAGCTCGGCGATCTTCAGATCCTCGGGGTCGATGCCGTCGATCGGCGAGAGCGCCCCGCCGAGCACGTGGTAGACGCCGTCGTATTCGTGCGTGCGCTCCATCGGGATCACGTCGCTCGGCTCCTCCACCACGCAGATCAGGCGCTGGTCGCGCCTCGGGTCCTGGCAGATGCGGCAGCGCGCTTCGTCGGTCAGGTTGAAGCACACCTCGCACAGGCCGATCTTCTCCTTGACCTCCACGATCGCAGCCGCCAGCGCGGCCGCGTCCTCGGTCGAGGAGCGCAGGATGTAGAAGGCCAGGCGCTGGGCCGTGCGGTTGCCGATGCCCGGGAGCTTTGACAGCTCGGTCACCAGGCGCTGCACCGGGGGTGCGTAGGAGATGATCATAGGCCCGGCAGTCCCAGCCCGCCGAGGCCGCCGAGGTCGAGCCCGGCGGTCGCGCCGCCCATCCTGCTCGCCACCAGCTCCTGCGCGGAGCGCAGCGCCTCGTTGACCGCCGCGAGCACCATGTCGGAGAGGATCTCCACGTCCTCGGGGTCGACCGCCGCGGGGTCGATCTTCACCTCCCGCAGCTCGAGGTCGCCGCTCATCTTCACCGTCACCATGCCGCCGCCCGCGGAGGCTTCGACGATCTCGCTCTTCAGCTGCTCCTGGGCGACCTCCATGTCCTTCTGCATCTTCTGCACCTGCGCCATCATCTGCTGCACGTTGGGCATCCGCTGTGGCTTTGCCATCAGGCGCCTTTCTCGTTGCTGGTCACGGCCCGGGTGTCGCGCTCGCCCGGCGCCGAGTCGATCTCCTCGTGGAGCTCCTCGGCGTCGAACTCCTGCATGAAGCGTGCCACCCACTCCTCCTCGGTGTGTCCACCCTCCTCCGGGCGCCCCTCCTCGGCGAGCGCATCGCGCAGCTCATAGGACAGCCGCCAACGCCCGCCCGTCACAGCCCGCAGCGCCTCGCCCACGGCCATGCGGTTGGCCGGATCCTCGGCCTTCTTCTTCAGGAACTGCGCGCTCGCGTCAAACGCCAGGGTCAGATCCTCGCCCTCCACGGCCGCCGGGCGCGCTTCTGCGATCAGCGCACCCAGTAGCGCGTGCTCGCTGCGCACGAGCTCCACCACCGCCGGCCACAGCGCGCACACCGACTCCAGGTCGCCGGCCGCGAGCGGCGGCGGGTCGGGGGGTGCGGACGACACGCTGCTCGCTTCGGGCGCGGGCGGGTCCGCGGGGGCGATGGGCGGGTCCGCGGGTGGTGCGGGAGGCTCATCCGCCTCTGTCGCGATCGCCGCTGCAGCGCTCGCGTCCGGATCCGGCGCCGGGGGCGCGGGTGCGCTCTGCGCGGGGGCTCGCCCTCCCCCCTGCTGTGGGCGTCCGCTCTCCAGGCGCTCGATTCGCGCCAGCAGCGCGCGCAGCGAGCCGTCGACGTCGGGCCGGGCGGCCTTCACGAGTGCGAGCTCCAGGCGCGTGCGGGCGTCCGCGCCCGCGCGCACGGCCTCCATCGCCTCGCCGAGCAGCTCCAGCAGGCGCAGCACCGTCGAGTGCTCCACGCGCTCGGCCTGGGCCAGCAGCGCCGCGTCGGCCTCCGGCGTCAGCGACAGCTCCGGCGGCAGCTCGCCGAGGTTCTGCACGACCAGCAGCTCGCGCGCGCGCACCTCCAGATCGGAGGTGAAGGAGGCCGCGTCGCGGCCCTGCTCGGCGCACTCCTCGATCGCCTGCAGCGCGCGCCTGGAGTCACCCGCCGCGACCGCGTCCACCGTCTCCTCGAGCAGGCGCGCGTCGGCCACGCCGAGCACCGCCAGCACGTCGCCCAGCGCGATCTGGCTGCCGCTGTAGGTGAGCAGCTGCTCGAGCGTGCCCAGCGCGTCGCGGAAGCTGCCCGTCGCCGAGCGCGCCAGCGCCGCGATCGCCTCCGGGGGGATCTCGATCGACTCGGACTCGGCCACCCGGCGCACCACGCTCGCGATCTGCTCGACCGTCGGGCGGCGGAAGTCGAAGCGGTGGCAGCGGTCGATCACCGTCGCCGGCACCTTGCCCGCCTCGGTCGTCGCCAGCACGAACACCGTGTTCGGCGGCGGCTCCTCGAGCGTCTTCAGGAAGGCGTTCCACGCGGCCGTCGAGAGCATGTGCGCCTCGTCGAGGATGTACACCTTGCGCCCCCCGCTCACCGGCGCGTAGGCCACGCTCTCGCGCAGCTCGCGGATGTCGTCCACCGAGTTGTTCGACGCCGCGTCCATCTCGATCACGTCCAGCGAGCTCGCGCGCGCGATCGACACGCACGATTCGCACACCCCGCACGGCTCGATCGTCGGGTGGGTGGGATCCCGATCGCAGTTCAGGCAGGCCGCCAGGATCTTCGCCATCGAGGTCTTGCCCGTGCCGCGCGAGCCCACGAACAGGTACGCATGGTGCACCTGGCCCCGCTCAACCGCGTTGCGCAGCGTGCGCACGACCGGGTCCTGGCCGACCACATCGGCGAACGTGCGGGGGCGGTGCCTGCGGTACAGCGACCGCTGCTCCTCCCGTGGCTGCTCCTCTTGCGACACCGTTGGCCTGAGTCTACCCGGGCCCGCCTGCCGGCTCGATCGCCCGCCACAGCGGGTAGCGTCCGCGCCCATGAGCGCCTCCACCGAGCGACCCGCGGAGCCCGCAGGCGAGCGCACGCGCCGGCGCCTCGGTGCCGGCTGGGCGACCGCCGGAGCGATCCTCATCGGCGCGCTGCTGCTGCGCCTGATCAGCGGCGTCGGCTTCGCCAACTACGACACCCTCTACGCCCTCGCCTGGGGCGGGCAGCTCTCCCGTGGCGAAACGCCCGCCTACGGCGTCCCGATCGCTCCCACCCCGCACCCGCTGCTCGAGCTGATCGGCCTCGTGCTCTCCCCGCTCGGGCCGCACGCCGTCGTCGAGGTCGCCGTCGCCCTCGCCTTCCTCGCGCTGTCGGCCTGCGCGTGGGTGATCTACGCGCTCGGCGCCCGCTGGTTCGGGCGCGCCGCCGGGGCGCTGGCCGCGCTGATCTTCATCACCCGCGTCCCCGTCCTCTCCTACGGCGTGCGCGCCTACGTCGATATCCCCTACCTGCTGCTCGTGCTCGGCGCCCTGCTCGTCGAGTCCCGCCACCGCCGCGCCGGCGCGCCCGTGCTCGCGCTGCTCGCTCTCGCCGGCCTGCTGCGCCCCGAGGCCTGGGTCTTCTCGGGGCTCTACTGGCTGTATCTGATGGGCTTCATGCCGCGCGCGCTGCGCGAGCGCCTCTCGCAGCGGGGCGTCGAGGAGTGGCCGCGGCGCACGCGCGCGCAGATCGCGCGCCTGACCCTGCTCGCAGCCGCCGCGCCGCTCGTGTGGCTGCTCGGCGACCTCGCCGTCACCGGCCAGCCGCTGTGGTCGCTCACGCACACCCGCCACACCGCCTCAACGCTCGACCGCGTCACCGGCATCGCCAACGTGCCCGAGTACATCCCCAGGCGGATCGGCGAGATCCTGCGCCCGCCCGTGCTGCTCGCCGCCGCGCTCGGCGGCGTGCTCTCGCTGCTGTGGCTGCGCAGCCGCGCCCTGCCCGGCGCGATCGCCGGCGTGCTCGCGGTGATCGTCTTCGCCGCATTCGCCGCGCTCGGCCTGCCGATCAACACCCGCTACGCCTTCCTCGCCGCCGCCATCCTCTGCATCTTCGCCGGCGCCGGCGTGTTCGGCTGGACGCGCCTTGAGCCCGGCGACCGCCACCGGCGCTGGTGGATGGCCGCCGGCGCGCTGCTCGCGCTCGCGCTGCTCGCCTACGCCCCCGCCGACTACCGCTCCGCGCACCGCGAACTGGGCAAACTCGCCCGCCAGCAGAGCATCGAAGGCGACCTGCTCGCGCTCGTAAACGACCACGCCATCAACCTCGCCTGCGGGCCCGTGGGCGTGCCCAACCACGCGCCCATCCCGCTGCTCGCGCTGTATCTGAAGACCAGCCCCAAGCAGGTCGTGAGCCTGCAGTCCGGTCACATCGAGCACGGCATCTACATCGATCCCGCCAGCGCCGAGGTCGAAGAGGACTACGTGCTCGACCCGCGCGACCCGCACGAGGAGGTCAGCGTGCCCCCCGGCTTCAGCGAGTACGCCGCCAACCGCTCCTGGCTGCTGTTCCGCCGCTGCGGTTAGCGCGCTGCGGGCAGCGCTCGGGGCGCAGCGGGCAGTGGACCGTGCACCCCTCGTCGAGCCTTCGAGCATCCGGCGCCGATCGCCGCCCACGGCTCCGGTCCGGGAGCTCCCGCTGCGCCTGCCGGTGATCGCTTAAGGCTGCTTCCTTCCGGACCTGACCTGGTTCGCAAGCCGACACCGCGCGGGACCCGAACCATCGACGCCCCGAGCGACGGAGCGACCGGAGCCGAAGCCCCTCGGAGGGGAATTCAGCCCCGCTAGAGCGGATTGCGGATTCAGGGCACCGCTACCTCCCCGCCTAGCACGGTCCGCGACGATCGTAACGCACGTCCGGTAGGCTGCCCGGCCGTGACCTACTTCGACGTCCTCTCCACCATCCGCTCGCGCGTGGGCTTCGGCCTCGCAGCACTCGCTGCGGGTGCCCTGATCGCCGGCTGCGGCTCGAGCGGCTCCTCGAGCACGATCGGCGTCGGCAACGAGAACACCGCCGACAGCGCGCTCGTCAAGAGCGCCGAAAAATCGAGCGAAACCTCCACGACCGCCACCACGCCGACGAGCGGGCCGCTCGCCACCGAACCGACCGTTCCGGCCCAGTCGGGCGAACCGCCGACGTCGCTGGAGAAGAAGGACCTGATCGTGGGAACCGGCCCCGAAGCCAAGGCGGGCGACAGCGTCACGGTCAACTACGTCGGCGTCCTCTACAAGGGCGGCAAAGAGTTCGACGCCTCGTGGAAGCGCAAAGAACCCTTCAGCTTCGTCCTCGGCAAGGGCCAGGTCATCCCCGGCTGGGACGAGGGCGTGGCCGGCATGAAAGTCGGCGGCCGGCGCCTCTTGATCATCCCCGCCGAACTCGCCTACGGCGCCAAAGGCTCACCGCCCACGATCCCGGCGAACGCGGCGCTCGTGTTCGTGGTCGACCTGCTCGGGGTCTAGGCCACCACGCACACGCCCGAGCAGACCGCCGTGCGCGTCGCGGGCCGAGCGCGGAGGATCGCCCGCCCCGCGGGGCTGCTGGCGCTCAGCGCCGCCGCGATCGCCCTCGGCGCGATCGCCCTCGGCGGCTGCGGCGGGAGCGGGCAGCCCACGACGCCGGCGGAGCTGCGACTCGAACGCGAAGACCTGGTCGCGGTGAGCAGGGCGCTGCAGAGCGCCGCCGGCGCCGCGAACAGGGAGGTAGCGACCACGAAGGCCGCCTGGCCGCTGGTCGCAAACGGCCTGCCCGCCGACACCGGCACCGTCTCGCGCGCGCAGCTGGACGCCGCCAGCGAAGGCGCCGCTCACCTGAAGGTGCCGCCGCTGTTCGAAGAAGCCCAGGCGATCGCCCTCACCGGCCCCGCGGCCGGGCTCGCGGGCATCTTTCGCAACGGCAGCGGCCTGGCCACGCGCGGCTGGGAGATGATCGGCGCCGCGATCGACCAGATCGAACACGGCAGCCCCGCCGCCGCCCGCTTCGCGCGCGCCAACGTCGCGCTCTACATCGAGAGCGTCTATGACGCCCACTTCAGCCTCGCCCAGATCGGCAAGCAGCTGACTGCCGCCTACAAGAAGCTCGGCGGCCCCGCCGCCTTCGGCTCCGCGCTCACGCAGGCCGAAGTCGAAAGCCTGGCGGCGACGTACTCCGAAGCAAGCGACAGGCTGCATCCGCACGTGGGGGTGCGGCTGGGGTCGTGAGGTCAGGCGGCGGGGTCACTCAGCGGCCGAAGGTCGCTCAGCCGCCGGGGGGTCCGGCTTGGCCGTTGGAGGGTGCGGACGCTTGAGCGCCGGTGGGTTGGGAGGCGCGGGCGGCGCGCTCGCGCATCAGCTTCTTGTACGCGTCTGCGACGAGCGGGATGCGCAGCCGCGGCGCGCGGCGCATGACCCAGAAGGCCGCCCGCAGGTGGGGGCGATCGACCACGACGACCGGCTTGCCCGAGTCGGTCGCCCGCACGATCGCCTTGGCAACGTACTGCGCCGACATCGCCTTCTCCGGCGTCACGCCGCCCGTGGGGCCCCATTCGTGCTCCTCGCTCAGCTGGTCGGTCGCGACGTCGCCCGGGCAAACCACGGTCGCCGTGACGCCGCTGCCCTTGAGCTCGTGGCAGAGCACCTCGCCGAGGCCCACCATCGCCCACTTGCTCGCGCAGTAGGAGGCGTAGGACGGGCCGCCGATCAGGCCCAGCTCGGAGGACACGAGCACGATGCGGCCGTGGCCTCGCTCGCGCATGCCGGGGAGGACGGCCTGGGTGAGCCACACCGCCGCGCCGGCGTGGAGGCGGTAGGACTGCTCGAAGTCATCGGGCGTCACGTCCTCGATGAAGTCGCGGCGGAGGACACCTGCACAGCTGATCAGGATGTCTATCGGGCCGAGGGCGGTGGTGACCTCCTGGACGGCTCTGGCGCACTCGGCCGGGGAGGTGAGGTCGGCGGAGACGATGTGGTGGTTGCCCGGGAGGTTGGCCGCGGCGGTTGCCAGGAGATCGGCGTTGCCGGCCACGAGGCCCACCTGGGCGCCCTGGTTCGCGAAGGCACGCGCCACCTCCAGGCCGATGCCGCGGGAGGCGCCCGTTACCAGGACTGTCTTGCCGGGGTGGGTTGGGGGCAAGTCGGCTCCTTGTTCGGGATCGATCTGGGGTCGCGTCCGAGGCTCCAGCCGCGTGACACGGACGTTGCCCTTCGGCCGCGGCACGCTAGCAGAGGGGGTATTGGGGGCGCAGAAAGCGTCGAGGCATCGGGGTGGGCGGTCAGCGGTGGACAGTTCTCCGGCTGACTCGTGGCAGCGCCCTACGGCAGCCCGGCGTGCGGCACGTCCACCGTGGTGTTGAGCAGCACCGCCTCGCGCGCGTCGGCGCGGTTCGCCTCGAGAAAGTCTGGGGCCGCACACATCAAGAGCGTCCGCCCGTCCGCCCCGCCGAGCATGCAGGCGAAGATCCCGAGGCCCGCGGGCGCCTTGATCTCATCGATGATCGCGCCGCCCTCCCCGACCAGGACGCAGCGCGCGCCGACGGCGTCGGCGGCCCAGATGCGCCCGTCGGCGTCCAGGGCGCAGCCGTCGGGAGCGAACTTCAGCAGCGGCAGGGTCTCGGTGATCGGGCCGAGCGGCGGCGCCTCGGCGACCTGCGCCCAAACGCGGCGTCCGCTGACCGAGCCGTCGACGGCGAGCGTGAAGGCGGTGAGGCGCGAGCCGGCGGTCTCGCCGACGATCAGCGTGCGCCCGTCGGGGGTGATGACCGAGCCGTTGGGAAACAGCACGTCCGCGGCGAGCACCGCGACGGCGCCGTCGGGATCGATCCGCATCACCTTCGCGGGAGCGGGGTCAGCGAAGGCCTGCAGGTCGAAGCCCATCTCGCCCACGTAGGCGCGGCCGCCGGCATCGACGACCATGTCGTTGAGGTGCCCGCTGCACTGCGCCGAGAGGTCGGCGTGCAGCGTGACCCCGCCCTCGGGCGAGCGGCGCATCACGCGGTGATCGCGCATCGAGACGATCAGCAGCGAGCCGTCGGGCATCCAGCCGAGCCCCGAAGGTTGGTAGTCGACGCTGATCGCCTCGCTCACGACCCCCTCCGGCGTGATCGTCATGACCAGGCCGCGGTAGAGGTCTGAGACCCACCAGCAGCCCTCGTGCCAGCGCGGGCTCTCGAAGAAGCTGCCGCCGTCCAGCAGCGTGGTGATCGCGCGCTCGGCCATGACGGGAGATTATCCCCGGCGGTATAAGAGGTCACGACCGGGTCCCCTTTGCAAGGAGAGGCGATGAGCGAGCGACTGCTGCTGCGCGGCGGCTATGTGCTGTCGATGGACCCCGACGTCGGCGAGCTGGCGGCCGGCGACGTGCTGATCGAGGGGGCGCGCATCGTCGCCGTGGAGGAGCGGATCGAGGTCGAGGACTGCGAGATCCTCGACGTGGCCGGGCACGTCGTGATGCCGGGCTTCGTGGACACCCACCGCCACACCTGGCAGACGCCGTTTCGCGGCGTCTGCGCGGACTGGACGCTCGAGGACTACTTCCGCGGGATGCGCATGTCGATCTCGCCGAACTGCGCCCCGCAGGACGTCTACGCGGGCAACTACGTCGGCGCGCTCGAAGCGCTCGACGCGGGCGTGACGACGATCCTCGACTTCTCGCACTGCAACAACAGCCCCGAGCACGCAGACGCGGCGCTGCAGGGCCTGCGCGACGCGGGCATCCGCGCGCTGTTCGCCTACGGCTACTACCCGCCGCCGGTCACAGAGCCGGTGTTCGCCTCCCACGCGGCGCGCCTGGAGGACGCGCGGCGGCTGCGCGAGCAGCAGCTCTCCTCCGATGACGCGCTCGTGACGATGGGCGTGGCCCTCACCGAGGTCGGGCTGCTGCCCTTCGAGCAGACGATCGCCGAGGCGCGCTCGGCGGGCGAGCTGGCGGTGCCGAGCGTGCTTCACACCGGCTGCACCTGGGGCTCGCTCGTGACCGAGGGGATCCCCGAGCTCGAGCACCACGGCCTGCTCGGCGCAGGGCAGGTGCACGTGCACTGCAACACGCTCGATGAGCGCAACCTGCGCCGGCTGGCAGAGCACGACTGCAAGATCTCGAGCACGCCCGAGACGGAGATCCAGATGGGCATGGGCCATCCGGTGATCGCGCGCGCGATCGCGCTCGGCATGCGTCCGAGCCTCTCCTGCGACGTGATCTCCTCGAACTCGGGGGACATGTTCAGCCAGATGCGCCTCGGCCTGCAGTTCGAGCGCTGCATGCGCAACGACACCTTCAACGCGCGTAACCGGATGCCCGACCCGCTCGAGCTGACGGTGCGCGACGCGCTGCGCTGGGGCACGGCCAACGGCGCCCACGCGATGGGCATGGAGGACCGCATCGGCTCGCTGACGCCGGGCAAGCAGGCCGATGTGATCGTGATCGGCGGGCGGCGGCTGAACATGGTCCCGATGGCCGACCCGGTCGGCTGCCTGGTCGCGCAGGCCAACCCGTCGAACGTGCAGCACGTGCTCGTCGCCGGCCGCCTGGTCAAGCGCGGCGGCGCACTGCTCGAGATCGACCTCGACCGCGCGATCGGCCTCGCCCAGGCGGCCTGCGATCGCGTGCTCGGGGCCGCGACCTCCTCCGGCCGGCCGCTGCTGCCGCCGGTGCCCGACGGCTTTGGCGACTTCATCAACACGGCCGCGGCGCAGAACCTCGCGCGCGCCTGGACGATCGACGTCGCACACGACGGCTGAGCGGCCTCTCGCCGGCGGCGCTCGAGCGAGCTCGAGCGCGACCGTCGAGGCGATACGCTCCCGGGCGAGCAGATCCGAACGAAAGGAACGCAGATGGAGCGCACGTTTGTGATCGGGGTCGGGATGTCGAAGTTCGACAAGCCCGGGACCAAGGAGGGCGACTACCCGGACTGGGTGCTCGAGGCGGGCTCGAAGGCGCTCGCCGACGCGGGCATCGCCTATGAGCGCGTGCAGCAGGCCTACGCGGGCTACTGCTACGGCGACTCGACCTACGGCCAGCGTGCGATCTACGGGCTCGGCCTGACGGGCATCCCGGTGGTGAACGTCAACAACAACTGCTCGACGGGCTCGAGCGCGCTGTTCCTCGCCCGCCAGGCGGTCCAGGGCGGCCTCGTGGACTGCGCGCTCGCGGTCGGCTTCGAGAAGATGGAGCGCGGCTCGCTGGGCATGAAGTACACCGACCGCACGCCGGCGATGGACAGGCACATGGCGAGGATGTTTGAGCTGCGCTCGCCGGAGGAGTCTCCGTTCGCGCCGCAGATGTTCGGCAACGCCGGGCGCGATCACATGCAGAAGTACGGCTCGACGCCCGAGCACTACGCGTGGATCGGCTGGAAGAACCACCGCCACTCGGTCAACAACCCCTACGCGCAGTTCCAGCAGGAGTACTCGATCGAGGACATCAAGGCGGCGCGGATGATCCACGAGCCGCTGACGAAGCTGCAGTGCTCGCCCACCTCCGACGGCGCCGCCGCGGCGATCGTCGCCAGCGAGCGCTTCGTCGAGGAGCACGACCTCTGGAGCCGGGCGATCGAGATCGCCGGCCAGGCGATGGTCACCGACCTCGCCTCGACGTTCGACGAGAGCGCCGACTGCATCAAGATCGTCGGCTCTGAGATGAGCAGGGAGGCGGCGCGCCAGGCCTACGAGGAGGCACAGGTCGGGCCGGCGGACGTGCAGGTGATCGAGCTGCACGACTGCTTCAGCGCGAACGAGCTGATCACCTACGAGGCGCTGGGCCTCGCCGAGGAGGGCCACGGTCACGAGCTGATCGACTCCGAGGAGACGACCTACGGCGGGCGCTGGGTCGTCAACCCCTCGGGCGGCCTCATCTCCAAGGGCCATCCGCTCGGCGCGACCGGGCTGGCGCAGTGCAGCGAGCTCTGCTGGCAGCTGCGCGGCGAGGCCGACGCGCGCCAGGTCGAGGGCGCGAAGGTGGCTCTGCAGCACAACATCGGCCTCGGCGGCGCCGCGGTCGTGACGGTCTACAGGCCCGCCGCGGCCTGATCGCAGCCTGATCGCGGCCTGATGCCGCGCCTGTGAGTACGGAACCGAGGGTCGGGAGCTCGAATCGGCCACGCTGCACGCCCCCCTGCAGCCCATCCGCCGGGTGCCCTAGGGTCGGCGAACACATGTTCGATGACGCCCGCGCACGCCCCTGGCTCGATGAGCTGAACGCCGAGCAGCTGAGCGCGGCGACCTACCCCGAGGGCCCGCTGCTGATCCTCGCGGGCGCGGGCACGGGCAAGACGACGACGCTGTGCGCGCGCGTGGCGTGGCTGCTGACGGAGGGGGTTGCGGCCGAGCGGATCCTGCTGCTGACGTTCACGCGCAGGGCGGCGCGGGAGATGATCCAGCGCGCGCGGGCGCTGGCCGAGCGGGCGGTGCCGGACGCGGGCCGCGTGGTGGGCGGCACATTTCACTCGATCGCCCACCGGATGGTGCGCCTGCACGCCGGCGCGCTCGGGCTGGCTCCGGGCTTCGGCGTGCTCGACGCGGGCGACGCGGCCGACCTGCTCGACCTCGTGCGCCAGGAGCAGGGCCACGCCGCCGGCCGCCGGCGCTTCCCGCGCGCGCAGACGATGCTCGACATCTACTCGCGCACGGTCAACGCCCAGACGCCGCTGGCGGACGTGCTGGCCGAGTCCTTTCCCTGGTGTGACGAGCACCGCGAGGCGCTGGCGAACACCTTCCGCGCCTACGGGGCGCGCAAGCGCGCGCTCGGCCTGCTCGATCTCGACGATCTGCTCCTCTACTGGCGCGCGCTCGCGGCCGATGAGGTGATCGGCCCGCACATGGCCGAGGCCTTCGAGCACGTGCTCGTGGACGAGTACCAGGACGTGAACGGCCTGCAGGTGGACATCGTGCGCGGCCTGCGCGCGGGGCGGTCCGGCCTGACGGTCGTGGGCGATGACTTCCAGGCGATCTACGGCTTCCGCGCGGCGAGCGCGCGGCACATCCTCGAGTTCCCGCAGCAGTTCCCCGCCGCGCACACGCTCAAGCTCGAGCGCAACTACCGCTCGAGCGGGCCGATCCTCGCGGTCGCGAACGCGGTCTCGCGCCAGGATCGGCTCGGCTTCGCCAAGGAGCTGTGGACCGAGCGCGAGGGCGGCCGCCCGCCCGAGCTCCTGTTCGCGCGCGATGAGAGCGAGCAGGCCTGCGAGGTGTGCGAGCGCGTGCTCGCCGCGCGCGAGGAGGGGATGGAGCTGCGCGCGCAGGCGGTGCTGTTCCGCACCGGCCACGACTCCGACCTGCTCGAGCTCGAGCTGACGCGCCGGGGCATCCCGTTCGTGAAGTACGGCGGCCTTCGCTACCTGGACGCAGCCCACGTCAAGGACCTGATCGCGCTCCTGCGCCTGAGCGAGAACCCCGCGGATGAGATGAGCTGGTTTCGCGTGCTGCAGCTGCTCGACGGCGTCGGCCCGATCCGCGCCCGGCGCATCCTCGACGCGCTGCGGACGCGCGAGGGCGCCCCGCCCGAGGTGCACCGCTGGCCCGATGCCGCGATCCACGTCCCCGAGGATGTGCGAGAGCAGGCCGACGCGCTGATCGCGGCGCTGGCCGGGGAGGAGCGGGGGGCCGGCGAGGAGGGAGGGGCCGGCGCAGGCGCCGGCTTGCGCGTCGAGCGCTGCCTCACCGCCCTCTCTCCCCTGATCCGGCTGCGCTACCCCGACGGCGCCGCGCGCACGGCCGATCTCGAGGCGCTGCTCGCCGCCGCCCGCGGCGCAGAGGACGTGCGCCACTTCATCTCCGAGCTGGTGCTCGACCCGCCCGCCTCGAGCGCCGACCTCGCGGGACCGCCGCATCTCGATGAGGACTACCTGGTGCTCAGCACCGTGCACTCGGCCAAGGGCCTCGAGTGGGACGCCGTGCACCTGATCGCGGCCTACGACGGCAACATGCCCGCGGACATGAGCACGGGGACCGCCGAGGGCATCGCCGAGGAGCGCCGGCTGCTCTACGTCGCGCTCACCCGCGCGCGGCGGCGCCTGCACGTGTATGTCCCGTTTCGCTACTACCACCGTCCGCACGGCGGCGACGACGCGCACGGCTACGGCAAGCCCTCGCGCTTTCTGACCGACGCCGTGCAGGGGCTGTTCAGCGTGTCGCGCACAGCCGAGCCCGCGCCGCACAGCCCCGCCGAGATTCCCCGCGGGCGCCGCATCGCGGTCTCGCCCGACGCGCTGTTTCACTGACAGACCACTGCGAGCCGTCGTTCATCGCGCTCCGATCACGTCGATCGAGAGGTCCTTCCGCCGCTTGTGGGGTGATTCTAATTATTCGCATCCTGTCAGTCAATGGGAGACGCGTCTGGACGCACGCCACATCTCACCTCTAGCCTGCTGCAGACAATCGTCACGGCGAAGTCTACAAGCAGAGGGAGCTCATGAGGTTCACCTATCGAAGGATGATGGTTCTGGCAATCTGCGTGCTCGCCTCTGCGTTGTCCAGCGGCTCCGCGCAGGCATCCTGGGGCGGCGGCGCGTGCACGCTCTACAACCACTGCTATTCGGTCACGCGCTGGGTGATGAACGATCCGCCCGAAAGCGTGAAGGGCGGCGTGGCCTTCATCACCACCAACCAGATCGACGTTCCCGAATGGCGGAACAGCTCGTTCGTGGACGATGAGATATGGGTCGTCTTCCAGAGCAGCGGCGGCTGGATCGAGGCAGGCCAGACGGCCGGCAACGGCGATGACTGCTGCTCGCTGCACGCCTTCGTCGCGCATTCGCTCAACTACCGCCTCAAGGGCTATGAAGAAGTCATCTACACGGGCTTCGATGACTCGCCCACGAGCAAGTTCTACATCGAAGACCGCGGCGCGAACTCCAACTGGTGCACGTATTGGGCCGAAGACAACGTGCTCGTGTACTGCCTCGGCGGCAAATATCCCGCCTACGCCGACTACCTGGAAGCGGGCATCGAGGCGGCGTCGAACTCTCGGCCGGTGAACGAAGGCTCACAGGAAGTTGCGGCGGTCTTCCGCGACGGCAGCTGGCACCCGTGGGAGGGCTCGGAAACGATCGCCTACGGGGAAACAGGACCGGAAATGTGCATCACCCCGAACTACAAAAGCAATTCGCCAGGAAATGCGATCTGGTGGATCTGCTGAGGCCCGAAAGACGATGCCCGATAATCACAAACCCACACGCGCGAGGACTGATCGAATGATGAGGAAGGTAAGAAGACTTGGCAGGGCCCGCCTGCTGCTCATGCTGAGCGTGGCGGGATTGGCGGGCATCGCGGTGACCCAGGTCATCAGCGCCTCTGCGGGGACGGGCGCGGCCTCGGCGCCGGCGGTGACGAACCCGTTCGCGGCGTACGTGCCGCCGAGCGGCCCCGAACTGCCGCCCGCGACGATCCTGAGCGCCGCGAGGAGCAACTCGGCGCAGGCCGGGGTGACGAGCCCGTCCGCGGTGAGCATCGCGCAGGGCAGTCTCCGCGAAGTGATGACGAGCGTCAATCCGGAAGTAACACTGCCGGCAGCGCCGGGAGGCGGGCAGGAAGCCTGGCTGAACAGCACCGTCGATCTGGTGAGCATGCACGGAAGCTTCACCCTCTACGATGCCCACGTCCCGCACGGCCAACCGGCGCCGACGGGCTCGGTGCTCGACCTCATGATCGACGCGCACACCGGCCAGATCGTGGGCCGCACGTTGACCACCACCGCGCCGAGCCTGCAGCGCCTCACGCTCATGCAGGCAGAATCGACCGGCGCGACCGCCGCAACCGCGACCGGCGTGATCTCCGGCCGTCTCTACGCCGTCGGCGGACCCGCGCCGGGGCACCCCCGCCCGGCGCAGGCCTTCACGGTGCTCGTCACCCCCGTGGGCGTCTCCTCGGCCGGCGCGGGGGTGCTCGCGGCGACGAGGACCGCTGCGAGCGGCTGGTTTGCGATCCGCATCAGGCCGGGTCGCTACCAGGTGGCAGGGAGGCTGCCATCGGGCCTGCTCTGTCCAGCGCAGAAGGTGCTCGTGCGGGCGGCAGAGACCACGCGGACGAGGCTCACCTGCAGCATCAGATAGCTCCATCCCTCCCCGCGCACCCCCGGTCCGGCTGCTGCTGGCCGGACCGGGGAGCGGGTGACGCCTCTATTCGCTCGATCTATTCGTTTTCGAACAGATAGGCCTGCGCCTGCAGCGCAGCGGTGTGAACGAGGTTGCCGAGCGCGAGGTTGATGTCATAGAGGTGAAGGCCCCAGTCCGGCCCGAGCGTTTCCTGGACCAGTTCCCGCGGATCGCCGGGCGTGCCGACCGGGTTGGCCTGCAGCCAGCTGGCGCCGTTTTCCTCATGGCACTGCGCCGTGTAGAGCCCAGGGGTGCTCACCCACGGGGTTTCGGCTTTGGGCGTGGGCGTGTATTTCCCGAGCACTCCCGGGAAGGGCGTGGTCGACGCGAACGGCTGCATCGGCCCGGAGCCGCCGTTCTGGGTCAACAGGGTGGGGTTCACGCAGAGGACTTCTTTGCCTTTGTTGGCGCCGCCGCCGCCTCCCAGCAGGGGGCTTTCCGCGCGTCCGAAGAACGCGCCTTCGGGCGGTTCTTTGAGGAAGGTCGAGTAGGCGACCACACAATGCGTTTCATAGGCCGCCTGGCAGGCGGGGACGTTCTGGAAGTCGCCGCCGACGAGTTTGCCTTCCGGCACGAGCACGTTGCCGCCCATCAGCAGCGCCGAGACCAGCTGGTGGCGCAGCGTCGGGTTGGGGTCGATCTGTTCTTTGATCAGCTGGATGAGCATCAGCGATCCCTGGGAGTGGCCGATCAGCACGACGCCCCTGCCCTTGTTGTACTTGTGCAGGTATTCCTCCCACGCGGAGAGCACTCCCACGTAGGCTTTGAGCGACGCTTCCGGGGTGACCTCCCCCGGCGTGTTGATCGCCGCGAGCGTCAGCTGCGGGTACATCGGCGCGTAGACCTTGCAGTCCTGTGAGAAGCGCGAGGCCTGGTCGATCGCGATCTGGGTCTCCTCGGGTTCGATTTCGAGGTTCGCGTTGACTGTCAGCTGTTCGCTGACGGTCGGGTACACGTAGAAGCAGTCGATCGGCGGGTTGCCGGCCTTCTTGGCCTTTTCGATGCTCGTCGCGCCTGTGTCCGTGACGACCGTGGTGGTCTCACTGCTCGTGCACGGGTTGTTTTTGAGCCCGGGCTTGCACAGCCATACGGTGCTCCCTTTCGACGCCGAAGCCGACGCCGCGGCGAGTCCGCAGACGACGAGCACCGCGACGCCGATCGCCGCGAGCAGTCTTGCCCGCCCTCCGCCGGCGCGCGCAGCGCGGCTCCCACTTGCTCGATCCATGAGTCTCTCCCCTCTCGGCTCGTGGCGGGCCCACGATGGGCGCGCCATCGTTCCCGGCGGATTCTAGGCGCCGAATGTCTCGCGCGCAAAGACACCCGGGGTCTCGCGCGCAGCGTCGGAGGTCTGGCGCAGAGCGTCGGAGGTCCCGCGCGCAGCGTCGGAGGTCTCGCGCGCAGCGTCGGAGGTCTGGCGCGCGAAGACGTAGATGAACGCCGGTCCCTCATCGGCCGGATGGTCGGAGTCGATGTGCTCGAGCGCCTGAACCCGATCGAAGCCCGCCTTCTCGAGCGCCCGCCAGGAGGCGACGTTGCCCTGCTGGGGCACGGCGCAGATGTGTCGGATGTCGGGATACAGGCGCAGCGTGGCGATCGCAAAGCTCCTGATCGCGGCCGAGCCAAGCCCGCGGCCGGTGAACTCGTGCAGCCCGATCAGGTAGTCGATCCCGATTGCGTCCTCGACGCCGACCGCGCGGGCCCACTCGGGGTAGTCGAGCTGCCGGTATCTCAGCAGCAGCCCGACCGCGATCTCGCCCGCGTGAAGCACGAACACCTCGGTCGGGTCGCGCCCGTCGACGACAGGGCCGAATTCGCGCTCGACGGACTCGGCGTCGGCGGGATCCCGCCACCAGCGGGCGACGTGCGGAGCGGCGAGCCACGCCGACACCGCCCCGAAGTCATCCCGGCGCAGCGGCCGCAGGCTGAACTGCCCCGCGAAGCTGGCCGCCGCCTGGGCGCGGTCCGCCACCGCGGCTCCTCAGCCCGCTCGCTCCAGAGCGACCACCGGGATCGCACGGGTGGTCTTCTCGGCATATTCGGAGAACTGCGGGTAGATCTCGGCCTGACGGTTGAAGAGGCTGTCGCGCTCCTCGCCGGCGGTCACGACCGCCTCGACAGGCACGCTTTCGGTGCCGACCTCGATCGTGGCGGAGGGATTGGCGAGCAGGTTGTGATACCAGGCGGGGTTGGTGGGCGCCCCGGCCTTGGAGGCGAATATCACCAGCCGGTCGCCGTCCTTGAGATAGACGACCGGCGTCGTGCGGAGCTCGCCGCTCTTGGCGCCCTTGGTGGTGAGCAGCAGCATCGGCGCACCCTCGAATGGGCCGCCCACCTTGCCGCCGTTGGCCCGGAACTCCTCGATGATCGCGCGGTTGAAGTCGTTGGGGTCTGGCATTTCCGTGATCCCTTCTCCTCGTAGGAGCAGCGCATGGTCGTATGCAGCCGATGCTAGCCGGGACTCTGCGCCGGCCGCGCCCCAGCCCGGGTACGCTGAAGAGACTATGGAGCGGTGGCGGGGACGCAGGGCACGCACGCCCGGCATGGCCGAGGCGCGGCGGATGTTCGCGGCGCACGCGGAGTCAGAGCGACGGGGCGTTCCGGTGGACGAGCTGCTCGGCGCGAGCACCGAGCCACGCGGGCACGACTCGCCCGGCGCAACTCGGCGAGAGGTCCTGCTCGGCGGCGGCGCGCTGCTCGCGGGCGCAGCCCTCGCGGCGCGCCCCGTGCCGAGCGCGGCGCAGGCGCTGAGCGGATCCTCGGCGCCGCGCATCGCGATCGTCGGCGCGGGACTGGCCGGCCTGCGCTGCGCGCACCTGCTGTGGACGGCGCACCCGGGCAAGCCCGTGGCGGCGACGGTGTATGAGGCCAATCCTGAACGTGCGGGCGGGCGCTGCTGGACGCTGCGCGACTTCTTCGCCGACGGGCTGATCACCGAGCACGGCGGCTCGTTGATCAACTCCAACCAGCGCGCCATCCGCCGTCTGGTGGCCCACCTCGGCCTGCAGGAGGAGGTGGTGAACGGCGGCGACCTGCCGAGCGGGCAGGAGGTGTACTGGATCGACGGCGCCTACTACACCTACGCCGAAGCCAACGCCGACTGGGGCAGTGTCGGCTACCCGGCATTTCGGGCGGCGATCGGCGAAGCGAAATCGGCTGCCGGCGAACGCCGTCTGGACGCGATGTCCGTGCCCGAGTGGCTCGACAGCACCGAGATCGGGGCGAACAGCCGCTTCGGAAAGCTGATGCTCGCCAACACGGTCACCGAGAACGGCGGCGACCCGGACGATCAGTCGGCGCTCGATCTGATCGAACTGACCGGCTACAACCCGCAGAGCTCGCTCAACCCGATACCCGGCGATGACGAGCGCTACCACGTCGTCGGCGGCAACGATCAGATCGTCTCGCGGATGATCGCGCAGCTCCCCGAAGACGCCATGCAATACGGCCATCAGCTCGTGGCGGTGCGCGAGAACGTCGATCGCACGATCAGCCTCACCTTCGCCGTGTCCGGTGGCACGCTGGAAGTGAGCGCCGATCTGGTGGTGCTCGCGCTTCCGTTCAGCACGCTGCGGGCCGTCGATCTGCACCAGTCGGGCCTGTCCGCCACCAAGCAGACGGTGATCAGGACGCTGGGGATGGGATCGAACGCCAAGATCCACCTGGAACTGCGCCGCAAGACCTGGCCGCCGCTCGGTTTCAGCGGCGCCACCTACGGCGAATGGGATCAGTTCTGCTGCGCGTGGGATGACTCGGTGCCCGCCGGTGCCGCTGCCAGCCCGGCGCTGTTCCTCGGCTTCCCCGGGGGGAAGGTCGGCAGGAGCCAACTGGTGGGCGAAGCCCACGGCAGCGCTCCCGGCGCGGACGTCGATTGGCTCTTGAACCAGATCGAGCCGATCTACCCGGGAACGAGCGCCGCCTTTACGGGCTGCGCCTACGAGGACCACTGGGCGCTTGACCCGTGGGTCCAGGGGGCCTACTCCTACTACCGCGTCGGGCAGGCCTCCACCTACGGCGCGCTCGCCGCGGCCACCGACGGTGCGATCCACTTCGCCGGCGAGCACACCTCGAGCGAAGACCAGGGATTCCTCGACGGCGCGGTCGCCAGCGGCGAACGCGCCGCGCGCCAGCTGCTGCATCGGATCTGAGCCGCGCGGGACCCGCCGCGCCCGCCGCTCCGCTTGGGCGCTCGTCAGACTGCCTGGGAGCGTGAAAGCGCCTTCCGCTCAACCGAACGTGCCGGGCCGGGGCATCGTCGCCTCCTACGGCCCGCGCTTCTGGATGCTCGTGGCCCTGATAGGCCTCGGCGCAGGCGTGGGCGGGGCGGCGCTGATGGAGATCCTGCGCGCCGTTCAGCACCTCGCCTGGTCCTATCACGGCCCCGGCTTTGAAACGCTCACATTCCTCGCGGCCGTCGAACGCACCTCCTCCGCGCGCCGCGTGCTCGTGCTCGCGATCGGCGGGCTGGTGGCGGGCGGCGGCATCATCCTGCTGGCGCGACTCAGGGGCGGCGGCGAGGTCTCCGAGGCGATCTGGCTGCGCCATGCACGCCTGCCGCTCGCGGCCAGCATCGCGCGCGCGGTCCACTCGATCGTGCTCGTCGCGCTCGGCGCCTCGCTCGGCCGCGAGGCCGCTCCCCAGCAGGTCGGCGCGGCGCTCGCGAGCACGCTCAGCGACTGGGCCAGCCTCCCCGAGTGGCAGCGCCGGCTGCTCGTGGCGTGCGGCGCCGGCGCGGGGATGGCGGCCGTCTACAACGTGCCCCTGGGCGGCGCGCTGTTCGCGCTGGAGGTGCTGCTCGGCACGCTCACGCTCCCGCTCGTGCTGCCGGCGCTCGCCACCACGCTGATCGCGACCGCCGTCGCCTGGATCGTGCTCGGCACCCGGCCGACCTATCTGATCCCGAGCTTCCAGATCCACGGCTCGCAGATCGTGTGGGCGCTGATCGTGGCCCCGCTCGCGGGCCTGGCAGCGGTCGCCTACATCCGCCTCATCCAGGGTGCGCACAAGCTGCGGCCCGCCTCGGGTCGCTCGCGCCTGCTCGCGCCGCTGCTCGTGTTCACCGCGCTCGGGGTGGTCGCGATCGCCTACCCGCAGCTGCTCGGCAACGGCAAGAACGTCGTGCAGCTCGCGCTGATCGGCCGTCTCAGCGTCACGCTGCTCGCGGTGCTGTTCGTGCTCAAGCCGATCGCGACGGCAGCCTGCCTGGGCAGCGGGGCGCCCGGAGGCCTCTTCACACCGACGCTCTGCTACGGCGTGCTCCTCGGCGGCCTGCTCGGGGAAGGCTGGTCGCAGATCTGGCCAGGCGCCCCCTCGGGCAGCTACGCGATCATCGGCGGCGCGGCCGTGCTCGGCGCGGCGATGCAGGGGCCGCTGGCCGCGGTCGTGCTGCTGCTCGAGCTCACCCAGCACGCCGACGCGCTGATGGTCCCGATCCTGCTGGCCGTCGTCGGGGCGACCGTGCTCGCGCGCCTGATGGGGGCGCCCTCGATCTACTCCGCGCGCCTCTCCGCCCGCGCGCAGGGCGCTCCTGCCGAGCAGAGACATGGCGCCGGCGAGGACGGCGGCCGTGGCGCCGGGCCGGAGCTCGGCTCGCCGAGCGATCTGCTGCCGACCAGCTGGCCGAGCCCCGAGGAGGACTAGCCGGCGGGCGCCGGACCCGGCGCCACGGCGGCTGGCGCGCCGGGCCGGATGGCGGCGGCGCCGATCGTGCGGGGATCCGCACGGCAGGCGCTTTGCACGCCTGGCTGGAAATCCCCGGAGGTGGTACTACTTGACGATGGCCCGCGCGATCTGGAGCGGCACCATCAGCTTCGGGATGGTGACGATCCCCGTCAAGCTGTACAGCGCCCTGAATCGCAAGACCGTGCGCTTTCACCAGCTCTCGGGCAAGACCGGCGTGCGCGTCGCGCAGAAGCGGGTCGATCCACAGAGCGGCGAGGAGGTCCCGTACGAGAGCATCGTCAAGGGCTATGAGATCGCGCCCGACCGCTACGTGGTGATCGAGCCGGGCGAGCTCGAGGCGCTCGAGCCGAAGAAGACCAAGACGATCGAGATCGAGGATTTCGTCGAGCTCTCACAGATCGACCCGATCCTCTACGACCACCCCTACTACCTGGCGCCGGGCCCCGGGGGCGCGAAGCCATACCGGCTGCTGCTGGAGGCGATGAAGGAGACGGGCAAGGTCGCGATCGCGCGCGTGGTCATCCGCTCCAAGGAGCAGCTCGTGGCGATCCGCCCGATCGGCGAGGTGCTGGGGCTGGCGACGATGATCTTCTCCGATGAAGTGCTGCCGGCCGAGCGCATGGACGAGGTCTCCGAGGCCGCGTCGGTGAAGACGACCAAGCGCGAGCTCGACATGGCCAAGCAGCTGGTGGGCTCGCTCGCGGGCGACTTCGAACCGGAGAAGTACCGCGACAGCTACCGCGAGCAGGTGCTCGCGCTGATCGAGCGCAAGGCCCAGGGCGAGCAGATCGCCGTGCAGCCCCCACCCGAGGAGATCGCCGCGCCGGCGCCCGATCTGATGAGCGCGCTGAAGGCGAGCCTCGAGGCGGTGCGCGCGCGCGAAGGCGACGGCGCAGCCAGGGCAGGCAAGCCGGCCGCCAAGAAAGCCGGGGCGAGGAACGCCGCGGCCAAGAAAGCCGGGGCGAGGAACGCCGCGGCCAAGAAGCCCGCGGCCACGAAGCCCGGAGCGTCGCGGACCAGCGCCAAGCGGTAGGTGCCCGCACGCCGCGCACGCAGCAGTGCGTCCGATGAGACGCCCGCTGCAGACACGCCCGCCGCGCGGCTGCAGGGCTACAGCGCCAAACGCGACTTCAGCCGCACTCCCGAGCCGGCGGCCGGCAAGAGCGCCACGTCGGCCGAGTCGCGCTTTGTCATCCACGAGCACAGTGCGCGCAGCCTGCACTGGGACCTGCGCCTCGAGCACGCGGGCGTGCTCGCCTCGTGGGCGGTCCCCAAGGGACTGCCCGAGACGCCGAGGGAGAACCACTTCGCCGCCGCCACCGAGGATCACCCGCTCGAGTACCTCGACTTCGAAGGCGAGATCCCCCGCGGCGAGTACGGGGCGGGGACGATCAAGATCTGGGATCGCGGCACCTATGACGAGCTGAAGTGGGAGGCGCGCAAGATCGAGGTCGCGCTGCACGGGCACCGCGTCGAGGCCCGCTACGCGCTGTTCGCGATCGACAAGGAGGACCCCCCGAAAGACTGGATGATCCATCGCATGGATCCGCCGGCGGACCCGCGGCGCGAAGCGATGCCCCGGCGGCTCGTGCCGATGCTCGCACGCAGCGGATCGCTGCCCGCCGACGACGAGCACTGGGCCCATGAGATCAAGTGGGACGGGATCCGCGCGATCGCCTACTCGCAGCCGGGCGAGCTGCAGCTGCAGAGCCGCAACCTGATCGAGATCACCGACCGCTACCCCGAGCTCGGCCGCCTAGGCAGGGCGCTCGGCTCCCACAGCGCGATCCTCGACGGCGAGATCGTCGCCCTCGACGCCGCCGGGCGGCCGAGCTTCGGCATGCTGCAGCAGCGGATCGGAGTCGCCTCGCGAGCGCAGGCGAAAAGACTGGCCAAGGCCACGCCCGTGACCTACATGATCTTCGACGTCCTGTGGCTGGACGGCCACTCGCTGATGGAGCTGCCATATACCGAGCGCCGCGCGCGGCTCGAGGGGCTGGCGCTCGGCGGCGAGAGCTGGCGCACGCCGGAGTACGTGCCCGGGCAGGGCGCGGCCCTGCTCGCGGCCAGCGCCGAGCAGGGCCTCGAGGGGATCCTCGCCAAGCGCCTGGACTCGACCTATCAGCCGGGCCTGCGCTCAAGAGCGTGGGTGAAGATCAAGAGCTTCGGGCGCCAGGAGTTCGTGATCGGCGGCTGGATGCCCGGAAAGGGCAAGCGCAGGGAGCGCATCGGCGCGCTGCTGCTCGGCGTAAACGAGGACAGGAAGCTGCGCTACGTCGGACGCGTCGGCAGCGGCTTCTCAGACAGCGAGCTCGAGCGCCTCGGCGCCCTGCTCTCCCCGCTGCAGCGGGACACATCCCCATTCACCGCCGGCGAGCGCCCGCCGCGCGGGGCGGTCTTCGTCGAGCCGCGCCTGGTCGCCGAGATCGGCTTCAGCGAGTGGACCTCCTCGGGCAGCCTGCGCCAGCCCACCTACAAGGGCCTGCGCGATGACAAGCCCGCCGAGCAGGTCGTGCGCGAGAGCCCGCCCCTGGACACCGACGCGCCCGCCGGCGCGAGCGCCACCTCGGCGAGCCGCGCCCGGCGGGACGGCCCGCTGCTCATCGAGGAGCGGACGGCCACAACCGCCACGACCGCCGTGGACGGACGCGAGCTGAGGCTCTCCAACCTCGCCAAGGTGCTGTATCCGAGCGCCGCTTTCACCAAGCGCGATCTGATCGCCTACTACGCCGCGCTCGGCCCGGTCCTGCTTCCCCACCTCGATGGCCGCGCGCTGACGGTGACGCGCTGGCCCGACGGCGTGGAGGGCAAGTCGTTCTTTCAGAAGCAGGCCCCCGCGCACCGACCCGACTGGGTGCGGACGGTCGCGCTGCCGAGCGGGAAGAGGCCGATCGACTACATCCTCGCCGCCGACCTGCCGACGCTCGTGTGGCTGGCCAACCTGGCGGCGCTCGAGCTGCACACGCCGCTCGCACGCGCCGAGCATCCCGCGCGCCCGACCGCGCTCGTCTTCGACCTCGACCCGGGCGCCCCCGCGACGGTCATCGAGTGCGCGCGCGTCGCGCTCGCGCTGCAGGGCATGTTCGAGCATCTCGGCCTGCAGAGCTTCGTCAAGACCTCCGGCATCAAGGGACTGCAGGTGTACGTCCCGCTGAACTCCCCCGGGATCACCTACGCACACACCAAGCCGTTCGCCAGGGCCGTCGCCGAGCTGCTCGAACGCAGCGAGGAGCAGCTGGTCGTCTCGCAGATGACCAAGGCCAAGCGCACCGGCAGGGTCCTGATCGACTGGAGCCAGAACGACGCCAACAAGACGACCGTGTGCGTCTACTCGCTGCGCGCCACCGAGCGCCCGACCGTCTCGACGCCGCTCGAATGGGACGAGGTGCGCTCCGCGCTCGACGCGGGCGATCCGGGCGGCCTCTCCTTCCTTGCCGACGAGGTGCGCGTGCGCGTGGCCGAGCGCGGCGACCTGTTTGCCCCGGTGCTCTCCCTCGTGCAGCAGCTGCCGCAGTTCTGAAAGCGGTCGCTCAGCTCGCCCAGTCGCGCTTGGCCTCCTCCTCCATCTTCTCCAGGCGGGTGTAGTAGTCGGCGAACTCGTTCAGGTGGGCGAGTGCGATCTTGCCCGTGAACTGCGGATCGTCATCGGTGACGTTCGTGGCCAGATCGGCGAGCCCATGCTCGAGCTCGACATCCATGCCCATCCGGAACTGCTCGACGTCGAAGGGAGCGCTGTCCCAGTCGATGCCGATCTGCTCGCCCACGCTTCGCGCCTGCTCGGTGGTGAACCGCTTGGACTCCGACATCTCACGGCCTCCGTTCTCGACAGTCTGCCGACAGCATGCCATTGCCTCTACCCGGATGTAGCCCTGAGGCTGTATCGTCGCGCCCAGCATGAAGGTCTTCATCTCGCACTCCTCGCAAGACAACTGGATCGCCCGGCAGCTCTCACAGCAGCTTGAAGCGGTCGGCGTTGTGACGTTTCTCGACGAGAAGGATCTACGGACAGGCGATTCCATCGACGACTCGATCCAGCAACATCTGGGCGAGTGTGACGAGTTGCTGATGCTTCTGTCGCCGGCCGCCCTGGCCAGCAGCTGGGTGCTGGTCGAGATAGGCGGCGCGAAAGCTCTACACCTGCGGTTGATTCCAATCCTGCTGCACGTCGGGGCAAATGACCTTCCTGCTCCTCTAGCCAAGGGGCTAGCACGCGATCTCAATGATGTCGACGCCTATCTGGCCGAGGCCGCCGAGAGGGCGAAGACGGGAGCGAACGCGCGAGGCGCCGCGGGAGCGCGCAAAGGCACCCAGGGTCGCGCACGCACCCGAAAAGAGCCTGCACCCAGTCCGACTCGGTCGGCTGCAGCGGGCAAAGCAGGAAAGGCCACAGCAAAAGCCAAAGCGGCGTCACGTCGCCGAAGGACCTTCAAAGTGGGCGACATCGTCAAGATCCCGGAGCAGCCGCAAGAGCCTTTCATTACGGATAGGACTCAGAGCGTCAATTGGACGCCCGATATGACGCCCCACTCGGGCAAGACTGCCACGGTGATCAGGACAGACGACGACCGAACTGTCGTTCTCGACGTGATGCCACAGAAGTGGTGGGCGATGGATTGGCTAGAGCTGGCGAGCGGAAGGCGGAATACTGGACAGGGCGCCCGGTGAACGCGAACGCTAGTCGAGAGGAAGGCGATGTCGCATCAGAACGTTGAGACGGTGCTGGGGTTGCATCCGAGTCCGGACGTGAATATTGCGCAACTCGTCCGAGACGACGACCAGGCGGAGGCGTGGCTCGCGACCCTGGCCCCGTTCTTCCACCGCGACTTCGAGTGCGTCTCCCGAGGTCTGCATGACGGGGAGCAGACGTACTCCGGTCTGGCTGGCCTGAGGGCCGCATTGCGTGACCGGTACGCGCCGTGGGCGACGCACCGATCAGAGCCCCAGGAAGCCGTCGACCGCGGAGATCGAGTTCTTCTCCTGCAGACCGATTACGGGCGTCGGCAGGGCAGCGCGGAGGAGATCGAGCACTCCTCCGGTCACGTCTTCACATTTCGCGACGGGAAGATCGTCCGCTGGGAGATGTACGCCGACCGCGCCGACGCCTTCGAGGCCGTGGGGCTAGCGGGTATGCACTTGACCTTCGAGGACCGGGAGGAGCTTCGAAAGGGCCTGGGCGCGACCCACGTCCAGCGCACCGACGGCACCGCGGTCTGCCACGGCACGCGTGTCAAGGCCATCGACGACCCTCAGACGAACGAAGTCGTGATCCATGTGCTCGACGACGTGGGCAAGCTCACCAAGGTGATCCCTGGTGCCGAGGCAGTCGAGCTCCTGCCAAACACGGGTGCTGCGCGCGTTCTGATCGTCACTGACGCCGTTGAGCCAGAGCCTGGCCAAGGCGTCCAGACGCGCGGCGCCAGCCAGCCCTGAGCGGCTGCTCGACGTCGAAGGAGCCGGCTACTCGAACGCCGGCGCCGTCCATCCGGGCATGATCTCCGGCAGCCCGTCGCTGACGCGATCGGGGAACCGCGCGGGGCGCTTCTCGAGAAAGGCGGTTATGCCCTCGACGGCATCGGCGGACTGGCCGCGCTGGAAGAGGCCGCGAGAGTCGGCCCTGTGGGCGAGCATCGGATGCTCGGCGCCGAGCATCCGCCACATCATCTGCCGCGCCAGCGCGACCGAGACCGCCGCGGTGTTCTCGGCGATCTCGCGGCCCAGCGCGCGGGCCGCGTCGAGCAGCTCGCCGCCCGGATGCAGGCTGCGCAGCAGGCCACCCTCGAGCCCCTCCCGGGCGGAGAACACGCGGCCCGTGGCGACCCACTCCATCGCGCGGCTGATCCCTACGACGCGGGGCAGAAACCAGCTCGAGGCGGCCTCCGGGACGATCCCCCGGCGCGTGAACACGAACCCCATGCGCGCATCCTCTGACGCTAGGCGGATGTCCATCGGCAGCGTCATCGTGGCCCCCACGCCGACGGCCGGGCCGTTGATCGCGGCGATCACCGGCTTGGTCGATTCGAAGATCCGCAGCGTAAGCTGCCCACCGTTGTCGCGCGGCACCGCCTCGGTCTGCCCCCGCGCGCGGTAGTCGAAGGTCTCCCCGCCCGCCGCCAGGTCGGCGCCGGCGCAGAACCCCCTCCCCGCGCCGGTGACGATCACCGCGCGGACCTCATCGTCGGCGTCGGCGCGGTCGAACGCCGCGATCAGCTCGCGCGCCATCACCGGCGTCCACGCGTTCAGGCGCTCGGGCCGGTTCAGCGTGATCGTGAGGATGCTCTCGTCGAGCTCCGCCGTGATCTGCTCGAAGTCCATCTCCGCCACGGCCGGCATCCTTTCAGTTCTCGCCCCGCGGGAGATCTTCGGCGCTCAGCTGCCGCTCGTAGGGGCCGTGCCCGGTGAGGCACGTCGCGCCGCAGCGGGCGGCGAGCACGAGCGCGGCGGCGACCTCGAGGCCGGCGCCGAGCGCGAAGGTGAGACCGGCCGCGAACGAGTCCCCGCAGCCGTATGAGTCGACCCGCTCGCCGGGCGGCGCGACGGCGGCCCAGCGGCCCGTCTCGCCGCCGCGTGTTCGGTAGCTGCCGCCGCGCTCGCCCTCGGTGAACAGCACGAGCTCGGCTTCCTCGCGGGCCCGGCCGAGCGCCCTGCGCTCGATCTCGTCGTCTCCGCTCAGGACGAGCGCATCGAGCGGCACGCCGTGCCCGAGCGCGTGCCCCGCCCGCGGGCTGGCGACGAGCACGCGCGCGGCCGCGCGCGCAGCGCGCAGGGCGGCCTCATCGCCGGCGGTGAAATAGACCGCGTCGGCGTTCGCGAGCGCGCCCCAGTCGACCGCCGCTGCCTCCCCGCGCGGTTCCAGGCGCGGCCCGAGCGTGATGATCGTGCGCTCGCCCGCGTCGTCCACGAGCGTCACCGCACGACGCGTGGCGGCTGATACCCGTTCGCTGTGGACGACCACGCCGAGCTCGCCCAGGCACAGGATCGAGCGGCTGGCGAGGTCGTCCCGGCCGAGTGAGGTGATGAGTGCGGCCTCGCCGGCCAGACGCGCGAGCTGCACCGACGCCACCGCCCCGCCACCCGCCGGCTCGGCGAACGGGGCGCTCGCGTGCAGCACCTCGCCGGCGCGGGGCACGTGCGGGACGTGCGCGAACTGCACCCACTCGACGTGGCCCACGACCGCCACCTTCGGCCGGCTCACTCCCACAGGGGCTGTATACCTGCTCGCGATGCCCGAGCGCCCCGACCCCTCCCAGCTGCGCGAGCTCCTGCCGCCCGCCGTCCTGCTCGGGATCGAGCTGCTCGCGGCCGGGAGCGAGCTCGCGCGCGAGGATGGCGGGCTGGTCGCCAAGGTGAGCGAGACGCAGGCCTTCCGAGACGCAGGCCTTCCATTACCCGCGCGCCTGAGCCTGCCGCGTGCGGGCGGGCGGGAATAGGATGCGGGCATGGCCGCACCGGTGCTTGTCGAGGAACCCGCCGCGCAGGTCCGGCTGCTGACGCTCAACCGGCCCGATCAGCTCAACGCGATGACCTCCGAGCTGTGCGAGGGGCTGCACGAGGAGCTGCGCCGGATCGCGATCGACCGCTCCTGCCGGGCGGTGATCCTCACCGGCGCCGGCCGCGGCTTCTGCGCGGGCGTCGACCTCCACGGCTACGGCGCCGCGCCCGGCAACGACGGCAGCGACGAGTCACGCGATCGCCTCGCCAACCAGGAGCACATGTCGCGCCTGGTGCTCGAGCTGCGCGCGCTGCCGCAGCCTGTGATCGCAGCCGTCAACGGGCCGGCCGCCGGTCTCGGCCTCGCGCTGGCGCTCGGCTGCGACATCCGCTACGCGGCGCCCGAGGCCGTCTTCCGCGTGGCGTTCATCAACATCGGCGTCTCCAACTGCGACATGGGCACGAGCTGGCTGCTGCCGCGGCTGATCGGCGCCTCGCGCTCGCACGAGCTGATGCTGACCGGGCGCCGCGTCGATGCGGAGGAGGCGCTGCGAATCGGGCTGATCGCCGACGTGGTCGGCGAGGGCGGACTGCTCGAGCGGGCACGGGCGGCCGCGGAGCAGATCGCCTCGCTCTCGCCTTGGGGGGTGCGCCTGACCAAGCAGGGCATGTGGGCGGCGCTCGAGATCCCCTCCGAGCAGGCGGCGGTCGAATACGAGGACCGCCAGCAGATCATGGCCACGTTCGGGCGGGCGGTGCCGGAGGCGATCGGCGCCTTCCTGGAGAAGCGCCCGGCGGAGTTCGCCGACTAGCTGGGTCGAGCGAAACGCATAGGCGAAACTCGCCGCGCTACTCCCCGAGGCCGAGGTCGGCGGCTCACGGCGCTTTTGCGAGGTAGCTGTGGCGGTTGAACACCTCGATGGTCTTGTGGGTCACGAGGTTGGTCACCTTGACCTTGTCGCGCGTGACCCTGATGCGCGTGCCGTCGCAGAGATCTTCGGTCACCCACTTCGTGCCCTGCACCGCGCCGGCCGCGTAATTGCCCTTGGTCGAGAAGCTGCCGTGGGCGTTGGCCCACAGTTTGCGCACCACGTGTTTGCCCGACGCGCGCCTGGAGCTGATGCTCGCGAGGTGGCTGCGCTCGGTCGCCGTCGGACAGATGTTGAAGTTCCCGCCCACGAGCGTCGCCACGACCTTGCCGTTGGCGCCCTGGGAGAGCACGAACTCGCCGGCGTAGAACTGACCCGTCTGCACGTGGCCGTTGGGGCCGATCGTGGTCACGCTCACCGTCCCGTGGCGCGCGTCGATGACGGTGCCGAACGGCACCTGGCGGAGGGAGGAGAGCAGCACGAAGCCGGGAGTGCCCGGCACGCGCACGTACACGTTGCCCGACACAGGCGCGACGTTGCCGCTGACGCCGAGCGTGGGCGGTGGCGCGACTACCGAGACGAACGGCAGGATGCCGGTGCCCGCAGACCCACCGCCGGGCGGCGCGCCGCCGCCCGTGAGCAGCTGGGTCGGCGACTTGGGAGTCGGTTCGGGTTCGGGTTCGGGTTCGGGTTCGGCGACGGGCGGTTCGTAGGTGAAATGGTCGGCCGGGCCCTTGGCGCTCTCACCCCCCGCGGTCGTCACGACCACGTCGACCGTTCCCGACCCTGCCGGCGCGACGGCCCTGATCTCCGTCGGAGATTCGACCTGCACGGCTTCGGATTCGTTTGAGCCGAAGCTCACGGTCGAGGTGCTGCTGAACCCCGTGCCGGTGATCGTCACCGCCTTGTCGCCCGCGGCGGGGCCTTCGCCGGGTTCGACCTTCGTGACCGACGGCACGTACTTGAATCGATCGGCCGCGCCGGTGGGGCTCACGCCGCCGGCGGTCGCGACGGTCACGTCCGCCCTGCCTGTGCCCGGCGGGGCGATCGCGCTGATCTGTGTGGGGGATTCGACCTGCACGTCTTCGGCTTCGGTAGAGCCGAAGCTGACCGTCGCAGCTTTCGTGAATTCGCTGCCGCTGATCGTCACCGGCGTACCGCCGGTGGCGGGGCCTTCGCCGGGTTCGACCTTCGTGACCGACGGCAGCGGCGAGGCGAAGACCCAGGCCGCCCCGGCGCTTTCGGCGTCCGCGAGGCCCCCGATCAACGCCGTGCTGCCTTCGGCCGACAGCGCGACGCTCCAGCCAAATTCAGCCGCGCCCACCTCCCCCCCACCGGTGAGCTTCTTGCCCTGCTGGCTCCAGGTCGAGCCCGAGCGCGTGAACAGCCACGCAGCCCCCTGGCCCGCACCATCTTCGGGCCCACCGATGAGGGCGATGTCGCCTTCGGAGGAGAGCGCCACGCTGGCGCCGAAGGCGCCTTCCCCGCTCTCTTCCGGGCCTCCGTTGAGCGGCGGACCCTGCGGTGTCCATTCTTCGCCCGAGCGGGTGAACACCCACGCTTCCCCGGCGCGGCTGCTGTCCTGCACGACGCCGATCAGGGCGGTGCTTCCGTCGGCCGACAGCGCCAGGCTGCCGCCGAACTCGCCGCTGCGCGATTCTCCGCCCTGCTCGAGTTTCGTCTGCTGGGTCCAGCCCGGGGCCGTGAACACCCACACAGCCCCGACACTGCCGTCTTCTGCGAGGCCGCCGATCGCTGCCGTGCCGCCGTCGGAGGAAAGCGCCAGGCTGCGACCGAATTTGCCGCTGCCGGTCTCCCCACCGCCTTCGAGCTTCGCCGCCTGCGTCCAGCTCGAGCCCGCGCCCGTGAACACCCACGCGGCGCCGGCGCTGCTGTTGTCGGCAGAGCCGCTGATCAGGGCCGTGGTGCCCGCGCCGGAGAGCGCGACGCGGGCGCCGAACTGGCCGGCGCCGATCTCGCCGCCGCCTGTGAGCTCTGCCCGCTGCGTCCAGCTCGAGCCCGAGCGCGTGAACACCCACGCGGACCCGGTGCCTTCTTCGCTGCCAGGGTCACCGATCAGGGCCGTGTTGCCGTCGCCCGACAGCGCGACGCTGCGGCCGAAGTGGAAGTCCGTGGCTTCCTTGCTGCCTTCGAGTCTCGCCTGTTCGGTCCAGGTCGAGCCCGAGCGCGTGAACACCCACGCGGCGCCGACTTCGCCGAAGACGCGGGGGCCGCCGATCAGCGCGGTGTTCCCATTCGCAGACAGGGCCACGCTGCGCCCGAAGCGCACCTTGCCGAGGTCGCCTTCGAGCTTCGCCTGTTCGACGAGCGGGTCGATCCGCAGCGGGTAGCGCGCGCCGCGCGCATCGACGCGCAGCAGCACCCGCCCGGCGTCGAGTTCGAGCCAGCTGCGCAGAGCCCGGCCCTTGGCGTCGGTCGCAGCGAGCCCGCCGTAGCGGAGCGAAGGAGCGCCCGAGCGGCTGAGCGTGAGGCTCTGCCCGCCAGAGCTCAGCGCAGCGCGCGCGTTGCCCGAGAGCGCGATCGACAGGGTCAACGGGCCGGCCGCATTCACCGACGGCGCTCGCGTGAGGGTGAAGCCCTGCTCGAGCCCCAGCGGGCCGTTGGCATACCACTCGCTCACAGCGCCGTGTGCATAGACCACGCGGTTACCCGCGGCGCGCGGGCTCGGCTCGCCGACGGGCGCGAGCGAGCCGCCGTAGCCCACGGCGCGCAAGCCCAGCTGTGCCTCGAGGGCGCCCGAGCGGATGCTCGTGCCCGAGCGTCCGAAGCCTGCGCGCAGGTGCTGAGCAGGGTTGCTCGCCTCGAGGCCGGCAGCCGAGGCGCTCACCCGGTAGGCCGGGCTGTCCGCCCCCATCGCCGCAGAGATCGGCCCCTGCGCGGCCAGCGGCAGGCTCGACAGGCCCACGAGTCGCGAGGCGCCCGGGTGGACCGCGGAGCGCTTGGCGACCAGCCCCTGATTCAGCGCCGCCCCGATCGCGACCGACAGCAGCGCCGCCGCCGCGAGCGCGCGCCACGCCAGCGCAGCGTTGCGCGGGAGCGCATGACGTCGCGGGACCGCAGCGCGGCCAGGGGGCACCGCGCGCCCGGCAGCGACCGGGCCCGCGAGGATCCGCCGCGAACGTCCCACAGAACGGTTCGTCGCTATTTGCAGACGACCAATCAACACCGGCGTATTACGTCCTTTCTCGCAGGTCCTTTCACCCCCCGGCAAGCACGCGGAAGCAACGCTCACGGCACCGGCGTGCCACATTCTACCCCGGCGACTGAGCCAAGCACAAGGCGGAAGGCGCATGTTCAGGGCGTTTTTGGCCACGTGGCCAAAGCGGCTGTGCAGGCGAGCGCCGGCGCCGGTGGCACCCGGCCCCGGGCCTTCGGCTAGCATCGGCGCGCCGGGGGGCCACATGCGCCGGGGAGCCGAGGGTGCCGAGATCGAGACCATGACATGGGAGGCTCACGCTCACAGCGGCGAAAGCTCGTGGGGCTGCTGGCGGTCGCGGTCCTGGCCGCGGGCGTGGGTGTCGCCGCCTACGCCACGCACCTGCTGAGGCGCAGCGAACTGCAGACCATCGACGCGCGATTCTCGATTCGCGGCAGCGAACGCACCCCCGCGGGAATCGTGCTCGTCGAGGTCGACAACAACACCTTCCAGGAACTCACGCGACTGCACCTGCACGCCGAGTGGCCGTTTCCGCGCCGCTACGACGCGCAGGTGATCGATCGTCTGCGCACCGCCGGCGCCCAGACGATCGCGATGGACATCGAATTCGCGCACGCGACCGACGAAGCGGACGACCTCGCGCTGTTCGATGCGATCGGGCGGGCACATGGCAAAACGGTGCTCGCCGCCACGGAAATCGGGCGGCACGGCGAAACCGAAATCCTCGGCGGCGCAGAACACCTGCACGAAGTCGGCGCGCGAGCGGCTGAGGCGATCCTGGTGCAGGACTCCGACGGCGCCGTGCGCCGCTTCGCCTACTCCCTCGACGGCCTGCAGAGCTTTCCCGTGGTCACCGCCGAGGTCTCCACCGGTCGTGCGACCCCGGCGTCGACGTTCGAAGACGGACTGCTGCCGATCGACTTCGCCGGCCCGCCGGGGACGTTCACGTCGATCTCCTACTCGAGGGTGCTGCAGGGGAAGTTCCCGCCGGGTCTGTTTCGCGGCAAGATCGTGATCGTCGGTGCCTCGGCGGGCGTGCTGCAGGATGTCCACACGACCGCCACCAGCGGCTCGGGGGTGATGCCGGGGCCGGAGGTCCTCGCGAACGCGACGCGGACGCTGCTGCAAGGGGTTCCCCTGCGTAGCGCCCCCGGGTGGCTGAACCTGGCGCTGATCGTGCTGCTCGGCGTGGCGGTGCCGCTCGGCAGCCTGCGCGTGCGTCGCTGGCGCTCGCTGTTCGACGCCCTCGCGCTTGCGGCCGTCTTCACCGTCGCCGTCCAGATCGCGTTCAACAGCGGCCGGATCGTCACCTTCGTCTACCCCTTGCTCGCGCTCGCGATCGGCACGCTCGGCACGCTCGCGGTCCTCTACGTCGGCGAGGCGATCGAGCGCGAACGGGTGCGCGACATGTTCTCGCGCTTCGTCCCCGCCGACGCCGTCGAGCAGGTGCTTGCCAGCACCAACGAGAACCTGCGCCTCGGCGGCGTGGAACGCGACTGCACGGTCCTGTTCTCAGATCTGCGCGGCTTCACGAGCTTCTCCGAGACCGAGCCGGCGGCGCGCGTGATCGAGGTCATCAACTACTACCTAAACGAGATGACCGAGGCGATCCTGGCTGCCGGCGGAACGCTGATCTCCTACATGGGCGACGGCATCATGGCCGTCTTCGGCGCGCCGCTGGAGCAGGAGGACCACGCCGACAGGGCGCTGGTCGCCGCGAAGGAGATGGTCGGCGCGCGGCTGGATCGCTTCAACGCGTGGCTCACCGAGCAGGGCTTTGAGCGCAACTTCGAAATGGGCGTCGGGCTGAACAGCGGCCCGGTGATGGCCGGCAACGTGGGATCCGAACAACGCGTTGAATACACGGCGATCGGCGACACCACAAACACCGCCTCGCGGCTGGAGGGGATGACCAAGAACAGCCCCGCGATGCTGTTCATCGCCGGCTCAACCCGCGAGCGCATGCACTCCGGGCGGGATCAGCTGCAGTTCGTCGGAGAGTTCGATGTCCGCGGTCGCACCCACAAGCTGGCCGTCTGGACGATCGCCCCGCAGGCCGCCGGCGCGGAGACGGCAGAGCAAGCGGGGCACGAGGGTGCAGGGCAGGCGGAGCGCGGGGACGCCGAGGAGGCGGAAGAGACCGCTGCGACGGTCGCGGAGCAAGCCGGCGGGGACGCTGAGGTGGGGCAGGGGCGTCCGGCCGATGGTAAGCTCCCGCGCTGAGTTTGCCCGTCGGGGGCAACGCTCGCAAAGTGGCCTCCTCGGAGGCGCAGACAGCCTCCATGCGTCATCAAAGTTCATTCACCTCGCGCCGCCCCGAACAGCTCGTGCGGGGCTGAGCATCCGTGCGGGTTCATCTCTGCGGGGTGCGGGGTTCGACCCCTTCGCCCGGGCCTGACTTCCTGCGCTACGGCGGTCACACCTCCTGCGTCGCCGTGGCCCACGACGACGCCGAGATCCCCACGCTCCTGCTCGATGCCGGCACGGGGCTGCGCGCTGCCACGCAGCTGCTCGACGGCCGCTCCTTCGATGGCACGATCCTGCTCACCCACCTGCACTGGGATCACTTCCAGGGACTGCCGTTCTTCCGCGCGGGCGATCGCGAGGACGCGCGCATCGACCTGTTCCTGCCCGAGCAGGAGAACGGGATCGGGGCCGCGGCCGTGCTCGAGCGCTCGATGTCGCCGCCCCACTTCCCGATCTCGCCGACCCAGCTGCGCGGCGCGTGGACGTTCGGGACGCTCACCCCCGGCGAGTACGCATTCGAGGGCTTCACCGTGCTCGCTCGCGAGGTTCCCCACAAGGGGGGCCGCACGTTCGGCTACCGGATCAGCGACGGACACTCGACGCTCGCCTACATTCCCGACCACTGCCCGAGCGCGCTGGGGGAGGGGCCGGACGGTTACGGCGTGTACCACCCCGACGCAATCGAGCTGGCATCCGGGGCCGACGTGCTGCTGCACGACGCCCACCTGATTGGCCACCACGAGCTCATGGTCGAGGGGGAGTTCGGGCACGCCGCGTCCGACTACGCGGTCGAGCTGGGGCGCCACGCCGGGGCGCACGGGGTCGTGCTCTTCCACCACCGGCCCGACCGCACCGACGAGGCCCTCGACGAGCTGGCCCACCGCCTGGACGGCGCGCCGGGCGTGTCCCTCGCCGTGCAGGGCTCCGTGCTGCAACTGTGAGCGCCTCCGTGCCGCCGCTGTGAGCGCGCTGGCGCCCGCTGAGCGCCGCGCGCCGGCGCCCGCTGAGCGCCACGCGCCGGCGCCCGCTGAGCGCCACGCGCCGGCGCCCGCTGAGCGCCGGGCGCCGGGCCGCCGGCGCAGTCTGCGAACATCGGCGCCTCGCGCGGACGGCGGGGTCGGCTACTTCGACGGCGAGCCAGGGGCATAAGCTGGCGGGTGCGTGGACTTCCTGATCGCCAAGGACGACCTCCACCGCTGCCGCTTCGAGCAGGAGGAGCCGCCTGAGCTGGCGCCGGGCCAGGCGCTGCTCGCACTCGAGCGCTTCGGGCTGACGAGCAACAACATCACCTACGCGATGTTCGGCGAGGCGATGTCCTACTGGAACTTCTTCCCCGCCGAGGACGGCTGGGGTCGCATGCCCGTGTGGGGCTTCGCCGCGGTGAGCGCCAGCCGCGTGGACGCGCTCGAGCCCGGCACCCGCGTGTTCGGCTACCTGCCGCCCTCGAGCGAGCTGCTCGTCACGCCGGCGCGGGTGAGCGCGCAGGGCTTCATCGACGCCTCCGCGCACAGGGCGCCGCTGCCGCCCGCCTACAACAGCTACGCCAACGTCGCCGCCGACCCCGTGTACGAGGCCGAGCACGAGGAGGCGCAGATGCTGCTGCGCCCGCTGTTCTTCACCTCCTACCTGATCGACGACTTCCTCGATGAAGCCGCGCTGTTCGGCGCCGGCGCGGTAGTCCTATCGAGCGCCTCGAGCAAGACCGCGAGCGCGCTGGCCTACCTGCTCTCGCTGCGCGAGGGCATCGAGGTGATCGGCCTCACCTCCGCGCGCAGCACCGATTTCGCGCGGCGCCTCGAGGTCTATGACCAGATCGTCTCCTATGACGAGCTCGACTCCCTGCCGCAGGGGCGCGCGGTCTACGTGGACATGGCCGGGGATGCGGCTGTGCGCGCCGCCGTGCACGGCCACTACGGCGAGGAACTGGTCCACTCGGCGGTCGTCGGCGCCACCCACCACGAGCAGATGGGCCAGGTCCCGGAGTCGCTGCCCGGACCGCGGCCGACCTTCTTCTTCGCGCCCGACCGCGCCGGCAAGCGCACGGCCGACTGGGGACGCGAGGGCCTCGAACGGCGGCTCGCCGAGGCCTGGCGTCCGTATGTCGAGTGGAGCGAAGGCTGGCTCGAGATCCTCGAGGAAAGCGGTCCCGAGGCACTGCAGCACGCCTACCTCGACCTGCTCGACGGCCGCCTCGACCCCGCCCAGGCCCACGTGCTCTCGCTCGCGCGCTGAGCCTCTACTTGCGCGTCACCGTCAGCACCGTCGCCGCCGTCCCCGCACCGCTGTCGACGTCGTTGCCGCTCCACTGCGCCACGAAATCGGTGCTCGCCTTGATGCCGGGGAGGGTCAGCGTGAACGCGCCGGTGGAGCTCGCGTCCACCACCTTGGAATGCCAGCCGCCGCCGGTGCTCATGTAGGAGATCAGGATTTCCTCACCGCCGACCGCCGGGGTCAGTGTCCCGCCCAGGTGCACTCTGCCGCCGGCTTTCTTCAGCTTGGCCACGCTCAGCTTGTGGGCGCCCGAGATCGCCAACGTGAGCGTCGAGGCGTTCGCGCTCAAGCCGCCGTCGGTCGTGTCGAAGAGGCCGCCGGTCGCACCCGCGGCGTAGTCGACCGAACCGGCGGCAGTCACCGCGGTGATCGCAACCGGGGTGATCTCCGGCGTCCACGAGCGCCCGCCGTTTTCGGTCCGCAGTGGGAACTTGCCCGCGCCGTGGAACTTGCTCAGCAGATAGCCGTCGGAGGCGCTGCTGAAGGACAGGCCCTGCGCGCCGCCGATCGCCGAGGTGCCCACCGAGACGATTTCCCTCCAGTTGCGACCGCTGTTGCGGGTGAAGAACAGGCGCCCGGAGGAGACCACATAGCCCGTGGTCGGGCTGATGAAGGAGACCGAGCTGATCGTACGCTTGGGCAGCGGACGCGGGATCAGCGTCCAGCTGGTACCACCGTTGGTCGACTCGAGCAGTTCGGCGCTCCAGGCGAATATCGCCGTACCGACGAGCTGCGCTCCCCCAGAGAGGTCAAAGGTCGAGAGTTTCGTCTTGATCGCCTTGCCGTGCTTGTGAGAGATCACGATGCTCGCGTTGACGGACGCAAAGCTCGCGCCCGAGTTGGTCGAGCGGCGCACTCCCTTGGGCCCGAGCAGCAGCACCGTGCTCGGGTTGGGCGCCAGCAGCGCGGTCGGCGCGCCCCCGCCGGAGTTGAGGATCGACCACGTCAGACCGCTCGTCGCGCTGCGGAAGACCGTGCCGTCGATGTTCACCGCGTAGCCCACTTCGGTCGTCGGGAATCCGACGTCCACCAGTTCCGCCGAGGTCGGCACCCGCAACAGCCCCCAGCTCGCGCCGCCGTTGGTCGTCGCGGCGATCTGCCCGGCCTGCCCGGGCGCGTAGGCGTCCATCGCCGACTGGCCGATCCTGATCAGTTTGGGGAAGGCCGCGCCGAGCCTGTGAGAGATCTGCGTCGGGAACGTGGTGCCACCGTCGGAGGACAGCACCGTTTCGCCGCCCTGCCCGACGGCGACCGCGTTTGAGGCGGTCGCGAACGCGACCGACAGGAGGTTCTGCTGTGACGGCGAGACGAGCGCGCCCGTCGCCCCGCCGTCGGTCGTGCGCACGAGCACGTTCGTGCTGGGCGCCGCGGCCGGCGCGGTCGCGATCAGGCAGTGCATGACATCGCTGCAGGAGATCTGCGTGAGCGACTCGGCCGGGCTGCCGGCGGGCAGGGCGAGCGGCAGCGCTTTCCAGGTCACGCCTTCATCGGTGCTCTTCAGCAGCGTGTTGTTGGCGCCGACCGCATACGCGGTCGTGGCGCTCACGAACTCCAGGTCCGACAGCGTGGCCGGCGTGGTCGCCACCAGGCTCCACGAACCCGCGCCGTCGGCCGTGCGATAGATGTGACCGCCGCCGGCCCCGCTCGTGAGCGCAAAGCCGACCGTCGGCGAGATGAAGCTGATGCGCCCCGCGCTCGAGCCGTTGAGCGGCACCGGCGTCTTCGGCGCAACCGTCTGCCCGCCGTCGGTGGTCAGGAAGATCGTGCCATCGGACTGCTCGACGAAGCCGGTGCTCGGACTCAAGAACGAGAACGACGCGATCGGTGTGGCGCAGCTCGTTTCCGAATCGTTCACCGGCAGGCGGTGAAAGCTCGCGCCGGCGTTTTCGGACTCGCGCACCGCACAGCCGCCGCCCACCACGACCGTGTTGGCGTTCACCTCCTGCACCTGACCGAGGTCCGCGCCGGTTCCGCTCGGCAGCCCGATCCAGGTGTTGCCGCTGTCTTCGGAGCGCAGGACGGTGCCGAGTTCGCCCACGGCGAACCCGCGCGCACCCAGGAAGACCACGTCGTTGAGTGTGTTGCCCTGCGGGACGGGGTCTCCCCACAGCCAGCCCGAATGCCCGACCGACACCGGCGCCGCGAGCGCCGGAGACACCCCCAGCAGGACGCCCAACGCACAGATCGCCCCCGTGATGAACGCCAGCATTGCCCGCACGATGTCTCCCATTCGGTCGTTTGCCCCCTGCCGGCCCCAGGCGGCCGACGAGCTTTCAGACCCTAACAACCGAAACGGCCAAAAGATGTGCAATTTGACGCAAACTGCGCGGACACGGACCGCGAGCGCCGCGGGCGGCCACGCCCTGCGCGGCGGGCGCTAGCGCCGCCGCGCCTTGGCGGGCCGCGTCGCCGGAGGCGGAAAGCGCTTGCGCTCCTGCGCGGTCATCTTGCGAATGGTGAGCGTGCCTTCATCGAGCTGGCGCTGCACGTCCTCCAGCTTCGCACGCCGCTTCTCGGCCGCACGATCTGCCTGCGTTTGCATACATCCAGCTTAGCGTGCCCGCTGGCGGCAGCCGTGCAAGGATTGGCGCCCAGCGCGGCGCCTCGCCGGGCGCCGATCCACAGCCACGGACCCAAGGAGCCAATAGATGCCCGATATCGAGTTCCCCACCAGCGCCGGCCCAGCCCCCGGCTATCTGGCCGTGCCCGCGGGGGAGAGCGGTCCGGCCACGATCGTCCTGCAGGAGTGGTGGGGCGTCGATGAGCACATCCGCTCGGTCTGCGACCGGCTGGCAGCCGAGGGCTTCTTCGCGCTGGCCCCCGACCTCTACCGCGGCGAGACCACCACCCAGCCGAGCGAGGCCGAACAGAAGATGATGGCGCTCTCGATGAGCGAGGCCGAGAAGGACATGTGCGGCGCGGCCGAGTACCTGCTCGCCCAGCCCGGAGTCGAGGGCACCGGCGTCGGCGCCGTCGGATTCTGCCTCGGCGGCGGCCTGGCGGTGTGGGCTGCTGCCACCTGTCCGCAGATCACGGCCACCGTCAGCTACTACTACGTGATGCCGCACGGCAAGCCCGACTTCTCCGGGCTCCGCGGTCCCGTGCTCGGCCACTTCGGGACCGCCGACGCATTCATCCCCCTCGACGCCGCCGAGTCGCTGGAGGCCGAACTGCGCGACGCGGGCGTCGACGTGACCTTCCACTACTACGAGGGCGCCGGGCACGCGTTCTTCAACGACAGCAACCGCCTGGGAACCTACGACCCCGCCCTCGCAAAGACATCCTGGGAGCGCACCGTGGACTTCCTGCGCTCGGCCCTCGCGCCGGCGGGATGAGCGCCCGCCGCCGCCAGGCCGGGTCCGCCGTGCGGCCGACATCTTGAACGCGCTCTCGCGGCGCGCGCCAGCGGCCCGGCGCGGGGGGCGGCTCGAGCGGCCGCTCGATCGGCGGCTCGATCGGCGGCGCCTGCGGGCCGCCGCGGCGGCCCCCCGCCGCGCAGGCGCACCGCGCCGAGGGTGACCTTTAGGGAAGGATGCTGCCGGATGGACCGCGACTACGAGCTGCAAACGCACCAGGCCGAGGATCGTCACTGGTGGTACCGGGGGCGGCGAACCGTGCTCGAGGGCGTCATCGCCGGCCTGCGGCTGCCCGCCCGCGCGCGCATCCTCGACGCCGGCTGCGGGAGCGGGCGCAACATGGTCGAGCTCGCACGCCACGGCACCGTCACCGGCGTCGAGCTCTCGCAGACGAGCGTCGAGCTCGCCCTCCAGCGCCACGTCGGCGAGGTCGTCGGCGGCTCGGTGCTCGAGATGCCGTTCCCCGCTGACAGCTTCGATCTGGCGGTCAGCCTCGACGTGATCGAGCACCTGCAGGACGACCTCGGCGCGCTGCGCGAGCTGCGCCGCACGGTCGCTCCGGGCGGGTCACTGCTCGTGACGGTGCCCGCCTACCCCTGGCTGTGGAGCGCCCACGACGAGATCAACCACCACCATCGCCGCTACACCCGCCGCTCGCTGCAACGCGTGGCCGAGCAGGCCGGCTGGGAGCAGGTGCGCACGACCTACTTCAACTCGCTGCTGCTGCCGATCGCGATCGTGCTGCGCCTGCTGGAGCGCTTCAACACCAGGACGACCGAGTCGAGCCTCGACCTGTGGGTCCCCCCGGAGCCGCTCAACTGGCTGCTCGAGCGCCCGCTCGCGCTCGAGGCCGCGCTGATCGCGCGCGGCGGGCGCATCCCCGCGGGGCTGTCGCTGCTGGCCGTCTTCCGCTAGGCGGGGGGCGGAAGGCGGGCGATGAGACCGGCCCCACGACGCCCGATTCGCTGAGCGAAGCGGGATTGTCTCCCGCAAGAGAGCCCCGCGCTCACCCTTCCCCGTCTGCCACCGCCACGGGCGCGTGCACGCGGAAGGTCCACGCCCGGTTCGCCGCGAAGGTCGTGACGGTGACGACCGCCGTCGCGCACACCTGCGCCAGCAGCTTGTCGAGGTGGGCGTCGTGCACCAGCAGGTAGAGCAGGGCCTCGTTGATGCCCAGGCCGCAGGTCTGCACGATCCCCCAACGCACCGGCGTGAGCGCGTCGCCGACATGCTCGCGGAACGTCCAGCGGCGGTTGAGCAGGAATCCGTTGGTGGCGCCGACCGCGAACCCGATCGCCGACGCGGCCAGGTACCACACGCCGAAGACCTTCAGCAGGACCGTGTACACGATCAGCGTGAGCAGCGTGTTCGACACGCCGACGATGCCGAACTTCACGAACTGGATGAGCACAGCCGCCCGCTGAGGGCCCGCCGCGGGCGCTACGCTGGTTGGCGATCGCTGGGGCTCAGTGTGCTCGGAAGACATCCATTGACAGGATGAACGATAAATTCAACTTCGGCTTAGGGTCTCGTCCCAAGATGCTGAGAGGCGGGCGCCCGCGCGGGCGCTCCCGCGAGCGCGACGATCATGTCCGATAAACCACTCCGCACCCCCACCCTGCTGAGCGTCGTAGCGCCGGTGTATGACGAGCAGGACCTCGTCGAGGACTTCGTCGCGCGGGCGATGGCCGCGGTCGCCGACTTCGAGTTCGAGCTGGTCCTCGTCAACGACGGCAGCTCCGACCGCACGCCCGAGCTGCTCGACCGCCTCGCCGCCACCGACCCGCGCGTGCGCGTCATCCACCTCTCGCGCAACTTCGGCCACCAGGCCGCGCTCACGGCCGGCCTCGAGCACGCCGTCGGCGACGTCGTGGCCATGATCGACGCCGACCTGCAGGACCCGCCCGAGCTGATCCCCGACATGGTCGCGCAGTGGAGCCAGGGCGCGGACGTGGTCTACGCCGTGCGCAAGCAGCGCGAGGGCGAGACCGCCTTCAAGCTCGCCACCGCCTCCTGGTTCTACAAGCTCTTCGACAAGCTCGCCCAGGTCGACCTCGAGCCCAACTCCGGCGACTTCCGCCTGCTCGACCGCCGTGCGCTCAACGCCCTGCTCGCGATGACCGAGCGCTCGCGCTTCCTGCGCGGAATGACCGTCTGGGTGGGCTTCACCCAGACCGCCGTCTCCTACCAGCGCGACGCGCGCCACGCGGGCGAGACCAAGTACACGCTGCGCAAGATGCTCCGCTTCTCCCTCGACGCGATCGCCTCCTTCTCCCACCTGCCGCTGCAGCTGGCCACCTACGCCGGGCTACTCTCGGCGGGCGTGGCCTTCATCGCCATCCCGGTCGTCATCGCCCTGCGCATCGCCGACTCCTACCTGCCCGGGTTCAGCTCGATCACGATCGCCATCCTGCTGCTCGGCGGCATCCAGCTGATCGCCCTCGGCGTGATCGGCGAGTACGTCGGTCGCATCTACGACGAGGTCAAGCACCGCCCGCTCTACATCGTCAGCGAGGAGCGCAACCGCCCGACCGCCTCCGGCCGGGCCGCCGTCGCGCCGCCCGGCAGCCGTGCCGGCCTGCCGGCCCGCACGCCCGAGGGCATCCTCTAGGCGGGCGCATCGGCGCGCAGCGGCGCACGGGGTACCGCTACATCGGCGGCCGAGATGTGCTCTATTGCGGTGATGCCCCTGCAGCGACGCTCTCCCGTCGCGTTCCTCCTGCTCTCCGCGCTGCTGACCCTGAGCCTCGCGCTCGCCGCGGACGGACTGGGCGCCGCAGACGCCCTCGCCGGGGGCTGCTACGGCTCCGGCGCGCGTCCCTGCCCCTACTCCTCCGCCAGCATCATCGGCCAGCGGGCCGAGGGCGTGCTGCGCTTTCCCGAGGCCGTCGCGCTCGACGGCCAGGGCAACGTCTACGTCGCCGACCAGCTGAGCTACGTGGTGCAGAAGTTCACCCTCGCCGGCGCCTATGAGACCGAGTGGGGCTCCTTCGGCGCCAGCCACGGCCAGTTCGGGCCGATCGGCGGGCTGGCCACCGACGCCGCCGGCAACGTCTACGTCGTCGACTCGCAACACAATCGCATCGAGAAGTTCAACTCCGCGGGGACCTTCATCTCCGACTGGGGCCACTTCGGGCACGAACTCGGCGAGTTCAACTTCGGCTCCTCCCAGAACTACACCCAGCCCCCCGGTGGCGGGATCGCCGTGGCAGGCAACGACGTCTACGTCGCCGACAGCGGCAACGACCGCATCGAGCGCTTCAACCTCGAAGGCAAGGAAGCCATGCAATGGGGCAGCTACGGCAGCGGCCCGGGACAGTTCTCCTACCCGCGCGCCGTGACCGCCAACGAACAGGAGGTGATCGTCAGCGACAACGACAACCACCGCCTCGAGGAGTTCACCACCGAAGGCGCCTTCCTCGGCGCCTCCGGCTCGGCCGGCAGCGGGCCCGGGCAGTTCGGCTTCCCCTACGGTCTCAGCCTCGACGCCGCCGGCGACGTGTTCGTGGCCGACGACCTCAACGACCGCGTGGTCAAGCTCAACCCGCAGCTCGCCTTCGCCGGCGCCTGGGGCGGGTACGGAACCAAACCGGGCCAGCTCGCCTTCCCGCGCGCGCTGGCCGCCGACCCGGCGGGCGACACCTACGTGGCGGACACCGCCAACGATCGCATCGAGGTCTTCGATCCGGGCGGCAACCTGCTGAGCACGATCGGCACGCCCGCGCGCAACCCCGCCGCGTTCGTCGCGCCGCAGGGCCTGGCGATCGACCCGGCGGGCCGCCTGCTCGTGTCCGACACCGACGGCAACCGCATCGAGCAGTTCGCCCCCGGCAGCGACACCTACCTCGGGCAGTGGGTCACCGCCGGGGGGCACAGCGAAGGATTCAACGCCCCCGCCGGCATCGCCGTCGATCCGCGCGGGTCGGTCTACGTCGCCGACCCGGGCAACGAACGGATCGTGCACCTGTGGGGAGACGACACGTTCCTCTCCGAACTGGGCGGCCCGGCGGACCTCGGCGGGGCACAGCTGAGCGGCGCGGGGTCGCTCACCGTATCCGCCGCCACGGGTGAGCTCTACGTCGCCGACACGAACCACAACCGCATCCTCCTCTACGCCCCCGGCGGAACCCTGATCGCCAGGTGGGGGGCCGGCGGGGGCAGCGGCGCGGCGGGCAGCGGGCCCGGCGAATTCAACCATCCCGAGGCGCTCGCCCTCGACGCCGCCGGGAACCTCTACGTCGCCGACACGAACAACAACCGCGTCGTCAAGCTCTCCGCCGGCGGCAGCGTGCTGGGCGAATGGGGCTCGCGCGGGACCGCGCCCGGGCGCTTTCACTCGCCGACGGGCATCGCCGTCGACGCCGCCGGCAACGTGTACGTCGTCGACAGCGAAAACAACCGCGTCGAGGTCTTCGACTCGAGCGGCGCCTACCTGAGCTCGTGGGGCGCGCGGGGCATCGAACTGGGCGAGTTCTCCCAGCCGACCGCGGTCGCGGTGGACTGCAACGGCGACGTCTACGTGGCCGACACCAACAACAACCGCGTCGAGCGCTTCAACCCCGTCTCCCCGGCCGCCAGCGGCTGCCTGGCCGCGGGGACCTGGCCGCCGCCGCTGGACGTCGCGCCCGTTGTCTCGGTCAGCATCCCGCGCGCCGCCGGGGTGCTCGCCCGCGGGGCGCTCGCCCTGCTCGTCAGCTGCCAGCGCAGCTGCAGGGTCCTCGCGAGCGCGACGCTCGCTCCGGTCGGCCGGGCGAGCGCCGTGGCACTGATCGCCGCCGCCCGTGCCCTGCCGCCGTCGCTCAGCGGCCACCTGCGCCTGCGCCTCAGCGCCACCGCGCTGCGCCGCCTGCGCCGGGAGCTCGGCAGCCGGCGGGTGCTGCGCGCGCGCGTGAGGATCGTGGCCGCCGGGCCGACCGGCAGGAGAACCACGATCACGAGGACCTACCTCGTCGTGCGCTGAGCCGTGGGCTGAACGATCGCAGCGCAGCTGAACGCCCGGCGCGCGGCCAGCCCCGATAATGAGCACATGAGCACCGACGAGGACGAGGCGGCAGGGATGGACCATCGCCGCGAGCGGATCAGGATCGAGACCGAGCGACACCGCATCGAGGGCGTGCTCACGCTCGCCCGCGACGGCTACCGCAGTCGCGTCTCCGACGTGCTGAACGCCTCCGAGCGCGACTTCATAACCCTCACCGACGTGACCGTCGCGCCGATCGAGGGCGGCCCGATCGAACTGCACCCATACCTGTCTCTCGCTCGCCGCCACATCGTCTTCGCGGTCGCCGCCCCGGAAACCCCCGGGAGCTGAGAATTCGCCCGTAATTTGGGCGGTTCGGCCTGGCAGCAGAGCCGGAGTTGCGCTATTCCGCAGGTGAGGGCAGGAGGGAGCTGATTCGCCGCTTCGGCGGCTTAGGAGGTACCCGATGGCCGAGGTCAAGATCCTCGGGACCAGACGGCTAACACGCCGGCAGATCAGCTGCATCGAGGCCCTGCCCGAGGGCCACACGCTGGTCAGCGCTCGCCACGCCGAGCCGCTCGTGCGCAGAAGCGACGGGCGCCTCTTCCGGGTGCAGACCGACGGACGCCTGACAGCGACCATCCGCATCGAGCGGGTCCAGTCCTACCTGCAGCTCAACGGCTAGCCTCCCCCGCGTCAACAGCGAGGAGGAGCCCGCAATGAGCGCCCGCGAGTACGAGTTCGTCGACTACGAGCAGGACGGCCCGGTCGTCACGATCACCTTCGACCGCCCGGAGCGCATGAACGCGATCGGGCCCGTCATGAGCGCCGAGCTCGTCGCCGCCTGGACGCGCTTTCGCGACAATGACAGCGCGCTCGTGGGCGTGCTCACCGGGCGCGGATCGGAGGCCTTCTGCGCGGGCGGCGACCTCAAGGACGCCTTCGCCGGCAACGCGCCGATGCTGGCCGCACCTGCAGAGCAGGCGGCCCACGCACGCGGCGAGCGCCCCGGGGTCCTCGGGCCCTCGCGCTGGAGCGACATCTACAAGCCCACGATCGCCGCCGTCAACGGGGTGGCCTACGCCGGCGGTCTGGAGTGGTGCTGCTGGACCGACATCGCGATCGCCGATCAGCACGCCACCTTCGGCGTCACGTGCCGGCGCTGGAACATCGGGCTCGCCGACGGCGGCACCCAGCGCCTGCCGCGCATCGTCGGCTTTCGCCGCGCGATGGAGCTGATCATCACCGGCCGGGTGATCGACGCCGCCGAGGCGCACGCCATCGGGCTGGTCAACGAGGTCGTCCCCAGCGGCCAGGCCCTGCAGCGGGCGCGCGAGCTCGCCCACCGCGTGGCGGCACTGCCGCAGCCGGCCATCCGCACCGACAAAGAGGCCGCCACGCGCGGTTTCGGACTGCCGCTGGAGGAGGGCCTGCGCATCGAGGCCGCCTGCTTCAACACGCTCATCAACAGCCCGGAGATCCTGGAGGGGCTGCGCCGCTTCAACGAGCGCGACCACCCCGACCTGCAGCCCGAGCAGACGCCCGTCACGAGCGGCATCCACCGCGGCCGCTGACTCGTAGGTCCAGAACGGGACGGAGAGGGCGGGATTCGAACCCGCGATGGAGTTTGACCCCCATACTCGCTTAGCAGGCGAGTGCCTTCAGCCTCTCGGCCACCTCTCCCTGAAGACGCACAGCGGACAGCCAGTCTAGAGCCTGCCGGCCGTGCCGGGCGACCGCGTAGCATCTCGGGAGCCGCGGAAGGGTGGCAGAGCGGTTGAATGCGGCGGTCTTGAAAACCGTTAGGCGGGTTCTCCCCGTCTCGGGGGTTCGAATCCCCCCCCTTCCGCCTCGCTGTGTCCCTGACTGCCGGGCCGCACGGCTGCAGGCGCAACTCGCGAGGAGACCGAGCGCACGCCTCACTGCGCCGGCTCGGCGTCCTCTACCCACACCTTGCAGAACCCCTTGCCGCCGGACGCTGCGTCCTGCGACCAGGTCGCCGTGTCGGAGTCCTTGCAGGTGTAGGTGCCGTCGATCACGACGGGCGCCGTCGGCGTGCCGGGCATGACCGTCCAGTTGGCGTCCGGAACGCCGGCGGGATACATCTCGGTCGCCTGACCGGCGCTGCCCGTCGCCGTCCACGGGCCGAGCTCGCTGCCCGAGGAGTCGAGCAGCGCGATAGTCCCGGGTGGAGCGCCGAAGCCGCCGTTCCAGTGATAGGTGCTGATCGACTCGATGCAGTACGACTTGCCGCCCGTGCTGAACGTCGGCGCCGTACCGCCGTCGCTGACCTCATCGCCGTTGGTGTCATCGAAGAGCGCGAACTCGGCACCGGTGCAGGTGTAGCTCGGCGAGGTGCCGGTCCCCTGACCCGTGGGGATGGCGTGCGAGGTCAGCGTCGTCGTCGGGGTGGTCGGGTCCGGAGTCCCCAGCGTCTGGAAGCCCGGGCCCATGACCTGCGGATGCGTGTACCCGATCACGCGCGAGAAATCCTCACTGGCCCCCAGCGTGAACGCCTGCTGCAGCCCTGCGAGCAGCGTCCGGCCCGTCGTCGGGTTCTTCTCCCATGCGGTCAGCCCGTAGAAGTTCGCGTTTGTCGCCTCGGAGATGCCCTGCGGGTTCGGGGTCTCGTTCTTCTCGACCACGATCTTGCCATCCGGACCGAGCACGTCGGCGTTCGGAATGTGAAAGAAGGAGAACTCCGTCGCGGAGGAGGAGGACTCCACCAACGCGAGGGGGGTCGCCTTCTGCTCGCCCGGCGTGATGTTCAGGGTGGTGAGCAGCGAGCTCGCGAACCAGCCAGAGAAGCACGACTGCAGCTTCAGCTTGAACTGCAGGCCCTTGACCTCCTCGGCCGTCAGCTTCTCCTCCTTGCCGTCGATCGTGATCTTTCCAGGCTCACTGAAGGTAGTGATCAGCGCGGCGATGTCCCCGGGGTCGATATAGGTCTGGACGGGCTGTGCGTTTGCCGGCGCACCGGCGGGCACGTTCGCGGTCAGCTGGATGCCGGGCCCACTGAGGACGCGGATACCGGGCGCGTAGGCGCGGTCCGCGCGGTGACGCAGGGTGCGCCCTAGGCTGAGCCCGCTGCCGCGTTGTCGCGATCGCGCAGGTAGCCGTGCTGTTCCAGCTCGTGGATGACTTGCTGCTCGCGGGTGGCGAACGTCTGGAGCCGGGTGCTGAGAGCTTGAAGCTCGGCGGCGGCTTCGCGCTCCCGTCGCTGGAGGCCCATCTGCTGTCGATTCTCGATGTCGCGCAGCCGCGCGGTTCGAACTTCGGCGCTCACCTCCGAGCCGGCACCGATCGAGGGCGTTTCGCTGCAGCCCAGCGCGACCGGTATGCGGATCTCCAACCCGCCGGGGTGGCCCGGCAGCGCCTGGCGTACCGCTGGGTCCCAGGCGGCGATTCGCTGGGCCAACATGTGCCCCACCGCTCGACCGGGGGGCCACCACAGGCAACGCGTGGAGGGCTCGCGCGTCCCGATGGGGTTCTCGGCCAGCCATTGCTCGCGTGCCCCGGTGAGCAGTATGCCGGTGAGCTCGGGGCCCTCGGAGGACCTCGTCGAGCCTGCCGGAGCCTTGCCGGCGATCGCGGCCGCGATCGCGGCGACCGCGGCGTCGGCCTGCCGAGCGGAGAGCGCGCTGTGCTCGAGCGCGGCGGCGATGCACCCGCCCGCGGCCCACACGCGTTCGCTGCCGCAGACCTTCAGCGCCTCGTCGACTTCGATAAGACCGACGGCATCGGTGGCGACCCCGCTGATGAAGGGGCCGACGACGGTCGGCAGCGAGATCAACCGCTCGAACGCCGCCGCCCGGCCTGTGCCCAGCTGCACGCCCGCCGGATCGCCGGCTTTGCCGATCATCACGTCGGCCTCCTCTGCCGGCTCCTCTGGCACGAGCAGCATCTCCGCGAGCTCCGACGCTTGGGCGCTGCGCTCGGACTCGTCGATCACCTCCACGCCGGCGACCACCTCGACTCCCGCAGCGTCAAGCTCGCGCGAGACGGCGTCGGTCGCGGCGCGTCCCAGCGCGCTCAACGGCCTTTGCTCGGCCGTCAGAAGCGTGACGTGAGCGTCGGTCCCGGTAGCTCTCCACGCCAGGATCAGAGCGAGCTCGTAGGCTGGTATGGGCCAGCGCGCCCCGCCGGGGACGGCCACGGCGACGCTTCGCACCTCGCCCGCGGCGATGCCCTCGATTATCTGGTCGAGAAAGCCGGGATCCGCGCCACGCTCCCACACGTACCCCTGGCGCAGAGCCCGCTTGGATCGCGCCCCAATGGCGAGCAGCAGGAAGTCGAAGTCCACCGTGTCGCCGTCGTGGGTGAGCAGGTTGCGCTCCGCCTCGTAAACGACGTCCGCGCGGTCGGCCACCCACGTGGCTCCAACCTGCGCGACCAGGTCCGCGATCGCGAGGCCGCGCTCCGGGGCGGGGCGGAACAGTGAGCCATGACTCGTGGGCCGATAGCGGAACTCGTGCTCGGGCGCGACCAATCGAAGCTCAGCCGTCGCGCCGAGCTGCTCGCGGGCCGCGAGAAGGCCCTCCAGCCCCGCGGTGCCAGCCCCAACGACGCACACAACCGGTCGCGACACGCCCGTAGTATCCGTCACGTCCGCGGATGATGCCTTCGCGTCAGCTGCGCCGGCGACCCCAGGGACCCGCTGGGCCGGACGTAGAGTGCGCTCCAGGGCGTCGGCCGCGTGGCGCGTTTGCGCTAGCCTGTGCTCCTTGGCCGGCAGCGCGCCCGACAACGCGATCGTAGAGAGGCTCGTCACCGCCGCCAAAGCGCTCCTCGGAGCGACGCCCAGGGACCACGTGACCGGGCGCGACGTGGCGTGCGAGGCCGGGCTCGATCCCCACGACCCGGCCGTGTACCTCGCCTTCGTGGAGATCGACCGGCACGGCACGCTGAAGCTCGACACCTGGGGCGGCGCGCCTGAACTTCCAGCCGCTGTCAGCCTGCCCTGACCTGGCGGCGGATGAGCGACTGCGAGGGCCCGCTTACCTGGGCCACGCGACAAGCTTGCTGTGTGGCTCTCGCCCTTCCCGACCAGCCTCATGGCCGAGGCGATCCGAGACACTGACGCCGAGGCCCGTCACGTCCACGGACGCCCACTCCGGGCGCCCGCATCACCCCATCCGGAGGATGCACCGCGAGCCGCGCTCAGGCGAGAATTGGGGCCTCGTTCTACCAACGCGCCGAGCGAAGGGAGCAACAGATGAGAGGGGCCGGCAGCGCATTGTTCGTGGGCATCCTGCTGATGATCGCGGGGATCCTCGACATCATCTACGGCATTGCGGCCGTGGGCAACGCGAAATTCTTCACGGAAAACACGGTGTACGTGTTCTCGAGCCTGCACACGTGGGGATGGATCACGATCATCGTCGGCGTCATCGAGCTGACCGCCGCCTTCTCGCTGTTCAGCGGCGGAACCTATGGCCGCGTCGTCGGGATCATCGCTGCCACGCTCGGCGCCATCGCCGCCCTGCTGAACATCGGAACCAGTGGGCACCCGTGGTGGTCGCTCGGCGTGTTCGCGATCTGCGTCGTCTGCATCCACGGCCTCGCTGTGCTCGGCGAGCCGGAGGAAATCCGATGAGCACGCGGACGTGCTCGGGCCGGTCGACTCCTGAGCCTCCCAGCTGATGCACGAAGGCGATACACCCCCCACCGAGCCGCCCGCCAGCGGCGCGGGGGCCGGGGGCGCGGCGGGGGCCGGGGGCGCGGCGGGGGCCGCGGGCGCGGCGGATTCTGCTGCTGCTGGGGGGTCGTCTGTGTCTGTGGGGGTGTCGGTGTCGCGGCGTCGGCGGCTGCTTGTGCGCGGGTTGGTGTGGGGTACGACGGTGTTGGCGGTGTTGGCGATTTTCGCGGTGTGGGCGAATCGTCAGGTGCTGAACCCGGATAACTGGGCGAATACGAGTACGCGGCTGTTGGAGAATGCTGATGTGCGTGAAGCGACGTCCAATTATCTCGTGGATCAGCTGTATGCGAACGTGAACGTGGAACAAGAATTGAAGGCGCGGCTGCCGGCGCAGATCGCGCCGTTGGCGGGCCCGTTGGCGGGGGCTTTGCGGAATCTCGCGACCGAAGCGGCGCAGCGGGCGCTCGCGAACCCGCGCGTGCAGGAAGTGTGGAAGCACGCCAACCGGGCGGCCGATCAGTCGTTTGTGACGATCGTCAACGGCGGCAAGGGCGCGGTCGCGATCACGCATGGGGAAGTCACGCTCGACCTGGCGTCGATCGTGATGAACATCACCAGCCGCCTGGGGTTGCCGAACATCGCCTCCAAGCTGCCGCCGTCGGTCGCGACGCTGAAAGTCTTCAAGTCCGAACAGATCAAGCTCGTACAGGACATCGGTAAAGCCCTGAAGGGCCTGGCGCTGCTGTTGACGATCGTCGTGCCGCTTCTGTATGCGCTGGCGATCTGGCTCGCCCGCGGCTACCGGCGGCGCACGCTGATGTCCGTCGGGGTCGCCGCGATCACGGCCGGCGTGATCGTGCTGCTCGCACGCACCGTGTTGATCTCGCAGGTCAGCGACTCGCTGGTCAAGAGTGAAGCGGTCAAGCCGGCCGCTGACGCGGTGCTCTCGATCGCGACCTCGATGCTCTCAGAAATCGCGGGAGCGTTCATCATCATCGGCGTGCCCCTGATCGCCGCCGCCTGGTTCGCCGGGCCGGCCGGGCTCGCCGTCAAGGCCCGCCGGCGGATCGCGCCATTCCTGCGCGAACGCCCCGACTGGACCTACGGCATCGTCCTCGCGATCATGGCCCTGATCTTCATCTGGCAGCCGATCCCCGCAACCGGCAAACCCGCCGGCATCATCATCTTCCTCGCCCTCGCCATCCTCGGCACCTACCTCCTCCGCCGCCAGACCGACGAAGAATTCCCCGCGCCCTAGCGCACCGGGCGATGGAATCGGTCTACATCGAGCTCGCGCTCGTCGCGTTGGCGGCGATGCTCTCGCCGACGACGCTCTCCTTCAGCGTGCTCGCGCTCGTCTTCGGCGAGCGACCGCTGCGCACGGGCTTCTGGTTCCTGCTCGGCGCGTTCAGCGTGACGGTGCTCATCGGCATCCTCGCGGCCTTCGTGCTCGGCAACGCCGCGGCGTCGTCAACCCCGAACACGCCCAAGACGTGGGTGGCGGTCGTCGACGTGATCGCCGGCGCGGCGATCATCTTCTTCGTCGTGCGCCTGATGCGACGGCCCCGCGACCCCAAACGCACGGAAGCGATGATGGCGCAGATGAGCAAGGTCGCCTCCTCCCCGGCGATCGCGATCGTCGCCGCCGGCGCGAGCCTCGCCAACCCCGGCGCGTTCATCCCGATCGCGTTGAAGGACATCTCCGAGACCAACCCGAGCGCGACGCAGTACATCCTCCTGTGGCTCGGCTTCACGATCATCTCGCTGCTGCCGCTCATCGCTGCGATCGTGATGCTGGCAGTCACCCCCGATCGCGCGCAGCGAATCCTCACCGGGGCGCGAGGCTGGCTGGAACGAAACGCGAGGACCGTCGCGGCCGCGATCCTGATCCTGCTCGCAGCCTCGCTCCTGCGGGGCGGCATCGCAGGGCTCACGAGCTAGGAGCGCCCGACGAGCACCACCACGCGCGCGACGGACCCGAACATGCTCAGCGCGCCGCCGCGCAGGGCGCTCGGCCCCGGTGCGCGGAGCGCACGCGCCACGCGCACCGCCAGCGCCTTGGCCGCGCGCCCGTAGAGAACCTGATCGTGCGCTCGCCGGCCACTCACCGCGGTGCCCAGGATCGTGGCGCTCACCGACGGTATGCAGGCGTGCACCGCGGCCGCCACCTGACGCAGCCGCGGGGTGCTCGCGAGCGGGCCCTGGCTCGAGGAGTACAGCCCGGTCTGGTCGACGAGCACGACCGCCGCGAGCGCTCGCGGCGCGGTCGCTGCCAGGTTCGTGGCCGCGCGCACGGCGCCGAGCCTCGTGCTCACACTGCCGCCGTAGACGCCACCGGCCGCGGGAAACGTGGCGCTGCCGTTCTGGAAGCTCACCTCGACCGACCCGGTGGCGGGCGGCGCGAAGCCGGACACCAGCAGCTCGGCGCCGCGCCGGACCGTCATCGGCGGGCTCGCGCCGGCCAGCTGCGTGGCATCCAGGCAGTCCAGGCTGGCGAGCGCAAGCTGCGCGGCGACCATCACGCAGTCCTGCGGGTCATAGCTCTCACCGGCGGGGCCGAGCGCGCAGGACTGCCCGGGCAGCACCCACCAGGAGGCCGTGCTCGTCGCGCCCCACAGCGCTCCGTGCCGGTACCACGCGTAGGCGAGCGTGTTTCCCCATTGCTCAAAGACACGCGTGTCCGACCACTGCGGCAGGGACTCCTTCGACCAGCGCGGGGCCTTCAGGAACGGCACGGCCGCGAGCAGCGAGGATGGCGGCGAGCCCGAGCCCGCGTAGGGGGCGCCGCCCGTGCAGACGTCCGCGCTGGCGAGCGGTGCACGCGCAAGGCCAAGCGCGACGGCCGCGAGCGCCAGGGCGAGCGCCAGCAGCGCCCGGCGAGCCCGATGCGAGGCGGGGGCCGCGCTCCTCGTTGGGTCTGCTCCCATGGGTAGCAAGTCAAGCAGCATTCGGCGCGTCTAGCGCGTGATCGGGGCGCCGAGCAGCGCGGCGGCCGCGCCGATCGCACCGGCGGCGAGCAGCGTCGGCACGACGCTGCGACGCAGCACCAGCAGAGCGAGCGCCGCGGCGGCGAGGATGAGGTACTGCCAGCTCTGCGACAGCGCCAGCGTGAGCGGCACGGCCGAGCCGATGATCGCACCGGCCGCGGCCGGCGCCGCGCCGGCGAGGAACGCCGCCACGCGCTCGTTGAGGAGCATCCGATCAAAGCGCGCGGCTCCGAACAGGATGAAGGAGAACGAGGGCGCAAACGCGACCGCTGCGGCGAGCAGACCTCCTGCGAGACCCTGTGCGGAATACCCGACCGCGGCCACGGTCTGCGTGACCGGGCCGGGGGTGACCTGCCCCAGGGCGACGGCGCTGAGGAACTGCCCATGGGTCATCCAGTGGTATGTGCCCACGGCGTCGGACTGCATCAGCGGGACGATCACGAACCCCCCGCCGAAGGCCAGGCCGCCGACCTTCAGCGCGGTCCAGATCAGCGCGCCGGTGCCGCCGGGCTCGGTCATGGCGGCGAGCAACGGCCAGGCGTGCAGCCCCACGAGATCGCGGGCCAGGCCCCACCGCCAGCCGAGCTCGATCGCGCCGCACGCGAGCAGCGCGAGCACGAGCCACGGACCCGCCGTGGCCGCCGCGACTGCGCCGGCCAGCGCGTAAAGGAGGACACGCGCACGCTGATCCTCGCCGGTGCTCCGCCAGATCGGAACCGCGACCCCGCGCCCGGCGCTGACCGCGACGGCAGCGACGGCCGCTCCTGCTCCCATGCCGGCGCCGCGCACCCACGACGGCGGCGAGCCCTCGAGAAACAGCGCCGAGAGGGCGAGGATCACAACGAGTCCGGGAAGGATGAAGCACAGCCCGCCGAGCAGGGCTCCGCGGGGCCCCCGCAGCCTCCAGGCGCAGTAGATCGCCAGCTGCGTCGACGCCGGGCCCGGCAGCAGGTTGGTGGCCGCGATCGCCCGCGCGAACTGCCCCTCCTCCAGCCAGCCGCGGCGCGTGACGCACAGCTCGTGAAAGAGCGCCACGTGGGCGGGCGGGCCGCCGAACCCCACACAGCCGATCCGGCCCCACTCGCGCACGATCTCGGCGAACGAGGGCTCCTTGGCGGGCTGGGCGTCGCGCACGGCGCCAGCGTACGTGAGAGCCGGCGATGAGGCCGGCTCTCACGCGAGGCTCACACCTCGAGCGTGACTACAGCTGGAGCGACTTGATCTGCAGGAACTCCTCCAGGCCGAAACGTCCGAGCTCGCGGCCATAGCCGGACTGCTTGTAGCCGCCGAACGGAGCGAGCGGGTTAAAGGCGCCGCCGTTGATCTCGACCTGGCCGGTGCGGATGCGCCGGGCCACGCGCTTGGCGCGCTCCTGATCGGCCGACCAGACGCCTCCGGCGAGGCCGTAGAGCGAGTCGTTGGCGATCCGCACGGCGTCCGTCTCGTCCTCGTAGGGCATGATCGCGAGAACCGGGCCGAAGATCTCCTCCTGCGCGATCGTCATCTCCGGCGTGACCTCCGAGAAGACGGTCGGCCGCACGAAGTAGCCGCTCTCGAGGCCCTCCGGCGGCTCCGCGCCGCCGGTCACGAGCTTGGCCCCCTCCGCCTCGCCCTTGCGGATGTACTCGCGCACCTGTTGGCGCTGACCCTCCGAGACGAGCGGCCCGAGCGTCGTGCCGTCCTCGAAGGGGTCGCCCGGCTTGAAGTGCTCGGCGACCGCGGCCGCGATCGCCTCGGCCTCGCCCAGGCGCGAGCGGGGGACGAGCATCCGTGTGAGCGCGCTGCAGGTCTGCCCGGAGTTCAGGAAGCACTTGGCCACGCCGTCGGTGATCGCTTGCTGCAGGTCGGCGTCGTCGAGGATCACGTTCGGCGACTTGCCGCCCAGCTCGAGCGCCACGCGCTTGATCGTCCCGGCAGCCGCCACGCTCACGCGGCGCCCGGCAGCGGTGGAGCCGGTGAAGGAGATCATGTCCACGTCCGGGTGCAGCGCCAGTGCCTCGCCGATGACCGAGCCACGGCCCGTGACGAGGTTGAAGACGCCGGCGGGCAGCCCGACCTCGTCGAGTACTTCGGCCAGCACGACGGCGTTGAGCGGCGCGACCTGGGAGGGCTTGACGACGACGGTGCACCCTGCGGCAAGGGCCGGGGCGACCTTCGCGGCGATCTGGTGCAGGGGATAGTTCCAGGGGGTGATCGCACCGACGACCCCTACGGGCTCGCGCACGATCAGCGAGTTGCCGACCTTCTCCTCCCACTCGATTTCCGAGAGCAGCTGGGGCATCGAGGCGAAGGTGCTCGTCGGCAGCCCGGCCTGGATGATGCTCGACAGCTTGAGCGGCATCCCGACCTCCTGAGCGATCAGCGCGGCGATCTCGTCCATCCGCGCGCCCAGGGCCTCGGCGATTCGCTGCATCCAGTCGGCGCGCTCCTGCACCGAGGTCTGCGACCAGCTCTCGAACGCCGAGCGCGCGGCGGCGACGGCCTTCTCGACGTCCTCGACGGTCCCCTCGGGGATCGAGCCCATCACCTGTTCGGTGGTCGAGTTGATCACGTCGAGGACGCCGGTGCCGGTGGATTGCACCCACTCGCCGCCGATGTAGATCTTGTCCTGGACGCGAACGGCCTGGTCGGTTGCGGTGCTCATATCGTTCTCCTCATCTCGCCGGGCTGGCGCGGAAACTGGCGCAGATTGCCGATAGCTGCTGTGCGGAGCCAAATCTACACGGTCTCGGGCGGCGTGGGCCGCACTCGCGCCGCTCTCACGCGGCGAGCGCGCCGGCCCCGCGAAACTCCCACAACGCCCTGGTCTCGGCGAGCGTCAGCAGCCTCCAGCGCGCGGTCGGCTCATCCCAGACGTAGACCCGCACGTCGAGCACGCTGCGCATCCGCTCGAGCGCTGCGACCGCCACCGACGCGACGACGTCCTCGGCGAGCACGCGACTGGCCATCACGTCGATGACCTTGAACCGCCGCGGGGGCCGCGGCTGCGGCGCCGCGAGCGGCTGCGGGGCACGCGCGGGCGGGGTGAAGCGCACGAGGCTCAGCTCCTGCTCTGAGGACCCCCGCCCCGCCGCCTGCTTCAGCGGCGCAACGTGCGCTCCCGTGCCCTTCGTCTCGGTGTCCAGAACCCAAGTCTTGCCCATGTCGATACCTCAACTCTACCGCCGGCGGCGCACCCCCAAGCCTTTGCCGGCGCGCCCTCCAAGCCTTTGCCGGCGCGCCCTCGGCGCCGCGCGAGGGCGCCCGGGCAAGGACTCAGAGGCCCGGCTCTGCGAGCGTCCCGGAGAGGCCGAGCACTTCCCCGGCGGGACCGAGGGCCTGCACCGCCAGGTAGGGGCCGGCCGTGCCGGCGCTCAGCGGGATCGCCGTCTCAAAGCCGCTGCGCGGCGCCTGCGCGACCGCGGTCAGGCTCGCCGGGCCGGTGCCCGCGAGAACGCGCCAGGAAGACACCAGCGTGGCGCCGTTCCAGCTGGCATAGACCGTTCCCGCCCCGCCGGGTGCTGCTTCGAAGGCGAGCGTGGGCGGGTGAGCGGGCGTGCCCGTCCAGGCGAAGCGGAAGCTGCGATATGACTGCGTGTGGACGGGAAAATGCGCGTCGAAGAGCAGCTGGCCTTCGGGGCCCAGCTCGGAGAAGTCGGGGACCTGCCCCCAGCCGAGGAACCAGTCGCCGTTGGCGAGCGCCTGGATGTTTCCCTGGCTGTCGGCGAGCAGCGGCGAGGAGTGCGTGAACTGGCCGAGCAGCGTGGCGGTGCGCTGCGGGGCGTCGAGGCTGAGGACGATCCCGCGCGACTGCGCATGCTCGGCCGGCGAGGCGCCGTTGTCGAAGATGCTGAAGGTGCCGTTGCCGAGTTCGCGCGCATCGTGCTGCCAGGCGGTGCGCACGCCGGCCGCCTCGCTGAAGCTGCTGTGCTTGCCGCCGAGGCGCCAGAGGATCCGGCCGGTGGCGGCGTTCACGTCATAGACGGCCCACGTGTTTCGTGCGGAGATGAGCACGCTGCCATCGCGGTCGAGGTTGATCGAGTTGAGGTGGAAGAAGTCGAACGGCGACGCGGTGTTGGAGATGCCTGCCCGTTCGTATGATTCGCTCAGCTCGACGTGGTCGAGGCTCGTCCATTCATACATCACCAGACCGGTCCTGATATCGACCACCTGCGCAATGCTGTCCACCACCGCCCCGTATGCCGGGCCGCCCACCGACGAGACGTTGCAGAGGAGCGGGTAATAGGCGCTGACCAGCGCGGTTCCCTGCGGGGTGATCTGGAACTCGTGCAGATCGGCCTCGTGGCCATTGCCGGCCTTGACGTGCGCAATGTCGTCGTAGGCGCTGTCGGCGATCACGTCCTCGCCGAGCCCGAAGCCGTGGACGGAGACGTCGCCCTGCCACCAGGTGAGCACCGGTTTGCCCGCGTACTGCTGGACCCTGAAGTTGGTCGCCGAGACGTGTGGGGGAAGTGCCTTGAACCACACCAGACCGCCGCTCTGGTCGAGGATCATCGGCCCGGCCTGGCCGGGACCGGTGTAGGGAGCGACAAACTCGTAGCCCGGCGCCACCGCCGGGGACTGCGCGGTGACCGTCACCAGTGGCGGATGCAGGTCGGGGCGGGAGTGAAAGCTCTGGACTTCGGCGGCGCTGCCGGGATACACGCTCTCAGGGGTGGAGCTGATCGAGTCCTGCCGGGCGATCGCGAACCTGTCGTTGAGCGGATGGATCGAGCGGCCGACCCTCAGCCGCGCGCGCACGGTGACGCGCTCGCCTTCGGCGAAGGGTCGCGTCGGCAGGAAGCTCGCGCCGTCCCCCTGCGAGTAGGCGAACAGGCGCCCGGTGTGGCGCCCGCTGCGCGAGCCGACCACGCTGAGCACGCTCAGCTCGCGGGCGGGAACGCCGAGGAAGCTGATCTGCGACAGGGGGGCCGCGTCGCGGCTGCCCGGAAGCGGCGAAACCGTCACGGAGCCGGCCTGCAGCGCGGAGGTGTTCAATGTCGCCGGGCCGCAGGTCGGGCCCACCCGGGCGAAGGCGGCCGAGACAGTGGCGAGCCCCAAGCCCAGAGCCAGCGTCGGCCCTAGGATGAGAGAGCGCATGGACAACATCGATCCCGAGCAGGATAGGAGAGTTGACCGCCGCACATTGCTCAAGGGAGGCCTCGCCGCCGGCGGCCTGCTCGTAGGGGCCGGGCTCGGGATACGCGCACTGGGGGACGCCGCGGAGGACTCCCCCCACCGCAGCCTGCCCCAGCGACGCGCCCGCTTGCAGGCACGCCCTCGCGGGCCAGCGCGAGCCGCCCGAACATCCTCGTGATCGTGGTCGACCAGCTGCGCTTCCCGCAGTGGCTGTCGGCCACAGGGGTCGGCGTGGGGCTGCCGCCCAACCTCCAGCGCCTGCGTCACGGCGCGGTCTCCTTCGCCCGCCACTTCACGGCCTCAAACGACTGCACGCCCGCGCGCTCGACGCTGCTGACCGGCCTGTACACCCACCAGACGGGCTGCATGATCACCGGCGGCAGCACCCTGGACCCCGGTTTTCCGACCTGGGGCACGATGCTGCGCGAACACGGCTACCACACCCGCTGGTTCGGCAAGTGGCATCTCACCCACCACGACAACCGCTGGACGGCCCTCGGCGGCGAACGCGCGCTCGAGCGCTACGGGTTCGCGGGCGGCATCTATCCCTCTCCCGACGGGGCTCCGGGGCAGGGCTGGCACGTAGACCCGCGGATCGCGGCCAAGTTCGACAGCTGGTTCGCCGAGGAGGGCGGCGCCGAACCATGGTGCACCACGGTCTCATTCGTCAATCCGCACGACATCGCCTGGTGGTACGTGTGGAGCGATCGCGTTCCCGCCGAGCGCAGCGCTCCGAGCGCCGTACGGCGACTGCCGCCCAACTTCGAGACGCCCGAGCTGCTGATCGAGCGCCACAAGCCGCGCCTGCAGCGCTCGCTGCAGGACACCGCGGCCGCCTCCTTCGGGCCGGTTGGGTTCACGGGCCCGGAGGCCGAGCGCAAGTGGCTGACGTTCCTCGATCTCTACGTGCGGCTCCAGCTCGAGGTGGACGGTCACATCGGCAAAGTGCTGCGCACGCTCGAAAGTCAGCCGCAGGTGGCCGCGAACACGGTGGTCGTCTTCACCTCCGACCACGGCGAGTACGGGGCCTCACACGGCCTGCGGGGCAAGGGTGCAAGCGCCTATGAAGAGGGCATCCGCGTGCCGTTGATTGTCAAGGACCCGCGCGGCATCCTCACAAGCGAATCCGAGCGCGTCCGCAGCCAGCTCAGCTCGAGCGTCGACGTCGCCCCGCTGCTGCTGACGATCGCAACCGGTTCCAACGACTGGCGCAGCGAACACCATTACTCCCACCTCGCCGGACGGCTGGACCTCGCGGCGATCCTCGCCGACGGGGGCGCACCGGGTCGCCCCTACGTAGTGCACGCCACCGACGAGGCCGTCACCGAGTTCGCGATCGAACCGTACGCCGCGGACGCGCCGCTGCACGTCGTGGCGCTGCGCACCCCGCAGGCGAAGTACGCCACCTACTCCCACTGGCCCGCGGAGGGGGTCGCGCCGCTGCCGGCGGGACGGGAAACCGAGCTGTATGACTACAGCACCCGCAGCGGCCGGCTCGAGCTGCACAACAGCGCGGGCCAGAGCGCACTGGAGGGCTCGCTGCAAGCCGACTTCGAGCGCGCCTTCAGCGCCGAGCTGCGCGCGCCGCTGCCCTACCGGCTGAGCGCGGCGCACGGGCGCGGGCTGGCCGACTACTTCTACACGGCCAGAAGCGCCGCCGAAGGGGCGGCTGCCCGGCGCAAGGCGCGCTCGGAACGTCTGGTCGGCAAGCTCGCCAACCGCGATCGCCGAGGAGCTACGCCCGAGCCCGATCTCAGGACCTCACAACCGCCGAAGCGCCGATGACGGCGCCGCCGGCGTCGAGCGCCTGGACCTGGACGTACGGGCCAGCGCCGGGCACGGCGATCGTGGTCTGAAAGCCCGCCCTGGCCGCGCTCGCGACGGGCGCCAGAGCGCTCGGCGAGGCTCCTGCCAGCACCCGCCAGGAGGCGACCTCGCTCGCGCCGTTCCAGCTCACCGAGACCTGCATCGCTCCGGCGCCGCTCGGCGCGGCCACGACCGATGGCGCGCTCGCCGGCTGCCCGCTCCAGGGCGAGAGATAGGCTCTGAAGCTCTGCACGTTGCGGCCGAGCGTCCCGTCGAGCAGAACATGCCCGGAGGAGTCGAACTCGGTGAAGTTCGGCAGCCCCCCGTAGCCGAGCAGCCAGTCTCCGCCCGGCAGGCCGAGCGTGTTCCCCTGGCTCGAAGCCAGCAGCGTTTCGCTCGGGTTGACCAGCGCTTTGACCAGCGCCACCGTGTGGCTGGCGAGGTCGGGTGCCAGCAGCAGACCGCGCGACTGCTTCTCCTTGGGCGGGTCTGAGCCGTTGTCGAAGACCGAGATCAGCCCGCCGGGCTGGAACTCCGCGTCGTGCTGCCAGTAGAAGGTCGCGCCCGGGCCGAGCTTGAAGTTGCTGTGTGCGCCTCCGAGACGCCAGCGCACCGCGCCGCTGTGAATGTCGACGTCGTAGAGCGTCCAGGTGGTGCGCGCCGAGAGCAGCACGTCCCCCGCGCTCCCAGGATCGACCGAGTTGACGTGGACGTAGTCCCACGGCCAGTTGTATGTCGGCGCGGGGTTTTTCGATTCGCTGACCGGGATGTGCCCGAGGGCGTGCCACTCCCACATCACCAAACCCGTCTTGATGTCGATCTCCTGGACGACCGAGTCGTTGATCACACCGTTGGCCAGGCCGTGCACCGAGGAGAGGTTCATGTGGATCGGGGCGAACGCGTCGATCCACGCGGTCCCTGCGGGTGTCAGGCGGATCTCGTGCAGATCCGCGTGGTAGCCGTTGCCGGCCCTGACCGTGGCGAGGTGCTGGTAGGAGCTGTTGTAGAGCACGTCTTCGCCCTCGCCGAAGCCGACCTCGAGCACGCGGCCCTGCCACCACGTCAGGACGGGCTCGCCGTGGTACTGCTGGACCTGGAAGTTCGTGGCGGTCTCGCCCGCGGGCAGCGGCTGAAACCACACGAGATTGCCGTTCTGTTCGACGATCATCGGCCCGGGCGACCCCTGGCCCTCATACGGAGCCAGGAACAGGTCGCCGGGAGCCCCGCCGGGCCTGGCCGGCGTGGTGATGCGCACGGTCGAGGGCGTCAGCGCGGGCGCGGTGATGTAGTGCTGCACCGCCTGCGGGTCGCCGGGGTTGATCGGAAACTCGGTCTGTGCGACCGCAGCCTGGTCGGCGATGGTGAACGTGGTGCTCGCGCGATGGGTCCCGCCGCCGGTGGCGATGCGCGCGCTGACCGTGACCCGCTCGCCGTCCAGAAACGGGTGCGCGGGCAGAAAGCTCTCGCCCGTTCCGGTCGAGTACGCGCGCAGCAACCCGCGGTGCACACCGCTGCGCGAGCCGACCACGTGCACGTCCGAGACGCTCGTGCGCGTGGTGCCGAGGAAGCTGATCTGGGTGCTGGGAGAGGCGTCGGCCGTGCCCGGCTGTGGTGAGACGGCGACCGGGTTGGCGGCCGCAGCCGCCGCCGAGAGCCCGCCGTCGAGCACCGCGGGGCTTGCCTGGGAGGAGCTCCCGCACGCCGCGAGCGCGATCGCGCCCGCAAGCGGCGCGAGTCGTCCGATCAAGTGGTGCTGGATGCTCATGCCCGGTCAGTCCCGCTGCGAGCGCGCATCGCCGGCGATGCGGATCGTCATCGATCCCGCGGCCAGCGGCCAGCGGCCGCCGCCGGCGACCGAGAAGACGACCGCCGCCACCGCACGCGGCGGCCGCGGCCGGCGCACGCCCCCCGCCGGCGCGGCGGCCGGCAACGCGTGGGCCCCCGGGGCCGGGGCCGGCGGGCTCGAGTGCGGCCGTGCCTGCGGCGCGGGCTCCACCTGCGGGGCCGAGGCGGCCTCCGCCTGGGGCTCGGGCTCCACCCGCGGCGTGGGCTCTGCGTGCGCCGCAGGCGCTGCCTGCGGCGCGGCGGCCTGCGCGGCTGCGCCCGTCGCAGCGGCCACCCGCTTGACGGCCGCGGGTGCGGGCGGGGGTGTGCCGGCGCCGGGAGCCGGAGCGGGCTGGGGCCCGGGTGGGCGCACGGTGCGCGGGATGAACCTGAATGCCACGAGCGCTCCGCTCGCGGCGAAGACGGCGGCGAGCAGGAAGGCGAGCCGGAATCCGTCGTTCACCGCGAGGATCGGCGCGCGGTAGTCGACGTTGATCAGGTGGCCCGTGTAGAGGACCGCGAGCGAGGCCAGGATCGCCAGGCCGAGCGCACCGCCCATCTGCCGCGAGGTGTTGACCAGGCCCGATGCCAGCCCCGCCTCGCTCGGCGCGGCGGTGGCCGTGGCGGCGATCGTCGAGGGCACCACCGACAGGCCGATCCCGCTCGAGACGAGCACGCTCGGCAGCAGGAAGTTCGAGATGTAGTCGCCGTTGACGGCGATCCCCGCTGCGAAGAGCAACAGGCCGACCGCCATCAGGCTGAGGCCGAAGCCGAGCACCGGTCCGGCTCCGAAGCGCGAGACCAGTCCCCCCGCCTGCGTGGCGATGGCCATGATCGTGAGCGCCATCGGCAGGAAGGCCAGACCTGCGTCGAGCGGCCCGAGGTGCAGAACTTCCTGCAGGTAGAGCGAGGCGAAGTACCACATCGGAAAGAGCGCCGCGCTGAAGACGATCACAACGATGTTGGATGCCCGCAGCAGGGGATTGGAAAACACGCGCAGCGGCACGAGCGGCGCGGCGGCGATACGACCCTCGATCACGACGAACGCCGCGAGCAGGACGACGCCGAGACAGATCGGGCCGAGTGCGGCTAACGATCCCCAGCCGTGCGAACCGGCGCTGACGATCCCGTAGACGAGCGCGAGCAGCCCGCCGGTGACGGCGAGCGCACCGGCGAGGTCGAAGCTGCCCGGGGGATGCTCGCGGCGGCGGTCGACGACCACGGCGCGCGCGATCAGGGCAGCCGCGATCCCGATCGGCAGGTTGATCAACAGGACCCAGCGCCAGCTGAGCTCCTGGGTGATGATCCCGCCGAGCAGCGTGCCGGTCGCGCCGCCGGCCCCGTTCATCGCCCCCCACAGGCCGATCGCGCGATGGCGCTCGGGTCCGGCTGCGAACGAGGAGGTGATGATCGCCAGCGAGGAGGCCGCCATCACCGCGCCGCCGAGGCCCTGCAGGGCGCGGGCGCCGACGAGCACCTGCCGGTCGACCGCCGTTCCACCGAGCAGCGAGGCGATCGCGAACAGGAGCAGCCCGATGACGAAGCTGCGGCGTCCGCCGAACAGGTCCGCGGCGCGCCCGCTGAGCATCAGAAAGCCGGCGAAGGTGATCGTGTAGGCGTTGACCACCCACTGCAGCTCAGGGGCCGAGAAGCCGAGGCTCCGGTGGATCGAGGGCAGCGCCACGTTGACGATCGAGACATCGAGGATGACCATGAACTGCGCCAGGCAGCAGACGGTCAGCAGCAGGGCGTGGCGCGGAGGCGCGGACTCCCCGAGGCCGCCGACCGCCTGCAGGGGCTTACCGCGCGATGTGGCCGCTGCCGCCGGTCTCACGCCCCGGCCACCTTCACGGTCGCCGAGGTGCCGAGCAGCTGCCCGCCCGCGCCCAGGGCCTGCACAGCGACGTACTGATAGGCGTTCGGGAACGTGACCGAGCTCTCAAAGCCGCTGTCGGGCATGGTCGCCTCGGCCGTCAGGGAGTCGCCCGAGGACCCGGCGAGCACCCGCCAGGAGGCCACTTCGGTGGCGCCGTTCCAGCTGGCGAAGACGGCCGTGGAGTCACCGCTGCTCAGCACCTTCGCGCTGACCGCGGGCGGCCACAGCGGATGCCCGCTCCAGGGGAAGCGGAACGCTCGGTAGGAGGAGGAGCCCGGCGGCAGGTGAGCGTCGAACAGCAGCCCGCCCTGCTTGGTGAGCTCGCTGACGCCGGGCACCGCCCCCCAGCCGATCACGAGGTTTTCATCCCCCAGCACCTGCAGGTTGCCCTGGCTGTCGGCCAGCAGCGGGACAGCCGGGTGCGGGTAGGCATGCACCAGGCGGGCGATGTGGCGGGCCGTGTCGATCGCGATGCGCACGCCGCGCGACTGGTAGTGCACGCGCGGGTTGGAGCCGTCGTCGAAGAGCGTGACCGTTCCGTCCGGCTGCATGCGGGCGTCGTGCTGCCATGCGGTTTCCGCTCCGGGGGACATCGCAAAGCTGCTTCGCGTGCCGCCGAGGCGCCAGAGGACATCGCCGCTGCCGCCCCTCAGCTGGTAGGCGGCCCACGTGCTGCGCGCGGAGATCAGCAGATCCCCGTTCGGCTCGGGATCGATCGAGTTCAGGTGAAACCAGTCCCACGGCTTGGCGCCGCTCGTGATCGGCGCATGCGACTCGCCCACGCCGATGTGGTCGAGGGCGTGCCATTCCCAGCGCACCAAGCCGGTCTTCATGTCGAGCTCCTGCACAGCCGTGTCGACGATCACGCCGTTGCGCGCGCCGCCGACGGAGGTCAGGTCGCAGCGCATCAGGTTGTAGACCGTTATGTAGGCGACGTTGTCGGGCGCGATCTGAAAGTCGTGCAGATCGGCTTCGTAGCCGTTGCCCGCGCGGAGCGTCGCTACGGTCTGGTAGTTGGAATCCATCACCATGTCTTCGCCCTGGCCGAAGCCGAGCGCCAGCACGCGGCCGCGCCACCAGGTGAGGTCGCGCTGGCCTTCATAGCTCTGGACGCTCAGGTTCAGGGCGTTCTGTCCATCGGCGAGCTGCCCGAACCACACCAGCTGTCCCTGCGGGGTGTAGATCAGCGGACCGAACTTTCCCGGGCCGGGGCCGACGGTCATCATCACGTCCCCGGCGCTCGGATCCCTGTCGGGCACCGTTACGTCGAGGATCGGCGCCTGGATGCCCGGCGCGGATTCGAAGCTCTGGAAGCTCGCGGGCGCCGCGGGCGGATTGGGGAACCCGGCGATGCCATCGGTGGGGTAGGGCGTGGCGACGTGGAAGCTGAAGGCCGATCGGCGTTCGGCGCCGGGGGGGCCGATAAGCGCGCGCACGAGCACCCGCTCGCCGGTGTCGAACGGCTTGTCGGGCACGAAGCTGCCGCCGTCGCCCTGGAAGTAGCCGTACACGTGCCCGTAGTGGTAGCCGCTGCGCGAGCCTTCCACCGAGACGTCCTGGATGTCTGTGACGGGAACCCCGAGGAAGCTGATCTGGGTGTCGGGGTTGGCCGTATCGGTCGCGGGCGCGGGTGAGACCTCGACGGAGGTGCCGCTCAGCGCCGCGCTGTGGTTGAGCGTGGCGGGCAGGCACGTCGGCGAGGGGCCACTGGGAGGCACCGTGGTGTGCGCCGCGGAGCCGCTGCCGGTGCCGAGCACGATCGCGACGGTCACCCACGCGACGGCCGCTAGCAGTAGGACGATATATCCGCTCCTTCTCATGTGCGCATGCGGGCCCGGCTCCGGAACGGACGTGCGGCTGAAGGGCCGGCGACTGGACTGAAGCCACTGCCAACGTCGACGTCGGCCTCCCGGGTCCACATGGAGCAGACCGTCGAGAACAGACAATACCGGGGGGGTCCGCCGGTTCCTGCCGCCGGCGGGCGCCCGCACGACGTTCTTGGGAAATTCTTACCGACTCCCGCCGATACGGGATTGCGTACGCTCTGAGCATGCGCAGGCGCTGCATCGCACTGCTCTTGGCAGCCGTCTCGGGCCTCGTGCTTGCGCCGTCCGCCGCACTCGCCGGGTCCTCGGACGCCGCGACGACGCGCAGCTACATCCAGGCCAACTACACGCTCGTGCAGAGCGGCGGCGCGCGGATCGGGAGGGCGCGAAGCATCCTGCACGACGTCCTGCACCAGGTCGAGGGCGAATGCCCGCAGGCCGCGGCCAAGTCTCCGCAGAACAGCGACTCGACGGAACTCAGCGAAGAGGTGATCGGCACGATGGTCACGAGCGCCTACCGCCCCGACCTGCCGGCGATCAACTCCTACATCCGCGCAACCCAGCACCTGAAGTGGAACAGCCACGCGCTGACGAGCGCCGTCCAGTCCTACGTCGGCAAGCTCAAGACGATGTCCGCGCTTGCCACACCCAACCTGTGCGCCGACGTCAGAGCGTGGGTCGCCAGCGGCTATACGGCGCTCGCGCCGAGCACCATCCGCTTCGACCAGCAGTTCGAGCCCAGCTGGGTCGGGCTCGGGGAACTCCCTGCGCTGCTGAGATCCACCGAGCGCCCCGAAGAGGCGGGCCTGCTGCGGCGGAGCATCCAGGTGGAACAGCAGCTGAGCGAATTCGAAGCCGAAGCGGCCGAAACGTGGCGCGAACTCATGAACGCGCTCGACCTCGAGCCCTGAACGCTGCTCGACCTCGAGCCCTGAACGCGCTGGACCTCGAGCCCTGGCGGCAAGAGCCCCGGCGTCGCACGCCTCGCCCCAGCCTCCTCGCGGGCCGGCTCAGGCGACGGCTCGCAGGTGCCTGTAGGGGGCGCCGCGCAGCTCGCGCGCGAGCGCGTCGAGCACGCCCTCCTCGTCCTCTTCGTGCCCGTCGGTGACGGCGCCGATGACCGCGCGCTTGCGCTCGAGCAGCGTTGCGATCGTCTCGTCGATCGTGCCGGCGGCGAGCAGGTAGGAGGCGTTGACCGAGTCCTGCTGGCCGATGCGGTGACAGCGATCCTCGGCCTGGTCGTGCTTGGCGGGGGTCCAGTCGAGCTCGAGGAACACGACGTTGGAGCTGCGAGTCAGCGTGAGCCCATGGCCGGCCGCCTCGATCGAGCAGATGATCAGCTGGTTCTCGGGACGGTCGGGCGCCTGGAAGGCGCGCACCGCGGCGTCGCGGGCGGCGTGGCTGTCCTGGCCGAGCACGTGACAGGCGCCCGGGAAGCGTGCGAGCACGGCCTGCTGGATCTCGCGATGGTGGGCGAACACGACCAGCCGCTCGCCCGATGAGCAGAAGTCGTGGATCCAGGTGAGCGCGGCTCGCAACTTGCCGCGCGCGGCCAGCAGCTTGAGTGCGTTCAGCCGCACCAGGCGCTCGGCGCGCAGCGCCGCGGCGACCTTCGCGTCGAGCTCGCGCAGGTCGAGCGGCTGGCTCTGAAGCCACGCGATCACGTCCCGCTCGGCGAGACGGTACTCGGGCTCGTTGTCGAGCTCGACCGGCACGACCGCGCGCGTCTTGGCCGGCAGCTGCGGCAGCACGTCGACCTTCAGACGACGCACGAAGCAGCGCGCACGCAGATGCCAGTGCAGGCGCAGATGGGCGTCCGCGCCGCGAAAGCGCCGGCCGAAGCGCACACCGGAGCCGAAGTCCTCCAGACGCCCGAGGATCCGCAGCTGTGAGATCAGCTCGGCCGGGCGGTTGATCACCGGCGTGCCGCTGAGCGCGAGCACGAGACCGTCGCGCGGCACCACCGCGGACAGTCGCTGGACTGCCTGTGTTCGCTTGGCGGCCGCGTTCTTGCAGTGGTGTGACTCGTCGAGCACGAGCGCACGCGGGGCGATCGCGCACAGCTCATGCAGGCGCGCGGCGAGGATGTCGTAGTTGACGACGGTTATGTCGGCGTGGGCGATCGGCCTGCCTTCGCCGTTGCCCCTGAGCGCCTGTGCGGTACGGCCGGGCAGCCAGCGCTCGAGCTCGCGCAGCCAGTTGAGCTTGAGGCTCGCGGGACAGGCCACGATCGCCGGGTAGGCATCGTCGGCCTCGAGCGTGGCGATCGCCTCGATCGTCTTGCCCAGCCCCTGCTCGTCGGCGAGGAACGCGCGCCGCTGCGCCAGCAGATAGCTCACCCCGGCGCGCTGGAACGGCTTCAGCTCCCCGCCGAGGTTGGGGACGTGCAGTGGCGCATCTGTCGCCGCCGACAGCGCGACGAGACCCGCGGCGCGGGCGTGCTGCTCGCGGATCTCCTGGAGCAGCGCGAGCGCCTCGGTGTCCACCCAGATCGCGTGCGCGGCCAGCAGCGCATCGAGTTCGGGCACGCAGAACGGGTCCGCGCGAATCGCCGTGAGCTGAGCGTGCTCGCCCCCGCCGCCGCGCTGTGCCCTGGGGGGCAGCGCGCCCCGCAGCTCAGCGAACTCCTGCAGCGGCTTCCGGTCGTGCCCGGGAGCGAGCACGAAGGTCGCCTCCTCGTGGACGACCGAGCGCTCGAGCACGGCGGGCGGCGCGGGCCGGCCGTCCTCGAGCGCGGCCGCGCAGCGCCTGGCTGCGGCGCTCGGCCAGCCATCGAGCTGGCCCTCGATCTGACGCCAGCACGCGAGCGTGAGCGGCACGGTCGCGCCCCCCGGCGCGCTCTCCGCCTGCTCGCGCAGGGCACGGGGAAGGCGCGCAACGTCGCCGAGCAGCAGGAAGACCGGCTCCTCGCCGCGACCGTCGACGTCGATGTTGCCGCGCCAGGTGGTCGCACGCTTGAGCCATGCGCTCACGCGCGGATCGATCGTGATGTCCTCGAGCTGGTCGAGGAGCGCCGCCAGCTGCTCGGCGTCGTGCTCGACGGCCGCGAGCCCGAGCGTCCCGGCGGGGCCCTCGGCCGCGCGCAGGCCGGCGCGCGCGGCGAGGACGCGTGCGAGCGATGCGCGCTCGGATCCGATCAGCAGCCAGTGATCTCCGCGGCGGTCGCGGCGAAACTCGACGTCGTGGTGCGGGATGGGGGGCACGGCTGCCTGCTCCGACGCACGCCCCTCGGCAGCCGTGCGCTCGCCGCGCGCGGCGAGCGCACGGCGCAGCGCGGCGCTCAGGCGCAGGCTTCCGCTCCGCGCCTGGAGTCCCGCGACGAGCTGCGCGGCGCTGTCATCGAGCGGCACGAGCGCGCGGCCCAGCTCCGGCAGGCGGCGCGCCCCGGGGTGGGCGAGCAATGCGGCGACGGGCTCGGGGGCGACGTCGGTCGCAAAGCTCAGCCACCAGTTCTCATCCGGCCGTGCCAGGTCGAGCAGGCACTCCTCGCGCGGGCGCCTGGCGCGGCGGCGCTTGATCGCGCGCGCCAGCTCGTCGCTCACCTCGGGCTCGCCCGGGAGCTCGGCGAGCAGGCGTGCGAGCGCCTCCGCCTGCTCGGGCTCGAGCGGGAGGCACCAGGCCCGCTCGAGCGGGTCCCAGCGCCGGCCCGGGATCGCGCGCAGGAGCTGGCGCAGGCGCTCGTCGTAGGGAAAGCGCAGCACGGCCTCGTCGCGGGCCAGTGAGGCGCAGAAGGGCACGCTGGACACGGGCAGAGCACGATAGGCCCCCGGGGGGATGCGTCGGGCCGGTGGGAGGCCCGACCCGCCGGAGGACCTCAGGCGTCGCGCTCGATCGCCGGCAGCGAAAGCGTGATCGAGCGCGTGAGTCCCGCCCGCACGATGCGCGCGAGACCGGGGATCGGCGAGGCGAGCCGGATGTCATAGACGAAGTGCGTCCCGCCCGCGCTGGGGAGGAAGGTCATCACACCGAGGTGGCCGCGCAGCGGGCTGCCCTTGGTGATGCGATAGGCGATCCGCCTGGGCGGATCGAACTCGGTCACGGTCTCCTCGAACGGCGCGAGCGGGCCGATTTTCAGCCTCCGAGACGATCCGACGCCGTTGCGCTCACCACCGGCGCCGTCGCCGAGACGGGTGATCTTGGCACCGAAGACGTCGGCGAGGTTCTCGTGCTCGGCGAGGTAGGCGAACACGCGCTCTGGCGGCTTGTTGAAGTTGTGCTCGATGTGGACGTGGACGGCGCGCATGCGATGGCTATCCGCCCTGTGGTCGCGCGCCCTCGGCGGCGGCCTCCAGCAGCCCCTCGAGTCGCTCCAGCGCAGCGGGCGTTCCCATCGCCACGATTATGTCGCCGTGGCGGAGCGTCGTCTCGGCCGCGGGCTGTGCCTGGAAGTCGCTCCCGCGACGCAGCCCGACGATCATCGAGCCGCCGCGGATGTCGTCGACGGTCTGGCCCGCGCCTTCGCTGTCGTCGCCCACGACGATCTCCTCCATGCGGTATTCGGTGTCCACGTCCACCGAGCCGCTGAGCTGGCGATGCAGCGCCAGGCGCGCCATCTCGGTGCCGCTTGCCTTGTATGGCGAGATCACGCGATCGGCTCCCGCCCGCTTGAGCTTCTTCTCGGTGTCCTCGAGCGCGGAGCGGGCGACGATCGCGATGTCGGCTCGCAGCTCGCGCGCGGTGAGCGTGATGAAGACGTTGTTCGCGTCGGAGTCCGCGCAGGCGATGATCGAACGCGCGCGCGCGATCCCGGCCTGGATGAGCACCGCGTCATCGGTCGCGTCACCCTCGATGAAGTGCGTGCCGAGACCCTCGGCGAGGTGGCGATTTCCGCTGTAGGAATCGACCACCACGTAGTCCGCGCGCGCGGCGTGCAGGTCGCGGGCCACCTGGCGCCCCACGCGACCGAAGCCGCAGATGATGTGGTGGTCGGTTAGCGAGTCGATCATCTTCTGCATGCGCCTGGTGGCGAGGAGGTCGCCGAGGTGCCCGGCGACAAAGAACTCGGCGAGCGTGGCGAGCGCATAGAAGAGCGTACCGACGCCCACGATGATGAGCGCCACGAGGATGACCTGGCCGGCCGTGGTGTGGGGTTGCGGAAATCCGCCCTCCGTGGAGGCCGTGTCGAGCGCCCAGCGAAAGGCATACCAGAAGCCGACTCCCTCGCTGACGGCCAGGCCGAGGGCGCCGAGCAGCAGCAGCGCGATGAGGATCACACCGAGGAGCGCGAGTCGTCGTGCGACGAGCGCCAGCTGCTGCTGCGCGCCGGTCTGGACGCCTGCGGACTGGACGGGAGGGCTGATCGCCGCATGATCGACGATGCCGGCCGGCCACGCTGCGCGGGGGCCGGGATAATGCGAAGACGATGAGCACGGTCGAGGATTGGTGGGCCAGCGGCGAGCGCGTGCGGCTCGAGCTGAGCGGCAGCGAGCGTTCGATCTTCGTGCGCCGTCTGGGCTCCGGCCCGGTCATGACCCTGCTGCACGGCTTCCCGAGCTCATCCCACGACTGGGCCAAGCTGGCCCCGGCGCTCGCCGGGCGTCATCAGCTGCTGCTCGCGGACTTCCTCGGCTTCGGAGCCTCCGACAAGCCGGCCGACCACGACTACTCGCTGCACGAGCAGGCCGACCTGGTGGAGGCCCTGTGGGCCCGCGAGGGCATCGGCTCGAGCGTGGTGCTCGCGCACGACTACGCGGTGTCGGTCATGCAGGAGCTGCTCGCCCGCCGCGAGGAGGGACGGCTTGCGACAGATCTGCTCGGCGCCCACCTCCTCAACGGCGGGCTCTACCCCGACCTGCATCGTCCGGTGGCGACCCAGACGGCGCTGCTCGACCCTGAGCAGGGACCGCAGATAAGCGCGCTGCTGGGCGAGGAGCTGTTCGTGGCGGCCCTCGGGCCGACGTTCGCCGAGGGCTTCGACGCCGCCGGCGACAGCGCCGACATCTGGCAGGCCACCAGCCATGATGGCGGCCAGCGGATCGCGCACCTGCTGATCCGCTACCTCACAGACCGCGAGACCCACCGCGAGCGCTGGGTGACAGCGCTGCAGAGCACCGACGTGCCGCTGACGTTCGTGTGGGGGATGCTCGATCCGATCTCGGGAGCGCACATGGCCGAGCGGATCCGCGAGCGCCTGCCCGACGCGCCCTTCGTGGCGCTCGAGGATGTCGCGCACTGGCCCTCGCTCGAAGCACCCGAGCGGGTAGCGGCGGCGGTGCTGGCGAGCTAACGGGCGTCGGCGTCAGCGTGGACGTCAGCGTCAACGTCGGCGTCGGCGTCGGCGTCGGTGTCAACGTCGGCGTCGGTGTCAACGTCGGCGTCGGTGTCGAGGACGAGACGTCCGTCGGCGTCGAGCGCGAAGCCCCCGAGCGCGAAGCGCGCCGCCAGCACCTGCGGCAGCTCCTCCCGCGCGACGGGCGTGATGCGGGTCTGCGCCGGCGTGCGCTCGACCAGCGCCAGCTCGTCCCAGTCGCTCAGCGAGGTGCGGGTGCCGTCGTCGTCCTGTGTGCTGATGACCAGTCCGCTCACGAACGGCGAGCGCGGATGCGTCGAGGTCCACCAGTTGACAGTCTCGATGTCGATCAGCGGCACCGGCATCGGCGGGAATCCGTAGAGGTCGACCCACTCGCCGCCATCGAGCGTCTGCAGCACCAGCTCCTGCCCGTCCTCGACGAGGCGGAAGTGCCAGCCGGACTGTTCATCCGCGGCGCCGGGCTCGAACGCAAGAGGCTCGAGCAGCGTGCCGAGACCGAAGCCCACGTCGGCGAGCCAGCTCTCCCCGGCGGTGCGCACGCGCAGCACGAGGTGACTGCGCGGTCGCGTGACGCCGGGCGGGGCGCCGAAGCGCACGCGCGCCAGGAACGCGTCGACCTCGGCGCCGAGCGCCTGCAGGGCGGCCGCGAGCAGCAGGTTCTGCTCGAAGCAGTAGCCGCCGCGGCGTTCGGCCACGAGCTTGCGCTCGAGGTCCTCGAGCGCAAGCGACACGTGCACGCCCCGGTGGGGGTCGAGGTTCTCGAACGGAATCGAGGTCGCGTGCGCCCGGTGCAGCCGTGCGACGCTCGGGCGAGAGTGCAGGCCGATGCGCTCGAGATACCGCTCGAGGTCGAACGCGGCGGTCATTGCAGCAGGTCGAGACCGGTCGCAGCCACGGGTGTTGGGCCCCCTCAGGCGGTGGTGGGCTGCTCCTCGCCGGCGCGCTCATCGATCTGGCGCACGAGGCCCTGGGTTTTCTCGTCGCGCTCGAGCTGGGCGTCGCTGAGCGGATTGAGGATGCCGCGCAGCACCGACATCACCGTCCAGCGCCGCGGCCGGATGATGCGCGGCTGGCGGCGCTCGATGCCGCGCACGATCGCCTCACCCGCGGCGGTCGGCTGGAGGCGCTTGTGCAGAACCTTGGGCAGGGTCTGGAGCATCTGGTCGGCGAGCGGGTCCTGATCGATGGCCAGGTGGACCATCTCGGTGTCGATGAATCCGAAGTACGCGACGCTCGCGCTGGCGCCGTGCGGCGCGAGCTCGACGCGCAGTGCACGGCCGAACTGCTCGACCGCCGCCTTGCTCATCGCGTAGGGCATCGCACCGAGACCGTTCGTGAACGCATAGATCGAGGAGATCACGACGACGTGGCCGCGCCGGGCGACGATCTCGGGCAGCGCGGCGTCGACGGTCCGGTAGACGCCCATCAGGTTGACATCGAGAACGCGCTCGAAGTTCTCTGAGGACATCGCGCGGAACGTGGCGACCCGCGAGGCGATCCCGGCGTTGGCCACGATCACGTCGAGCCCGCCGAAGCGCTCGACGGCGGTCGCAACGGCGCGCTGCATGGCCCCGCGGTCGGTGACGTCCGCGGCCAGTCCGAGCGCCTTTGTGTCATGCAGCTGCGCCGCGGCGCGTTCGCTGGCCTCTGCGTGGAGGTCGACGATGACGACCGAGGCGCCGCGCGCGCGCAGAGCCCGAGCTGTCGCAAAGCCGATTCCGCGGGCACCGCCCGTGACGAGCGCGACCTTGTTGGCCAACTCGAAGCGCGCCATGCGCGAGAACTCTGTCAGATCGGGGGCCGCTCTGCGCGATCATGCCAGGCGGTCGTGCTCGACGCGGCCGGCCGAGGAGCGCCGCCGGTGCGGGCCGTCGCCTTCGCCGTCGATGCAAACGCTCCGATCAGCACCGCCAGCGTGGTGGCTGCCAGCGCGAGGGACGTCAGCAGCAGGCTGTGCGGGGGGCGCCTGAGAGAGCGCGGGGTCGCTCGATGCTCCTCCATCTTGCGCCTATCGACCGTGGCGCTGGGAACTTGACGCGCGTTCGCGAAGATCGGACGGACTGCCGGGGATGCGGCGTTCCGCGCGAGCGACGGGCGCTCGGAGCGCTCGCCGGAGCGCGCCCGCTCAGGGTGTGTGTCCGTAGCTGTTTTCGCCGCTGGGCGATCCCGCGAAGAACGCGCGCGCGGCCTCCAAGCCCGATTCGTAGAGGTATTTCTTTTCCTCTTCGGAGAGGTTGAAGTTCAACGTCGAGACCTGACCGGTCGGGATCGCGATGACGCGCGACTGGAATCTGCGCGCCTCGAACTTGTCGAGGGCGTTCATCGCCGCGTCGAGCACGCCCTCGAGCATGTCCTTCGGCCAGGCGACCCCGCTGATCTTCCGGTAGGAGGGCTGGTCCTCATTGGCATCGAACCCTCCGTGCAGGTGAAATCCCCAGGTCGGGTGCTGCGGCTGCGGCTTGTCGAAGACGAACAGCGGGAAGGCACTGGTGACGCCGCCGTCGACGAAGACGCCCTGCTGTTTGGTCCATCGATCCCAAAGGCCACCCACGGGCGGGAAGAAGAACGGGTATCCGGCGCTGATGCGCACAGCCATGAAGACCGGGAAGGCGTCGGGATCCAGCGCCTCGCCATGCTCGTCCTGGTAGAGCGCGACATCGCTCGGAAACTCGACCATGCGGGAGTGTGCGAGGTCGGTCCCCACCGTGATCAATGTCGCCTCGGGTCTCAGCCGGCGCAGCTCGCCGAAGCTCGTGTCCGCGTTGATGCCCTCGACGGGGGACTCATCGAGGAGTTTCCTGATCCAACTCGTCAGCTCGTCGCCGCGGACAACGGACTCGTGGAAGATGAGGTCTGCGGCAGCGCCGAGAATGTGAATCGGACTTCCATAGTCGGCGATCCGCTCGAAGTCGTAGGCGTCGAGCGATTCCTTGAGGGACTTGGCGTCATAGCCGACCGCCAGCGCCATCGCGGTGATCGCCCCGGCTGAGGTCCCAGCGAGTCCGTGCCAGCTCTTGTAGCCGGCATCCTCGGCGGCCGCGAGCGCGCCGGCGAAGGCGAGGCCCTTGATACCGCCTCCCGAGAAGACGCCGTCGCAGGAAAGCCCGACTCGCGCTGCATCCCCGGCCTCGACGCTCATCGCTCCTCCATTCTGAGGGTCCAGATGCGCCCGCCCAGTTCCGAATAGCGGACGTGTTCCCGCCTTATAGCAAACCCGCAGACCGCTCGGCGGCCGCGATTGCGCGAACTAAGATCCGCCGCGTGGATGCGCGGATCCAGAAGTGGCGTGGCTGGTGCGATCGGGCTATCTGGGTGGAGATCGGGACCATGCACCTGCATCGCGAGGTCTTCGCAGAGCTCAGCGCAGTTGGCACGGAGCACGGCGAGCTCGCTCAGTCCTATCTCTGGGCGTATCTGCAGGAGACATACGCGGCGAGTCAGGCGAGCGCGATTCGCCGGCAGGCGGATCACGACCGGCGCCTGTGCACGCTGGCCAGGCTGCTCGCCGAGATCGAAGACGACCCGTCCGGGCTGACCCGCAGGTTCTATGCCGAGCATTACGAGGGCAGCGAGCGGCTGGCTGCGGAGCGCAGGTTCGACGAACAGCTGGCCGGCACAACGGGGTCTCACCTCGCTCCCGCACTCGTGCGCCGCGATCGCAAGGTGCTCGCCCAGGTGGCGAGCAACGTCGTAGAGCAATTGGAGTCTCGCCCCTCCCCCGCGACCGCCCGGACGGAGGGCGAGCGGCCTGCGCTCGTCGACCTGGACTTCCCGATCGACACGATCACGCGCCTGTTCAACAAGTACTACGAGGTCCTGACGGGCACGACCCGCACGCCGGCGCTCGTTGCCGAGCTCGATCCCAACTGGCTGGCCGCGCTGCGCGTGCCGTGGATACGCCCCTAGGAGAGCCTCGAGCCCGACGCGCGACGGTCGGAGGGGACGCGCGCCCGCGTGGCGCGCCGAAGAGGGTGCTCAGAGCACGATCTGCGTGCATCCGAAGTTCGCGACGAGGCGCTCCCCCCGCAGCACCCGGACCTGCCAGACCTGCGTGCGTGACCCGACGTGCAGCGGCTCGCCGAGCGCCGTCAGCTCGTCCCCCTCGCCAGCTGCGGCGAGGACGTTGATCTTCAACTCGACGGTTGTGAAGCCGCGGCCCTCGTCGAGGTGGCGCAGCGTGCCCCAGGCGGCCACGGTGTCGGCAAAGGCCACCCAGGCGCCCCCGTGCACGTAGCCCATCGGGTGCAGGTGGCGCCTGTCCACGCGCATGCGGCCACGCACGTGCTCGTCGGTGATCTCGGTCAGCTCGATCCCCAGATCGCCGGGGAACGTCCCGGCCAGGCGCTCGACGCTCAGCTCGGGGGTTATTGCCTTGTTCGTGGGGCTCACGGGGGCGGATTGTGTCAGAGGCCCGACCACGGCAGCCCCCGGGTTGACTGCAGCGGACTCGCCCGCTAGCCTGCGCGCGGGGGGCTATGAGAGCGGAGAATGGGGAGGCGAACGTGACTGAACGGATTCATCTGTGGGCCATCCAGCTGGGAACGGCGGCGCTGCTGGCGATGGGTGCGTTGGCCGTCGCGGCTGGCGCGGCGAGTGCGGGTTCTGCGACGACGATCTACAACAACATCCCGAACCCGCATCCCAAAGACCTTGTTTCACAGTCATTTGAGGCAACCTCGACGTCGGAATTCGGCGGTCAGGTTGAATTCGCCGGGACGGCCCGCAGCGAACCGACCGTGAAGGTCGCGCTGAGCAGCTACGCGTGCCAGACCGGAACGAGCAGCACGTGCAAAAGCGCGATGAACTCGAGGTTCCAGTGGCCCATCACCCTCAACGTCTACGAAGTCGGCGCGGGAGGCACGATCGGTCCCCGGATCGCGACGGACACGCAGACGTTCTCGATCCCCTACCGGCCTTCTTCGAGCGTGAAGTGCCCCGAAACGATCGAAGGCAAAGGATGGGGCAAGGAATGTGACCTGGGCATACTCTCGAGGATCAGCTTCAAGCTCAAGAGAGTCACACTGCCCACGACCGCGATCATCGCGGTTGCCTTCAACACGGAGAACGATGGGGCCGCGCCGACCGGCGAAGCGGGGCCCTACAACTCGCTGAATGTGTCAGTCAGCTCGAGCTACATGTACAACGAAGGCACAAAAGGGTGGGAATTCACGGCGTTGCCGCTGCTCGTGGGCGCCGACCCGCTGCCCGCAGACGCCTACCTGAGCTCGACTTCGGGCGGAGCGTACTGCGACGGCGGAGCCTCCGGCACGGGCAGCTTCCGGCTCGACACGGGCTGCTGGAGCGGCCTGCAGCCGGAGCTCGAAGTAGCAGCCAAGAGCTGACGAGTCGTTCTCGACGGCGCGGGGCCGATCGCCTCGCGCCGTCGAGCTCCTCGCGCGGCGGGCAACGCGCCCGATCGCGGCGCCCGGCACGATCGCAGCGAACCGGAAGGCCGAGAGGCCGGGAGGCCTTGGCGTAGAATCGCCCGAACGGGACGCCGGTCGGATAGCCCGACGCTTGTGCGGGCGCCGCCGGAGCCCAGGAGGATGCTGAATGGAGGAATCCAAGCTCAAGACCATCGGGCTGTTCTCCGGCCTCTCGCGAGCAGAGCTCCGCCGCCTGGCGAGCGTGACTGACGAGATCGTCGTGCCCGCCGGCACACGGCTGATCGACGAGGGCGCGTTCGCACACGAGTTCCTGCTCATACGCACCGGCACCGCGGAGGTCCGCCGCGACGGCGAGTCGCTGGCGAGTCTCGGCCCGGGCGAGTTCGCGGGAGAGATCGGGGCGATGCGGGACGCGCGGCGCAACGCGACTGTGACGGCCACCACCGAGCTGACGGCGATCGTGATGGCCGCCAGGGACCTGCGTCAGATCGCCGAGGAGATGCCCGGCGTGGCAGCGCAGATCGACGCGGCGATCGCCGCGCGCTCGGCCGGCGGCTCGGTCGAGGCCCCTGGGTAGGCGACTTCGCCACCAGGGCCGCGGCCGGCCGGCCACAGCGCGGCGGACCGCTAGCCGGCGACGCTGAGGTGAAGTGACAGCGGCGTGGAGCTCACACCCGGCGCGGTGGCTGTGACCACGAGCGTGTGCGGCCCCCGCGTGAGCTTGCGGCTGGAGATCAGCTGCAGCGCCTGCGTGACGCTGTGCGCACGGAAGACCAGTATCGGGACGTGGGCGGTGGCGCCGCTCGCGAGCGTGCCGGTGGAGACCACGTGAACCGTGGCGGTGGTGCGACCGTCGCCCCAGTCGATCTGCTCGAGGGCCTCGCTGATCAGCGTCTTGATCGGGGTCCGGTAGAGCGCCAGCCCGAGCGTTGCCAAGAGCGCGCCGATTCTCCCCGAAAGCGCCTGCGGGAGCTGTGCGATGAACGACGACCCGTAGCTGAACACCGACGTCGTGCTGGCGTTCGAGTTGGCATCGGCGAGCAGGAATCCGTCCGGACTGAACGCGATCGAGGCGGGGCCCGAGCCGGTCATCAGCGGCGAACTCGACAGCGGGGTCAGGGCGCCTGCCGAGGAGACCGAGAACAGAGACAGGTTCTTGGTGAAGAAGCCCGTGTGGCTGATGGGCTCGGCGTCGCCGAGCAGGGACCCGCTCGGGCTGAAGGCGACCGATTCCGGCCCCTGCCCGGTCGCGAACGGCGAGCCTGCGACCTGCGTCAGCTTTCCGACGAAGCTCACAGAGAACACCGACAGCTGGTTGGCGAAGGAATCGGCGGTCGCGAGCAGTCCGCTGGTCGGGCTGAAGGCAAGCGCATTCGGCGCCTGGAGTTTGCCGGTGCCAAACGGCGAGCCCGCAACCGGTGCGACGGCCCCGCCGCCCACGGTGAACACCGACACGCTGCTTTCACCCACATTCGCGGTGGCGAGCAGATCGAAGGCGGAGCCGGTCGGACTGAACGTCACCGCGACCGGCTCCTTGCCGGTGGCAAACGGCGAACCGGGGAATGGCGAAACTTTCCCGCTCGTGCTCACCGAGAACACATACACCTTGTTCGTCGCAGTGGTGGTGACGGCCAGAAATCCACCGTAGGCGGCCGGGCTGAACGCGTCGGAGTACACGGCCGCGCCGGCCGGCGCTCCCGAGGTGCTGCCGATGTCCTTCAGGCACTGATCTTCTTTCAGCACACCGTTGCTCGCGACCGAGTAGGTGCGCAGAATGCCGCTGTTTTCGAGCCCGCCCTCCTCGACCTCCGCGATCAGCTTGCCGTCCGGGCTGAACGCGATCGAGTCCGAGCGGGCGTCGATCGCCGGCTTGAGGTGAGCGGGACATGTCAGGGAGGCGGTGCCTGCGCCAGGTGGGCTCGCACTGACGTTGCCGCCGGCTGAGACAGGCTGCAGCGAGAAGCCGAACTCCGAGTTGGTAGCGAGCAAAGCGCCGCTGGGGCTGAAGAGGACCTGATGAGGGTCGGACTGCTCTTTGAACGGCGAGTCGGCGATCGGCGTGAACGTGATCGGGAAGGTCAACGCCGGCGCGCCGGACGCCGCCGCCAGCGACAGCAGCCCGACCACCAGGAGCGCGAGCGCGGTTCGCCGGCACACCCTCTTGGAGCGCCCCCCGCCCGCAGCTCGCTGCTCGATCGACGCCATGGCGCCCCTCCTCGTGATCGTCCGGCCTGATGTCGCGACCCTCGCGTCCGGCTCGCGATAGGTGAGCGTGCCGGCGGGCGAAGGTTACGCCATCGGCGAGACGCCCATCTCGCCGACGGGGCTATCTCACGCAGCCCTCGCGAGCTCGCGCGGCGGCGCCGGGGCGCCCGGCGCCAGCTCCGGCGCCGAGCCGCCGCGCCCGGGCAGGGGCGGCAGTGCGAGCTTGACGATCTTGCGCACGACGCTGCCGAACTGCCTGGGCAGCGGGCCGGTGTTGTAGGGGATCGCGTAACGGGCGCAGATCTCGCGCACCTCGAGGCGGATCTCGGCATAACGATGGGCCGGAATGTCGGGGAATAGGTGGTGCTCGATCTGGTGGCTGAGGTTGCCGGCGAGAACGTGAAAGAGCTTGCCGCCGGTCAGGTTGGCCGAGCCGAGCAGCTGGCGGTAGTACCACTGCCCGCGCGTCTCCTCCTCGGTCTCCTCTTCGCTGAACTCATGCGTTCCCTCGGGGAAGTGGCCGCAGAAGATGATCGTGAACGCCCACAGGTTGCGGGTGAGGTTGGCCGTGGCGTTCCCCGCGAGCACGAACGGAAAGGACGGTCCCGAGAGCAGGGGGAAGAGCACGTAGTCCTTGAGCGTCTGCCCCCGCACCTTGCGCCAGATCTCGCGCACCATCTCGCGCCTGTCGTCCACCGTCATATCGCCGGCCGCGATGCGCTCCGTTTCGAGGTCGTGCACGGCGACGCCGTACTGGAAGAAGCTCGCCAGGAGCGCGGCGTAGAGGGGGTTGCCGAGATAGTAGGGACGCCAGCGCTGCTCCGCGGACATGCGCAGCATTCCGTAGCCGATATCGCGATCCTTGCCGACGATGTTGGTGTGGGTGTGGTGCATGTAGTTGTGGGAATGGCGCCACTGATCGCCGGGGCAGGCGGTGTCCCACTCAAATGTCCGACCGTCCAGACGCGGGTCCTTCATCCAGTCGTACTGCCCGTGCATGACGTTGTGGCCGATCTCCATGTTGTCGAGGATCTTCGACAGCGAGAGCGCGGCGGTGCCCCCAAGCCAGGCCGGCGGCAGGAAGCCCAGGAAGAGCAGGCCGCGGCCGGCGACCTCGAGGCCCCGCTGCGCGCGGATGACCTTGTTGATGTAGTCGGCGTCGCGCTCGCCGAGGTCGGCGACGAGGCGGGCACGAAGAGCATCCAGCTCCTCGCCGAACGCCTCGAGCTGCTCGGCTGTGAGATCGGGTGCGCTGCTGGACATCGATGGTCTCCTTGTCAGGTCGGGGTTCTCACAGCTCGAGCGTCACGTCGCCGAGCGGAACGGACACGCAGATGCGGATCTGCTCCTCCCTGGCGGTCGAGATCTCGCCAGTGATGACATTGCGGACGGTGCCGGCGGTCTTGCGGCAGCGGCAGGTGTTGCAGATGCCCATACGGCAACCGTGTTCGGGCGCGAGCCCGGCGTCCTCGGCCTGCTCGAGCAGCGGCAGGCCGCTGTTGGGGGCCTGGCGGCCGCTGCCGGCGAAGCTCACGAGGCCCTCGGCGCCATCGGTCTCGAACGTCAGCGCGGGCGCGGTGAAGGTCTCGATCGCCGGCTCGGCGAGTCCGTCCTCGGCCCAGATTGCGCGGACGGCGTCGATCAACGCGGGTGGGCCGCACACGAATGTGGCCGCGCCGGCGTGCTCGGAGATGGCCGCGCGCAGATGCTCGCGGCAGAAGCGTCCGGTGATCGGCCGCCGGCCGCCCCCGCGGGTGAAGCCGCGGGCCACGGCGAGGCGATCGTGGCGGGCTGCGAGCCGATCGAGCTCGGCCGTGTAGAGCGCCAGCTCGGGCGAGCGGGCGTAGTTGAGAAAGCCGACCTCGCCCGCGAAGCCCTCGTCGCAGAGCGTGCGCAGCATCGCCATCACCGGCGTGATGCCGCTGCCGCCGCTGATCAGCAGCACGCGCTCGGGCCGCCGCTCGGGCAGCACGAAGTCGCCGCCCGCCTGGGAGAGGCCGACGATCATCCCCGGCCGGGCGTGATCACGCAGGTAGCGCGAGACCCTGCCCTCCGGATGGGTCGAGACGGTCAGCTCGAGCGCCTCGCGTGCGGTGTGCTGTGAGCCGGCCGGGGAGTAGGGCCTGCGCTCGCGGACGCCGTCGATCTCGACGCTCAGGCTGACGAACTGTCCGGCGCGCAGGCCGCGCCAGCTCTCGTTCGGGCGAAGCGTGAGCGTGACGCTCTTGGCCGTCTGATGGCGGACCTCGCTGATCTCGGCGCGCACCTCGCGCTGCACGAGCAGCGGCCGCACGAGCTCGACGTAGCGATCGACGCCGTGCGGGTAGGTGAGCGCCTCGAGCAGACCCGAACGCAGCAGGCGGCGACCGAGGCCGCGGGAGGGAGTGGCGATGGGCAGGGCTCTCAGATCCAAGGGCGTTTGGTGTACAAGTGTTTACAGACTACCCCACTCGGGAGCCGTTGTCACCAAGAGATTTGTGAAGTACGTCACGCCGATCCGGTGCACAGTCGTACTCCGGACGATGGGATCGTGGGTCGAGAAGGCGCTCCAGGCCGACGCATGCGCGTGCGCCGGCGGCGGCCCGGACGCGAGCTGCTAGCGGCGGGGCGCTGCCGGGAGCGGCTTGGGCACGACATCGCTCGGGTGTGCCAGGGGCCGGCCGACGAGCAGCCGCAGCGGTCGGGGAGCCCACCAGTTTGCGCGTCCGAGCAGCGCCATCAGCGCGGGCACGAGCAGTGCGCGCACGATCGTCGCGTCGATGATGACAGCGAGCGCGGCACCGATGCCGAACTCCTTCAGCGAGGCGACGCTCGAGGCGGCCAGCGATCCGACCGCGGCGCAGAAGAGCAGCGCCGCCGCGCTGACCACGCGTCCGCTGCGCTCGAGACCGGTCGCGACCGCCACCTCATCGGAGGCGCCGACATCATGCGCCTCCTTGATGCGGGAGAGCAGAAAGACGCCATAGTCGGTCGACAGGCCGAACGCGATGATGAACAGGATGATCATGTTCGTCTGCTCCAGCGAACCGGTGGCCGTATAGCCGAGCAGGCTCTGCAGCCGCCCGTCCTGGAAGATGAGCACGAGGATGCCGAACGCCGCGCTGAGCGTGAGCAGGTTCATGATCAGCGACTTGATCGCGAGCGCAATCGAGCCGGTCATCGAGAACAGCACGATCAGCGTGGTCACGGCCAGGATCACGAGCGCCAACAGCAGGTGCGAGCGCAGGCTCTGGTGCTCGTCGTACTGGGCTGCCGCCACGCCGGCGAGCGCGGCCGCGTAGGGACCGCGCAGGGCGTCGATCGCGGCGATCAGCCGTTGGGAGCTCGCGCTCAGCGGTGGATGCTCGGCGAGCACGTCGATGCGCCACAGACCGCCCGCGATCTGCCTCGGCGGCTGCGCGACCGCGACGCCGGGCAGGCGCGCAAGTTCTGAGCGGTAGCGGGCGAGAGCCGGGCTCCCCACCGCGGGCGCGTGCACGAGCGCCACGACCGGGTCGGCGGGGTCGCCTGCGAACCGGGACGCGATCGCGGCGTCGACGACGCGGGCGCTCGACCGGGCCGGGAGCACGCGCGAGTCCGTGGCCCCCAGTCGCAGGTTCAGCGCCGGCAGCCCGAGGAGCAGCAGGCAGGCGGCGCAGCCCACAGCGATCCACGCCGGGCGGCGCGTGACCCAGCTGGCGAGCCGATACCAGCGGCCGCCGGCTACCGGGCCCTCCGCCTGCCTGCGCGCGCGCCGCAGCCAAGCCGGTGACAGCGCGTTGACGCGCGGGCCGAGCAGCGCGAGCATCGCGCCCAGCGGGATCAGCGCGGCGGTGGCTGCGAGGACCGTCACGACGGCGGCCGCGATCCCCATCGAGGAGAGCATCGGCTGCGGGAAGACGAGGAGCGAGAGGAGCGCGACCGACACCGTCAGCGAGGAGAACATCACGGTGCGCCCGGCCGTGGCCAGGGTACGCTCGAGCGCCTCCGAGCAGTGCCCGCAGCGTGCCAGCTCCTCGCGATAGCGGTAGACGACGAACAGCGAGTAGTCGATCGCGAGCCCGAGGCCGAGCCCGGTGACGAGATTGAGCGAGAAAATCGACAGCGAGGTCACCTGCGCGAGCGCACGCATGATCAGCAGGCTCCCCGCTACGGCCACCGCGCCGACCATCAGCGGCAGCGCCGCGGCGACCAGCCCGCGAAACGCGACGAGCGAGAGCAGCAGCAGGATCGAGAAGGCGATCAGCTCCACGCGCGGCAGCTGCGAGGAGATCGTGTCTTCCAGCTGGCTGAACGTGAGCTGATCGCCGCCGACGGTGACGCCGCGCACGCCGCGCAGATCCCGCGCGACCCGCTGCGCCGCGGCCGTGGCGGCGTGTTCGGAGGAGCGCACGCCAAAGAAGCCGAGTACCAGCGTGGCGTGCCCGTCGCGCGAGAGCAGATCGCCCGGCCGCTCGCCGTCGAGGACGCTGAGCACCTTGCTCACGGCCCGCTGCGAGCGCATCTCATCTGCCACGCGCGACACCAGCGCACGTCCGGGCGGTGCAAGCACGCGTCCGGGAGTCTGCACGAGCACAACCAGCCCCGGCTGTGAGGAGAGGTGCGTCGCTGCGATGAACTGCCCCTCGGCGATCGCGCTCGGGGCGTTGGGGTCGGAGGTCCCGCCGTTGCTGAGGGAGCCGACGACGCCGGCGCCGACCGCGCCTGCGATCACGGTCAGCACGGCGGTGACCGTCAGGACGAGACGTGCCCGTCGATGTATCAGTTCGGCGAATTCGTGCAAGGCTGCGATGGCGCCCGACCGGTCTGCCTCGGGGTCGGATGGAGCACCGCCGATGCGATCACGACACAGGCGCCCGGAGGACCGGACGCGTCCGTGCAAGGGTAGCGAGTCGCACCGCCGCCACACCCCGGTTCGCGGCGGAATCGAGTCACTCTGCGCATAAGTACGTATGCGCCTGCTCGGCCGCCTCCGGCTCACGCGCGCGCCGCCGGTGGCGGGGCTTTGGGTATGGTCCGCGAATGGATCCGGAGGGGAAGGTCATCGTCGTAACCGGCGCCGCCGGCGGGATCGGCGGCGGGCTCGTTCGTGCGTTGGTCGAGCGGGGGGCGCGCGGCGTCGTCGCCGCCGACCTGGATGGCCCCGGGATCGAGCGCCTCAGCGAGGAGCTGGGACCCGCGCTCGTGGCAGCTCGCGTCCTGGACGTGAGCGATGAGCGCGCGACGCATGCGCTCGTCGAGGAGGTCGGAGCCACGATCGGCCCGATCGATGTGTGGTTCGCAAACGCGGGCCTGGCAACGGGCAGCGGCCCGGATGCGCCCGACGAGCTCTGGAACAGCCAATGGTCCGTCAACGTGATGTCGCACGTGTATGCCGCCCGGGCGCTGCTGCCCGGATGGATCGAGCGCGGCGACGGGCACCTCGTCACGACCGCCTCGATGGCGGGCATCCTCACCGCCGTCGGCGACGCCGCCTACTCGGCCACCAAGCACGCCGCCGTGGGATTTGCCGAGTGGCTGGCCTTCACCTACGGCGGACGTGGGGTGCGCGTGTCGTGCGTGTGCCCGGGCGCGGTCGACACGGCGATGCTCCGCTCCGGCGCCGGCGGCGACGCCGCCAAGGCGAGCGCGGTGATCGGCGGCGGCGATGTGCTCGCGCCCGCGCAGGCCGTGGAGCGCATCCTCGAGGGCCTCCGGCAGGACCGGTTCCTCATCCTCACACACCCCGAGATGCACGATTTCGTGGTCGGCAAGGCACAGGACCCCGAGCGCTGGATCCGCGGCATGAGCAAGCTGTGGACGCGCGCGCAATCGCTGCTCGCCTGAGCGAGGCGCGGGTCTCGCTGCTGCGGATCGGGAGCGTGCTGCGCGCGGGGCTAAGGTGGACTCCCGTTCCCTTTTTCAAGAGGAGGCTCAATGTCCGGCTTTGCCGTCGTGAACCTGTTGGATGTAGAAGACTCGGTAGGCGATCGGGCGCCAGGGATCGAGGGTCGGTTCGCGCGCAAGCACCTGGACTCGCGTGACCTCGGGGTCAGCCTCTTCCGCTACGCGGCGAACCTGCGCAGTCCGTTCGGCCACAGCCACGGCGAGCAGGAGGAGGCCTACGTGGTCGTCGCCGGTTCCGGGCGCGTGCTGCTCGACGGCGAGACCCGCGACCTCCGCCAGTGGGACGTCCTGCGCGTGGCGCCCGAGGTCGTGCGGGCATTCGAGGCAGGCCCCGAAGGACTGGACATGCTCGCCGTCGGCGGGCCCAGGCCCGAGGAGGGCGACGGCGTGATGGGCACCGTGGAGTGGCCCGACGAGCAGTAGCCCGAAAGGCGGTGGCCCGACGGGCAGTAGCTGGCGCGACGTGCGCCCGCACCAGCCGGAGACGACGAGCGGCGCCCCCCTCATCGCGGCGATGATCCCCGCCCCGTGCGGTCGCGCTAGGGTTCCCCCGCGTGGAGTTCAGGATCACCCTTCATTCCGGGCGCAAAGCGCCCGCACAGGCGCTCGACGTGCTGCTGGCGCGGCTCGGCGCCAGCCGCGACGGCGCGCGCTTTGCCGGGATGGGCACCGAGATCAGGGCCACCGTGGCAGAAGATGCACCGGTCTCGATGGACCGCGAGGAACGCGAGGAGATCGGCCGACGGGTCGTTCTGGAGATCGTGCGCGACGTCTGTGAGGGCGCAGCAGATCTCGACTGCGACTGGTTCGCGGTCAGCCCCCGCGGCTGAAACGTCGAGCGCAGGCCGCGGCCAACGTCGAGCGCGGAACCGCGGAGAGCATCAACGGGATCTCGGCCGGCGCTCTCGCAGGCTCGCGCTGCCCGGGATGCTCGCGGCTTGCGCGCAGCAGTACGATGTAGCGCTGGTTAAGTCATCGGCCTTGAGGGAGGCGGAGGCACATGGGACTCACTCGTCGGGAGGTTCTGCAGGCTGGAGCGGCGGCCGGTGTCGCCGCACTCGCAGCCGATCCGCTGGTCCAGCTCGCGATGGCCGCGGGACCGCGCCCGGGGAAACTGACGGACATCGAGCACGTGATCATCCTGATCCAGGAGAACCGCTCGTTCGACCATTACTTCGGCACGCTTCCCGGTGTGCGCGGATTCGCCGACCCGAGCGGACAGGAAGCGCTGCACCAGCAGGGCTATCCGGTCGCCGGATTCAACGGCGAACTGCAGCCCTTCCATCTGGAAACGAAAGGCACGCCGCAGTGCTTCCCGGACATCACCCACCAGTGGGTGCCCCAGCACGAAAGCTGGGACGGCGGGAAGATGGACGGATTCGTCAAAGCCCACCTCGCGGTCGACGGCGCGGCCGCGGGGCCCGCCACGATGGGCTACTACGAGCGCACGGACATCCCCTTCTACTACGCCCTCGCCGACGCCTTCACGATCTGTGACAACTACTACTGCTCGGTAATGGGGCCGACCTATCCCAACCGTCTGTACAGCATGTCCGGCACGATCGACCCCGAAGGCCTCAACGGGGGCCCGCTGATCGAAACGGTCGACAACCGCGCGCCCTACGAAGGTCGCTTCACGTGGACGACGATGCCCGAGCAGCTTTCCGCTGCAGGCGTGAGCTGGAAGGTCTACAGCGGCTCTACCTCCGGGGTCTACGACGACGTGCTGCCGTTCTTCAAGGCCTACCAGACGAACCCCGAACTCGCCAAACTGGCCTTCACCCCGCAATACCCGACGGACTTCTGGGCCGACATCAAGAACAACGAACTGCCCCAGGTCTCGTGGATCAACACCTCTCTGACCGAAACCGAGCACCCCGGCTTCTCCTCAGCCGAGATCGGCGAGTACGTGGTCGGAAAGCTGGTGAAAAAGCTGATGGCCCACCCCGACGTGTGGGGCAAGTCGGCGCTGTTCATCACCTGGGACGAGAACGGCGGATTCTTCGACCATGTCCCGCCCCCGGTCGCGCCGCCGGGCACGCCCGGCGAGTACCTGACGGTGCCCGACCTGACCGGCGCCGCGGGCGGGATCGAGGGGCCGATCGGCCTCGGCTTCAGGGTGCCGCTGCTGATCGTCTCGCCGTTCAGCAACGGCGGCTTCCTCTCCTCCGACCCGTTCGATCACACCTCGCTGCTGCGCTTCCTCGAGGCGCGCTTCGGCGCGGAGGTCCCGAACCTCAGCCAGTGGCGACGCGAAGCGACGGGCGACCTGACGAGCGCGTTCAACTTCAAGGAACCGGTCAAACACCATCCGACACTCCCCTACATCAACCTCAGCAAGAAGGAACGCGAAGGCGGGGGATGCGAGACCTCCGGGCCGGTGAACGTCCCGCCCAACTCACTGCCGGTTCAGGAACCGGGCGAACTACGCCACCCCAGCGGGCCGCCGGCAGGCGAAGGCTGAGGCCGCCGCGGGCGCGCGTCCGCGGCGGACGCGCGCCGAGCTCACGCCAGCGCGGTGTAGGCGGCCGCCTGGATGTCGCGGTGCACCTGCGGCAGCTCGTGCGTTTCGAACATGCGCTGCGTCAGCACGATGACGGTCAGATCGCGCGCCGGGTCCACGAGCCAGGATGTGCCGAAGCCGCCGTCCCAGCCGAAGGCGCCGCTGTCGAGCACGGCCTGGCAGAACCCCCACGACCGGCCCATGAAGAAGTCGCGCCCGAGCCCGCCGTGCGCCTTCTGCGCCTCGGTGAGCTGGTCGGTGGTCATGGCGCGCGCCGCTTCGGCAGACAGCACAGGGGCGCCGTCCGCGAGCAGCATCCTCGCGAACGCGAGCATGTCATCGACGGTCGAGACCAGGCCGGCTGCGCCGTCCCCGAACGCCGGCGGGCGGCTCCATGCGCCCTCGGGCTCGTCGTATACGAGCAGCCCGTCCGGCGTGGGCCGGTAGGCCGTGGCCAGGCGGTCGGCCTGCGACGTCCAGAAGGCCGTGTCGCGCATCTGAAGCGGTTCGAAGAGGCGTGTTCGCAGCACATCGGCGAACGGTTCCCCGGTGGCGCGGGCGAGCAGCACGCCGAGCACCGACGCGCCGGTGTTGTACAGCCAGCGCTCGCCGGGCTGGGCCAGCAGCGGAAGCGTGCCGAGGTTTGCGATCCACGTATCCGGGTCGGGTTGCACCGTCGGGTCGGGCGGGCCGATCGTCGAGAGCTTCAGCTCCTCCGCCGCGGCCACGACCGGCCACGGCGTGGCCGCCATGAACATCTCCATGACCATGCCGAAGCCGAAGGTGAAGCTCAGCAGGTCGCGGGTGGTGATCGCGCGCGTCGCGGGCACCGTCTCCTCGAGCGGTCCGTCCATGCGCCGCAGCACCCGACGCTCCGCCAGCTCTGGAAGGAGCCGATCGACGGGCTCGTCGAGCCCGATCAGCCCCTCCCCCACGACCGCGAGTGTGGCCGCGGCGGTGACGGGCTTGGTCGTGGAGGAGAGGCGAAAGATGGAGTCGCGGGCCACGGGCCGGCCACCGACCGCGAGGCTCCCGAGGGCCTCGACGTGTACCTCAGGGCCGCGGGCGAGGAGAACCACGAGACCCGGGACGCGCTCGTCACCGACGTGCCGTTCGGCCGCGCTTCGCAGCAGCTCGATTCCATCGCTTCTCAGACCGTCAGGCATCTCGCGCCGAGAGTACAGCCAGTCCCCGCTCGAGCAGTCGGCGCTCGCCGTCGTCGTGGACCGGCGCAAGCGCACGGCGGCAGGCGTCGCGGGCCTTCCTTTCGGAATGGTCGCCGATGTAGGCTGGCGCGTGCCTTGCAGCCCAACCGCTCAGTTCCCCGATCGACGGCCGATGCGGGCCGGCCGGGCGCGCTGCGGCTGGCGACCTGGAATGTGAACTCGCTGTCGGCCAGGATGCAGCGCGTGCTGCCGTGGCTCGCCGAGGTGAAACCGGACGTCCTCTGCATACAGGAGACCAAGCTCGCGGATGCCGCCTTCCCTCACGCCGACCTGGAACGCGTCGGCTATGCCTCCGCCGCCCACGGAGACGGCCGCTACAACGGCGTGGCCATCCTCTCGCGCGTGGGACTCGAGCGGGTCGCCCGCGGATTCGCGGGAGAGCCGGGCTTCCCCGCGCCCGAGTGCCGAGCGATCGCCGCGACGTGTCGCGGCGTGCGGATCTGGTCGATCTACGCACCCAACGGCCGCACTCTCGAGAGCCCTCATTTCGCCTACAAGCTCGCCTGGCTGCACGCCCTGCGTGGCGCGGTCGAGGCTGAGCTCCGCGCTGGCGGGCAGCCGCTCGCCCTCTGCGGGGATTTCAACATCGCCCCCGGCGACGAGGACGTGTGGGATCCGGCCGCGTTCATCGGCGCCACCCATGTCAGCGGCGCCGAGCGCGGCGCCTTGGCTGCGCTGCTCGGGCTCGGGCTGACCGATTTGCGACCGCGGGCGATAAAGGGCGAGCCGTTCACCTACTGGGACTACCGTGCGGGCATGTTCCACCGCGGCTGCGGCATGCGGATCGACCTCGTGCTCCTCAGCGACGCGCTCGCCGCGAGGGTCAAGGACGCCTTTATCGATCGCGACGCACGCAAGGGTCCCAAGCCATCAGACCACGCCCCGGTGGTCGTCGACCTGCAGCTGCCGGCCTCGGTCTCCCTCGCGCCCGGCTCGGCCGTCAAGCCGGGGGCGAGCCGAGCGGCACGAAGCGCTTGAGCTTGCCGCTGGCCAGCCGCGGCAGCGCATCGACCAGCTGTGTTCTCACCTCGGGCGCTCGGCAGCCGAGCGCGGCGAGCGCCTCCTGGAGGCCCTGCTGCAGGCGCGCCGAGTCGACCTGCCCGCGGGCGCAGAGCAAGATCTCCGCCCCGTGGTCGGTCTGGCGGACCTGATACTCGCTCACGCCGGCCTCTCGCTGCAGCGCCGAGCGAAACACGTGCGGGTGCACCGCCACGCCGCCCGGGTACAGGAACGTGTCATCGCGGCGTCCCTGGATATCGGCCACGCGCCTGTGCGCCGACCCGCACGAACAGGGATCCTCGACGAGCGTCACCTCGTCGGTGATCTCATAACGGATCAGCGGCTGCACCGTGTTGAAGAGATTGGTGACGTAGATCTTGTCCGAGCGCACCCCGGCCGGCACCGGGCGCCCCGCGGCGTCGACCGGCTCGACGATCACCAGGTCCTCCGCGATGTGCATGCCCGGCTCCCTGAAGCAGCCGATCGCCGTGATGCCGGCCTCCGAGGTTCCCCACAGGTTCGCGACCGGCGCCTCCCACGTCTGCTGCGCGGCATCGCGAATCTCGCCGAGCAGAGGCTCGGCCATCGTGATGATTCGGCGCGGACGGATCCTCAGACGTCCTGCGCGCGCCTCGGCCGTGAGCGTCGCCAGCATCGACGGGTAGGTCGCGAGGCCGTCGCCGTCCACGCGGTTCAGGCCCTCGACGATCTCCCCCAGGGGCAGCCCTATCGGGAATCGGTGCATCTGCACCGCCTCGGTGGCGAAGGTCTCGGCGAGCGCGCTGGTGAAATGGGTGGCGTTGTTCGCGGTCACGACCATCGTCACGGGCGCGCGCGAGGCGAGCTCGGAATCGTCCAGGCGGTCCCGGAGCTGCTGGCGCAGCGCGGTGAGCTGGACCGCCGCCCACGCCTCCCAGCCCCACACGAAGACCCCCCTCACGCCGCTCGATCCGCCGGAAGCGACCGCGTGCAGGTCCCCCAGGAAGTATGCATCCGAGGTCAGCGCCGCGATGTGGGCGTTGCTGCCCTCGAGCGTCACGCGCGGGTCGGTGACGATCTCGTCGAAGTGCTCCATCATCTCGTCCTTGCGCATCACCGGCAGCTCCGACAGCCGGTCCTCGTCGATCCCCCGCGGATCGACATCGGCAAGGCGCCTGCGATGCCAGGACGAGCCCGTCTTCGCTGCTGCTACGAGCTCCCGCAGGCGGGCGGTGCGCTCCGCGCGCAGTTGATCTGCCGACCATCTCAGGCGCTCCAGATGCTCCCCGAGCTGCCCGAGCAGGTACTCGACGTGACGCTTCCGCGTGGCCTGGTAGTCCGCCATCTACCGCTGCACCCTAAGCGCACACGTCGCCCGACGTCGAGCACGGCCGTGCGCCCGGCGTTGCGCTCAACCGGACCCGGCGCTCAACCGGACCTGGCGCTCGAGCGGACCTGGCGCTCGAGCGGGTCGCACGGGCATCAACCGGGTGGCGTGAGCAGGTACACCCGTGCGGGAGGAGACGGCGCCCAGGAGAAGACCGACCATGACCGGCCGCCGTATTTCACAACTCCGCTGAGCGGGATTCGCGCCGGGCCGCGGCCGCCTGCCAGCGGCTTCGACGCGGCCTTCACAAATGCCAGGCCGCCGGTGGTGCCCTGCAGGACGTCCACGAGTTCCTGGTAGTGCGCCGAGAGCGGCGTCAGGCGGGCTGCGATGCGCTGCGCGACCCTGCCCCAGGCCGCCACCCGCACCGCTTCACAGCTTTGGGAGGCAACCGTGCTCGAGGGCCCCGGGAGGAACAGCGCGGCACGCAGCGTGCCGCTCGGGAAGGCGAGCGCGTCCAAGACCTGCACCTGGTATTCGGAGCCACCGACGATGACCGATGTGCCAGGGCTCGGCGATGAGGGTGCGGGCTGGAGCGTCCCCATCAGCAGCGAGCCATTCCTGTAGAGGTCCACTGGGACGCCGAGGAAGCGGCCGACGAGCTTGACGTAGCCGACGTCGTCCTGCAGCGACATCACATAGCTTCCGAGGACTCTGCCCTTCCACCTCAGCGGGCCGGACACGGGAGCAATGACGTCGGGCCCGCCAACGTCGGCCAGAACGCGTCCTTCCTTGACGACGCGCAGCCGCACGATGTGCCAATGCGGTGTGTAGACGATGCTGTGCACGGCGGCGTACACCGCGGCTTCGTTGGAGCTGGCCAGCGCGCTGAGGAGCGCTTCGGAGCCCGTGATGTGCGCGACGTCGGCGCTCACCGCACTGCTGCGGATCTCCCCTGCGTAGATGTGCTGCGCCACCGTCGTATCGACGCTGGCGATCGCGGCGGCGCTCGCCGGCCCGCAGGGAGCCGAAGCAGAGCCGGACGTAGTGGGCGCTGTGGCCAGGGCCGCGAGGCGCCTGGCGGGGACCAATCGCCCAGCGTCCCTGTCCGCCGACCCGAGGCCGTCGCCGAGCGTGGCGGCGGCGATCGCCCCGGCGATGCCCACGGCCGCGATGGCCGGGAGGAGCAGGCGAGTCGCGAGGCGCTTGCGGCCGTCGAACATCGCGCAATTGTGCAAAGTGAAACTAAGCGCCAGATCAGCGATGCGTGAGAGCTGTCATATGCAGCTCACACGCATCGATCAGCCTGAGCCCCTACGCGATCGTCGCCGCTCGAGCACGACCGACAGACCGCACAGCGCGAGCAGCACCAGCGCGAGGAGGGCGGCGATCGCAAGACCCGGGGTCGCGATCAGCAGCGCGACCGCAACGAACAGACCGAGGCCGAGATCTACCCGCAGCAGCCGACGACGGCGCAGGGCCTCGCGTCGGCGGGCTCGTAGCTGGGAGAGGTCCCGCGGGGGCTGCGTCCCGCGCGGGACCTGCGCCCTGGGGCGGGATGTCCGGGTCCGTGGGCTCGACGGTCGCGCAGCGCTCATTGCTTCATCCGGCGGAAGATTGGGCGGGGAAGCATCCTCACGACCAGCATAAGCCAGCGAAGGGACCGTGGCGCCCATACGGTGTGGGCACCGCGATCGAGACCGTCGACGACGACGCCGGCAACGGCCTGGGGCGTGCTCGACAGCGGAGCGGGCTCCAGGCCGCGCGTCATGCGCGTGTGGACGAAACCGGGCCGCGCCACCAGCACGCGGACGCGTTCGTCGTGGAGCGCGTCGCCGAGGCCCTGCGCGAGCGCGTCGAGGCCGGCCTTCGAGGCGCCGTATACGACGTTTCCGCGCCGCGGCCGCTCGGCCGCCACCGAGGAGAGCACGACGAGCGCGCCCCCTCCGCCGTCGCGCAGGCATCGCGCGGCGTGCATCAGCAGCGAGCCGGCGCCGACGAGGTTCACCTGCAGGACCTCGACCGCGCGCGCGAGGTCGGTGGGCAGGCCGCCTCGTTCGCCGAGGAGGCCGACGGCGAGCACGACGATGTCGGCGCCCCCGAGCTGCTCGAAAGCGTCGCTGACGATCTGTGCGTGGCGATCGGTCGCAAGCGCGTCGAGCTCGAACGTGACCACGCGCTCGCAGCCTGCGGCCTTCAGGTCGTCGGCCGCGCGTGCGAGCCCGTCCGCGTCGCGGCCCAGCAGCGCCACCTCGCGCGGAGCACGGCGCTGTAGCTCGCGCACGATCGCGAGAGCGATCTCCGAGGTGCCTCCGAGCACGATCACCCGCCGGCCGCCGGCACGGGCGTGCGGGGCGCTCATCCGGCGATCCCGCACAGCTCGAGTCGCTGCGCGAGATCCGAGCGAAGCACCCCCTCGGGATCGACCCCGGCTCGTTGGGCATGGAAGCGGTCGAGCTGCGGGTACATGGCGCGCAGGGCGTCGGGCCGCATGCGAGCGTCCTTGCTCAGGTAGACCCGGCCCCCGCAGCCGGCCACGAGCTGATCGAGCTCATCCAATGCCGAGCGCAGCCCCCACGCGGCGGCCGGCAGATCGATGGCGAGCGTCCAGCCCTCGATCGGGAACGAGAGCGGGCCGCCGAAACCCGGACCGAAGCGCTTGAACACCGCCAGGTAGACGGGTAGGCGACGAGCCCGGATCAGATCGAAGCAACGCCCGAGCGCCGGCTCCTGCCCGATCGGGATGACGAACTGATACTGGATCAGCCCTGCCGGACCGTAGAGGCGATTCCACTCCCCGAGGCTGTCGAGCGGAAAGAAGTAAGGCGCGAGGGCCACGGGCCGTCCGCGCTCGCGGCGCGGCGCGGCGTGCCAGCGAAGCGCGTTGAACGTACGCATGGCAGCCGGGCGCAGCACGGCCGCGGGAAGGTCGCGCGGCACCTCGAGGACAGGGCGCCCCGAGATCGTGGAAGGATCGGCCCTGCGTTCCGCTCGCCGGCCCCGCCGGTGCGCCGCGGCGCCGTTGCCGGGGAGCGGGTCGGCGCGGAGGACGAGGGCGCGCCCCATCCGCGGCCCCTCCGCGAGCAGATCCAGCCAGGCCACCGAGTAGCGGTGGTGCTCCTCTGCCGACATCAGCTCGAGGGTCTGCTCGAGGCCCTCGGTACGGTCCACGTCGGCCGCCAGCCACGGCGAGGCGAGCGGCTCGGCGCGAAGCGTGGCCTGGACGATGACCCCCGTGAGACCCATCCCGCCGAGCGTGGCGAAGAACAGCTCGGGCTCGTTCTCGGAGGAGATCTCGATGAGACCGCGCGCCGGGGTGCACAGCGACAAGGCGACCACATGCCTGGCCAGACCGCCGTCGCGATGGTGGTTCTTGCCGTGAACGTCGCCGGCGATCGCGCCCGCGAGGGTGACGTGGCGCGTGCCCGGGACGACTGGAAGCGTGAGCCCGTCGAGCGCCAGGCGAGCCATCAGCTGGGCCACGGTCGCGCCGGCCTGCGCGGTTATCAGCCGCGGCCCGGGCTCGACCGAGACGATCCGGTCAAGCCCGGTCATGTCCAGCACCGCGCCGCCCCGGTTCTGAGCCGCATCGCCGTAGCTTCGGCCTGCACCGCGTGCGATCACGCCGGCGCCGGTCCCCGCGGCCGCTGCGAGAACATCGGCGATGTCCGCCGGCCCGTGCGGCTCGAACACGCGCGCGCGGCTCGGTGCCGTTCGACCCCACCCGCAGAGCATGCGCTCGCTGCCGAGCGCGAGCGTGTGGAGATCCTGCTCAGCCACCGACATACACACCGCCGACGAACAGCAATGCCCAGCCCGCGCTGAGCGCGAGCAGCGTTCTGTCACGCAGGATCAGCTCCTCCGGCGCCTGGCCCGCCCCCGCACCGATCAGCGCCGCATAGCGGCCGAGCCATAGCAGCAGCGGAACGATCGAGAGCCCGTACCAGAGCAGGTGATTCGGCCGCGTGAAGGCCCAGCCGGTGTAGGCGACGCCGGCCACCGTGGCCGTCGCCAACAGCATCAGACGCAGGCCGCCGGCGGAGTAGCGACGCAGCGTCGCCCGGGCTGGACCGTGCCCGCTGTGCTCGCGCAGCTCGGCGTAGCGCTTGGCGGCGACGAGGAAGATCGCACAGCTGCCGGTGACGATCACGAACCAGCGCGAGAGCCAGATGTCCGTCGCGACGCCGCCCGCGAGGGCGCGCAGCACGAACCCGGCGGCGATGGCGAGGACGTCCGCTACGACCACCCGACGCCACCACAACGAGTAGCTCGCCGTCAGGGCAAGGTACCCGCAGGCGACGGCGGCCAGACCGGGGGTGATCGCGCTCGCCCCGGCGATACCGAGGAGCGCCAGGCAGGCGGCGACGCCGATTGCGGCGCGTGGCGAGATCTCGCCCGCGGCGATCGGTCGCATGCGCTTGCTCGGATGAAGGCGATCCTGCTCGCGGTCGCGCACGTCGTTGACGAGATAGGTCGCGCTCGAGAGCAGGCACAGGACGAGGAACGCACCTGCAGCCGCCGCAGCCACCTGCGGCCGGTCGATTACGCCGGCCGCCACCGGCGCGGCGAGCACGAGCAGGTTCTTGCTCCACTGCCGCGGCCGGCATGCCCGCAGCAGCACGCTCGCAGAGATTCGAGGCGGGGCCTGCGGCTGCGCCGCCGCGCGCAGGAAGGGACGGGGCGCTGCGTCGGGCTGGCGCTGAAGCCGGACGTGCTCATCGCTCGCTAGTGCTTCAACTGGTGTGATGTCTCACTCCTCCGCAGGGTTCAGTGAAGAGAACGCCCTCCCGTGCGCGAGGCAATGATTCCACACAACCTGCGCATCTCCGCCTCGATTTCACCTCTCCGGGCGTGAGACTGTTCTCACACTCAGAACAGTTTGTTCCAAGTGCCTGTTCTAAGTGTGAATTCGCTTATCCTCTTGGTGAGAGTCCTCTCATCTGAAGCTCTCTCCGCCTGAGTCACGGCGGCAGATGCTTACAGTCTGATGATGGCGACGAGCGCGACCACACCTCGCGGACACGGCTCGGGCATCAGGCGCGCCGGCCCTGCTCGCAGGTCGGCGGGTCTCGTTCGACTGCGGCGCATCGCGCTCGTTGCGGCGCTCGCGGCGCTGCTCCCGGCGGCCGTCTCGTATGTGAGCACGATGAACGAACCGTCGAACTCGAGCCTCGGGATCCGCACCGTGGAGTGGCTACGCGACCACGGCGCTGCCGGGCTCGTGGCCCAGATCGAGTCCGTCTACTACCAGTTGACGGCACCCGCAAAGGGCGGGCCCGCGCTTCACACGCTGCCGCGGGTCGGCTTCGGCGGCGCTTCCTCCGCCGCGCCTGGCGGCAGCACCGTGGCCTACAGGCCTCCGCGCGTGAGCCCCATGCTCCAGCCCGCACTGCCGGGCGAGGGCGTGTGGCACGCGACGCGCCCGACGTTGGCGGCCGACCCTCCGGTACTGCTCACCACCCTGCGCAACCAGCCGGAATATCCACGCGTCGTGGCCGGACTGGCCTGGATCGACACCGAACGCACGACGCTCACGCTCAACCCGGGCCGGCTCGAGCCCTCGGTGACACTCCCGCGTGGAACGATGGATGTGCCGCGGAGTGAGCGCGGCAAACTGCTCGCGACCTTCAACAGCGGCTTCAAGCTCAGTGACTCCAAAGGCGGGTTCGTGCTGCATGGTCACACCTATGCGAGCATGAGTGACGGCCAGGGCACGCTCGTGGGCTACGCCGACGGACGCGTGAACGTGGTCGACTGGAGCTACGGGTCCAGCGCGCCGCCGTCGGTGTCATTTGCCCGCCAGAACCTGCCGCTGATCGTCGATCAAGGCAGGCTCAACCCGAGCCTCGCAAACGGGGGCGAATGGGGCGCGACCGTCGGCAACGCGGTCCTCGTGTGGCGCTCGGGCATCGGCATCGACGCCCGCGGCAACCTGATCTACGCGGCGGGCAACGACCAGACCGTCCAGAGCCTGGCCAAGACCCTGCTCCACGCCGGCGCGGTTCGTGCGATGGAGCTCGACATCAACTCCTACTGGGTGAGCTTCATCACCTACGGCGCTCCGGGGGCGGAAGACCCGACGAACCTGCTGCCCGGCATCGAACGCCCGGCCACGCGCTATCTCGAACCGGACGACCGCGACTTCTTCGCCGTCTACGCGCGCTAGCGCACCCGCCGTCTCGCGCATCCATCCGCGCTTGGCTGCTCGCGCCTGGCGTCCACTCGCGCCTGACTACTCGCCTGGCGTGTGCTCGCGCCTGACTACTCGCCTGGCGTGTGCTCGCGCCTGACTACTCGGGCGCGCTCGACGTCGCCAGCGGGGCGCGAGCGTCGGCTCGGGCGGCCAGCTGACAGGCCGTCATGACGAGCGCCACGACGGCCAGCCAGGTGAGAGGGACGAGGACTATGAGGGGGATCAGGACTACCGGCATCGCGGACACCTTGACCGGTCTTTCTGAAGCTCGGCTTCCGTCCTGCTGAACGCCGGCTTAATTGTTCGCGCGCGATGGGCCGAGCGCGTGCCGGCGGGCACTCCGCAGGCGCCAATACCGCGCGCGGCGCATCTGGATACGCCCGCCGGACTCAGCTAAGATCGGCCGATGGACGTCGAGCGCTTTCGCTACAGCTCGGAGAACTGCTCCATACGGAGAACCCTCGACATCGTCGGCGAGCGCTGGACGCTGCTGGTGTTGCGCGAGGCGTTCTACGGCGTCCGACGCTTCGAGGACTTCGTGCGCGCCCTGGGAAGCCCGCGCGACGTGCTCAGCAGGCGCCTCAGAACGCTTGTTGCCGAGGGCATCCTCGAGCGCCGTCCCTACCAGGACCCGGGTGCTCGCGCCCGGACCGAGTACCGGCTGACCGAGAAGGGCCGCGAGCTCCTGCCGGTGCTCGTGGCTCTGATGCAGTGGGGCGACCGCTGGACAGCCGACATCGAGGGGCCGGCCGTGCAGCCGATCCACAGCGGCTGCGGCCAGCCCGTGGGCGTCGCACTGACCTGCGCCGCCGGGCACGGCCCGCTCACCGCGCGCGAGGTCGCCGTCCAACCCGGGCCGGGTGCCAGGCTCGTCGCCTGACATCCCAGGCCCCAGCCAACCGCCGTGCCGGAGGCATGCGAGAATCCTCGCGTGGCGGGTCTCCTGCGTTTGCGTAGTGCTCGATGAGGGCGGTGGCCTGCACCAACGGCGAGCTCGAGGTGGTCGAGCGGCCGGAGCCCGTGCCGGGCAGGGGGCAGGTGCGCATTCAGGTGCTTCGCTGCGGGATCTGCGGGTCCGATCTGCACGCGCGTCACGGCTGCGACCAGTGGGCCGACATGGCCGAGCGCGTGGGCTACGACCGCTTTGCCCGCTCTGACGAGCCGATCGTCTTCGGTCACGAGTTCTGCGGCGAAGTGGCCGAGCACGGGCCCGGGTGCCGGCGCAGCTCGCCGAGCGGCACGCGCGTGGTGGCGCTGCCGCTGCTGCGCGGCGGCGGGGGCGTGGACGCCGTCGGTCTGTCCGTGCACGCTCCCGGCGCCTACGCCGAGGAGACGCTCGTGGAGGAGTCGCTGATGATGGCGGTGCCCAACGGCCTGTCGTCCGACGTGGCTGCGCTGACCGAGCCGATGGCGGTGGCCTGGCACGCCGTGCGCCGCGGCGAGGTGGGCAAGCGCACGGTCGCGATCGTCATCGGCTGCGGACCGGTGGGGCTCTCGGTGATCCTGCTCCTGAAGGCCAAGGGCGTGCGCACGGTCGTGGCCAGCGACTACTCGCCGGCGCGCCGCGCGCTCGCGAGCGCGTGCGGCGCGGACGTCGTCATCGACCCTGCACGGGACTCCCCCTTCACGGCGGTGGAGGGACGCGGTCACCTCACGAGCCTGCCCGCCGCATTTGAGCTCGGGATCGAGACGCGCGAGAAACTCGAGCGCCTTCCCGTCGGCTGGTGGCACGCGTGGCGACTCGGCGAGGCGCTCGGTGCGGCGCCGAAGTACCCGGTGATCTTCGAGTGCGTCGGCGTTCCCGGCGTGATCGAGAGCATCATCGACGGCGCGCCGCTGTTCTCGCGCGTGGTCGTGGTCGGGGTGTGCGTGGGCGCCGACCAGATCACGCCGGCGCTGGCCATCAACAAGGAGATCGACCTGCGCTTCGTGCTCGGCTACACGCCGCTGGAGTTCCGCGACACCCTGTACATGCTCGCCGAGGGCAAGGTCGATCCCGGCCCGCTGCTCACCGGCACCGTGGGGCTCGACGGCGTCGACGCCGCGTTCACCGCCCTGGGCGATCCGGAGGTGCACGCGAAGATCCTGATCGACCCGCGCAGCGCCGCCGCCGAGCCCGCGAGCCCGGGGCGCCCGGCATAGCACCGCCGACCGGCGCTACCCGGAAAGGCCGGCGCCGGCCCGATCGCGTCTCGTCTCAGCCGCTCTCGGTGAGCGCGCGGGCGGCCGCTTCGACGGTGCTGACCGCGCGCTCGATCGTCTCGTAATGCAGATTCTCCGGCGTGTCGGACAGCTGGTGATAGTTCGACAAGCACCTCGCCTGATCCCAGGAGCAGAGCATCGCGGTCGGGTAGCCGGCGCGGCTCGGGATCACCGCATCGCTCGAGGCCCGCGCGCGCAGACCGCGGCGGATCGGCAGCCCGGCGCCCTCGGCGGCGCGGGCTATCAGGTCGCGGAAGCTCGCATCGCAGTAGTCCTCCATCACGAACGGCCCCTCCCCCTCGATCAGTATCAGCTCGGGCGAGCCGATCGTGTCGAGGTTGAGCATCCACGTGCGGTCGCGATCGAGCTCGGGGAAATGGCGTGCCGCGAAACCGTAGATGCCGCCCTGGAGGACCTCCTCCGCGCCGCAGGAGACGAGCATCACCCGCAGTCCCGGGATCGGGCTCCTGCGCAGCCGCTCGGCCAGCTCGACGAGCGCGGCGACCGCGCTGAGGTTGTCATTGGCGCCAGGCACCACCGGACTGCGAGCGATGTCGACGGCGAGTGCGCCTGCGATCAGCGACAGGGCCATACCCGCCGCCGTCGCCCCGCGACGCGCGCTCGCGGCTCCAAGCGCGACCAACGCGGGCCCCGCGATGATCGGCCACCAGAGCGGAAACGACGTCTCCATCCGCTCGAGCAGGCCCGGGAATCGCTCGGCCAGCCAGCGCTGCAGCGACTGGTCGAACACGTATCCCGTCGGCGCGGCGTCGTGATGGGCGAGGACGACCAGCGTCCGCTGCGCCGCCCGGTCGCTCGTCTCGCCGACCACGTTCCACGTCGCGCGCGGGCGGCTCACAGCCCTGCGCCAGACGCGAGCGCCGTTTGAGACGTCGTCGGCCAGCGCAGCGCCCGCAAGGACCGCGAGAGCCGCGCCGAGGCGCCGCCGGTGGCCGAACAGGGCAAGCCCGCCGGCCAGCGCGCTCGCGCCCACGAGCGGCAGCAGCAGACGGGCGTAGCCGTCGTGGAACTGCTCCTCCTCGACGCGGGCGCTCACGCCTGCCGCGTTCAGGCGCGAGGCGATCCAGACCGCTGCCCGGCGCTCGTCCTCAGAGCCCGCGCGCCTGTCGAGGGGGGCAAGCGTCTCCACGACCTCGCGCAGCGTCGCATCGTCTGAAACCGGGCTGAGCGGCCCCGGCGTGAGCGTCGGCATGCGTCAAGCCTAACCTACGGCCGAGCACGCCGAAGCGGTCACGCCTTGACCTGCGAGGGACGCGCCTACTCCGCCGAGACCACCCTCTCGGGCGCTCGCCTCAGGTTCAGCCACCAGTTCAACATCGGCAGTGTGAACAGGATCGCTCCGAACACGATAAGCAGGATTCCGGCGGTGATCGCGATGTCACCAAGCTTCGACCACCCCCATGCGTTGAGCAGCAGGCCCCTCAGCGTCTCGCCCGTGAACAGGGCGTTGCGCTCCGTGACGAGCGTTGCGGGCACGCCCGTGGGAACCAACGGGTTCTTCTCGGAATAGGTCAGCTGAGAATAGGTCAGCCCGCTCGCGATCGCAGTGAGATCCGGGGCGATCTGCTCGTTGGCGAACGCCTTCGCCTGGGAGCCGGTGAGCACCTGCTGCCCCGCATACTTTTCGAGGTCTGGATAGACGGCCGGTTTCAGAAAACGGATCTTCTGCGGAGCCAGCTGTTCACGCACGACTTCGTGCGCGTAGTTGCCGCCGACGATCGACACGATCCCGAGCGCGATCATCGCTACCGCCGCTCCCGCCGCGATCGGTGTGAGGCCCGTGATTTTTTTCAGGAATGCGCGCATCATGCCTCCGGTCTCTGCGTAGAGCGGTCGCAGGCCAGTCTGCTACGTGACGCTCGTCGCAGGGTCCGCGCGCGGCCACACGAGTTATCCGGGTTTTCCCGTAGGTAGGGAGAAGTCAAACAGGCTTTCCAAGCCGACGCGGGGACTCGAACCCCGGACCCCTTCATTACGAGTGAAGTGCTCTACCAGCTGAGCTACGTCGGCGCGGCCCCTGATGCTAGCGCCGCGTGCGGGTTCGGCGAGGTTGGAGCTCCGCGCGATCCGCGCACGCCCTTCTCCGCTTCCAGACCCCGCACCGCCGCGAGCAGCGACTGTCCGTGCTTCTCGCAGAACGCCCGGCCGATCCCGCTGATCGCGATCAGCTCCCGCTCGTCCTGCGGGCGCCTGCGCAGCACCTCCTCGAGCACCGCGTTCGCGGCCACCGTGAACGCCGGCCTGCCCTGCGCCCGCTCCCAGCGCCAGGTCCTCAGGCGCTCGTACTCGCGCTCGTCCACGGGCGCGCCGGGAGGCCGCGAGCGCTCGCAGCCCGCGCGTCTGCGTCTGGCCGTCGGCAGCGGCGCCGCAAGCGCCTGCTCGAGAGCCGCATCCGGGTCGCACACGTCGCAGCAGCGGCCCGTCGGCGCGCCCGGCTCGGCATCGCCGAAGTGGTCGAGAATCTGCCTGCGCCTGCACGTCTGCGCCTCCGCGCTGTAGCGCTCGATCGAGCGGTAGGACTCCCAGCCGCGGTCCCGCGCGGCCTTGATCGCCGCATACGCCCTGCGCGGGCTTCCCCGGCCGGTGAGGCTCACCAGCAGGCCGTCGCGCTCGCCCGGCTCCAGCTCGACCGCGCCGGCCCGCTCGGCGATCGACAGCAGCAGCCGCTCGCGCTCGCTCAACTGCCCCTGCCCGCCCGTCCTCCCGGAGGCAGGGATCGCCACCACGCCGTCGCGGGCCCCCTCGCGCAGGCGCCCCACGTAGCGCCTCACGTCCTCCACGTTCGTCTCGCGCTCCTTGATGAAGCGGATCAGCCTCCCCAGGTCCATCCTCGAGGACAGCAGCAGCGCCCGCGCCGGCCGGCCGTCGCGGCCGCCCCTGCCCGCCTCCTGGTAGTAGGCCTCGAGGCTCGTCGGCAGCGCCCAGTGCGCCACCGTCCGCACGTCGGACTTGTCCACGCCCATCCCGAACGCGTTCGTCGCAACCACCACCTCCGCCGCGCCCTCCATGAACGCCGCCTGGCTCGCGCGGCGCGCCTCCGGGCTCATGCCGGCGTGGTAGCTCACGGTCGCGATCCCCTCCGCCGCGACCCTCCCGGCCACCTCGTCGGTGTCCCTGCGCGTGCCGCAGTACACGATCGCCGGCCGCGCGGCCGGGCCGTCGATCCCGCCGAGCACGTGCATCAGCGCCGCGTGCTTGCGCGCGAGCGCCCCCCTGCCCTCCACGCCCGCCACGTCAAACGCCAGGTTCGGCCGATCGAAGCCCGAGCGGATCGAGATCCAGTCGCGCAGGCCCAGGCGCGCCGCGATCTCCTCGGCCACGCGCGGCGTCGCCGTCGCCGTGGCCGCCATCACCGCCGGCCGGGCCCCCGCCGGGTAGCCGTGCGTCAACGAGGAGATCGCCCTGTGCAGGCGCAGGTAGTCGGGCCTGAAGTCATGCCCCCACTCGGCCACGCAGTGCGCCTCGTCGACCACGAACAGCGCCACCCGCCGGCGCGCGAGCGCCGCGCGGAACGCCCCCGAGGCGAAGCGCTCGGGCGCCGCCAGCACCAGCTGCGTCGCACCGGACTCGATCTCCGCCAGCGCCCGCGCATTGTGCCCCCCCTCCATCCCCGACGCCAGCATGCTCGCCCTCACGCCCGCCTCGCCCAGGCGCCGCCGCTGGTCTGCCATCAGCGCGATCAACGGGCTCACAACCACCACCAGAGGGCGGCTGGGGTCGCCGTCGCCCGCCAGCGCCGGCAGCTGGTAGCACAGCGACTTGCCGCCCCCGGTCGGCATCACCACGAGGCTGTCCCTGCCCGCGAGCGCCGCCGCCACTGCCTCGCGCTGGCCCGGCCTGAACGCCTCCAGGCCGAAGCGTGCCAGCAGCTGCTCGGGCGTGGCAATCGGCGCGGCGCCCCCCGCGGGCGCCGGCGCGGTGATCGTCGTCTCCATCATCGACAAGCTAGACCCCGCCCCGGAGGGGTCGCCCGCGAGGGGTCGCCAGGGAGGGGTGCCCGCCTGCGAGCCGGGCCCGGCCGGGCGGAGAGCCGCGAACGCCTCCCCCGCCGCCCCGCGGGGCGGCCCGATCATCGATCCCGCGCGCCCCTTCTCCGCCACACCACGCGGGCGCCGGCAGCGGGCACGAGCGTGATCGCCCGCCGGCGGATCCACTCGCCGCGGGGCCAGCTCAAGCCCCCGCCCGGCAGACTCGGCTCGAGCTCGCTCAGCACCGTCCTCAGGATCAGCCGCATCTCCAGCTGCGCGAACGACGCGCCGATGCAGCGGCGGATGCCGCCGCCGAACGGGATCCACGCGAACGTGTCGGGGCCCTCCTGCAGGAAGCGCTCGGGCCGGAACTCCTGCGGGCCCTCGTACACGCGCGGGTTGCGGTTGGTCAGGTAGATCGACGGGAACACGCGCGTGCCGCGCGGAAGCTCGTACGCGCCCACCTGCAGGTCCTCGGTCAAGAGCCTCGCCACCATCGGCACCACCGGGCGCACCCGCAGCGTCTCGTTCACCACCGCCCTCATGTACTCCTCGCCGCCGCCCTCCGCGCCCGCCTCGCCGCCGGCGGCGTCGATCTCCGCCACCAGCCGCGCCAGCTTGTCGGGGTGGCGCACCAGCCGCTCGATCGCCCACGCCACCGAGGTCGCGGTCGTCTCATGGCCTGCCAGCAGCAGCGTCACCAGCTCGTCGCGCAGCTCCTCGTCGCTCATCGCCCCGCCATCCTCGTCGCGGGCCTGCATCAGCAGCGAGAGGATGTCCGTTCGCTGCGCCAGGTCCGCCTGCGCGCGCCTGCGCGCGATCTCGGAGTAGATCTCCGCGTCGAGCCGGTCGAGCGCCCGCCCGAGCGCCCCGGTGGGGCGCTCCATGCTGGGACGAGCCAGCGCCATCATGATGATCCGCAGCGGCGCCACCGGCGCGAGGAACGCCGAGATCGCCCCCCGCAGCGCCGCCATGCGCTCGGCCTCCACCCCGAACACCGCCCGCAGGATCACCTCCAGCGTGATCATCCGCGTGCGCTCCTGCAGGCGCATCGGCCGGCCCAGCGGCCAGCCGGCCATGTCGCTGCGCGTCGCCTGCACGATCACCTGCTCGTACTCGCGCATCCGCTCCCCGTGGAAGGGGGGAAGCAGCAGCCTGCGCTGGCGCAGGTGCTCCGGGCCCGTCAACACGATCACCGAGCTCCTGCCCATCACCGGCGCCACCGGCGAGTTGCCCGCCGCCGACGGCGCCACCTCGGGCGGCGCGGTGAACACGGTCTTCACGTCCTCCGGGTCGCTGATCATCACGAATTTCATCCCGCTCGGCGCGAACGTCAGCGTGAACGCATCACCCAGCCGGCTGGCGCAGCGGTCCATCACCCACGTGGGCGCAACCGCCCACGCCAGCGTCTGCAGAATCGCGGGAGCGCGCGGCCCCGGCGGCAGCCGCCGCGCCGGGGCGCCCACGGGCGCCCCGGCCGCCTGCAGGGAGCCGCTCGCGGCGCTCGGCGCGGTCGTCGCCATGCCTCTACGGTAGCCGCACGGGCGGGCGGCCGTCACCGCGGCCGCCGGCAGCCGCCTATGTGGGCCGCGGCGCGCTGCTCGCCTGCCCGCTCGGCGCCGGCGATGACGGCTGTGCGCGGCCCGTCTTGGCCGGGTGCGCGGGGTGCGCGGCCGGGTGCGCGGGGTGCTTGGCCGGCTTGTGCTCGTTCTGGTCGCGATCGAGGATGTGGCTCACGTCGTGTTTGACGCTGTGCACCGCGTGGCGCACGCCCGGCGAGATCGCATACGCCAGGAGCGTCGCCCCGATCCCGATGATCGCGATGAACACCACTAGCCGCGCCCGCCGCCGCTCGCCTCCCGGGGAGAACGGCCGCACGCTGAAGGGAGAGATCGACATGCTGCTCCACATCAACTTAGCGCCGCACCGCGAGAGCCGGTCGGCCTAGCGGCTCAACGGCCAGCGCTCGTGCATCGCGCGAGCGCGCGCCGTCCACTCGAGCAGCGCCTGCGCGACGAGCGTGTTCGCGCGATCGACCTGCTCGCGGGAGAGGGTCGTGGGGCGCTTGCCCAGATAGCCCAGCAGCAGCCGCGCCGGCACGATCCGCACGCCCTTGCGACGCGCCATCGGCCGGTCGACCCACGCGCGGCTGTACACGATCAGCGGCTCCACCGGCAGGCCCGTCGCCTGCTCGATCGCCCTGCTCTGCGCGCGCGCCTGGTTCAGCGTCGCGCCGTGCACCCGCCCCACCCGGACCGGCCCGGGATGGCTCTTGGTCTCGATCGTGAACAGCCCCGCAGGCCCGATCAGGATGTGGTCGACGTTGCCGCGTCCCAGGCTGGCGTCGTGGATCACCCTCCATCTCTGTCCGGCCAGCTCGTCGAGCAGGCCGCCGACGTGCTCCTCGCCGGCCGCGCCGATGTCGTGGCGCTCCACCAGTGGCAGCACGTAGCGCGAGATCACGAACATGCTCACCAGCAGCGCCACCTCCGAGGCGAGGAAGCGCGCGTCGTGCAATCCGAACGCCCGACCCAGCAGCGCGGTCGCCACGGCCAGCACGCCCAGCGTCACCAGCGTGCGCATGCGCAGGCGCCGCACGGTCGCGCGCGCGTACTGCCCTGCGGTCCGGCCGGTCGGATCGGGATGGACTAGATACATGTCTCCTTCTTCGTCGCCTGCCCTGTTTCATCGACGATCCGCAGCCGCGCCTTGAGCGCCCGCGCCGCGCCGGCGAGATCGCTGGAGAAGCGTGGAGACTTACCCCAGGATCTCAAGCAGCGAAGCCCGGGCGCCGAAGCCAAAAGCAGACAAACAACCTCGACCTGATCGAGCACGGATGCCTCGCATGACCGAACGTTCCGACCACTCCCAAACCTTCGATATCTGCCTGCTGCTGCGCGCCCACGGCGAGCAGCGCTGGCTGATCTCCGAGGTGATCCCGGTCGTGCGCCAGCTCGAGCTGCCGGGGTCGATACCCGAGGAACAGCGCGGCGCCGCGCTCTCCTACCTGGAGCTGCTCTGGCTCGACGCCTGCCTGCGCGCCGCCGGCACCGACAGCGCCCACGCCCAGCTCGATCGCGCCGCCGGCCACGGAAACCGGGTGCTCTACGAAAGGGCCCTGCGCTACCACGCCGCGGTCCGCCGCCTGCGCGCCGCCGTCGCCGCCCGCGTCACCCGGCTGCTCGCCGCTCCCAGCGACGCCTCCACGCACGAGCACGCCAGCTCCTGAAGCGATCGCATACGCTGCCGCCGATGCCGCCGCGCTTCGACCTGCAGTCGCACTCGACCCACTCCGACGGCGCGCTCTCGGCTGCCGCGGTCGTCGAGCGCGCTGCCGACGCCGGCGTCGAGCTGCTCGCGCTCTCCGATCACGACACCGTCGGCGGGGTCGCGGAGGCGATCGCCGCCGGCGATCGGCTCGGCGTGCGCGTGGTCCCCGCGGTGGAGATCTCGGCCGTCGATGACGGCGCCGGCGGGGACGGTCCTCACGAGACCCGCGAACTGCACATCCTCGGCTACAACATCGACCACACGGGCACGCTGCTCACGCAGCGGCTCGCCGAGTTCCTCGCCGACCGCGAGCAGCGCACGCTGCGCATGGCCGCCGCGCTGCGCGAGGCCGGCTTCGAGCTGGACGAACGCGAGATCGCCGCGCGCGTCGCCGACGGGCAGCCGATCGGCCGGCCCCATCTCGCCGAGGCCGTGCTCGCCGCCCCGGCCAACGCCGCCCGCCTCGAGCAGGAGGGCATCGACGACATCGGCTCGCTGATCAAGGCCTATCTGATCGAGGGCAGGCCCGCCTTCCGCCTGCGCCAGACGCCGACCGTCGCCGAGGCCATCGACGCGATCCACGAGGCCGGCGGCCTGGCCGTCTGGGCACACCCCTTCTGGGACATCTCCGACCCCGCCGAAGTCCTCGCGAGCATCGAGCGCTTCCACGCGCTGGGGATCGACGGGGTCGAGGCCTTCTACGTCACCCACACGCGCGAGCAGACCGAGCTGCTGGCCGAGCGCTGCCGCGAGCTCGGCCTGCTGAGCACCGGCTCGGCCGACTTCCACGGTCCCGACAACCGCCTCTTCTCCCGCTTCATGGCCTTCGAGACCTTCGGCCTGGAGCCCAACCTCGGCGCGATCGGCTCAGCCTAGCCACTAGGAGGGTTTGGCGAAACGATTGGCGAAACTCGGATTGACCGGACCGCCGCGTTTTGCGTAGAGTCGTTCGTTCAGGCACTGTTCCCAACAGGGAGGCGCATGATGAATACCTACGTGATCCTTCGCAGGAGCGGCTGGCGATCGCCGGAGGACTTGCAAGCGGCTGCGGCACGCTCCAAAAACGTCGGCGACGAGGAGATGTCGGACGACATCCGCTGGATTCGCAGCTATGTCCTGGAGGAGGGCGGTGGCTCGGTAGGCACGGTATGCATCTATCAGGCGAGCAGCCCTGAGGCGATCCGCGATCATGCCTCTCGCGCTGATCTGCCCGTTGACGAGATCATCTCCGTCGCGGATACCGTCGTTGTTCGACCAGATCCGGAGGCCGCTTCGATTTAGGCCGCGAGCGGCACGGCTCGCGCCCTCGCGAGGCGAGCCGCAGGCCGCGCAGGGCTGCGCCCAACGCGCGGCCGACGACCGAGCCGTCAGGGCGCCAGGAGCCCTTCCAGTCGATAGCCCAGCGCCTCCAGAGCCAGCTCTTCGGAAACGTTCAACGCGAGACTCAGGCGCGTGTCCCCCACGAGCTCCACGCCCTCCCGCAGCCGCGCGCCGTCGCGGCCGCTCGCGTCCTGCTCGAGCTCGCGGCGGCGATCCACCGCGTACACCAGCCCGGGCGCTCCTTCGCACACGCACAGCAGATCCCGCAGCCACAGCTCCGCCAGGCGCAGCGCGAGGTCGAGTGTCTGCCTGCGCGCGCGCCGCTCGCCGCGACGGCGCGCCTCCAGGCCCTCGCGCTCGTAGCGCCTGCGCTCCCTGCTCGGCACCAGCTCGAGCTCGCGCGCCAGGCGCTCCTGCGCCTCCTCGCCGGCGCTCGCGCCCGCCTCCCTGGCCAGCTCGAGCAGCCTCAGCCACGGGCGCCCGCGCGTCGTGCCCGCGAGCGCCGAGCGCACGAGCACCTCCGCCCCCGCCCGCAGCGCCGCGCCCTGCTCGCCCGCCAGCAGCGCCGCCCGGCGCGCGTCGCCGCCGGCCAGCCGCGCGCAGGCCTGCGCGCGCTCGCCCTCCACGCCCTCCAGTCGCCCGGCGATCTGCCCCGCCGGCAGCGGGTCGAAGCGCACGTGCTGGCAGCGCGAGGCGATCGTCGCAAGCACGTCCTCGCGGCGATCGGTCAGGAGCAGCAGGTGCACGAACGCAGCCGGCTCCTCGAGCGTCTTGAGCATGCGATTGGCCGCCTGCTCGTTCATCGCCTCCGCAGCCTCGATCACGAACACGCGCCGCGCGGATTCAAACGGCGTGCGCGTCGCAGCCGCCACCACAGGCTCCTCGATGTCCGACACGAGCATCTCCGCCGCGCCCGACGGGATCACCCAGGTCAGATCCGGGTGGCTGCCGCGCTGCACCCGCTCCCGCACCGTCTCCGGATCGCGCGCGCCCTCCGCGAGCAGCGCCGCCGCGAACGCGCGCGCGATCGTCCGCTTGCCGGTCCCCGCCGGGCCGTGGAACAGGTATGCATGGGACGGGCTGCCCTGCGACGCGAGCGCCGGGCAGAGCACCGCCCGCGCGTGCGCATGGGCGTCGATCCCCGGCAGCAGCGCCCCCGTGCGCGCACCCATCTGCTCGGGGGAGTCGCTCGCCACGGCCATCCCCGCCATCCTAGACGCGGCCCGTGTACCGTGGCCGCGTGGCCCGCGGCAGGCTGATCACGATCGAGGGGCTCGACGGCGCCGGCAAGTCCACGCTCGCGCACGCGCTCGCCCGCGAGCTCGCCGCGCAGGGCTCGCCCGTGCAGCTGCTGCGCGAGCCCGGGGGCGTCGAGGTCTCCGAGCGGATCCGCGAGCTCGTCAAGGACCCCGCGCTCGCGATCTGCGCGCGCACCGAGGCGCTCCTGTACGCCGCCGCCCGCGCGCAGCTCGTCGAGCAGCTCCTGCAGCCGCTGCTGAGCGACGGGGCCATCGTCGTGCTCGACCGCTTCCTCGACTCCTCGCTCGCCTACCAGGGCGCCGGGCGCGCCCTCGGCATCGAGGAGGTGCGCGCGATCAACCGCTTCGCCACCCGCGGCCTGGCGCCCGACCGCACGCTGCTGCTGCGCATCTCCCCCGCCGCCGGGCGCGCGCGCGGGCGCCTGCGCGGGCTCGAGCCAGACCGCCTCGAGCGCGAGGAGGAGGACTTCTTCGCCACCATCGCCTCCGCGTATGACGAGCTCGCCCGCGCCGAGCCCGAGCGGATCCGCGTGCTCGACGCGAGCCGGCCGCCCGAGCAGCTGCTGGCCGACGCGCTCGCCGCGCTCGCGGACCTGTCGCTGAGCCCCTCGCCCTCCCACTAGCATCCCGATCGTGATCGCACCCCTCGCCCCCCTCACCGGCCGCGCTCATGCGCCGTCGCCGGCCGCGCTCGCGGCGGTGCCCGCCCACCACGCCACGAGGATCAGCGGAGCAGCGATCGTGCTCGCCGCGTTCGCCGCGCTGCTCGCGCTCGGCTGCATCGCCTGGGCCATCGGCCGGCTGCTCGCCTACGAGCCGCACTGGGCGCTCTCGCTGCGCCACACCCTGGCCGAGGCCGGCTTTCGCGCCTCGGCCACCTGGGCCGAATTCAGCGACTGGGCGCGCCTCGGCCGGTAGCTCGCCAAACGGCGAGAAACGCCTCCGCCGGAATCCCGCCGCGGCGCCCCGCGCGGGGCGCTGACCACGGTCTTTGGGACCTTCGGGAGGCCGGCCCGATCCCCCTCCCCGCTATCCTGTAGGGAGCTGATTCACTCGCTCCGCGGCGGGAAAAAGATCCGTCCGACTGACGGCGGATGATCCGGTGTTACCCCCAAAAACACTGGACTTTCGCCGCAAATAGGGGGTTGCTGCGGCCCGAGACGAGGAGACAAGTTAGATGCATGGCGCCCCGCAGACCGAAGTAGCTGAAGCTGTCCACACCGGCACGGCGCTGTCGATCAAACGCTTGTTCACGAGTCCCGGGGTCCATCCGTTCGACAGCATCGAGTGGGAGCTGCGCGACGCGCGCATCGGCCACGGCGACCGCGTCGCCTTCGAACAGCAGAACGTCGAGTTCCCCAAGAGCTGGTCGCAGAACGCCACCAACATCGTCGCCCAGAAGTACTTCCGCGGGCAGATCGGCTCGCCGCAGCGGGAGCACTCGGTCAAGGAGATGATCAGCCGCGTGGCCGGCACGATCACCGGCTGGGGGCGCAGCGGGGGCTACTTCGCAAGCGAAGAGGACGCCAGGGCCTTCAACCACGAGCTCACGCACATCCTGCTGCACCAGATGGCCGCCTTCAACTCGCCCGTCTGGTTCAACGTCGGCTTCGAGGAGAGCCCGCAGTGCAGCGCCTGCTTCATCCTCAGCGTGCAGGACACGATGGAGTCGATCCTCGACTGGAACACCAAGGAGGGGATGATCTTCCGCGGCGGCTCCGGCTCGGGCATCAACCTCTCGAACATCCGCGGCTCGATGGAGCCGCTGGCCAAGGGCGGAACCGCGTCCGGGCCGGTCTCCTTCATGCGCGGCGCCGACTCCTGGGCCGGCACGATCAAGTCGGGGGGCAAGACGCGCCGCGCGGCCAAGATGGTCGTGCTCGACGTCGACCACCCGGACATCCGCGAGTTCATCTGGTGCAAGGCCCGCGAGGAGGACAAGGCCGCCGCGCTGCGCGACGCCGGCTTCGACATGTCGATCGACGGCGACGGCTTCAAGTCGATCCAGTACCAGAACGCCAACAACTCCGTGCGGGTGACCGACGAGTTCATGCGCGCGGTCGAGGAGGACGGCGAGTGGCGGCTGCTCGCCCGCACCACCGGCGAGCCGATCGGCGAGCCGCTGAGCGCCCGCGAGCTGATGCGCGAGATCGCCGAGGCCGCCTGGCGCTGCGCCGATCCGGGCGTGCAGTACGACACGACCATCAACCAGTGGCACACCTCGCCGAACAGCGGGCGGATCAACGCGTCGAACCCGTGCAGCGAGTACATGCACGTCGACAACTCCGCCTGCAACCTCGCCTCGCTGAACCTGATGAAGTTCCGCCGCGCCGACGGGACGTTCGACGTGGCCTCCTTCGAGCACGCCGTCGACATCATGCTGCTCGCCCAGGAGATCGTCGTCGGGCCGTCCAGCTACCCGACCGAGGAGATCGCCCTCAACGCGCGCGCCTTCCGCCAGCTCGGCCTCGGCTACGCCAACCTCGGCGCCTACCTGATGAGCAACGGCATGCCCTACGACTCCGACCACGGGCGGGGGACGGCCGCCGCGATCACCGCGCTGATGACCGGCAGGGCCTACCGCCGCTCGGCCGAGGTCGCCGCCGCGCTCGGCCCGTACGAGCGCTACGAGGAGAACCGCGAGCCGCACAACCACGTGATGCGCATGCATCGCGACGCCTCCTACGCGATCCCGGACGCCGCCGCCCTCGACGCCGAGCTGCTCGCCGCCGCCAGGCGCTCGTGGAACGAGGCCGTGGAGCTGGGCGAGCGCCATGGCTACCGCAACGCCCAGGCCACGGTGCTCGCGCCCACCGGGACCATCTCCTTCCTGATGGACTGCGACACGACCGGCGTCGAGCCCGACTTCTCGCTGGTCAAGTTCAAGGAGCTGGTGGGCGGAGGGCAGATGACGATCGTCAACCGCACCGTCCCCCTGGCTCTGCAGACGCTCGGCTACTCCGAGCCGCAGATCGAGCAGATCGAGGCCCACCTCGCCGAGCACGGCACGATCCTCGGCGCGCCCGGCCTCGACGAGGCGCACCTAGCGGTCTTCGACGTGGCCGTCGGCGAGCGCGCGATCTCCCACATGGGCCACCTGAAGATGATGGGAGCCGTACAGCCGTTCATCTCCGGCGCGATCTCAAAGACCGTCAACCTGCCCCAGGAGGCGACCGTCGAGGACATCGCCGACGCCTACACGCAGGCCTGGCACCTGGGGATTAAGGCGCTGGCGATCTACCGCGACGGCTCCAAGACCGCCCAGGCGCTGCGCACCGACGCGCAGAAGGGGGCCGCTGCACCCGCCGACGTGGACGCGATCGTCGAGCAGGCCGTCAGCAAGGCGCTGGCCGAGGCCGGCCCGCGGCGCAAGCGCATGCCGCGCGAGCGCCAGTCGATCACGCACAAGTTCTCGATCGGCGGCCACGAGGGCTACATCACCGCCGGCATGTACCCGGATGGCAGCGTCGGGGAGATCTTCCTCACCGACATCGGCAAGGAGGGCTCGACGCTGCGAGGCATGATGAACTCGTTCGCCACCGCCATCTCGATCGCCCTGCAGTACGGCGTCCCGCTCGAGACGCTGGTGCGGAAGTTCAGCTACATGCGCTTCGAGCCCGAGGGAATCACCGGCAACCCCGAGATCCCGTTCGCGAAGTCGATGCCCGACTACATCATGCGCTGGCTCGCCTCGCGCTTCCTCGACGCCGACGCCCAGGAGGATCTCGGCATCCTCACCCCCGAGGTCCGCGCCCGCAAGGCCGCCCAGGAGGCCGCCCAGTCGGTGCTCGCCTCCGACACAGCCGGGCCCGGCGGCGGCGAGGAGGATGGCGCGAGCGACGGTGCGCCGAGCACAGCGCCGCAGGCCTCGGCCGGAGCAAGCGCCGCGGAGAGCGCACCAGCTGCTGCGGCCTTCACCGAATCACCGCCCGTCGTCCCCGCGCGGCTTCAGGGGCTCGACCTCGGGCCCGCCTGCAGCCAATGCGGAGGCATGATGCAGCGGACGGGGTCCTGCTACACCTGCTCGTCCTGCGGCAACAACACCGGCTGCGGCTGACCTGACGTGCGATAGCCGGCCGGGGCTGAGCTCCGGCCGTCAGTTGTCTTTGCCTTTGGCCGCTTCTTGTTCGCTTTCGGCTTCGTGCTCGCGGTGTTCGCGGGCTGCTTCCGCTTCACGTTCGCGGCGCTCCTGGGCTTCTTCGGCTTCGTGTTCGGCGCGCTCGTGTTCGGACTGGGAGCGTTCCGAGCCGCTGCCGTCATCTTCCTTGCCGGCGCCGCCTTCTTTGCCGCCGTCGTCTTCCTTGCCGTCGTCTTCCTTGCCGTCGTCTTCTTTGCCGCCCGCGCCTTCGGAGCCGCGGCCGCCCGGTGCTTCGGCGACGCCTTTCTGTTCGGAGCCGCCTGATCCGGCGCCGGAGGTCCCTTTGGAGCCCGCTCCGGAGCTGCCCGATGCGCCCGCTTCGCCGACGTGTCCGTTGGCGGCGCTCGTGCCCAGAACCGCGCTCGTGACCGTGACGGTCTGACCGGGGACCGTGCTGCCGCCACCGGCCGAGGGGGCGGGCTGGGACACCGGAGAGGCGCCGGGCTCCGAGCCCGAGGGCGCGGGGGCCGAGCGCAGGGTGATGGCCGCGCCCGGGACCGCGTTTGCAGCGGCGCGCCCGGAGCCTGCCGCGGGACCCGAGCGCGCGCCGGCGGCCGGCGAGGTGCCCGCCGGGCTCGAGCCGTCCGATGCCGCGGCTGCGGTGACCGGCGCGGGCGACAGGGTTGCGACCTTGCTGGCGTGTCCGCCGTGCCGGTGCAGCGGCAGCAGCACGGCGCCGGCCGCGAGCGCGGCCGTCACGGCCACGGCCGCGCCCTTCAGCAGCACGCCGCCGAATTCGCCCCCTCCCGATCCCGACAGCTCGGCGAGCCGCGTGGCCGTCGGGGCGAGGCGGCTGGCGCCCCCGCAGGCCCAGTTGAGCAGCGGCGCCGGGGTGATGGCGGCGGCTGCGCCGCGCAGAGCCGCGCGCGCACGGTAGAGCAGGCCCCGCACCGCCCCGTGGCTGATGCCCATCGCGCTCGCGACCTCCTCGTGGCTGTGCCCCTCGATCGCCGTCAGGACGATCGCCTGGCGCTGCATCTGCGGCAGAGCGGCGACCCCGGTGAGCGCGTCGCGCATGGCGATCGTCCGATCGAGCTCGGACTCGGCCGCCGGCGCCGGGACCGCCAGCGCGTCGCTGAGGGGCGCATGATCCTCACCGGCGCGGCGGATCGAGTTGACCGCCGCGTTGTGCACGACGCGGTAGAGCCACGGTTTGATCTCGCGGATCTCCGTTTCGCCGGCCATCGCCAGCCAGGTCTGCGTGAGCGCGTGCTGCAGGACATCCTCGGCGCGCGCGTCGGAGAGCCCCATGCGGCGGCAGTAGCGCAGCAGCGGCCGCCGGTAGCGGTGCACGAGCGCCTCGAATGCGCGCTCGTGACCCTGGCTGGCCAGCGCCAGCAGCCGCTCATCCGACTGGGCGGCCAGTAGGCGGATCGAGATCCGGGGGCTCATCATCGCGCGGATAAGTTAGCGGTCCATAGGATGGTGGTGTTGCCCTCCGCACCCCGCCCGCCATCGAAAGAGACGCCCCTGCAGGGCGGCTGCCTTTGCGGGGCCGTGCGCTTTGAGATCACCGCACCGTTTCTCTCGGCCAGCTACTGCCACTGCACGCACTGCCAGCGGCGCACCGGCACCGGCTCCTCGGCCAACGGCCGCGTGCCCCGGGACGGCTTCAGGCTGCTGAGGGGCGGCGAACAGCTGCGTTCGTTCAAGCCGCCCGCGGGCGTGCCCAAGCTGTTCTGCTCGGTCTGCGGATCGGCCCTGTTCAGCGGCGATCCGCTCGCCGACGAGGAGGTCGCGATACGCCTCGGCTCACTCGACGCCGACCCGGCTATCCGCCCGCAGTACCGGGTGTTCGTCGACTCGGCGGTCGCCTGGGAGACGATTCCCGACGACGGGCTGCCGCGTCACCACGGCCCACGCGGCGCCTGAAGCCGGCGACCAGCGGTCACCGGCCCCTTCCAGGCCGGTGACAGCGGGATCGCGCCGGCGCAATCGCGGGATCAGCCGTTGAGACGCTTCTTCAAGGCGCTCGCGGCTGAGAATTTCGCAGCCTTGGATGCCGCGATGTTGATCGTCGCTCCGGTCGAGGGGTTGCGCCCCTGCCGGGCCGCACGGTGGCTGACGCTGAACTTGCCGAAGCCAGCAAGCGCGACCTCACCCCCGGCGGCCAGCTCGTCGGAGACCACCTCGATCGCCGCCTCCACCACCTGCCGTGCCTGGCTGGCGGCCAGTCCAGTGCGCTCCGCGATCTGCTCAGCTAGCTCGTTCTTGGTCATGCCACTCCCTTCTCGAGTGTCGTTGCTTGCTGCAGGCTAACCGCTGGTGAGGACGACGACACGCGCAAACACGGCATATACGCGGCCGGGAAGCCCTAATTTCCGGGGAACTTCAGGGGCGCAACCGGCCGCAGGGACGCCTCCACGGCGCGCTCGGCGGCATTCTCGGTCCTGCTGGGCGCCAGTCGGCCGGCCGCGCAGGCAGCCCACAGTACCGTCAGCCAGGCTCCGCAGGCGAGCCCGACGTGGACCCACACGAGCTCGGTCGGAAGGTGTGTCTCGTACTGATCGAGCCCCACGATCCCCTGCACGGCCAGCAGCACGCACAGCAGCGTCAGCGGGCGCTGCACGCCGGGGCCGGCGCCCCGCCGCCGCGCGAGCAGCCACACGGCCACCGCCGCCAGGCTGAAGAGCAGGGCGATCTCAGCGTGGCGATGGATGACGAAGTCCATCGTCCCGCGCCCGTCGAAGCTGAGGCGGTTGATCTTCTGGCCCGGAGAGCCACCGGCGTGCGGGCCCGCGGCGGTTGCGGCGGTGCCGGCGAAGATCGTCAGGGCGCCGAGCGCCACCAGTGCGAGCAGCGAGCGCACCAGCAGCGGATCGCCTCCCCGGCCGGCTGCCACGGTGCTCAGCCCGGTGCCGGGCGGCTCGAGCTCGCCGGGCGCGTCAGCGATCGAAGCTTCGCGGGCGCGCCAGACGAGCAGCACCGCGGCCGCGAGGATCAGCATCGAGAGCGCGAAATGGCCCATCACCCAGCCGTAGTCGAGCGCGCCCTTGACCGTGAAGCCTCCGAGCACGGCCTGGCCGACCACTCCGAGGGGGAGCAGCGCAGCCAGCCACACCAGGTCCCGCCGGTAGGGCCGGCGGCGCACAGCCGCCAGCCACGCGGCGCCCGCGGCGAGCGACACCGGGACCGTGATCAGTCGGTTCGAGAACTCGATCACCGCGTGCGTGTTCAGCGGCGGATAGACGTTGCCGTAGCACTTCGGCCAGGTCGGGCAGCCGAGGCCGGAGCCGGTCAGGCGAACGGCGGCCCCGGTGAGGACGATCAGGGTGAGCGCGCCCAGCGCCACGTACGCCACGCGCAGGTACTGCACCGGCGTGACCGTGTAGCCGTTGGTGCGCTCGCGCAGGCGCTGCAGGCGGGCGTGCATCGGCGTTAAGGATGCCACTGGAAGGGCAGCTCGGCGGCGATCTCGCTCAGGCGCGGCGCCGCCGCGTCGCGCCCGGAGACGGTCAGCTCGCCCGCCGGCAGCGGCCAGCGGATGCCGACCTCGGGATCGTCGAATGCGATCCCGCGTTCGAGCGCCGGATCGTGGTAGCCGGTCTGCTTGTAGAGCACGTCGGCGGTCTCGCTGAGCACGCAGAAGCCGTGGGCGAAGCCGACCGGCACGTACAGCTCGCGCATGCTCTGATCGTCGAGCTCGACCGCCTCCCAGCGGGCGTACGTGGGCGAGCCCCTGCGCAGGTCGACCGCGACGTCGAAGATCGCTCCGCGCGCGCAACGCACGAGCTTGGCCACGCCCGCGCCGATCTGGAAGTGCATCCCCCGCAGCACGCCGCGCGCCGAGCGCGAATGGTTGTCCTGCACGAACTGCTCCGCGGGGGCGATCCCGAGCGCGGCGTGCCACTGCCGCCGGTAGGTCTCGCTGAAGAAGCCGCGCTCGTCGCCGTGCACCGTCGGCTCGATCACGAGGAGGCCGTCGATGCTGACCGGGAGGGCGCGCACGGCGGCGGAGGTTACCGACCTCCCGCGCGCCCGCGGCTAGTGGTGCGTGCCGTGGTGGCGCTTCTTCTTGGGCTTGGCGTGGCGGCGGCCGGTCTTCTTCGGCTTGCCGTGGTGGGAGCCACCGCCGCCGCCGTTGCCCAACGCGCGGTGGTAGATCTCGAGGCTCACCGAGGAGCTGTTGAGCTCTTTGTCGTAGGCGATGAAGGTGAGCGTGTGCCAGCCGACGGAGATGTGCTTGGCCCCCTGCCAGTCGATCACCCCGTCGAGGGTGGGCGGATCGGCATTGGTGCCGTAGTTGCGGATCCCGCGCCCGTCGATCTCGAGCTTTATCCGGTAGACGCCCTGAGAGCTTTTCGCCGACACGTCGATCGGCAGCGGGCCTTCATAGGAGCTGTGGTCGGCCGGCGAGGCCACCGTGATCTGCGGTCCGGTGAACACCCCGCACGGTTCGCCCAGCTGATCGCCGTCGCGCGCGTAGGTGCGCATCGCCGCAAACGAGGGCTTGTGCGATCCGTCGGCGCGCATCAGCCCGGAGACGACCACGCCTTCATCCTGCAGGGCGAACCACAACGCCACCTGCACGTAGGAGTCTTCGGCGAGGCAGTGGTAGGCCTGGCTGAGGAAGGTCGCCTGTTCTGCGTCGCTGACCCCCTGCGGCTTCTGCCCGGCCCATGCCCCTGATGCGCAGGTCGCGGTGGTCGTGCGCCAGCTCAGCTCGGTCATCCAGATCGGTTTGTCATCGCCGTTGGCGAGCATCGTGGCGTGGACTTCGCGGTAGGCCAGGAAGGAGTCGGGAACCATGCGCCCGTTCGCCCCGCGCAGGAAGACGTAGGGCGAGAGGACGTTGCAGGCCGTGTCGGTGTGTACGGCGACCACGTCGAATGAGCCCTTGGCGCCCGCCGCATAGACTTCTTCGAGGAACGGATAGTCGTTGCCGGTGAGGCCTCCCAGGACCACGGTCGCGGACGGGTCGGCGGCCTTGACCACGGGATAGGTGGCTTTGAGCAGCTGCGCATAGGCCGCCGGGTTGGGCCCTCCGACCCAGAAGCTGGCGTCGTCCTCCTCGTTCCAGATCTCAAACGCGGTGACCTGTCCCGCCCAATGCTGAGCCAGAGCCCCGACGAAGGCCGCGTATTCGTTGGGGTTGGTCGGAGGTGTGTATTCGTTGGAGGAGCCGGTCTCCCATTCGGGCGTGCCGACCACGTCGACGATCACTTTCGTGCCCGCCGGAAGCTGCTTGAACGCCTGTTCGAAGGAGGCCAGCACGGGGAGGGAGATCCCGGCGCGCGTCGGCTCGAGCGAGCGCCAGCTGACGAACATCCGTACCCAGTGCGTCCCCAGCTGCTTGACCGTCGAGAGTTGAACGCCGCTTGAGACCGACACTCCCACTCCCGGTTCCGCAGCCACCGCGCGCGAGGCGCCCGCGCCGGTGAGCAGGGCCGCCAGCAGCAGTGCGGCCAGCAGCCGGCGAGGCCTGCCCGCAGAGACGCGCCGGAGCATCAGGTCCAGATGGATCGTCATCACGCTCGACATCGGCCGCGAACACTGCGCGCTTGAACGGCGCCGGCATCTTCTGCGCGCACATCTCAGGCGGCCGGCCCTATATTCGCCCTGTGATGCCGGATACGTCGTCGATGCAGGCCGCGAGCGGCTCGAGCGCGCGTCCATTCCGGGCGCCCCCGCCGGGCGATCCGCGACCCGCCGCCGGGGCCCTCGATGTGTGGCTGGCAGACCTGAGATCCCTCGCGGAGGACCGGCGCGAGCTGCTCACCCCCGCCGAGCGCGCGCGCGCGCAGCGCTTCGTGCGCGAGCGCGATCGGGTGCGGTGGATGCACGCCCGCGCGATCCTGCGCGGGCTGCTCGGCCGCTACCTGCAGCAGGACCCGCACACCCTGCGCTTTGCCGCCGGCGCGCATGGCAAGCCGGAGTTGGCCGAGGATCCCGCGCGGCTGTGCTTCAACCTGTCCCATTCGGGGGATCTCGCGCTGTATGCGTTCAGCCCCGACGGCGAGCTCGGCGTCGACGTCGAGGTCGCGCGCCGGCCGCTCGATGAGCTCGCGCTCGCCGCGCGAGCCCTCGGCCCGTCGGAGACCGAGCGCCTGGCGCTGCTAGAGCCGCCCCTGCGCGCGCAGGAGTTCCTGCGGGCCTGGGTTCGGCACGAGGCCGCCTTGAAGTGGAGCGGAACCGGCATCGGCGGGGCCGACACCATCGCCGGCGCGAGCGCCCCTTGGATCGCCGAGCTCGAGGTGGGCCCGCGCGCCGCAGCGGCGGTGGCGGCCGGGCGGGAGCCGCGCGAGCTGCGCTGCTGGAGCTGGCAGAGCTGAGCCGCAGGCGGGCCGGGTGCGCCGCGATGGCGCGACCGCGCCCGGATACCCTTCTCTGGACGGCATGCATGCGATCGCCCCACCACCGGTCCTGGTTGATCAGGTCCACAAGCGCTTTGAGATTCCGCGCGAGCAGTTCAGCACGCTCAAGGAGCGCGCGCTGCATCCGCTGCGGCGCAGCCCCACCGACACGCTGCACGCGCTGCGCGGCATCTCCTTCGCCGTCGAGCCGGGAGAGTTCTTCGGAATCGTCGGGCGCAACGGATCGGGCAAGTCGACGCTGCTGAAGTGCCTCGCCGGGATCTACGGCGTCGACAGCGGCAGCATCTACATCAACGGGCGCATGTCCACGTTCATCGAGCTCGGCGTCGGCTTCAACCCGGACCTCCCGGCACGCGACAACGTCCTCTTGAACGCCACCATGCTCGGGCTCAGCCCGCGCGAGGCGCGCCGGCGCTTCGACGGCGTGATCGACTTCGCCGAACTCGGCGACTTCGTGGAGATGAAGATCAAGAACTACTCCTCGGGGATGCTCGTGCGGCTCGCCTTCGCGGTGATGATCCACGTCGACGCCGAGATCCTGCTGATCGACGAGGTCCTGGCCGTCGGCGATGCCGCCTTCCAGCAGAAGTGCTACGACGAGTTCGAGCGCATCCGCAGCAGCGGCGCCACCGTGCTGTTCGTCACCCACGACATGTCCGCCGTGCAGCGCTTCTGCGACCGCGCGCTGTTGCTCGAGCACGGCCGTCCCGTCGAGCTGGGCGAGCCCGAGCACGTCGGCAACCGCTATCTGGAGCTCAACTTCTCCGAGCAGGCGCGTCAGATCGAGGAGGTGGCGGCCGAGGCCGAAGCATCCTCACCAGCGGCCGCCGAGCTGCACCTGAGTCCGCTCGAGCCGACCGAGGGCGAGGCCGAGAGCGAGAGCGAGGACGTGAGCGTCCAATCCGAGCCGGAGGCGGTGCGCTTCGGCGATCGGCGCGCCGAGATCCTCGCCGCCTGGTTCGAGAACGAGCACGGCGAGCGAGCGGAAGCTCTGCAGACGGGCAAACCCTGCGCGTTCGCCGCGCGCGTGCGTTTCCACGAGGACATAGACGACCCGCTGTTCGGGGTCGTCCTGCACAACAGCCGCGGCGTCAACGTGCTCGGCGCCACGAACCACTGGACCGACGAGTACACCGGCCAGCACCGCGCGGGGGAAGAGATCGTGTTCCGCTTCAGCTTCGAGAACGTGATGGCTCCCGAGCGCTACCACGCAACCCCGGCCATCGCCCATCGCGGCACCGGCGCCGCCTGGATCGACCGGCGTGAGCGGTTCGTCAGCGTCGTGGTGACCGGGATGACCAGCACGGATGCAGTCGTGCTGCTGCCATTCCGGCTGACGGTCGACCGCGAGGAACCGGTCGCGGCGACAAAGGCGGGCTGAATGGCCGAGCACGCTCCCACGCCGGCCGCGCTCGGGCCCCCACCGGCGATCTCGCTGCCGCTGGACGCCACGCTGCGGGAGCTGTGGCTCGCGCGTGTCGGCCAGCACTTCGAGGATTCCTATGCCGGCGTGCGGATGCTCCAGTTCCCCGAGGATCTGCGCGCCTTCGAGCACGTGCTGTGGCTCTCGCGACCCAGCGTCGTGATCGAGATCGGAGCGCAGTCCGGGGGAGGAGCGTTGTGGTTCCGCGACAGGCTGCGCGCGCTGCAGCAGTACGGTGCGGGCGGGCCGATCCACGTGTTCGCGATCGACATCGATACCGGCCCGGCAGCCGCGGCGCTGGCCGCGGCCGACCCGTCCTTCAGCGAGACGATCACTCTGCTGGAGGGCGACGTGCTCGATCCGCGCCTCGCCGAGGTGCTCGCCGGGATGCTGCCCGAGAACGCTCGCTGCCTGGTCGTGGAGGACTCCGCCCACACCTACGAGACCACGCGCGCCGCGCTCGAGGGGTTCGCGCGCTTCGTCTCACCCGGCGGCTTCATGATCGTCGAGGACGGCTGCGTGGATATCGAGCCCATGCGTGCCCAGGAGGGCTGGCCGCGAGGCGTGCTGCCGGCGATCGGCGACTGGCTGGCCACCACAGCCGGAGAGGACTTCGTCGTGCGCCGCGACCTCGAGCTGTACGGCATATCCTGCCACCCCCAAGGATTCCTGCAGAGAAGGCCAGCGTGAGCGTCGTCGAGCCCACCATCGTCCCGCCGGACGCCGGGGATCCAAACGCGTCCTCGCCGGCGCCGACGCGCGCGCAGCTCGGGCGCCCGATCAAGGGGCCTTCGGCGCTTGGCTCGGACCCGGCACGGCTGTGGCACCTGACCTGGGCGCTCGCCAGAACCGAGTTCAAGCTCGCGTTCTTCGGATCCGCCCTCGGCTACCTGTGGCAGCTGATGCGCCCGCTGCTGCTGTTCGGGGTGATCTACCTGGTGATCAGCAAGTCCAAGCTCGCGGCCGGCAACCATCAGCCCTACTTCCCGGCCGCGCTGCTGCTGGGCATCGTGCTGTTCAGCTTCTTCGCCGAATCGACCGGTGGCGCGGTCAGCAGCCTCGTCAATCGCGAGAACCTGGTGCGCAAGATCGAGTTCCCGCGGCTGGCGGTGCCGCTCTCGATCGTGATCACCGCCCTGCTCAACCTGTCGCTCAACCTGATCCCTGTGCTCATATTCCTACTCGCCGCCGGCGGCTCGGCGCAATGGAGCTGGCTCGAGCTGCCGCTGCTCGTGGCCCTGTTGGCCCTGTTCGCCGCCGGCCTCGGGATGATGCTGTCGGTCGGCTACGTGCGCTACCGCGACGTGCGGCCGATCTGGGAAGTGGTGCTGCAGATGACCTTCTACGCGTCGGGGATCTTCATTGCGATCATCGGGCTCGCACCGATCACCGTGTTCGGTTACAGCATCGATCTCGCCCACGTGCTGATGGCCAACCCGTTCGCCGCGATCCTCGAGCAGGCGCGCCACGTCTTCATCGACCACAGCTACCCCACCGCGGCGAGCGCGATCGGAGGGAGCACCCTGCTTCTGATCCCGATCGGCATCGGCGTGGCCGCCGTCGTCGGCGGCTTTGTGATCTTCGACCGACAGGCTCCGCGAGTGGCCGAGCTGCTCTAGTGGCCAGCCTTCCCGAGGCAGCACCCGGGCGAGCACCCGCGGGCGCTTCTGCGGAGCGGCTGCGCGACGCCGAGGCGCCGTCGCTGCGAATCGCCTTCGTCGGCCAGAGCGTCTACTTCCGCCAGTGCGCGCTCGAGCTGCCGGCAGGCGGCCTCGAGCCCGAGTTCCTGGACTTCCGCGCCGCGGCGCCGCCCGAGCCGCTGCTCAACCGGCTGCAGGAGCTCGACCCCGACGTGGTGCTCGTGTTCAGGCCCGAGATCATCCCGCCGGGGCTGTTCGACCCGCTGCGCGCGCTTACGATCGGCTACCTGACCGAGCCGCTCCCACGCGAGGGCGGCGTGAGCCACCCCGATCTGCGCGCGCGCATGTGGTGGCTGGAACAGGTCGACGCTCACAACTTCGATCGCATCGTCTCCTTCGATCCGCTCATCGCGCAGACGGCTGGCAGCGTGCTGCCGGTGTGGCGCTCGCTGCCGATCCCCGTCGCCGACAGCATCTTCATGGAGGTACACGAGCGCGCTCGCCCGCCTAGGCTGCTGTTCGTGGGGCGCTCGACCGAGCATCGCGAGGAGCTGCTGGCGCCGGTGAAGCGGGAGCACGCGATCGTGCACATCGGCCACGGCCTCTTCGGCGAGCAGCTGATCCGCTTCCTGGCGCGCGCCGACGTCCAGCTCAACCTCCACAACAACCCGTATCCATCGTTTGAGAACCGCGTCTGCATCGCCCTCGCTGCGGGGCATCTGGTGATCTCGGAGCCGCTCAGCCCGCGTCATGAGCTGCAGCCCGGGATCGACTACCTCGAGATCGCCACGCCCTCGCAGCTGCTCGCGACCGTCGAGGAGCTGGCGAGCGAGCCCGATGCATTTGCCGACGTCCAGGCTGCCGGACGCCGCCAGGCCGAGCGCTTCCGCGCATCGCGCGTCTACCCCGGGCTCGTGCGCGACGCGCTGGCCGACGTGGCGAGCACCGGCGGCCGGCGGCGGCTCTAGGCGCCTCGGCGCACCAGCACCTTGGCGATCGTGTCGGGCGGGGAGAGCACCTCGAAGCGCTCGCGCAGCCACGCGTCGGGCTCGCCCGAAAGGTACTGCTCGGCGATCTGATCGTCCTGGGAGTCCCGGCGGTAATGCTCCAGCAGCTCCGGCGTCCAGTCCTTGCAGAAGGTCGTCGTCACGAACATGCCACCAGGCACGATGCCCGCGGTGATCTGCTCGAGCGCCGCGATCGTGTCGGCCACGTGCTCGAAGGCCGACCACTCGACGACCAAGCCGTAGGCGTGCCCGTCGGCGGAGGTGTCGTAGAACGTGTGGTCGCTTTCCGCCTCGTGGATCACGGGCTGCAGTTTGCGCGTGTCGGCGAGGAAGCGAACGAACTTCAGGAAGTCGGGCACGCGGTCGCTCATCACCGTGCGGTAGCCGGCCAGACACAGCGACAGGCCGATCTGGCCGAGACCCGTGCCGAAGTCGAGCGCCGAGACCTCGGCCGGGCCGCCGAGCGCCTCGAGTCGCTCGAGGATCCCGTCGTAGATCCAGAAGAGGTCGTGGCGCTCGGGATCCATGCGGTTGAACAGCGAGTACATGTGCAGGATCATGAACGTCATGTTGTCTACCCCCAGCGCCCGCTCGTAGGCGCGCGCCCGGGGGTCGTCCTCGTAGAACCACGGCGTCGCGAACTGTGCCTTGTGCCCGGTCTCCCAGCCGAAGTACTCGATCAGCTCGCACAGTCGCGATTCACGGTCGCTCAGGTGGGGATGGGCGCGCAGGCCGGTTTTGAACACTTCGCTGGCGCGATCGTGTGCCGCGGACAGCGGCTCCTCAGCCTGTCGCGCGGCGGATAGCTGCTCGTCATCCTGCTGTGCGGCTGGCGTCTCGGTGTGGGAGCCGGTTCTCACCAAGAGCGGACTATAACCGCGCATCTCAGGTTGGCGGCCGGCCGCGGCTGATGCCCGCACGAGCCGATCCGAAGGCACGGACATCCGCGAGAAGGTCATGTGCGAGTCGCGCGAAGAGGCGCGAGGCGCGGTACTGCTCGGCCTTCAGGCGACCCCGGACGCGGACCCGCTGGTGCATCTCCGGAAAGCGGGTCAGACGGTCGAGCACCCACTGCAGCTCCCCCGGCGAGGCGAGCTGCAGGTAGTCGATGTCGCGCTCGAGCCCGTGCTGCGGGGAGATCGGCGCGGACAGCAGGAGGTGGCCGGCTGCGAGGTGCACACCGATCTGCTGCCCGAAGCGGCCGTCATCCTCGCGCGGCACGTACACGCCCACGTCGTATTCCTCGAGCAGCTCGCGGAGCTCCTCACCGCTCACGCCGTGGATGACATGCAGCAGATCGTGATGGTGCTTTGCGGATATGAGCATCGCCTCGCGGTGCGCGCTCGAGCTGCCGATCGCGATCGCGCGGGGCGCGTGACGAAGCGGGCGAACGTCTGCGAAGTAGATGTCGCTCACCGGGGGTGGCATCGCGCGCCAAACCTCGTGAGCTCCGACCCGCATGCCCGTCAGCGCGGGATCGAACGAGACGAGCCTGTCCAGCGGGCCGATCCTCCAGGCGTCGCGCTCGTCGGGGGCGCCCGCGACGAGCACGCCGAGGGTGGCACCGGGGGCTCCGTGCAGAACCTCCAGCGGCGCCGAGGCGGGGTCGAAGACCACCGTCACCTGCGGCCTGAACGCGGCGAGGGCCGCGCCGAGCCGTTCGCCGCCGCCCGCGCCGCCAACCGCCAGTCGCTCAACGCTCAAGGCCGCCAGCGGACCTGCAGGAGCGCATCCGTCGAGCCACGCCTGGGGGCCGAGGAAGGCCAGGCGCCGCGGGCTCCCGCTCCCGCTCGCGCGGGGCGCTTCGGCGGAGGCGCTGCGCTCGACTGAGCTGCCCGCCGGCATCAGCCGTCGCTGTCGTGGGGTCGCGCCCGCCGGCCCGTGGCGGCCACAACGGCTGCAACGCTCGCCAGGGGGACGCCGATCACAAACAAGACGGCGAGCAGCCAGAGCAGGCCCAGGCCGACGTGAGCGTGGAACAGACGCAGGCGTCGCATGATCGTGCCGGCCTGGTCGAGCAGGCTCTCTTCATGCGCCGCGTAGAAGCTCAGGTCGAAGTTCGACGGCCACAGCCGGCCCGCCACGGTCGTCGTCGAGCGGCTCTTGGTCCGGTCCGCGGAGGCGTAGAGCGCCACCGGATGACGACCCTCGTTCGTCACACACACGCTGCCATCGAGTGCCTTCGCCGGTCCGCTGAAGGGAATCTCGAGCAGGCTGTTGTCGACGTAGCTCGGCGCCACCGAGACCGCTTCGCGGTAGCCGGGCGCGATGAGCGTCACCAGCAGCGGCGAGGCGGGCTTGCCAAAGGTCCCGATGCGCATCTCTGCCACCTGCCGCCCCGGCAGCAGGCCAATCTCATCCGCGCAGCCCCGCTGGCTGTGGAGCAGCTCGACCAGCGAGGTCGCAAACAGCGGCGCCGGTTGGGGGACCTCGGTGGCGATGCGGCGGTGCTGGTCGAGATAGGGCAGGATGAGCGTCACGAGCAGGATCACGAGCAGGACCACGGCACCGACTACCGTCAGCGCTCGTTCCCCGCCGGCGCCGCGCAGTCCGCTCGCGGCGGTGCGCCTCCACCGCCCGCCTGCTCTAGGCATAGAAGCGCTCCGCCAAGATCGCTAGGGCGCCGAGCTGCAGAACTGACAACCCGGCCACGGTCGCGCCCGTGAGGAGGGCAGAGAGAGAGCGCGGCAACCATGACAGCGCCAGCGCGATCCCGACGCCATACAGGGGCAGCAGCGGCATCAGGTAACGCCCTGTGATGACCGGATTCCCGTTGACTTCCAGCAGCGACGCCCAGGCGGCGACGTGCAGCAGCAGCAGGTAGCTGATCGCCCCGACGGCCAGCACGGCGATCACCCACGGCACACGGGCGAGTCGGCGCCGATGGACCACCAGACCGACGATCGCCGCCACCGCCGTGACCTCCGCAGCCCGCGAGAGGAAGTTGAGGGTGGCCGGGGAGAAGGTCACCTCCAGCTGGGCGAACGTGCCGAGGAAGCGGTCGATGTACACCTGACGCACCCCGTATCCGGCGTCGATCGTCGGTTTCATGAAGCCCAGCTTGGGCAGGTAGAACTGCCAGATATAGGACGCAAACGCCCGCGTGCGGTCGAGCGTCACGTCGTCTTTGAGGGCGTGACGCAGCAGCAGATAGGCGCTCGCGAGGACCAACAGGACGCCGGCGCCGACGCTGGCGGCAGCCACGTACCCGGTGGGTCGACGCCGACGCCACAGCGCAACCGCGAGAGCCAGCGCGGCGACGGGGATCAGGGGTAGACCCCGGCCCTGCGTAAACGCGGCCATCGCGCAGAGCGCGATCAGCCAGCCAACTCGCGAGCGCGTGAGCCCGTAGCGCACTATCAAGACCGACAGCCACAGGCCGGCGCTGAACAGGGCCGCCAGAAGCAGATCGGGGTTTATCACCGCCGTCATCATGGTCAGCTGGGGGTTGAGCGCCACCGCCGCCGTAGCCAAGGCTCGCAGCGCCGGACCCCGTGGCAGTCCGAGCAGCAGCTCGCCGGCGAGCAGCCAAGTGAAGACCACGAGGGCAAGCATGAATGGCAGGTTGGCCAGTCGCATCACGAATGAGCGGGTGAAGAAGGTCGCGTGACGCAACGCCAGGTATGGCACCGTCTCATAGAGGTAGTAGAGCGGCGGGTTCTTGTCCGCGGAAGTGAAGCCACCGTCGGAACGTGCGCCGGGGGAGAGTCGATTGAGCTCGGCGTAGCAGATGCGTTCATCGACCGCCGAGGCCGGCGCCCTGGCCGAGAGGTTCTGAGACAGGCCGGAGAGGCCGCTGCAAAGCTCCGCCACTCCCACCTCTGTCGACTGGCCCAGGCCGGGGTTGGCCGGTTCGCTGCTGCGCCAAGGTATCGAGCCCGTCTCGGCGATCGTCTGGACATAGGCGAAGTGGCTGACCTCGTCCGGTCCCTGCAGTGGTGGCAGCACGATGCTCCACGCTAGGCCCTCGATCAGCGCGATCGCCAGCAGGACCGCAAGCGACTTGGGAAATCGGTGCCACGCGGCAGCAATGCGTGCCGTACGGTCAGGCCGAGTCGCCTGCTCCGGACGGGCACCCCCGCGCTTGATCGCGCCACCGCTCGTAGCCATCGCGGCGTAACCCTACCTATCCGGCTGCCGCCGTAAGACCGACTCCGATGACGCTCACGCTTGGCGGAGGGGGAGCGGTCGGCGTCGGCGCGGTCGACGTGTGCGTCACACGACCCTCAAGGCTGAGTGATAGGAGAACTGGCGGCCTTCTTGGAAGGAGTCGCACCTGAAACGATAACTTCCGGACCCCTCCTGGTGCGAGAGTGATGCGCCCATGCTTACCACCAACGCCCGCAGCCACGGTGAGTTTACCGACTGCTGTCGGCGGCGACGCGACGGTAACGGTCAACGTCTCGACGGACGGTGTGGCTGTCTGATAGACCAGCAGCTTCAGCGGGCTGCCAGCTTGCACCACACCATTGGTGTCCCTCGTGATCGCCCAAGCCGCTCGGTAGGGGCGTGCGGGCGCGAGCAATACCGCTCCATAGCTGGATCGATAGATCAGCGTACCCAGCACGCCGAGGCTTGGATCATTACCCGAAGTCACAAGGAATGGCTGTTCGTCGGTGGTTAGCAAGCGGCCAGTTCTGGGATCGAGGTGGATCGGTGTACCGGAAAATCCGGTCCCGTCTGAATAGTTGGGCGTCGAGTAGAGCATCGTTATGCGCTTGTTCCAGAACTCGGTCCACATCCAAAGTTGCGATTCGTTGGCTTCGCTGAGAACGGCCGGAAGAAGGCCGACCGAACCATGTCGATGGTAGGTCGCTGCGTCGATCCAGTTGCGGGGCGTAGCCCGCGTTGTGGGGAGAACAGTGACCGGATAGGCGAGGTTGATTGCGGCCACTGTACGCGGCAGGACATAGCGGGTCTCGTCGACGACATAGGCGAAGACGGGCACGAGAAGCAACACGATCGCCAGTGTCACCCGTCGCGCGCTTATGACCGCGGCAGCCAGCACAGAGAGAAGAATCGCGATCGCTGCGAGCGAGTTCACCGTCGACCATTCGTGTCCGAACACGTCGGCGGTGAGGTGGGCGAGTCGCTGGTCAATAACAGGATTGAAGGCGGCGCTTGCGTTCTGGACGTTTGAGAACGCTGCACCCGCTTCGGCTTCTGCAAAGCCACTTTCTCCGATAACTGCCGCGACGGCAATGCCTGCGAGGAGTATCGCGAGACGCGGAGCACGCCTTGGCGGTCTGCTGATCAGGTGGACGGCGCCAACGAACAGAAGCGGAGCGAGATAGAGCACATAGCGCTCCTGGATCGCTCCTCCCGCAGCAGTCTGTGCGATAAACGCTGCCTCGTAGGTGATGGTGAGGGCAGCGAGCATGAAGACGATCGCGCATGCATGCTCGATCTTGCCCTGGGGTCTTGTGAACGTGGCGGCCAGCCATCCGAACCACAGGATTGCCGGAATCATGCCCACGCCAACGAACACATGGGCAAGATGGCTTATGGCGCTGCTCCACAGGTTATTCGGGAACGGCCTCCCGTTCACCAGCACCGCGTAGTTGCCCAAGAGGTCGTGGCCCGTGCTCCTGGCGATGAGCTCGAGGACCAGGCCAGCCGTCAACACGACGAGCATGGGAAGGTGAGGGCGCAGTGCGTCCCGCCACCATCGTGCTTTGCTGCCATCGCCCAGCATGGCTTCTTGTTCGGCGTCGTGAAAACCGATCTCGTGAAGCAAGACTGCCACCGCGAGAACTGCAAACAAGGGAACGAACTGTGTGCGCGCGTATGAAGCCAGGCCGATTGCAACCACCGCGAGCGCATCGTTGCGGGGGCGGGCCTGCCCGACAGCCTGGACGATCGCCAGTATCGCCCAAGCGAACAGCGGGTAGGCGAGCGACTCTGTCATCAGGACCGTTGTCGCTACAGCCCACGGAATCCAAACGCTCAACAGTCCCGTAAGCACAGAGAGCACCGGTGGGATGCGAAGGCGGCGACTGAGCAGGTACACCGGAAACATGGTGCTCGCAAAGAGGAGACGGTTAAGTACGTGTGCTGCGGTAAACGCATGCGTCGAGTTGAGGAGCCAGTACAGCGGAGAAAGCAGCAACGGGTATAGGTTGTTCGAGACGTTGACACCGTGTCCGAAAACGTGTGGTCCCGGCCCCATCCCCTGGGCAAAGCCCTGCGCGATCCTGGTATAGAGCAGCTCATCTATTAGCCAGATATAGCTGCGTACCCGGGCGGCTTGCGAGATCAGGTAGCCAGCGGAGAAAACGTAGGCGCTGCATAGCAGCACCCGACGTCCGAGTGGCGTTGCCAACCACTGTCCGCGGCGTGCGAACGCACGCAGGTAACCAGTCAGCGCAACCATTGACCTGCTGCCCGTTGCTGTTGTTTGAGACATCGCGCACATCATTACAGGCGTTCTGGTCTGTGCGATTGATGGCGGCGTCACGGTCAGGCTTCTGGCGACCGAAGGATACGCAGCACGAGGCGCCGGTAGCGCTCCAGCGCGACATTGACCCAAGCGGGCAGAGAGTCGTCGAGGAGGTCCGTTGCGAAGCCACCGACGAACAGGGCCAGGACGCGCGCGTCGGGCACCAGCCGAGTCGCCTGGACGGCTCGGCGCCAGCCGAGCAACGCGCGCGGCCGAGCAAGCACGGCCGCCCACGCCCGCAGCTTCTCGCGCAGCCAGCCTTCTCGCACGGCGCGCATGAGAATCACCGCCTCGGTGGCCAGCAGCACCGGTGCCAGCAGCGCGAGCGTGCGCAATTCGAGATTGCCGAACAGTGCCCACGTTCGATTTCGCTCGAGATAGAACCACTTGTCGGCGCCCTTGTCGAACTCGTAGTCATGCACCACCACTGCCTCCGGGCAATAGCGCACCCGCCGGCCGGCCAGCCGCATCCGCCAGGCCAGATCGCTGTCGTCGACATACAGGAAGAAGAAGGGACACAGACCGCCGATGTCCAGGAAGGCCTCGCGCCGAACCAACAGCGCGGCGCCAGAGACGGCCGCGGTGTCTCGGGCGGGTCCGTACTCGCGGGGACGGCCGTATCCGCCCGACCAGGAGATGCCGGCGATGTTGATCGGATTCTCGCCCGCATTGATCCGACCATCGGGGAGCAGCACCTGTGCGCCGACGACCGCGACATCCCGGCCGTTCACCGCCTCCAGCAGTCGCTCCAGGCAGTCGTTGGCCGCGACGGCATCCGGATTGAGGAAGAACAGCCACTCGCCGCGCGCCTTTCGCGCCGCGAGATTCGCGGCGCCCGTGTAGCCGAGGTTGGCACCTGGACGCAGGGTCCGCACAATCGGCGAGACCTGGGCGGCGGCCAGTGCAGACGCCGTCGCCCCCCGGGGGTCGTTGTCGACGACCAGCACCTCGATGGGCGCCAGCGACTGGTCGAGCAGGCTCTGCAGGGCTCTCGAGGTCGAGGCTGGGTCTGCGAAGGAGACGATGACTGCTGTGACTGCTGCGGGCATGGCGATCAGGAAGTATGCTGGGAGCCCGCTCCCAGGCGTGTCATCGGCGACCGAACCCCTTGCACCGCCATCCAGGAGCCCGCCGCATGAGCAACGGATCCTCATATCTGGCTGTCGTTCCCGCGTATAACGAGTCGGCCACGATTGCGGACGTCGTCAGGTCGCTCCGCAGGCACGCCCCCGAATTCGACACGCTGGTGATCGATGACGGCTCGACCGACAACACCGATGCGCTCGCGTCACGGGCGGGGGCCCGCGTCGTCAAGCTGCCGTTCAACCTGGGAATCGGCGGCGCCGTGCAGACCGGCTTCGTTTACGCGCGCGAACACGGATACGACTTCCTGGCCCAAGTCGATGCAGACGGCCAGCATGACCCGGCGGAGCTTCCGCGGCTGATCGCGGTCATGGAGGAGGCGGGCGTGGACATGGTGTGCGGCTCACGATTCCTGACCGACGACCACCGCTACCCGGCGCCGATCAGCCGCCGAACCGGCATCCACATCTTCGCCTTCCTGCTCTCGCGCATCGTGGGGATGCGCGTGAGCGACCCAACGTCCGGATTTCGCCTGTACAACCGCCGCGCGATCGAGCTCTTCGCGCGCGACTACCCGCACGACTATCCCGAGGTGGAGGCTGTTCTGATGCTCCACCATCACCGCCTGCGCATGCTTGAGATCCCGGTGAAGATGTTCAGCCGCGGCGGGGGCGTCTCCTCGATCAGCACCGGCAAGTCCGCCTACTACATGGTCAAGGTGCTGCTCGCGCTGTTCGTCGGGCTTGCACGCCGGCGCCCGCTGGTCGATCCCGGCGATCGCGCGCCGGTGCGCGCAGAGCAGGGAGTCTAGCTCGGCATGCAGGCACGCATCCAACTGGTGGCGATCCTCGGAGCGGTGGCACTTCTGCTGACGGTGCTCGAGATGGTGCGCCGCCGCCGGCTGATGGAGCGCTACGCCCTGCTGTGGCTCTTCTCAGCCGTAGTGCTGCTCGGCCTGGCCTCGTGGAGCGGCGGGCTGGCGAAGCTCAGTCGTGCGATCGGGGTCATCTATCCGCCCAACGCCCTGTTCTTCATCGCCTTCGGCTTCGTCCTGCTGCTGCTGCTGCACTTCTCCTCGGTCATCTCGCGTCTCAGCGACCAGAGCAAGGTGCTAGCCCAGCGCCAAGCGCTGCTCGAGGAGCGCCTGCAACGTCTGGAGCACGCGGCCGGTGGTTCTGACTCCGAACTCGCACGCGAGCCGGCCGATCTGGTTCGGCTGCCGCCGGGCTAGCGCCCGTCAACGTCCCAACATCGCCCCCAATCGGCGCCTGACGATCCGCGAGAACGCGCGACCGCGCCGGCCAATGCGCAGAGGCCTCTTACGATGGGTGAGACGGTCGCGGACCGCCTGTTCGCTCGGCCCTCGCCGCACGGCCCACAGATCGGCCTGCTGGCGCAGCACGGCAACGGTCCGCTCAGCGGCCAAGCCGTCCAAGGGCCCGAGGTAACGTTCCGCGATCGCGCGTCGCGCCTGAAGCACACCCGCCCCACACGTCTGGCCTCTCGCCGCGACAACGGCCTCGGCCAGCTCGCCTGCGTGACGGACGACCGTGATCTCACGGTCCCACTCCTGGAACGGTATGAGCTCTTCGCCAAGCGCGGCGGCGGCCTCATCCCAACCTGTATAGACGACTGGACGACCGGCGAGCATCGCCTCGAGCAGCGCGGTGCTCTGAAATCCGACGGTGACATCCGCGGCGGCGATCAGTGGGCGAACGTCAGCTTGCGGGTCCACGAGGAAGACCCGCCTGTCCCAGAGATCTCCTGCACGCCGCCGCCATTGCCGCACGACCTCGACCGGCTGCTGGGGATGGGGCTTGATCAGCACTCGCCAACCCAGGCGAGCCAGATCGTGAAGGCGCTGCTCCGTCTCCACGTGCAGCCTGCTCCATGGGCCACCACCCCTCCCTTCTCCGGGGTGGTATGCGTCGACGGCATAGGAGAGGAAGAGCACGCTGGGTCCCCCGCCTGTGAATGGCACGTCGGCGGGCCATTCGGAGGGCCGGTGGTAGAAGTCAAACCGCGGTTGACCGGTGACGACGATCCGCTCGTCGGCTCCGCCCGCGCGTATCCAGAAGCGCTTGTGCCGCTCGCTGCAGACGGTCATCAGATCGGCCAGAGGCGGCGCGAACCGACGCATCTCCTCGGCGTGCTCGCGCATCGTGTGCTCAGAGATCGTCGTCTCCTTCTGCGCCACGAGGAACGGCACGCCGAGCGCATGGGCGGCCGGCGGAGTGGACCGCACGTAGAAGAAAGTGTCTGACGGCATCACGACGGCATCGAACGGGCTAGCGGCGAAGCGGTCCTCGAGGATCTCTCGTAGAATCGCTGCGTAGCGGCGTCTTGCACCCTCGAGCTCGGGCTTGGTGAAGGTCTCGAGACCGCTCGCGACCTGCTCCGGCAGGACTCGGAGAGCCTCCGAGCGCAGAAGGTCATACGGCATGACGTCGAGCTCGAGGTCCTCGCCGCCCGCTCGGCGCAGGGCGGCGATGTCCTGGGCAAAGTGGTGTTCGAGCACGAGGAAGCGCACGGCCGCACAGGATAGGGGCGCACTCTGCAGTCGAAGTGCGCGCGGCCCCGACCCTCAGCTCTGGAGGCCGCGGCGTATGGCGTCCGGCGTTCCCCGATAATTCCCGGCCATGTCCTTCGCTGGGCAACTTCGAGGGCTGGGCGGCAAGAGCAAGCTGCAACCGAGTGCACCCGACCGCGTTCTCGCTCGCATACGGCGGCCGCTCGACCGGGCATTCGAGCGGCGGGTACTCGCACTCGGCGACCTGGCCGCGCTGGGCGACGAGGTCTGCTCGGGCGGCGTTGCAGGCATCGACGGCGCCGCCCGGGGGCGGCCGCGCGTCCTCGTCGCGTCACTGCGCGGCTGGCCCTCACACAACGCCTACGAGGCCCTGATCGCACAAGCCCTGACCGTGCGCGGTGCCTATGTTGCGCTTCTCACGTGTGGGGGCGGCATGCCAGCATGCGAGCTCGGACGGGCTCGCAGCAGCTATCCGCGGCCGTGCGATCGTTGTGCCTGGCTGACCGACCGTGTGGCGGACACGGCGCGCTTGAAGCACTTCGCGCTTCGCGATCTGCTGCCGTGGGGCGAGGATGGGCGCAGGTCGCCCGTCGAACCCGTCGGCGACGGCGTCGTGGATCCACGCGACGCCTCAGCTGTCAGCGTCGCGTGGCTACTCAAGGCCACCCTGCTGGACCGCATTCCGGGAGCGCGCGATGTGGCCAACGACTTCGCCGTAGCCGCAGCCGGGGTGGAACATGCGGCCGCATCGGTCGTCGAGGAGTTCGAGCCGGACATCGTCTTCCTGCTCAACGGCCTGTTCGGAGCCGAGCGGGTGATCCGCGAGGTGGCGCTCTCCCGCGGAGTGCGCGCCCCCACATATGAGATCGCCCCGCGTGGCGGGGCCCTCGTCCTGTCCCAGCACGCACCGGCCCCGGACTACGACGTCGACGAGCTGTGGGCGGAGCTTCGGAGCCGTCCGCTGAGCGATCAGCAGCGTTCCGAGGTGCAGGGGCTGCTGGAAGACCGAGCCCGAGGTGTCGGCGCGCACGAGTCCTACTATGACCGGGCCGAGGACGATGTCGACGAGCTGCGCCGACGCCTCGGCCTGGATGGCCGCCAACGAGTGGTGTCTCTGTTCACCAACGTGACATGGGACAGCGCCACAATCGGCCATGACGTCGGGTTCGCGTCGATGTTCGACTGGGTCGAGCAGGCAGTGCGAGCGGCGGGCAGCGAGCAGCTCACGCTGGTTGTTCGCATACACCCGGCCGAGGCGCGTTGGGGCACTCGTGAGGAGGTGCAGGACGTGATCGTCTCCCGGCTCGGAGGGATCCCGTCCAACGTTCGTTTCATCTCGGCCGCGGAAGCCCTGTCCTCCTACGCCCTGATGGAGATCTCAGAGCTGCTGCTCACCTACACGACCACCGTCGGCCTCGAGGCTGCGGCGCGGGGAAAGCAGGTCGCGGTCGCGGGCGACACCCACTACCGCGGCCGGGGCTTCACGACTGACATCTCAGGCCCGGCCGACCTCAAGCACCTCCTTGCGCGGGAGGCTGCGCCACTCCCCGCCGAGACCGTCGAGCTGGCGATGCGGTACGCGCACATGTTCTTCTTCCGGGCGATGGTCCCGTTGCCGCTGCTGGAGGTGCGTGACGGCAGGGTCGTCCGGTTCCCAAAGACCTCCGCAGAGATCGCTCCTGGAGCCGACCCCTACCTCGATTGGATCTGCGAGCGCATTCTCGATGGCAGACCCTTCGGCCTGCCCGACGAGCTCGCGGGAGCCTACGTTCCGGCCGCGAGCTGACCGCCAAGCGCTTCCTGGTCACGGGCGCCACCGGGTCGAGGCCTCGCATCTCAACCCCGATGCCCGTGAAACTCAGCCAGCGAGGGCTCGCGGCGCACGGCGGCGAGGATCTCCGCCAGCCCGGCCTGCTCGCGGCGGTCTCCGAGGCGTCGCGCCACGGCTCGGACGAACTCGAGATCCTCGGGCTCATCGACGGTCCAGCGCAGGTCGCCCAGATCCTCCTCTGAGCACAGCGCCACCTGGCGAAAGCGCTCGGGTTGGGCGCGCACCGCGCTGGTGACGTGCTCGCGATCGTGCGCATCCAGCGGCTCGCGCGCTATGACGCGCAGGACCTCGGCGTCGACGACCTCCACATCGAGGCCGTCGGGGTAGGTGCGCGGTTCCACGTTGCTCGCGTAGACGCAGCCCGGCACCGACATGAAGCGCTCGACCGCCGCATCGACCAGACCCGGGTCGATCAGCGGGCAGTCGCCGGTGATGCGCACGACCGGACCTTCGCGCTCGCCGATCGCGATCAGAAAACGGGTGAGCACGTCATCGCGTGGACCGCGGCTCACACGCACGCCGACGCCGAGGGCGAGCTTGGCGATCGGCTCGTCAACCGCGTCCGTGCTGGTGGCGACCACGATGTCGTCGATCATCCGCGCATGCTGCAGGCGCCGCAGCAGCAGCGCGAGCATCGGCTCTCCCTCCACGTCGGCCAGCGTCTTGCCGGGAAGGCGCGTCGAGGACATGCGCGCCTGGACGATCACGAGCGCTCGGGCAGCGGCATTCATCGGCGCATACGCTATCCGCGAGATGACTGACGGCCCGGCGTCTCGCTGAAGGCCCGGCGTCTCGCGCTACGCTCACCGCCCGGATGCCGGCCGTGCCCCCAACTCCCGCCCGCAGCCGGATCGCCTTCCGCTGCGATGGAAACGAGCGGATCGGCGCGGGACATGTCGCCCGCTGCCTGCCGTTGGCCGCCGCGTTCGCGCAGCTGGGCTGGACCGTACGTTTCGTGGGAGACTACGGCGGTCTCGCCTCCTGGCTGCTGGCGCGCTCCGGGATGACCGTCGAGCAGCCGGATCTCGAGGGCCCGTGCGGTCTCGCAGTGGAGCGCTGCGACGCCGCGGTCCTCGACTCCTACACGATCGCCCCGACCGCGATCTGCGATCTCGCGGAGGCGCTTCCGACCGTCACGCTGGCCGAGTCCAACCGCTGCCCGACGCGCGGCATTCTGCTCGACTATCACCTCGACAGGACCGAGCCGCCGAACGCCCATCTGCTCGCCGGTCCCTCCTTCGCGCCGCTGGACCCGGCCTTCGCCGGTGCCGGTCGCGCCGGAGCGCGGATACGCAGGGTGCTCGTGACCGTGGGCGGATCGCTGGCGGCGCGTGAGCTGCTCGCGGAGGTCGTGCCGATCGTGGGCTCGGCCTTTCCCGACGCTGACCTCGTCGTCGCCGGCGCGGTCTCGCAAGCGCCCGGCGGGACGAGTGCTCCGCGCGTCGTCAGCTTGCCTGTGCCGAGCGCGCTCGTGGACGCCGTCGGCGAGATCGACGTGGCGGTCACGGCGGCCGGGCTGACTGCGTACGAGATGGCCTGCGCGGGCATCCCGCAGGTGGCCATCGCGATCGTCGCCAATCAGCGCCGCGTGGTGCGCGGACTGCGCGAGCGCGGATTGGCACCCTGCCTTGACCTGACCAGCGGCGAATCGCCCGCGGACCTGCCGCCAGCTCTGGAGCAGCTGCGCGGCGCCGGCGCGCGTCGAGAGCTCTCAGAACGCGGCCGCGCCGTGTTCGATGGCCAGGGCGCGCGCCGGGCCGCCGAAGCCCTGACGGGGCTCTTCGCAGCGCCAGAGGTGGCATGTGAGGCATTGCCGCCGGCCCCGCCCGCCCGCGCCGACAGCTAGGCTAGGATCCACGCGCCGCTCACGCGCAAACGCGCGCAGCCACCCATCCGGCGCCACCCCACTCCTCTGCGACATGGATCTCGACGGCAAGACCATCTTCATCACCGGCGGCACGGGCTCGTTCGGCAAGGCCTGCATCGAGGCGCTGCTGGCCGAACACAACCCCAAGGTGATACGCGTCTTCAGCCGCGACGAGCTCAAGCAGTCCGAAATGCAGTCCCACTACGCGGGCGAGAAGCGGCTGCGCTTCTTCCTCGGCGACGTGCGCGATCGCGATCGGCTGATCGGCGCCACGCACGGGGTCGAGCTGATCATCCACGCCGCCGCCCTCAAGCAGGTGCCTGCGTGCGAGTACAACCCCTTCGAGGCGGCGCAGACGAACATCATCGGGTCCGAGAACGTCGTCGCGGCGGCGATCGCCAACGAAGTCCCGCGAACCGTGCTGCTGAGCACGGACAAGGCCGTCAACCCGGTCAATCTCTACGGCGCGACGAAGCTGTGTGCGGAGAAGATCGTCACGCAGGCGAACGCCCTGGCCGCCGACTCGCGAGCCCGCTTCTCGAGCGTGCGCTACGGCAACGTCGTCGGCTCCCGCGGGAGCGTCATACCGATATTTCTCGCACAGGCCGAAACCGGCCGCATCACGATCACCGACGATCGCATGACGCGATTCTGGATCACGCTGCCCCAGGCCGTGCACTTCGTGCTCTCGCGGCTGCCGCTGATGGAGGGGGGCGAGGTGTTCGTGCCCAAGATCCCGAGCATGCGCGTCAGGGAGATCGCAGAAGCCGTCGCCCCCGAGGCCGAGCACGTGATCATCGGCATCCGGCCCGGAGAGAAGCTGAGCGAGGTCCTGCTCACCGAGGACGAGTCGCGGCACGCGCGTGAGCTGGAGGACTGCTATGTGATCTATCCCGAGTTCCCGCTATGGCGAGCCGAGCCATACCTGCAGGGGACTCCCGTTCCCGACGGCTTTCGCTACAGCAGCGACACCAACCCTGGGCAGCTGAGCGCCGAGGAACTGCGGGCGATGCTGCCCTCGCTGCAGTTTGTGCCTTGACCGACTTCCTTCCCTACGGCCGCCAGACCATCGATGAGGCGGACATCGCGGCGGTGACTGCGGCGCTCGCGGACCCGTTCCTCACACAGGGCCCGCGGGTCGAGTCCTTCGAGCGCGCGTTCGCCGAGCACGTGGGGACTCGCCACGCCGTGGCCTTCGCCAACGGGACCGGGGCGCTGCATGCCGCGGCGTTCGCCGCCGGACTCGGCCCCGGCGACGAGCTGCTCACGACCCCGCTGAGCTTCGTCGCCTCGGCCAACTGCGCCCTGTTCGTCGGCGCCCGCCCCGTCTTCTCGGACATCGATCCCCTGACCGCCAACCTCGACGCACAACGCGCCGTCGAGGCCGGGCTGGCCGCGCGAGCCAAGGCGTGCGTGGCCGTCTCGATGGCCGGGCTGCCGATTGACCTGGAGCCGCTGCAGGCCGCCCGTCGCGACGGCCTGGTCGTCATCGAGGACGCCTGCCACGCCCTCGGCGCGCTGCGCGACGGTCGTCCGCTGGGCGGGGACGGGCTCGCCGACATGACCACGTTCAGCTTCCACCCCGTCAAGGCGATCACCAGCGGCGAGGGCGGCATGGTCAGCACCGACAGCGACGAGCTGGCCGAAGCTCTGCGCAGCTTCCGCACGCACGGCATTCGCCGGCGCGACCACAGCGGTGACGTGATGCGGGGGGGATGGCACTACGAAATCGATTCGCTGGGCTTCAACTATCGAATCACCGACTTCCAGTGCGCGCTGGGCGAGCACCAGCTCGGCCGCCTCGATGAGTTCATCGCCGCACGGAACCGCGTCGCCGAGCACTATCGCGGGCTGCTCGACGGGGTCGCCGGGCTGCAGCTGCCCGCCGCGGCCGCGCCGGCCGGCGGCCGCCACGCCTACCACCTATTCGTCGTTCGCTTCACCGAGGGCGCCGCCCGTCGCCGGGCGGCCTACGACCATCTGCACGCGAGCGGCATCGGCGTCCAGCTGCACTACATCCCGATCCCGGTCCACGGGCTGTACCGCTCGCTCGGCTACACGATGAAGGGCCTGGGAGCGACTCAGGCCTACTACGAGCAGGCTCTCTCGTTGCCAATCTTCCCGACGATGACCGAGGAGGATGTGCTGCGCGTGGTGCGCGAGCTGCGCCACGCGCTCAGCGCCGAGATCGGACCGGCGAGCGCAAGCGAGGGCAGAGCGCTCAGCGGTCGATCCCACGCCCTGGAGCAGCCGCGAACATGACGGCGCCCGCCCCGCTGCACGCGCGCTCGCTGAATCGCTCGCAGGAGCTGCTGGCTCGTGGACGCGAGCTGATCCCGGGCGCCAGCCAGACATTGAGCAAGGGACCTACGCAGTGGGTGCAGGGGGTCGCGCCGGCGTATCTGGAGCGGGGAAGCGGAGCCTACGTCTGGGATGTCGACGGCAACCGCTATCTGGACTTCCCGATGGCCCTCGGACCGATCATCCTCGGACATTGCCACCCTGCAGTTGACGAGGCCATCACCGAGCAGCTGCGCAGCGGAATCAGCTTCACCCTGCCTCATCCGATCGAGATCGAGGTTGCCGAGCGCATCCTCGCCGTCGTGCCCGGCGTGGAGCGCGTGCGTTTCGCCAAGTCGGGCTCGGATGCGACCAGTGCCGCGGTGCGCCTTGCGCGCGCGAGCACCGACCGCGAGCGCGTGATCGTCACCGGCTACCACGGCTGGCACGACTGGTACATCGGCTCGACGGCGCGCCACAGGGGCGTCCCCGAGGCGGTCCGCGCGCTGGTCGAGCCGGTCGCATTCGGCGACCTCGGCGCACTCTCGGAGGCGCTCGAGCGATGGCCAGAGCAGATCGCCTGCGTCGTGTGCGAGCCCGTTGGGGTGCTCGAGCCCGAGCCGGCTCTGCTGCGGGAGATGATCGACCTGGCCCACGGCCACGGGGCCCTCGTCGTCTTCGATGAGGTGATCACCGGCTTCCGCCTGGCGCCGGGCGGAGCGCAGGAGTACTTCGACGTGCGGGCCGATCTCGTCTGCTTCGGCAAGGCGCTCGGCAACGGCATGCCGATCTCGGCGCTGGCCGGCCCGGCCGACACGATGGAAGACCTGGGAGACGTGTTCTTCTCGGGTACGCATGGGGGGGAGACGCTGTCGCTCGCGGCCGCGCGTGCGACGCTGGACGTGCTCGCCCGCGAGCCGGTGCACGAGCATCTCTGGCGCCTCGGGCGACGGCTGCAGCAGGGCGTCTCCGGCGCGATCGAGCAGCGCGGCCTGTCTGACTGGGTGAGCTGCTCGGGGGCCGCGCCGTGGACGATCGTGAGCATCCGCGAGCCCGACCCGGGCGGGGCGACGCTGCCCGCGAGGTCGCTGCTTCAGCAGGAGATGCTCAAGCGCGGGGTTCTGTTCAACGGCTCGAACTTCATCTCCTACGCGCACACCGACGCTGACATCGACGCTGCCGTAGAGGCATACGCCGCGGCGTTCGACGTGCTCGGCGACGCCCTGCCCGACGACCTTGAGAGGCGCCTCGAGGGACCGCCGGTTACGCCGGCGTTCCGCACGCCCAGCTGAGCGGGATGAGCACACGGTCGCTCGCCGACAGCTTCGCGATCGCCGGCCGCCGGGTGGGCCCTGGCACACCCTGCTACGTGATCGCCGAGGCCGGCGCCAACCACAACCGCGACCTCGGCGTCGCCCGCGAGCTGATCGACGTCGCCAGCGAGGCGGGCGCCGACGCCGTCAAGTTCCAGGTCTACTCAGGGCGGGCGCTGTACTCGCGCAAGACACCGCAGTTTCGCTACCTCGAGGACCTCTCCGAGAAGCCTGCGTCCGAGCTGCTCGAAGACATTGCGCTCCCGCGCGAGTGGATCGCCGAGCTGGCCGCGCACGCGCGGGAGCGCGACATCCAGTTCTTCGCGACGCCGTTCGACACCGACGCCGTCCGGGAGCTGCACGAGGCCGGGGTCCCAGCCCTGAAGATCGCCTCCTTCGAGATCGTCGACCTCGAGCTGATCGCGGCCGCCGCAGCCACCGGGCTGCCGTTGATCCTCTCCTGCGGAATGGCGAGCTACGGCGAGATCGACGAAGCGCTCGACGCCGCTGCGCGCGCCGGCGCAACGCAGGTCGCGCTGCTGCGCTGCGCCTCGCTGTATCCGTCGCCGCCGGAGATCGTGAACCTGCGCGCGATGGCCACGATGCGCAGCGCGTTCGGTGTTCCAGTGGGCCTGTCCGACCACACGACGGGCATAGCCGTCCCGCTGGGAGCGCGCGGCATGGGCATGGAACTGCTCGAGAAGCACTTCACGCTCGACCGCAGCATGGCCGGACCCGACCATCCCTTCGCGATCGAGCCCGGTGAGCTGGTCGAGCTCGTCGCCGGGATCCGCGCGATCGAGCAGGCATTGGGAAGCGGGCGCCTGGAAGGACCCAGCGAGCTGGAGGCGCAGGAGATGTATCGCCTCGCTCGCCGCAGCCTGATCGCCGCGGTCGAGATTCCCGCGGGAACGCTCATCGCGCGCGAGCACCTCGTCGTCAAGCGTCCCGGTTACGGCATCGCGCCGAAGGACATCGACCACGTGGTGGGTCGCATAGCGCGGGTGGACATCGAGGCCGACGAGATCCTCACCTGGGAGATGATCTGAGGCCGTGAGGGTCGCGGTCATCGGGCAGGGCTCGATCGGCCGCCGCCATGCTGCGATCCTGCTCGAGCTCGGCCAGGAGGTCGCCGTCTACGACCCGAGCCCCGACGTCAGCGTGCCCGACGGCGTCATGCGCGCAGCGAGCGCACGCGAGTGCCTTGCCGGAGCCGACGCCGCCGTGGTGGCGAGCCCCTCGAGTGCGCATCCCACCGACGCGAGGACCGCGATCGAGCTCGGCGTGCCCGTGCTCGTGGAGAAGCCGCTCGCGCTGGACGGCGCCCGCGCGGCCGAGCTCGAGTGCCTGGCCCAGCAGCGGGGGGTGATGCTGTCAGTCGCGATGAACCTTCGCGAGCACGCCGGCGTGCGAGCCCTGGCCGCCCTCGTCGCCGAGGGCGCCGTCGGCCGCGTGCTGCGAGCGTCGGCCTGGTGCGGCTCGTGGCTGCCGGGCTGGCGGCCGGGCAGCGACTACCGCCACGGCTACAGCGCGCGCGCGGAGCTGGGCGGAGGCGTCCTATTGGACGTTGCCGTACACGAGCTCGACTACCTGCTCTGGCTGGTCGGTCCCGCGCGCTCGGTCAGCGCACTCGCGCGTCAGGCCTCCGATCTCGAGATCGACGTCGAGGACGTCGCAACGATCACCATGGAGCTCGAGTCTGGAGGCGTGGCCGAGGTGGCGGTAGACTACTTCGACCGTTCCTACACCCGTGGCTGCCGGATCGTGGGCTCCGAGGGGACGCTGCACTGGAGTTGGGAGGATCAGCGCCTCAAGCGCCACGACGCCGCCGGCGACACATACGAGCTGGAGGTCCCCAGCGACGTATCGCCGGCCTACCGCCGCCAGCTCGAGCGCTTCCTGGCCGCGGTGCTCGAAGGCGCGCCCGCGCCCGTACCGGCCGCGCAAGCCCGCCGCGTGCTAGCAGTCCTCGACGCCGCGCGCGCCTCATCGCGCGACGGGCGCCGGGTGCTGTTGGCCGCGGAGGTGACGCTACGTGCGGCGACTCGCGCCGACGCCGAGTGCCTGCTCGCCTGGCGCAACGATCCCGAGACCAGGCGCTGGTCGCGGGACTCGCACGAGATCGCCCCCGAGGAGCACGCGAACTGGTTGAAGCGCGTGCTGGCCGACGACGCAACGCAGCTGTGGATTGCAGAATCCGGCGACAGCGCGATAGGCAGTGTGCGCGTCAGCCCCTTGGAGGGCGGCACCGCCGAGGTGCACGTGGCCCTGGCGCCGCAGGCACGCGGCCAGGGGCTCGGGCGCGGCGTGCTGGCGCAGGCCGCCGCGCGCGCGCTCGCCGAGCCGGGGGTCAGCCTGCTCTGCGCATACGTCAAGCCCGCGCACGAAGCCTCGCTGCAAGCGTTCGCGCGGGCAGGCTTTCGCCGGAGCGGCACCGATGAAGAAGGCTTGGTGCGCCTCGAGCGCTCCTCTGCGGGCCGATGAGCGCCCGAGCCCGAACCGCGCTCGAACTCGTCTTGAATGAGGTGAACTCGTGGCGCCGGCGCGTTCGCAGTCAGCCCCAGCGAGGGGGACGATGGATGCGTCGGCGCGCCGCAAGTCGCGCCCTTGTCGGTCTAGGGCGCCATCTGCTGGGCGTGCGACAGGTAAACCATCTCGTGCGGTTCGAGCCAGTGCTCGAGCTCATCGCCGACACCGGTCGTGGCGGCGGCACGCTGCTCGACGTAGGCAGCGGTTCACAGGGGATCGCAAAGCTTCTCCCAGCCGGGTGGCGCGTAACGGCGTGCGACGCCGACTTCGAAGACTACGGCGCGGCGGCCCGCCCGTCGGCGAGCACGGCGGAACGGGTGCTCGGAGACGTCCGGGCGCTTCCGTTCGCGGATCGGTCGTTCGACGTCGTAATCGCGGTCGACCTGCTGGAGCACGTGCCCTTCGGCGACAGGGCAAGAGCGATCAGCGAGATCTGCCGCGTGGCGCGCATTCGCGCGGTGATCGCATGCCCGGCCGGGGAAGAAGCGCTCGCGGGCGATCGCGAGCTGGCGACCCGTCTACGGGCCCGCGGGCGTGCAGTACCTCCCTGGCTCCAGGAGCACCTGGAGAACGGCTTCCCGGAGACCGAGGGGCTCGCCGCTACGGCGGGGAGGTTCGGCGCCGTGCGGGTGGTCGGAAACGAGAACGTGGCGGCACACGTACGCCTCGTGGCCGCCGAGCTCAGTCCTGTTGCGGCCGTGATCCTGCGCCTCGCTTGTCGGCCGCTCGAATACCTGCTGGCAAGCCGCCGCCTTGGTGGACGTCGACTCGCCGCTCGCGTCCTGCGCCGGATACGGGGAGACGACCGGCCACCAACCTACCGCGCTGTGGTTGTGGTCGACATCGCCGCCGAGCACAACGCAGCGTTATCCCCTGGGTGGGTATCCGCCTCGACCCTCGGCTAACCGGCAGCGGAAAGCCCCGCGTGATCATGCGCTATGCCGAAGCGCCTCCCAGCGCCATCACGGCTGACGCCGGCCGCCGCGGAGCACTGCCACGGCGCGTCGCAGCGCAGCAGACCCGACCGGCGGGCGGGTCTGGAAGCCGGTGATCCGCACGAGCTCGCCTCCGAACTGCGCCTTGTAGCCCGTGACGGCCAACTCCTTTGCGGAGGGCTCGCGAGCGTCGAACCGGCCCAACTCGAAATGATGCACGCCGAGCTGGCGGCATACCTGGATCGCCGCGTGCAGGCACAGCGGGTTGGCCCGTAACCGCAGACCCTCCTCACTGCTGGCGCCCGCCCAGTAGAGCGCTCTCCCGTCACGCGTGTGGCAGCTGACCGTAGCAAGGGCCCTGCCCTCGCCGTTGCGCACATAGACGACCATGTCGCGACCGCCCCCATCGAGGATCGCTCGCGAGAGCGCCGACCAGTACTCGGGCGGATGCGGCGTCATTCCGGTGCGCTGCCAGGACTCTCGGTGTAGCGGCACGAAGTCGCTGTAGGCGCCCTGCACCTCGCTGTCCGAGGACGGGAGATGGCAGCTCACGTGCAGCCCGTGGCGAACCGCCTGGCGGATCTGGTTTCTCAGCTCGGCCTGGTACGGGCGCAGCCCGTGCTCCAACAGCTGTTCGTTCGAGACATCCTGCCCGCCGCCGCTCGGGCTGGCCAGCGGCCGAAGACCGAGCACGCGAGAGTACAACGCCGGCCCGCGCAGATCCTGCTGATCGAGCAGGAAGGCGAGGCTCGTCATTCGCGCAGGGTCGTCATAGGCCGGGGCCTGAGCCGACTGCAGGACCTGGAAGCCGCGCCGGCGGTTGACAGCGAGCAGTGCCACAAGGGCGGTCACTCCGCGCCGCAGCGTGGCGTCTCCATGACCGTCGGCGAACATAATGCCCGAATAGCCGGTCGTGAAGCGGGCCCTGCCCACCGGATGTAGCGGCAGGCCGAGGACCGGATTGCCGTCTCGCGCCAGCCAGAGAAGATCCGCTCGTCCGTTCTGCCGACGCGCGAAGTCCACATAGGCGGGGCTGCTGTACACCGACCCCTCGCGGGAGGCGGCCGTCCACCGCTCGACCTGGTTTCGATGTGACGGCTCGCTCAACCAGCGCGGGACGTATCCATCCGGAACGGCCACGCGGACCCCACCCTCTGGCACGACGGCTGTTGAGTGGGGGATTCTTGCCATCCCAGCAGACCTCAGATCATGCGCTCGATGATCAGGTCGGTGCGCCCTGACGCCAGCGGGACACCGCGAGGCGTCGCGCCAACTGGACGTACGCTCGCCTCGACTCGTCTGAGCTGCGCACCGTCGCGTCGTCAGTCTCGCGAGCCAGGTTCCCGCTCACGCCGCCGGCACCTCGCGCGTCGCTCGACCCAGCGCGTGACGCAGCGTCATCAAGAGCACGCGCCGCTCCTCGCCCCTGATCCCCACCAGCGCGAACGTAGCGAGCGAACTCGCCAGCGACAGCGCGCTCACGGCGATTGCGAGCACTAGAGAGTGTGTGTCGTGCACGAGCACCAGCAGCGGAAGCGAAACGGCCACCTGCAGCGCAACGCCAAACAGGTTGGGCCTTAGGATGCGGCGGAACCACATGCCCGGCGACGTCTCGAACACGTGCAGGTAGAAGCGTAACATCACCGGCCACGCCAGCCCGTTGGCGATGAGCGTGCCGACGATAACACCGGAGAAGCCCAACGGTTGCACCAGCACGATCGACAGGACGAGATTGGCGAGCGTAGCGATTGCGTTGACAGCCAGCGGAAAGCGGATGCGCCCGAGCCCGAACATCATTGTGCTTGCGACATTCTGGACTGACTGCAGCGCCTCGTAGGCGAGGAACAGTCGCGCCCCCGCGACCGCTGGGGCGGCCTCGGGCCCGATCCAGGAGACGAGCAGCGGCTTTGCGAAGATGAAGCCCGCCACGGCGACGGGAAGCGATGCGGCGGTCGCATAGCAGGAGCCGCGCACGAACATGTCGCGCAGGACCGCAGCATTGCGGCGGGCGAAGGCGGCCGCCGGGACTAGCGCCGAGACGGACACCGACGCCGCTGTCGCCGCGGCCACATTCACCTTGCTGGCAATTTCGTAGAGCGCGACCGAGCTCGGGCCGAGCGCTATGCCCACGATCACCTTGTCCATCTGGCGATAGACGGTGCTGATCAGGCGCAACGTGAAGACACCGCCGCCGAAGCGTACGAGCCTGTGTAACTCTCCCCGCCGCGCATGCAGCGGGCTGACGCGCAGGCCCGGTACGGCTCGATGTGCGAGCAGCCAGTAGGTCGCAAGGATGCACAGCGAAGTTGCCATCCACGCGCCCCCGAGTGCCCCGATCCCCCAGCCCTCCAGCAGCACGAATACGAAGAGCGCAGCCTGCAGTAGCGTACGGCCGAGTTCGACCGCCTGGAAGACGACGAATCTCTGCGTGCCCTCGAGCACGGCGACGAATGCTCGAGCCGGCAGTTCGAACGCGAGCCCCGCCCCGACCAGCGCAAAGCAGAGGACGGCCGCGTTGTGCAGGTCGTGGGGTACACCGAAGAGGGACACCAGCGGGCGCGCAAGTACAACAGCGGCCGGCGCCAACACGGCCGCGATCGCGCAGAACAGGAGCAGGGTGGTCGAAACGGTTCGGTTGACCGTGTCGAGATCCTCCTCAGCGGTCGCTTCGGCCACGTATCGCACGGTGGCGCCCTCGACGCCGAGGTCCGCGAGCGATGCGTACCCGCCGGAGAACGCGAGCGTCAGCGAGAGCGTCCACACGCCGTAGGCGGTCAGGCCGAGGTGCGCGATCATGAACGGCGTCAGGCCTAGGCCCACGAGGATGCCGATCACGCTGCCGACGCCGTTGGCCAGGGTGTTGCGCACGAGCTGCGCAGCCGCGTTCGCGGTGTTCATCGGCCCACAATACCCCCGGCGGATGCGCATCCGACCGTGCGCCGGCATGCGAGATCGCGGCTGCTGGAGAAGCCAAACCTACTCGTGCCGCGGGCGCCAGAGGACCGATTGCAGAGCCAGCTCGACACGCGCCGGCAGCGGCCTCCAGCCCCACCACCACTGGTAGATCAGGCGACCGATCGGGCCGAGATCCGACTCCGCTGCCAGCCGCCGCCGCCCCTCCGGCCCATACAGCGCCGCGTGCTTGCGGCGCAGCTGACGGAAGGTGGCGCGGTAACGCGGCCGAGCGCCCAGGTGCCGACTCGGGCCGTGGCGTCGCTGGAGGAGGGTCACCCCCTCGACGCGCCGCCCGCGCCAGCCGCATTCGAGCGCGTGCACCCAGAACTCCCAGTCCTCGTAGCCCGTGAGCGCAGGGTCGTAGCCGCCGACATCCTCGAAGAGCTTCCGGCGGATGAGGGCCGTGGGTCCGATGTTGTGGCGATAGAGCAGGCGGTAGGGATCGTATGGCGGCATCCTCAGCACGCCCTCCCAGTCCCCGAAGAAGCGCATAGACCCGTAGCTGAAGCCGAGCGCCGGGTCTGCCTCCAGCGCCGTGCGTAGGCGGGCCAGCGCATCACCGACGAGGCAATCGTCGGCGTCGAGTGCCAGGGCATATGGGGTCTGGGCTCGACGAAAACCGTTGTTGCGCGCTTCGGCGACCCCGGCGTTCGACTGGCGCACGAGCTCGACCTGCGAGGGCAGCCGGTCGAGCTCAGCGAGCGTGCCCGGGTCCGTGGAGCCGTCGTCGACCACGATCACGTGGGGCTCGCCGCACGTCTGCGCGAGCACACTCTCGACGCTCTCGGCCAAGAACGCGCCGTAGTTGAAGCAGGTGATGACTACCGTGACGTCGTCGTTCACGGATGAGCGCGCAGCTCCGCTGTGCCCTTGGCCCGGCCGGTGCGAAGCAGCTCCAACCACTCAGGCCAACGGCGCGGATTGCTGAGCGCCACCCAGGCGAGGAGCGGCAGGCTACGGAACGGGCGCAAGCCTGGCTTCTGTCCCTCAGCTCCCGCGAAGCGCAGGAGTGCCACCTGCTCCATCGCGCGATCGTATCGGATGCCCCGCCGCGCGATGCGCCGCTGTTTGGAGTTGAGGCGACCGCGGCGGAGGGCCAGTTCATACGTGCGGCGGTGGTTGACGCCCTGGCTGGCGACGTTCAAGGAGATCGAGCCGGCGATGCGACGGTAGACGGCAAGCACCTCGGTGTTGAGCACCGCACGGTAGCCTGCCTCGAGGATCTTGATCCAGAGCCCGAAGTCCTCTGTGCCGAACAGCTCGGGGTCGAACCAGCCTACGGCCTGACCCACCTGCATGGGCACCAGGCACGTCACGTGGATCGGATTGCGCCGCAGCACGCGCTCGAGGGTGAGCGGGGCGTATCCGTCGGGGATGCGCTCGAGGTGCGTGAAGGGCGCGTACTCCTCGCCGATCAGGATCCGCGCGTCGCAGGCCACCAGTCCCACGTCGGGCCCTCCGCCTTGGACCGCCCTCTCATAGCAGGCCAGCTGGCTCTCGAGGTAGCGCGGCAGCAGGAGGTCGTCCGCGTCCAGGAACGCCGCAAAGTCGCCGGTGGCCTCGCTGAGCGCGAGGTTTCGCGCGACCGCAGGTCCGCTGGCGCGCTCCCTGCGGAAGCTGCGAATGCCGGGCCCGGCGGCCTGGAGCAGCTCCCATGTGCCATCGCTCGAGCCGTCATCCACCACGACGACCTCCCAGTCGCTATAGGTCTGCGCGCGGACCGACGCTAGCGTCTGCTCGATGTAAGGAGCCGCATTATGGGCCGGGATGATCACGCTGACGCGGGGCACGGCGTGATTCTGTCAGTCCGAGACACCGCAAGGAAGAGCTCGCCAGTTGCGTCGAGTCATGTGCCGGCCGGCTCACGAAGCGCTTCGAGCCACACGCGATCTAAGATCGGCGACGAGACATCCGTTGAGGCCCGAGGGTGCTCCAGCAAGGTCAATCATCCGCATCGCCTGCGTATCGACGCCGAGACGGCGCAGGCCCGCCGCGTAGTCGTGACGCCAACCGGCCGTCTCGCGCATGAGTCCAACGCGCTGCCCCCCACGAAACTGCGGCTCGACGAGGATGAGCCCCAAGCGGGCAACCCGCAACGAGTGGCGCAGCACCTCTGAAAGTTGAGCCGGTGGCAGGTAGGCGAGGGCGAAACACGAGAACACCAGGTCCTCGCTGTCGTCCGCTAGACCTGGCAGGAGATCGACCACCGACCCCACCGTCAGCTCGACCCGGCCGAGCCCGTCCTCACGCAGGAGTTGCCGCGCCCGAACAACAACGCCACCGTTGATCTCGATGCCGCCCACCCGGGCCTCCGGAAACTCTCTGGCGGCGAGTCTGAGGTTCGGCCCGCTGTGACTGCCCAGCTCGAGCAGGCTGCGAGGCGACCCAAAGCTTCGCAGCTGATCGAGCAGAGTCCTCCGGTGAGGCTGGTCGGTCGATTGCCAGTAGCGCTCGGCATCGAGTGGCGGCCGGCGTGCCCAGTCCTCGGCGACCAGCTGACCCGCGTGGACACGGAGTCGCGTCCGGTGGATAGCTATTCGCACGGCGACCGGCAACCGCGAATAGACCGCGTCGATGTGCTCGCCACGCGCGACAGCATGGCGCCAGGAGCCCAGACGATCCAATGCGCGCTCAAGGACGCTTTCGACTCGGCTCATAGCGACCCCAGGCTGTCCGTGTGCGGCGGCGGCGTGGGAGCGCCCCCGAGGGCGACTGGACTGCTCATCTGCATCGCTACGATAGCGGCGCCCCTGGCGACGTCATCCACGCATGTCTGACTGGCAAGAGCGAATCACCCACGAGACGGCGCCGGCGATCCGGGCCGAGCACGAGTTGCGCTATCGCATCGCGGCGCCGCTGATCCTCGCGGGCGGTCGGTGGACGGACCTCGGCTGCGGCAACGGCCTCGCGGCGGCCGCTGCGCTCGGCGACGCCCGGCCGGCACACGCGGTGCTGGTCGACCTCGAGGAGGAGGCGGTTGCGCGGGCGGCCCAGGAGCTGGAAATGCCCGACGCCAAGCTGGTCACGGCCGACCTCACCGATCCGCAAGACCTGCAGCGGATCGGGGAGGCGCTCCTGTCCTTAGGGGGGGAGCCGGTAGTGAGCTGCTTTGAGGTTGTGGAGCACCTGAGCAGCTTCCTGCCGCTGCTCGAGTTCTCGACCGAGCTGGCGCGCGAGCAGGGCGCGACCGTCGTGATCAGCGTTCCCAACGACGCGTTCTGGTCGATCCGCAACCCCCACCATCGGACCTCATGGAGCGAGGGCGCCTTCGAGGAACTGCAGCAACTGCTTCCCGCCGAGCACACGCTCATGCGTCAAGTCGCCCTGTCAGGCTCGGCGACGGTCGGCTGGGATGCGGCGCCCGAGCTGCACGAGCTCACCGTGCCCGTCGGAGGAGATGGCACCGTCGCGACGCACTTCATCGCCGCATTTGGTCCTCGACACCGCGATCTGCGCTCGGCCGCCCTGGCGGTCCAGGAGGACATGGTCGAGCAGCGCCGTTGGGAGCGCGAGCGCGAGAGCAACGTCGCGATCGCCCAGGCGATGGTGGCCGAGCAGAGAGCCGCGCTGCGAGCTCAGGAAGCGACGATCGCCAAACAGACGCGGGAGCTGCGCGAGCGGACCGCCCAGTTCGACGATTGGCGCACCTACATCCACGAGCTCGAGGCCGAGCTTGGCCGGCCCCTTTCGGGCACACCGGAGGCGATGGCGACCGAGGCCAAGGGAGCGCCGGCCGACGAGGAGGAAACTCCGACGCCCTCAATCGAGCCGGGCGAGCCAACGGCGTGAAGGTCGCCTTCCTCGTCAACGACCTACAGCTCTCGGGCGGCGTGGGCGTGGTCGTGCAGCACGCGCGCCAGCTCAGCATGATCGACGGCTGGGATGTGACGCTCGTGCTCGTTCGCGAGGAGGAGGGGCCGAGCTGGCACGGCTACGAGCACCTCCCTCATCTGCACGTGCGCTCCCGCGAGCAGGCGCTGTCCGAGCACTATGACGTCGCGGTCGCCACCTGGTGGGAGACGACGTTCACGCTGTTCGAGCTCGCCGCCGACCGTTACGCCTACTTCGTGCAGAGCCTCGAGGATCGCTTCTACCGCCACGACGAAGCCGAGCGGCTGGGCGCCGGCCTGACGCTCGATCTGCCGGTCAGCTTCATCACCGAGGCGGGTTGGATCCGCGCCACGCTGGCCGGCCTGCGACCCGACGCCCCGTGCTACCTGGTGCGCAACGGGATCGACAAGGATGTCTTCGCGCCCCTGGAGCAGCCCCCCCTCAACACCAGCGATCCGCTCCGGGTCCTGATCGAGGGCTCACCCGTGTCCTGGTTCAAGCACGTCCACGAGGCGATCCACGCCGCCGCCGCGATGCGCGAGCCACACCACGTCACGGTCGTCTGCGGCGATCACAAGGCGCTGGGCGACGTGGTCGCGGACGAGGTGGTCGGTCCGCTCAGCCACCGCGAGATGGCCGCGTTGTACGAGCGCATCGACGTCGTGCTCAAGCTCTCCAGCGTGGAGGGCATGTTCGGGCCGCCGCTGGAGGGCTTCCACCGCGGGGCCACATGCGTCGTGACGCCGGTCACCGGGCACGAGGAGTACGTGCAGCACGGCTGGAACGGGATGCTGGCCGACTGGGATGACCTGCGCGGCAGCGCGCGCCAACTCGACCTGCTCGCCCGCGACCGTGAGCTGCTGCACTTCCTGCGCACGAATGCGCTGGAGACAGCGCGCGCGTGGCCCTCATGGGAGCAGTCGAGCCAGTTCATGGCCGCCGCGCTGCTGAGCATCCGTCGCGAACCCCCGCCTGCGGCGACCGCGGGCGCCGCACGGCTGTTGGCCGACCTGCGCGGGGGCATCGAGGTCTACAGCGGCCACCTGCGCGAGCGCATCGGCTTCGCGCAGCGTGCGCAGCGCTTCGAACGCCCTCTCGTTCGCATCCGCCGCAGCGCCGCCGCACGGCTGCTGCTTGCGGCCCGGCGCAACCGTGGGGTCAAAACCCTCACCTACCCCCTGCGCCCGTTGACCCGCCGCGCCCGCGAGCTGCTGTCGTGACTTTGCGGAGCGCCGCTCGCCGGCTGGGCATGCGGGCGGCGTCCGCGCGCGGGCGCCGCGCGGCGCATCACGCGCCCGCGCTCCCGAACGCGCTCCTTGAGCTCGTCCGCAACGGGCCCTCCCCGCTTGCGCGCGCCGGCCCGGGGCCGAGCGCAGAGGGGCCATGGAACATCGCCTGCGTGGTTCCCTCCTTCCGCCGCGGCAGCGGTGGTCACGCCACGATCGTCAACCTGCTGCGCGAGCTGCGCGCGCGTGGCCACTCGATCTCGCTGTGGCTGGAGGACTGCGAGGGTCGCCATGCGCGCGAGCCGGCAGCGCTGACGAAACGGAGCTTCGACGAGTTCTATGCGGCCGACGGCCTCGAGCTGCACCTCGACTTCGGCGCCTGGCGGGGAGCAGATGTGGTGCTCGCAACGGGCTGGCAGACGGTCGCGCGGACCCTGCTGCTCCCCGGCGCCCGCGCCCGCGCCTACCTGGTGCAGGACCACGAGCCGGACTTCTACGGCGCCTCGGCCGAGGCGCTGTGGGCGGAAGAGACCTACCGCCAGGGACTGCCCTGCATCGCCGCCAGCTCGTGGCTGGCCGAGCTGCTGCGCGCCCGCTACGGCGCGATCGCCACGCACTTCGACCTCGGCATCGAGCATGCCATCTACCACCCGGCCGGGGAGCATCGCCGCGGCGATCTCGTGGTCTTCTACGCCCGAGCGGTTACGCCGCGGCGGGCGGTGCCGCTCGGACTGCTCGCGCTGAGCGAGCTGTCCCGGCGCCGGCCCGAGGTGCAGATCGCGCTGTACGGCGAAAGCCGACCGCTGGAGGTGCCCTTCGCGCATCGCCAGCTCGGGGTGCTCGAGGCTCCCAGCCTGGCCGAGCTCTACTCGAGCGCGAGCGTCGGCATGGTGCTCTCGCTGACCAACCCCTCGCTGATCGCGCTCGAGATGATGGCCTGCGGCCTGCCGTGCGTCGAGCTGGCGAGCGAGTCGATGATCGCGAGCTTCGGCAGTGCCGGGCCGCTGGAGTTGCTCGCGCCCGACCCGCTCGCGCTGTGCGGGGGGATCGAGTGGCTGCTCGACGAGCCCGAGCGCCGCGAGCGGGCCTCCCGGGCCGGACTGGAGCTCGCGGCCGAGCGCACGTGGGAACGGGCGGCGCGCCAGCTCGAGCAGGGACTGCAGACGGCGCTCGCGAACGCGTCGCGCTCGTGAGGGGTCGCGTCGCCCTCGCGAGCAGTCCGCTTCCCGGCGCGATCGTCCCATCGGAGCGCTAGCGTCCATGCCCGTCGCCGCCCGCATGATCTCCAAGACCACAACGCCTGCCCCCCCGGATCGTGCTCCGGCTCGGCGAGGCGCGTCGATCCCGACCCGCTTGCGCACCAGGATCAGGAAGGTCCCGCTGGCGCTGTGGCTCGTGCTGAGCGTGGGCCTGGTTCAGGCGCTCGCGTGGAATGTGGCGCTGCCGGCGTTTCAGGGGCCGGATGAATCCTCGCACTTCGCCTACGTCCAGTACCTCGCGGAGACCGGTCATCTGCCGACCGTCACGAGCGGCCCGACCGGGTACTCGACCGAGGTGTTCAAAGCCCTGACGTGGTTCAACCTGCTGGCGATCACTGGCGACGTCGGCGGCCGGCCCGCGTGGAGCTCGGCCGATCTCGCGGAGTGGCATGAAATCGAGCGCGAAATGCCGCGCGGCTCGCGGGCGAACGGATCGGGGCCCGACCCGGTGGCGACGAACCCGCCCCTGTACTACGCCGTGATGTCGATCCCCTACCGCATGTTCGTGTGGCTGCCGCTGCTCAAGCGGCTGTTCGTGCTGCGGCTGTTCAACGCGCTGTTCTACCTGGCCACGATCGCGCTCGTGTGGCTGATCGCGGGCGAGCTATTCGGGCCCGTGCGCTGGAAGCAGACGCTCGCGGCCGGGGTGGTGGCGCTCGAGCCGCAGCTCGCGTTCATGAGCGCGGTGATCAACGCCGACAACCTGCTGATCGCGCTCACCACCGCGTCGCTGCTGGGGGCGCTGCGGCTCGTGACGCGGGGACCGACGCTCACGAGGGTGCTGACAGCCAGCCTCCTCACCGCCGCGGCGTCGCTCACGCACGGCCGCGGTCTTGTGAACATCCCCGTGCTGGCGACGGCGTTGGTCGCGGCGTTCGTCAAGTACCGCCCCGGCCTGCGCGAGGCCGTCAAGCGCGGCGCGGCGGCCGCGGGGACCCTGTGCGTGGCGTTCCTGGCGTATCTGCTGTTCGGGAGGCCGAGCGGCAGCGGCTCGCTGTATGCAGGCCAGGTCACCCAGCTGAACTCCGGACGCGGGTTCAACCTGCGCCAGTTCCTGTCCTCGATCTACCAGTTCTACTTTCCGAGGCTCCCCACCATGCGGCCCCGCCTCGGCCCCGAATACGGCTACCGCCAGGTGTTCATCCACACCTTCTACGGCGCGTTCGGGTCGTTGGAGGTCGAATACAAGCTGAAGGTCTACGACGTGCTGCAGGTGCTCTCGGCGATCGGCCTGGTGGGCCTCTACACCGCCGCGGTCGCCCGCTGGCGGCGACTGTGGAGATCGTGGCCGGAGGTGATCGTGCTGCTCGCGCTGCTCGTCACCAACCTCGCCTTCCTGCACTACGTCTCCTACAGATCGCTGCTCTCCAACGGCGGCACCGACCCGCTGATCCTCGGGCGCTACCTGCTGCCGATGATCGCCCTGTTCGGCCTGGCGATCGCCTTCACTGTGGGATCGCTGCCACGCCGCGCCGGCGTGATCGTGGCAGCGGTGATCCTCGCCGGCGGGGTGCTGCTCTCGCTGGCCGGGATCGGGCTGACGATGGCGAGGTTCTATGCCTAGCGGCAGGCCGAGAATCCGAAGGCCCGGGCTCGCCGGCCTCGCGGCGTCGCTGCTGTTGGCGCTCGTCCTCCTCGGGGCGCTGATCTGGTTCGTCCCCTACCTGACACGCAAGCAGCAACCGGTGGCCGGGGTCCCCACGCCGCCCGCGCTCTTCGGGCTCAGCGAGTTCGCGCTACCTGCTGGCCAGAAAGCGTGCATCACCTCGGTCACGGTCACGCCCAACAGCCGCCTGGCCCAGATACAGACCCACCCCGCGACGGTGAACGGGCCGGGCGGGCCGCCACTGGAACTGGTGCTGAGCGCGCCCGGCTACCTGGCGCGCTCGCTCGCGCCCGGAGGCTACCCGCTCGGCACGGTGACGTTCACGGTGAGCCCGCCCAAGAAGGCCTCGATCGGCACGGCCTGCTTCATCAACCGCGGCAAGCGCACGGTGCTGCTCGACGGCACGACCGAACCGCGCACGATCTCCCGCTCCTACACGGTGATCGAAGGCAATGGTGTCTTCGGGGACATCACGCTCACGTTCCTCGACAGTCACCCCCGCTCGTTGCTGTCGCGCCTCGGCGAAGTCTTCGGCCACGCCTCCGATCTGACCGATCGCCTGATCCCGGTCTGGCTGATCTGGATCCTCGCCGTGCTCGCCGCGTTCGGCGTGCCGCTCGCGGTGGTCGCGGCCTTCTACTGGGCGCTGCGCCAGGACGAAGCGGCGACCGCCGGCTGATCGGCGGCCGCGGGCCGATCGCCGGCCGCGTGCCGATCGGCGGCCGCGGGCCGATCCCCACGCGCCGCGCGCGCGGCTCAGCGCCGGCGCAGCCCGAGGATGCTCAGCAGGAAGGAGGAGAAGAAGATCTGGATCCCCACGATCAACAGCGACGCGGCGATCACCGCGAGGTGTTCGTCCGCCAGCGAGCCGAAGCCATGCGATATCCAGGTCGCCGAGGATCGACCGCCCCCATCACGATCCCCGACGAGCACGAAGGCCCCGCCGAGCAGCAGGCCGTGCTCGAGGCGGAAGCGGGCACGCATGCGGTCGAACCACGGGTCCTGCTCGCCCATGAAGTAGGTGCCGTAGGCGTGCGCACAGAGGCCGAGCGCGAGCACCTGGGTCCCGACGATCATCAGCAGCGCGCCGCCGATCAGCGCGTGCAGGCCCCAGGCGCGCCCGAAGAAGTTCAGACCCGCGCCGACGAACACCACGATCGCCGTGCCGAGGCCGGCGAGCACGGCGCCGGGCACGATGAACAGGTGGTTGGGACTGTGCACGAGCAGGAAGCGCAGATGGCGCCAGCCGTCGCGGAAGCTCGACAGCTTGCTCTCGCCGCCGCGCGGGTGGTACTCGATCGGGAACTCGGCGATCTTGAGGTTCTCCTTGGAGGCCCTGATCACCATCTCGGAGGCGAACTCCATGCCCGTCGTGCGCAGGTCGAGGCGCGGCAGCACGTCTCGGCGCAGCGCGCGCATGCCGCAGTGGGCGTCGCTTATGCCGGTGCGGAAGAAGAGGTTGAGCAGCCCGGTGAGGATCGGATTGCCGACGTAGCGGTGCAGCCACGGCATCGCCCCGGGCTGGATGTTGTCCATGCGGTCGCCGATCACCATCTCGGCGCCCGCCTCGAGGGCCGCCACGAAGCGCGGGATCTCGTTGAAGTCGTAGGTCAGGTCGGCGTCGGCCATCACGATGTAGCGGCCCCTCGAGGCCTCGAACCCCGCCAGGTAGGCGCTGCCGTAGCCGCGCCGGCGTTCCACGACCACGCGCGCGCCGGCCTGCTCGGCCAGCCGCGCCGAGTCATCCTCGGAGTTGTTGTCCGCGACGACAACCTCGCCCTGCACGCCCATGCCGCTCAGCGGCCGCCAGCGCGGCCGTCACGCAGGACTGGATGTTCTCGGCCTCGTTCAGGCACGGGATCACGACCGAGACCAGCGGAGCGCCGGGATCCTCGGCGTCAGGCGCTTCGGGGGCGACGCTTGTCGGGGCGAATGTGCTCATGGACGGACGGCTCTGCGGTTATAACGCGCGCAAGAGCGGAAAGTGGCGCCCGCTGGAGCGCACCGGCGAGATCAGATGCTAGCGTCAGCCATAGAAGGCGCTCAGCGTCAGCAGTTGAGAGGCGTAGCTGAGCGCGATCATCGCGACCGCCAGGCCGACGCCGACGCTGAGCATCCGGCGTCGCCCGAAGGCATGCAGCGCTCCCACGACGAGCAGCGCAAGCGGTCCGATCGCGGGGAAGACGTAGCGGCCGAATTCCGGGATCCCGAGCCTGATGCCCGGCGTGTAGTAGGCCGCCTCGAAGCCGAGGATCACGGCCACGGGTATCGCGATCACCAGCAGCGCCTCGAGCCAGTGTCCGCGCAGCCAGCTCCACTCGCGCCGCGCAGCCCACGCGCCGAGCGGGATCATCGCAAGCGAGACCGCGAAGATCACGACGTACACCCAGGCCGGGAAGAACACGGTGAACCAGCCGAAGGCGGCCCAGCCGCGTTCGATGAAGATCACGAAGGCGGGTTCGGCCGAGGCGGGGAAGTGCGGCGCCATGAACCCCAGCCGCGGCAGGAAGACCTGCCAGACATAGGCGAGGAAGTCGGGGATGTGGTGGAGCGCTTCGCCGGCGGCGTGCGCGTTGGAGGTGATCGCCCCGGACCCGGTGGCGGCGCCGGAGGGCTGCAGCAGGCTGAGCACGTGCGCGGAGAGCTCGCCCGTCAGCAGCGCGGCGAACGCGAGCGCGACCCAGCCGGGCAGTTCGCGCCGCTCGTGATGGCGCCAGAGCACCGCGACGAGGGCCAGCGCGGCGACCGGGTAGAGCGAGAGCCCGGTGCCCTTGATGATCGGAAGCGCGACCAGCACGGCCCCGGTGAGCGCGCCCGAGGGGATCGTGATCCCGCGGCGGAGAAGCCGGATCAGCAGCAGCGCGAGCGCCGCGGCGCCGGCGTTGACGCCGACATCGTTGTTGACTGCGCCCGAGATGAAGCCGAACATCGGCTCGTAGGCGACGAGCAGGGCGGCGAGCACCGCCAACCACGGGCGGTGGGGGGCGAGCTCGCGGGCGAGCAGGAACGTGAACAGCACCACGAGCGCTCCGATCAGGGCCGAGCTGAAGCGCATGAGGGTGAGCTGGGAGAAGACCGAGCCGCCGCGTGTGGCCAGGTATGCGGGGGACAGCGCGAGGTAGTAGAGCGGGCCGTGGACCGCCGAGGTCGTGTAGCCGCCGCCGTTGTCGGCCGGCGGGTGCAGCTCGGCGACCTCGGCCTCATAGCGGCGCTGCTGGGAGGCCAGCCACGGGGGACGGGAGTCCCCGACCTGGTGGTCGGTGAGGAAGCCGGTGTCTTTGAGCGCCCGCATCTCCGCGCTGGACCAGCGCTGCAGCGGCGAGGCGGGATCGTGGCTCGGCCCCTCGCCGCGTTCCACGAGCGACTGCACGTAGGCGAAGTGATCGACCTCGTCGGGCGCCTGGAACACCGGCGTGATCAGCGCCCAGCAGCAGGCGTTGATCGCCGCGATCGCAAACATCCACGCGGCGAGACGGCGCGAGCGCCCGAGCGCCGCGAGCGCGAGGCAGCGGAGGGCCAGCAGCGCGAGCGCGGGCAGCACGAGCAGGAGCAGCACCCAGTAGGTCCAGGCGCCAAGGATCCCCGGGCGAAACAGCGCCGCGCGGGCGAAGATCTCGCTCGCCCGCGCCAGCAGGCTGCTGGTGGACCCCGCGGGCGGCAGGTACCAGATCGCCGGGCGCAGCGGCAGGCGCACGTGCGCCGCGCCGCGGGGCGTGACGCGCGAGCGCGTCAGCGCGCTGCCCCCCCACCTGACGGCGCCCTGCGAGGCGACGCACAGCGAGGCCGGCAGCGCCGCGGGGCTGGCAGGGCTCAGCGGGATCGAGAAGTCGGCGTTGCTGATGGTGTTCGCCGGCACCGCCGCCGCCGGCAGCGCGGAGAAGGTGACGTGCCCGCGCACGTGCAGCAGCAGACGCAGGGCGGGACGCCGCGCCGCGGGGGCGATCACGCGCAGGCGCACGACGGCGGTCTGCGCCGGCAGTTCCAGGCCGGAGACGCAGAGCGGGGCGCGCGGGGAGGAGCGCAGCTGGAAGCTGAGATCCTCGACGCTGTCGGTGCCGGTGTAGAAGGAGCGCGGCTGCAGGCAGTAGAAGCCGCCGAGCAGCAGCAGCGGCAGGGCGACGATCGCCGCCGCGCGCCATACGCGGCGATCGCCGGCGAACACCGCCGCCAGCAATCGCGCCGGGCCTCCCACCGGCGCGTCGGCCGCTGAACGAGGGGGGCTCGGCTCGGTGAGTGTGCTCATCGGCTGATCGCGCGCGGGGGACGGACGCGCAGGGAGGGTGGCGCACGAGCGCACGAGGCATCGGCGCAACAGCGAGATGAGATGCTACCTCGGTGCGGATCTGCATCGTCTACGACTGCCTGTTCCCCCATACCGTCGGCGGCGCCGAGCGCTGGTATCGCAATCTCGCCGAGCGGCTCGCGGCCGAGGGCCACGAGGTCGTCTACCTGACGCTGCGCCAGTGGCCGCGCGGCGAGCGCGCCGAGATCGGCGCCGGTGTGCGGGTCGTGACGGCCGGCCCCCGCATGGCGCTGTACACGGCTGACGGGCGGCGGCGCATCCTGCCGCCGCTGGTGTTCGGAGCGGGAGTGCTCGCGCACCTGCTGCGCCGCGGCCGCGGCTATGACGTGGTCCACACCGCCTCGTTTCCGTACTTCTCGCTGCTCGCCGCGGGCGCGGTGCGCCCGCTGGCGCGCTTTCGGCTGATCGTCGACTGGCACGAGGTCTGGAGCCGCGGCTACTGGCGGGAGTACCTGGGGCGCCTCGGCGGCGAGATCGGATACGCCGTCCAGCTGCTGTGCGCGCGCCTGCCGCAGAGCGCCTTCTGCTTCTCGCGCCTGCACGCCGACCGCCTGCGCGGCGAGGACCTGAACGGCGAGGTGACGGTGCTCGAGGGCGAGTACGCGGGCTCCACGCAGGCGCCCACGGCCGAGCCGGCCGAGCCGCTCGTGGTGTTCGCGGGGCGCATGATCCCGGAGAAGCGCGCGCCCAGCGCCGTCGCCGGCGTGGCCGCGGCGGCCGGGCGGATAGCCGGGCTGCGCGGCGCCTTCTTCGGCGACGGCCCCGAGCGGCAGGCCGTGCTTGCGGCGATCGCCGCAAGCGGAGCGCGGCAGAGCATCGTCGCCCCGGGCTTCGTGGATGCCGAGCAGGTCGATCGGGCGCTGCGCCACGCGCTCTGCATGCTGCTGACCTCGCGTCGCGAGGGCTACGGGATGGTCGTGGTGGAGGCGGCCGCGAGGGGCACGCCGAGCATCGTGGTGGCCGGCGAGGACAACGCCGCCACGGAGCTGATCGCGGAGGGCGTCAACGGCTTCGTGGCCGCGGATGCCGGCGCCGAGGCGATCGCCGATGCGATCGTCGCCGTGCACGACGCGGGCATGGCGCTGCGCGAGAGCACCGCGCGGTGGTTTGCCGAGAACGCCGCGCGCCTGTCGCTCTCCTCCTCGCTGGCGGTCGTGCTCGCGAGCTACGCGAGCGCGCGGGCATAGCTGGCGAGCGTCAGGCGCGCGCTGCGCTCCCAGGTGAACTCGCGCACCCGCTCGGCGCCCAGCGCGCGCAGGCGCTCGCGCAGCGCGGGGTCCTCCAGCAGCCGCGAGAGCGCGGCCGCGATCGCCTGCTCGTCCTGCGGGTCGAACAGCAGGGCGGCCTCGCCGGCCACCTCCGGCAGCGAGGAGGCGTTCGAGCATGCGACCGGCACGCCGCGCGCCATCGCCTCGAGCACCGGCAGTCCGAAGCCCTCATACAGCGACGGGAACACGAACGCCTCGGCCAGCGCCCACAGCCCTTCGATCTCGGCGCCCGAGACCCAGCCGATGAAGCGCACGTCGGAGCCCACCCCTGCCCCGGCGGCGCGCTCGCGCAGCTCCTGCTCGTGCCAGGTCGGGTAGCCGGGCAGCACGAGCAGCGGGCGGCGCTCGGCCGGGATCCGCGCCAGCGCGCCGATCAGCCGCGACAGGTTCTTGTGCGGGCGCTTGGCCGACAGGCTGAGCAGGACCGTGCGCGTGCCGAGCCCGAAGCGCGTGCGCGTCTCGGCCTCGCCGAGGGGCTGCTCGCGGCGAACGCTCCCCAGCCCGAGCGGAACCACGTCGATGCGCTGCGGGCTCACGCCCGCAAGCTCGATCAGGTCGCCGCGCGTGCTCTGCGAGTCGCAGATCACGCGATCGGCGCGGCGCGCCGCCAGCGGCACGAGCACCTTCATGCCCTTGTCGCGGATGCCCGGGTGGGCCTCGGGGAAGCGCGCGTAGATCAGATCGTGCACGGTCACCACGCTGCGAAAGGCGCCCCACAGCGGCGCCGTGCTGGCCAGGCTGTGCATCAACTGCACGCCGGCACGGGCCGCCAGCGCGGGCAACAGCGTCTGCTCTCCGAGCACCCACTGCACGCGGTTGCGCGCCTTGACCGGCACGGTGACGGCAGGGGTCAGCTCCCCCCAGGGCCCGCCGCCGGCGGCGGCCGCCTCGCGGTTCACGAAGGCGGTGAAGCGCATTCCGGGGGGTGCCTGCGCGAGCAGCTGCGGGATCAGCTCGCGCGCGGCGACCTCCATGCCGCCGGTCTCGCCGGGCACGAGGAAGATGAGATTGAGACCGACGTGGACGGGCGCGTGCGGCGCCTCCGCGCCGACGTCTCGTGCGTCGCGCGCCACCGCTCAGCCTCCGGCCAGCGCCCGGCGGTAGCTCGCGAGCGTGGCCTCGGCCGTGCGTGCCCAGGTGAAGGCGCCGCAGCGCTCGCGCCCGCGCCGCGCGAGCTCGGCGGCGAGCTCGCCGTCGCCGAGCAGCCGCGCGATCGCCTCGGCGATCGCGGCGGGATCGTGGGGATCGAACAGCAGCGCCGCATCGGCCGCGACCTCGCTGAGAACCGGTATGTCCGAGCAGGCGACCGGCAGCTCGCGCGCCATCGCCTCGAGCACGGGCAGTCCGAAGCCCTCCTGGAAGGTCGGCAGCACGAAGCACGCGGCCGCCCGGTAGAGCTCCTCCAGGTCCTCATCGGAGATCCAGCCCGGGAAGCGCACGCGCTCCTCGATCTGCAGCTCGCGTGCGAGCGCCTGCAGCTCGCGCTCGTAGGCGTTGGGCGAGCCGGGGAGCACGAGCTGGGCGGCGCCTGGCGCACCCGCTCGACCGGCCAGCTGCGCGAACGCGGCGATCAGGCCGTGGAGGTTCTTGTGCGCGCGCTTGGCGGCCACGCACAGGACGATCGGCTCGGGACCGAGGCCGAGCCGCTCGCGGACGCGCGCGAGATCCGTTGCCGGCGCCGGCGGCGGCGGCGGGGCGATCCCGAGCGGCGTGATGTCGAACTTCTCGACGTCGAGGTGGAGGGTCGCGGCGATGTCATCGCGGGCGGCCTGGGAGATCGCGATGATGCGGTCCGAGCGCCGCCCCACCGCCGGGGCGAGCGTGCCCATCACGGCGCGGAAGCGGGCGCCCGCGGCCTCCGGGTGGTGCACCCAGATCACGTCGAGGATCGTCACCACGCTGGCCACGCCAGGATGCACCAGCGGGGCGAGGTAGGCGGGGCCATGGACGACGTCGAGCCGGCGCCGGGAGGCGTCCAGGCCGATGCCGAAGAGCTCGTGCCAGAGATGCCAGGGCGTCCCGATCCCGGGAACGGGCAGCCTGATCCAGCGGACCTCGTCCGCCCACGGCTCGCCGGCCAGCCAGGCGGGGGCCGTGGTGCCGATCCAGGCGGTGAGCTCGAGGCCCGGCTCTGCGCGCAGCATGTGCGGCAGCAGCTGGCGGGCGTAGGTGCCGGAGCCGCCGGAATCCTCGACCAGGTAGGCGAGGTTGAGGCCTACCCTGAGCGTCAACGGGCCGCGAAGGTCACGCCGCGCACGCGGATGCGCTGAGAGGACGGCCTAGCCACAACGGCTATCCTGCCACGTTCGTGACCGAGATCGCCCGCTCAGACGCCGCCGACTTCGGCCCCATCGTGACGGTCCAGACGCCCGACGGGCCGCGCGACATCGACATCTACAGCAGCGAGGGCTTCAGCGCGCTCTCGCACCTGTGGACGCGCTCGGGGTGGCAGCGCAAGTTCACCTACGAGATCACGTGGATGGGGATTCCGATCATCCAGCTGCCCGAGGACATCCTGATGATGCAGGAGCTCATCTGGCGGGTGCGGCCGGACGTGATCGTCGAGTCCGGCGTTGCCCACGGTGGCGCGCTGATCCTCTACGCATCGCTCCTGGAGGCGCTCGGCAAGGGCCATGTCGTGGGCGTGGACGTCGAAATCCGCAAGTACAACCGGCTCGCGATCGAGGCGCACCCGATGAGCAGGCGCATCACCCTGATCGAGGGCGACTCGGTCGCCGAGGAGACGCTGCGCCAGGTCCGCGAGGCGATCCCCGCCGGCGCGAGCGTGATGGTCGCGCTGGACTCCAACCACACGCGCGAGCACGTCGCGGCGGAGCTCGAGCGCTACGCGCCGCTGGTGACGCCCGGAAGCTACTGCGTGGTGTTCGACAGCGTGATGACGATGGTCAGCGACGCCCCCGCCGCGGGCGAGGACTGGGCCGAGGACAACCCCCTCGCCGCCGTCGCCGAGTTCCTCTCAGGGCACCCCGAGTTCGAGGTCGACCCCGCGCTGAACCGCCTCGAGGTCACCTACTGCCAGAGCGGCTTCCTGCGTCGCCTCGAGGACGACGCGGCTCGCTGAGACGGTGCCCGCGGCGCGCGCCCGCCTGACGGTACTGCTGCCGACCTACAACCGGGCCGCCTCCCTCTCGCGCACGATCGATTCGGTGCTCGGCCAGAGCTGCGGCGAGCTCGAGCTGCTGATCTCAGACAACGCCTCCGACGACGAGACCGGGACCGTCTGCGAGCGCTACGCCCTGGCGGACCCGCGCGTGCGCTACGTCCGTCAGGCGGTCAACCTCGGGCCGATCGGCAACTTCAACTGGCTGCTGGCACAGGCCCAGACCGAGTTCGTGCTGATGATCGCCGACGATGACTGGCTCGACGCCGACTACGTCGAGCGCTGCCTGGAGATCATTCAAGGCGACCCGTCGCTGTCGATCGTTACCGGCGCGACCCGCTACTTCGAGGGCGATGCGCCCCCCGACCTGGTCCTGAACACGACCCTGACCGAGCGCTCCGGCGCCCGGCGGGTGCTGCGCTACCTGCGCCACAGCTGGTCCAGCGCGGCCTTCTACGGCGTGCTGCGCACGAGCGCCGTGCGCCAGGCGCTGCCGATCCCCAACGTGATGGGCGCCGACTGGCTGTTCGTCGCCGCGCTGGCCTTCACCGGCAGGGTGCTGACCACCACCGACACGCACCTCAATCGCACGCGCGGCGGGACCAGCGCGAGCTTCCAGCGGATCGCGGAGGTCTCCGGGCTGCCGCAGCGCGCGGCGCGCAACCCGCATCTGGCGATCGCGCTCAACCAGTACCGCGACATCGCGCGCTCCTCTGCCGCGTATGCGAGTCTGAGCCGGCCCCGCCGCACGCTGCTCGGCGCGGCCGCCATCGGCGCGATCGTCGTCGGGCACCCGTTCGACATCCTCTGGGATGCGATCGGGCCGCTCGTGCTGCACCCCCGCGTGATCGGCCTGACCGGACCTCTGCGCGACCGCTGGCGCGCCTCACATCCCGCGTGAGCCCCCGCCGGCGCCCTCACATCCCGCGTGAGCGTCCCCGCTGGCGTAGGAGCTCCGCGATCTCGGGGGGCATGTAGCCGGTGAGCTCGAGCAGGCCGGCGAACGCGAGCGCGCCGAGCACGACCGTCACCACCGCCGGCAGGCCCGGGATCAGCGCCACCGCGCTCGCCGCGCCGCCCATCGCGATGATCGCCAGCGCGCGGCGCAGGAACGCGCGGCGCAGGTCCGGGCGCACGCGCAGGAGCATGACCACCAGCGTCCCGGCGAGGGTGAACTCGGCGAGCACGACCGCGATCGCTCCTCCGTCGGCCTGCAGGGGCGGGATCAGCAGCAGCGAGAGCGCGATCGCCGCCACCAGCGCGGCGGCGTTGGCGAGCAGGATCGCGCGGTGCTGGTGCAGCGCCAGCAGCACGTAGCCGCAGGAGACCGCGATGCACGTGGCCATCAGCGCGAGGCCCTGGATGCGCAGCACGGGCACGCTCGCGGCGAATTCGGCCCCACCGATGACGGCGATCACGGGCTTGGCGCCGAGCGCGAGCGACAGGGACATGAACGTACCCAGCACGAGCGTCCCCTCGAGCAGCCGTCCGGCGGCGTAGCGCAGGCGATCCTCATCGCCCTGCGCGGCGGCGCGGGCGAGGATCGGAAAGGCAGCGGCGGCGATCAGCGAGGGAACGCCGACGAGCACTTCGATGACGCGGAAGGAGGCTGCGAAGTACCCGGTCTGCGCCACCGAGGCGAGCAGCGACATCGCGAGCACGGCCACGCGGAAGTACAGGACGCTGACGGCGATCGCCGCGGCGAAGGGGAGCGTGTCCCGCAGCAGCGGCATCCAGCGCGAGGCGTGAAAGGCCGGGCGCAGCGGGATCAGCCCGCGCGTGATGCGCAGCGTGATCGAGAGCGTTGCCAGCCCTGCCGCGACAGGGACCACGAAGAACGGGAGCAGACCGGCCCCGGCGAGCACCAGGGCGACGATCAAGGCCACGCTGACGGCCTGGCGCACGAGTTCCAGCGCGGTGATCCAGCCGAAGCGCATCTCGCCCTGCAGGCTCGTCCCGAGCAGCGTCTGGAAGACCTGCAGCATCTGCCCCGTGACCGCGATCGCGGTGCCGAGGATCAGCACCCCTTCATAGCCGAAGAGCGCCGCCACGGCGACGGCGAGCAGGCCGCCGGCGAGCGACAGCGTCAGGCGGATGCCGATCAGGTCGCGCATCACGGCCGCCCGAGCGGGGCCCTTGTGCGCCGCGTATTCGCGCAGCGCGATCGAGTTCAGCCCGCCCTCGGTGACGCTCGCCACGATCGTCACCAGCGAGATGACGACGAGGTAGTGGGCGAACCCTTCCTTGCCGAGGTGGCGAATCAGGAGCGGAGCCGACACCAGCGACAGGGCCAGGCCGGCGACATAGCCGCCGGTGCGCAGCACGCTGCCGCGCACGGCCTCCTGCCCGGCGCGCGCGCTGTCGAGCACGTCCGGCTCCTGCGCCCTGACCTCGGGTTCGTCTGCTGTGGGGTCTGCTCTGTCCACGCGCGGCTGCTCTAGGAAGCTGGCGCGGCCGGTTGCGCGCGCCACCAGTCGATCGTCGATGCGAGGCCGTCGGGCAGCGAGATGCGGGGCTGAAAGCCGACCTCCTGGCGCAGCCGGGCGACATCGGCCACGATCCGCGCGGGCTCGGCGAGCGGCGTCGCACGGGCGCCGCGATCGATCAGCCCCGCGCGGCCAGTGAGGGAGCCGATCAGGTCGATCACCTCGGCGACCGAGACCGGGCGCCCGGAGGCGATGTTCACGGGCCCGCTCACCGCGCTTGCCGCGAGCGCGGCCAGGGCCTCGGCGGCGTCCTGGACGTGCATGAAGTCGCGCACCTGCTCCCCGGCGGTCGTGGCGGCGCGTTCGCCGGCGAGCAGCGGGCGGATCACGGCGGGCACGAGGCGGTCGGGCGCCTCGTCGGGGCCGTAGAGGAAGAACAGCCGCGCCCACGCGAGCTCGAGCGAGGTCTCATCGGCGTAGGCGCCGGCGACGCGGCGCAGGGCGTCCTTGCATACGCCGTACAGCGTGGCCGGGCGCAGCGGCGAGTCGCGCTCGTTCAGGTCCCGCTCGCCGCCCCACTCGTACTCCGCGCAGCTGCCGGCGATCACCGCGCGCCGTCCACCGTGCTCGGCGAAGGCGCGCAGCAGGCCGAGCGACGCCGCCACCCAGCGCAGGTTCTCGGTCGAGCTCCAGAACTTCCCGTGCTCGGCATACCAGGCGAGATGGACGAGGATCTCCGGCGAGACCTCCTCCACCACTGCGGCGCCCGCGAGCAGGTCGGCCTCGTGCCAGCTCACGCCGGCGGCGTCGGGGCCGCGCACGGGCGCCACCGCGTGCACCTCGTGGCCGGCGCGCGTGAGCGCGGCGAGCGTCTGGCGCCCGATGAAGCCGGTCGCGCCGGTGAGCATCACCCGGCTCACGGCCGAAAGTCCGGATAGGAGCGGTCCCGCTCGGAGACGATCCGCGCCGCGTGCGGCGCCGGCCACTCGATCGCAAACGCCGGGTCGTCCCAGCGCACGCCGCGGGCGGCCTCCGGCAGATAGCGCTCGCCCATCTGGTAGAGCACCTCGCAGTCGTCGGTGAGCGTCTGAAAGCCGTGCGCGAGGCCCGCCGGGATGTAGAGGGCGCGGGCGCTCGCGGCGCTCAGCTCGACCCCGTGCCAGGCGCAGAAGGACGGCGAGTCGCCGCGCAGGTCCACGGCCACGTCGAAGATCGCGCCGCGCACGCAGCGCACGAGCTTCGACTCACCGTGCGGCTCGGCCTGGTAGTGCATGCCGCGCAGCGTGTCCCGCCGCGCGTTGAACGAGGCGTTGCACTGCGCCACCGCGGGGTTCAGGCCGCGGCTCGCGAACTCCTCGGCGTCGAACGTCCGCGCGAACCAGCCACGCTCATCGCCGAGCAGGTCCAGCTCGATGACCCATGCCCCGGGCAGGGCCGTCTGGATGAACCGCATCAGGCGCTCCTGCTCACGGGAGCAACGTGAGCTCCGGAGTGCGCGCAGCGAAGCGTCCGCCCCACTCGCGGATGAAGCCGAGCTGCTGCACGATCTCGTCCTTCAGGTTCCAGGGCAGGATCAGCACCACATCGGGCCGGTCCTCGAGGATCGCCTCCGGCGAGCGGATCGGGATGTGACTGCCCGGCAGGAAGTGGCCCTGCTTGTGCGGGTTCAGGTCGCAGGTGTAGTCGATGAAGTCCCTGCGCACGCCGCAGTAGTTGAGCATCGTGTTGCCCTTGGCCGGGGCGCCGTAGCCGACCACCCGCAGGCCCTGCTGCTTGAGCGCGATCAGGAAGCTGAGGATCTGGCGCTTGTCGGCCTCGACCCGGCGGCCGTAGCCGAGATAGGTCTCGAGCTGCTCGTAACCGGCCGCGAGCTCGCGCTCGCGCAGCTCGCGCGCCGCGTCGGACTCGGCCTTGCCGGGATCCTCGACGTGGCATCCATATACGCGCAGCGAGCCTCCGTGCGTGGGCAGCTCCTCGACGTCGAACAGCCGCAGGCCGTGCGCCGCGAACACGCGCCCGACGGTGAGGAACGAGAAGTAGGAGAAGTGCTCGTGGTAGATCGTGTCCCACTGGTTTTCCTCGATCAGGCGCAGCAGGTGCGGGAACTCCATGGTGATGACCCCGTCGGGCTTGAGCAGGATCTTCATCCCGGCGACGAAGTCGTTGAGGTCGGGGACGTGGGCGAGGACGTTGTTGCCCAGCAGCAGGTCGGCCGCCGACTCGGCGGCGAGCGAGCGGGCGGTCTCGGCGCCGAAGAACTCCACCAGCGTGGGAATGCCCTTCTGCAGCGCCACCTTGGCCACGTTCGCCGCCGGCTCGATCCCGAGCACCGGGATCTGGCGGTCCTGGAAGAACTGCAGCAGGTAGCCGTCGTTGGAGGCGATCTCCACGACGTGGCTCTCGCCATCGAGGCCGAGCCGTCCGACCATCTGCTCGGCGTAGCGGCGGCTGTGCTCCAGCCAGCTCGAGGAGTATGAGGAGAAGTAGGCGTAGTCGGAGAAGATGTGCTCGGGCGTCTGGAACTCCTCGAGCTGCACGAGGAAGCAGCTGCCGCACACGAGCGCGCGCAGGGGATAGAAGGGCTCCATGCCGTTGGCGCGCTCGGGGGGCAGGAACGAGTTGGCCAGCGGCGACATCCCGAGATCCGCAAACACGGCGTCCAGGGGGGCGCCACAGAAACGGCAGGCGGTCTGACTCATCGCGAGGCAGGTTATTGGACGGCCTAGACTCCCCCGCCCTCACGGCGGGCGCGGCGGCCGGCCGCGAGCGGGTGGCAGGCGACTACGCTCGGGGCACGTGCGCACCGGCGAGCTCGGCTTCTGGTGGCGATCGCTCGGCGGCCCGCCGCCGCCGCGCCCGCCCCTGCCGGGCCCGCTCGAGGTGGACGTGGCGATCGTCGGGGCCGGCTACACCGGCCTGTGGACCGCCTACTACCTCAAGCGCGCGGATCCCTCGCTGGAGGTCGCCGTGCTCGAGCGCGAGGTCGCGGGCTTCGGCGCGTCGGGGCGCAACGGCGGCTGGGTCTCGGGGTTCTTCTCCGGGTCTCCGCGCGCCTACGAGCGCCGTGGCGGAAGGGCGGGCCTCGCCCTCCTGCAGCGGGCGATGTTCGAGACCGTCGATGAGGTCGGCAGCGTGCTCGCCGAGCAGCGCATCGAGGCGGACTTCAGCAAGGGCGGAGCGCTCAGCGTCGCGCTCGACCGGGCGCAGTCGCTGCGCCTTCGCGATCAGCTGACGAGTGCGCGCGAGCGGGGGCTCGGCGAGCAGGATCTGCGCGCGCTCGGCCGCGAGGAGCTGGCCGCTCGCGTGTGCGTGGCCGGCGCGCACGGGGCCACGTTCTCGCCGCACGTGGCGCGGGTGCAGCCCGCCAAGCTGCTGGGCGGCCTGGCAGCGGCGGTCGAGGCGCTGGGCGTGAGGATCTACGAGCGCACGCCCGTGAGCGAGATCCGCGCGCATGCGGCGCTGACCCCGGCGGGGATCGTCCGCGCGCGCTGGGTGGTGCGTGCGACCGAGGGCTACACCGCCGGCCTGCGCGGCCTTGCGCGCGCGCTCGTGCCGATGAACAGCTCGATGATCGTCACCGAGCCCCTGCCCGCGGGCGCGTGGGAGGAGATCGGCTGGAGCGGCTGCGAGCTGCTGGGCGACGCGGCGCACGCGTATGTCTACCTGCAGCGCACCGCGGACGGGCGCATCGCGATCGGCGGCCGCGGCGTCCCCTACCGCTTCGGCTCGCGCACCGACGGGACGGGCGAGACGGCGCCGGCGACGATCGCCGCTCTGCGCGAGCGGCTCGCGGCGATGTTCCCGGCCGCCGCCGGCGTGGCCGTCGACCACGCCTGGTCGGGGGTGCTCGGCGTGCCGCGCGACTGGTGCGTCTCGGTCGAGGCCGATCGCGCCAGCGGGCTGGCCTGGGCGGGCGGCTATGTCGGGCAGGGGGTCGCTGCGGCCAACCTCGCCGGCCGCACGCTGCGCAATCTGCTGCTCGGGGAGACGAGCGGCCTGACGGCGCTGCCGTGGGTCGGGCACCGCCCGCGGCGCTGGGAGCCCGAGCCGCTGCGCTGGGGAGCGATCCACGGCATCTACTCGCTCTATCGGCGCGCCGACCGCGGCGAGCGGCGCTGCGGGCGCCCCTCGCGCCTCGGGCGGCTCGTTGACGTAGTCTCCGGGCGCCACTGAGGCGACTGTCCGCGCCACTGAGGCGACTGTCCGCCCGTCGACCGCGAGGAGGCCCCGATGTCTTTTCAGACGCTGCGCTACGACACCGCGGAGGCGGTCGCCACGATCACCCTCAACCGGCCCGAGCGCCTGAACACGATCGTGCCGCCGATGCCCGAGGAGCTCGAGGCGGCCGTGCAGCTCGCGATCGCCGACACGCAGGTCAAGGTGATCGTCCTGCGCGGCGCCGGCCGGGCGTTCTGCGCGGGGTTCGACTTCGGCGGCGGCTTTCACCACTGGGATGAGGCGCTCACCACCGACGGACAGTGGGATCCCGGCAAGGACTTCGCCACCGCCACCAGCCAGAGCCTCGGCGCCGTGCCGAGGTTCATGAGCCTGTGGCGCTCGCCCAAGCCCGTGATCGCCCAGGTCCACGGCTGGTGCGTGGGCGGCGGCAGCGACATGGCGCTGTGCGCCGACCTCGTCATCGCCAGCGAGGATGCCCGCATCGGCACCTCCTACTCGCGGATGTGGGGCTGCTACCTGAGCGGCATGTGGCTCTATCGCCTCGGGCTCACGCGGGCCAAGGAGTACGCGCTGAGCGGCAGGCCGCTCTCCGGGGTGGAAGCCGTGCAGCTCGGGCTGATCAACGCGGCCGTGCCGTTCGAGCGCCTGGAGGCGGAGGTGCACGAGCGCGCCCGCCAGCTCGCCACGATCCCGCTCTCGCAGCTGACGGCTATGAAGCTGATCGTCAACCAGGCCTACGAGAACATGGGCCTGGCCTCCACGCAGCTGCTCGGCCCGGTCCTCGACGGGCTGATGCGCAACACGCCCGAGGCGCGGGCGTTCATCGACCTGGCCGCGCGCGAGGGCGTCGGCGGGGCTGTCGCCCGCCGCGACGGCCCCTTCGGCGACTACAGCCAGGCGCCGGCCGACGAGCAGCCGGATCCCGGGCACATCATCAGCGCGGAGCCGCCCCGGGCCTGACCGCGTCGCCGGCATCGCCCTTGACCGCGCCATAGCGGCTCCAGTGGCGCTCGGGGATCGCGTCGGGGTCCTTGTACCAGTACCAGGTGCACGGGTCCTTGGAGTAGTCCTCGGGCGGATCGCAGGGATAGAGCGGGTAGCCGGACCACTGGATCGGCAGCGACTCGTTCATGAAGCTGCAGTGCGTGCAGTAGAGGGGAAAGCCCTTGCGCTGGAAGGACCAGTCGTGGGCCTCGCGCGTGCCGCCGCCGTCGGGCAGGCCCTCGTAGGCGCCGTTGCGGACGAGCCGTTGCCCGGAGCCGCAGGGATTCATGGTGAACGTCACCTTCTCCTCGTCCTCGGTGATCGTGAAGCTGCCCGGGTTCGGTCCCACCCCGGAGCAGGAGTGCGCACGCCAGGTCGCCGCCAGCAGGCCGACCAGATCGCGCCGGTCGAGCGCGGCGATCGCGTCGTGGTGGCGCCGCCATCCGCGGCTCATGCTCTCCGTCCAGGCTTCGGCCACGCCCTCGTCGCCGAGGCGCTGCTGGATGAAGGAGACGAGGTCGAGCACGCCGGCCGCCATCAGGTCGTGGAGCATCTGCCACTCGTGCTTCATCTCGCCGCACAGCCGCCTGGCCTCGTCGAGCTCGCCGGCGTCGAGCGCCTCCACCGCCCGGTCCATCGTCGGCCGTGAGAGCCGCTCGAGCTCCTCCTCGGAAAACCAGCGGTCTGTCATCGTTCCCTCCTTCGATGGTGATCGGGACTCCATTGTGACCGAGCGACGCAGGGCGCTCGTGACCGGCGCCGCGCGCGGCATCGGCGCTGCGATCGCCGAGCGCCTCTCGGCGGACGGCCTCGAGGTGCTCACGCTCGACCTGCTCGAGGGCTGCGACGTGATGCTCGACGTGGCGCGCGACCCCTTCCCGCCGCTGCAGGACGTCGAGGTGTGCGTGGCCAACGCAGGCATCACGACGACGATCGCGCCCGCCCACAGGATGACCGCGGAGCAGTGGCAGCGCGACATCGACGTCAACCTGACGGGCGCATTTCGCACCGTGCAGGCGTGTCTCGGCGGGATGCGCGAGCGCCGCCGCGGGCGCATCATCGTGATCTCGAGCGTCGCCGCGCTGGGCGGCCTGCCCGGTCAGGTCGCCTACGCCGCGTCGAAGGCCGGCCAGCTGGGCATGGTCCGCACGCTCGCCAGCGAGAACGCCGCACGCGGGATCACCGTCAACGCGATCCTCCCCGGTCTCGTGGCCACCGAGCAGGTGCTGGCGATGCCGGCCGAGGTGCGCGAGCGGGTGCTCGATGCCCTGCCCAGCGGCAGGCCCGTGGAGCCCGCGGAGATAGCCGCGGCGGTCGCCTTCCTGGCTGGCGAGGAGGCGGCTCAGATCAGCGGGCAGGTGATCGCAGTCGACGGCGCCGCCTCCCTGACCCAGCTCTCGCTCGGCCGCGAGCGGCGCTAGCCATCAGCGGTTGGCTGCCGGCGCTCAGGCGCCGGCTGAGGACAGGGAATCGATCTGCGCGAGCGTCACCGCGCGCAGGTCGGCGCCCGCGGCCAGCTGCCGGTACCAGCCGACCGTGGCCTCCATGGCCGCATCGAGCCCGAGCAGCGGCCGCCAGCCGAGGCGCGACCGCGCCCGCGAGGAGTCGAGCTTCAGATAGCGCGCCTCGTGCGGGTGCGGCCCGGAGTCGAGCGCCCAGCGGAGCTCGGTCGGCCACAGCTCGCACGCGCGGCGCACGATCCAGTCGACCGGCCGCGCGTCCTGCTCGGGCGGGCCGAAGTTCCAGGCGCAGGCGTGCCGCGGCGAGTCCCACAGCGCCTGCGCCAGCACCAGGTAGCCGCTGAGCGGGTTGAGCACGTGCTGCCAGGGACGGATCGAGTTGGGGTTGCGCACGCGCACCTCCTCGCCGGCGAGCGCCGCGCGCATGATGTCCGGCACGAGCCGGTCCTCGCCCCAGTCGCCGCCGCCGATCACGTTGCCCGCGCGGGCCGAGGCCAGGCGCGCGCCGTCCGCATCGGAGAAGAAGGAGCGGCGGAACGCCGCCGTCACGAGCTCGGCGGCGCCCTTGGAGCTCGAGTAGGGGTCGTGGCCGCCCATCGGCTCGGTCTCGCGGTAGCCCCACTCCCACTCGCGGTTCTCATAGCACTTGTCCGAGGTCACGTTCACCACCGCCCGCACCGCCTGACCGCCGACACGGACGGCGTCGAGCACGTTGACCGTGCCCATCACGTTCGTCTCATACGTCTCGCCGGGGTCTGCAAAGGAGCGCCGCACCAGCGACTGTGCCGCCATGTGGATGACGATCTCCGGAGCGGCCTCGGCCACGGCCGCGGCGACCGCGCGCGGGTCGCGGATGTCGCCCGCAATGCTCTGCATACCCTCGCCGACGCGCGCCAGCTCATACAGCGACGGCTGCGTGGGCACGTCCAGCGAGAAGCCCGTCACACGCGCGCCGAGCGACTGCAGCCACAGCGCCAGCCACGCGCCCTTGAAGCCCGTGTGGCCGGTGAGCAGCACGCGCCGCTCCCGCCAGAAGCCGGGGTCGACGGCGCCCCCGGCAACGTTCTCGGCCGCGCTCACCGCGCTAGGCCCATGTCCGCCAGGGAGCCTTGCCCGAGCTCCACAGCTGCTCGAGCAGGTTGTGGTCGCGCAGCGTGTCCATCGCCTGCCAGAACCCCTGGTGGCGGTAGGAGGCGAGCTGGCCCTCGCGCGCGAGCGCCCGCATCGGCTCCTGCTCCCAGATCGTGTCGTCGCCCGCCAGGTAGCGATCGATCCCAGGGGAGATCACGAAGAAGCCCCCGTTCGTCCAGCCGCCGTCGCCACGCGGCTTCTCCTCGAACTCGCGCACCCGCTCGCCCTCGAGGTCTAGCGCGCCGAAGCGCCCGGGGGGCTGCACGGCGGTCACGGTCGCGCGCTTGCCGCGCTCGCGATGGAACGCGATCAGGGCGCTGATGTCCACGTCCGCGACGCCGTCGCCGTAGGTGAAGCAGAACTCCTCCTCGCCCAGGTACGGCAGCACACGCTTGAGCCGGCCCCCGGTCATCGTCTGCTCGCCGGTGTCCACGAGCGTGACCCGCCACGGCTCGGTCTGCGAACGATGTACCTGCATCTCGCCGCTTGCCAGGTCGAATGACACGTCGCACGTGTGCATGTAGTAGTTGGCGAAGTACTCCTTGATCAGGTAGCCCTTGTAGCCGAGGCAGATCACGAAGTCCTCGATCCCGTGGGCGGCATAGATCTTCATGATGTGCCAGAGCATCGGCTTGCCGCCGATCTCGACCATCGGCTTCGGGCGCACGGCCGTCTCCTCGCTCAGTCGCGAGCCGAAACCGCCGGCCAGGATCACGGCCTTCACAGCGGTGGAGGTTATTCCAAGGCCCCGCCACACTCATTCGGTCGGCCAGGGCCACGCCGCTGCGAGCGCTCGCGGCCCGCAGCCGCATTCACTGCTCGAACACCCCGACGACGTTCGAGGTGCCGGCCGCGAAGGGATAGTCGGACTCGGCTTCTGAGAGCACGCGGAACTGGTAGTCGGCCGGTCCGGGGAACTTGAAGGTGTAGCTGGCGTGGTAGCGGCCGTGGGAGCCGGCGCGGATCACGTCGAACTCGATCCACGGGCTGCCCGGCGAGCGCGCCTCGAGCACGAGCTGCTTGCCCTCCGCCGGGATCGGCCCGCCGAGCAGGCGCCCGTTGAAGAAGATGCTTCGTCCCGCGCTCGCCGTGCGCGGAGTGATCTTCAGGGAGATGCCTGCGCGCACCACCAGCGTCAGCGTGCGCGCCGCCGCGGGCCGCGATTCGCCGAGGTGGCTGCTGTAGGTGAGGCGCAGCGTCCGCGAGGAGGCCCCGGCGGGGACGCGCACGGTGAAGCGCCCGTTGCTGCCCGTGCGCGGGCTGGCCATCGCCGCCGGCTTCGCACCCGCGTATGCCGGCGTCGCGAGCACCTCGATCTGCGCACCGGAGATCGGCACGCCGCCCGGAGCCGTCAGGCGCCCGACGATCGTAGCCGCGCGGCCGTAGCGCGTCGTCAGTCGCGATCTCCGCGTGCCCGTCCAATTCGCCGCGAGCGTCGCCTGCGAGGACGCGTTGACGCCGTTCGGCTCTCCCGCAACGCCCGCCGGGGCCGGGTTGTCGATCGTGATGTTGCGGTCGAGCACGGGCGCCGAGTTGCCCGCCGCGTCGAGGACGCTCACCACCAGGTGGTGCGCGCCGTTGCTCAAACCGGTCGTGTCCAAGCCCACGTCCGTGCTCAGCGAGGCCGGGCACGGCTGCAGGTACAGGAACGCCGCCAGCCCGTCCGCCGTCTCGCCCACGTTCCTGCAGCGCCCGCCGTCTTCGTTCAGCACCGTGCTCTGAGCCACCTGGCCGTCGACGCTGAACACCGCCTCGTACACCCCCGCCCCCGGGTCGCTCGCGCTGAACGCCACATCGCTCGTGCCGCTCACCGTCGGCGCGCTCGCCAGTTCACCGCTCACGTTCGTCGCACTCGGTCCCGCGGTCTGTTCCAACGTGATGTCCGCCGCAAACATATACACGGCTGCGGCGTAGCCGTTGGGGTCGTGTTCCCCCTCTGGACATTCGAATCCCGATTCTCCGGAGCAAGTGGCATTCACGTAGAGGCGCCCGCCGAGGTGGGCATCAGGCACAACCAGGCGATTTGCGGCCGAGAGGGGTTCAGCAACGCTTCCGATTCCTGTCGGACACGCCGAGCCCGCCACACACTGACCGAACGCATTAGCCGGATCGTTCAGGTCATTCGGGCCGGCGAACCAGAACTCATACATCGCATTGATCGCTAAACCGCCGTCGGCATCACCCGCGCGCCACAGAGTCGCGGCCGAAATCTGGTCGGCCGACGGGGCACTGAACGCCCAGGTGGCGACGTCGGTATTTGCAGTTCGGGCCGGCTGGTCTCCGAGCGCTGCGAGTAGTGCCCCGCCGCCGGGGTCCTGGCACGTGTTCCTCGCGTAGCTGTATGTGCCCGTCACCGACCCGCTCCACCCATCCGCCGGGGCGCTTTCGCCCGCCGGCGTCCGGCACGAGTACACGTGGTAGCTGCCTGCGCGCGCGCCGCCCGCCGCCGCCAGCAGCGCGACGGTGGCGATGAGCATTGCCTTGAAGATCCGCACGAGCATCTCAACCGTATGTCGCTGGGGGCGAGCACATGCCACCCCTGCGAATCGTCCCACTTATCCGCAGCGCCTACAACTGCGGTGACCGGCGCCTACAACGTTGGGGCAGGGAGGGGCGAACGTGTCTCCGACTCAGGCGGGCGGATCGATCCGCTCGCTCGCGCTCACGGCATGAAGCTGATCGGCAGTCGCTCGAGGCCGTAGATCCCCGAGATCGTCCCGAACTCGGGCTCGCCGTCGAGCTGCAGATCACGCACGTGCTCGGCCAGGAACGTAAGGCCCTCGGTGAGCTCCAGGCGCGCCAGGTTCGCGCCCAGGCAGTAGTGCACGCCCGCGCCGAACGTCAGCACCCGCGCGCTCGCGCGCGGCGAGCGGCGGGCGGCGGCCGCGATGTCGAAGCTGTCGAGCTCGGCCTGCGCGCCGTCCTCCGCAGGCAGGTCGCGGTTGCCCGTGAACGCGCACACCATCACGATCGTCCCCGCCGGGAAGGTCACGTCGCGGTAGGTGAGCTCCTCCGTCAGGATCCTGGCCGTGAAGGGCGTGATCGGCTCATAGCGCAGCGCCTCCTCGACGGCCGCGCCCGCCAGCGAGGGGTCCGCCACCAGCAGCTCCCACTGCCGCGGGTGTTCGGCCAGCAGCCTGACCGCGTGGGCCAGCTGGCTCTGGCTCGTGTCCACCCCGCCCACCAGCACGTTGAACACGAGGTTGATGCACTCCCGCTCCGACAGCCGCTCCGGTGGATGAGCCGGGTCGGCCGCCGCGATCAGCTTCGAGATCAGATCGTCGCCCGGGTCACGCCGGCGCTCGCGCAGGAGCGCTTCGGCGTACTCGTAGAACTCCTGCACCGCCCGCTCGATCTCCTCGCGCTCGCTGGCCATGCTGCCCGCGTCGAACTGCCGCTGGATCCAGTTGGACCAGTGGTGCAGCCGCGGCGCGTCCTGCAGCGGGGCGCCCATCACCTCCGCGATCACCAGCGACGGATAGGGCTTGGCGAACGCGTCCACGAACTCGCAGCGAACCCTGCCGCCGGCCGGCGCCTTGCCGTTGTCCCCGCTCGCCAGCGACGCGCCGAGCGCCGCCCCCAAGAGCTCCTGCAGGAAGCCCCTCATCGCCGGGCGGTAACGCTCCACCGCGCGCGCCGAGAGCGCCGGGTTGACGAGGCTGCGCAGGCGCGAGTGGTCGGGGCCGTTGACCTGCAGGATGTTGTCGCGCATCTGCTCGTACAGCGGCCCCTCGCTCACCTGGAAGATCTCCGCGATCGTCATCCCCGGGAAGATCGCCGAGCGCGTGCGCAGGAAGAACTCGCCCGCCTCGTGGTCGAGCACGATGTAGCCGTAGGGCCCCTGCGCCAGCCAGCCCTGCGCGCGCAGCTCGGCCATCGCGCGATGGAAGTCCTCCCCGCGCAGCGACGGCTCGGTGTGGTCGAACGCGGGAAGCTCGAGCTCGTCGACGAGCGTCATCACGGAGGCGAGCTCGAACCTATTTCTTCGGGCTGATGGCCTGCTTCAGCGACGCCCCCGGCGAGAACTTCGGCGCCTTGGACGCTTTGATCTTCACGCGCTCGCCCGTGCGCGGGTTGACTCCCTGGCGGGCCGCACGTTTGACCACCGAGAACTTGCCGAAGCCGGTGATGCTCACCTCGTCGCCCTTCTTCAGGCTGCGCGTGACCGTGTCGATCAGCGAGTCGATCGCCCGCGCCGAATCCGCCTTCGTCAGGCCGCTGTCGGAGGCCACCGCCTCGATCAGCTGGGACTTGTTCATATGGTGTTCCTTTCAAGTGGAAGTGACCGGCGAGCGGGCAGGGTACCTTGCCAGCTTCGTTCCCGGGTTCAGGAGCCCCTTGGGATCGAACGCGCGCTTGATCTGCTCGTGGAGCTCAACCGTACGCCGATCCCACTGCGCCTGCAGGCGACCGCGCTTAGTCCAGCCCACGCCGTGCTCGCCCGCGATCGACCCGCCGAGCGCCACCACCAACCCGAACAGCTCCTCGCCCACCGCCTCCGCCGCCTCGAGCTCGGCCTCGCTGTCGGGGTCCACGAGCACGGTCGCATGCACGTTGCCCTCGCCCCCGTGCCCCCACGCGCACGAGCGCAGGCCGTGCCCCGAGGCGATCCGCTCGAAGCGCTCGAGGCCCTCGGCCAGGCGCTCGATCGGGAACACCACGTCCTCGCTCACCTTCGCCCCCCGCACCGCCGTCACCGCCGGGTTGACCCCGTCGCGCCAGCGCCACAGCGCGGCGCCGTCCGCCGGCTCGTGCACCGCCACCGCCGCCTGCGAGAACAGCTCGAGCAGCGCCTCGCGCTGGGCCTCCGCCTCCGCGCGCGAGCCGTCCACCTCGGCGATCAGCGCGAAGCGCGCCTGCGCCGGCACGCCTTCCGCGCCGCCGGGGCGCGTGCGCGCACCCACGCCCGCGTACGCGGCCGCGAGCATCCGCAGCGTCTCGCCGTCCAGGAAGTCGAGCACCGACGGACGCAGCCCCGCCGCGAACACCTCCGCGATCGCCGCGCAGCCCTCCGCCCGCGAGCGCAGGAACACCACCAGCGCGAGCGCCGCCTCCGGCGCCGGCAGCAGGCGCAGCCTCACTGCCGTGATCACCCCGAGCGTGCCCTCCGAGCCGATCAGCAGGCTCTTCAGGTCATACCCCGCGACGTCCTTTCCCACCCAGCCGCCGACCTCCACCAGCTCCCCCGGCGCCAGCGCCACCTCCAGGCCCGCCACCCACGCGCCCGTCACGCCGTACTTGAGCGCGTGCGGCCCGCCCGCGTTCGTGGCCACGTTGCCCCCGATCTGCGACTGCTCGCCCGCGCCCGGGTCGGGGCCGAAGAACAGCCCGTTCTCGCGCGCCAGGCGCTGCACATCGCGCGTGCTCACGCCCGCCTCCGGCAGGATCCGCCACAGCTCCGGCACGAGCTCGCGCACCCTCCGCAGGCGCTCCAGCGAGCACACCACCCCGCCGTGCGTCGCCACCGCCCCGCCCGCCATGCCGGTCCCGCCGCCGCGCGCCACGATCGCCACGTCATGCTCGTAGCAGAAGCGCAGCACCGCCGCCACCTCCTGCGCGCTGCCCGGGAGCACGACCGCATCCGCGCGGCCCTCCACGCCCCGCCGGCGCGCCGCGTCGCTGTTGTAGGGCGATCCCGGCGGCGCCCCCAGCACGTGCTCGGCCCCCACCAGCCGGCCGAGAGCCTTCATCAACGGGGGCGACGCGGTCGGGGCGGTCATGGGCCGAGGCTAGCGCGACGGGTAGCATGGGGATCCGTCATGGCAGTCAGCGCCAAGCCTCCGTCGCAGGCCAATGAGCAGGCCGGCGGGGATTCCTTCCGCACCCTCTCCGGCGAGCCCGTGCGCGAGTGCTACACGCCCGCCGACCTCCCCGCCGGCATCGGCGCCGCCGACGGACAGGACCCGATCGGGCTCCCCGGCTCCTTCCCCTACACGCGGGGGATCCACGAGTCCATGTATCGCGGGCGGCTGTGGACGATGCGCCAGTTCGCCGGCTTCGGCACGAGCGAGGAGACCAACGAGCGCTTCCACTACCTGCTCGAGCACGGACAGACCGGCCTCTCCACCGCCTTCGACATGCCCTCGCTGATGGGCCACGACTCCGACCACGCCCGCTCGCTCGGCGAGGTCGGCCGCGAGGGCGTCGCCGTGGACACGCTCGACGACATGCAGACCCTCTTCTCCGGCATCGACCTCGGCGCCGTGTCCGTCTCGATGACCATCAACGCGCCCGCCGCGATCATGCTCGCCTTCTACGTCGCCGCCGCCGAATCCGACCCCGCTCATCCGACCGCGCCCGAGCGGCTGTCCGGCACGATCCAGGCCGACATCCTCAAGGAGTACATCGCCCAGAAGGAGTGGTGCTTCCCGATCGACCCCGCCATGCGCCTGTGCGGCGACATGATCGAGTGGTGCACCCGGCGCATGCCCCGCTGGCACCCGATCTCGATCTCCGGCTACCACATCCGCGAGGCCGGCTCCACCGCCCAGCAGGAGCTCGCCTTCACCCTCAAGGACGGGCTCACCTATGTCGAGCAGGCCGTCGGCCGCGGGCTGGACGTCGACGAGTTCGCGCCGCGGCTGTCCTTCTTCTTCAACGCCCAGATCGACTTCTTCGAGGAGATCGCCAAGTACCGCGCCGCGCGGCGCATCTGGGCACGGGAGATGCGCCACACGTTCGGCGCCAAGGACCCGCGCTCCTGGCAGATGCGCTTCCACGCCCAGACCGCCGGCGTCAGCCTGACCGCGCAGCAGCCGCTCAACAACATCGTCCGCACCGCCATCGAGGCGCTCGCCGCCGTGCTCGGCGGCACCCAGTCGCTGCACACCAACTCCTACGACGAGGCCCTCGCCCTGCCCACCGAGGAGGCCGTCACGATCGCCCTGCGCACCCAACAGATGATCGCGCACGAGACCGGCGTCACCAACACCGTCGACCCGCTCGGCGGCTCCTACTTCATCGAGGCGCTCACCGACGAGATCGAAGCGCGCGCATACGAGTACTTCGCCAAGATCGACCAGCTCGGCGGCATGGTCGAGGCGGTCAAGCGCAACTACCCCCAGCGCGAGATCGCCGACGCCGCCTTCACCCTGCAGCAGGAGATCGACGCCCGCGAGCGGATCGTCGTCGGCGTCAACAGCTTCCTCGCCAGCGACGAGCAGCCGATCCCCACGCTGCGCGTCGACCCCGCCCTCGAACGCAAGCAGATCGGCCGCCTGCAGGCCGCCCGCGCGAGCCGCGACGGCGCCGCCGTCGAGCGCGCGCTCGCCGCGCTGCGCGAGCACGCGGCCCACGAGGAGCGCAACCTGATGGAGCCGCTGCTCGACTGCGCCCGCGCGCACGCCTCCGAGGGCGAGATCGTCCAGTCCCTGCAGCAGGTCTTCGGCGACTACTCAGAGACGCCCGTCTTCTGAGCGGCTCCCACGGCGCGGCGCGGCGCGCGGCCGCGGGGGTGCGCTGACCGGCAGTGCGCCGGCCTACGCCGAGAGGCCGGCGTAGCGGAACGACGCCTGGCGCGATCGCGGGCGCCTGCCCCAGGCCGTGCTGCGCGCGTAGGCGAGCAGGGCGGCCAGGAAGTCGCGCGGATCGGGCTTGCCCACGCCCGCCCGCTCGAGCAGCCCGCTCGCGCGCGCATCGCCGAAGGCGCAGCGCACGTCGAAGTACGGCGCGAACGCCTCCGCTCCCGCCGGCAGGCCGGCGGCGGTGTGGAGCGGCGCGAAGCGCACGGGCGGGTGGCCCGTCATCGCGGCGTGCAGCTCGGCCAGCTCGCCCGCGCTCAGCGCCAGCTCGCCCGCCACCAGGTGGTAGGCGCCGCGCGCGTCGCGCTGCTCGAGCAGCGCCACGATCCCGTCGGTCACATAGTCCACCGGCACGAAGTCCACGATCGAATCGGCCCGCGCCGGCAGCTCCTGCAGGAGGCCCCGTTCGAACGCGCGCATCGGCCAATAGATCACGTTGAACGCCGGCGTCCAGCCGCTGCCCTGATGGCCGACCACGATGCTCGGCCGCGCGATCGCCAGCGGCAGGTCCGTGGCCGCGTGCAGCAGCCCCTCGGCCTCGTACTTGGAGCGCTCGTAGGTGTTGCGAAACTCCTGGCCCACGTCCAGATCGCCCTCCTCGAATACGCCCGCATGGCGGCCGCTGACGTAGGCGCTCGAGACGTGAACGAGGCGGCGCAGCCGCCCGCCCGCCGCTATCTCCCGCGCCAGCTCGATCACCCCCGCCACGCCCCCCACGTTGATCTCGCGCGCGTCCTTCAGCGACAGCTCGAAGGAGATCGATGCCGCGCAGTGCACGATCCGCTCGACCGAGCCAACGAGCTCGTCGCGGTCGCGCGGCGAGAGCCCCATGCCGGGCTGGCGCAGATCTCCCCGCAGCGCACGCACCCGCTCCGCACCCGGCGGGCGCTCCTCATACAGGCGCGCGAGCACCCCCTCCAGGCGCTCGCTCGCGCCGGCCTCGTCCGGCGCGCGGAGCAGCAGCAGGATCTGCTGATCGCCGGCGTCGATCAGGCGGGCGAGGATGTCCATGCCCAGGAAGCCGCTCGCCCCGGTGAGCAGGATCGCGCCGCTCATCGCGTGGCGAGCGCGGAGGTGGCCGCGACGGGGGAGGCACAGCCAATCGCGTGAAAGCCGCCGTCCACGTGGACGATCTCCGCGGTGATCGCGCGCGCGAGCGGCGAGAGCAGAAAGCAGGCCGCGTCGGCCACCGGCCCAGGGTCCTCCGGATCCCACGCCAGCGGCGCCGTCTTCGCCCACACCTCCGCGAGCTCCGAGAAGCCCGGGATGCCGCCCGCGGCGAGCGTCTCCACGGGACCCGCCGAGACGAGGTTCACGCGGATCTCGCGCGGGCCGAGATCGCGCGCCAGATAGCGCGCCACCGCCTCGAGCGCCGCCTTGGCCACGCCCATCCAGTCATACGACGGCCACGCCACGCTCGCGTCGAAGTCGAGCCCCACGACCGCCGCCCCCTGCGGCGCGGCCTCCAGCAGCGGCAGCAACCCCGCCACGAGCGCCTGCAGGGAGAACGCGCTCGTCTGCCAAGCGATCGCGGCGCTCTGCAGCGGCGTCTTCATGAAGCCGCCGCCGAGCGCATCCGGCGGCGCGTAGGCCACGGCGTGCAGCAGACCGTCGAGCGCGCCCCAGCGAGCGCTCAGCCGCTCGCGCACCCGCTCGATGTCCTGCGCGTTGTTCACGTCCAGCTCGAGCACCTCTGCCGGCGCCGGCAGCTGCGCGGCCGCGCGCTCGGTCATGCGCCTCGTGCGCCCGAAGCCCGTCAGGAGCACCTCGGCGCCCAGCTCCTGGGCGCGGCGCGCGGTCCAGAACGCGATCGAGTGGCGGTCGAGCACCCCGGTGATCAGCAGGCGACGTCCCGCGAGCATCACAAGGGGATGTTGCTCGCGCGCGATGGCGGGCGGTCGACGCCGTCCAGGACCTCGAGTGCGGCGGCCACCCGGCCGCGCGTGCTCTGCGGGGCGATCACCTCGTCGACGAATCCGTCCGCGCTCGCGCCCTCGACGTTGAGGTGCTCGGCCGCGTAGGAGCCCGCCAGCCGGCGCCGGTGCGCGGGCGGGTCATCCGCCGCTGCGATCTCCTTGCGGTGGAGGATGCCCACCGCCTGCTCGGCACCCATCACGCCGAGCTCGACGTCCGGCCACGCGAACACGTAGTCGGCCCCGAGCGCCTTCGAGTTCATCGCGATGAACGCGCCTCCGAATGCCTTGCGCAGGATCACCGTCACGCTCGGCACGCTCGCCTCGGCGAACGCGTGCACGAGCTTGGCGCCGTGACGGATCACCCCCTCGCGCTCCTGGCGCGAGCCGGGCAGGAAGCCCGGGGTGTCGACGAGCACGAGCAGGGGCAGCCCGAACGAGTTGCACGTGCGCACGAAGCGGGCCGCCTTCTGGGAGGCCGCGGCGTCGAGCACGCCGCCCAGGTGCCGCGGCTGGTTGGCCACGATCCCGATCGCCCGGCCATCCAGGCGCGCCAGCGCGCAGACCACGTTGCGCGACCAGCGCGCGCTGACCTCCATCAGGCGCCCGCCGTCCACCACCGCGGCGGCCACGTGGCGCACGTCGTAGACCTTGCGCGCCTCGGCCGGCACCGCGCGCTCCGGCGCGATCCCAGGCGCGGGCACGCTCGGCCACAGCTGCGGCGCGGGGCCGGCATGCTGGGGCAGGTAGTCGAGCAGGTCGCGCGCCATCAGCGCGGCATCGACCTCGGTCGGCGCGGCGAAGTGGCACACGCCGTTGCGCTCGTGCACGCGTCTACCGCCCAGCGCGGCCATCGCCACGTGCTCGCCGGTCACCTCCGCCACGACGCTCGGGCCGGTCAGGAACATCGCTGCGCGGCCGCTCATGATCACGAAGTCGTTGAGCGCCGGGCCGTAGGAGGAGCCGCCCGCGGACGGCCCGCAGACGATCGAGATCTGCGGCACCCGCCCCGACAGGCGGACGTGCTCGCGGAAGATCGCGCCGTAACCCGACAGTCCGGCCAGGCCCTCCTGCATGCGCGCACCGGCCGACTCGATAAAGCCGATCACCGGCACGCGCGCGCGCCCGGCCAGCCGCAGGACCTCGACGAGCGTCTCGGCGTGGGCCTCCCCCAGCGAGCCGCCCGCGAAGGAAGCGTCCTGCGCATAGCAGCAGACCGCTCGCCCGTCCACCCGCGCATGCGCGGCGAGCACGCCGTCGCCGGGACGTGCGCGCTCGCCCATGCGCCGCGAGCGCACCGCGCTGCGCAGCAGCTGCAGCGAGCCCGGGTCGCTCAGCACCTCCAGGCGCTCGAGCGGGGTCAGACGCTCGTCGGGGCGCTCGAGCAGCGCGAGCGTCATTCGGCCTCCAGGCACAGCACCGCGTTGTGGCCGCCGAAGCCGAAGGAGTTCGACAGCGCCAGCGCGGGCCTCGCCTCCGCCGCGCCGGCCGCGCGCAGCGCTCGCGCCGAGCCGGCCACGTAGTCGAGGTCGAGGCCCGGCTCCGGCTCGGACAGGCCTAGCGTCGGCGGCGCGATCCGATCGCGCAGCGCCAGCAGCGTCGCAACGGCCTCCACCGCGCCCGCCGCCCCCAGCAGATGGCCGATCGCCGACTTGGTCGAGGAGATCGGGATCCGCCCGGCGTGCTCCCCCAGCGCGAGCTTGATCGCGTGCGTCTCGGACCGGTCGTTCAACGGCGTGGAGGTGCCGTGCGCGTTGACGTAGTCGACCTCGTGCGCGGCCGCGCCGGCGTCGTCCAGCGCAGCCAGCATCGCGGCGGCCTGGCCCGCTCCATCCTCGCGCGGCGCGGTCAGGTGAAACGCGTCGGAGCTGGCGCCGTAGCCCCGGAGCGTCCCATACACGCGCGCGCCGCGCGCGCGCGCGCAGTCCGCGCGCTCGAGCACGAGCACGGCCGCGCCCTCGCCCATCACGAAGCCGTCGCGGCGGGCATCGAACGGACGCGAGATGCCACTCTTGGAGAGCGCGTCGAGCGAGCCGAACGCCGCGCGCGCCAGCGGCGTCAGAGTGGCCTCCGAGCCGCCCGCCACGACCGCGTCGGCTTCGCCGTTCTGGAGCATCCGCATGGCGCTGCCGATCGCGTGCGCGCCCGAGGCGCACGCCGTGCTGAGGGCGAAGCTCGGACCCCGCAGACCGTGGCGCATCGACAGGGCGGCCGCGCCCGCGTTGCTCATCATCAGCGGCACCGCCAGCGGTGAGACGCACTCGCTGCCGCGCTCACGCAGCGTGTCCTGGCCGTCGACGAGCGTGGCGATGCCGCCGATCCCGGTGCCGAGCACGCAGCCGACGCGATCGGCCGCGCACGGCAGCTCCTGCTCGAGGCCCGCGTCGGCAAGCGCCTCCGCGCACGCCCCGATCGCAAGCTGCGTGAAGCGGTCCGCGCGACGGGCCGCCTTGACTGACAGGAAGTCGGTGGGCTCGAAGTCCGCGCACGGAGCCTCGCCGTCGCGCACCGCGCACACCCCGGCGCTCCAGCGCTCGTGCAGCGCGCGTGCGCCCACACCCAGCGGCGTGACCGCGCCCACCCCGGTGACCGCCACCGGCTCCACCTCGCTATACACGTCCCGCGATCAGCCTGACCGCGTCATCGACGGTCCTGACCTCCGCCACGTCCGCGCCCTTCAACTCGACGCCGAAGCGGTCGTGGACGATCTGCGAAAGCTCGGCGAGGTCCAGGGAGTCGATGTCGAGGTCCTCCAGGGTCGCCTCACGGCTGATCTGCTCGGGGTCGGCCCCGAACGTCTGCAGGGACTCGACCACCAGCCTCTCGATCTGCTCTTCACTGACGGCGGTGCTCATCGCGCTCCTTCCGGTTCGTTGGTATTGCGACTGCGGTGCGCATCTGCTCGATGCGCGCAGCTCGTCGTGGCAGGCAGCGGGCGATCAGGCACTGAGGCCGCCGTCCACATACAGGGTCGAGCCGGTCACATAGCCGGCCTGCTCGGAGGCCAGGAAGCGCGCGCACGCAGCCACCTCCTCGGGGCGGCCGGCCCGCCGGGCGGGAACGGCGCTCAGCATCGCGCCGTCCAGGCCGGCGGTCATGTCGGTGTCGATCAGCCCCGGCGCGATCGCATTGACGGTCACCCCGCGCCGCGCCACCTCGACGGCGATCGTCCTGGTCATGCCGATCATCCCGGCCTTCGCGGCCGCGTAGTTGGACTGCCCGGCGTTGGCCCGCGGCCCGACAACCGAGGCGAGGTTGATCACGCGTCCGAAGCGCTCGCGGATCATGCCCCGCAGCGCCCGCCGGGTGGCGCGAAACGCGGCCGACAGGTTGGTGTCGATCACCTCGTCCCAGTGGGAGTCGCTGAGCGAGAGCGCCAGCTCGTCGTTGCGGATGCCGGCGTTGTTGACGAGCACCAGCACGCGACCGAGCCGCGGCTCGAGCCCGTCAAACAGCGCATCCAGCTCGTGCGGCGCGCTCACGTCGGCGCGCACGGCCAACGCGCGCCCACCGCTTCGCTCGATGCGCTCGACGGTGTCCCTGGCCGCCTCCGCGCCGCTGCGGTAGTTGACCGCCACGGGCCAGCCGTCGGCCGCGAGCGCGGAGGCGATCGCCGCGCCGATCCCGCGCGAGCCGCCCGTCACGAGCGCGCAGCCCTCGCGCTCGCTCGCCGCGCTCATGCCTCACCCCAGCTGAGAACGCTCGCGCCCCACACCAGTCCGGCGCCCACGGCGCCGAGCACCACCCGGGCCCCCGGCCGCAGCGCTCCGCCGCGGACCGCCTCGCCGAGCGCCAGCGGCACGCTCGCCGCGCTCGTGTTGCCGAAGCGGGCGATGCAGTCGAACACCCGCTCGCGCGGGAGCTCGAGCCGGTCGGCCACGGCCGCGAGGATGCGCGAGTTGGCCTGGTGGTAGACGAACAGGTCGACCTCCGCGAGGGTCAGCCCCGCGAGCTCGAGCACCTGCTCGGTGCTCTCGCACAGCCGCCGAACCGCCATCAGGAACGTCTCATGGCCTTCCATCTCGAGCACGCCCGCAGCGCGCGTCGCGCGGATCGCCTGCGCGGCGGCGCCGTCGCTGCCGAGCACGATCGGCCCGATCACGCCGTCGGCCCCCAGCGAGACCACCATCGCGCCGGCGCCGTCGCCGAACAGCGGGGCGGTGCGGCGATCGGCGAAGTCGATGAAGCGCGTGAGGATCTCCGCGCCGACGACCAGCACGTTGCGCGCGCGACCCGACTCGATCCAGGTGGTCGCGTGCGCGAGCGCCGCGATCGAGCCGGCGCAGGCCGCGCCGACGTCCAGCGCGGGCGCGCCCGCGATGCCCAGCTCGTGTGCCACCAGCGGCGCGGTGCAAGGAGTGATCTCATCGGAGGCCACGGTCGCCACCAGCACCAGATCGATCTCGCGCGCATCGAGGCCCGCGTCCGAGAGCGCCCTCCGTGCGGCGCTCGACGCCAGGTCGCTCACGCGCTGCCCGGGCGCGGCATGGCGACGCTCGCTGATGCCCGTGCGGCGCTCGATCCACTCCGCGCTCACACCGGCCCGCGCGGCCATCTCGGCGTTCGAGACCCGGCGCCTCGGAAGCGCGGCCCCCAGCCCCACGATGCCCGCCGTGCGCGTCGCCGCGCGGCCCCGCAGGACCGCGGCGTCGAGCACGGGCAGGGCTTGCGAGTCAGCCGCCAGCGCCTGACCCCACGGCGAGCGGGTCGCCGAGCGCGCCCGGATCGAGGACCTCGGCCCCGGGCAGGTTGCGACGCACGAGCCGGGCCAGGACGTCGCCGGGCCCGAAGTCCACGAACCGCTCAGCGCCGAGCTGGCCCAATGCGATCATCGTGGCCCGCCAGCGGACCGGCCTGACGATCGCCGCCGCAAGCTCCGCGCGCACGTCGCTGAACGGTTTCGCGCTCGCGCCCGAGATCACCGGAATCGCCCCGGGGCGAACCTCGAGCTGCTCGAGCGCGGCACGGAAGGGCTGGACCGCCGCGGCCATCGCAGGGGTGTGAAAGGCGCCTGCGACGTCGAGCAGGATCGCGCGAGCCCCCTGCTCGCGCGCCTGTCCGGCCGCCTCGCGCAGCCGCCCGAGGAGGCCTGCGAGCACCGCCTGGCGAGGGGCGTTGTCGTTGGCCAGCACGACGCCGTGCTCGGCTGCCAGGCGCTCGACGAGCTGCCGATCGGCGCCGAGCACGGCCAGCATCCCTTCCCCGCCCGGGCCGGATCCGGCCATCAGCTCGCCGCGCAGCACAGCCAGCTCGAGCCCGGCGAGCGGATCGAGCACCTCCGCCGCGACGAGCGCGCTCAGCTCGCCGAGCGAATGCCCGGCCAGCGCCAGCGGGCGCAGCTGCGCCGGGCGCCGCGCCCAGCCGGCCATGCTCGCGCAGAAGATCGCCGGCTGGGCAAAGCGCGTGCTCTCGGCCACGCGCGCGAACGGGTCCTCCCCGACGAGCTCCATGCACCGCTCCGCCAGCTCGGGGACCGCCCCCTGCACACGCTCGCGCAGATCGCCCGTCTGGCTTCCCTGGCCTGGGAACAGGCCCGCTGTGAGACCGCTGGACACCGCGCACACCCTTTCCGCTCCGCCCCGCCCGCGGGCCGCCGGCGGGGCGCAAACCCCTCGAACGGGGGGTCTGCTCCGTGCCTTTCGGGGGGCGCCTGCTCAGCGGTGCAGGCCCAGGCGCTGAGCGCGCTGGACGGCGTCCGCCCGATTGCGGGCCCCGAGCTTGCGGTAGAGGGTGCTCGTGTGCTCCTTGACCGTGTGCGGCGAGAGGAACAGCGCCTGGGCGATCTCGCGGTTGGTGGCCCCGCCGGCGATCAGGCCGAGGATCTCGCTCTCCCGGTCGGTCAGCGCCGGCGCCGACGGGCTGGCCGTGTCCCTGAACACCTCCATCCCGTCGCCCACCATGCGCACGAGCTTGGCGATCTCAGGCGCCGGCCAGTCCTTGGAGATGAAGCCGGCCGCCCCCGCGGCCCGAGCGGCGCGGGCGGAGATGCCCCCCGCGCCGGACATCAACAGGACCCGCGGCGCCGGCGCCTCGGCACGCAGCCGCTCGCAGATCTCCGGCCCGGACTCGCCGCCGAGGAACAGGTCGACGAGGGCCACGTGCGGCTCGTAGCGGCGGCACACGGCGAGCGATTCGGCGCCGTTGCGGGCGCTCAGACAGCGGTCCACCCACGGCAACTGGCCGAGCATCAGCCGAAAGCCCCAGTGCACGACGTCGTGGTCGTCGACCACCAGCACGCGCAGGCGCCGCTGGGACCTCGCCCCGTCGGGCTGCTCGGCCGATATGCGAGCCGGCGCGCTCACTGGCCGGTCGGCACGACCAGCCGCACCTGCCACGCTCCGGGCTCGGACTCTCCGTACTCGAGCACGCCGTCGTGCTGGAGCGCCTCGAGCGTGGCCAGGCGCAGGCCTACGCCTCCGCGGCCGCCGTTGTGCAGATGTGCTCCGTCGTTACGCACCTCCAGTACGAAGTTACCCCCCTCGTGGGCCAGCGATACGCCCACGCTGCTCGCCTGGGCGTGCTTGCGCGCGTTGCGCACCGCCTCCACCAGGATCGACTGCGCGAGCGCCTCGAGGTTGGGCGGCACCTCCACGCCGCCGCGCTCCAGCACGATCCCCAGCTCGGGGTAGAGCGCGCGCAGCCGTTCGATCTCTTCCGCGAAGGTCACGGCCGTCGGGCGCGAGGTATGCCCGAGCGGGCGCGTCAGCGCGGTGCGCAGGTCGGCCAGCGCCGTCTGCACCTCGGCGGCGCATCGCTGCTGGCTGTCCGCATCGAGCAGCTCCTCGCGCGAGAGCGCCAGCGAGACGCCGAAGAGGCGCTGCACGACCCCCTCGTGGATCTCGCGCGCCAGATCGATCCGCTGCTGGAGCTGCCTGCTCTGCTCGTCGTAGGCCGTCGCCTCGCGGGCGACGGAGGCCATCGCGATCGCCTTGCCGAGCGTCCACAGCAGGTGGCGCTCGTCCTCGTCCATCTCCGGCACGGCCGCCTCGCGCTCGGAGAGCACGACTCCCACGAAGCGGCCCGCTGCGGCCATCGGCGTGCACACGATCCGCACCCCCTCGAGCAGATCGCGCACCGACGCCGGCACGTTGAAGTCGGCGGCACCGACCGATTCGAGTATCCGGTCCTCGACCAGCGCCCTGCGCGCGACCGGGACCGAGTCGATCGTGACGAACAGGTCGGCGAAGCGCTCGAGCTCGATGCCGTGCGCGCCGACCGCGCGCACCCGCCGCCGCGCGCTGTCGTAGCGGAACAGGACCGCCCGCCGCATCGCGGTCAGGCGGCAGATCGCCTCGCACAGGCTGCTGAAGAACGCATCGGGCGGCGAGCCCTCGCCGACGCCCATCAGCAGGTCCGATACGACCTCGAGCACCTCGATGTGCCCGGCGCTCGCGCGCGGGGGGGCCTCGGCCCCCGGCCGCCTCCGCTGCGGCGGGTGCGATGTCGGCGGTGCCACCTCGGCCATCGCTGCAGAATCCCACGGAAGCGACCGCCGCGACGGGCGCGATCGGCGCCCAACCCCCCAAACAGGGGGTCGGCGGCGCGTTTCCAGCGCGCCTCAGCCCCCGGGAGGGCGGCTCAGCGCGTAGGCCGCCTTGCCATCGCGCCTGGCCCGCGTGACCGTCCCGGCCTTCAGCAGCCGCCGGAGATTGTCGCGGATGATCGCGCCCGACATCGCCGTAACCACCCCGAGCTCAGCGACCGTGTGCGAACCGTGCTCGAGGGCCGCGATGATCGCCTGCTCGGCCGCGCCGCGCCGCGCGCGCGGGCGCTCGGCGGGGGCCGCGGCGGCGCGACCCTGGCGCCTTGCCGGCCTCGCCGGCCCCGCGGCGGCGGCGCGCCGAGACGCGCCAGCGGAGAGCAGGCGCTCGTACTCGGCCACCAGCGGGCGCAGCTCGCGCAGGCGAGCGTCGATTTCCCTACGCACCCTCGACAGCAGATCGGCGCCCACCGGGGTCCCTGCCTCAGGCATCGCTGCTCAATTCAGCGCCGCGCCGTGCAAACCGCTCGTGGGACGCTCGCGCGCGTCCCACCATTCGTTGACGACGTCCAGCGCGCCGCCGATGATGCCCTCGCGGAAGGACGTCGTGTCGTTCAGGCGCGGCAGCGGCTCGGCCGGGAGGGCGACCTCGAGGAAGTCACACAGCGGATCCCAGCCTTCGCACGGGTTCCATACGAGCAGCCGCTCGGCCGGGACCTTGTCCTTGACGGCCTCGTTCCAGCGGAGCATCACCGCGGCGAGGCCCTCGTCGGTGAACGTCTCGCCCGCCAGCACGCCGGTCGCATCGTCCCAGGTCATGCGGCGCATCAGGTCGGTGTAGCGCCGCCACAGCGGGTCGAGGGTGGCGCGTGCGTCGGAGAGGTGGTGCAGAACCGAGTCGCCCTGGAAGATCGCCCACACGGTCTCGCGCATGCTGCGCACCCAGTCCTCGCTGTCGCGCACGCTCAGCAGCACCCTCGCCTCCGGATAGGTCTCCATCAGCTGCTCGTAGTAGCGCGCCGAGGGCCAATCGACCGTCGAGTTCGCCCCGCCGAAGATAGCCCTCCAGTCGGGCGAGCCCGCCGCAGCGGCTTCCCACAGCGGCAGGCCCTTCTCCAGGTCCGCAAGCAGGTCGCGCATGTGGTAGCACGGACCGAAGCCGAGCTGTTCGAGCGCGAACATCTGCGTCGTCGTGGCCGTACGCGGGAGCCCAGCCCCGATCACCATCATCAGTCGTTCACGACCTTCCCGCCGAGGTTTCCATTCCCAAGCGGGTTTTCTATCAGTTCCGCGGGGTGCCCCGCGCAGGTCGGGCGCACTTCGGGCGCAGGGCCAGCGCGCCGGGCCGAGCTCGCGATCGCAGCTCAGCGGGCCACGCGCAGATAGGCGAGCACGGCGAGCACGCGGCGATGATCGTCCTCGCAGGCCGGCAGATCGAGCTTGACGAAGATGTTGGTGATGTGCTTCTCGACCGCGCCGGGTGTGACGACGAGGCTCTCGGCGATCGCGGTGTTCGACCGTCCCTCGGCCATCAGCTCGAGCACCTCGCGCTCGCGCGCCGTGAGACGCGAGAGCGGGTCCATCGGGCCCGCACGCGGGGCCAGCAGCTCGGTGACGATCAGCCGGTCGATCACCGTCCCGCCGGCGGCCACCCGCCGCAGGGCGTCCAGGAAGGCTCGCACGTCGCCGATGCGCTCCTTCAGCAGATAGCCGATGCCCGCCGTGTTCTCGCCGATCAGCTCGCTCGCATAGGCCGTCTCGACGTACTGGGAGAGGACCAGCACCCCCAGCGCCGGCTGGCGCCGGCGCGCCTCGATCGCCGCCAGCAGGCCCTCGTCGCTGAACGTCGGCGGCAGGCGCACGTCCACGATCGCCAGGTCCGGCTGGTGACCCGCGATCGCGCGCAGCAGTCCGGGGCCGTCCTCGACCTGGGCCACCACCTCGATCTGGTTCTCGCGCAGCAGCGCCACCAGTCCCTCGCGCAGCAGCGCGAGGTCCTCGGCGATCACTACCCGCACGGGATGCTCGCCTCCAGCACGGTCCCGCCACCGCCGGGGCTGTCAACGCTGAGCCTCCCGTCGAGCGCCTCCACCCGCGCGCGCAGGCCGGCGAGCCCGGAGCCCTCCGGGTCCGCGCCGCCGCGGCCGTCGTCGCCGACCACCACCCTCAGCCAGCGGCGCTCGTCGCTCAGGCGAACCCAGCTGCGCTCGGCCGACGCGTGCTTGGCGGTGTTCGTGAGGGCCTCGGCGATCACGAAGTACGCCGCGCTCTCGACCGCCGGGGCGAGCCGGCGGTGGGTGCTGGCCGCGACCGCCGTGCCGATCCCGTAGCGGGCCGCAAGCGATTCCACGGCCGCCGCCAGGCCGCGGTCGGCCAGCAGCGGCGGGACGATCCCGCGTGCCAGGTCGCGCAGCTCCGCGATCGCAAGCTGCGCCTCACGCTGGGCCTCGTGGATCAGCTGCAGCAGCTCTGGCTCCTCGGAGAGGCGCAGCTCGGCCCGTCCCAGCTGCAGCGTCAGCGCCACCAGCCGCGCCTGCGCGCCGTCGTGGAGATCGCGCTCGATCCGGCGCAGCTCCGCCGCCTGAGCGGCGACCGCCTGGCGCCGCGTGCGGGTGAGCATGTCGATCCTGGCCCGCAACGCTCGCCGGCCGTGAGCGACGAGCACGCGGTCGTGCAGCGCGACCAGCGAGTAGGCGCTGCCGGCGGTGGCGAGACCCAGCAGCGCCCACGCCGGCCAGAAGCGCTCGACACCCGCGAGCAGCCAGGTCAACAGCCAGGTGAGCATCAGGATCACCGCGGCCACACTCACGAGGGCCCACACGCACGCCACCCGGCGCACCGCCCCCGGCGGCTGGCGCCAGGCCCAGTCGGCGGTGTAGTCCAGCAGCACGGGCACGATCAGGCCGAGCCAGGCCCACGCCGGCCAGAAGTAGCCCTGAGCACCCAGCGCCCAGATGGCGCCCAGCAGCACCGCGGTCAGGAGGGCCAGGCGGCGCACCAGCGAGCGTGCGTATTCGCCGATCGACAGGCCGGCCGCGAGTGTCGGCATCCACCGCCGGGGCGGGGATCCCTCTCGTGGCGGCACCGGTGCCGCAAGCTGAGCGCGCTCGCTCATCCCGGCTATCGTCCCACGCAGCCCCCCGCCGCGGCTCGTCAGCGTTCGAGCGCCTTGGCCACTTGCCTGTCGGGGCTCACGCGCTGTACCTCCCAGACCAGCCCGACGCGCTCCAGGGCCGAGATCAGCAGGCCCGAGAAGTCGATCTCCCGGCGCCCCATGCCGTGGAACGCCGAGGTCGGAAAGGCGTGATGGTTGTTGTGCCAGGCCTCCCCGAAGGAGAACGGCGCCAGCCACAGCAGATTGCGCGACTCGTCATCGGTCGCAAACCGCCGCCGGCCGAAGAAATGGCACAGCGAGTTGATGCTGTAGGTGACGTGGTGCAGCAGGAATACGCGCACCGCCCCGCCCCACAGCATCCCCTCGAGTCCGGCCGTGAGCGTTCCGCCGATCAGCACGCCGAGGCCGAAGGGCAGCGCGAGGCCGACGAGCGACCAGAGCACGAAGGTCCTGTCCACGAAGGAAACCACCGGATCGGCGACCAGATCTGCCGCGAAGCGCTCGCGCGCGCCGCGCTGGCTGTGGTCGAACAGCCATCCGACGTGGGCATGGGCGAGACCGCGGAGCGCCCCCCGCCAGCCGCCACCGTGGTCGACGTGCGGGCTGTGCGGGTCGCCGAAGCGATCGGAGTACGCGTGGTGCTTGCGGTGGTCGGCCACCCACGAGATCACGGGGCCCTCGATCGCCATCGTGCCGAGGACGGCGAGCAGGCCGCGCATCGCGGGAGAGGTCTTGAAGCTGCGGTGCGTGAGCAGGCGGTGAAAGCCGACCGTGACGCCGAGCGTGATGGGCACGTACATGATCACCAGGATCGCGATGTCGCGGGGCTGCAGCTCGCGCTTCCACATCTGCCAGCCGGCCAGCACGAGCAGCAGGGGCGGCACACCCGTGATCAGCGCCGTGACAGCGCGGTCGAGGCCTTCGAGGACGGGGACCTGGATCTCCTCCGGGGTCGGGCCCGCGTCGGGCGCCGCCGCGTCGGGCGCGCCGCGCGGAGACTGCGCCTGCTCGCTCTCCGCGAGGACTACGGCTGGGGGGGTCATGCCTGTCCATCCTGACGACGGCCGCGCCGCCTGTCGATGCGGGCGGCCACCCACTCGCCGGTGGCCAGCCCCCGGGTGATGCAGTGGGGATAACCCCCCGCCGGATCGCGCCCCGCGGCCGACCAACGCCCCCTGCCGGACGGCGCCCCGCGGCCGGCCAACGCGGCCCGGTCCGGCGGCTGCGCTACCGTACTCGGGCACGACGATCGAGAGAAGGTCGGATGCTGCGCCCAGTGAATGAATTCCGGGTCCGCGAGCGGTCCCTGCATGGGCATCGGGTGGCCTACCGGCAGGCGGGCAGCGGGCCGGTGGTGGTGCTCATCCACGGGATCACCTCGGATTCGGCCACCTGGGGGCGCGTGCTACCGGCGCTCGCGCGACGCTTCACCGTGATCGCCCCCGACCTCATCGGGCACGGAGAGTCGGCCAAGCCCAGAGGCGACTACTCGCTGGGCAACCACGCAAGCCACGTGCGCGATCTGCTGCTCACGCTCGGCCACGACCGCGCGACCTTCGTCGGGCACTCCCTCGGCGGCGGCATCGCAATGCAGCTCTCCTACCAGTTTCCCGAGCTGTGCGAGCGACTCGTGCTGGTCGACAGCGGCGGCCTCGGCCGCGATGTGAGCCCGCTGCTGCGCGCTGCCGCGCTGCCGGGCTCTGAGCTCGTGATGCCGCTCCTGGCCGCCACTCGCGTGCTCGACGCCGGCCGGTTCGCCGCCGGCATCCTCAGCCGCATCGGACTGCGCATCGCAACCGACATCAAGGAGATGGCCGACGCGCACGACACGCTCGCGGACCCCGAGGCGCGCGCCGCCTTCATCCACACGCTGCGCGCCGTCGTGGAGCCCGGCGGCCAGCGCGTGGACGCCAGGGACCGGCTGTATCTGGCCAAGCATCTCCCGCTGCTGCTGATCTGGGGCGAGCGCGACAGCATCATTCCGGTCGCCCACGGCCGGGCGGCCCACGAACACGTCGCCCACAGCCGCCTCGAGCTGTTTCCCTCCTCCGGGCACTTCCCCCAGCTCGACGAGCCGGCGCGCTTCGCCGAGACGCTGCTGGACTTCATCGGCTCGACCGAGCCCGCCGACGTCGACGCCGCGATGTGGCGCGAGCTGCTGAAGGCCGGCTAGTAGTAGCTCCTGAGGAGGTTGGTCAGTCGGCGCGCACGTCGAGCACGATCTTGCCTGTCGCGCGGCGCTCATCCAGCGTCTTCAGCGCGTCGGCCGCGCGCTCCAGCGGGAAGCGCTCGCCGACGATCGGGCGGATGAAGCCCTCGTCGACCATGCGATTGACCTCTGCGCCGATCCTGCGGTTGAGATCGGGCTTGCCCATCACGTACGCGCCCCAGCCGGCCCCCACGACCGCGGTGTTGGCGAGCAGCAGCCGGTTGACCTTGACCTCCGGGATCGAGCCGCCGGTGAAGCCGACCACGATCAGGCGGCCATCCTCGCGCAGCGAGCGCAGACTGTCGGTGAAGCGCTCGCCGCCGACGGGATCGAGCACCACATCGACGCCGCCGCCCGTGAGCTCCTTGACCTCGTCCTTCCAGTTCTCGGCGAGGAGCACGACCTCGTCCGCGCCGGCCTCGCGTGCGACGCGCTGCTTGGCCTCGGTCGAGACGAGCCCGATCGTGCGCGCCCCCATCGCCTTGGCCACCTGCAGCGCAGCCGTGCCCACGCCTCCGGCAGCGCCGTGGACGAGCACGGTCTCGCCCGGCTGAAGGCTGCCGCGCATGGCGAGCGCGAAGTAGGCGGTGTGGTAGTTGAGGATCAGACCCGCTCCCTGCGCGAAGTCGAGCGCCGGCGAGAGCGCGAAGGTGAAGAACTCGGGCGCGACCGCGGTCTCGGCGAAGCCGCCCAGCGCGCAGAACGCCGCCACGCGCTCGCCGGGCCTGACCGCCGCCCCGTCGGGAGCGCTGCGCACCACGCCGGCCACCTCGCTGCCGGGCACGAACGGCAGCGGCGGTTTCATCTGGTACTGCCCGCGCGTCTGCAGCAGCTCCGGGAAGGAGACCCCGGCGGCGTGCACGTCGACCACGACACCGGCGCCCGGCGTGAGCATGTGGGAGGGCTCGGGCTCGGGCACGTCGCGCAGCGCCAGCGCGCTGTCTGGACCGGACTCCTCGACGATCTGGATGGCCCTCATCGCCGGGGATTATGTCCGAGCGGCCGTCCGGGGGCGCGCGCGGCTGGGGTCAGGGGCGCCGGGCCACGCCCAGGATGTGGGCCGCCGGCGGTAGATACCGCGCCGGGCTGAAGGCGAAACGCTCGCAGCGCTCGACCGCGAACCCCGCCCTTTCGATTCCCGCCATGGTGTCGCGCGCCAGATGACAGCCGCCGGCGATCCGCGGCCAGAAGGTCGCATCGGCCAGACGCTGCAGGCGCACCTCGCCGGGACGCTCTGCAAGCACGTGCTCGTAGAAGCGCAGCTCCCCGCCGGGGCGGATTGCGCGGAACAGCTCCGCCAGCGCGCGCTGCTGATCGGCGACCGTGCAGAGCACGAGCGAGGCGATGCCGACGTCGAAGGACCCGGTCTCGCAGAGCAGGTTTTCCGCGCGCGCATCGGCCACCGAGACGGGGACGGGAGCGCGCTCGGCGGCGCGCCGCGCCTGCGCGCGCAGGTAGCTCTCGGGCTCGACCGCAACGACCTCCTCGACGGTGATCGGGTAGTGCGCGAAGTTGGCGCCGCTGCCGGCGCCCATCTCGATCACGCGGCCGCTGCAGCCGGCCAGCAGCCGGCGACGGTGCTCGGCTCCCCCGCGCGCTTCGCCGCTCCGCGCAAGCCGCCCGTAGGCGCGCGCGAACAGCGGGTGCCGAACCCGCTCAGACATCGCGCCGAGAGCCAGCATTCGCCCGCATCACGACCGACGATACAGAGTGCCCCGCGCTCGCTCATAATCGCCTGTTCTCCCGCTCGCAGTCTGCCGAGCAGCCGGGCGGGCAACCATCGACGAAGGGGTCAGGCCATGGCGAAGGTCCTTTGCGTGCTCTACGACGATCCGCTCGAGGGCTATCCCCCGTCCTACGCGCGCGCGGAGATCCCGCACATCGAGCGCTACCACGACGGCCAGAGCACGCCCACGCCCGAGGGCCTCGGCTTCACGCCCGGGGAGCTGGTGGGCTGCGTCTCGGGCGAGCTGGGGCTGCGCGAGTTCCTGGAGAGCCGCGGGCACCAGCTGGTCGTGACCTCGGACAAGGACGGTCCCGACTCGGTCTTCGAGCGCGAGCTCGGCGACGCCGAGGTCGTCATCTCCCAGCCTTTCTGGCCCGCCTACCTGACGGCCGAGCGGATCGCCAAGGCACCCGAGCTGAAGCTCGCGCTGACGGCCGGGATCGGCTCAGACCACGTCGACCTGCAGGCAGCGATCGAGCGCGGCCTGACCGTCGCCGAGGTCACCTACTCCAACAGCATCAGCGTGGCCGAGCACGTCGTGATGATGATCCTCGCGCTCGTGCGCAACTACATCCCCTCCTACCAGTGGGTCGTCAGCGGCGGCTGGAACATCGCCGACTGCGTGTCTCGCTCCTATGACCTCGAGGGAATGCAGGTCGGCACCGTCGCGGCCGGTCGCATCGGCTCGGCGGTCCTGCGACGGCTGCAGCCGTTCGAGGTCGGCCTGCACTACACCGACCGCCATCGCCTGCCCGCCGAGGTCGAGCAGGAGCTGGGCGTGACCTTCCATGAGAGCGTGGAGACCCTCGTGGAGGTCTGCGACGTGGTCACGATCAACGCGCCCCTGCACCCCGAGACCGAGAACCTGTTCGACGAGCAGCTGCTCGCCAGGATGAAGCGCGGCTCCTACCTGATCAACACCGCGCGCGGGAAGATCTGCGATCGCGACGCCGTCGCTCGCGCCTGCGAGAGCGGGCAGCTGGCGGGCTACGCCGGCGACGTGTGGTTTCCCCAGCCCGCGCCCCGGGATCACCCGTGGCGCTCGATGCCCCATCACGGCATGACGCCGCACACCTCCGGCACGAGCCTCTCGGCGCAGGCGCGCTACGCCGCCGGCACGCGCGAGATCCTCGAGTGCTGGTTCGACGGGCGAGGAATCCGCGAGGAATACCTGATCGTGGACGGCGGCCGCCTGGCCGGCACCGGAGCGCACTCCTACAGCGCGGGCGACGCCACCGGCGGCTCCGACGAGGCCGCGCGCTTCAGAGGGGGCTGACGCCTCGCGCGGCGTGCACGGTCGAGGCGGGTTGGTTCGCTGATCCGAACCCGCCGGCTCAGGGCAGCAGCACGATCTTGCCGTGGGTATGGCGCGCAGCCAGCTCACGGTAGGCATCGCGCACCTCCTCCAGCGGGAACGTGCGCGCGATCGGTATCTCGATGCTTCCCTCGGCCACGAGGTCCGCGATCTCGGCGAGCACCGACGCGCTGGCAATCGCGTGGGTGCCCTGCGCGTGGACGCCGAGTCGCTCCACCGCGCCGTAGTCGATGATCGTGTTGATCCTCTGCGGAGCGACACCCAGTTCGATCGCCAGATCGACGTAGCCGTCGCCGAAGGTGTCGATGAACGCGTCGATCGAGCCGCCGGCCGCCTCCCGGATCCGGTCGGCTTGCCCCTCCCCGTAGGTCACCGGAACGATGTCATGGCGGCGCAGCCAATCGTGGTTGCGCTCACCTGCCAGGCCGATCACTTTCGCCCCCGTGCGCCGCGCGAGCTGGACGGCGACCGAGCCCACCCCGCCCGCCGCGGCCGAGACCACAACCGTCTCGCCCGCCTGCGGAGCAACCGCGTCAACCGACGCATAGGCGGCGAGTGCCACGACGAACAGCGACCCCGCCACCTCCCACGAGAGCGAAGCCGGCTTGGCTGTCAGCTGATCGACCGGCACCACGACGAGCTCTGCGTGACTCGCTCGCTGCTCGGTCCAGCCGAGTACCTCGTCCCCGACGGCGAACATGCTCACGCCGGCGCCGACCGCCTGCACCACACCGGCGAGGTCGGTGCCCTCGCCGGAAGGAAACGTCGCCGGCCAACGCTCGTGAAGACGCCCCTCGCGGATCGCGATCTCGCCGGGATTGATGCCAGCCGCCCTGACCGCCACGAGCACCTCTCCCGGACCCGCGACAGGATCCTCGACCTCGCGCACCTCCAGCACATCGACCCCGCCGTATTCGTCAAAGCGCACTGCCTTCATGTCGTCTCCTCGGGTCGTCGTCCGCTTACGCCGTGGCTTCTCGGCCGCGGGTCATCTCAACGTAGCGCGCCGCTTCGCGGCTGACCGCGGCTCTGGTCTTGACGTTTCGGTAAATGCATGTTTACGAAGGGAACGGACGACACCCGACACACTTGCGGGTTTTCCGGCATTGACGCCGCGAATCGCGCACGCTAATCTCAGTCAACATATGTTCACCGAAAGTGATGGAGGCGCCGCCGATGCCTGAAGCCAAGACTCAGCGCAGCACGACCGCGAAGGCGACGGCTCCCAAAGGCCGGTCGCTCGCGCGCAGGGCGAAAACCGGGGTCGACAGGTCCGCCGAGCTGTCGGAGGAGGTGCTGCAGTCAGTCGAGGACGGTCAGCGGGCCGCGATCGAGGCTGTGCACAAGTTCATCGACGCCGTCGACCATACGCTGCCAGCGTTGCCCCACGGCGAGGATCCCTCCAGGCGTCAGGAGATCATCGACGCCGCCCTGGAGATGGCCGACCGACTGGTCCACACGCAGTACGACTTCATCCGCAAGGTCGTAGACAGCGCCGGCAGGGCAGTGAGCAGGCCAGGCGACACGAAGTAGGCCTCCAGCCGGAGGAGACAGTTACCGGACGAGTTACCCGGACGCTCTCATGCGGATGGACCGGCGCTCCCAGCTTCGGCGCGTCGGCCACTCGATGCCGACCGAACCCCGTACCGACCGAACCCCGACCCGGAGATCACATGCCAAGAATCATCGTCACAACCGACCAACCCCAGCGAGGTGACGACGCCCCAGTGCTCCTCGACGAGCGCGTCCATTCGGTGCATCTCAGCAGCGACCTCGCCGCCGCGCAGCTTGTCCAGAGGATCGCCTGGGCGGTCGACGACGCCGAGCGAGCAGAACGCACGAACGACACGATCTCCTAGCAGCTGGACGGGTGAACGGGACATGGCTCGGCGTCTCGCGTCCCTGCGGTGCCTGAGTATGGACTTGGGTCGTTTGTTGGCGCCTATTGGAGTTGGACGGCTTTCGCGGTGGCGCTGACGCCTCGGATACCCGCACCGTCAGCGTCCCGCGCGCTCGCCCGGTCGGTGGGCCGCGTCGCGCAGTCCGCCGCAGGCCCGCTGCTCGGAGCGCGCTCGCTGCGCAGCGCGGTCGACGGCCGCACGGTGATGGTGACCGGCGCGTCGAGCGGGATCGGCCGGGCCGCCGCGCTCGAGATCGGACGGGCCGGCGCCAGGGTGCTGCTCGTGGCGCGCACGACAGCAAGGCTCGGGGAGGCCGCCCGCGAGATCGAGGCGTGCGGCGGCCTGGCCGAGGTTTACAGCGCGGACCTCTCTGCCGAGCGCTCGATCGACGAGCTGCTCGAGCGGGTGCTGGAGGAGCATCCGGCGATCGACGTCCTGGTGAACAACGCCGGCCGCTCGATCCGTCGCTCGCTGGCGCTCAGCTACGACCGCTTTCACGACTTCGAGCGCACGATGCAACTGAACTACTTCGGCCCGGTCAAGCTGATCCTCGGCCTGCTGCCCGACATGCGCGCGCGCCGCAGCGGTCAGATCGTCAACGTGAGCACTCTGAGCGTGCAGACCAACGCGCCGCGATTCAGCGCCTACATCGCCTCGAAGGCCGCGCTCGACGCCTTCACGCGCGTCGCGGCCGCCGAGTGCGCCGACGACGGCGTGCAGTTCACAACGATCCACATGCCGCTCGTGCGCACGCCGATGAGTGCTCCGACCAGACTCTACGACCGGTTCCCGGCGCTCTCGCCCGAGCAGGGGGCGGGGCTCATCTGCGAGGCGATCCGCACCCGTGCCGAGCACGTCGGTCCGCGCCTGGGCGCGCTCACCGAGGTCGGGTACGCGATCTCGCCGGCGGTGGCAAAGGAGATCCTCGGCGCGGCGTATCGAGCGTTTCCGGATTCGGCGGCGGCCCGTGGGAACCTCGACGAGGGCGAGTCCGCGTCCGCCCTCCAGCGTGCCGTCGCTCAGCTGCTGCGAGGCGCCTACTGGTGAGCGACGTGCGCGCCATCGAGGCAAACGCCGGCTCAGAACCGCAGCGTGGCGGCGATTCCCCCAAAGGGGCCCAGCTCGGGGCGATCGCGCAAGGGGAGGATCTCGGCGGACTGGCTCACGGCTGACCGGACCGCGTCCTCGAGGATGTTCGCGCGGGGCTCCAGGGGAGCCCCGTCCCCTGGGCAGCTCTCCCCGGCGACGCCCATCCAGCCGCAGCGAGGGCACAAGACGCCGGACGGGCACAGTTCCGCCTGATAGAGGAGCGTGCCGACGCGCCGCTCGACCAGCGCGAGCAGCACCTCGTCGAGCCCGACTGCTGCTCTCTCGCCGCCGTCGCGGGCGTGATGCTCGAGAAGCTCCGCGAGCGCAGCGTCCTCGTGCGCGCGGTGCTCCCCTGAAAGCACGGCCTCGGTCGCGCGCACGACGTCCTCGATCTCGACGTGCCCACCGTCGAGCGAGAGGCGCTCGCCGTGCAGCAGCGCGCGCACATCGGAGGGCAGCTCCTCCACCACGCGCGGCCACAGCTGCTCGGTGCAGGCGATCAGCAGGCGGTCGTAGGGCGCTATCCGCAGGAGCCGCTGAAGCGTGCCGGCGACACGACGCAGGTGCGCCTTGACGTCTTCGTGTCGGGAGCGTTGGTAGCGGGCCTGCGACCAGCCGCCCTGATCCTGGCGGCCGGGGACGGGGTCGCCGAAGGAGAGCACCTCGTGCAGCTGGTCGGCCGAGCCGCGCAGGAGGCGAGCGAAGCGCTCGTCGACGAGGGTCACGCACACGCGCCCCACGGGCCCCGACTCGGTCAGGGGGGCGATGAATGGAGTATCTGAGATCACAAACGCGCTGGTCACCGGATGAGGCAGTCGTAGCGTCCGCGAGAGCCCGAGCGGCTCACACAGAAAGACGGCCAGCGCACGGGCGCCGTCAGCCCACGACTGCCCCTCGAAAAGCTCTCGGGCGTGCTCCAGGGCAGCGCGCAGCGCCTGCCGCTCGGCGTGCGAGCGCTCGCCGGACTCGATCTCCCGGTGCGCGCCATCCAGCAGCGAATCGATCTCGCTCGCGCGTGTGGGGGCCGTCGCGAACCGCTCGGGGTCGAGGTCGAGGTACAGGCTCAGAATCGTCTCCTCCTCGACCCGCGTCTGCGCGAGGCTTCTGAGCGTCTCTTCGCTGAGGTCGTTGACCGCGCTCACGGCACGAAAGCTACGCCGATCGAGCCACGGACGTCGCCGGGAGTCCTCACGCCTGCAAACGCAGTGCGCGGCCCGCGGCTTGCGCGACCGCAGCCCCTGCGAAAGTCGGTAGCGTGGCAGGCATCCGACCGAGACGACTTGTTTGGCCAGCCAGCCAGGTATCATCCGAGCAGATAGGAGCCACCACGAGGGAGGTGCCATGGCGACCGTAGAAGGCGACATCCGCAGCCTTGAACTGACCGAGGACGGGCTCTGGGAGGACGGGCCTCCGCATGAGGTCTTCAAGCGGCTGCGCGGCGAGTGCCCCGTGCACTGGACCGAGCACATCAACGAATTCCCCGACGAGGCGGGGTTCTGGTCGGTGACCACGGCCGACGATGTGCACACCGTGAGCCGCGACTGGCGCACGTACTCCTCCGAAGTGGGAGGGATCACGGCCGCGGGGGTGATGCCGCTCGAGCTGACGCGGGCGATGTTCATCGGCATGGACCCGCCCAAGCACGACCGCGTGAAGGCGCTGTTCCAGGCCGGGTTCACACCCAGGCGCATCGCCGACCACGAGGGGCGGATCAGGGAGATCGTGCAAGGCGTGCTCGACCGCCTGCAGGGCTGCGAGCGCTGCGATCTGGTCGGCGACGTCGCGCAGCCCGTCGTCGCGCGTGTGATCGGCAGCTTCATGGGCATCCCGCCCGAGGACGACACGATCTGGGCGGAGCTGATGAACGCGACGCTCGGCGCCGGGGACGCGGACCTGAACCCCGACGGGATCGACGCGGTCATGGGCAAGCTGGTGCCCGAGATCTTCGCGCGCTGCCAGGAGATGATCACCGCGCGCCGCGAGCGCCCGACCGACGATCTGACGAGCGTGCTCGTGCACGCCGAAGTGGACGGGGAGAAGCTCGAGGACCACGAGATCGTGATGGGCTTCTTCCTTCTGATGGCGGCCGGCAACGACTCCACGAAGGCGACGTACTGCAGCGGCATGCGCGCGCTGATGGAAGACGAGACCCAGCGCCGGCTGGTGCTCGATGACCCGTCGTTGATCCCGGACGCGGTGGAGGAGTCGCTGCGGATGTTTCCGGCGTTTGCGCACTTCCGGCGCACGGCGACGCGCGACACCGAGCTTCACGGCCAGCCGATCAAGGAGGGCGAGAAGGTCGTGATGTGGTACGTGAGCTCGAACCGCGACGAGACGCGCTACGAGGACCCCGACCGCTTCGACCTACGGCGCAAAGCCGAGCATCAGGCGTTCGGCGCCGGCGGCAGGCACTTCTGCTTGGGGACCGCGCTCGCGCGGCTCGAGCTGAAGGTGCTGCTCGAGGAGACGCTCGCGCGCTACCCGCGGATCGCGATCGACGGCCACCCCGCGTACGTCGAATCGCCGTTCATCAACCAGCTGAAGTCGCTGCCGGTCGTCTTGAACCCTTAGAGCTGGGGATTGGGCGCTAGACCCCGCCTGGCGCCATGCGGGTTCTGTGCAGTCGGCCTGTGGCCTTGTGCGCCTGTCCGCCGGCGTGTCTCGGCGTAGCGTCTCCGAGGAGCTAGAACCGAAACCCCGAAGGGAGCGCACGATGGCCGAGACCAAGACTCAGCGCAAGAGGCCGGTGAAAGCGACGGCGACTCGCGGGCGTCCCGCCGCGAGCAGATCCAAGACCGCGGTCGACAGGACCGCCGAGCTGTCCGAGAAAGTAGCCCAGTCCCTCGAGGATGGTCAGCGGGCCGCTATCGAGGCGGTGCGCAAGTTCGTCGACGCCGTCGACCACAGGTTGCCGGCGCTGCCGCATGGCGAGGGCCCGTCCAGGCGGCAGGAGATCGTCGACTCCGCTCTGGAGATGGCCGACCAGCTGGTCCACACGCAGTACGACCTCATCCGCAGAGTGCTCGACAGCGCAGGCAAGGCGGTGGGCCGCTCAGACGGCGAGCTCTCCTACGAGACGCCGTTCCACACGGAAAGCACCGAGTACCCGCCGACCCACCGGAACGTGTACCACGACAACTCCCTGTGCGAGTACGGCAAGGAGATCAAGCCCGAGCATCGCGTCTCCGGCTCGGGCGGCCGTGTTCGGTGCGACCGCTGCAGCAGCTTGGCAAGCGGGGATCGCTAGCGACAGACCGCCAGATGGTGCCGGGGGCCGGCGGGGCGCGGGAGGCTGCCCAGCCTGGGCAAGCAATCAGGGGAGGCCTGCCCAGCCTGGGCAAACGATCAGATGACTTGCGGTGCAAGGCAATGGCTGCTATCTTGTGACGCATGGCAGCGGCTGAACGTCGCACGCAACTGCTTCGTGGCGTGCTCGACCTGTGCCTTCTCGCCGTCGTGGACGACGAGCCCGCCTACGGCTACGAGATGACCAAGCGACTGCGTGCCCGGGGCCTGTCGATCGTCGGTGAGGGTTCGATCTACCCGCTGCTGGGCCGCTTGGAGCGCGATGGTCTCGTCGAGACCTACCGCGCCGCCAGCAATGGCGGGCCGCCGCGAAAGTACTACCGCACGTCCCCCGACGGGCAGCGTGCCCTCGCCGACGGCGTGTCCGAATGGCGGGCGACGCGTGATGCCGTTGACAGCGCCCTCAATCTTGTGGAGCCGGAGGTGCAGCCGTGAGCAAGTTCGTCAAGGAATGCCGACGAGAGTGGAAGCGGCTTCGGGTGCCGGATTCGCTCGCCAACGAGATGGCGGCCGATCTCACGGCGGATCTCGAGGAGGCCGAAGCCGACGGCGCCTCGATCGAGGATGTGCTCGGGAACAGCGCCTTCGATCCACGGTCGTTCGCGACGTCCTGGGCGGCCGAGCGAGGCGTTTCCCAGCCGCCCGCCGCTCCCGCCGCGTCATCAAATAGATGGTTGCCGTTCGCGGCGCTCGCGGCGATCGCGGCAATCGCGGTCGCGCTGGTCGGTGCTCTGATGGTGATCGCCCCGAAGCCGCGCTTCGGGATCGTATCCCCTAGTAGCGGGCTCGCGGTCGTCCCGCACCCCTCGTTTCGCGGGCCTCCGCCGGGCCTTGCGATGCACGCGAGCACCCTGGCGGACCACGTACACGCGCTCGGCGTACTCGTGCTGATCGTGGGGATCGTCGCGATGATCGCGACGCTGGTGTGGATCTGGCGGACCCGCGCTGGCAGCAGCTCTCGCTGGAACTCGCCGTCGGCGGCCTGAGCAGGGACTGCCCTGTCGCGATAACGGCGACGTCGGGCAGCAACGCGCTCGCTCACGCCGGAAGCAGAAGCAACGCCAAGGACGCGTCACAAGTTGCGCTCCGATGGCACATTGAGTACAGATGGCTGATCCTGGGGAATTCGATGCTCTGTACCGCAGGGAGAGCGAGGCGGTGCTCGTGTTCTTCACCCGCCGCACGCTTGACGCGGAGATCGCGTTGGACCTGACCGGCGAGACGTTCGCCGCCGCCTACATCGGCTGGCGCCGGCTACGCGGGCGCTCAACCGAGGAGCGCCAAGCGTGGATCTATACGATCGCGCGCCGGCGACTGTCGCGCTATCTGCGCCGCGGACGAGTTGAGCGAAACGGGTTGCGGCGCCTGGGCATCCAGGTTCCGGTCGCACACGAGGACGATCTCGCGCTGATCGAGGAGCGAGCGGGACTGGCCGTGCTGAGGGAGGCACTGAGCGTCGAGCTCGAGCGCCTGAGCGCCGAGCAGCGCCGCGCGCTGCAGCTGCGGATAGTCGAGGAGCAGCCCTACGAGGAGGTCGCAAGACACCTGGGCATCTCCCAGCCCGCCGCGCGGGCACGGGTATCACGAGGCCTGCGCGCGCTTGGTCAGGCGCTCGAGCCTGGATTGGCGACGAGGGGAAGATCATGATGGACGAGCTCACGGTGCTCGAGAAGCTGGGCCAGGAGTTTGCTCGACTCGGCGAGCCACCTGCACGGCGCGTGCCCGGCGCACACCGCGCGCTCGTCGTTGCGATCCTGATCGCGCTGCTGCTCGCCGGCGTGGCCGCCGCCGCGCTCCTCATCAGCCAGGGTGCTCCGCTGCCGGCCCCTCACGCACAAGACCTCCAGTCGAACGGCGTGCCGCTACCGGGCAGCGTGCGGCTCGCCGGTCTCGATGCGCCCGACCCCGATGCGGATGCGCCACCCTGGGATATTCGTCTCTCACGCACGAGCACCGGTGAGACCTGCTCGGCGGTGGGTCAGGTGCTCGGCGGTCAGTTTGGGATCGTTGGGCTTGACCACGTGTTTCGCGTGCTGCCGCTCGGCGGAGTCGACTCCTGCGGCGTTGATTCGCCCAACGGGCCTGTGCTCGCGGGCGCTCGCGTGTTTGCAGGGGCCAGCTCCGCAGAAGCCCGTACCGTCGTCAACGGCGTCGCCGGTGACGGCACCCAGTCTGTGACCGCCTACGGACCTGACGGCGCACGCGCGCTGCGACTCGGCCCGGACGGAAGCTTCATCACGGTGTATCGGGGCTACGTGGAGGACGTGCGGCCTCGGATCGTTGTCGTTGCCCGCGACGGGCGCACCCACACGGTCGTCTTCGCCCAGTCCTCCGCGTTCGAAGCCGCCGACCCGGCGGGCGGCTCGCCCTGGCAGGTGAGCGGCGAAGCAGACATCGAGCCCGGGGCCTACCCCGACGAGAACTGCGCGCAGGCGACCCAGGAACCCAGTCGCGCCAATCCGAGCCGTTTCGAAACGTCCTTGACCCCGGAGGTCTGCGGTCGCTTGGGCCAGCAGCCGGTGTTCGTCCTGATGCGCCGCTTCGTCCCGGGCAGCGGCGAAGGGGGCGGCTGGCCATGGGGGAACAATCCCGCGCGCACGCTTGTCTACGGCGCCGCGGCGCCGCGCGTGGAGTCGCTGACTCTCACCGGCGCTGGTCCTGCTCGCCGGCTGGCGATCGATCCCCGCGGCGGCGTGTTCCTGGCGGTCCTGGACGGACACGTCGACCCGCGCTCGCTGACGCTCACCGCTCGTTTGCATGACGGCCAGACGCTCGCCTACACGCGCTCGGCCAATCTCCTCGAATACGACCGGTTTCAGAACGGGCATAACGGCCCAGAGAAAGAACCACCCGTTCCTCCCTACCGCGAACCGCTGCCGCCGAGCAAGGCGGCGCTCCCGCCGTTTGAGATCCCGCTGCGCAGCAGCGTTCGCGAAACTCTTCACGTCGCCGATCCCGCCGGCGGACCGCAGTGGGTGCTGCGCAGCTGGCAGGGCCTGCCGAACCCGCGCGCCAGCTTCGGCCAGGGCGCACGCCCGGGCCGCTTCGTCTGCATACAGGTCGGCGTCGCTCGCAGCGGGACGCTGGTTGAACCGGGTGTGGTGACGCCCGCGCGCCCACTCAGCGTCGGAGAGGAATCCGCGGGCGCCGGGGGAGCGCGCTGCAACGAACCCAAGGACCTGGTTCGCATGAGATACATGCTCCAGGTCGAAAGCTACCTCGACAACCCCTACGCCTACGCTCCACGTCCGCTCCGGACGGTGCTCAGCGGCGAGCTCCCGCCGGGCGCCACCGATCCAGTGCTGCTGGGCGCCGGTCCCGCTCGACCTGTGTCGATGGACACCAATCATGCCTTCCTGGTCGTGCTACCAGGGCGCTACTGGCTTGCCTCGCCGCACATCATCTACAGACTCGGCGGGCGAACGATCGGCGGAGGCGAGAGTCCACGCTTCCCGCTGGGGGCCGGTCCGTTCGTCCCACAGGCGCGGGCACCTGACCCGGACGGCGGGGCGCCGTGGGGATTCGCCGCCACGGCCAACTGCTCGACCGCGACCGGGCGCATAGTCGAAGGCCGTCTCACGACGATCGAAGAGGACACAGGCGTGCTCATGAGCGGGCCTTCCATGACGAGCAGCAGCAGCAGCTGTCTATCGCGGCCGGGCGCGCTGTCGCCATTCGCCGAACGTCGCCAACAGGTGAGCTTTGACGTCCAGCAGGCTGACACCTACTCGGACCTCCCGGGTCAGAGCGCCGCTCAGCCCACGAGGCCCGAGATCGAGCGGCGCACGCTTCCGGGGCGCACGATCATCACCGCCGTCGCCCGCCCGGATGTCGTGTCGGTGACACTGAGCACGCCCCGGGACGTGCGCACGCTGCGACCGACAGGGCCCCTGCACGTGCTGATCGCGGTCTACGACGGCGAGTTCTTCCGCGGCGTTCTCACCGCGACGATCGCGCTGCGCGACGGGCACACCGTGACCGAGTCGCTGCCCGGCGGACCCGGGGGGAACGGCGCGCCGCCCCCGTTGCGGCTGGCGACGCTGCTGCGCAGCACCGAGCGCGCGCTGGCGCAGGCGGGCCCCAACCGCTCCCGTCGCCACCGGGGCCCGAGCAGACAGCGCGGACAGCTCTCCGCGGTCGTCCGTGCGATCGAACTGCGCATCGCTTACGAACACGCCCATCCCGGCCTGTTGCCACCCGAATAACAGACCGCAGAGGGCTCGGGCTTCTTCCCGCGCGGCGGGTGCAGCGGCTTCCGGCCGCAGCGAGCGCGAGCACTCAGCCCGCGCTCGAGCGTGCCCACAGGTTGACATCGCCCTCCTGCGCGTAGCGGTCGATCTCGACGAGCTCGTCGGCGTCGAAATCGAGCCGTTGCAGAGCGGCCACGTTCTGCTCGAGCTGCTCGACGCTGCTCGCCCCGAGCAGAGCCGAGGTCACACGCTCGTCGCGAAGCGCCCAGGCGATCGCCATCTGGGCGAGCGTCTGCCCGCGCCGCACCGCGATCTCGTTGAGCGCGCGAACGCGCGCGAGGTTCTCCTCGGTGATGAGCTCGGCCGAGAAGTGCAGGCCGCGGCGCACGCGCGAATCCTCCCGGATGCCCTCGAGGTAGCGGTCGCTCAGCAGCCCCTGCGCCAGCGGCGAGAACACGATCGCCCCGATCCCCTCGCGCTCGAGCACGTCGAGCAGCTCCTGCTCGATCCAGCGGTTCAACAGCGAGTAGGACGGCTGGTGGATCAGCAGTGGGGTGCCGAGATCGCGCAGAAGCTGGGCCGCTTCCTCGGTCCGCCGCGGGCCGTAGGAGGAGATGCCGACGTAGCGGGCCAGACCACCGCGCACTGCGCTGTCGAGCGCGCCCATCGTCTCCTCCAGCGGCGTGTCCGGGTCGAAGCGATGCGAGTAGAAGATGTCGACGTACTCCAGGCGCATCCGTTTGAGACTCTGCTCGAGGCTGCCGAGCAGGTACTTGCGCGATCCCCACTCGCCGTAAGGGCCCGGCCACATGTCGTAGCCGGCCTTCGTCGAGATGATCAGCTCCTCGCGATGGGCCCGGAGGTCCTCCGCGAAGATGCGCCCGAAGTTGATCTCGGCGCTGCCGTACGGGGGACCGTAGTTGTTGGCCAGGTCGAAGTGGGTGATCCCGAGATCGAACGCGCGGCGCAGGATCGCCCGGCTGTTGGCCAGCGGGCGGTCATCGCCGAAGTTCTGCCACAGCCCGAGCGAGATCGCCGGGAGCTGCAGGCCGCTGCGCCCGCAGCGACGGTAGGGCATCGCCTCGTAGCGATCCGCCGCGGCGACGTAGAGCGAGCGACCGAGATCGGGGTCGTAGGTCACGGCCCCAAGTATCCCACCAGCTCCTCGCCGCCGGCCGGCGCACCCTGGGAAGCTACCCGCAGCGCATGACGGCGATCAAGCGGGGCCGTCGTAGCGCGCGACGGTGAATGCGATCAGCACCGGCACCGTGAGCGCGAAGACGAGCAGGCACAGCGTCAGCACGATCAGCGGCCCCCCGCTCGTGTTGTTGCGCAGGAACACGTACTCGATCAACCCCGCGATCACCGCATATGCCAGCAGCGCCCAGCGCCCCACCTCCAGGAATCGCCCCCAGGCGAAGCCCTCGGTGCGCGACAGCGCGAGCACGTTGCCGATCAAGAGCAGTGCCGAGGCGACCAGCAGCGCGATCGCCGGGCCGAGCGGGACGTGTTCGGGCAGGTGCGCGGAGAGATAGATGACGGCGGCGACGATCAGGGCCAACGACAGCATCCCGAGCTGCGTGACCGGCGGCAGGGATCGCTCGCCGCCGAGATCGCCGTCGCTGAGCCGCTGCTCGCTCAAAACGTCGCCAGCCGGGTCATGATCACGAGGGTCGCCACCTGCATCAGGCCGGTCGCGCCGGCGGTGTAGATGAACCGCTTCATCAGCCGCTCGACCACCGCCGGATTCGGTCGAGGCTTCTTCAGCTCCGTCAGGACCGCGATGTTCGCCGGCTCGAGCAGGCCAAGCGCGATCACGGCCATGATCCCCACCACGATGAAGCTCGCCACCACCCAGCCGTGATGGGCATAGCTCGTGAGGTTGTATTCGAGCTTGCTGGCGAGCTGCCAGCCCGCCGCCAGCGTGACGGCGACGGCCGTCGGCATGATCAGGACCATCTTGGGCATGAGTTTGGTCGTGAACTCGATGCGCGCGGGCATCGACAGCCGCCCGATGATCGGTCCAAGGACGAAGCCGAGGAACAGGTCGATGATGGTCCACGAGGCGCCTGCGACGACGTGGAGGAACATCAGAGGCCACAGTTCGTCCACAGCGATTGCGATGACCAGCAGCACGAGCACGGCGGCAACGATCGGCAGGCCCTTGCGGGGGACGATTTCGAAGTCCGGGCGCTCGAACGCGGAAGGCCCGGTATCCGCCGCAGCGCCGGCAGATGTGACGGTGGCGGACGCCATGGCGCAAGAAGCCTAGCTCCTGCTCAGACGGAATGCCGGTGCTGGTTGCGCCCGTGAATCACGGGCCGCGAGGCCGCCCGGACGCCGAGCGCGTCGGCTTTGGTCCCGCTCAGACGCCGAGCGCGTCGGCCTTGGTCCAGGCGACGAGCGCCATGGCAGCCGACACGCACAGCACCGACGGCCACGGCCCGATGGCCAGCGCAAGCACGTGTGAGACGACGAACGCGCCGAGGCCGAAGCCGGCGAGCCGTGCCGCGGTGCCGACCCCGTGCCGCGTGCTCCATGCGCGTATGCACCACAGGCCGCCGAGCAGCAGCACGACACCGCCGAGCGCTCGCGAGCCGGTGCTCGCCGCGACGCCGTAACCGACGATCAGCGACCCGGCGGCGATCGGCGCTGTGGGCATGGCACGCACGCAGCCAAGCGTAGCGTTCGCGCCTCGGGCGGTATGCGTTCGCGCCGCGCGAGTCATAGAGTCACGGCGATGCATGGCGAGCCCGCTCAGCCCGAGGGCGCCCCGCTCTACTTCCGCCATCCGGCCTGCTTGGAGCACGATCCGCGGGCGCACATGCCCGCTCATCCGGACACGCCCGAGCGGCTGCTGGCGATCGAGCGGAGGCTGGCCGAGGAGGACTGGCTGGGCTGGGAGCTGCGCGAGGCGCCGCCCGCGCATGAGGCTCAACTGGAACTCATCCACAGCGGCGCCCTCGTCAAGCGGATCAGGGAGATGTCCCAGTCCGGCGGGGGCGCGATCGACCCAGACACCTTTGTCGGGGAGCCGTCCTACCGCGCGGCACTGCACGCGGCGGGCGGCGCCTGCGAGATGGCGCGCGCACTGATGGCACACGAGGCCAGGCTGGCGTTCTGCGGCGTGCGCCCCTCCGGCCATCACGCCGAACCGGCTCGGGCGATGGGCTTCTGCTTGTTCAACAACGTGGCGATCGCCGCCGAGTTCGCGCTACGCGAGCTCGGCGTCCGACGCGTGTTCATCCTCGACTGGGACGTTCACCACGGCAACGGCACCGCCGAGGCGTTCCGTCGCCGCAAGGACGTCCTCTTCGCCAGCATCCACCAGTCGGGCATCTACCCCGGGACGGGGGCGCTCGCCGACATGGGCTCGGGCCCCGGCGAGGGCTACACGATCAACCTTCCCGTACCTGCCGGCTCCGAGGAGGAGCTGTGGCTGTCTCTGCTCGAGCACGTGGCGCTGCCCGTCGCCGAGGCGTTCGAGCCCGAGCTCGTGCTGATCTCGGCCGGCTTCGACGCCCATCGCGAGGATCCGCTCGCCGGCTGCCTCCTGCGCAGCGCCTCCTTCGCCGAGATGGCACGCCACGTCCGCGACCTCGCGGCCAAGCTCGGCGCCCCGCTCGGAGCGGTTCTCGAGGGCGGCTATGAACCGGCTGCGTTGGCCCGATGCGTGCAGGCGACGCTCGCCGCGCTCAGCGGGGCCCAGCCGGCGCGCGCAGCGGCGCCGGAGGGGCTGCTGACCTCACGCGCCGCGGCGTACGTCGGCCACTACTGGCCGCTCTGAGCCGCACGAGGAGTTCGCGGCGGCGCCGCCGTGGTCGCGATCGGCATCGGAACACAGGGCGTCGCGCCCCAATGCGCGCGTCGAGCAGGCGATCGCCGGCAGCGAGCACGCCGGCGGGAATCCACTCTGTGGGGAAGATGGCGGCGGCTGCGGGATAGTACGGATAGCCAAGCGGGCACCGAGCACGTAGGCTCCGCGGACTTCGATCTCTAGAGCGATGTGAGGAGGCGGGTCTTGGAGCATTTGAGCACAGGCATGATGGGCGCGGTCTTCAACCTGAACCATCCCGCGCATACCGTGGACTGGCACTTCATCCACCTGTCGGTGGCCAACGTGGTGGTCATCGGCCTGATGCTCGTGGTGTTCGTGCTCGCGATCCTGCTGCCGTTCCCGGGCGCGGCCAAGCGCGCAGCGGCCCGTCGCGGCGGAGGGGCAGCATGAGTACCGTTCCGGGGACCCCGGCGAAGTCCTGGACGGTCAAAGTCCGCGAAAAAGGCGTCGAGGCGCTGCCGCCCGAGCGGCTCCTCCCCGACGGCCAGCCGACCTACGTCGCGTCCTGGATCTACGTGTTCGGCGTGGCGAGCATCGCCTCGCTGATCGTGATCATCGGCTCCGGCTGCATCATCACCCTCAAGGGGCCGGCCTGGTGGCACGACACCGGGGTCGGGCACTTCTTCAACAGCATTCACCTGTGGTCGGTGGAGCTGTTCTTCTTCGTGATGGTCGTGCACCTGTGGGGCAAGTACTGGATGGCCTCCTGGCGCGGAGGCCGCGGCCGCGTGTGGGTCACGGGGGCGATCACGTTCCTGGTCGCCGTCCCCGCCGCACTGACCGGCTACGTCTCCCAGCAGAACTTCGATGCCCAGTGGATCTCCACCCAGGCCAAGGACGCGATGAACTCCGTCGGCGTGGGCGCGTTCTTCAACCTGACCAACTTCGGTCAGATGTACAGCTACCACATCCTGCTGCTGCCGATAGCGGTCGTGCTGCTCGTGTCCGGGCACGTTCTGCTCGTGCGCCGCAACGGCGTCGTGCCCCCATTTGAGCTCGAGAAGAAGCTGCCGGCCGCGGCTCCCGCGGGCGACGGTCCCGTCCCGAGCGCGAGCGGGGCGGACTCATGAGCATCCTTGGTCCGAAGGACGAAACGCAGCCCTGGAAAGGGCGCTACGCGCCGTACGACCTGGTCAAAGAGCTGTGCATCGCGGTCGGGGTGATCGGCCTGCTGGCGGTGCTGCTCAGCGTGTTCTTCTCCTCGCCGGATGACAAGTCGAGCACGATCGGCCAGTGGTCGCACGAACTGCCGGCCGACTTCGCCACCGCGGCGGCCCTGGAGCTGGATGGGACGAGCTCGACGGCCGAATACGGTCCGCCCTACAACCACAGCTCGGGCAGCGTGCAGCATTTCCTGTTCCTGCATCCGCAGAGATGGCTCGGCGTGAGCCATCCGATCAACACGGCCGAAGACTACGTGGTCAAACCACTCGAAACTATCCCCAACGACCCGGTGCTCAAGAGCGCGCTCGCCGAATACAAGGCTGCGCCCGAAAAGCAGAAAAAGGAATGGGCCGAAGCCTACGCGAAGCCGCTTGAAGAATACTCGACGGCGGTGGAAGAAAAGAAGACGCCGCCCAGCACCGTGTCGGTGAACCAGAGCACGGGCGCCGTGACGGTCAAGGCGACCGGCGCCGGCCCCGTTCCGACGATGATGGCCAGCCTGCAGAGCCTCGCCCAGAGCGGCGGCCTCGAAGGCGGCCTGGTGACCAGCAGGCAGTTCTTCCAGACCGATTACACCAAGCCGCTGCTGTTCATGGCCGACGGCGGGCTGCTCGCCGAACGCGCCGAACAACAGCACCTGCTGGGCGACCAGTGGGGCTTGATGAACGAGACCGGCAGCTATCCGGGTCAGCCCTGGCTGTGGCTGTACGCCCTCTGGTATCAGGTCGAACCGATGAAGTCATCTCCGAATGCCGACATCCAGGTGCTGCTCATCATGGGCGTGCTGAGCCTGGCGTTCATCTGCATACCGTTCATCCCGGTCATCAACCGCATCCCCCGCTGGATTCCGGTCTACAAGCTGATCTGGAAAGAGCACTACCGCGCCGAGCAGAGCAGCTGAGCCGCGCCGAACAGCTGAGCCGCGCCGAACAGAGCAGCTGAGCGCCGCTCAGCTGCTCTGCTCGCCGATCAGCCCGCGTTCCAGCGCATAGCCGACGAGCTCGGCGCGGGTGGACAGCCTCAGCTTCTGCTGAATGTGCGAGCGGTGGGTCTCGACCGTGCGCACGCTGAGATAGAGCTGCTCGGCGATCTCGGCGTTGGTGTGGCCGAGGGCGATCAGCCTCAGGACGTCGACCTCCCGCTCGGAGAGATCATCGGGCGGCCCCGGGGGCGGCTCGGAGGCGATGCGGGCCCCGAGCCTCGGGTTCAGGTAGCTCTCTCCGACGGCGGCCCTGCGGACCGCTTCCACGAGCTCGTCGTCGGCGGCCTCCTTGAGCACATAGCCGAGCGCGCCGGCGCCGAGGGCCTCGCGCGCGAACGCCGGCTCCTGCTGCATCGTCAGCACCACGATCTGCGTCCCCGGCGACTCCTCGCGGATGAGGGGGATCGCCTCGAGGCTCGAGCCGCCGGGCATGTTCAGGTCGAGCACCAGCACCTGGGGATGGTGGCCGCGGACATAGCGCCGCGCGCTCTCCACGTCACTCGCCTCGGCCACCACCGCGAAGTCGCTCTCGCTGTCGAGCAGCATCCGCAGCCCGCTGCGAACGACCGTGTGGTCGTCGGCGAGGACGATGCCGATGCTCTGGCCGGGAGCCGCCTCGCCGGCCGCGGCGCCCTGATCGGACCCTGAGTGGCGGTGGTTCATTGCCGGAAGGTACCGACTGCCTGCAAGGCGTGCAGCGCCGATGCGTGCGCCGGCGCAGCGTGGGCCGCCCACAGTAGGCCGCCCTGCACGCGCGTCCCTGCGCGCGCGGCGGGCACTCGCGTCCCTGCACGCGCGATCAGGCGCTCGCGCCGGCGTGCGTCTCGGATGGCGAGTCGCCGTCCACGGCTGAGGCCTCGGCGACGCGGGGCAGCACGAGCAGCGAGCAGCGTGCGTGGCGCTGGAGGTAGTCGGAGGTGCTGCCCAGCATCAGGCGGCGCAACGGACCGTAACTGCGCGAGCCGACGATGAGGATGTCCAGCTGGTCGCCGAACGCGGCGAGCTCCTCGCCCGTGAGTCCGTACACCGCGCTGCCCTCGACGCCCGGCAGCGCCTGCATACGGGCATTGGCCACCTTCAGCATTTCTTCGATGCTCTCACCGATGGCCGGGGGCATCAGGCCGGTGAAGGCGTAGGTCGGAATCGAGATGACTTCGAGGGCCCGCACCGACGCGTTCGTGCGGCCGGCGAGCTCGCGAGCCAGCGCGAGCGCCGCCTGGCTCTCGGGCGACTCGTTGTATCCGACGCCGACCTTGCCGATGGGCGCCGGGTGCTCGGCGTAGCCGCGTGCGGCCACGGCGACCGCACACGGGGCGCCGTTGAGTGCCGTGCGCGTGTCGTCGCCGAGCATCGCCCGGCCGAACACGCCGTGACTGCAGGAGCCCACGGCGATCAGGTCGGCGTGCAGGAGCTCGGCCTGCTGATGCAGGCCGCGACCTGGGCTCATCGCGATGACGCTGAGCAGCTCGGCCTCGACGTCAGCGGCGGAGCGCTCGCGTTCGAGCATCCTCATCGATGCGTCGTGCTCCTCGGCGAGCAGGCCGGGGGTGACGGCGTGAACGGGGTGCAGCTCGCCGCTGTGAACGTGGACGAGCGTCAGCTCGCCGTCGGGGTCCATGAGGCGCAGCGCGAGCGCCAGCGCGTCGCGGCCGTAAGGCCGGCCGTCGACTCCCACGAGCACCTTCTTGAACATCTCCCGCCTCCTTTGATCGCCGGTCGTCGATGCTATGCGGACGGCGGCGGCGTAGCCTCCGGACTGGCCACCCGAGCTGTTGCGGACTTCTACGCATATACGAGGACGGGAACTACCGGAGAATCCCGATCATGAGCGCTTCACCTGGCCCCCTCTCGGAAGCCGAGCTGAGCGGGCTGAACGCCTACTGGCGTGCCGCCAACTACCTCTCCGTCGGCCAGATCTACCTGCTGGCCAATCCGCTGCTGCGCGAGCCGCTGCGGCTCGAGCACACCAAGCCGCGGCTGCTCGGCCACTGGGGCACCACGCCCGGGCTGAACTTCATCTACGCGCACCTCAACCGGGTGATACGCGAGCGCGACCTGGACGTGATCTACATCGCCGGGCCCGGACACGGCGGCCCGGGGATGGTGGCCAACGTCTACCTCGAGGGCACCTACAGCGAGATCTACCCCCATATCGGCCGCGACGAGGAGGGGCTGCGCAGGCTCTTTCGCCAGTTCTCCTTCCCCGGCGGCATCCCCAGCCACGCGGCACCGGAGACGCCGGGCTCGATCAACGAGGGCGGCGAGCTCGGCTACTCCCTGGCGCACGCGAGCGGCGCCGCGTTCGACAACCCGGACCTGCTCGTCTGCTGCGTGGTCGGTGACGGCGAGGCCGAAACCGGGCCGCTGGCGGCCAGCTGGCACTCGAACAAGTTCCTCGACCCGGTGCGCGACGGTGCGGTGCTGCCGATCCTCCACCTAAACGGCTACAAGATCGCGAGCCCGACGGTCCTCGCACGCATCCCGCCGGCCGAGCTGCGCGCGCTGCTCGAAGGCTACGGCTACGCACCGCGATTCGTCGAGGGGCACGAGCCCGAGGCGATGCATCAGCTGATGGCCGCCACGCTCGATGAGGTCACGAGCGAGATCGCACAGATCCAGCGCCGCGCCCGCGCGGACGCGGACCCCGCCCGCCCGCGCTGGCCGATGATCGTGCTGCGCAGCCCCAAGGGGTGGACGGGGCCGAAGTTCGTGGACGGGCTGCCCGCGGAGGGATCCTTCCGCTCACATCAGGTGCCGCTTGCCGACCTCGCGGCCAATGCCGAGCACCTCTCGCAGCTGGAGCGGTGGCTGCGCTCCTACCGACCCGAGGAGCTCTTCGACGAGGCCGGCGCGCTGCGCGCGGAGCTGGCGGAGCTGGCGCCGCAGGGCGAGCGGCGCATGGGCGCCAACCCGCACGCCAACGGTGGCCTGCTGCTGCACCCGCTGGAGCTACCGGACTTCCGCGAGTACGCGGTGGACGTGCCCGCGCCCACGCAGGCCACGAGCGAAGCCACGCGCGTGCTCGGCGCCTTCCTGCGCGACGTCATCAGACTGAACCCCGAACGCTTCCGCCTGATGGGTCCCGACGAGACCGACTCCAACCGGCTGAGCGCCGTGTTCGAGGCGACCGACCGCGTGTGGGAGGCCGAGCGGCTGCCGGGCGACGAGCACCTGGGCGTCGACGGACGGGTGATGGAGGTGCTCTCCGAGCACCTCTGCCAGGGCTGGCTGGAGGGCTATCTGCTCACCGGGCGCCACGGGCTGTTCAACTGCTACGAGGCCTTCATCCACATCGTCGACTCGATGTTCAACCAGCACGCCAAGTGGCTGAAGGTGACGCGCGACATCCCCTGGCGCAGGCCGGTCGCCTCGCTCAACTACCTGCTCTCATCGCACGTCTGGCGTCAGGACCACAACGGCTTCTCCCACCAGGACCCCGGCTTCATCGACCACGTGATGAACAAGAAGGCGGAGATCGTGCGCGTCTACCTCCCCCCCGACGCCAACTGCCTGCTGTCTGTGGCCGACCACTGCCTGCGCAGTCGCGATTACGTCAACGTGATCGTCGCCGGCAAGCAGCCGGCGCTCGACTACCTGGCCATGCCCGACGCGGTGGCGCACTGCACGCGCGGGATCGGCGTGTGGGACTGGGCGAGCAGCGATGAAGGCTACGAGCCAGACGTGGTGCTCGGGTGCGCCGGCGATGTGCCCACGCTGGAGACGCTCGCGGCGGCGTCGATCCTCAGGCGCGAGCTGCCCGAGCTGAAGGTCAGGGTGCTCAACGTCGTCGACCTGATGCGCCTGCAGCCCGCCAGCGAGCATCCCCACGGCCTGCCCGACGAGGAGTTCGACGCGCTGTTCACCTCCGCGCAGCCGGTGATCTTCGCCTACCACGGCTACCCGTGGCTGATTCACCGCCTCACCTACCGGCGCAACAACCATCACAACCTGCACGTGCGCGGCTACAAGGAGGAGGGCACCACCACGACGCCATTCGACATGGTGATGCTCAACGACCTCGACCGCTTCCACCTGGTGATGGACGTCATCGACCGCGTCCCCGGGCTGGTCGAGCGCGCCGCGCACCTGCGCCAGCACATGGTCGACGAGCGGCTGCGCCACCGCGCCTACACGCGCGAACACGGCGACGACCCGTCCGACGTGACCGACTGGCGCTGGCCCGGCGCGGGTGATGACTCGCCGGCAGCGCCGCGCGGCCAGGCCTAGCCGGCATGCGCGTCCTGGTCGTCAACGCCGGCTCGAGCAGCCTCAAGCTGGCGCTGCTCGACGGCGACGATCAGGCGGTTGAAGCGCGCGAGCTGGCGGCACCCGGTGAGAGCGCCGATCCCGCGCAGCTGCGCAGTGCTCTGCAATCCCCCCTCGGCGACGCCGACGCCGTCGGCCACCGCATCGTGCACGGTGGCGAGCGCTTCCAGGGGCCGGTCAGGATCGACGCGGCAGTGCGCGATGCGCTCGGCGGGCTGGTGGACCTTGCGCCGCTTCACCAGCCGAAGTCGCTGGCATCGCTGGACGGCGTCAGCGCGCTGCTGCCGGGGCTGCCGGCGGTGGCCTGCTTCGACACCGCCTTCCACGCGACGCTGCCGGCGGCCGCGGCCACCTATGCCCTGCCTGCCGCGTGGCGGGAGCGCTGGGCGCTGCGACGCTACGGCTTTCACGGCCTCTCGCACGCCTGGGTTGCGCGGCGGGCGCCCGAGCTGCTCGAGCGCGAGCCGGCCGGGCTCGCGATCGTCAGCTGCCACCTCGGTGCGGGTGCCTCGCTGTGCGCGATCAGCGAGGGCCGCTCGCTGGAGACGACGATGGGCTTCACGCCCCTCGAGGGCCTGGTGATGGCGACCCGCTCGGGCAGCGTGGACCCGGGGATGCTGCTGTGGCTGATGGAGCACGAGCGGCTCTCCGCCGCGGAGCTGGCCGACGCGCTCGAGCACCGTTCGGGGCTGCTCGGGCTGGGCGGGAGCGCCGACATGCGCGAGATCCTCGCGGGCGCGCGGGCGGGCGAGCCGAGGGCGTGCCTGGCCCTCGAGGTCTACATCCACCGGCTGCGCGCCGGGATCGCGGCGATGGCCGCGGCGCTCGGCGGCCTCGACGCGCTCGTGTTCACCGGCGGGGTCGGCGAGCGCTCCGCCGAGGTGCGCGCGGACGCAGCGTCGGGGCTCGGATTCCTCGGGGTCTCGGTCGATGAGGCCCGCAACCGCGCGGCCCGGGCCGACGCGGAGATCGGGGCCGCGGGCGCGGGCGCGCGGACGCTCGTGATCGGCGCGCGAGAGGACATCGAGATCGCGCGGCAGGTCAGGGAGCTGCTGTCGCGCTAGCGCTCGCGGGGGCGTAGCGACGCACGAGGCGCTCCACCCCGAGCGTGCAGACGCCGAGGCTGACCACGGCCGCTGCGACGATCGCGGTGGCGACTTCGGCGGAGAGCACGTGCTCGGTGATCCCGAGCGAGGCGACGGCCGCCGGGACGCCGAGCTGGGCGCTCGCGGCCAGGCCCGAGGCCAGGGGCCTGCGCACGAGCACTGCGGCGAGCACGTGGATGAGGACGTTCAGCGCGGCGAGGGCGCCGGCGAGCGCGACCATCGCCGGGTGGCCCGCGAGCCCGCCGAAGTCCAGCCGCGCGCCGAGCACGACGAAGAAGAGCGGGATGAAGAATCCGTCGGCGACGCCGCGCAGCTGGGTGGAGAGACGTTTTGGCCCGCCGATCAGCGCGACCATCAGCCCGGCGGCGAACCCGGCGATCAGGACGCTCGTGCCTCCCTTCTGCGCGATCCACGCGAGCGCGAACAGGACGAGCAGCGACAGGCGCAGATCGAGTGCCCAGTGGCGCTCCTTGGAGAGCCGTCGCACACGCTGAACCCATGCGTGGGATCCCAGCAGCCGGGCCGCGCCGAACAGCGCCAGCACGGCTGCCGCCACGAGCACGCCCGCGAGCACCGCGTGCCCGACTCGCCCGGGCTGCAGCACGATCGGCACCAACAGGATCGTGACCACGTCCGCGATCGTCACCTGCGCCATCAGCGTGATGATCTCCGAGCCGCCGACGCCGCTCTCCTCGAACGCAGGCAGCAGTACCGCGGCCGATCCCGAGGCCAGCAACACCGCAAAGACGGCCGCGTGGCCGGTGCCGGCGATGCTCGCCGCGAGCAGGCCGCCGGGCAGCGCGAGCAGGGCGACGAGGGCCGCCATGATCGCGCCGCCGCGCAGGCAGGCCACCAGCCGGGGGTCGCGCAGCGGCAGATGCATCCCAACCGTCAGCATCAGCATCGCGAAGCCGATTTCCCCGAGGAAGGAGACGGTCGCGTTTTCGGGGCTCACCGCGCCGAGCACGGCGGGCCCAACGAGGATGCCGGCGATTATCTCGCCGATCACGACCGGCACGAACCAGCGTCCGGATACTCCCAGCAGCGGCCCGCCGAGCCCTGCGAGCACGATCACGGCCAGCGTTCCAAAGTTCATCGTGCGCCTACGCTATGGCTTGGCAGGCGCATGCGCGGCGCCGGGGCGGGAGCGGCGCGCCGCCGTCGCGGCGCTCACTCTCCGATCAGGTCGCGGCGGGCGAATTGCCACAGCGCCGCCAGCGCCGCGGCGGCTGCAATCGCGAGCATCGCCGCCGCGTCGCTCGTGCGGAATGCCTGCGTGGGTACCAGCCCGACGTGCGCGAACGGCGTCAGTTCCACGAGCCATTTCGGTGCCCCGAGCAGCGAGCCCACGAGCTGCCACAGGAAGCTGACGGTCACGAGCGCGTATGAGATGCCCGCGCTCGCGCGAGGGACGGCCGCGTAGGCGAGCGCGGCGATGGCGAGGAACAGGAGGGCCACGGGCAGGCAGTTCGCGCCGGCCTCGAGCATCCGCGGAAGCGAGATGCTGACGCCCTGGGAGGCGGCGCCGGCCCACGTCAGCAGACCGGCCGCGAACGACAGCGTCGCGCACCCCGCCGCTGCCAGCAGCAGGCGTCCCACGAGCCAGCGCCGGCGTCCGATCGGCTGGGCGAGCAGCGTTTCGAGCTGCTGCCCGGCTTCCTCGTGCCGTGCGGCGCTGATCTGGGCGCAGGCGAAGAGGCTGACGGCGAGGATGAAGAACATGAACACGAACGCCAGATACCCGGTTGGTGTCGTGATCGAGCCGGAACCCAGCTTGGCAATCTCTTCTCGCACGCTTGTGGAGATCCCGGCGGATGAGATGCTCGTGGAGACCATGCCGAGGACGACTGCGAACACGCCGATGCAGCTCAGCCACGCGATCATGCTGCCCCGCTCGCTGCGCAGGGCCTGTGCGGTCGGGGAGGAGAGAAGCCGCAGATGCGGCCGGGCCGTTTCGCGGACGGGAAGCAGCCCGGTGCCCACGTCGCGGCCGGCCTGGATCCGGGCGGCGAGGGCGAGCAGCAGCAGGCTTGCCGTCGCGGGCAGCACCAGCGCGAGCGGCTGCGGCCCGGCGAACGGACGCAGCTCCTCGGCCCAGCCAAGCGGCGTCGCCCAGCGAAGCCACGAGGCGCCGCTCGAGGTGTCGGCGATGACCCGCAGCAGCAGGGACAGCCCCACGGCGGCGGTTCCGAGCTCGAGGGCGATCCGGCGGCTCGGCGCGAGCTGGCTCGTCAGCGCGCCCACTCCGACGAACACGGGCACCACGGACGCCGTCGCGAGGGCGAGGTAGGCCGACCCGCCCGCCGGCAGCCCGCCGAGCAGGTATCCGGCGAACTCCCCGAGCCACAGGATCAGGATGCCGAGCGCGATCGCGCACATCGCCGAGAGATACGGCGTCGCCCGCCCGACGCAACTCGCGAGGATCAGCTCGGTCCTGCCCGCGTCCTCCTCGGTCCGCAGCGCGCGCACTGCGGCCAGCACCCCGAACATCGCCGCGGCGATGGCGAGCGTGCCGCCGACGCGCCACGCGGTGTACCCGCTGACGCTCGCCGGGTCATACGGGTAGCCGTAGAACAGGCGCAGAGCGTCGTTGCCGGCGAAGGTGTGAGCGAAGGCGACGCGGGAGGCGAGGGTCGGATAGGCGTGGCGGTAGCCGGCGGGCTGGATGTAGGCGTAGAGCGCGAACAGGTATCCGAAGGCGAGCGTGCGTGCGCGCGCATCGCGGAATGCCCGCCGGGCCAGGGCGCGCGCGGGCGCCAGGCCCAGGCCGGCCGGCGACGCCGGCGCGCCGGGCCTCGCGGCGGTTGCGCTAGCCGCCGACGCGGCCATCGGAGGTGTCGTAGTGGTGCAGGAAGACTTCCTCGAGCGAGGGCTCGCGGCTCGTCAGAGCGAGCACGGGGTGCCCGGCGAGGGCGGCCACGAGCGGCCCGACGCTGCCGCTCACCTCGCAGCGAAGGGCGTTCGGGCCGGCGCGCTCGACCTTGACGCCGGGCAATGCGGGGAGCTCGGGTGCGTGGCCGGCGAAGGTGATCTCGATCATCTGGGCGCTCAGGTGCCGCAGCTCGGCCATCGTCCCCTCGTCGACCAGCCGGCCCCTGCGCAGAATCCCGACGCGGTCACACAGCGCCTCGACCTCGCTGAGGATGTGGGAGGAGAGGAAGATCGTCTGGCCGCGCGCCCTGCCCTCCTGCACGGTCTCGCGGAAGGCGACCTCCATCAGCGGATCCAGGCCGCTGGTCGGCTCGTCGAGGATCAACAGCTCGGCACGGGTGGCGAACGCGGCCACGAGCTGGACCTTCTGGCGGTTGCCCTTCGACAGCGCCCGCACCTTCTTGTCGGCTTCGAGCTGGAAGCGCTCGATCAGAAGGTCGCGATAGGCCTCGTCGGCTCCGCCGCGAAGCCGGGCGAGGAACGCCAGCGTCTCAGCGCCGGTCAGCCCGGGCCACAGAAACGGCTCGCCCGCGACATAGGCGACCCGACGGTGAGCGCTGACCGGATCGCGCCAGGCGTCGAGACCGAACAGCTCGGCGCGCCCGTCGCTCGGGCGGTGCAGGCCGAGCAGCAGCCGGATCGTCGTGGTCTTGCCGGACCCGTTCGGCCCGAGGTAGCCATAGACCTCGCCCGGCTCGACGCGCAGATCGAGCCCGTCGAGCGCGAGCGTCTCACCGTAGCGCTTGGACAGCCCCTCGGTGTGGATCGCCGCCCCGCTGGTGCCAGCCGCCTTCTCGCTCGAGCTGGCAGATTGACGCGTGCGCGAGTCCGGCATAGGAGAAGGATCCGGCCACCGAGCCTCCCGCAACATCCGGAGTTTCCCCGGACTCCGAAGCGGAACTCCCGTCCGATCCGTGCTTTCCCGAAACCGACAAGAGTGTTTACCCCGGTGGATGCGCTGCCGCGCGGGGGGTAGCGTGCTGGCATGCCTCCCGCACACCTGCATGTGGCGACCCGCCGCGAAGTTCCTGAGGGAGCCTCGGTCGAGGCCTCCATCCAGGTTGTCCTCGCGGACGACCACTCGGCGATGCGCCGCGGCGTGCGGCGGCTGCTCGATGCCGAGGACGATGTCGAGGTGATCGCCGAAGCCGGCGATCTGGCCGCGGCCACGCGATGCGTGCAGAGTCAGAGGCCCCAGGTGCTCGTGCTCGACCTGGCGATGCCCGGCAGTTCGAGCATCGAAGCGATCGGGCAGCTGCGCGAGCGCGCGCCGCACACCCAGATCGTCGTGTTGACGACCGAGGAGAGCCCGGTATTCGCGCAGCGCACGTTCGCTGCCGGCGCGGTCGGGTTCGTGGCCAAGGAGGCATCCGACAGCGAGCTGCCGGAGGCGGTCCGCGCCGCTGCGCGCGGCGAGGAGTACATCAGCCCGCAGATGTCCGCGCGGCTCGATGCCCTGCATCGCGTGCTCACGGACAACGCGCTGACGCCGCGCGAGGTCGAGGTGCTGCGGCTGATCGCGCTGGGCCACACGAGCGTGGAGATCGCCCGCAAGCTGCACCTCTCGCCACGCACCGTCGAGACACACCGCGCGCACATCCACCGCAAGCTCGGCCTCGCCACGCGGGCCGAACTGGTGCGCTACGCGCTGCGGCGCGGTCTGCTCGGCACCTGAGCTCGCCGGCGTGTGCGTAGTTTTCCGCGAACGCCGACGGCTTTCCGCGGCTGGCGATCGAGCTCGCGGGCGGTTAGCCTGCAGCTATGACTACGCAAGGCTCACAGCCCCAGCTACGTGTCGTGATCGCGGGCGGCGGAGTGGCAGCCCTGGAGGCGGCGCTGGCGCTGGCAGATCTCGCACCCGATCGCACCGCGCGGACCGTGATCGCACCCAACAGCGAGTTCGTCTACCGGCCGATGACCGTGGTCGAGCCGTTCGCGTATCAGGCCGCCCGGCGCTACCCGCTGGCCCCGATGGTCGGCGACATGGGCGCGGAGCTGCTGAAGGACGAGCTCGCCTCGGTCGACCCGGTCAGGCAGGTCGTCCACACCGCAGCGGGCGCGGAGATCGAGTACGACGCGCTGATGCTGGCGCTCGGGGCCAGCGCCCGCCCGCGCTATGAGCACGCGCTGACGATCGACGACCACCGCCTCGACGAGACGCTCCACGGTCTGCTCCAGGACATCGAGGGCGGCTACACCCGCAGCATCGCGTTCGTCTCGCCCGGCCGCATGCCCTGGCAACTGCCGCTGTACGAGCTGGCGCTGATGACGGCAGGACGGGCGTACGACATGAGCGTCGAGCTGCAGACGACGATCGTCACTCCCGAGGACAGTCCGCTGGCGATCTTCGGCCTCGCGGCCAGCAGCGCCGTGGCGGAGCTGCTCGAACGGGCGCACATCGAGACGATCAACTCCGCCTACGCCGAGGTGCCGCGATCGGGCGAGGTCGTGATCAACCCCGGCGATCGTCACCTGCAGGTCGATCGGATCGTCGCGCTGCCCGAGCTCTACGGTCCGCCGCTGCGCGGCATCCCGCTCGGGGACCACGGCTTCATCCGCGTCACGCCCCACGGGCAGGTGCCCGACGCGGGGCCCGTCTACGCCGCCGGTGACGCCACCGACTTCGCGATCAAGCACGGTGGCCTGGCCTCGCAGCAGGCCGACGCGGCAGCAGAGTCGATCGCCGCGCTAGCCGGAGCCGAGGTGACGCCGGAGCCGTTCCTGCCGGTGATCCACGGCAAGCTGCTCACCGGCGGGGCTCCGCTCTACCTCACCGCGCGCATCACCGGCGGGCAGGGCTTCAGCTCCGAGATCACCGACACCCCGACCTGGGAGCCGGCGAGCAAGATCTCCGCCAAGTACCTGGCGCCCTACCTCGATCAGCGCGACCGCGAGGGGGCCGCGGCACAGCCCTGAGACGAGCCCGCGCGAGGCTCGCTCAGGCGGCCAGGTGCGCGGCGAAGAACTCGAGGATCCGTCGCCAGGCGTCCTCGGCCGCGGCGTGGTCGTAGCCCATCCCGGCGACGTGGAGCAGCGGCGTGAGCAGCGGTCCTGCGTTGAAGCGATTGAGGAAGCTGTGACCGGCCTGCGGGTACTCCTTGACGTCGTGCTCGACGCCCGCACAGTCGAGCGCACGCTCGAGGCGCGCCGCCCGACCCCGCAGGCCGCGATCGCGCCCGCCGTAGCTGGCGACGACCGGGCACGCCCCGACGAGCCGCTCGGCGGCGTCGCCCGGCACCTCGCCGTAGTTGACCGACGAGGCGGCAAAGCCGCCGTGCGGCGCGCACAGCAGCGCGAACCCGCCACCCATGCAGAAGCCGATGATGCCGATGCGAGCGGTGCAGTCCTCTCGCGCCTCCAGCACGCCTCGCGCGGCCTCGATGTCCGCGTAGGCCGGCCCGCTGCCGCTGCGCGATGCGCGCATCGTCGCCACGACGCAACGAATCCCGCGACCGGAGTACAGGTCGGGTGCGAAGGCGAGGTAGCCGGCCGCGGCGAGCCGGTCGGCCTGCTCGCGGATGTCGTCGGAGAGCCCGAGGGCGTCCTGGATCACGATCACACCGGGGTGCGGACCCGCGCCGATCGGGATCGCCAGGTACCCGCCGAGCTCGCCGGAGGGCGCGGTGAATCGCAGATCCGGCATATCGCGGCATTGTGACGCGATCTGCCGGTCGCCGGGCTCAGCCCCAAGCACCCGCCCCGCCGCGAGCTACATCATTTTCGGCAGCGGCAGCGCGGGGTCCCGATCATGACCAGTTTCTTTCCGCCCGCGTTGAGCGCGATTTCATACGACTGGGGCTTCAGCCCCGTGAACGCGAAGCTACGCATGCCGCGGCTGAGATCGTGGGATTCGATCCATTCATCGCTTTCGCTGCCCGATGGCCTCGCGCGCACTTTTTCCGCGTTGGCGACATTCCAGTCCGGCTTCAGCGATTCGACTCCAGGCACCAGCGTGACCAGCGGCGGAGGCTGTTCGACCCCTCCCTGCAGCAGGGCGAGGGCGTGATTGCCGCCCGCCGAGATCGCGCTCACTCGTTCGAGCCCCGGAATCGCCGTCGGCACGCTGCTGGGGGAGGTGGTGCCGTCCCCGAGTTCGCCGTTTTCGTTTTTGCCAAACGAATAGACCCGGCCGCCGACCAGCGCGAGGCTGTATTCCCTTCCGGCCGAGATCGCGGTGACCTTTTCCAGCCCCTTTATCGGCCTGGCCTCTTCGTCGCACGCGAGCCTGCGGCATTCTTCCCCACTTGCCGGACCCAGCTCGCCTTGTTCACTTGCGCCCCATCCGACGACTTCGCCATTTTCGAGCAGAGCCAGCACGTGGGATTCACCCGCCGCGATCGCGACGACACCGCCCAAGGGCTTGCCGGTGATCGCGCTCCTCACTTCTTCGGGCACGACGTTGCGGACGGCCGGACCCCCTGTCCCGGCCCCGATCCCCGTTCCGAGCTGCCCGAGCCTGTTGACTCCCCAGGCCATCACGTGGTGGTTGCTGAGCAGGGCATACGCCGATTCGCGGCCGGCGCCAATGGCCACGACGTGCTTCAGAGGCCTGAGTTCCCTTTCGCCGCCAGCGTTGACAACGGGGATCACGACCGGCCGGGGAACCTTGCTGCAGGGCTGTTCGCCGGCTTCCGTTTCGAGGCATTCAGGCGGCGCGATTTCGCCGATGCCGAGCTGCCCCTCGCCGTTGTCGCCCCACGCCATCATCGTGTGATCGTTCATGAGGGCATAGTCGGAGCCCCCGCCCGCGGCGATCGCCACGACGCCGGCCAGGCCTTTGACGGCTTTCGCGCGTAGCCCGTACGGTTCTCGTTCGGTCGGGTTGTTCCTTTCGAAACCACCCCGGCCGTCGCCGAGCTCTCCCTCGAGGTTGCCACCCCAGGCCTCGACTCTGCCGTTGCCCAGAAGTGCGAGCGAGTGCGAGTCGCCGGCGGAGACGGCTTTCACGCCCGTCAGTTCCCTCACGCCTCCCGATTCGGTCAGTTCAGTGACCGTGACATGGCTCGCTTCTTTTTCCCAGGTGCCCAGCTGCGTGCCGTCGCCGAGCTGTCCCGCGTGGTTGTAGCCCCATGCTCGCACCGTGCCGTTGGCGAGCAGGGCGAGGCTGTGGCCGACCCCGGCCGAGACTTCCGTGATGCTGCTGAGGCCGACGACGGCTACCGGGCTTTCTTCGTGGATGTCTTTGTATCCCGCGCCGAGCTGGGTGTTGTAGTTGAAGCCCCAGGAGACGGCGGCTGCGCCACCGCCTTCGGCGTATCCCGTTGCGGGCGCCGCGCTCAGGATCGCGGCGCCGGCGAGGACCGCGAGCAGCGCCAGCTGCGCCTTCGCGCCTGCTCGAACGCGCGACGAACCCGTGCGCGCGCGGCACGCGCGTCGCCCGAGCCGGCCGGTTGATTCTTGCCTGTCCATTCAGCGAGCCCTCTCCGTCCTCTTGTCGCAAAACCCCCGTGGTGCCGGGGTCGGCCGCCTCGAAATCGGCGACAAGCGGGGAGCGCTCGGGTGGACGCAAAGGCGATGGCCGAGGCTGCGTCTCGTGATCGCTCGCGCGGACGCGGCGTCGGCCGTCCGATCAGAGCTGCAGAGGCTTGCCGCGCGGGACGACGAGCACCGACCCGCGCGAGGCATCGAGCATCGTCCGCGCCGAGCCGCCGAGGCCGATCCGGCCCGGGGGCGCACCCGGCTGAGATCCGACCATGATCAGATCAGCGTCGGGCGTATCGGGCGCCACGACCTGCGCGCCGAGCTTGGCCGCGAGTCCGTCGGCCGTCTGCTGCGCTGCGTCGTCGCCCTCCGCGGAGAGCACCGCGATCGATCCGATCGATGGATCGGGCCCGGCCCGCAGACCGGCCGCGGCGACCGCGATCCCGATCGCGCCGATCTCCAGCAGCCGCTGCGCCGAGGTCGGCGGCTCGGCATGGCCGGGCGGCGTCCGGTAGTCCGATCCGAAGACGATCGTCGAGGCGCCCTCGGCCTCGGCCAGCTCTTCGAGCCCGGCGCCGGTGGACGCGCTGAAGACCACGCGGCGCGGCATGTCCGGATCGCCCAGCCGAGCAGCTCCCTGCTCGAGACGGCGCTCGGCGTCGTGTTGGGCGAGTTCCTCGCGACGCGGATCGATCTCCGGCACGTGGCGGACGTAGGCCAGCGCCAACTCGCTCGGGTCGCGCGTGAGCAGTTGGCCGAGCACGAGCGCGTCGTCGTCGTTCTCGGTGCCGTCGTAGGAGATGATCACCTTGGCGCTCACGGGAGCGTCAATGCTGCGGGACGGCGCAATTCAGCGCATTGGCCTCGTGGCCAGGAATCCATCACCCCGCTTATCCATCCGACGCACGAAGATGGCGCTCCAGCTGGTCTGCAAACCCGGGACGCGACCGGTCGATGCGGTCGATGTAATGTCGGGGGCCGTGGCGGCCAATTAAGTACTGGTGAGTGACTTGCAGCGGGATTTCGAGCAGGTCTTCAACGCCTGCTACGAGCCGGTCTACCGGTACGCCGCGCGGCGGGTCGTGCCCGAGGCGGTGCAGGATGTCGTCTCGGAGACCTTCCTGATCGCCTGGCGGCGCCACGGCGAGCTCAACGGCGAGCCGCTGCCGTGGCTGCTCGGGATCGCCCGCCGTGTCGCCTCCACCCAGCGGCGGGGCAGCGCCCGCCGCGATGCCCTGCACGAGCGCCTGCGCACCGAGCCGGCTCCCCTCGGCGCGGGCGGCGACAGCGGCGGGCACGACCCCCCGCTGGCGCTCGCCCTGGCGAGCCTGCGCGAGCGCGACCGCGAAGCGCTGATGCTCGTCGCCTGGGACGGGCTGGATCACCGCACGGCCGCTGCCGTCATGGGCTGCACGACAGGCTCGCTGACCGTGCGCCTGCATCGCGCTCGCCGCCGGCTCGCCCGCGCGCTGGCCCGCGAGGGGCGCGATCCCATCGAAATGCGTGAGGAGGCGAGGTCATCGCTATGAGGTCGTCGATCGATCCGACCGACCGGCTGAGCGCCGCCGATCCGGCCCTCGGCCTGTCCATCGATGAGGCCGCCCGCGCGGAGCTCTGGCGGCGGATCCTCGCCGGGGAGGGACACCGCTCCCCGCTTCTTGCCAACCCGCGGCGCTCGCGGCTGGCGAGCAGGCCGCTGCTGCTGCTCGCGCCGCTGCTGCTCGCGCTCGCCGCCGCCGCGCTGGCGGCAGGAGGCGTGATCGAGTTCGGCTCGCCGGCCAAGCTGCCCTTCACGGCATTGCAGAATCCACGCGAAGGCTCCGGCGTGCTCGTTCCGGGGACCGTGCGGCTGCTCCCGATCGCCGCGCCCGACCCAGCCGGCGGGCCCGACTGGGGGATGCGCGAGCTGAGCACCTCCCGCGGCGAGGGCTGCCTGCAGCTCGGCCGCCTCGTGGACGGCAAACTTGGAGCCCTCGGCCAGGACTACGCCTTCAACAACGACGGGCGCTTCCACGAACTTCCCGTGGCGAGGGACGAGAACGGCTGTGCGCTCCTCGATGGCAACGGGCGCCTGTTCACGAACGTGACCGCCGATGAGCGCCCGGCGAGCGCATGGGTGGGCGTCGGTGGCAGCTTGGCGGGCTGCGTGCCCGCGACCGCCGGGCCCTACGAAAAGGGCCTGCGCCTGACGCCGCGGGAAAGGGCCTTGGGAGTCAAACCCGTCCCGATCTGCCGCCAGGCCGACCTGCGCAACATCTACTACGGCCTGCTCGGCCCCGAGGCGCGGAGCATCACCTACGTGCTCGGGGGCGAGCGCCACACGCTGGACACGGTCGGCTCGGACGGCGCCTACCTGTTCGTTACGAGGGCCTCCCCCAATCAGCTGCTCAACTTCGCCGATGCCGGCACTGCCGACATCGTGCCGGTCGACGGCCCGATCAGGGAAATCCACTACCGCAACGGCTCCACCTGCCATCTGACCGCCAAGAGCTGGATCGGCGGCTCCTACGCCTGCACGCCGACGCTGTCCGAGCCGGTCGGATATCTCCCCGTCGGCAGGGCGCCCACCCCCGCCGAAGTCGCCGCGCCGATTCACGTACGGGTGACCCGCGGACGCCAGGGCCGCAGCGTGATCGTGCTCAGCTTCACCGCCCGCCTGGCGGTCACCGACGCCCGCCGCATCTACAGCCTGCGCTGGCGCGAACCCGGAATGCCGCCCGGGGCCTACGGCGGCGAGGCCACGAACTCCGACATCGCCGCCGGCCAGACGATCACGAAAACGATCGGCGACTTCGGGCCGCGGATTCGGCCGCGGATTCGGCCGGGGATCGTCCGCGGCAGCGTCAGCCTGCTGGACGCGCTGGGTCCCGGAGGCCTGGAAGGACCGGGCAGCGTGGCGGTGCCCGTCGGTAGCTTCTCCGTCAGGGTCCCGTGAGCGGCCGCGTCAGGGGTCCCGTGGGCGGCCGCGCGCCTGGCGCTTGGGGCCGCGCCTGTTCAACGGCCCGCACGGCTCTCCATGAAGAATCGGGTGGGGCGAGGATGCAATAGGCAGAGCGGAGCAGTGGGGGTATTGTGGCCATCACTATGACCTCCGCCTCGCGGCAGCCAGGTTCGTTGACGGAGCGGGTCACCGGCGCCACCACCTTGGGGCGCCTGGTGCTGTCGGCGCAGGAGCGTGGGGACGATGCTGCTCTCCGCTTCCCCACGCCCGAGGGAGAGAGGACGCTCACCTATGCGCAGCTGGGGGAGCGCAGCCGAGAGCTGGCGCTCGGGTTGATCGCGCTCGGGATCAAAGCGGGCGAGGTCGTGTCGATCTTGTGCTCGACCAGAGCGGAATGGACGCTCTGCGAGCTGGGCGCCGCGTGCGCCGGCGCCGTCGTGGCGCCGATCTATCAAACGAACTCGCCCGAGGAGTGCCGACACGTGCTCGGGGACTCCCAGGCGAGGCTCGTGTTCTGTGAGAACGCCGAACAGGTCGCGAAGATCATGGCGGTGAGGCATCAGCTGCCGGGGCTGGAGCATGTGATCGTGATCGACGGCCAGGCCGACGGGGCGCTCCCGATCGACGCGGTCAGGGCGCATGCCGGCGAGGCCGATCCGCAGGCGGTGGACGAGCGCGTGCAAGCGATTGCTCCCGAGGACGTGGCCACGCTGGTCTACACCTCTGGCACGACCGGTCCGCCCAAGGGCTGCATGCTGACGCACGCCAACTTCCTGTCCGCGACCGCCATGTATAGGGGCCAGCTCGAACTGGACGACGTCCAGCCGGTGATCTACATGTTCCTGCCGCTGGCGCACGTGCTCGCGCGCCTGGCGCAGACGGTGGTGCTCGATGTGGGCGGCACGCTCGCCTACTGGTCAGGTGATTCCACGAAGATCCTCGAGGAGGTGGTCGCGGCCGCACCGACCCACTTCGTGGCGGTGCCACGGATCTACGAGAAGATGCACGCCGGCGTGGTGAGCGCCGTCGAAAGCTCAGGTCCACACGTCCGCCTGTTGTTCGCGTGGGCACTGGAGGTGGGCCGCAGGGCGCGCCGCGCTGAGCGCGCAGGCAGGTCGCGCGGCCATCTGGCGACTGCGCGCCTGCGTGTCGCCGAGCGCGTGGCGCTGGCCAGGGTGCGGGCGCTGTTCGGCGAGCGCATGCAGATGGCGCTGGTGGGCGCCGCGCCGATCGACCGCGATCTGCTCGAGTTCTTTGACGCGTGCGGGGTAACCGTGCTGGAGGGATACGGCATGACCGAGAGCTGTGCCGCCGCGACGCTGCAATCCCCCCAGAGCCCCCCGCTTTGGGACCGTCGGCAAGGCGCTCCCTGACAGCGAGGTGAAGGTGGCGGCTGACGGCGAGATCCTGATATTCGGCCCGCACGTGTTCGCCGGCTACCACGGCGACCCCGAGACCACGCGGGCGACGCTGATCGACGGGTGGCTGCAAAGCGGCGATCTCGGCGAGCTCTCCAGCGACGGCTACCTCACAGTGACGGGTCGTAAGAAGGAGCTGATCATCACCTCCAGCGGCAAGAACATCACGCCCGTGACCGTCGAGAATGCGCTGCGTGAGACGCGCTGGATTTCCGACGCTGTGGTCTACGGCGACCGTAAGCCGTACCTTGTGTGCATGGTCACCCTCGACCCCGACGAGGCGTCGAAGCTGGCGCAGAAACTCGGGGTCAGCGCCGAGATGAGGTCGATGGCGCGAGACGCGAAGGTGCGCGAGGTGATCCAGGCCGCGATCGACGACGCCAACAGGCGCTTGGCGCGCATCGAGCAGGTTAAGCGCTTCGTCATTCTCGACCACGCGCTCACTCAGGCGGCCGGCGAGCTCACGCCGACGTTCAAGGTGAAGCGGACGCTGGTGTACGAGCGATACGCCGACCTGTTCACTGCGCTCTATGAGGACTGATGACGAAGCGCTCGTGAGGGCGCCCGCACCTCCGAGCGAGATCATCGTCACGCTGCGCGACGGCTCGTGCGTCACGGTGCGGCCCATCCGTCCGCAGGACGCCGCGGCATTGCGAGCGGGCTTCGAGCGACTGTCGCAGCAGTCCCGCTACCGACGGTTTCTTTCGCCGATGACGGAGCTCAGCGAGCCGATGTTGCGATACCTGACCGAGGTCGACCATCACGACCACGAGGCGCTCATCGCCACGGGAGCAGACGGCACGATCGTGGGTGTGGCTAGATCGGTGCGTTCGCGCAGCGATCCGCGGGTCGCAGAGACGGCGGTCACCGTCGCAGATGACTGGCAGGGGCGTGGCCTGGGGACGGCGCTGCTCGAGCTTCTCGCGGACCGCGCCCGCGCCGAGGGGATCAGCCGATTCACGGCGCTGGTGCTCGCCAGCAACCGCGAGATGCTCGATCTGCTCGAGGGGCTCGGTCCAGTTCGTATCTTGGAGCGCGGTGGGGGCACGATCGAACTGGAGATCACCCTGCCCCGCCATGGCACCGGGCCGCACCTCCGAGAGCTGTTGCGCGGCTCGGCCAGCGGCCGCTACACCGTGGTTTCGACAGACCACGAGGGCCTCGATCAACGCTAGACCATCGCGAGGGATCGCGGGCGCGCTGCAAGGCCGTCCGCCTCTGGCTGCCCCCGAACGACGTGGTGACCGAACCCGGGCTGGTGACCAGCCCCACCCCCCCGAAGACCTGCCCGGACAGCTCGATCGACAGCATGCTGATGCCGAACGAGATCGAATGCGAGTTCCTCGAATGGTTCTTCGGCGAAGCCATCTTCCAGTTGTCGGCGAGCGACCCCAAACACGAACTCGAAGCCACTCCTCCGCCGGCGTTGAAGGAGGAAGTGAGCTTTGACGGGAAAACCTACGGAGGCGCGTTCGAGGTGCCGTCCGGCGCGCCGCCCGGGGAGACGCCGTGCGAATGCGCGAATGTGAGCGCGTTCCTGAACGACTTCGCCGTCTACCCCGAAAGCACGCGGCTGAAATTCGAGCTCCACTGGAAGCTGACCTGCACGGCCGGCTTCGGCATCGGCTGCAAGGGCAAGATCGGGCTGCTCGCGCCTGCGGGCATGTTCTTCGTCACGCCGCCGGTCAAAGGCGCCAAGGGGCCGGTGCGCCAAAAATCGATGTTCGTCAAGTGCTCCGGGAAATGCGAGCAAGCCACGGAGGGGACGGCGTCGTTCACGCTGCTCGCAATCGATCTTCGCAACCCTAAGCTCAGCCCGAAGGGCCGCGGCGCGGGTAAGTCGCTGGAGATGGTGCTGCAGACCACCTGCTTCAAGCCGAACGGGGCGCAGGAGGCGCCGACTCGCCTGAAGCTCAAGATCGCGTTCAAGCCGAACGGAAACGTCGACTATGTGACCTCCGACCTGAACGGTGACGGTCGGCCCGACGGCGGCCAGCTGAAATAATCAGCGCCGCCGTCAAGAGCGAGAGCGCCGGCGCTAGCGGCCGCGGAAAGGCGGCGGAAGAGTAGGCTACGCCCGCGCGTGGAGAGTTCAGGCACCTCACCCGCCGCAGCCAGCGACGAAAGGAGCTGGTTGTCGGCGGTGTTCGCAGCCAACTGGGGTGGCCTGAACCTCTCGAGGGCACTCGGCGTGTTGTGCGTGGTGTCCATACCGCTGATCGTCTCGATCGCGACCGGGGAGGAAAAGTACTGGCTCAGCGCCACGTTCGGTGCTCTGTTCGTCGGGCTCAGCGACCAGGGTGGAGACTTCGCCAAGCGGGTTACGCGGATGGGGATCGTGGGGGTGATTGGCGCGCTGCTGACGTTGCTTGGATTCGGCATCGGCACACACGGCTGGGGACTCGTGGTGCTCGCCGCCTTCCTCGTCACGCTGCTCGGGGGCCTGGCCGTGAAGTTCGGCGTGCACCGGTTCGTGAGCGCCTATCTGCTCAACGTCTGGTTCATCATCTGCATCGGCCTGCCGGGCACCTACGCGCTCGATGGGGTCGCGACTCACGCGTGGCGTCAGGCCCTCGCCTGGCTGGCAGGGTCGGCCCTGTGGATCGCGGCGGTCGGTGTTCTGTGGCTCGTGCGGGGGCGAGGATCGCAGCCCTCTCCGTTTCCAGAGATCCCGGCCGATACCGCTCCAAGGGAACTGACCGGACCGGTGGTCATGTTCGCGGTGATCCGCGCGCTGGCTGTGTCGCTGGCCATCGCGGTCGCGTTCGGGCTTGAACTGCCGAACGCCTACTGGATGCCGATCGCAACGCTGGTGGCGATGAAGGCGAGCCTCGACCAGTCCAAGCTGGCGGCGGAGCAGCGACTGGCCGGCGCGACGGTGGGCGCCGTCTTCGCAACGCTCGTGCTGCTCATCATCGACGGCAAGCACGCGCTCGAAGCGATCATCGTTCTTCTTGCAGCACTCGGGGGCGCGATCCGGACCGTCAACTATGCGCTCTACTCGGCGAGCATCGCCGGCCTCGTCCTCATCGCCGATGACCTGGCCCACCCGACGAACTTCAGCAACGAGATGGAGCGCGTGCTGTATACGTTCGCTGGTTTGAACTTCATGAAGTCTGCGTCCGCGAGCGCATGCACGCAGGCATCGTCAGCTGCTCACCGGACACGCCGCTCGAAGAGGTAGCGCGGATGATGGGCGACTATCGCGTACACGCGATCGCCGTCGCCGAACTCAGCCACGGTCGTCCATGGGGCACGTGGCGCATCGTGTCAGACATGGACGTCATGGCCGCGGTCGCCACCAGGCAACAGCCGACAGCCGGTCAGATCGCCGCCGGGGCGGCGATCACCGTTTCCGCCGACGAGGGACTCGACCGGGCGGCGCAGATCATGAGCGAGCACCACGTCGCACACCTGGTGGTCGTCGATCCGGAGGCCCACTACCCCGTCGGGATCATCTCGACGCTGGATGTCGCGTCCGCTTACGGAGTCGAGGCTTGAAGCGGGGTCAAACCCACGAAGGACACCGGATCGAGATTCGCGCTCGGGCTTGACAGCCGTAGTTGCGTGCTGACACGGTCTGCTGCTGCTTTTCGGCCAACTCAAAAAGCCACGGTGCTCGCCGGGAAGACTCCCGCAATCGTCAGGAGCGGGGGCTGCGGGATCGCCGGCCGACGTTGCCGGACCTCCTCAATACGCGCAGCGTCTTTCCCAGCGCTAGCCTGTTTACGGGTCAAAGCCCGCCAGCACCAGGGGGACACCTGCAGCAGACACCGGCAGCACGATCCGCGGGAGGCGCCATGACGTCCATCAGATATCGACTGTCGCGTGTAGGAGAGCCTGCGATGCTGCGCCGACACGCGGCCCTGGGACTCCTGGTCGCCGGGCTGGTGTGCCTGGCGTGCGCGCAGAGCGCGCTGGCGTTCACGTTCCCGATCGCGTTCACGCCGGTCGTCGGCTCGCCGTTCAAGGAGCAGCCCAACATCCGTCAGGTTGTGTTCAGTCCGGGCGGGGGCCTTCTCGCGACAAACTCGAGCACCGGGTTTGCGCTGCAACAGGTGTCCACAGCCGGCGCTGTCAGCGCCAGCCCGTCCGGCAGCGCCACCTCCCTGTCATGTCCGTCGAAAGGCAATCCGGGGGTCGTCGTCGAATCGGAGTCGATTGCGTTCAGCCCTGACGGCAAGGTAATCGCGGAGGTCGAGCAGGGGCAAGGGAACAAGCCCCCGACACCCAAGGGGTTTCTACGCACCTACTCGGTGTCCAAGAGCGGCGTTGTGACCCCGGACGAGTGCCTGACGGATATCGGAGGAGCGCCTCCGGGCGAGGGGCCCATCTACTCAGATGCGTTCAGTCCGGGCGCGGAGGGCGGACTTCTGGCCGTCACCAGCACCGTGACCGACAGTGTCTACGTGTTCTCGGTAACAGGGGCCGGCAAGGTGTTTCCGCTCCCCGGTTCGCCGTTTCCCACCGGCAAGGAACCGGACGCGGTGACGTTCAGTCCGGCTGGGTCGGGGTTCGACCTGCTCGCCACCGCCAACAGGGGCGACCCCAGCGTGTCGATGTTCACGGTGGGGAGCGGCGTCGTGGCCCCGGTTGCGGGCTCGCCGTTCGCGACCACGGCCACGGATTCGGTCGCGTTCAGTCCAAACAGTGGGATGCTCGCGATCGCCGGCCCCGCCAACAAGGTGTCGGTGTTCTCGGTGAGCTTCGGCGGCGAGCTGACGCCGGTCTCGGGCTCGCCGTTCTCGACCGGGGCCACGGATTCGGTCGGGTTCAGTCCGGGTGGCTCCCTGCTCGCTATCGCCGGCCCCGCCAACCAGCTGTCGGCGTTCTCGGTCGCCTCGGCGGGTGCGCTGACTCCGCTGTCGAGCTCCCCGTTCACGACCGGCTCGGGACCCTCCTCTATCGCGTTCAGTCCAGACGGGTTCCTGCTCGCGAATGCCAACGATGTGTCCAACACGACGTCGGTGTTCAGTTATGGGTCCTCGTTCATCGTCGTGCTGCCGCCGGGGATCGCGACCCTCGTCAATGAGGCGTTCCAGTCGCTCGGAGTGGGCGCCGGGCGCACGGGCATCATCGGGCTGATCGACCGAGCGCTCGGGGAGGTCGGCTGGGGCCACGGTCGCCCCATCGCGACCGTCCACCTGACCTTTGCGCACGCCATGGCGGGCCGCCAGGTCGTCGCCGAGACGCTCGCCTTCGTCATGCACAACATCACCCACAAGGTCGCGATCTCCCGGCACAACAGGCTCACGCCAGGGTCGTATCGGCTGGTGGTCACCGCCACGGCAGCGGGCGGGCTGCGCTCGATCCCGCAATCGCTTCCGATCACCATCGCGGCCGGTAACGGCTGAGGGCGGGCGCGCCACGTCCCCGCTCGCGCTCCGCGTGCACGGTCGTGGAGCTACTTCACCGCCGCCGTCCGCACGCACAGCGCGAGGAACGGCAGCGGTGTCAAAGACGGGAGCGACGGGACTCGAACCCGCGACCTCTGCCGTGACAGGGCAGCGCTCTAACCGGCTGAGCTACGCCCCCGCGATCGCACGCAACGCCTGAGCGGCCTTCCGTGCCCCTTCAGTATGCCAGGGCCCGACGGTCCGCCCGCCGCCGCCCGAGAGCCGGGCCTCCCCGGCACTGGCCGGACAGCCAGTATTCGACTAGGCTTGGGACGTGGCGCTCAGCGGCCCTCCTCCGCTCCTCAACTCAAAGCCACTCACGGTGCTGCTCAGCGACCTGCGCGACGAGCGCGCCGCCACCGTGCCCTTCCCCCCGGGGAAACGCGCCCCTCGCTGGCTCGCACGCGGCGCTTCGCCGCCGAACCGCTCGCCCTCCTGCTCGACGCCTATCAGCGCTTTGGACCGATCTTCACGGTGCGACTGTTCCACAGCAACGTCGTCTTCATGCTCGGCCCGGCCGCCAACCAGTACATCACCGTCTCCCACGCCTCCAACTTCCTCTGGCGCGAGGGCCAGTTCCGCGACCTGGTCGGCCTGATGGGCGACGGCCTGCTCACCATCGACGGGGACTTCCACCGCCGCTCGCGCCTGATCATGCTGCCGGCGTTCCACCGCGAGCATCTGCTCGCCTCGGTCGATGCGATCGTCGAGGAGAGCACCCGCGCGCTCGAGCAGTTCAAGCCCGGGGTCACGATCGACCTCTACGCCTGGACTCGCCGCCTCGCCCTGCGCGTGGCCATGCGCGCGCTCTTCGGCCTCGATCCCGACGGCGCGAGCGCGCGCTCGATCGACGCCGCCGGGCTGTTCGAGCAGGCCCTGTCCTTCTACGCAGTCGACTACTTCCTGCGTGTCTTCCGCGGCTCCCACAGCCCCTGGGCGCGTATGCAACGGGCTGCGCGCAGGCTCGACAGCCTGATCTACGCCGAGATCTCCCATCGCCGCGCCAGCGGCGAGCGCGGCCACGACATCCTCAGCCTGCTGCTCGACGCCCGCGACGAGGACGGCGACACGCTCTCCGATCTGCAGATCCGCGACGAGGTCATGACGCTCCTGTTCGCCGGCCACGACACCACCACCTCGACGGTGTCGTTCATGTTCTACGAGCTCGCCCGCCGGCCCGACATCCTCGCCCGCCTGATCGCCGAGCAGGACGCGCAGCTGCACGGCCAGGCGCCCACCGCCGCGCAACTGCTCTCCGGCGAGCTGGCCGAGCTCGAGATGGTCCTCGATGAGACGCTGCGCAAGTACCCGCCCGCCTGGGTCGGCCCGCGGCGCTCGATCGAGCCCTTCGAGTTCGAAGGCCGCGCCGTGCCCGGGCGCGCGTTCGTCAACTACTGCTCCTGGGCATCGCACCATCTGCCCGATGTCTTCCCCGACCCGGAGGAGTTCCGTCCCGAGCGCTTCACCCCCGAGGCCCGCGCAGCGCTTCCCAAGGGCGCATACGTGCCCTTCGGCGGCGGCTCGCGCACATGCATCGGCATGCGCTTCGGCCAGCTCGAGGTCCGCACGATCGCCACGCTGATCCTCTCGCGCTTCACCCTCGCCCTCCCCGAGGACTTCCAGCTGAGCATCCGCCAGATGCCCACCATCAGCCCCGCCGAGGGGCTGCCGACGATCGTCCGGCCACGGAGCGCAACCCCCTTCGCCGGTCTCTCTGCCGCTGCCTGAAAGCGCCCGCGCAGCGCCGCCCAGCCGAGAACGGAGACGGCGCGCCGCTCACCGCCCAGCGGGGGCTCGCACCAATCCTCAGCGCAGGCTCGCCAACATGCTCAGGCGATAGCTCGGCGGCCGCCCCGGCTGGACGCTCGCGCCCACCCCCTGCACGTACACATGCGGATCGGAGAACAGCGTCAGCTGCAGCCCTTCCACGAGCGCTCCCAGCGGATGCGCGATCAGCTTGCCCTCGCTCGCGCCCGCCACCGCGTCCACCGACGCGCCCACACCGAACAGCTCGCCGCTGGCCCGCACCTCCACCCGACCGCCTTCGCTGCGCAGGAGCTGCACGCCGAGGCCTTCCGGCAGAGCGGCCCGCACGTCCGCTTCGCTGGCCAGCGCTTCGCCGATCAGCGAGCTGCCGCGCTTGCTCAGGCGCGCTTCGCTCAGCCGCAGCGAGCCCTCCTGCAGGCTGGCCGCGGTCACCTTCAGGCTCTCCGCGCCGCGCGCTTCCCACAGCAGCGCCGCGCTCTGCGCCGGGCTCAGGCGCAGGCTCTTCGCGCTCACCCGCACCGAGTCCGCGCTGCCCCACAGCAGCTCGATCGCCGGCCACGCGCTGACGCTCACGCTCTGCACGCTTCCGTAGCGGCTCACCCGCGCGGAGATCCTCCCGGCCGCGATCCCCGGCAGCAACAGCTGCGCGAGCACCAGCGCCAGCGCAACCGCTCCCGCCAACCCCGCGCCGATCCGGCCGGCTCTGCCCATCGGGCAAGCTTCGCAGGAGCCGCGGGCGAGTCCCGCTAGCCTTAGAGCCGCTCAGCTGGGGCGCGTAGCTCAGTTGGCCAGAGCACCTCGCTTACACCGAGGGGGTCGCCCGTTCGAGTCGGGCCGCGCCCATTCTCCGCCCTCCGAGTCGTGCCCGCCTCCCCTCAGCACGCCACATGAACGACCAGTCCCCCATCCGCATCGTCGTGATCGGCTCGGGCCCTGCCGGCTTCTACGCCGCCGGGCACCTGCTCAAGGCCACCGACGAGCGCCTCGAGGTCGACATGCTCGAGCGGCTGCCCACGCCCTGGGGCCTGGTCCGCTCCGGCGTCGCGCCCGACCACCCCAAGATCAAGTCGGTCACGCGCGTCTACGAGAAGACCGCCGCGCATCCGCGCTTCCGCTACTTCGGCAACGTCACCTTCGGCGAGCACGTCTCCCGCGAGGACCTGCTGGCCCACTACCACGCGATCGTCTACGCCACCGGCTCGCCGTCGGACCGGCCCCTCGGCATCCCCGGGGAAGATCTCCCCGGCTCGCACGCCGCCACCGAGTTCGTCGGCTGGTACAACGGCCACCCCGACCACACCGACCTCGAGGTCGACCTGCTGCTCGGCCGAGCGGGCCGTCGTGATCGGCAACGGCAACGTCGCGCTCGACGTCGCCCGCATGCTCGTGCTCGCCCCCGCGGAGCTCGCCCCCACCGACACCGCCGATCACGCGCTCGAGGTGCTCGCCGCCAGCCGCGTGCGCGAGGTCGTCGTGGTCGGCCGCCGCGGGCCCGCGCAGGCCGCCTTCACCAACCCCGAGCTGCTCGAGCTCGGCGAGCTCGCCGACGCCGACGTGATCGTCGATCCGGCCGAGCTCGAGCGCGCGCTCGCCGTGGCCGACCCCGACGCCGAGGCGAACATCACCGCCCGGCGCAACGTCGAGATCCTGCGCTCCTACGCCGAGCGCCCGCCCGCCGGCCGCGCCAAGCGCATCGTCCTGCGCTTCCTGCTCTCGCCCGCCGCCTTCCTGCCCGACGAGCACGGCCGCCTCGGCGCGGTCGAGCTGATCCGCAACGAGCTCGTCGCAGCCCCCGAGGGCGGCCTGCGCGCCGAGCCGACCGACGGGCGCGAGACGATCGCCGCCGGCCTCGCCTTCCGCGCGATCGGCTACCGCGGCATTCCGCTGCCCGGCGTCCCCTTCGACGAGCGCTCCGGCATCATCCCCAACCACGCCGGCCGCGTGCTCGACTCCGCCGGCGGCTCGCCGCTGCCCGGCGAGTACGTCGTCGGCTGGATCAAGCGCGGCCCCTCCGGCGTGATCGGCACCAACAAGAAGGACGCACAGGAGACCGTCGATGCGATCCTCGCCGACCTCTCCGCGCTCGTCCCCGGCGATGGCCCTCCGCCGCCCGCCAACGGCCGCGTGCACCTGCCAAGCCAGCCCGATGCCGCCGCCGTCGAGGCCCTCCTGCGCGAGCGCCAGCCCGACCTCGTCCCCTACTCCGGCTGGGAAGCCATCGACCGCCACGAGCTCGCCCTCGGGCAGGCCGCCGGGCGCTCCCGCGTCAAGCTCACGCGCATCGAGGACATGCTCCGCATCGCCGCCTCCGAAAATCCATGAGCGCTTCTGCCACACTGTCCAGCCGCGAGCCCCGTTAGCTCATCTGGTAGAGCGCCGGACTTTTAATCCGGTGGGGCGGGTTCGAGTCCCGCACGGGGCATCTGGAAGTGCCTGAAAATCCACCAGTTCTAGGACGTACAAGTGCCTAGCGATCGCGCCGCTTATTTACGGTTTTGCGTTTCTGCGCTAATAACGCCCTGCCCGGAGGCGGCGAAGCTCGCCCACATTGGACGCATGAACGTGGCATAGTGGACACATGAGTCCACTCGAGCTGCTCGCGCAAGACATCGGGGTCAGCGAGCGCACGCTCAGGCGCGCCGTGACGCAAGGGACCCTCCGTGGAAGCCGGCCAAGTCCCCGAAGGCTCGAACTCCCCCTGACCGAGCACCAATACGTCCGAAGGTCCTGGCCGATGATCGCGCTCCTACGGTCAGCACTCCGCACCGAGCACAACGTCCGGTTCGCGCTTCTCTTCGGCTCCTCTGCCCTTGGAACCGACACACCGAACAGCGATGTCGACGTCCTCGTCGCATTGCGCGACCCCGGCCTCCAGCGCCTGGTCGAGCCTCAAGAGGAAGCTCACTGACCTCCTGGGTAGACAGGTCGACCTGGTCGTCCTCGACGACGCAGAGCACGAACCATCCTTCCTCGCTCAGGCTTTGGCTGAGGGCCGCGTACTGGTCGACCGCGATGACCGCTGGCACGCCCTCAGGGCGAACGAGACGCGTCTGCGTCAACTGGGGACGAAGCTCGACGGCCGGCGGGTTCGCAATGCGCTCGCCGGAATCGATCGCATGCTCTCCGGCTAAACGCCCGTGTCGCCCGCCCCCAGGAAAGCGGACCGGAATCGTTGGCGGCAGACGATCGTCCGCCACCTCGAGGAGTTCCCACGGCAGTACACGGCTCTCGAGCACGCGATGGCAGCCTTCGGCGACTTCGACTTGCAGGAGTTCAAGCGGGCGTTCAACACCACCGACGACCTCGACGCGTACAACCGCGTCCAGGCCGTCGAGCGGGCGCTCGGCAGAGTCCAGAACTTCGTGGCCGACCTCGCTCAAGCAGGCTCGAAGCTCGCGCAACTCCCGTCACCAACAGAGCAGCGCCACGCATCGTCAGTCCACCAAGCATTCACGGCGCTGCGCGACGCCGGAGTGATCAGCAGACAGCTGTGCCGGCGACTTATAACAGCACAAGACGCCCGAACCACGATCGAGCATGGCTACCTCGGAACATCCGCGGGCAACGTCCACCAGGCCGCCCAGTTGATATACGACAGCGCGCGAGAATTCATCGGGCCCTTCCGTGATTGGATCGCGCCATACCTCACCGACAAAGAGCATTAGCGATGCCTCGCGCGGGCTCGGCGTCGGACCAGGGCCGCTGGCCGAAGCCTCGCTCGGACGCCTGCGCTACTCGAAGAACTCGTGGAAGACCTCCTGGAAGGCTTCCACGACGCGGGGGTCGAACTGCGATCCAGAGCAGCGCTGCAGCTCGGCGATCGCCTCCACGACGGTGATCGCGTCGATGTAGCTGCGCTTGCGCATCATCGCGATGAAGGCGTCGCAGGCCGCCAGGATGCGTGCGCCGAGAGGGATCTCCTCGCCCGCGAGCCCATCGGGATAGCCGCTGCCGTCATAGCGCTCGTGGTGGGAGCGCACGAGCGCGGCCACGGCGGCGAGCGATGGGGCGGCAGCGATGATGCGCGCGCCGACTTCGGTGTGGGTGCAGATGACCGCCCACTCCTGCTTGTTCAGACGCTCGGGCTTGTGCAGGATCGCATCCGGTATCGCGACCTTGCCGATGTCGTGAAGACGTGCCGCCAGCTCGACCTCGGCGACAGCGCCCGCGGGAAGCTCCAAGTGTCGCGCGGTCGCCCTCGCAAGCTGGGCGGCTCTGACGGAGTCGCCGACGAGCCCATGGCTGTACTCGCTCAGCACGCCGATCAGCACGTTTGCGCTTTCGCGACTCGCCGCGCTCGGCGCGGCGTCGTGGTGCAGCTCGATCCTCATCTACTCACATATCGGCACCGTGCACCGCCCGACCTGAGCCTCGGGCTTGCCGCCGTAAGGATCCCCTCAGGCGCTGAGCGCCGACTCGACGGCGAGCCGGCTGACCGGCAGTGCGAACCGTCCCTGTGCGAGACTTGGGAGCCTCGGGTCGAGTCCGCCTCCTGTCTCGAGTCCGCCTCCTGTCTGCTCGCTGCGAGTCGCGATGATGATCTGGTCGGGCGCGAACGTGGCGACTGCGTCTTCGATCGCCTCGAGCGGGTCAGCATCGGAGATCTTGCCCGTTGCTTGCAGGTCGCTGGGGATCCGCTCGAGCACCTGCGCCAGGCGCGCGCGTGCCTGATCCAGCGCCTGGTCGATATCGCCGGTCAAGCGGGATGCGGCAGAGATGATCGCCGGCACGAGGATGAACACGCGGGCCTTGTGTCCGGGGGCCAGATTCCTCACTTCACCGACGAGAGCCTCCTCACTCAACGTGTCGTTTGCGACGAGCAGGATGCGGCGCTCGTCGGCCGGCCCGACGTGAGCGGGAGCGCTCTTGACCTCCAGCTTGACGGTGTGCCGTTTGACCGTCCGCATCCGCGCGCTGCGTGCGACGAGCACGATCGCAACGAGTGCGATGACCGCGAGCGTGAGCCATGTCGGGCCGATCGCGGCCGCGACCGCGATCGCGAGCAGGACCACGGCGAGGAGCAGGACGAAGTCGAGGGCCTCCGGCTCGCTTTGCATCGGGCTACGCACCGCTGGAGGCCTCCTCGGCCCTCTCGCCGAGCACCTCCTGCACGGCGGCCACGATCTGCTCCGGAGTCGCCGGCGAGGGCACCGTGTGGCAGCCGGCAAGGAGCTCTCCCAAGTCGGGGTCCGTTGCCGGCGGCGTCTCGATCACGAGTGGAACGTCCGGGCAGCGAGCCAGTAGCGCCTCCATCACTTCTCGGGCCACCTCGCGTTCGGAGCCCAAGCAGCTGACGACGAGATCGGCATCGTGTGCGGTCGCACACCCATCGACTCCGCACAACGGGCACTGCCCGGGCCCCTCCGGGCCGGAACACACAGCGACCGCGTAGCCGGCAAAGCGCAGGTCCGATGCGATCGCGAGGCCAATGGCCTCATCCGGATGCTCCACCAGCACCCGCGGCCCATCCCAGCGCCACGGCTGCGGTTTGATGTCGAGCGCTCGGGCTCGCGCTCCATCACTTGTGTCGGGCGTCTCCCGGCTTGTTTCTGCGGCGTTCTTCGGCGAGCTCGGCGAGTCATGCGTGGTGAGTCGATCAGCCATTCTCGCCACTTTCGCCTGCCGGCCCCTGGCCGCCATCGGTAGAAAAGCCCGAGCCACCCCCGTAGAAGTCCACATCTGGCGCCGGCCCGTAGGTTGCCCCGCCCGAGTGCGGGCGACTACTGATGGCGGAAGTGCGCACGATGGCATGCTTCGACGCAAACACCGAATGCTCACGAACAAGCCTTGTTGGCAGGTCACTGAAACCCAGATCAGAGAGTCACATGCGACCGTCGAAGCACCTACTTCCGATGTCACTTGTCGCGCTGGCCCTCATCGCCGCTGCCACCGTGGCGCGAGGCGAACGTGCCGGCAGCAAGACTGCAGCGACCTCGACGGCACCCGTGAAGGTAGTAGACCTGAAGGTCATCCCAGAAGGCAAGAAGGGTCCCGAAGGTCAGCTGCATGACAACTTCACGGTGACTGAATTCCACGTCTCGGTCGGGCAGCCGGTGACGCTGCAGATCGACAACACCGACACCGCGGTCCACTCGATCACCTCCCAGGAAGCGGGCGTGAGCATCCTCGTCCAGCCTGGCACGCACGACTACACGCTGGTGGTCGAGAAGCCCGGCAGGTTCGAATGGCATTGCATACTTCCCTGCGACCCGTGGTCGATGGAACGCGTGGGTTACATGCGGGGGTTCATCACGGCGACGGCGAGTTGAGCCATCGACCACCGGTCAGCTCAGGCCCGCCAGCATCGATGGTGGTCGCGCAGATCGGTTGAGTCGACCACGTCCGGCGCAGCAGCAAGAGCCGGCTCGCTCGACACGTTCGTGGCCGCTGGGCCGACGCCACAGCGCTGCGCGCTGCGCGCGTTGCTGGCAGTCGCGCGCCGCCCACGCGGCGCGGCTCTGCTCGCGTATGGGACCCCACTGGATCAGCTGCTGCGCGGTCTGCTGACCGTGGAGCACTACGACGAGGCTCGCGTGGGCCGCGCGCTGGGCTGGGATGTCGACGAAGTGCTTGCTTGCGGCCGCGAGCTTCGGCGAGCGGAGGGACGACCGTGAACCGGGCTCACACGGTTCGGCTCGACGCGGATGTGTGCGTGATCGGTGCGGGAGCAGGCGGCGCGGTGGTCGCGGCCGAGCTGGCCGAGGGCGGCATGCGCGTGGCGGTCCTCGAGGAGGGTCGCCAGCACGACTCGGACAGCTTCACGGCGAGCATGCCCAGAATGCTGGCCCAGCTCTATCGCGACGGCGGTCAGACCTTCACGGTCGGCAAGCCACCGATCCTGCTCCCGCTCGGGAGAGGCGTTGGGGGCACCACGCTGGTCAATTCGGGTACGTGCCTTCGCACTCCCGCGGACGTGCTCGAGCGCTGGCAGCGCGAGTTCGGCGTGGACGTGAGCGAGCAGTCGCTGGGACCCTGCTTCGAGCGCGTCGAAGGCGCACTGTCCGTGAGCGAGGTGACACCTGATCTGGCTGGGGGCAATGCGGCGGTCGCCCACCGCGGCGCCGCGCTCCTCGGCTGGTCTCACGGCTACCTGCGGCGCAATGCGCGCGGCTGTGTGGGCTCGGGTGTGTGTACGCTCGGCTGCCCGACCTCGGCCAAGCAGCATACGGGCATCACATATGTCCCGCGCGCGCAACGGGCCGGCGCGCGCATCGTCACCGGCGCGCGGGTGGAGCGGGTGATCGTCGAGCGCGGGCGGGCGCGCGGTGCCCGAGCGCAGACATCGGGCGGGGGATCGATCGAGGTGCGCGCCCCGATCGTCGTGATGGCGGCCGGCACGATCCACACGCCGCTGCTGCTCAGGCGCAGCGGCGTCGGCTCTCGGTCTGGGCAGCTCGGGCGCAACCTCTCGATTCACCCGGCGACCGCGATCTTTGCGCGCATGCCCGAAATCGTCGACATGGGTGCCGGAGTGCCGCAGAGCTTCTACGTCGATGAGTTCGCGCGGGACGGCATCATGTTCGAGGGCGCGGCTGGACCTCCCGCCTACGCAGCGATGGCGCTGCCGCTGGTCGGACGCCGCCATGCAGAGGCGATGGCGGATTACCGACGACTCGCCCTCTGTGGGCTGATGGTCTCCGACAGCTCCCGCGGCGTCGTCAGGGAGCTCGCCGAGCGACCGTTCATCCGCTACGACCTTGGGGCAGAGGACCTCGCGCGCTTCAGACTCGGACTCGCGCGCGTTCGGCAGCTGTTCGAGGCTGCCGGCGCGCGCGAGGTGCTGCTGCCTCTTGCCAGCGGCGTCCGGCCCGAGAACGCGCGCGCGCGCGACCTCAAGCTGATGGCATTTCATCCACTCGGAACCGCGCGAGCGGACGCCCGCCCCACGCACGGCGTGGTCGACGGCGACCTGGAGGTGCACGGCGTCAACGGTCTCTACGTGGCGGACGGCGCGGCGGTGCCGAGCTCGCTCGGAGTCAACCCGCAGCTGACGATCATGGCGCTCGGGACGAGGCTGGCGTTCGGGCTCCTCGGCACGCACGCACAAGCCGCCGCCTCCCCCACCGGCAGCGCGTGAGCTGCGCCGAGGGACGGATCATCTATTCGTCAACGCGACGTCGATGCCCGAGGCGAGATCGGCTCCGAGCACTGCATCGACCAGCTCCGCGTAGCTCGGGTCGCCCTCGGGATCGTAACCGGAGACCAGGTGACGCCGGACGTGCAGCGCCGCTGCCGCAGGCTCGCCGTGGGCGAGCAGACAACCAGCCTGCAGCGCGCGCACGAGCAGGTCCAACTGCCGGCGGAAGTACAGCGAGCCCCCCGCGAGCGAGCGCCGCAGCCGCGGCGCGAGGTCATCGAGCGCCTCGGCGACTACCGCCGAGTCGCCATCTCCCTCAGGCAGAGAGCCGCGAACACGCTCGAGTGCGAGATCGAGCCCGTCCAGTCTCACGAAGTCACGCAGGACCTGGTCGCAGAGCACGTTGTGCGTGCCCTCCCAGCTCTCGAACACGATCGCGTCGCGGTAGAGCCTTGGCAGCGGCGAGAAGTCCTCGATCGTTCCGTTGCCCGCGAGCGCCTCGATCCCCCGGCGGACGCAGTGGGTGGCGGCGAGCGAAGTGACGAACTTGTTCGCGTTGACGAGGATCCGATGCCACGAGACATCATCCCCGTCGGCCTGGCCGGAGTCGATCGCGTCGATGAGTGCTGTCAGCTCGAGAGTCGATGCGAGAGCTGCCTGCTCCTCCACCTTCATAACGGCCAGGTTCTCGCGCACGAGCGGGTAGTCGGCGACTCGGCGGCCGAACGCGGTGCGGAAGCAGGAGAAGCTCGCGGCCTCGAGGTAGGCGCGCCGCATGAGCCCCGCCGAGCCGAGCGCGTTCAGCCACCGCGAGGTGTTCAGAACGGAGCTGGCAGCGATTCGAAAGCCATCCTCCAGCGGGCCGATCCCGTAGCCGATCGCGTCCGCGAATTCGATCTCTCCCGTTGCTAGCGCGCGCGTGCCGAGCTTGTCCTTCAGGCGTCGAAGCCGGAACCCGTTCGTACTCCCGTCCGGTAGATGGCGCGGCACGAGGAAGCAACCGACACCGCGTGTTCCCTGCGGCGCGCCACGCGGCCGCGCAGTCACCAAGAACTGGTCGGCGTCAGCGACAGAGCAGAACCACTTCTCGCCGGAGATCCGCCAAGCGTCGCCCTCGGGCACCGCCTCGACCACGTTGGCACCCACATCGGACCCGCCCTGCACCTCTGTCAGGAACTGCGCCCCGCGCTGGCAGCTGTCGTAGTCGGGATCGAGCAGCGACGGCAGAAACCGCTCCTGTAGCTCCGACGAGCCGTGCCGCCGCAGCGCCCGGATCAATCCCGCCGTGCATACGACGGGGCACGTGTGCCCCCCCTCACCGGCATGTGCGAGCAAGTAAAGCAACGCCGCCTGCTCGAATGCCGGCGCGGCCACTATGCCCGACGCCCACACTGCCCGGCCCGCGCGCGCGTACTCGGAGTCGAACGCCACGGCCTGGGATTCGCGCCCGAGGGAGTTCGGAGGCGCCAGCGACGGCGGACACAGTTCGAGCTCTCGGACGGACGGGTCGACCACCGTGGCGACGGTCTCGCCGAACGACTGAAGCCTGGGCGCGAGGGCACGCCACTCCTGCTCGCCGAGCCGGACGCGTAGCGACCGCGCGAGGTTGGGGGTGGCGTCATAGAAGTTGCCCACATTGGCCGCCTGCCAGCGTTCCAACTCCTCACGCGACTCGGCGGCCATGTCGCTCAATCTACCGAAGCCGGCAGTGGACTTTACGCCGGCTCCTGCAGCGCCAGCCTGGACATACACCGCATGAGGCAAACTACGGAGCGGCGAACGGTAGTCCGACGTGATGCGTGGCAGGCCTCGAAGGAGTTGCCTCCCGCCGGTATCGCTGATGCCGGCCAGCGGCAGTCACCGAATGCCTCTGCACAACGCCGCGCCGACCGGTCCATGTCAGCGACTTCACTGTCGGTGCAGATCCGTTTCCAACACCAGCAGACAAGCGAGGCTGACATGAGCGAAGCAACCGTCACACTCGACCACCGAGAGCTGTACCGTCTGCCCTGGTCGGCGACCGACAACGCGATCGCGTGGCTCGAGCCGACCAAGAAGTGCAACCTGGCGTGCCTGGGGTGCTACCGCGAAAACGACCCGCGCGGCCACAAGACGCTCGATGAGGTGAGTCGCGACCTCGACGTGTTCGAGCGCTATCGCACTGTCGACGGGGTCTCGATCGCCGGCGGGGATCCGCTCGTGCACCCGCAGATCGTTGAGATTGTCGAGATGGTGGCGCGGCGCGGGATGAAGCCGATCGTCAACACCAACGGCCTCGCTCTAACGGAGGATCTGCTCGGGAAGCTGAAGGACGCAGGTGTTGCGGGCTTCACCTTTCACATCGACTCCAAGCAGGGACGCCCGGGGTGGAAGACCAAGAACGAGATCGAGTTGTGCGAGCTGCGCCAGCGCTACGCGGAGATGGTCGCCGCCGCCGGAGGCATCGGCTGCTCGTTCAATGCCACGGTGTACGAGGACACGCTCGACTACGTCCCGGACCTCGTGGAGTGGGCGGAGCGCAATATCGAGATCGTCAACACGATCGTGTTCATCGCCTTCCGCGCGGGCGTCATCGGAGGCGACTTTGACCATTACGTGCGGGGCCAGCGGGTTGACTTCTCATCGGTGCCGTACACGAGCGCCGACCAGACGCCGCATGAGATCCAGTCGACCGACATCGTCGCCGCGATCCGCAAGCGCTTCCCCGACTTCACTCCCGCCGCCTACCTCAACGGGACAGAGCAGCTCGACACGTTCAAGTGGCTGCTGACAGGTCGCGTGGGCACGCCGGAGCGGATCTACGGATATGTCGGACCGCGCCTGATGGAGCTCGCTCAGACCTTCCATCACCTGACGACCGGCAGGTACCTCGCGTACACCGCGCCGCGCACGCTGGGCCGCGGCCGCTCGATGCTGCTCCTCGGCGCGCTCGACCCCAAGCTGCGCACCATCGCGCGTCGCTGGCTGGCCGGCGCTGCGCGCGCGCCTGGCCACCTGACCGAGAAGCTGCACTTCCAGTCGATCATGATCATCCAGCCTGCCGACATCGATCGCGACGGCCACCAGAACATGTGCGACGGCTGCCCCGACATGACCGTGTGGAACGGCCGCCTGGTCTGGTCGTGCAGGCTCGAGGAGCCCGAGCGCTACGGCGACTTCGTGCAGATGGTGCCAAGCAGCAACTGACCACCGCGCGGTCCCTCGGCGCCCGCCGGCTGGGATGAGAACATCGCTCAGGCGGAGTCGGGATACTGGACCGGAGGCCAGCAATGCCCGATCTCGCGTCCGCCAACGCACAGCCCTCGTCCGAGGCCCTCGAGCGCACCGCCGAGGAGCTCGCCGGGCTCGCGCGCACGCTCGCGCCCACGATTGAGACGAACAGGCAGCTTCCCGACGAGCTCCTCAGTGGGCTGCGCGCCTCAGGCCTCTTGCGCGCCGGCGCGCCCGCGGCCGTCGGCGCCCCCGAGGCACCCCCGGCCGTCACGCTGCGATGCGCAGAGGCGCTCGCGCGCGGAGATGCCTCGGCAGGCTGGTGCGTCTCGATCGCCGCCACCAGCAGCCTGCTCGCCGGGTGGCTGCCGGCGGACGGGCTCGCCGAGACCTTCGCCGACCCCGACACGGTGGCGGCCGGGGTGTGGGCCCCACGCGGAAGCGCGCGACGCGTCGAGGGCGGCTATCGCGTCTCGGGCCGGTGGGCGTTCTGCAGCGGGATCATGCACTCCGACTACCTGTTCGGCGGGTGCGTGGTCGAGGCCGCCGGGGGCGGCTCGCCGAGCGGGCGAATCCTCGGGATGCCGACGAGCGAGCTGCAGATCCTCGATACCTGGCACACCAGCGGCCTGCGCGGCACGGGCAGCCACGACGCGGTCGCCGATGACGTCTTCGTCCCCGATCGCCGCAGCCTGTGGCTGCTCGACCCGCCGAGCACCGACGCCGCGCTCTACAGGTTCCCGATGTTCGCATTCTTCGCGCTGTCCATCGCCGCCGCCGCGCTGGGCAACGCGCGCGGCGCGATCGACGATCTGAGCACGCTCGCTGCCGGCAAGGTCGCCCAGGGGTCCAGTCGTACGCTGGCCCAGCGCGCGGCCACCTGGAGCGTCGTCGCACAGGCCGAGGCGTCGCTACGGGCGGCGCGCGCCTTCTACTACCAGGCAATCGATGAAGCTTGGGAGGCAGCTCAGCCCGCCGAGCCGGTCGCGGTGGAGCTGCGCACGGGCCTGCGACTGGCGGCGACGCACGCCGTCCGGACGGCGGCGGATGTCGCGCGCGACATGTATGACCTGGGCGGGGGCTCGGCGATCTACGACGACTCGCCCCTGCAGCGGCGCTTCCGCGACGCGCACGCGGCGACCGCGCACTTCCAGGTCAACCCCGCGACCTGGGAGCTGACGGGGCGCCTGCTGCTCGACCAGCCCACGGAGACGGTAATGCTGTGAGCCGCGGCTGGTAGGCCATCCTCCGAGCCTGGCGGGAGGCTAGGAGAAGTGTGTCTGCGGGCGCGCGAGCCGCTTGCCGTCCAGCGTCAGATCGACCCGCTCGTTGTAGAAGGCGATCAGGCCGGCGATGGGGAGCAGCTGGCGGGTTGGAAAGTCGTAGGCCCAGGCGAGGTCGGGGTGGATCTCATCGCCGATACGCGCCGACCAGTAACCGCTCGTCGTGCCCTTGTAGGGACAGGATGTGACGGTATCGCTCGAGATCAGATGCTCGCAGCTGACCGACGTGCGATCGAAGTAGTAGCGGGTCGGCAGGCCCGTCTCGAAGACCATCACCGGACACGAGGACTCCGCCAGCACGACGCCGTCGAGCTCGACGCGGACCGTGCGTTTGGAGCGCAGCGCGTCGACGCGCGCGTACGGGTTGCGGGGGTGCACGAAGATCTCCTCGTCCTCCTCAAACCAGGCATCGAGGGCGGCCCACTCGAAGCGCACCGTGCCGGCCAGCCCCTCCAGCGCGTCCTCGGTGTATACGTGCGCCACCCCCGGCCGAGAGCTCTCGCCGGCGCGAAGGCCATGTCGTCTGGCGGTCCCGCGGCTCAGGTGCTCGGGGTGCTCCTCGTCGATGAGCACGGCCGCATTGACGTCGGCGAGAGGGATGTAGTACTGGGGATAGTTCGGCCACTCCCACACGTACAGGGCGCGCGTGGTGTCGAACACCACCTCCCCGCCCAGAAAGGCGCGGACCCGCCTTGGGGCCGGCTCGATGTGGTTGACCGGCGCGATCATCCGCGGGTAGTCGCTCACGGATCTCAGTCTAGACCCGAGTCGGCAGCTCGTTTCGCGCGCGCGGCGGCGCGCGGGGAGGGCGCGCGGTTCGCGCTCTGGGCGCCGTCCTACGCCCGGGCACGCGCGGCCCCAAGCCGCCGCATCTCCTGCAGCTCGGCGACGATCGCCCCCAGCAACTGCTTGGGGTCGGGCACGAGGCCGGCGTCGGCGTTGACGCCGATCGTCACGCTGCCGTTGTAGCTGAAGATCGACACGCCAAGCCCGACGCTGCCCGTCCGCGGCGCCATGATGAGCATGCCCTCGACGGTGACGCCGGCGAGGCGAATCGCCTCCGCGGGCCCCGGCATGTTCGAGACGACCATGCTCGCCTTCGCCGAGAAGAAGTCCATCGACAGCCGCTCGCTGCCAAATGGCGAGACGCCCATCACGCACAGCCCGTCGAACGCGACTCGGCCCTCTCCCGAGCGCTTGATCTCGCTCATCCGTCGCTGCACGCACGCCAGTCGCTCGCGACGGTCCGCCACGCCGATCGGCAACGCCAGGATGACGAGGCCGAACAGGTTGCCGAGCTCGCGGGGGATCGGCTCCCCCGCCGGGCGCAGGTTGAACGGCATGTAGGCCCTGATCTCATCGACGAGGCTGTCGTGGGCGGCCAGGTAGTCGCGCAGGGCGCCGGCGAGCGCCGCCAGCGCGACGTCGTTGACCGTTGCACCGGTCGGACGTCCGATCCGCTTGACCTCCGCGAGCGACATCGGCGTCGTCCAGGTCGTGTGCTGCGGAACGCCGAGACGGCCCTTCAGCACCGTCGAGGTGTCCGGGCCGGTACGCGTGATCTTCGTGAGCGAGCGCGTATCGACGCCCACGATCCGCCCACGGAGGATCTTGCCCGGGCGCACGACCGCGTCACGCGTCTCGCGCGCGATCGTTGCTGCGAACCAGCTGCCGGCGCGCATCACCGGCGCCGCATAGCCCGCCACGGCCGGGCGCGGTGAGGGCCCTCGCTCGCGGTCCGGCGCGATGCCGGCCTCGGGCTCGTGATCGCTCAGCGACAAGAGCACCCGCGCCAGCGAGATCCCATCGACGATGCAGTGCTGGATCCGCCACACGATCGCCGCGCCATCGCCGAAGCCGTCGATCAGGTGCGCGCTCCAGAGGGGCCTGTCGTGGTCGAGCGGGGTGGACTGCAGCGTTGCCACAAAGGCCTCGAGTGCCGCCTGGTCGCCCGGGGCGGGCAATCTGTGGCGGTGCACATGCCGCCGCAGGTCGAAGCCGCGATCCCCCTCCCAGCTCGGGGTCCCGATCGGAATCCGAGGCTCGACGGCCCGTTGGCGGAAGCGCGGGAAGCGATCGACCAGCCGCTGCTGCAGAAGCGCTTCGACCGCGTCCCAGTCGGGCGCCCGCGCAAACCACAGGACGCTCGTGATGATCGCGAGGTTCGTCGGGCGATCGGTGCGCAGCCAAGCCGCGTCGATGGCGCTCATGCTGCTCACCCGCGCCCACCTCCCAGCGACTCGACGGACAGACGAGTAAACATCCGTTTACAGACTATGAGGAGCGATTCGCCGCGTCAATACGTGAAAACCCGCTAGTGTGTCAGTGCCGTGCTCCCGCGCGTGTAAACAATCATTCACGCCGGTGACCGGCCAGCCATGTCGGCTTATCCGTATACACGTAGACATCGGCGAACGCCGTCAAGCCCCGAGACCCGCTCGGAGCGCAAGCTGCGCACGCGCGAGGCGCTGCTCGACGCGGCGCTGCGGCTACTCGACGGTCGCGCCTTCGGGAGCCTCAGTCTGCGCGAGGTCACGCGCGAGGCGGGGATCGTCCCCGCGGGCTTCTACCGCCACTTCCAGGACATGGACGAGCTCGGCTTCGCGCTCATCGACGAGTCGTTTCGCCGGCTGCGCCAGATGCTGGCCAGCGCGCGCGAGGATCGCCGCGACTACAGGGGGGTGATCCGCACGTCGGTCGCGATCCTCGTCCGCTACGTGCACGAGAACCCCCTGCACTTCCGCTTCATCGCGCGCGAGCGCAGCAGCGGGGTGCCCGCGTTGCGACGTGCGATCCGGGCCGAGATCCGCCTGTTCAGCAGCGAGCTCGCGACCGACCTCGCGCGCTTTCCGGAACTGCGCACCTGGAGCTCGGAGGACCTGCAGATGATCGCCGCGCTGATGGTGAACACAATGGTCGCGACCGTGGAGGCGATCCTCGACGCTCCTCCGGACGACCCGCTGGCCGAGCAGGAGATCATCCTCACCGCCGAGCAGCAGCTGCGCCTGATCGTGCTCGCCATCCCGCGCTGGCGCGGGGGCGCCGACCGCGACGCCGGCGACGGCGACGGCGACGGCGACGGTGCGACGAGCGACGACACCAAGGCGTCGGTGCCCGACCGCCAGCGCTAGCCCGCGCCGGGCCGCCCCGCGAGGGGATCCCAGACGGCCATCTCCGATCCGTCCACCTTCGGAGCCTCGCTCGTGATGCGCTGCATCAGCCAATAGAAGCGCGCGAGCTCGGGGTAGAAGAGCGGCTTGCCGTTTGTCATCACGGCGCACGCGAGCGCGCGCTCGGGGTCCGCCCAGGCGAGCATGTTGGTGAAGCCGAGATGACCGAATGCATGCTGCGTGTCACGGCCGAACAGGCTCAGCAGCTGCGCGCCCAGCATCAGTCCGTACCCGAACCGGGTCGGGAACCCGAGCGTCAGATCGACCTCGAGGTGCGACTGCTCGGTGATCGCGCCGCGCACGGTCTCCGGGCGCATCAGTCGCACGCCGTCGAGCTCGCCGCCGCGACGCAGGACCTCATAGAAGCGCGAGAGCTCGTTGGCCGTCGTGACAACGTTCGCCGACGGGACGACCGCGGTCAGGAAGCGCTCGTCGTTGCTGGCCTCGACCAGTTCATCGAGGGGCAGCCCCAGCGCTCGCGAGATCAGCTGCGAGAAGGGCGGCGCGGTGGGCGGACCGGTGACGTAGTTGAGCGCCACGTGCGGGAGGTCCTCGGCTGGGACGCCGTAGTTGGTCCACCGGAAGCCCAGCGGATCCAGGAGGAGCTCGGCGAGCACCTCGCGGATGTCCTTGCCGGTCGCCCGGTGGACGATCTCGCCCAGGATGTAGCCGCCCGAGACCGCGTGGTATGCGAGGAACTTCCCAGGCGTCGCGAACGGCCTCGCCTCGCAGAGGGCCTCGAGGAGGAACTCCCGGTCGAGTGCCCGGTCGAGGTCGAAGGCCTCGCGCGGGAGATTGGGCACGCCCGCGCGGTGGGCGAGCACCTGCGCGATGGTGATCTCGCCCTTGCCGTTACGGCCGTACTCGGGAATGTGCTCGCAGACGCGGTCTGAGATGTCGAGCGTGCCGCGCTCGTGGAGCATGTGGACCACGATCGCCGTGAGCGCCTTGGCGCCCGAATAGATCACAAACGGCGTCGCCGGCGTCGCGGGCTCTTTCTCCGCGTCCGCTCCGTCGGCGGGGCCGTTGCCGCGGGCGTGACCGATCGCGCGGTCGAGCACGACCGCGCCCTGCCGGCGCACGCACACCTGCACGGCGGGGTGCACTCCGCTGCGATACAGCTCGAGCGCGGCCTTCCAGATGCGCTCGATCGACGCCTCGCTCATGCCGCCCGCGCCGGCGTCCTCCGCGCCGATCGCGCTGATGGCCTCCAGGTCACGGGCGACGCGCACCCGTCGCAGCGGATCCGGCAGCCCGGGTAGACGCGGAACCGACGGTATTCCAGGCATCGGCAACGGTATCCCAGGCATCGGCAAGAGCTCAGCCTCGCAGCCCGAACACGACGATCGCGCCCGGGCACGCCAAAGCGCCGATGGCTCCGGGCCAGGCATAGGGCGATCCGCTGATCGAGTTGATCGTCTGGTGCGAGAGGTTCATCGCTGCAGGATGTCAAGGATGCCCTACGGGACCGTTCGACGGGCTCCGGGCGAGCGGCGCACCAGGCTGGGAGGCGGAGTCGCCTGGCTCTCGCGCACGATCACGCTGCTGCCCGGCGACATCATCGCCACGGGCACGCCCGCCGGGGTCGGCGCCGCCCAGGGGCCGGGCCATCTGGACTGGCTTCTATCATTTGCTTCATCTCGTACATAAGTTGTCTGTTCGTCGCAGCCTTCGATCCCGGGCAGGGGCGGAACCGATGAGGGTTCACAGACCGCGGATGGGACATGTGCGCAACGTGATCAAGACGCCTACCTGCGAGGCGGTTCGGTGATGGTCGGCGACCGCCTGGCGCAACTCCATTTCGCCGCCCAGGATCAGCGGCCGAGCGATCTGGCCGACGTCGAGATCGTTGATCTGGACCCGTTTCTGCGGGGCCTGCTGTTCACCGATGGGACCGTGTCGCGCGCGCTGGAGGCCCAGACGCTCGCTCCTGTCACCGTGGAAGCCATTGAACAGGCCCGGGCGCCTGCCCCTGCTCCACTGGCGCGATATCTGGAGGTGGAGGAGACCGATGAGTGCATCCGGCGGCGAGTGGTGATGAAGATCGCGGGAACGAGCGCGTCGGTGTGGGCGGAGTCGTACGTCGCTCCGCAGCGATTGCCCCCCGAGTTCCTCGGGCTCCTGGATCGCAGCCCGGTGGGTATCGGAGGCTCTTTGCAGCAGCTCAAGCTGGAGAGCTGGCGCGAGCTGCTGTGGTTTGGGCTCGCCCCACCGCCGCAGTGGTCCGAGCGCGCGACGCCGGTCACGACGACGCTGACGCGCCTGTACCGGATCATCACCCAGGGCATGCCGGCCCTGCTGATATCCGAGGCCTTCGCGGTCGAGATGCGATCCGGCCTCTACCACCTGATGGGCTCCGGCGAGTCCGCCACCGACGGTGCGAGCGGGTCCCTCCAGGATCGCCTGGAGCCCGAAGCGGGGGCCGGGGATCGCGCGGGCGGCGGCAATGGCGCGTCATCGCGCTCGGATTGAGATGCCGGCAGCCGAGAACCGCAACGCGGGGCTGATACTCGAGCGCCAGATCGACGCCGGCCGCGCCGGCAACCTCGCCTACCTCGCGCCGGGGGAGTCGCTCACCTACGGGCAGCTGCTCGAGCAGGCGAACCGCATGGGCAACCTCCTACGCGAGCTCGGCGTGCGCCGTGAGCAGCGTGTTCTGCTCGTCCTCGACGACACGACCGCGTTTCCGGTCGCATTCCTCGGAGCGCTCCGGATCGGCGCGGTCCCCGTGCCCGTCAGCGTGCGCGAGACGGCCAGGAACTTCCGACACTTCATCGAGGACTCCTACGCCGAGGTCGCGGTCTGCGACGCGGAGATCCTGCCGGCGCTGCAGGCCGCACTGAGCGGCCACGAGGTGCGCTTCCTCGCGCGCGGGGGGAGCGAGGGAGCCACGGAGCTCGAGGGCGCGCTCGCGGCCCAGGAGGACGAGCTCTCTGTCGTGGCCACGCACCCCGACGACGTGGCTTTCTGGCTGTACACCTCCGGCTCGACGGGCAAGCCGAAGGGCGTGGTGCACCTTCATCACAGCATGGCGGTGACGTGCGAGTCCTTCGCGCGCGGGGTGCTCGACATGCACGAGGACGACCGCGTGTTCTCGACGACGAAGCTCTATCACGCATACGGTCTGGGCAACAGCCTCTCCTACCCTCTGCACCTGGGCGCGACGGCCGTCCTGCTTGGCGGTCCGCCGACGCCAGAGCGCCTGCTGGCCACGCTTCGCCAGCAGCGACCGACGGTGTACTTCTCCGTGCCCGCGCTTTACAGGGCGCTCGTCGCCGACATGGACGCCGACGGCGCGTTTGACTCGGTGCGACTCTGCGTCTCGGCAGCCGAGCCTCTGTTGCCGCGCACGCTGGCGCAGTGGCGGGAGCGCTTTGGACTCGAGATCGTGGACGGGATCGGCGCGACCGAGATGGTCGTGGCGTTCTGCTCGAACAGGCCCGGCGAAGTCGTTCCCGGGACGACCGGTCGTCCCGTACCGGGGTACGAGCTGCGCCTGACCGACGAGGCGGGCAGCGAGCTCGAGGGCCCGGCGACGGGGGCGCTGGAGGTGCGCGGAGGTTCCTGCGCCGCCTTCTACTGGCACCGCAACGAGCAGAGCAGGCGCAGCATGCGCGGTGAGTGGTTCGTGACCGGCGACCGCTTCAGGCGGCGCGAGGATGGCAACTACGTCTACATCGGCCGCGCCGATGACATGCTCAAGGTGGGCGGACTGTGGGTCTCGCCCATCGACATGGAGCAGGTGCTGCTCGAGCACCCAGCTGTGGCCGGCGTCGGGGTCGTAGGCGTGAGCATCGACGACTACAACCGGGTCGCCGCGTTCGTGAAGTGCGAGGCCGAGGTGAGCGCCGACGATCAGCTCGCAGATTCGCTGCGGTCCTGGTGTCGAGAGCGTATGCGCGAGTACGAATACCCGCATGTGATTCGGTTCGTCGAGGAGCTGCCGCAGACGCTGAGTGGCAAGCCCCAGCGCTTCAAGCTCCGCGAGATGCTCGAGCGCGAGCCGGTCGCGGAGGTGGTCGAGGAGGCCCCGAGCTCGCTGCCGGCGAAGCTCGCCGGCCTGGCCGATGGCGAGCGCGAAGAGGCCGTGATGGAGCTGGTGCTGATGGAGACCTCCGCGGTGCTCGGTGACAGCTCGGCCGCGAGCATCGATCCGCGGCGGGCGTTCATCGACCTTGGGTTTGACTCCCTCGGCGCCGTCGAGCTGCGCAACCGCCTGGCAAATGCCGCAGGACTGGCGCTGCCCTCGACCCTGATCTTCGACTACCCCACGCCGCGGGCCGTCGCGCGGCTCCTGCGCGCGAGTCTGGAGGGGGAGGACGTGGATGACCCGCTGGCGGGCGTCGAAACCGCCCAGCAGGCCGCAGATCTGGCGGCCGCGCTCGAGGCGCTCTCGCGGCAACCGGCCCCGACGCCGATGCCGCCCGCCGGCCTCGGAGTCCGTTTGAAGACCTCGCCCTGGGTGCGCGCCCTGGTGCCGACCCGACTCGCCGTCGCGAGGGCCGCGAGACGGGCGCCGGCGATCTGGGAGCGGAGCCCCCGCGAGCGCGAGAACGCGCTCGCGGCGATGGAGACGGTCGTCGCCGGAACGCCACGCGCGCAGGAGCTCTCCGAGCTGGCGCGGCTGCACTTCGTGGAGAGCTACATCGGCCGTGCGCTCTTCTGGCAGCAGCCGTGGTCGGCGAAGATCGATGCCGACTCGGCCGCGCGCCTGCGGGACGCGCTGTCGAGCGACCGTGGGGTACTGCTCAGTTCCTGCCACGTGGGCCCCTACCATCGCCTGCACTGCGCCGCGCCCTTCAAGGGGCGCCTCACCTACCTGGTCCCCGGCGCGTGGTTCTTCCAACAGCCGAGCGCCGACTACTGGGGACGGCGGCTGGCCCGCTGGCGCAAAGGGATGAAGTGTCGGCCGGTGCCCGCCAAGGGATCGTTTCGGATCATCCAGGCCCTGCTCGAGCGCGGCGATCCGGTGTTCATATTCTTTGACATGCCGGGCCCCCGCGAGACGCGCTTTCTCGGCAAGCCGGCGATGCTCGCCGAAGGCAGCGCGCAGCTGGCAGTCCGCGCGGACGCGCTGGTTCTGCCGGTGCGCGCACGACGCGCCGGACACCACGTCTGGATCGACGTCGCCGCCCCGCTCGACCCGCGCCACTTCGCGAGCGCCGACGAGCTCCACGACGCCCTCGCCGCGCACCACGAGCGCTGGATCCTCGAGAATCCCTGTGCGATGGAAGATCCTCGCAGCATCGGGTGGGAGCATGGCGCCACCGCGCACGCCTGGGAGGCGCTGGCGCGGGTTTGAGCCGCCGGAAGGGGTGCCCCTAGAAGTCGGGCGCGGCCGGCAGGCCCACGTAGTTCTCGGCGAGGCTGCGGGCGGCAGCCTCCGAGCGCGCAAGGTGGTCCAGTCGCGCCAGCTGCAGGCGTCGCTGAAAGGGACCCTGACCGAGGTCGTGCAGCAGCTGGGTCATGTAGTTGGAGAAGTCCAGCGCCTGCCACACCCGGCGCAGCGCTATATCGGAATAGGCATCCGCTGCGGCCGTGGAGCCACCGTCGAGCCAGTCGGCCAGCGCGGGCGCGAGCAGGCGCACGTCGTTGAGGGCGAGGTTGAGGCCCTTGGCCCCGGTCGGCGGGACGATGTGCGCCGCGTCGCCGAGCAGAAACAATCTGCCGTGCCGCAGCGGCTCGCATACGAAGCTGCGCATCGGAGTGATGCCCTTCTCGATGATCGGCCCTTCGTTCACCCGCCAGCCCTCGCTGGCCAGGCGCACCTGCAGCTCCGCCCAGATCCGCTCGTCGGGCCACTCCTCGAGACGCTCGTCCGCCGGCACCTGCAGGTACAGGCGGCTGATTCGCGGCGAGCGCATCGAGTACAGCGCGAAGCCGTGCTCGTGCCAGGCGTAGATCAGCTCGTCGGTGGCCGGTGCGGCCTCCGCGAGGATCCCCAGCCAGCTGAACGGATAGACGAACTCGTACTCGCTGAGAGCAGCGGCTGGGATCGACGGGCGGCAGACGCCGTGGAAGCCATCGCAGCCCGCGATCACGTCGCATTCGAGCTCCAGCGGCTCGCCCCCATCGACGCAGGTGATGCGGGGACGCTCGCTCTCGATGTCGTGCACCGCCACGTCTGAGACCTCGAAGCGCAGGGCGCCGCCATGCTGCAGGCGGGCCTCGATCAGGTCCTTGACGACCTCCTGCTGTCCGTAGATCGTGATCCGCCGGCCGGTGAGCTCGGTCATGCGGATGTGCTGGGTGCCGCCGGGGTGGCGCAGGTAGATCCCGTTGTGCTCGAGGCCCTCGCGCGCGAGGCGCTCCCCGACCCCGAGCTCGTGCAGCAGCTCGACCGTGTTGTGCTCGAGCAGGCCCGCGCGCACGCGCTGCTCGACATACGCGCGCGAGCGGTTCTCCAGCACAACCGCCTCGATCCCCGAGCGTTCGAGCATCAACGCAAGCGTCAGCCCGGCCGGCCCGGCGCCGACGATGCCGACCTGCGTCCTCACGCGGCGAGCATATAGCGTCAACCTGCCCGAACGAGCAGCCCTAGGCCGTGCGAACGAGCGGCGCCTGGCGCTCGGCCCAGGGGCTCGCCTGCTCGAGCTGGGCCGCCAGCGCGATCAGGGCCGCCTCCTGCCACGGCCCGGCCATGAGCTGGACCCCGACCGGCAGATCGGCGTCGGTCCAGTGCAGCGGCAGGCTGACGGCGGGGAGTCCGGTGACGTTGCCGAAGGCAGTGAACGAGACGCTCGCGATGACCTCCGCCAACGGCTGATCGGGCGCCGCGTGCTGGGCCGCGAGCAACGCTCCGGCCTCCGGCGGGAGGATCGCCGAGGTGGGCGTGAGCAGCACGTCGAAGTCGCGCCCCCAGCGCGCGACCTCGCGGCGGCTGAGCCGTTCGAGCGTGCGCGCCCCGAGCACGTAGTCGTAGGCGCCGAGTTCGCCGCTCACGCGCCGCTGATGGGCGATGTGCGGCTCGACGGCCGACCAGTCGACACCCTCATAGTCCGCAAAGCCGCCGAGGGTGAGGGCCACGAACGGAGGTGTCATCTCTTCTGAGATCGTCGGCACCTCGACCTCCTCGACCGCGTGTCCGAGCTCGCTCAGCAGCTCGCCCGCGGCGAGCGCGGCCGCGGTGCATGCGGGGTCGGTCGGGATGCCCAGCGGGGCCTGCGCCATCAGCCCGACGCGCAGGCGCCCCGGCGGCGTCGTCGTCTCCTGACCGAACGGACGAGCCGGCGCGGGCGCGTTGTACCAGCACAGCGGGTCGGGACCGGCGATCGCGTCGAGCACCGCCGCCGAGTCGGCCACCGTGTGTGCGACGACGCCCTCGACGACCGCGCCTAGCCAGCTCTGGTTCAGGCGCGGCACACGGCCGCGGCTCGGCTTCAGCCCGACCAGGCCGCAGTAGGAGGCGGGGATCCTGATCGAGCCGCCGCCGTCGTTGGCGTGGGCGATCGGGAACATGCCGGCCGCGACCGCCGCCGCCGCGCCGCCGCTCGAGCCGCCGGGCGAGCGTGAGGAGTCCCACGGGTTGCGGCTGATCCCATAGCGGCTGTTCTCGGCGACGGTGATCACCCCGAACGCGGGCGTGTTGGTGCGCGCGCACAGCACAAAGCCGGCGCGCACGAGCGCATCGACGACCAGCTCGCTCTCCTCGCTTGGCCCCTCGGGAGCACCGTGCGAGCCGTAGCTCACCGGCCAGCCGGCCACCGGCGTGAGGTCCTTGATCGGCAGCGGCACGCCCAGGAACGGCGCATCCTCGCCGGCGGCCAGACGGCGATCGGCCTCGGCGGCGGACGCGCGGGCCTGATCGTCGTTGCGCCAGACCACCGCGTTCAGCTCGGGGTTGCGCCGATCGACGACCTCGAGGCAGGCGTCGAGCAGCTCGACGGCCGAGAGCTCGCGAGCACGCAGCGCCGCGGCGAGCTCGAGTGCCGGGGCGGAGGGGCCTGGCGACGCCATGGCGCCGACCCTACCAGGGTAGGCTTGGTCGATGTCTGCGCCCCAGCGCCATCGCATCGTGATCGTCGGCGCCGGCTTCTCGGGGCTCGGGCTTGCGGTCCGCCTCAAGCAGGAGGGCATCCACGACTTCGTGGTGCTCGAGCGGGCCGAGGATCTGGGCGGCACCTGGCGGGACAACAGCTACCCGGGCTGCGCGTGCGACGTGCCTTCGAACCTGTACTCGTTCTCGTTCGCTCCCAACCCCGACTGGAGCCGGACCTTCTCGCCGCAGCCGGAGATCTGGGAGTACCTGCGGCGCGTCGCGCGCGAGCACGGCCTGGGGGAGCACATTCGCTACGAGCACGAGGTCACCGCGGCCCGCTGGGACCGCGAGTCGGAGCTGTGGCAGATCGAGGCCGGCGGCGGCGCGCTCAGCGCGGAGATCCTCGCCGTCTGTCCCGGGCCGCTGGCCGATCCCAAGCTCCCCGACATCGCCGGCATCGAGGACTTCGAGGGCGCGATCTTCCACACCGCCCGCTGGCGCCACGAGCACGACCTCGCCGGCGAGCGCGTCGCGGTGATCGGCACCGGCGCGACCTCGATCCAGCTCGTGCCGAGCATCCAGGCGCGCGTCGGGCGCCTGCACGTCTTCCAGCGCACCGCTCCCTGGATCGTCCCCCATCGCGACCGCCCGACAAGGCGCCTGGAGCGCTGGCTCTACCGGGTGGCGCCCGCGACGCAGAAGCTCGTGCGCGGCGCCGCCTACTGCGCACGCGAGCTGCTCGTGCTGCCGCTGATGCATCCGCGCAAGGGCTCGCTGCCCGAGCGCCTCGCCGGCAGGCACCTGTGCGAGCAGGTCCCGGACCCGCAGCTGCGCGCGCGCCTGCGACCGAGCTACCGCATCGGCTGCAAGCGCATCCTGATCTCCAACGAGTACTACCCCGCCCTGCAGCGACCCAACGTCGAGCTCGTGACCGATCCGATCAGCGCGATCACCCCGCACGGGATCGTGACCGCGGACGGGCGTGAACGCGCGCTCGAGACGATCATCCTCAGCACCGGCTTCCACGTGACCGACGTACCCTGCGCCGAGTGGATCCACGACGGCGACGGGCGCTCGCTGGCGGAGATGTGGCAGGGCAGCCCGCAGGCCTACCTGGGAACCACCGTCGCCGGCCTGCCCAACCTGTTCATGCTGGTCGGCCCCAACACCGGCCTCGGCCACAACTCGATCGTGTTCATGATCGAGAGCCAGATCCACTACCTGATGGAGTGCCTGCGCTACATGGACCGGACCGGCCTGGAGATCATCGAGGTGCGCGAGGACGTCGAGCGACGCTACAACGAAGAGCTCCAGCAGCACCTGCAGGGCAGCGTCTGGAACTCCGGCGGATGCTCCAGCTGGTACATCGACGAAAACGGCCGCAACACCGTCATCTGGCCGGGCTCCACCTGGCCGTTCCGGCGGCGCCTGCAGCGCTTCGCAGCAGCGGACTACCGCCTGCGCCGGCGGGCCACGCGGGCGCAGCGCGCCGCGCCCGAGCCGCTGCTCACTCCGCGCGACTGAACTCGGCGATCGCGATCAGCAGCATCGCGAGCCCGAGCAGCGCGATCACGGCTGCCTCCACGGCGGTCGGGACGTGCCAGCCCCACCAGGTCACACCCGGGTCGAGCGCGTGGCGGGCTGCCGCGCTGACGTCCAGCTTGGAGAAGATCGCCCGCCGCATCGGCTCCACGGCGTAGGTCAGCGGGTCCAGGCGGTTGAGCACCGCCAGCCACGCCGGCAGGCTGGCGACCGAGAAGAGCGCGCCGGAGATGAAGAACATCGGCATGATCACCATCTGCATCAGGGCCATGAACGACTGCATCTGGTTGATCCTGGCCGCGAACATGACGCCGAATGCGGTGATCGCGAACGCGAGCAGCAGCGCCAGCGCCAGCAGCTCGAGGATCAGGACGAGCTGGTAGGGAACTCCCACCAGCGGCGAGATCGCGATCACGATCAGGCCCTGGAAGGCCGCGACGGTGGCGCCGCCGAAGCACTTGCCGAGGACGATCGAGCTGCGCCGCACCGGCGCGACCATCATCTCGCGCAGGAAGCCGAACTCGCGGTCCCACACGATCGAGGCGGCGGAGAACATGGCCGTGAACATCACCGCCATGCACAGCACGCCGGGGTAGATGAACGTCCTGAAGTTGACCCCGTGGGTCCCCGCCTTGGCGAGCGAGGACAGGCCCGTGCCGAGCACGAACAGGAACAGGAAGGGCTGGATCAGCGAGGTGAGGATGCGCAGGCGGTCGCGGCTGAAGCGGATCAGCTCCCGCTTCCAGACGACCCTGATCGCGCGCAGCTCGCTGCGTAGGGTGCGCGTCGGCACCCGCACGCGCGCGAACTCGTGCCGCTGCTCGGGTGCGTAGGGCGCCGCATCGCCCGCGTGCGTGGGCGTCGTCTCGGTGGCCATCAGCGGCTCATCATCCTCGCCACGTTGCGCATCCGGTCGGTGTTCGAGGACTCGGCGTCGCGGATCGTGGTGCCCGTGTAGGACATGAACACATCATCGAGCGAGGGACGTGAGACGTTGACCGAGCGGATCGGAACGCCGAGCTCGGCAAACAGTCGCGGAACGAAGTGCTCGCCCTCTGGCACCCCGAAGGTCACCGCACCCTCGGCGATCGTCGCCTCGATGCCGAAGCGCTCGCGCAGGGCCGCGATCGCGGCCTCATCGTCCTCGGTCTGGATCTGCACGCGGTCCTTGCCGACGCTCGCCTTCAACGCCTCGGGGGTGTCGAGCACGATGATGGACCCCTGATCCATGATCGCGATGCGGTCACAGTACTCGGCCTCGTCCATGTAGTGGGTGGTGAGGAAGATGGTGATGTCCTCGCGCGCCTTCAGCTCGCGGATGTAGCTCCAGATCGAGCGGCGCGTCTGCGGATCGAGACCCACCGTCGGCTCGTCCAGGAACAGCACGCGCGGGGAGTGCAGCAGTCCCCGCGCGATCTCGAGCCGGCGCTTCATCCCCCCCGAGAAGGTGTTCACGAGGCCCGCGCGGCGCTCCCACAGGCCGATCATCTCGAGCACCTGGCGCACGCGCTCAGCGACGACCTCACGGGGAACCCCGTAGAGCTCGGCGTGCAGACGCAGGTTCTCCTCGGCGCTGAGGTAGCCGTCGAGGGTCGTGTCCTGGAAGACGAGGCCGATGTTGCGGCGCACCTCGTCGCGTTCGCGGACGACATCGTGGCCGGCCACCAGCGCCGAGCCGCCGCTCGGGCGCACGAGCGTGCAGAGCATGTTGATGGTCGTCGACTTGCCCGCGCCGTTGGGGCCGAGGAAGCCGAAGATCTCACCCGCGCTCACCGCGAACTCCACGCCTCGCACGGCCGCGACCTCGCCGTAGTTCTTGACGAGGCCGTGGACCGATACGACCGGAGCGGTGCTTGATGTGGGCGCGGCTTGGACCTCTCAGCCCTCCTTAGGCGTTCTCATCCACCGTAGCGCTCGGGCCAGAGCCCTCGCCCCCGCGGCCCTCGCCCCCGCGGCCCTCGCCGCCCTCGCCGCCCTCGCCGTCGTCGCCGTCGGCGAGAATGCGGTAGAGGCTCCGGCGCGTCTGGTCGAGCACCTCCCGGGCCTTGGCCATCTGGCTGGGGCTGCCGGTGCGCATCACCTGCACGAAGGCGGATGCGACCTCGCGCATGAGCCTGCCGAGCTCGTGGGCCTCGCTGCTGACCTCGCCGCTCATCTGCTCCCACGGCGCCGGCCGGTCGCTGCCGCGCTGCTGCACGTGCTCGCGTCCGGCGTCGGTGAGCGCGAACAGCTTGCGCCCCTCGAGCTCCTCGGAGCGGATCAGGCCCTCGTCCTCGAGCTGCTGGAGCGCCGGGTAGACCGAGCCAGGGCTCGGTCGCCAGACGCCGCCGCTGCGCTCCTCCACCTCCTGCATGATCTGGTAGCCGTTGCGCGGCTCCTCGGCGAGCAGCAGCAGGGCCGCTGTGCGGATGTCGCCGCGGCGCGCCTTACGCCCGCGGCCGCGCGGTCCGCGCCCGGGTCCAAATCCTCCGAACGGGATGCCGCCGAACTCGCCGCGGGCTCCCGGACCGAAGCTGCGGCAGCGATGACGGCCGTGCCGGCCGGGGCGGGCGCCCGGTGCCTCGGATGATGTCGGGTCTATTCCATGAGAAAACATAACTAGTTCCTATCTTGAGCTATCACAGTACGCTCACGATATATCGTCTCAACCAAAATGTCAAGCAGCTCCGGCGGCTCCGGCCGCCGGCGAGCACACAGGACCTGTCAGTGGCGGAAGTGGCGGCGGTCGGTGGCCACCATCGCCGCGCCCGCCGCGTCCACGGCTGCCACGACCTCCTCGTCGCGTACCGAGCCACCCGGCTGGATGATCGCGCTCACACCCGCCTGCAGGGCCAGCTCCGGGCCGTCGGCGAAGGGGAAGAAGGCGTCGGAGGCGAGGGCCGAGCCGGCGAGCAGCTCGGGGCGGAACGCGCGGGCCTTCTCGATCGCGATACGCACCGCGTCGACCCTGCTCATCTGCCCGGCGCCGATCCCGATCGTCGCACCGGCGTTCGCGGTCACGATCGCGTTGGAGCGCACGTGGCGGCAGACGGTCCAGGCGAACAGCATGTCCTGCCACTCGGACTCGCTCGGCTCCCTCGCGCTGATCACGCGCATCTGCTCGCGCTTCTCCGAGACCACGTCGCGGGTCTGCGCGAGCTGGCCGCCGATGACCTGCTTGCACTCGACCTCGCGACCGGGCGCCGGCCAGTCGGGCAGCTCGAGCAGGCGCACGTTCTTCTTGACCTGCAGCACCTCCAGAGCGGCCGCGTCGTAGCCCGGTGCCAGCAGCACCTCGATGAACTGCCCGCCCAGCGCCTCGGCGCATGCGAGGTCGACCGGCCGGTTGAGCACTATCACCCCGCCGTAGGCGCTCTGGGGGTCGCAGGCGAAGGCGCGTTCGTAGGCCACCTGGGCGCCGGCCGCGACGGCGCATCCGCAGGGGTTGTTGTGCTTGACGATCACGCACGCCGGCTGCTCGAACTCCTCCACGAGCTCGCGCGCCGAGCTGAGGTCGAGCAGGTTGTTGAACGAGAGCTCCTTGCCGTGCAGCTGGGAGACGCCGTCCAGCAGATGCGTCGGGGAGCCGACGCGCGCGTAGAAGGCCGCCTGCTGATGGGGGTTCTCCCCGTAGCGCAGATCGCTCACCTTCTCGTAGGAGTCGCGCCAGCTCGGAGGAAAGCCCTCGTAGGTGCGCTTCGCAAACCAGGTCGAGATCGACGCGTCGTAGCGGGCGGTGCAGGCGAACGCCTTGGCCGCCAGCTCTTTGCGCGTCTGCAGGGAGAGCCGTCCGGCGGACTCGCGCAGCTCGCCCAGCACGCGCGCGTAGTCGCCGGGGTCCACCACGACCGCCGCGAACGCGCTGTTCTTGGCCGCGGCCCTGATCATCGTCGGACCGCCGATGTCGATGTTCTCGATCGCCTCCTGCTCGGAGACCTCGCCGCGCGCGACCGTCTGCTCGAAGGGGTAGAGATTCACGCACACCAGGTCCACCGGCTCGATGCCCTGCTCGGCTGCCGCGCGCAGGTGTGCTTCCTCGTCGCGGCGGGCGAGCAGCCCGGCGTACAGGCGCGGGTGCAAGGTCTTGACGCGCCCGTCCATGATCTCCGGAAAGCCCGTGAAATCCTCGATCGCGCGCACCGCGATCCCCGCCGCGGCCAGCTCGCGCGAGGTCCCGCCGGTGGAGACGATCTCCACGCCCAGCTCGCGCAGCCCGTCGGCGAACTCGACGATCCCCTGCTTGTCGGATACCGACAGCAGGGCCCTGCGCACGCGCACCTCGCCGGGGACGGCGCGCTCCACGCCGGCAGGCTGATCGGTGACGAGCTCGCTGTCCGCGGCCATGACTGCAGCCTATCCCCCGCCCGCGCGGATCGCTATGCGGCGGGGGTTCTCCGCGTCCGGGACGAGCGCGCCGCGCGCGAACAGCGCGACCGCGCGTGCCAGCAGCGCGTGCTCGAGCGGGCGCAGCGCCGCCAGCACCTCCTCCGCCCGCCGCGCGTCCGGCAGCTCGACAGCGCTCTGGAGGATCACCGGCCCCGAGTCCACGCCCGCGTCGACGAAGTGCACCGTCACGCCGAACACCTTGACCCCGTAGGCCAGCGCCTGCTCGATCGCCCCCAGCCCGGGGAAGGCCGGGAGCAGCGAGGGGTGCACGTTGATGACCGCGCCGGGGAAGCGCGCCAGGAAGGACTCGCCCAGCAGCTCCATGTACCCGGCCAGCACCACCAGCCGCGCGCCGCTCGCCGCCAGCCAGTCGGCCAGCGCCTCGTCGCGCGCACCGCGATCGGGATACGCCGCGCGGGCGAACACCGCCGTCGGCACACCGCTTTCGCCGGCACGCAGCAGCGCCGGGGCGCCGGCGACGCTCGAGGCCACCGCCACGACCTCTGCCTCGCGTCCGTGCACCGTGTCGAGCAGCGCCTGGAGGTTGGTTCCCGCCCCTGACACGAGCACGGCGATGGGAAGTGGGTCGCTCACGCGCCGGTCACGATAGCTGTGAGCAACGTCACAGAGCGTGCTCGCCCGATGCCCTTCAATCTGGCACAGGGAGAAGAGGCTGCGCACCACGATCGACAGGAGGAGCCATGCTCTCAGCCATCATCGTCACCCTTCTCATCGTCCTCGCCCTCGGCTACGGACTGGCATCGAGGAGCACCGGCCGCCTGATCACCCGCCGGCCTTACAACAACCGCTACAGCGACGCCGCCGGGGCGCGCGAAGACCACCTCTCCTAACGCGCGCCCGCGACCGGCCGGGCCGAGCCCGCCCTGATCAGGCGCTGATCAGCGGCGGCGAGGCCGGCTGGCCATCCTGGGCGTCCTGCTCGAGCGAGTACTTCCCTGCCGCGTCATCGCTGCCGGCCAGCGGGTACTCGCCGCTGAAGCACGCGTCGCAGTGCGTGGCGCGCGTCCCGCGCACCGCCTCGTACACGCCGGCGAGGGAGAGGTAGTGCAGTGAGTCGCACCCGAGCTCGGCCGCGACCTGCTCGGTCGTGCGCTCATGGGCGATCATCTCCTCGCGCGTGGACATGTCGATGCCGTAGTGGCAGGGATGCTTGATCGGCGGGGCGGAGATCCGCATGTGAACCTCGGCCGCGCCGGCATCGCGCAGCATCTGAACGATCTGGCGCGTCGTGTTGCCGCGCACGATCGAGTCGTCCACGACGACCAGGCGCTTGCCCGCGATCACATCGGGGAGCGGGTTGAACTTCAGACGCAGCCCGTGCTTGCGCAGCTCCTGGCCGGGCTGGATGAACGTGCGCGCGACGTAACGGTTCTTGACGAAGCCGTCGTCCTGAGGCAGCCCCGCCGCGCGCGCAAGGCCGCGGGCAGCCGGGTTGCCCGAGTCGGGGACGGCGATCACGAGGTCGGCCTCGACAGGCGCCTCGTGCCAGAGGATCTCGCCCATGCGCCCGCGCGCAACCTGCAGCACCTGGTCGTTCATGCGCGAGTCCGGGCGGGCGAAGTAGATGTACTCGAACACGCAGAACGCGCGCCTGGCGCCTGGCGCCACGATGCGGCTCTGCAGGCCCCCCTCGCCCAGCGTGACGACCTCTCCCGGCTCGACGTCGCGCAGGAACCTCGCACCGATGATGTCAAACGCGCACGACTCGCTCGCCACGCAGTAGCGCACCTCGCCGTCCTTCTCCTCGAGCACGCCGAGCGCGAGCGGGCGCAGCCCGTGGGGATCACGAAAGGCGACCACGCGGTCCTTCGTCATCGCCACGATCGAGAAGGCCCCGCGCAGGCGCGGCAGCACGTCGGCGATCGCGTCCTCGACCTGCTCCGCGGGATGCGTGGCGATCATCGCGGCGATGATCTCCGAGTCGGAGGTCGAGCTGAAGGTGACCCCCCGCTCGAGCAGCTCCTCGTGCAGCTCGAGCGCGTTGATCAGGTTGCCGTTGTGGCCGAGCGCGACCTCGCGACGGGAGCCGTTGGTTCCCTCCGAGCGCTGCACCGGCTGGGAGTTCTCCCACGCGTTCGACCCCGTGGTCGAGTAGCGCACGTGCCCGATCGCCAGCTCGCCGGCGAGCGTGCGCAGGTCGTTCTCGGTGAACACCTGGTTGACGAGCCCGAGCTCGCGGCGCGTGATTATGTGCCCGCCGCGGTCCGCGGCGGCGATGCCCGCCGACTCCTGTCCGCGGTGCTGCAGCGCGTACAGCGCAAAGTACGACAGACGGGACACCTCGTGACCGGGCGCATACAGTCCGAATACTCCGCACTCATCGCGCGGGCCATCACGCATCGTGCTCACAAGCTAGCAGGGAGGATCATCCCGGCTCCTTGCCGCCCCGGGGAGCGCTCCCGAGGTCCGCTTCGATCGCTTCCAGGCGCTTTTCCAGTTCGGCCTTCAGGTCTGCGATGCCGCCTTTGGTGTGCACGTCGAGGCGGTCCAGGATTTCGACGGCGTCGTTGTAGGTGCCTTCGGCGCGCTTGTCCGAGGCGATGCTCTGGACGTTCTGCCCGACCATGATCACCGACAGCAGCACGAGCTGCAGGAAGGTCTGCGCGACCCAGGCGACGATCAGAATCAGCCCTGGGTTGTTGAAGAAATGCGGCACGGAGCTCGCCGGCAGGACTTTCGCTTCGATCAGGATCTTCGGCAGGCTGATCACCGCGATCACCGAGAAGGCATACGCGCACCACATCGTCCCCACCAGGCGCGTGATCAGCACCGCGAACTTGGCGTTGAAGCCTTCGACGTCGCTCATCGCTTCTTTGAGCATGCGCGGGGTCGGGTGCAGCACCACGCCCAGGTGGGCACGCGTCTTGACCGGGCCATTCATCATCGCCACCTCCTCATCGGAACAGCTCGCCCATGGTCGAGCTCGCCTTGTTCAGCTCGGCGAGTGTCAGCGTCAGCGTCTCGCCGGCCAACGTGATCCTCAACTCCGCAGCGGCGACCGTGCCGATGCGCAGCAGCGGGACGGTCCCGCCGAGCTCACCCAGGACCCCCGCGCCGCCGCTCACGAGGAACCCCCCCGGACCCTCCCCGAACAGGGCAGCGGTCATGCGCGTCGAAGCCGGGGACACCGACCCGGGACCCGGCGCAGCAGGCGAGATTGCTTCCCAAAGGTCCCTGCCCAGCTCGACCTCCGCGCCGAGATCCCCGGCCAGGCAGCACTCGGCCAGCGCCAGCGCGAGCCCGCCCTCGGCGATGTCGTGGGCGCTCGACAGCGCGCCCGCCGCGACGGCGTCGCGGACGGCGATCTGCGCGGCGCGGATGGCCGCGATGTCGAACTCGGGCAGCCCGTCCGGGAGCGCCTGCCCCAGCAGCTTGGCGAGCTCGCTCGCGGCCAGCGACGGGCTGAAGGGGCCGACCAGCGCGATCTCATCGCCCGCGCGCTGGAAGCCCAGCCGGCCGGCGTGGCGGGCGTCGGGCAGGCGGCCGACCATGCCGATCACGGGCGTCGGGTAGATCGGGCCCGCGGCCCCCTCGTTGTACAGCGAGACGTTGCCGCCGACGATCGGCGCGCGCAGGGCGCGGCAGGCCTCGCCCAGACCGCGCACCGATTCGCTCAGCTGCCAGGCGATGTGGGGCTTCTCGGGATTGCCGAAATTGAGGTTGTTGGTCGTGCCGAGCGGCTCTGCCCCCACGCATGCAAGGTTGGCTGCGCACTCGAGCACCGCCGCCACCGTGCCGCGGAAGGGGTCGGCCGCCACCCGCCGGCCGTTGCCGTCGATGCTCACTGCCAGCGCGCCCCCGCCGGGGAGGGCCAGCACGGCCGCGTCGGCCTGCTCGGGCCGGCGCAGCGTGCGCGACTGCACGATCGCGTCGTACTGCTCGAACAGCGGCCTGCGCGAGGACAGATTCGGAGACGAGAGGAGTGCGAGCAGGATCTCCCGCGGCGCCGTCTGGAGCGTCAGGCCGGGCGCGGGCGCCGGCGGCGGGTAGATCGGCTCGGTCGGCTTGCGCGGCTGCAGGTCATACAGCGGACAGTCGTCCACCAGCGCCCGCACGGGCATGTCGCCGAGCAGCTCGCCGTCGCGCAGCACGCGCAAGCGCCCGCCGTCGGTGACCGTGCCGATCGCCGCTCCGCCGACCTCCCACTTCTCGCACAGCGCCATCACCGCGTCCACGTCCGCGGGCGCCACCACGCACAGCATGCGCTCCTGGGACTCGCTGACCATCACCTCGAAGGGCTCCATGCCCGGCTCTCGCAGCGGCACCTCGGCCACGTCGATGTCGATTCCCACCCCTCCCTTGGAGGCCATCTCCGACGCCGAGGACGTCAGGCCGGCCGCACCGAGATCCTGCAGCGACACGATCAGACCCCGCTCGAGCAGCTCGAGCGAGCACTCGAGCAGCTTCTTCTCCTCGAAGGGATCGCCCACCTGTACGGTCGGGCGCTTGCCCTCGAGCTGTCCGTCCTCGCCCTCCTGCCCGAGCTCGGCCGAGGCCAGCACCGAGGCCCCGCCGATGCCGTCGCGCCCGGTCGCGGCGCCGAACAGGACCAGCACGTTTCCGGGGCCGGCGGCCGCGCTGCGCACGAGCCCCTCGCGCGGCGCCAGGCCCAGGGCCATGGCGTTGACCAGGCAGCTCTGCTCGTAGGGCCCCTCGAAGTAGACCTCGCCCCCCACGGTCGGCACGCCGATCGAGTTGCCGTAGTGTCCGATCCCAGAGACCACGCCGTCGAGCAGGTAGCGCACCCGCTCGCCGCCCGGCTCGCCGAAGCGCAGCGAGTCGAGCACCGCGATCGGACGGGCGCCGATCGCGAAGATGTCGCGCAAGATGCCCCCGACACCGGTGGCCGCTCCCTGGAATGGCTCGACCGCGCTCGGGTGATTGTGCGACTCGACCTTGAAGGCGCACACCAGCCCGTCACCCACGTCGACCGCGCCGGCGTTCTCGCCGGGTCCCATCACGACGCGCTCCCCCTCCGTGGGCAGCGTGCGCAGGAGCTTCTTCGAGTGCTTGTAGGCGCAGTGCTCGCTCCACAGCAGCGAGTACATGGCCAGCTCCACCTGATTTGGCGCCCGCCCACCCTGCTTCACGCACACCAGCTCGTACTCCTCTCGCGTCAGCCCGAGCGCGAGCGCGTCCTCGAGCGTGGGCGGCGCGGCGGCGGCCGGGGGCTCACGCGCGCGCCCCCTCCACGGCCAGGCGCATCGACTCGAAGATCTTCAGCCCGTCGGCCGAGCCCCCCGTGAGCTCCTCGACGGCGTGCTCGGGGTGGGGCATCAGCCCGAACACGTTGCCCGCCTCGTTGCACACGCCGGCGATGTCGCGCAGGGAGCCGTTGAAGTTCTGCCCGGGCGCGTAGCGGAGCACCACCTGGCCGGCCGCCTCCATCGCGGCGAGCGCGTCCGCCTCGGCGTAGTAGCGCCCCCAGGCGTGCTTGGCGGGGATGCTCAGGCGTGCGCCGCGCGCGCACGCGCCCGTGAAGGCCGTCTCGCTCTGCACCACCTCGAGCTCGACCTGGCGGAATGTGAAGCGCAGGTTGGCGTTGGGAAGCAGCGCCCCGGGCAGCAGGTGGGCCTCGCAGAGGACCTGAAAGCCGTTGCAGATCCCGAGCACCAGACCCCCTTCGCGGGCGAATGCGATGACCGACTCCATCGCCGGCGAGAACCGCGCGATGGCCCCCGCGCGCAGGTAGTCGCCGTAGGAGAATCCACCCGGCACGACGATCGCATCGGCGCCTCCCAGGTCGCGCTCGCGGTGCCAGATCAGCTCGGCCTCGCCGACGCGGCGGGCGGCCGCCAGCGCGTCGACCTCGTCGCAGGATCCGGGGAACTGAAGGACGCCGAACCGCACTCGCCTCAGGCGCCGCCGTCGAGCAGCTGGACCTCGTAGTCCTCGACCAGCGGGTTGGCGAGCAGCTTCTCGCACATCGGCTGCAGCTGCGCCGGGTCCTCGACGTCGAGCTCGATCAGCCGGCCCACGTGCACCGCGGAGACGCCGGCAAAGCCCAGCGCGGGAAGCGCACGCTCGACGGCCACGCCCTGCGGGTCGAGGATGCCGGCCTTGGGGCGGATCAGCACGCGCGCCCTCACGCAGCTCCCGCCGCGCCCGCGCCGCTGCGCTCCAGCCAGCTCGAGAACGGCTCGCCGGTGATGCGTTCGTAGGCCTCGATGTAGCGCGCCCGCGTGCCCGCGACGACCTCCTCCGGGATCGCCGGCGCGGGCGGCCGCTTGTCCCAGCCGCTGGCGGCGGCCCAGTCGCGCACGTACTGCTTGTCGAAGCTCGGCTGCGGGCCCCCGGGCGCATAGCCCTCGGCGGGCCAGTAGCGCGAGGAGTCGGGCGTGAGCACCTCATCGCCGACGATCAGAGCCGGCTCGCCGCCGGCCGGGTCGCTCTCGTCCAGCCCGAACTCGAACTTGGTGTCGGCCAGGATCACCCCGTTGGCGAGCGCGTGCTCGGCCGCGAAGGAGTACAGCTCGAGCGCGACGTCGGCCACGCGCCGCATCAGCTCGCGCTCGCCGACGAGCTCGGCAGCGGCCTCGAAGTCGATCGCCTCGTCGTGGCCCACGTCGGCCTTGGTGCTCGGTGTGAAGATCGGCTCGGGCAGTCGCTCGGACTCGCGCAGTCCGGGAGGCAGCTCGATCCCGGAGACCTGCCCCGTGGCCTGATAGTCCTTCCAGGCCGACCCGGTGATGTAGCCGCGCACGACGCACTCGACCGGGAGCATCGCCAGCCGGCGCACGACCAGCGCCCGCCCGCGCTCGGACGCCGGCACGCCGTCGGTGGCCGAGATCAGGTGGTTGGCGACGATGTGGCGGGTCCGCTGAAACCAGAAGACCGACAGGCCGGTGAGCACCTTGCCCTTGTCCGGGATCGGCGTCGGGTGGACCGCGTCGTAGGTGGAGATGCGGTCGCTTGCGACCATCAGCAGGCGCTCCTGGGAGGAGCCCTGCGGCGCGCCGAGCGCGTACATCTCGCGGACCTTCCCGCTGGCGAGAAGGGGCAGGTCGGCGAGCGTGCTCACGTGGCGCGATGCTACCAGCGCCGGCGGGCGCCACGGACCCGCCGCTCAGGCGATCGCGTCGAGCCTGGCGATGATCTGATCGGCGTAGCGAACGAAGCCGGAGTAGTCGAAGATCGCGTCGAGGTCGAGCTCGCCCACGCGCGCGTCGGCGGCGAGCAGCTCGCGCAGCGGTATGCCCTCATCCCACGCGCGCTGGGCCAGCTCCTGGACGAGGCGATAGGCCTGCTCGCGCGAGACGCCGGTTTGCACGAGCGCCAGCAGCACCCGTTGGGAGAACAGCGCGCCATGGGTCATCCCGAGGTTCTCGCGCATGCGCTCGGCATCGACGCTCATGCCCGACACCAGCGCGATCGCCCGCTGCTGGAGATAGTCGAGCAGGATCGTCGAGTCGGGCAGGATGACGCGCTCGACGGATGAATGGGAGATGTCGCGCTCGTGCCAGAGGGCGACGTTCTCGAGCGCAGCCTGGGCGTTGCCGCGCAGCACACGCGCCAGGCCGGAGATCTGCTCGCTCTTGATCGGGTTGCGCTTGTGGGGCATCGCCGAGGAGCCCTTCTGGCCGGCGCGGAAGGGCTCCTGAACCTCGCGCACCTCGGTGCGCTGCAGATGGCGGATCTCGATCGCGAGGCGCTCGAGGCCGGTTCCGGCCACGGCGATCGCCGTGAGCAGCTCAGCGTGGCGGTCGCGGGCGACGACCTGTGTGGAGACGTCCTCCCGCCCCAGGCCCAGGCGCGCGAGCACGCGCTCCTCGAACTCGGGGCCGGTCGCCGAATAGGTGCCGACCGCGCCGGATAGAGCGCCGACCGCCACCTGGGCGAAGGCGCGCTGCAGGCGCAGGGAGTTGCGGTGGGCCTCGAAGGCGAAGCCGGCCAGCTTGATGCCGAAGGTCGTGGGCTCGGCGTGCACACCGTGGGTGCGTCCGACGCACAGCGTGCCCGCGTGCTCACGGGCGCGAGCGGCCAGTGCGGCCACGAGCGCCCGGGCGCCTTCCAGCACCACCTCGCCGGCGGCGCGCAGCTGCAGGGCGAGGGCGGTGTCGAGCACGTCCGAGGAGGTCAGGCCGAAGTGGATGAAGCGTCCGGCCTCGCCCGCGGATGCGCCGAGCACGTCGACGAACGCGGCGAGGTCGTGGTCGGTGAGGAGCTCGCGCTCCTCCACCGCCTGCACGGTGAACGTCGCTGCTCGAATGGCCTCGAGCTCGGCCTCCGTGGGCCCCCCGTCCCCGAGCAGGGCGGGGAGCTCCTCGCAGGCGGCCACCTCCACCCGCCGCCAGGCCTCCATCCGCGCCTGATCCGTCCACAGGCTGCCGAGCTCCGGGCGGGTGTAGCGGGCGATCACGACCCGAGGATCTGCGCGGCCAGGATCGCGGCGTTGCGCGCGTTGTCGAGGCCGACGCACGCCACGGGAACACCAGGAGGCATCTGCACGATCGAGAGGATCGCGTCAAGTCCCCCGGCTGCGGTCAGCCGCCCCGAGAGGGGCACGCCGATGACGGGTAGATCGGTGTGCGCGGCAACCGCGCCGGGCAGCGCGGCCGAGATGCCGGCGCCGGCGATGATCACGCGCAGGCCGCGCATGCGTGCGTTCTTTGCGTACTCGGCGACGAGATCGGGTTCACGGTGCGCGGACATCACGCGGACCTCGTGCAGGATGCCCCGCTCTTCCAGCTCGCCGGCGGCCTTCTCCATCGCCTCCATGTCGCTCTTGGAGCCCATCACGATGCCCACGCGCGGCGCGTCGACGTCGATGTCGTCGAGCTGAGCCTGCACTTCGGACTCCTCCATCGGCTCGGGCACGAGCGAGATGCCGGCGGTGCCGCCGGGGCGTCCCTCCTGGGCGGCGGGCGGCGGCTGCTCGGGATCGAACCCGCCTGAGGTCATCTCAAAGATCCTGATCTGCGTGCGGCGCGCTCGGCAATGAGGGTAAACCTACAGCGAGGAGATGAAGTCATCGATCGGGATCGCCGACAGCGTCTCGTAGCGGCCCGTCCCGCGCGAGCCCAGCTCGAGCGACACGCGCGCCATCGTGCCCTCGTCGGGCGCCTCGATCACGGAGATGAAGTCCACGTGGCCGAGCGTGGCCCACTGCGCCTTCACCGTCGCGCCGAGCTGCTCGACCTCCTTGTTGACCTCGCGGATTCGCTGCGGGTTGTTCTTGACGGTCTGCACGCCCTCGGGGGTGAGGGTCGAGAGCATGATGTAGGTGGGCATGGTTCCTCCGAGGAGTTGGTGATCGCGCACAGCTGAGCGCTCAGGTGCTTTGTATCGCATCGGTGCCGGCGCGCGCCCGAGGCGCTCTGGCGTGACACGGCTTGATCGCGCTCGCACAGCTTGGAGGTTGACGAGGAGGCGCCGATGCGGTTGCCTGTAGCAATGCGTGCGCGGCACAAGCCGTCCGCGTGGGGGGTGCTGTTGGCATCTTCCTGCGCTCTGGCGGCCGTCTGGGCGGGCCCGGCCGCGGCCCTGGCCGCGCCGCCGGCGATCACTGCCGTGGCGCCCAACAACGGACCCGCGGCCGGCGGGACGCCGGTCACGATCGCCGGCAGCGGCTTCCTCGCGGGCTCGACGGTCGACTTCGGGACGGCATCGGCCACGAGTGTGAGCGTGCTCTCCCCGACCGCGATAACCGCGACGAGCCCGCCCGGCAGCGGCACCGTCGACGTGAGAGTTCTCGATCTGAATGGCAGCTCTGCGGCCATCCCCGCCGATCAGTTCGCCTATGACCCTCCCGCGAGCAGCGTCTGGCTGGGGCTCGACGGCAACAGCAGCACGTACCTGGGCCCTGTGGACACGTGGCTGGAAGAGGGCGTGGCGTATGACCGCAGCGGCTCGGTCGAGTTCCGGGCCGGGCAGGTCCCGCGGGCGGGCGGCGGGCTGGAAGCGGACATGCGCAACGGAATGATTCCCGTCGTCGTGATCGACTACCAGGGCTACAGGGGCCAGTTCAGCTCCGACCCGAGGTTCCCCAGCGAAGAAGGCGGATCGACGACGCTCAAGAGGTACGTCAAGGGCTTCGTCAAGACCGCCGCCGCGATCCGGGCCGCCTACCCGGGCAAGACGGTCCTGTTCGAACCGATGAACGAGCCGTGGGGCTACACGACACCGCAGTACAACGCCGCACCCTATGCCGAGGTGATCGCCAAGCTCCTCCCGACGGCCAGAGAAGCGGGCATACCCGCGAGCGATATCTACGTGGCCGCCGTCGGCAGGCACTGGGTCAGGGATATGTATGAAAGCCGGCCGCAGCTGGAGAGCGAAATCCAGGGCTGGTACTTTCACCCTTACGGCCCGCCCAGCGGCTCCAGTGAAGAAAACAGCGCCGGGATACAGTCGCTGCCGAGCGTGCAGGCCGAAATGACCTCCGGTCAGAACAACATCATCGTCTCGGAGGTCGGCTACTGCGCCGGAGATGTCAACGGGGGAAAGGCCTGCTACCACCCCGAAACCAGCGTGCAGGCGGCAGCCAACCTCACCCAGATGCTCGACAACGCCCTGCCCTACCACCGGGCCGGCTGGCTGCGGGCGCTGCTCGTCTTCTCCCGCAACGACGGCGGCTGGGCGATGCAGCTCGCGGGAGGGGCCCTGACCAAGCAGGGCGAAGCGCTGACAGCGTTCGCCGAGCAGGTACAGAGCGCCCGTGCGCGGGCCGCCCGGCTGCGTCGCCGCCGAGCGAGGCGGCGATGACGCCCGCCGGCTCGCAGCTCGTGGCCTAGATGCGGGCGAGCGCAGCGCCCCCATCGGGGCGGCGGCAGCGCTCAGGCCCCGACGGCGCTCTCGGCGCTCACGGGCTCGAGCCGCAGCTCGCCGTCGACCGCGTCCACCCGCACCGAGTCCCCGCTGTGGATCTCGCCGCTGAGCAGCGCCAGCGCGAGCCGGTCGGTGAGCTGCTTCTGGATCACCCGCCGCAGAGGCCTGGCGCCGTAGGCGGGGTCGTAGCCGAGGTTCCCGAGCAGCGTGCGCGCGTCGTCGCTGAGGGTAACCTGCACGCCGCGCTCGGCCACGCGCTCGATCACGCGGGCGACCTGCAGGTCGACGATCTCCGTGATCTGCTCGCGCGTGAGCGAGTCGAAGCGGACGATGTCATCCAGGCGGTTGATGAACTCGGGCTTGAAGTACTCCAGCAGCGCGCCGCGCATCTCCGCTTCGCCGCTGCCCGCGGGGACGGGGATGTTCGAGGTCATGATCAGAACGGTGTTCTTGAAGTCGACCGTCCGCCCCTGCCCGTCGGTGAGGCGCCCGTCGTCCATCACCTGCAGCAGCGTGTTGAACACGTCGGAGTGGGCCTTCTCGATCTCGTCGAGCAGCACCACCGCGTAGGGCCGGCGGCGGACGGCCTCGGTCAGCTGACCGCCCTCTTCATAGCCGACGTAGCCGGGAGGCGCGCCGACCAGGCGCGAGACCGAGTGTTTCTCCATGTACTCGGACATGTCGATGCGGATCATCGCGTCCTGGGAGTCGAACATGAACTCGGCCAGCGCGCGGGCGAGCTCGGTCTTGCCGACCCCGGTGGGCCCGAGGAAGAGGAATGAGCCGATCGGGCGGTCGGGGTCCTGCAGTCCCGCGCGCGAGCGGCGCAGCGCGGTCGCGACGGCCTCGACCGCCTCGTCCTGGCCGACGACGCGTTCGTGCAGGCGCTCCTCCATGTGGATCAGCTTCTCGGTCTCGCCCTGCAGCAGGCGGCTGACCGGGATGCCCGTCCAGCGCGCGACGACCTCGGCGACGTCGTCGGCGTCGACCTCCTCCTTGAGGAACACCGCAGCCCCGCCCTCGGCGCGCTCGTGCTCTGCGGATTCGTGCTCGGCCAGGCGCTTCTCCAGTTCGGGGATCTCGCCGTAGCGCAGCTCGGCCGCGCGCTGCAGATCGGCTTCGCGCTCGGCGCGCTCGGCCTCCGTGCGCGCCTCCTCGAGGCGCGCCTTGAGCTCGCCCACGCCCTGGATCGCCTGCTTCTCGCTCTGCCACTGGGCCTTCATCGCGGCCGATCGCTCGCGTAGCTCGGCGAGCTCCCGCTCGATCGCCGTGCGGCGCTCGGCGGAGGCCTCGTCGGTCTCCTTGCTCAGCGAGGTGAGCTCGATCTCGAGCTGCATCACGCGCCTGTCGACCTCGTCGATCTCGGTCGGCAGCGAGTCGATCTCGATCCGCAGCCGCGACCCCGACTCGTCGATCAGGTCGATCGCCTTGTCGGGCAGGAAGCGATCTGCGATATAGCGATCGGAGAGCGTGGCGGCCGCGATCAGCGCGTTGTCCTGGATGCGGACCCCGTGATGGACCTCGTAGCGTTCCTTGAGCCCGCGCAGGATCGCGATCGTGTCCTCGACGGAGGGCTCGCCCACCATCACCGGCTGAAAGCGCCGCTCCAGGGCGGCGTCCTTCTCGATGTGCTTGCGGTACTCGTCGAGGGTGGTCGCGCCGACGCAGCGCAGTTCGCCGCGCGCGAGCATCGGCTTGAGCAGGTTGGCCGCGTCGACGGCGCCTTCGGCGGCTCCCGCGCCAACGATCGTGTGAAGCTCGTCGAGGAACAGGATCACGTTGCCCTGCGCCTCGGACACCTCGGCGAGCACGGCCTTCAGGCGATCCTCGAACTCGCCCCGGTACTTGGCGCCCGCGATCAGCGAGCCGATGTCCAGGGCGATCACGCGCCGTTCGCGCAGGGACTCGGGGACGTCGCCGGAGACGATCCGCTGAGCCAGGCCCTCGACGATCGCCGTCTTGCCGACGCCCGGCTCGCCGATCAGCACGGGGTTGTTCTTGGTCCTGCGCGAGAGCACCTGGATGACGCGCCGGATCTCCTCGTCGCGGCCGATCACCGGGTCGACCTTGCCCTGCTCGGCCGCCTGGGTCAGATCGGTGCCGAAGCGCTCGAGCGCCTGGAACTTCTCCTCCGGAGACTGGTCGGTGACGCGGTGGGAGCCGCGCACCTCCGCGAGTGCCTGCACCAGCCGCTCGGGGGTGACGCCGACGCGCTTGAGCTCGACGCCCGCGCGTCCGTCTTCCCCGGCCAGCGCGAGCAGGAGGTGCTCGGTGGAGACGTACTGGTCGGAGAGCTTGCCCGCCTCGCGCTCGGCCGCGCGGAGCACGGCCACGAGCTCGGCGCTCGGCTGCGCCACGGCCTCGGCGGTAGAGCCGGCGGCCGCGACGGGGAGCTCGCCCAGCGCCTGCTCGATGCCGGTGCGCAGGCCCGATACCTGCGTCCCCAGCTTGGCGAGCACCGGCAGCACGACGCCTCCGGGCGCATCGACGCTCGCGCCACCCGCGGAGCCGGGCGCCTCGTTGAGTAGGACCGAGAGCAGGTGCAGCGGCGTCACCTGCGGGTTGCGGCGCTCTTCGGCGAGCCGCCCGGCCGCCGCCAGCGCCTCCTGGGACTTGATAGTGAAACGGTCGGCTTGCATCGTCTAGGACCTCTTCGGGAGCTTGCGGCGTAGTGGACGGACATCGGCGGCACGCACCAGCTCGCCGCGATAGGGCACGACCAGCTCGGCGCGGAGCGAGCGACGCACCTCCTCGAGCTCTCTGGCGAGGGCGACCTGAGCCTGCAGGGCCTGTAGTTCGATCTCCTCGATGCGCGCGTGCATGCTCGCGATTTCCTGCTCGAGGCCGAGCACTCGCTCGACGCCGGCCAGGTTGAGCCCGAGCTCGGCGGTCATGCCCTGGATGCGCCGCAGCTTCTCGACGTCTTCCTGGGAGTACAGGCGCGTGCCCTTGGGCGAGCGCTTGGGCGTGATCAGGCCGCGGGCCTCGTAGACGCGAAGCGTCTGCGGGTGCATGTTCGCGAGCTGGGCCGCGACCGAGATCATGAACACGCCGCGATCGCTCTCCAGCCCGATGCCGTTGACCTTCGCGCGCGAGCCCGGCCGGCGTCGGCCGGGCCGGGAGAAGATCTCGTCCTCGCGGCGAGCAGCGGACATCAGCTCTCACCCGCCTGTGCGGCGGCCGCATCCTGTGAGGCTGCCGGGGCCGGGTCCTGTGCGCCGGAGCCGTTCTCGAAGAGCCGCGCCCGGGGGTTGGCGCCCATCGTCGCCGACAGCGCCTCGACCGCCTGGCGCTGCTCCTCGCTGAGCTGCTCGGGCACTTCGATCACGAAGCGGTAGTGGATGTCCCCGCGTTCTTTGGACCCCCCCCGCCCGCCGCCGAGCTTCGGCGGCCCCTCCCCGCGCAGTCGCTGCAGGGTGCCGTGCGCGGTGCCGGGACGCACGCGCAGCGTCTTTGAGCCACTCAGCGTAGGCACCTGCACCTCGGCGCCCTGCAACGCCTCGGGGATCGTGAGCGGCACCTCGACCTCGAGGTTGTCGCCCTTGCGCGTGAACAGCGGCGAGGGCGAGACGTGGGTGACGAGGTAGAGGTCGCCCGGCGGCCCGCCGTTGCGGCCGGGCTCGCCCTTGCCCGCGAGGCGGATGCGGCTGCCGTCGTGCACCCCCGCGGGTATGTTCACACGCAGGCGCTTGACGGTGCGCACGGCGCCGGCGCCGTGGCAGGTCGGGCAGGGATCCTCGATCACCGTGCCCGAGCCGCCGCAGCGCGAGCACGGCTGGGAGATCGAGAACATCCCCTGACCCTGGGTCTCGATGCCGCGGCCCTCGCAGCGCGGGCAGACGATGGGAGTCGTTCCCGGCTTGGCGCCGGTGCCGCGGCAGGTGTTGCACGTGGTGTGCATCGGCACCTGCAGGGGGACCTGCGCGCCGGCGATCGCCTGCTCGAAGGAGATCGAGACCTGCGCCTCGAGGTCTGCGCCGCGTTCGCCGCGCGGTTTGGTGCGCACGCGCCGGCCGCTGGTCGATCCCCCGAACAGGTTGGAGAGGATGTCGCCCATCGAGGAGCCGTCGAAGTCGAAGTTTCCGAAGCCGCCGAAGCCGCCGCCGGGGCCCGCACCGGTGGCGAAGGGGCCGCTGCCGCTGTCGTACTGCTTGCGCTTCTCCGGATCGCCGAGCACGTCGTGCGCCTGGGAGATCTCCTTGAAGCGCGCCTCGGCCTGCTTGTCGTCGGGGTTGCGATCGGGGTGGTACTTGCGCGCGAGCTTGCGGTAGGCCTTCTTGATCTCCTCCGCACTCGCCTTGCGCTCGACCCCGAGCGTCTTGTAGTAGTCGGGACGCGTTGCCATCGAGTGCCCTCGATTATGCGGCCACGACCACGCGCGCCGGGCGGATCACGTTCGCGCCGAGCCGGTAGCCGGGCTGGTAGACCTCTACGACGATTCCGCACTTCGCGCCGCCCGCGGGCTGCTCGGCCGTGGCCACCGCCTCGTGCAGCGCGGGGTCGAAGACCTCGCCGGCCGGCGAGTAGGCCTCGATGCCCGCACGCGCAAGCGCCGCGCTGAGCTCGGCGCGCACCAGACGCACGCCGGCGAGCAGCGGATCCTCCTGACCTCCGGCCTGGGCCGCGACGCCGGCCTCCTCCAGTGCCCGGTCGAGGTTGTCGAGCGCGGGGAGCAGCTCCTTGGCCAGGGCCATCGCCCCGCGTTCCTGCGCGGCGGCCGACTCGCGCGATATCCGCTTGCGGTAGTTCTCGAAGTCCGCCTGCGTGCGCTGCGCGAGCGCGAGATACTCGTCGCGCTGGGCGGCCGTCCTGACGAGCTCGTCGAGGTCGCCCTCGATCTCGGCCGCATCCCCGTCCGCCAGCAGCTCGGCAGCCGTGCCGGACAGCGGCGCGGCGGCCCCCGGCGCCTCAGCGTCGGGGGTGCCGGCCTGCGTGTGCTCGTCGGAGCGCCCGTGCTCGTCGGAGCGCCTCGCCTCGTCGGAGTGCTCGTGCCCGTCGGAGTGGGCCCGGAGCGTCTGCTCGCCGTCGCTCATCGCCGGCTATGCCTTCGGCTCGTCGACGACCTCGGCATCGACGACCTCCTCCTCCTCGGAGGAGCCGTCGGCCGAGGAGGCCCCGTTGGGACCCTGGGCCGCACCGGCCTGCTCCTGCGCACGCTGGTACATCGCCTCGGAGATCGCGTGAAAGGCCGTCTGCAGCGACTCCGCCTTCCCGTTGATCACCGCCGGGTCGTCGGACTCGAGCGACTCGCGCACCTCCTTGATCGCCTCCTCGATCCGCGACCTCGAGTCCGCGTCCACCTGCTCGCCCAGGTCGGCGAGCTGGCGCTCGGCCTGGTAGGCGGCGTTCTCGGCGCTGTTGCGCGCCTCCGCGAGCTCGCGCGCCCGCCGATCCTCCTCGGCGTGGGACTCGGCGTCGGAGACCATGTTCTTGATTTCCTCGTCCGAGAGCCCCGAGCCGGCCTTGATCTCGATCTTCTGCTCCTTGCTGGTGCCGAGGTCCTTGGCCGAGACGTTGAGGATGCCGTTGGCGTCGATGTCGAAGGCGACCTCGATCTGGGGGATGCCCCGCGGCGCCGGCGGGATGCCCGTGAGCTGGAACTTGCCCAGCGACTTGTTGTACTGGGCCATCTCGCGCTCGCCCTGCAGGACGTGGATCTCCACCGAGGGCTGGTTGTCCTCGGCGGTCGAGAAGACCTCGCCCTTGCGCGTGGGGATGGTCGTGTTGCGCTCGATCAGCTTGGTCATCACGCCGCCCTTGGTCTCGATGCCGAGCGTCAGCGGGGTGACGTCGAGCAGCAGGACGTCCTTGACGTCGCCGGCCAGCACTCCGGCCTGGATCGCCGCGCCCACGGCCACCACCTCGTCGGGGTTGACGCCGCGGTGGGGCTCTTTGCCGGTCAGCTCTTTGACCTTCTCCTGCACGGCCGGCGAACGCGTCATGCCACCGACCAGCACGATGTGGTCGATCTCCTTCACGCCCTTGCCCTTGGCATCGTCGATGGCCTGGCGCACGGGCGCGACCACGCGGTCGAGCAGCGCGGAGGTCAGCTCCGAGAGCTTGGCCCGCGTCAGGCGCGTGTCGAGGTGCTTGGGCCCGGAGGCGTCGGCGGTGATGAACGGCAGGTTGATCTGGGTCTCCTGGGTGGTGGAGAGCTCGATCTTGGCCTTCTCGGCGGCCTCGTAGAGGCGCTGCAGGGCCATCGGGTCGGCAGAGAGATCGATGCCCTGGCTCTTCTTGAATTCCGCCACGAGCCAGTCGACGATCGCCTTGTCGAAGTTGTCGCCGCCGAGGTGGTTGTCGCCGGCGGTCGACTTGACCTCGAAGACGCCGTCGCCGATCTCCAGCACCGACACGTCGAAGGTCCCGCCGCCGAGGTCGAACACGAGGATCGTCTGGTCTGACTCCTTGTCCAGGCCGTACGCCAGCGAGGCGGCGGTGGGCTCGTTGATGATGCGCTTGACGTCCAGCCCGGCGATCCTGCCGGCGTCCTTGGTGGCCTGGCGCTGATCGTCGTTGAAGTAGGCGGGGACGGTGATCACCGCTGAGTCGACCGTCTCGCCTAGATACGCTTCGGCGTCGGACTTGAGCTTCTGCAGGATCATCGCCGAGATCTCCGGCGGGGAGTGCTGCTCGCCGCCGGCCTCCACGCGCGCGTCGCCGTTGGGCCCGGCCACGACCTTGTACGGGACGATCGACTCCTCCTCGCGCACCTCGGCCTCCTTGCGGCCCATGAAGCGCTTGATCGAGAAGATCGTGTTCTGCGGGTTGGTGACGGCCTGGCGCTTGGCCACGGTGCCCACGAGGCGCTCGCCCGATACGGTGAACGCGACGACCGAGGGCGTCGTGCGGCCCCCCTCGGCGTTCTCGATGACCGTGGGCTCGCCCCCCTCGAGCACGGCCATGCAGGAGTTGGTCGTGCCGAGGTCGATGCCTATGGTCTTGGCCATGTCAAAGTGCTCCTTCTGAGACGCTTTATAAATCTAAGCGCCAGTATTACAGATTTCCTGCCAGGGCACAAGTGGGCACGGCGGCCGCGCAGATGCTGCGAATGCGGGCCCGCGCGCCCGCCGCCGCGCCCCGGCCGGCGCTCCGACCCCCCCAAACGTCCCCTTCGCGCCCCGAGCCCGTAACCTCGGGCCCGAGCGAGAGTATGCTCGAGCGGAGTGACCCGCCTGGAGCGCAATGTCAACATCGCGGCGGTCGTGATCCCGTTCCTCGGGGTTATCGCGGCCGCGGTGCTGTTGTGGCAGAGCTTCCTCGGCCCGCGCGACCTGGCGATCTTCGCCGTCATGTACCTGCTCACCGCGGTCGGCGTCACGGTCGGCTTTCACCGCCTGCTGACGCATCGCGCGTTCGAGACGCACGGATGGCTGCGCTACACGCTCGCGGTCCTCGGATCGATGTCGCTGCAGGGCCCCGTGATCGACTGGGTCGCCGACCACCGCAAGCACCACACGTTCACCGACGAAGAGGGCGACCCGCACAGCCCGCACGCCGGACACGGCGCCGGCCTGCGCGGGATGGCCGTCGGCCTCTGGCACGCGCACGTCGGCTGGCTGTTCGAGACGCACGGGCAGGCCTCATCGAAACGCTTCGCGCGCGACCTCGTCGAGGACCCGACCATGCGCCGCATCAACAAGGGCTTCCCGCTGCTGGCCCTGCTCAGCCTGCTCGCGCCGTTCCTGCTGGGCTTCGCGCTGAGCGGAGGCTCGCTCGTGGCCGGCGGCCTCAGCGCGCTGCTGTGGGGTGGCCTCGTGCGGATCTTCCTGGTGCACCACATCACCTGGAGCATCAACTCCATCTGCCACTTCTTCGGCAGCCGCCGCTTCGACACCGACGACGAGTCCACGAACGTCTTCTGGCTGGCGCTGCCCTCGCTCGGCGAGGCATGGCACCACAACCATCACGCCTTCCCCCAGTCGGCCTTCCACGGCCTGCGCTGGTACGAGTTCGACCCCTCGGGCTGGCTGATCCTCGCGATGGCGCGCGTGGGCCTGGCGTGGGATGTCGTGACAGTCACCCCCGAGCGTGCCCGCGCCAGGCTGAAGAGCGGTACCGTCTCTGTATGAGCAGCCCGCCCTCGGAGCCGGTCAAGCCCCGGCTGCGCGGTGTATCGCACAAGTACGCGTTCTTCATTTCGCTTGCCTGCGGGGTGGCGCTGATCCTGGCCGCCTCTGACGGAAGGGCGCGCCTGGCCGCGACGATCTACGCGATCGCGGTCTCGGCGCTGCTGGGCACGAGCGCCCTCTACCACCGCGTCACCTGGCGGCCACAGGCGCGTCGCTGGATGAAGCGCCTGGACCACTCGATGATCTTCGTGCTGATCGCCGGCACCTACACGCCCGTCGCGCTGCTCGCGCTGAAGGGCTCGCTGGCGAGCACGATCCTGATCGTGCTGTGGGCCGGCGCGCTGGGCGGGGTCGTCTTCAAGCTCGTCTGGATCGATGCGCCGAAGTGGCTGTTCGCGGCCGTGTACGTGGTGCTCGGCCTGGTCACCGCGGCGGTCTTCGGCGAGCTGCCCGCGTCGATCGGCTGGCTCGGCGTCGCCGGACTGGCCGCCGGCGGCCTGCTCTACGTGGTCGGGGCGATCGTGTACGCCAGCGGCCGGCCCAACCCGTGGCCGAAGGTGTTCGGCTACCACGAGGTCTTCCACGCGCTCGTGCTCGCGGCGGCGGCGCTGCAGTACGCGGTCATCGCCTTCGCGGTGCTGCCCCGCGGCTGAGTCACGCAAACAGCGAGCGGCTCGGGCACATGCGCGCCAGCGCGCACCGCGGGCAGGCGGGCGTGCGCGCGTGGCACGTGCGCCGGCCGTGGCGCAGCAGGTTGACGTGCAGCTCGAGCTCCTGACCGGGCGGTGTGAGCGCGAGCATCTGCTCGTGCAGCTCCTCGAAGCCGGCTCCGGGGCGCAGCAGCCCCAGGCGGCGGCCCACGCGCGCGACGTGGGTGTCCACGGGCACATCGCGCAGGCCGTATGCGAACAGCAGCACGCACGCCGCCGTCTTGCGTCCGACGCCGGGGAGCGAGACCAGGTAGTCGCGCGCCTGCCCGATCGGCGCGTCCGGGAGCCAGTCGAGCGAGGGCTCCTGAGGGTCGCGGGCGCCGTCGCCGCCGCCGTCGTCGGCCCCCGGCGGGCCGGCCGAGATCGCGCGCAGGATCGCCTGGATGCGGGCCGACTTGACCTTCGAGATCCCGCCCGGCCTGATCGCCTCCTCGACCGCCGCGAGCGGCGCGTCGCGCACCAGTTGCCACGTCGGGAGGCGCTCGCGCAGGCGCATGTAGGCCACGTCCCGGTTGCGATCGTTGGTCGACTGCGAGAGCACGGTCAGGATGAGCTCGGCGATCGGGTGGCCGTGCGGGCGCATCAGCGGAACGCCATAGACCGCCCGCAGGCGGTCGCGGACCCGCGCGACCCGCGCCCGTGTCGGGGGCCTCCAGCTCGCCGCGGGCCCGCGCACGGCGCGAAGTGAGGTGGCGCTGGGAGGCACCCCATCACCGTATCCGCCGGACCTCCCCCCTATATCCTCGAGCGCATGCCCGAGGTCAGCGACCACACCGGGGAGATCGACGGGCTGCCGATCTTCTGGCGCAGCGCTCCTCTGCCGGACGCCGCCGCGGCCGCCGGGCTCGCCCCGCCGCTGTATCTGCACGGGGTGCCGACCAGCTCCGACGACTGGCCGGAGTTCCTGAGGCGCAGCGGCGGTCTCGCGCCCGACCTGCCCGGCTTCGGCCGCTCGGGCAAGCCGGGCTCCCTGGGCTACACAATCGCCGAGTACGACCGTTTCATCGAGCGCTTCCTCGAGGAGCGGGGCGTCGAGCGGGTGAGGCTCGTCGTGCACGACTGGGGCAGCGTCGGGCTCGCCTTCGCCCAGCGCCTGCCCGAGCGTATCGAGCGGATCGTGATCATCAACGCGGTGCCGCTGCTGCCCGGTTACCGCTGGCACCGCACCGCCCGCATCTGGCGCACCGTCGGGCTCGGCGAGCTGGCGATGGGAACGACCAACCGCTTCACCCTGCGGCTCCTCTCGAGGGAGTCCAACGCCACCCCCGGGCCGATGCCGGACGCCTGGCTCGACAGCGTGATCGAGCACTTCGACCAGGGCACGCAGCGCGCGATCCTGCGCCTGTACCGCAGCTCCCCGCCGGAGGTGCTCGCGGCGGCGGGGGAGCGTCTGGGCAGCCTGCAGGTGCCGGCGCTGGTGGCCTGGGGCATGAAGGACCCCTACATCCCCGGGCGCTTCGCTCGCGCCTACGCCGACGCGTTGCCGCACGCCGAGCTACTCGAACTGCCCGACGCCGGCCACTGGCCGTGGTTTGACCGTCCCGACCTGGTCGAGCGGACGGTGGACTTCCTGAGCGCCGAGTGAGCATGAGCGCACACACGCTGCGACCCGGCCGGGAGACGACACCGGGTGGCGCCGCGTCGGCCCGCCGGGCCGCGACCGGCCGGCGGCTGCCGGCCTGGACGATCACCGCGGTGCTCGGCCTCGTCTACGTGATCGCGGCGCGCCCGAGCAGCGACCTCGCCGCGGCCGCCTACCGCAGCGACCTGTTCGCGCGCGCGGGCTTCACGCTGTGGGACAACTCGTGGTACGGCGGGCACCACCTGCCCGCCTACTCGGCGCTCGCGCCCGCGCTCGGCGCGCTGCTCGGGCCGCAGCTGCTCGCCGCGCTGTCGATGACGGTCGCGGCCGCGCTGTTTGCCGCGCTGATCGATGGCCGCTTTCCCGCGCGCGCCACGCGCATCGCCGCCGTCTGGTTCGCCTTCGGGGCGGCGATCAGCCTGCTCGCCAACCGCGTCCCCTTCGACCTCGGCCTGGCGATCGGCCTCGGCGCGCTGCTGGCGGCCCAGCGGGGCCATCGCGGCGCGGCGCTCGCGCTCGCGGTGCTGAGCGCGCTCGCAAGTCCCGTGGCCGGCGCCTTCCTCGCGCTCGCCTTCCTGGCCTGGGCGATCGGCGGCAGCGAGCGCGCCTGGCCGCTTGCACTGGCGCTCGCCGCGCTGGCGCCGGTCGGCCTGCTGGTGCTCGTGTTCCCCGAAGGCGGCACGCAGCCGTTCGCCGCGTCGTCCTTCTACCCGGCGCTCGCAGGGGTGCTCCTGATCGCCGCGCTGATCGGGCGCGGGCCAGCGCGCGAAGCGGCCTCGGAGGCAGCGTCGGCGGCGGCGGTGAACAGGCGTGTGCTGCTGGCGGGGGCGTTGCTGTATGCGCTCGCCATGAGCGCCGCCTACGTGCTGCCCACGGCCGTCGGCGGGAACGCCGACCGTCTGGGCGCCCTCTTCGGGGCGCCGGTGGCGGCGCTGCTGCTGCTCGGTGGATCGACGATCGGGCGCCGGCCGCTCGTGCTGCTCGCATTTGCGCCCCTGCTGCTCTACTGGCAGGCCAACGCTCCGGTGGCCGACTTCGTCTCATCGGCCGAGAACCCAGGCGCGAACGGCTCCTACTACGAGCCCCTGCTCGGCGAGCTGCGGAGGCTCGGAGTCGGCTACGCGGCCCGGCCGGCGCGGATCGAGGTGGTTCCCAGCGTCGATCACGCCGAGGCGCGATTCGTAGCCCCCGCCGTGATGATCGCGCGCGGCTGGGAGCGCCAGCTCGACACCTACCGCAACGCCGTCTTCTACGACGAATCGACACCCCTCAGCGCGACTCGCTATCGCGCGTGGCTGACCGAACAGGCGGTCTCCTATGTCGCGCTTCCCGACGCGCAGGTGGACTACTCGGCGAGCGCCGAGGCCGGCCTGCTGCGCGCCGGGCGGCTCGGCTACCTGCGCGAAGTCTGGCGCTCGCCCCACTGGCGACTGTTCGCGGTGCTCGACGCGAGCCCCCTGGCGCAGCCGCCGGCCGTCCTCACGCAGCTCGGCAGCGACTCCTTCACGCTGCGGGCGCCCCGTGCCGGCGCGTTCACGGTGCGCGTTCACTTCACCCCGTACTGGGCGCTCGCGAGCGGGCACGGCTGCGTCGCGCGCGCACCGGGCGACTGGACCGAGGTGCAGGCGCATCGGGCGGGCAGTCTGCACGTCGTCATCCGCTTCTCGCTCGCGCGCGTGTTCAGCGGCGGCCCCCGCTGCGACTGAGGCGGCGGCCCCCGCTGCAACTGAGGCGGCGGCCCCCGCTGCGACTGAGCATCGTCTAGGCTTTTCGACGATGTTCGCCCGCGTTCGTCTGCTGCAGGCGCGCGTCCTGCCGAATGGATGGCTGGACGCGCTGCGACAGGTCTCGATCTTCGGCGCCTTCTATCTCGCCTACAAGCTCGTGCGCGGCCTGGTCGAGGGCGATGCCAACGCCGCCTTCGCCCACGCGCGCGATCTGATCTCGCTCGAGCGCACGCTGCACGTGTTCGTCGAGCCGTCGATCCAGGCGTGGGCGTCGGGCAGCCACCTGGTGATGGTGCTGGCGAGCTGGCTCTACCTGAACGGACAGACGACCGTCACGATCACAGCGCTGCTCTTCCTCTACATGCGCCACAACCGCAACTTCTACTTCGTGCGCAACATGTTCATGATCGCGATGGCGATCGCGCTCGTCGGCTACACGGTCTTCCCGACCGCCCCGCCCCGCTTCATGCCCGAGTGGGGCTTTATCGACAGCGTCTCGAACTTCACCGGCCTGCGCGTCGATCACGACAGCGCGTCGATCAGCGCGGTGACCAACCTCTATGCGGCCGTGCCCTCGATGCACGTCGCCTTCGCGCTGATGATCGGCGGGTCGCTGGCGCGTCTCGCGCGCCGGCGAATCGTCAGCGTGCTGTGGCTGCTCTACCCCCTCCTGATGACCTTCGTGATCGTGGTGACCGCCAACCACTTCATCGTGGACGCGCTCCTCGGAGCGCTGACCGCCGGCGCCTCCGCCTACGGTGCGAGCTGGCTCGCCCGCACGCGCCCGAGCGTCTGGCGCTTCTCGTCCGTCCCCAGCGCGCGGCTGACCGCGAGCGGATAGACGGCCGAGCTCGGATGGCACCGCCCAGGCAACACGCCCCCAGCCGCCGGTCCCGGCGAGGCGGCTATCGCTCGGCCTCGCGTCGCGCCCGCGCGCCGATCGGTGCGGGCGAACGGCGTGAGCTGGTGCGCAACCGCCTGATCGAGTCGCGCCTGACTCCCAACACGATCTCGCTGACCGGCTTCGTGCTGAACGTGATCGCGGCGGTGCTCGTCTGGGAAGGGCTGTTCTTCCTCGGCGGGCTGGCGTTCATCGTGGGCTCGATCATGGACACGCTCGACGGCCGCTACTCGCGCATGTCCGGCAAGGGCACCCCCTTCGGCGCGTTCCTCGACTCGACGCTCGACCGCATCGAGGAGGGCATCGTGCTGACGGCCGTGGCCGGCTACTTCGCGCTGCAGGCCAACCGTGCGGCCACGGCCGCCGTGGTCGTGGCGGTGCTGGCCTCGCTGATGGTCAGCTACACCCGCGCGCGCGCCGAGGCGCTGGGGGTCGAGTGCAAGGTCGGCATCGCCACGCGGCCGGTGCGCGTGGTGATCCTCGCGATCGGGCTCGTGTTCGCGAAGGGCGCCTCGCTCGGCCACTTCGAACTGCTGGAGCCGGCGGTGTACGTGCTGGCGGCGCTCAGCGTGGTCACGGTCCTGCAGCGCATCTGGCACGTCCGCCGCGAGCTTTCGGTGTGACCTTGGGCGCCTTGCGGAGTAGTCTCTGCAGGCGGGCTGGACTGGTAGGCAATCCACCATCCGGTCGTCCCCACCTGAGAAGCAGGGATGCCCTTGCGGGCGCCCTCGACCGGGCCTTTGCGCCCCCCACAAAGGAAACTCTTAAGTGATCAATGAGCCCAGCAACGGCCGCGCTCATGGCAGCGGAGCGGCCTCCAAGAACGGCGCCCCACGCTACCAGTCGGAGAAGGTGCGCGTTGCCATCATCGGCGTGGGCAACTGCGCCTCGGCGTTCGTCCAGGGCGTCCACTACTACCGCGATGCGGACCCCGAGCAGCGCGTCCCGGGACTGATGCACGTCGACCTCGGCGGCTACCACGTGCGCGACATCGAGTTCACCGCGGCCTTCGACATCGACGCCGCCAAGGTGGGCAAGGACCTCGGCCAGGCGATCTGGGCCGGGCAGAACAACACGATCAAGTTCGCCAAGGGCGGGCGGGCCGTTCCCAGCAAGCTGGGCGTCCGCGTCCAGCGCGGCATGACCCACGACGGCCTCGGCAAGTACCTCAAGGAGAAGATCACCAAGGCTCCCGGCGAGACCGCCGACATCGTGAGGATCCTCAAGGAGACGCACACCGACGTGGTCGTCTCCTACCTGCCCGTCGGCTCCGAGCAGGCGACCAAGTGGTACGTCGAGCAGGTGCTCGAGGCGGGCTGCGCCCTGGTCAACTGCATCCCGGTGTTCATCGCGCGCGAGGACTACTGGGACCGGCGCTTCAAGCAGGCGGGGCTGCCGATCGTCGGCGACGACATCAAGTCCCAGGTGGGTGCCACGATCGTGCACCGCACGCTCGCCCGCCTGTTCGCCGAGCGCGGCGTGGAGATCGAGCGCACCTCGCAGCTGAACGTGGGCGGGAACATGGACTTCTACAACATGCTCGAGCGCGAGCGGCTGGAGTCCAAGAAGATCTCCAAGACCAATGCGGTGACCTCGATCATGGACCACGAGCTGCCGCCCGGCGACATCCACGTCGGCCCCTCCGACTACGTGCCCTGGCTGACCGACCGCAAGTGGGCGCACATCCGCATCGAGGGTCAGGCGTTTGGCGACGTGCCGCTGAACCTCGAGCTCAAGCTCGAGGTCTGGGACTCGCCCAACTCGGCCGGCATCGTGATCGACGCCGTGCGCTGCTGCAAGCTCGCGCTCAACCACGGTCTCGGCGGGCAGTTGGACGGGCCTTCCTCCTACCTGATGAAGTCCCCGCACAACCAGCGCCCGGATGAGCAGGCCCGCCGCGACACCGAGAAGTTCATCGCCACATACGGCGGGCGCGCCGGCGCTCAGGGCAAGCAGCCCGCGGCCAGGACGGGCGGGCGCTCCAAGCGCCCGGGCAGGGCGCGCGCCCGCAGGGCAGCGGCCGGCGAGTAGCGCAGCCGCCCGAAGCGCGGACAGACGCCATAATCGGGCAGCAGATGGCCTCGGCGTTCTCCATAGCCCACGTGACCCCGTACCCGTGGGAGACGGAGGCGAACGAGGTCAACGCCTACGTGCGGCGCGTCGCCGGCGAGCTCTCGGCGCGCGGGCACCGCGTGCTGGTGCTCGCCCCATCGCGCTCGCAGGAGCGCGTTCGCGCGTCGCGCAGGGCGCTTCGCGCGGCGCGCACGGCGGCGGGCGGGATGTCATCCCTGCTCGAGGGCACCGACGGCGGCAGCCCCCGCGTGATCGCGGTGGGCGAGGTCTTCGACGTGGTCGGCGCGAGCAGGCGACGCCCCTCGGCGCTCCCGATCGACGTCGCCAGGACGGTCGAGGAACTGCTGGGCACGGTCGAGCTCGACTTCGTCCACGTGCACGAGCCGTTTGCCCCGAGCACCTCGAACGCCGCCCTGCGCCACTCGCGCGCGCTCAACGTCGGCTCCTTCCACGCCTCCAGCGAGCGTCTGCTCTCGACGCTCGTCGCCCGCCGCTTCGTGGAGAGCTTCTTCGGGCGCCTCGACGCCCGCACCGCGAGTCTGCCCGCCACCGCCGAGCTGATGGCGCGGCACTTCCCGGGCGACTACCGCCTCGTCCCCGACGGCGACGGCGCCGCCGATGAGCTGCAGGCCATCTACGAGTCCGTGGCCGCGCGCCGACACCCCGCCAGCGGGGATCCGGCGCTCAAGCTGCAGCTCGCCGAGCGGCCGCTGATCGACGTCGATCTGCACATGCACACCGACCACTCGGGCGACTGTGCCACGCCGGTCGAGGTGCTGCTGGCGACCGCGCGCGAGCAGGGGCTCGGCGCGATCGCGGTGACCGACCACAACGAGATCTCCGGCGCACTGGAGGCGCGCGCGCAGGCCGCGAGATCGGGTTCCCACCCACCCGTCAAGGTGATCGTGGGGGAGGAGGTCAAGACCGCCGGCCAGGGTGAGGTGATCGGGCTGTTCATCGAGGAGAAGATCCCCCGCGGCCTGAGCCTGCAGGAGACGGTCGCCGAGATCAGACGCCAGGGCGGCCTCGTGTACGTTCCGCACCCCTTCGACCGCATGCACTCGGTGCCCGACTACGAGCACCTGCTGAAGATCGTCGATGACGTCGATGCGATCGAGGTCTTCAACCCGCGCGTGGCGATCGGCGCGTTCAACGAGGAGGCCTCGCGCTTTGCGGGCAAGTACCGCATCCCGGCCGGCGCCGGCTCGGACTCGCACGTGGCGCAGGGTCTCGGCTCGGTGCGGATCAGGATGCGCGACTTCGAGGGGCCGCAGGAGTTCCTGCAGTCGCTGCGCGATGCGGACATCGTCACCCGTCCCTCCTCCCTGCTCTACGTGCAGGCGCTGAAGTTCCTGCAGACGCGCGCCAGGCCCGCATCGGCACGGCGCGCGAGCAAGGCGCGGCGGCTCAAGCGCCTGCGGCGCGCGCACGGCAGCGGTGGACGGAGGTAGGCGAAAGCGCAACTACTGATGCACCGTCAAGGACAAGACGACGCGTCGTCAAATCCCTCGGGGTCCATGCCCGTGACCGATGACGAGATCCGCGAGAAGTATCTGGAGCGCGCCATCCGCGAGCTGAACACGCTCACACGGGAGCTGCAGGCATGCCCGCACTGCCCCCGCGGCAACCTCATGCCGGTGCTCGGCTCGGGCCATCCGCAGGCCGACATCATGCTGCTGAAGTACTCGCCGCTGCCTTCGGAGATCGAGGAGGGCGTCGCCTTCTATGGACGCACGGGGGGCGCGCTGATGAAGTCGCTCAAGCGGCTCGCGATCGATCCGCTCGCGGTCTACGGCACGCTCTGCGTGAAGTGCCCGCTGAGCGACGCCTCGCTCGCGGACTTCGCCTGCGTGGCGAGGGTCGTCGAGGAGATCGCGATCGTGCAGCCGAAGATCGTCGTGGTGATGGGCGCCGAGGCGCTCGGCGCGCTCAACGACATGGAGATACCGCTTGGGCGGCCGCTGCAGGACGCGCTCGGCGAGGTCCAGCAGCTGACCCCTACGATCGACGCGCTGTACGTGCCGAACATCGACGAATCGCTCGACGAGCAGGATGCCAAGCGCGAGTTCTGGGCCGCCTTCCGCACGCTCGGCGACTGGTACGTCGCCCAGCCCCCCTACTGACCAGCTCGCCCAGCCCCCCTGCCAGCTCGCCCAGCCGCCCTAGCGGCGCCCGCGACTAGGTCTCGAGCACGATCTTGCCGAGCTTGCCGCCGGCCGCAAAGCGCTCATACGCAGCGGCGGCCTGATCCAGCGGGAGGATCTCGGCGATCGGCACGTGCAGGGCGCCCGACTCGAACAGGGGGAGCACCTCGTGCTCGAGGCGCCGCGCGAGGAGCGCTTTCTCCTCCGGCGGCCGCGCGCGCAGCGTCGAGCCGTGGATGCGCGCGCGCTTGCCCATCAGCGCGAGCAGGTTCAGCTCGCCCTTGGCGCCGGCGGAGACGCCGATCACCACGATGCGCCCGCCCGTCGCGAGCGCCTGGAGGTTGTCCGCCAGGTTGGGCGAGCCGACGAGCTCGAGGATCACGTCGAATGGCCCGCGCTCGGCGAAGCCCTCAGGGGCGATCGCATCGGCGCCGAGCTCCGCCACGTGCTCGCGCAGCTCCTCGCGGCGAACCGTCGCGGTCACGCCGGCGCCCACCGCGCGGCCGAGCTGGATCGCCGCCGTGCCGACCCCGCCGGCGCCGCCGTGCACCAGCAGGCGCTCGCCCGAGCGCAGCTCGGCCTGGGCGAACAGCGCGTCGTGCGCCGTGACGAACACCTCCGGCAGCCCGCCGGCCGCGGGCCAGCCGAGCGTCGCGGGCACGGGCATCAGCTGGCGCTCGTGGACGACCGCCAGCTCGGCCTGCGCGCCGCCGCCGACGATCGCCATCACGCGCTCGCCCGGCGCGAAGCGTTCGGCGCCCTCTCCGAGCGCCGCGACCTCGCCGGCGAGCTCCATGCCGGGGATGTCCTGGGGCGAGCCCGGCGGCGCGGGATACAGCCCGCGGCGCTGCATCATGTCCGCGCCGTTCAGCCCCGCCGCGCGCACCCGCACGAGCACCTCGCCGGTGCCCGGCGTCGGATCGGGGTGCTCCTCGATCACGATCTCGCCGTCGCGAATCGTGGCTGCGCGCATCGGCGGAGCCTATCCCAGGCCGCTGCGCGCGCTACGCGAGCCGATCCGTGCCCGATGCGCGGCCGGCATCGCGCTCAAACAGGGCGACGCACTCGATGTGATGGGTCTGCGGGAACATGTCCACGGGGCGCACGCGGCGCAGCGCCCAGCCCGCCTCGACGAGTTCGGCCGCATTGGGCGCGAGCGTGGTCGGGTTGCACGACACGTAGACGATCCGCCTGGGCGAGGCGTCGATGATGCGGTGGACGACCTTCTTGGACAGGCCCGCGCGGGGCGGGTCCACGACGATCACGTCGGGGCGGCCGGCCCGCTCGACCAGCTCGGGCAGGGCCAGACGGGTGTCGCCGGCGAAGAAGTGCGCCTTGGTGATCCCGTTGCGCCGGGCGCCGGCGATCGCGTCGGCGACGGCCTCTGGCACGAGCTCGATCCCCCACAGCTCACCCGCGCGCGGAGCGAGCGTGAGCGCGATCGTGCCGATCCCCGAGTACAGGTCGAAGACGCGCTCCCAGCCCTCCAGCGCGGCGTACTCGGCGACCACGCCGTAGAGCAGCTCGGCCATCTCGGTGTTCGTCTGGAAGAACGCCTCGGGGGAGATCAGCAGGTCGAGCTCGCCGAGGCGCTCGGGCAGCTCGGCGTCTCCCCAGACCAGCTCCGTGTCGCCGCCGGCGGTCGTCTCGGCGAGGCTGCGCGAGCGCGTCCACAGCACGCCGGAGAGGCTCTCGCCGAGCCCCTCGCTGAGCGCGGCCGCCAGCCCCCCGGCGTCCAGCTCGCCCTCGGTGGTCACGATCCGCACCTGCAGCTTTCCCGTGCGCCGCCCCTCGCGCACGACCAGGTTGCGCAGGCGGGCACGCCCGTCCGGCGCGGGTCCGGTCCGCTCGCTGCGCGCCATCGCCGCCCCCGGTCCCGCCTCCGAGCGCGCGCCGCGCCCGCGCGCCCACGCCGTCAGCCCCTCCCTGCGACACCAGCCGAGCGCGAGCTCGCGCGCGCGGTTTGCCTGCTCGGAGGCGAGCAGGCAGTCATCGATCGGCGCCACGCGGTTGCCGCCGGCGGGGACGTGGAAGCCGCACACGAGCTCGGGGCGGGAGGGCTCGCCATCGTCGCCGAAGGAGTACTCGAGCTTGTTGCGATAGCGCCAGACCTCCAGCGCGGGGATGATCGGCTCGAGCTCGAAGCCGTCGAGGCGGCCGATCCTGCGCAGCGCCTCCTCCACCTGGGCGCGCTTGACCTCGAGCTGGCGCTCGTAGGGAATCACCTGCCAGGGCACACCGGGATGGTCGGCCGTGGGCGCGATGCGCTCGGGACCCGGCTCGAGCACCTCGAGGGTGCGCGCGTGCGCGTAGCTGCGCTTGCGCTTGTGCACCACCGCCCGAACACGGTCGCCGGGGATCGCTCCCGCCACGAACACCACATACCCGCCATCGCCGACCCGCGCCACCCCCTCGCCGCCGAACGCGAGCGACTCGATCTGCAGCTCGAGCTCCTCGCCCCTCTGGGGACGGGGGGCGGCGGCCGGCGGCGCGGAGCTGGCGTCGTCGTTCATCGTCGGGGGGCGGCGCATCGTGCTCACGCGGGCGTCGACCCCGGCGCGCCCGCCGACCCCGGCACGGCCGCCGACCCCGGCACGGCCGTCGACCCCGGCGCGGCCACGAGCAGCTCGAGCAGCGCCTTCTGGGCGTGCCGGCGGTTCTCGGCCTGCTCCCAGATCCGCTGGCGCGAGCCGTAGAGAACCTCCGCGGAGATCTCCTCGCCCGGATGCGCGGGGAGGTCGTGCATCGCGAAGGCGGCCGGCGCGGCGGCGTCGAGCAGGGCGTCATCGACGCGGTAGTCGGCCAGCGCGGCGCGACGCTCCTGCGCCTCGGCCTCATCGCCCATGCTCACCCACACGTCGGTGTAGACCGCGCGCGCTCCCGCGACGGCCTCGCGCGGGTCGAGGTGGTGGCTTACCGCGCCGCGCGCGCCCGCCGGCAGGGCGAGGTCGTCCCTCAGCGAATAGCCCTCGGGGGAGGCCAGCGCGACGTGCATCCCCGCGAGCGCGCCGAGCACGGCCAGCGAGCGCGCCACGTTGTTGCCGTCGCCGACGTAGGCCACGCGCAGCCCCTCGAGACTGCCGTAGGCCTCGCGCAGGGTGAGCAGATCGGCGAGCGCCTGGCAGGGGTGGTGGCGGGCGGTGAGCATGTTGACGATCGGGACGGAGCTGTCGGCGGCGAGCTCTTGCAGGACATCATCGGGCCCCGTGCGCACGCCCACGGCGGCGACGTGGCGGGAGAGGACGAGCGCCGTGTCGCGCAGCGCCTCGCCGCGTGCGAGTTGAAGCTCCTCGGCGCGCAGCACGACGGGATGTCCGCCGAGCTCGTACACGCCGACCTCGAAGGACACGCGCGTGCGCGTCGAGGGCTTCTGGAAGATCAGCGCGACGCTGCGCCCGGCGAGCGCGCGCGAGCAGAGCGGCGCCGACTTCAGCTCGAGCGCGCGCTCCAGCAGCGCGTCGAGCTCGGCGGCCGTCAGCTCGGCGCCGGTGAGGAAGTGCCGTGGCATCATCGAACGGGCCAGTCTAGGGCCTCCGATCCCCCCGCCCCGACCTGTGCTGATCCCCCCGCCCCGACCTGTGCCGATCCCCCCGCCCCGACCCATGCGGCGGCCGCGCCCGTCCGCGCTGCGGCGCCGGAGCGCGCGGTGTGCGATCTTGCGCTGTGAGACCATGAGCAGAGTGGATCCCCGGCAATGAGACACGGGCGCGCAGTGGCGATCGCGTGCTGCACGCTGGTGCTCGCCGCCGGCTGCGGCACCTCGAGCAGCTCCCCGGGCAGCTCGAGCACGCCGGCCGCGAACACCTCGACCGGCGCCACGACCAGCTCGACGACCGTGCTCAGCGGGGTCGTGCCGATCGCCTACCGCAACATCGCGATCAGCCCCGAAACCGTCAAGGTCAAGGTGGGGAGCACGATCAGATGGACCAACTACGACACGGTCGAACACAACGTGACCAGCGAAAGCGGGCCCGAGAGATTCGCCTCGGCCGACTTCGGCGAGGGCGGCACCTACCAGATCATTGCGACCAAGCCCGGCGTGATCCGCTACCTCTGCACGATCCACCCGGCGTCGATGAAAGGGACGATCGACGTGGTCAGGTGACGGCGCCGGCGCCCTCGCCGAAGTCGACCGGGCCCGGGGGCTCGCCGGGATCGCGCGGGCCGGCGCCCTCGCCGAAGTCGGGCAGGCCCGCGTTCGGCGTGGACGCCGTGGCGAACAGCCGGCGCGGTATGCGCCCGGCGGTGCGCGCCAGGCGGCCCGCCTCCACGGCCGCCCTCATCGCGCGCGCCATCCGCACCGGGTCCTGCGCGCGGGAGATCGCCGAGGCGACGAGGACCGCGTCGCAGCCGAGCTCCATCGCGAGCGCCGCGTCGGAGGCCGTCCCGACACCGGCGTCGAGCACCACGGGGACATCCACCGCTTCGCGAATCAGGGCGATGTTGTACGGGTTGCGAATGCCCATCCCGCTGCCGATCGGCGAGCCGAGGGGCATCACGGCCGCGCAGCCGATGTCGGCCAGGCGCCGTGCGAGCACGGGGTCATCGGTCGTGTAGGGGAGCACCACGAAGCCCTCGGCGACGAGCTCCTCGGCGGCGGCGAGCAGCTCGGGCGCGTCGGGCAGGAGCGTGTCCTCGTCGCCGATCACCTCGAGCTTGACCCAGTCGCTGGCAAACGCCTCGCGCGCCAGACGCGCGGTGAGAACGGCGTCGCGGGCGGTGTGGCAGCCGGCGGTGTTCGGCAGCAGCTCCACGCCCGCGTCGGCCAGCACGTCGATCAGCGACCCGCGCGCCGCCGGATCGACGCGGCGCAGGGCGACCGTGACGAGCTCGGTCGCGCTCGCGGCGATCGCCTGCGCGAGCAGCTCGAGCGAGGGAAAGCCGCCGGTGCCGAGCAGCAGCCGCGAATGCAGCCGCCGGCCGGCGATCTCGAGCACGTCGACGCCCGGCGCCGCCTGCTCGTGCTCGCCGGCGAGCTGCGTGCGCGGCCGCTCGGCCATCGTCGCGCTCAGCCCCCCTGCATCGCGGTCAGCACCTCCACGCGCGCGTCCTCCGCAAGCGCAAAGGACTCCCAGGCCACGCGCGGGACGACCTCGCCATCGACCGCCACGGCAACGCCCCGTGCGTCGAGGCCCAGACCGAGGCGAGCCAGCACGGCTGCCACCGTCTCACCGGCGCGCACGTCGGAGCTCTCTCCGTTGAGCACGATCATGGGAGCGCCGCCAGCGGCGGGGCGGGGGCCTCGTGCCCGCGCTGCGCAGATGCGGGCGAGAAGCGCCCGGGGACGCAGGCCGCCAGCAGCGACCCGAGCGAGCGCTCGGCTGCGCCCGCGCCCCCGGCTGCAGCCGCGAGCTCGGCCGCGCCGGGCGCACCCTGAACGGAACAAGCGAGCACCGCAGCCACGAGCTCGGCCGTGAGCGGCGCCAGGAGGATGCCGTTGCGATGGTGGCCGGTGGCCCACGTCAGGCCCGCGACCGTGCCGGCGCCGATCGCGGGGAGGTTGTCCGGGGTCCCGGGGCGGAAGCCGACCGAGAGCTCCTCGATCTCGAGCTCGCTCACGCCGGGGACCAGCTCGCCGGCGCGGCGCAGCAGCTCATAGACGCCGCCCACCGTCGGCTGCGTCTGAAAGCCGCGCTCCTCGACCGTCGCGCCGAGGACATAGCGGCCGTCGCCGCGCGGCAGCAGATAGCCGCCGTCGAAGCGCAGCACGCGGCCGAGGAGCCCCGGCCCGGCGCGATCGCGCAGGCGCAGGATCTGGCCCTTGACCGGTCGCACGGGCACGCGCGCGCCCGCCGGCAGGCCGCCGATGCCATCGCTCCAGGGGCCGGCGGCGAGCACCACGCGCTCCGCCGGCAGCCGCTCGCCGCTCGCGAGCGTCACGCCGCTCACGCGCCCGCCCCGCCCGTCGAGCTCGACGCGCGCGACCGGGGCGTGCTCGCGCACGAGCACCCCGGCCGTGGCACAGGCCGCGCGCAGCGCCGCCAGCACCAGGCGCGGATCGACCGAGTGGTCATCGGGAGCCTGCAGCGCCAGGCGCAGCGTCGGCGCCAGCGCGGGCTCGCAGCTCGCGCGCCTCGCTCGGGCGCAGGCGCTGCACGCGCAGCCCGAGCGACCGGCGGAAGGCCAGCTGGCGCTCGAGCTCGCGCGCCTCGTCGCTCGTCGCGGGCGAGCAGCAGCGTGCCGGTTCTGAGCAGACCCACCTCGATCGCCGTCGCCGCCTCCAGCTCGGCGGCGAATGCCGGCCACAGCTCGGCCGAGCGCAGGCCCAGCTCGAGCGCCTGCCGCCCGGCCGCGCCGAACTCGACCTCCGCGACCGGCGCGAGCATGCCGGCGGCCACGTGCGAGGTCGCCAGCCCGGTCTGATCGCGCTCGAGCAGCATCACCGACATCCCCGCCTGGCGCGCGCGCCAGGCGACGGCGAGGCCGATGATGCCGCCGCCGACGACGACCACTTCGGCTCGCTGGTTCTCGGGCATGCCGATGATGCTAGCCCGCCCCCGGCGCTGAGGAGCATGGCGGGCCTGCCAGACTTCGAGCCGATGGCGAGCAACGACCCCGGCTCCGAGCGCCGTGCGCGACTGGCCGCCGCGCGCCTGTACCTCGTCTGCGCCGTCCGCCCCGGACGGCAGCGAGCTGCCCGACCTCCTGCGCGGCGCGATCGCGGGCGGCGTGGACATCGTGCAGCTGCGCGAGAAGCGGCTCGCCCGACGATGAGCTGGTGGCGGTGGCCCACGCCGCGCGCGCGCTGTGCGAGCGCCTGGGCGCGCTGCTGATCGTCAACGACCGCCCCTGGGTGGCGCGCGAGGTAGGCGCCGACGGGGTGCACGTGGGGCAGGACGACATGCCCGTGGCCGAGGTCCGCGAGGTAGTCGGCCCCGACATGCTGATCGGCCTCTCCACGCACACGCCGGCGCAGATCGACGCGACCGACCCCGCGCTGGTCGACTACATCGGCGTTGGACCGGTTCACGAGACCCCCACCAAGCCCGGCCGCGCGGCCGTGGGAGTCGAGCTCGTCCGCTACGCGGCGGCGCACGCCCCGGTGGCGTTCTTCGCGATCGGGGGCCTGCACGCGGGCAACGTCGCCGAGGTGCTCGACGCGGGCGCGAGCCGGGTGTGCGTGCTGCGCGCGATCTCCGCGGCCGACGATCCCGAGCAGGCGGCGCGCGAGCTTCGCGAGCTGATCGATGGCCGCGCCACGGGGCGCTGAGATGACCGTGCGCAGCGGTCCGGGCAGCGGGCGGCCGCCGAGCAGCGCTCGCGACGAGCAGGCCCGCGCCGCGCTGGAGCCGCTGGCCGCGGGCGAGCGCCCCGCTGCTTTGCTGGTCGCCGTGGCGGTCTGCGTGCTGCGTGGCGGCCGGCGTGATAGTGGGCGCGCTGAGCGTCCACGACCTCGCCCGCCACGGCGGCTCGCTGCCCGGCGCGATCTTCCTCACCGCGGTCCTGCTGGCGCTGGCGCTGGGCATGTACCGCCGCCGCTACTGGGCGGTGCTCGGCTTCGAGGCGCTGCTCGCGTTTCAGATCCTCGTCACCTCGCTGGCGCTCGTGGTCGCCTCCACGATCCCGGCGGCCGCCGCGTGCCTGCTCAGCATCGGGCTCGGCGGCTGGCTGTTCTGGAAGCTGGTGCGGGTGATGGGCCGGATCCAGGCGGGCGAACGCCGGAGGCGCGCCTCGCACTGACGGCGGCCCGGCCCGGCCGCGACGGCGGCCCGGCCGCGCGCGCATCGCTTCGATAGGCTCAGGCCAGATGGCCGAGACCTCCTACGACTGCATCGTCATCGGCTCCGGACCCGGGGGCTATGTGGCGGCGATTCGGGCGGCGCAGCTCGGCAAGAAGACCGCTGTCGTCGAGCGCGACAAGGTCGGCGGGCGCTGCCTGAACTACGCCTGCATCCCCGCCAAGGCGGTCCTGCGCTCGGCCGACCTGCTCTCGGAGATCCGCGACGGCGAGGAGTTCGGGCTGAAGGTGAGCGGCGTGGAGGTCGACTACGCGGCGATCCAGGCGCGCCGCGAGAAGGTCGTCGCGCACGCTCACCTCGGGCGTGGGGGGGCTGTTCAAGAAGAACGGCGATCGACCTGATCGAGGGCGCATGCGGCGCTCAGCGCCGACGGCGAGGTGCACGTGAGCGATCCCTCCGGCGCGCAGAGCCGGGTGCTCGCGGCGGGCGGGGTGATCCTCGCGACCGGCTCGGTCGCGCGCCCGATCCCGGGCGTGGAGTTCGGCGGAGCGCGTGATCGGCACCGAGGAGGCCTGGGCGCTGCCCGAGGTCCCGCCCCGCCTTGCGGTCGTCGGCTGCGGGCCCTCCGGCGCGGAGATCGCCTCGGCGTTCGCCCGCCTCGGCAGCGAGGTGGTGCTGCTCGAGGTGCTCGAGCAGCGCGCTCCCGACCGAGGACGCCGACATCTCGCGCCTGGTCGAGCGCGGCCTCAAGCGCCAGGGCATCGACGTGCGGACCGCCACCGCGGTGAGCGACGTCAGGGCGAGCGAGAGCAGCGTGACCTTCTCCTATGGCGGCGACGCCGGCGAGGTCGACTACCTGGTGATCGCAGCGGGGCGCGGCGCCGACGTCGAGGGGCTCGGCCTGGCCGAGGCCGGCGTCGAGCTCGATACCCCGTCCGGGGCACAGGCGAGCGGCGGCCTGGTGAAGGTGGACGGGGCGATGCGCACCTCGCGTGCGGGGGTGTATGCGATCGGAGACCTCGTCGCCGGACCCGCGCTCGCACACAAGGCCTCCGACGAGGGCATCATCGCCGCCGAGGACATGGCGGGACGCCGCACGCATCCGATCGCCTACGTGGACATTCCGCGGGCCACCTTCTGCACGCCGAACGTCGGCTCCTTCGGCCTCACCGAGGCGGAGGCGCGCGAGCAGGGCTACGAGGTGGTCGTCGGCAAGGTGCCCTACGGCGCGGTCGGCGGCGGCACCGTCTACGGCGATCGCACCGGGCTGGTGAAGATCGTGGGCGAGTCCAGATACGGGGAGCTGCTCGGGGGGCACATCGTCGGCTCGCGCGCCACCGAGCTGATCCAGGAGCTGGTCAACGTGCGCGCCCTGGAGGGCGGCTTCCCCGAGCTCGCCCGCATCATCCACGGTCATCCCACGCTGTCGGAGGCCGTGATGGAAGCCGGGCGCGCAGCCGACGGCTGGCTGATCCACGGTTGAGGGCCGGAGCTCGAGGAGGTGTCCTCAGCTGCGGCCGCGTTCTACTTCGATCTCGCCAGCCCGCTGGCCTACCTGGCGGCTGAGCGGGTGCTCGGAGAGCTGCCCGGAGCGGCGGAGTGGCAGCCGGTGCTGGCGCGCGAGCTGCCCGGCGCGGAGACGTTCGCCGCGTGGCGCTGCCGGGAGGAGGAGGAGATCTGGCGCGAGGAGGTGGCCCGGCGCGCGCGCGAGCTCGATCTGCAGCCGCTGCGCTGGCCCGATCCCTTCCCCTTCGACAGCGGGCTGGCGATGCGCGTGGCAACATACGCCAAGTCGATCGGCCGCGGCGTGCCCTTCGCCCAGGCGGCCTTCCGCCAGGCGTTCGCCGGCGGGCATTGCCTGGAGGATGGCGACTTCGTGCTGATCGCGGCCGCCGCCTGCGAGATGCATCCTGCGGCCGTGCTGCGCGGTGCGGGGCTGCGCGCGGTCGAGCAGCAGCTGACCGCGGCCACGACGGCGGCGGCCGCGCTGGGCGTAGGCGACGTCCCCGCCGTGGTCGTGGGGGAGCGCGTCTTTCAGGGCGGGCGCGCGCTGCGGGACGCGGCCGCGCAGATGGGCGGCGCGGGGACGGGCGGCGCGAGGATGGGCGGCGCGCAGATGGGCGGCGCGGGGGTGGGTGCGCGGCGCTCGTGAGGGCCAACCGCGCCTACCGGCTGATCGTCACGCGCGCGGGGCGCGCGCCGGCGCTGCTCGCGGACGCCGACCGCGTCGACCACGTCGAGGTGGTCGACCTCGAGAGCGGCGAGGTGGTGCTCTTCTGGGACCGGCCGGCGGCGGCGGCGTCGAAGCTCGCGCGCGCGCTGCGCGCGGATCTGGCGCAGCTGGAGGCAGAGGAGTTCATGGCGCGCTGGAGTACCGTGGAGCACTGATGCCCGGCCTGCCCGACCCAGAGCAAGCGCGCGAGTGGCTGAGCACGATGACGCTCATCCGGCGCTTCGAGGAACGCGCGGGTGAGATGTACGCGCGCGCGAAAGTGGGCGGCTTCCTGCATCTGTCGATCGGCGAGGAGGCGACGATCGTGGGCAGCGCGCGCGCCCTGCGCGACAGCGACTACCTGATCTCGACCTACCGCTCCCACGGCCACGCGCTCGTGCGGGGCACGCCCCCCGAGAACGTGATGGCCGAGCTGTTCGGCCGCGTCGACGGCTGCTCGAAGGGGCGCGGCGGCTCGATGCACATGTTCGACCTCTCGCGCCGCTTCATGGGGGGTTACGGGATCGTCGGCGGCAACCTGCCGATCGCGGCGGGCATCGCGCTGGCGAGCGACTACGCCGGCTCGGAGGACGTCACGCTGTGCACGTTCGGCGATGGAGCCTCCAACCAGGGAACCTTCGGGGAGACGCTCAACCTGGCCGCGCTGTGGCACCTGCCGGTGGTGTTCATGGTGACCAACAACCAGTTCGGCATGGGCACCGCGCTGCGCCGGCACTCGGCCGTCACCGACCTCCAGCGCAAGGGCGAGAGCCTCGGCGTGCCCGGCATGCGCTGCGACGGCATGGATGTGCTCGACACTCACGCGGTCGTGGCGGAGGCGGTGCGGCGCGTGCGCGAGGACCGCCAGCCGGTGCTCGTCGAGGCGGTCACCTACCGCTTTCGCGGGCACTCGATGGCCGATCCCGAGCAGTACCGCAGCAAGGAGGAGGTCGCCCACTGGCGCGAGCGCGACCCGATCCCGCTGTTCGCAGCGCAGCTGATCGGCGAGGGCGTGATCGACGAGGCCACCAGCCGGCGGATCGACCAGGAGGCGATCGCGCGCGTGGACGCGTCGGTGGCGTTCGCCGAGAGCTCGCCGTTCCCGGCGCCCGAGTCGCTCTACGACGACGTGTACGTGCTCGACCAGGAGGTCCGCGGCTGGTACTCGGCCCAGACGCCCGAGGAGGCGGCCAGCGCCGCGCACGACGCGGCCGCCGAGGCGGGCGCGCTCGACGGCGAGCCCCCGGCCGCGGCCAACGACGAGATCTCCCAGCAGCTCACCGAGGCGCTGGCCGCGGGCGAGGACGGCGGCGAAGCAGCCGGAGCGCAGGGCGCCTGATGGCCGAGATGCGCTACCGCGAGGCACTGGGCAGCGCCCTGCGCGAGGAGCTCGCGCGCGATGAGCGGGTGATCCTGATGGGCGAGGACATCGGCGTGTTCGGCGGGGCCTTCAAGGTGACCGACGGGCTGCTCGAGGAGTTCGGCGAGCGCCGCGTGCGCGACACCCCGATCTCCGAGAACACGATCGTCGGCGTCGGCGTGGGCGCGGCGATGACCGGCCTGCGCCCCGTGGTCGAGCTGATGACGATCAACTTCGCGCTGCTCGCGTTCGACCAGATCGTCAACCACGCGGCCCACATCCACTACATGTTCGGCGGCCAGGTGAAGGTGCCGCTGGTGGTGCGCATGCCCCAGGGCGCCGGCCACCAGCTCGGCCCGACCCACTCGCACTGCCTGGAGGCGCTGTTCGCGCACGTCCCCGGCCTGCTCGTCGCTGTGCCCGCCACGGCCGCCGATGCCAAGGGCCTGCTGAAGACCGCGATCCGCGACGAGAACCCGGTGATCTTCATCGAGCACGAGTCCCTCTACGGGGTGCGCGGCGAGGTGCCGGACGCGGAGGAGCATCTCGTGCACTTCGGTCTCGCGCGCGTGGCGCGCGAAGGCTCGGACGTGACGATCGTGGGCGTCTCGCGGATGGCCCACACGGCCGAGCGCGCCGCCGCGACGCTCGCCGCCGAGCACGGCGTGCAGGCCGAGGTGATCGACCCCCGCACCCTGCGCCCGCTCGACCTCGACACGATCCTCGCGTCGGTGCGAAAGACCAATCGCTGCGTGATCGTGGAGGAGGGCTGGCCCCACGGGGGCGTGGGCGCGAACCTCGCTGCGCTGGTCGCAGAACAGGCCTTCGACGACCTCGACGCACCCGTGCAGCGCGTCACCGGAGCGGACGTGCCGATGCCCTACTCCAAGCCGCTGGAGGACATCTCCTATCCCCACGAGCCGCAGATCGTGCAGGCCGCGCTCGCCGCGCTGAACCGCGTCCCCGGGGAGGCGTGATGGGCGAGATCGTGATGCCGCGCCTGTCGGACACGATGGAGGAGGGGACGATCCTGCGCTGGCTCAAGCGCGACGGCGAGGAGCTCCACCGCGGCGAGGAGCTCGTGGAGATCGAAACCGACAAGGCCACCATGACCTACGAGTCAGACCAGGAGGGCGCGCTCGAGATCCTCGCCGCCGAGGGAGCCACGCTGGCTGTCGGCGAGCTGATCGCGCGCGTCGCCGGCAGCGGCGCGCTGTCCACCTCGGTGCTGATCGAGGAGGGGCCGGCCCCGGCAGGGCCGGCCGGCGCGGGCGTGCTCGATGAGGCACCGACGGCCGGCGGGTCGCGCGAGCGCGCCGCTGCGTCGGCGGTCTCGCGCGCGGCGAGCGAGCGCGTGAAGGCCTCGCCGCTGGCCAGGCGGATCGCGAGCGAGAGCGGGATCGACCTGCACGGCCTCAGCGGCAGCGGGCCCGGGGGGCGGATCGTCAAGGCCGACCTGTCCGCCGGCCTCCCCGGCGCGGCGGGCACGGCCGTCCCGGACGCGCCCGCCGCGCCGGCCGCGTCCCCCGCGAGCGCGAGCGCGAGCGCGGCGTCCCCCGCACCCGCGGCGCTCGAGGGCGTGATGACGGCCAAGGGCGAGACGACGGTGATCGAGCTCTCGCGCACCCAGCAGACGGTCGCCCGGCGGATGGCCGAGTCCAAGGCGACGATCCCCGACTTCACGCTGCGGATGGACGTCGACATGAGCGAGTGCGTGGCGCTCCGCACCGAGCTCAAGCGCCTCTCCCGCCCCGACGCCGGGGGCGAGGTCGGCGCGGGCGCCCAGGAGCTCGGCGCGCCGACCTACAACGACATGGTCGTCAAGGCCAGCGCGCTGGCGCTGCGCGAGCACGCGCGCGCCAACGGCAGCTACCGCGACGGGCGCCTGCAGCTGCACTCGCGCGTGAACGTCGGCGTGGCGGTCGCCGCCGAGGACGCGCTGGTCGTGCCCACCGTGTTCGACGCGGACGAGAAGTCCCTCGGGGAGATCGCCCGCGAGACCCGCGCGCTGGCCGCGCGCGTGCGCGCCGGGACGATCACGCCGCCGGAGCTCGGCGGGGGCACCTTCACGGTGTCCAACCTCGGCATGTACGGCGTGAGCAGCTTCGCCGCGATCATCAACCCGCCGCAGGCTGCGATCCTGTCGGTCGGCTCGGTCGAGCCGCGCGCCGTGGCCCGCAAGGGCGCGGTGCTCGCGCGTGACGCGCTCACGCTCACGCTCGTGTGCGATCACCGCATCCTCTACGGCGCCGAAGCCGCCGAGTTCCTGGCGCGGATTCGCGAGCTGCTGCAGACGCCCTCCGCGCTCACGCTGTGAGGCGGCGCTAGGCTGGGTCGGAGAGATGAGCCTCGCCAGCCGATCCTCCGATGAGCTGTGGGTTTGCCACCTGGGGAGCGTCCCCTACCGCGCGGCGCTCGCGATCCAGGAGCGCACACGCGCCCGGCGCCTGGAGGGCGAGCTGCCGGACACGCTGCTGCTGCTCGAGCACCCGCCGGTGTACACGCGCGGGCGGCGCGCGGCCGCGGCGGACCTGCCGCTCGGCGCGCGCTTCTACCGCGCCAAAGGCATCGAGGTGATCGACAGCGACCGCGGCGGGCGCGTCACCTACCACGGCCCGGGCCAGCTCGTCGGCTACCCGATCATGGCGATCGAGGACATCGGGCGCTACCTGCGCACGATGGAGGCCGCGATCGTCGCAGCGCTCGCCGAGGTGGGGATCGCGGCCCGCGCGCGCCCGGATGAGGGGCCCGACTACACCGGCGTGTGGGTGGCCGAGCGCAAGATTGCCTCGATCGGCGTGCACGTCTCGCGCGGGATCACCACGCACGGCTTCGCGGTCAACGTCGTCAACGACCTCGAGCCCTTCTCATGGGTCATCGCCTGCGGGCTGCCCGACGTGAGCATGACCTCGATCGCGCGCGAGTCGGCGTCGGCGATCGCGCACGAGTCGGCGTCGGCCGGCGGGCTCGCCTGTTTCCGCCGGCGCATGGCACACAGCTTCTGTGAGGCGCACGGACGGCGCCAGCGCCTGGTCTCGCCGAGGCGACTCGGGATCGACACCGCGAACGCCGCGCGGCTCGCGTCCACGCGAGCCTCCATCCATTCAAGCCGGCCCGCAGCGGTCGCGGCGGTGCCCGCATACCCTCTGGGGCACACGTGAGCGGGGTGGGCGGGACTCGATCCCGCGCCAACCCTGGCGGCATGGACGTGCTCACGGTGCTCGGCTCCGACGTCCGCCCGCTGCGCGAGCGCAAGCCGCCCTGGTTCAAGGTGGCGCCTCCCGGCGGCGAGCGCTACCGGCAGCTGAGCGAGCTGATCCGCTCTGAGAACCTGCACACCGTCTGCCAGGAGGCGGCCTGCCCGAACGTCGGCGAGTGCTGGGAGCGCGGCACGGCCACGTTCATGATCCTCGGCGATACCTGCACGCGGCGGTGCGGCTTCTGCAACGTCAAGAGCGGCAAGCCGACCTGGAACGACCCGCTCGAGCCCGCCCGCGTGGCGCGATCGATCGTGCGGATGGGGCTGCGCCACGCGGTCATCACGTCGGTCGACCGCGACGACCTGCCCGACAAGGGCGCCTCGGCGTTCGTCGGCGTGATCCGCCAGATCCGCCGTCAGGCGCCGGGCTGTCGGATCGAGGTGCTCACCCCCGACTTCCAGGGCCAGGAGATGCCCCTGGCCAAGGTGATCGCCGAGCGCCCCGACGTGTTCAACCACAACGTCGAGGTCGTGCCGCGCCTCTACCCGCTGGCGCGCCGCGGCTCGGAGTTCGCGCGCTCGTGCCGCGTGCTGCGTCTCGCGCGCGAGCTCAGCGGTGATGAGGTGGTGACCAAGTCGGGCCTGATGGTCGGTCTCGGCGAGACCCACCAGGAGATGGTCGACGCGTTCGCCGCCCTGCGCGAGCATGGGGTGCGGGTGCTGACGGTCGGGCAGTATCTGCGCCCCTCCGAGCGCCACCTGCCGGTCGTGCGCTACTGGCATCCGGAGGAGTTCGCAGAGCTCGAGCGGGCGGCCTACGAGCTCGGCTTCGAGCATGTGGCCGCCGGGCCGCTCGTGCGCTCCTCCTACCACGCCGACCAGCACGTGCCGCACGCGGGAACGGCATCCCGCGCTGCAGCGCTCACCTGAGCAGCGCCTAAGCTCTGCGCGATGAGCCGCGCCGCGCGCCGGCCCAGGGCCGGACCCCGCAGCGATGTTCCCGCTCAAAGACAACATCCCGCTTGCGCGCTTTCCGATCGTGACGGTCGCGCTGGTGGCGCTCAACGTGCTCGCATACCTGCTCGAGATCCGCCACGGCGGCTCCTTCTTCGGCGGCCCCTCCGAGCGCGTGGCCGTCCGCTACGGGGCGATCCCCTACGAGCTGACCCATCCGGGCGAGCACTGCGAACTGGTCAACAGCCGCACGCTCGCAGGCAGCGTCGAAAGCATCCTCTGCCAGCCCGCGCCGGTCAGGGTCGAGCCCCAGCCCGCGACCTGGGTGACGGTGTTCACCTCGATGTTCCTGCACGGCAGCTTCCTGCACATCTTCGGCAACATGCTCTTTCTGGCGATCTTCGGGCCGACCGTGGAGGACGCCATGGGCCGCCTGCGCTTCGGGCTCTTCTATCTGCTCGGCGGGCTGGTCGCGCTGGGCAGCCAGGTGCTGGTCGGCCCTGGTCTCATGGCCCCCACGCTCGGCGCCTCGGGCGCGATCGCCGCCGTGCTCGGCGGCTACATCCTGCTGTATCCCCGCGCGCGCGTGCTCACGCTCGTGTTCATCGTGTTCTTCGTCACCCTGATCGAGGTCCCGGCAGTGATCCTGCTCGGCTTCTGGTTCGTGGTGGAGCTGTACTTCGGAGTGGCCGGCCTCGCCGGACCGCTCGCCGGCGGCGAAGGCGTCGCCTACTTCGCGCACATCGGCGGCTTCCTCTTCGGCCTGCTCGCGATCCGGCTGTTCGCCCGAGGTCGCGCGCGCAAGCCGCCGCTGCCGGTTTACTAGGACGATGACCGCGCACGCAGCCGCCCCTGCATGACCCGCCTGCTCGTCGTGGGCGCCGCGCTCGTGTTCCTCGTCGGCTTCACGTTCCTCACGGTCGTGTCGGTGACCGAACAGGGCTTTACGGTGGCAAGCCTGCTATCGGTCTTTATCCTCGTACTGCTGGGCGTCGGGGTGATCGGCGCCGTGCTCGACCGCCGCCGATGAGCTCCTCGCCCTTCATGACCCCCGGCCAGAGCCGTCAGCGGCGGGCCTCCGTCGCCCGCCGGCGGCGCAGGCGCAGGATCGCAGGCGCCTGCGCGCTCGCGCTGGCGATCGCCGCGGCGCTGGTCGTGGCGATCGCGCTCGGCAGCTCGCACGCCGCCCGCCGCGGGGCGGTCGCCTCGGCCAGCGCCGGCAGGCCCGCCCCGGCGCCGCCCCGGCGCTCGCAGACCGGCCTGCCGCTCGGCGCGCCCCCGCTCATCCTCTCCGGGATCGGCTACCCCCGCACGGAGCCCGTGCAGCTCGCCTTCCGAACGCCACCGCGAGCGGGTCTGCTGTTCAACCTCTCAACCGGCCAGGTGCTGTGGCAGCGAAACCCCTACATCCGCCTGCCGATGGCCAGCCTGACGAAGATGATGAGCGCGCTGCTGATCGCCAGAGCAGCGCCGCCCGACGCGCGCGTGCTCGTCACCAAGGAAGCGATCGACGCAGACGGATCGAAGGTCGGCGTGCTGCCGCTCGGCAGGCAGGTGCGCGTGGAGAGCATGCTCTACGGGCTGCTGCTGCCCTCCGGCAACGACGCTGCCGTGGCGCTCGCCCAGCGCGTGGCCGGCAGCGTCAACCGCTTCGTCGTGCGCATGAACGTCGAGGCGGCGAGGCTGGGCCTCGGCTGCACGCGCTACTCCTCGCCGTCGGGCTACTACGACCGCGGCAACTACACCTGCGCGGCCGACCTCGCGGTGCTCGCCCATGAGGTCCTGCAGCAGCCGCGGCTCGCGCGCATCGTGCGCACCTACAGCGCCGTGCTGCCGTTTCCGATCAAGGGCGGCAAGCTCTACCTGTACAACAACAACCCGCTGCTGATCTACGGCTATCCCGGCGCGACGGGGCTGAAGACCGGCCAGACCGAAGCGGCCGGGCGCTGCCTGGTGGCGACCGCCGAGCGCCACGGCGTGCGCCTCGGCGTGGTCCTGCTGCACTCCCCCGCCCCCGGCGCCCAGGCCAAAGCGCTGCTCGACCTCGCCTTCGAGGACGTCTACCACCAGCGGCCGGTGCCCGAGCCCGCGATGCCCCCCACCGCCTGAGCGCAGGGGCAAGGAGCTCTCCGAGCGCGCGGGCGAGGCACCTCTCGCCGAGCGCCGGAGCCGGGAGGTGAGCGACATGCTCGCGCGCGGTCGGGTACCGTTGTCGTACAGGGATTGACTGGCCAGTCAGCCAAAAGGAGACGCCGTGGATCTTGACGACACCCCCGAGCAGGCCGCCTACCGCGCGCAGGTGCGGACCTGGCTCGATCAGCACAAGCCCGAAGCGCCGGTCCTGCAGGGACCCGGGGCGCTGGAGGACGAGGCGGAGATAGTCGCCGCACGCCGCGCCTGGCAGGGCAAGCTCGCCGAGGGCGGGCTGGCGGGGGTGACCTGGCCGAAGGAGTACGGCGGCCAGGGCCTCGGGCCGATCGAGCAGGTGATGTGCAACCAGGAGATCGGGCGCGCGAGAGTGCCGGGCATCCTCGACGCTATCGGCGTGGGCATGCTCGGCCCGACGATCATCGCGCACGGCTCCGAGGAGCAGAAGTCGCGCTACCTCGGGCCGATGCTCCACGGTGACGAGGTCTGGTGCCAGCTCTTCTCAGAGCCCGCCGCCGGCTCGGACCTGGCGGCCGTTCAGGCGCGGGCGCGCCTGCAGGACGACGGCAGCTGGCGGCTGAGCGGGCAGAAGGTGTGGACCACCAACGCCCAGTTCGCCTCCTACGGCCTGCTGCTCGCGCGCACCGACGCGGACGTCCCCAAGCACAAGGGCCTGACGATGTTCATCGTGCCGATGGACGCCGAGGGGGTGACGGTGCGCGGCCTGCGTCAGATCTCCGGCGAGGCGGAGTTCAACGAGGTCTTCTTCGACGACGTCTCGCTCGACGCCGCCGCGGTCGTCGGCGGCGTGGGCAACGGCTGGGGCACCGCCCTGACGACGCTGATGTTCGAGCGCGTCACGATCGGGCTCGGCGGCGAGGGGATGGGCTACAACTCGACGCGCTTCGCCGCGGCCATAGCGGCCGACGAGCAGGCTCGCCGCGACCCCGAGGTGCGCCACCAGCTCGGCGCGATCGCAAGCGAACTGCTGGCCGTGAGGTTCACCGGCTACAGGACGCTCTCGGCGCTGCAGAAAGGCCAGATCCCCGGCCCCGAGGCGGGCCTGGCCAAGGTCACGATCGTCAGCGGCGCGATCAAGGCCGGCGACCTGATCGCCGACGTGCTCGGCCCCGACGCGCTGTGCGAGGACAGCGAGTGGGCGTACATGATCTCGTTCCTGCCCGGCCTGAAGTCGGCGGGCGGAACCGAGGAGATACTTCGCAACACGATCGGCGAGCGCGTGCTCGGCCTGCCCCCCGAGCCACGGCTCGACAAGGGCATCCCGTTCTCAGAGCTGCGCTCCAAGGAAGGAGCCGCGGCATGAATCTGGCCCTCTCCGATGAGCAGATGTTCCTGCGCGAGGCCGCCCGCGGCGCGCTCTCGCGCTTCAAGACGCTCGAGGCCGCCCGCGAGGCGCTCGACGGCGACGATCAGGCCATGCCCGACCTGTGGCCGACCGCCATGGAGGCCGGCTGGCCGGGCCTGCTGATCGACGAAGCACACGGCGGCGCGGGGCTCGACGCGTTCGACGCGATGCTCGTGCTCGGCGAGTGCGGTCGCGTGCTCGCGGGCATCCCCCTGCTCGGCCATCTGCCGGCGACCGCGATCCTCAGCGACGCGCCGGGAGGCGGGGCCGAGCTCCTGCCCGCGCTCGCCAGCGGCGAGCAGCGGGCGGCCTACCTGCCCGCGCAGCCGCCGGACGACCTCGACGCGCACTGGAGCACGGATCCCGCGAGCGGCATGAAGCGCTCGGCTCCCCCCACCGTCGGAGCCGCGGGCGACGACGGCCGAGCGCCGCTCAACGGCAGCCTCGCGTTCGTGCCCGACGCGCCCGGCGCGAGCGTGTTCGTGGGCGTGGCCCTCCAGGACGGACGGCCGGTCGGCGTGGCGGTCCGCAGCGAGAGCACCGGGGTCGAGGTGCAGGCTCTGACGCGCTACGACGCCACCCGATCGCTCGGTCACGTCTCCTTCAGCGACGCTCCGGCCGTGATCCTCGACGCCCCCGTGGAGTCGCTCGCCGGCGCCTGGTACCTGGCCCAGGCGCTGATCGCGGCCGAGTCGCTCGGCAGCGTGGAAACGGCGCTCGACGTCGCCGTGGCCTACGCCAAGGAGCGCCACACCTTCGGGCGCGCGATCGGCTCCTACCAGGCGGTCAAGCACGGCCTCACGGAGGTGCTGCGCCAGCTCGAGAACGGGCGCTCGCTGCTCTACTACGCCGGCTGGGCGCGCGTCGGCGCGCCGACCGAGTTCCCGCTCGCGGCCAGCGCCGCGCGCTCGGTCGCGGGCCGCGCGCTCGATGAGGCGGCGCGCACGATGATCTCCGTGCACGGCGGGATCGGCGCCACCTGGGAGCACGACGCGCCGCTGTACTTCCGCCGCGCGCAGCTCTCGCGGCGGCTGCTCGGCGGCACCGCCCGGGCCACGGATCGAGTCGCCGGCGAGCTGATCGCGCAGGCCGACGCCGCCTGAGGGGCCGCCCGAGGGCCGCGCCCGCTACCCCCGGCGCGCCCGCTACCCCCGGCGCGCGGCAGCCTTGGCGCGCGCCGGCCTGGCGCGCGCCGGCTTGGCCGGCGCGAGCCTGGTGGCGGCCGGAGCGCTCTCGGTGAGCGCCGCCAGCACGGGCGCCCCGTAGGCGGCGTTGACCGCTTCCACCATCGCCGCTTCCACGCCGCAGTTGATGCAGAAGCCGTGCTGGGACCAGCCGATCGCGCGCGCGAGCACCTGATCGGCGTACACGACGCCGGTGGCGTCGTGGCCGTAGTAGTCGTAGGCGGCGTCCCAGGCCGAGCCGTCGAGCGCGTATTCGGCGCCGTCCGCGGACAGCAGGTGGGCGGCGGCCATGATCGCGTCGAAGTCGTCATAGATCGACGGGTGCGCGGCGGTGCGATGGTCATAGCTCGCGGGACGGCGCCCGTAGCGGTAGGAGTCGGCCACGAGATCCCAGGTGCTGAGGGGCCCGTTGGTGACGTTGAACTGCATCGGCCCGCCGCAGCAGTGGGCGAAGTTGAGCCCGTGATAGGTGCTCGGCGCGGTGGAGAAGGCCGTCTCCTGCATGTGGATCGAGGCGATCAGCAGCCAGTTGACCCCGAAGGTGCTCTGCGCGGTCGCGTAGATCGGGTAGAAGCCTTCCATCCAGCGGGCCGCGATGTGCGCTTCGGTGGCGTCGACGAAGCGCCGCGCGTCGAGCGTCTGCTGTTCGCTCGAGGGCTGCGCCACGATCGCCGCGCGCCCGCGCCCGCTGTGCGCGCCGCTCGGGCCCGAGCCGGCGAGCGCGCTCGCGGCGGCCGACGGCCCGGCGACGGGAGTCGGGGCCGCGACCGCCACCGCCGGGGCGCTCGCGCCGGAAGTCTGGCCGACCGCGCCGGTGAGCACGGCGAGCAGCACCGCGACGCCGAGCAGCCCGATCGCGCACGCGAGCAGCCAGGCCCCGCGTTCGGAGGGCGGGGCGGGCAGGTGCGCGCTCGTTGCAGGGCTCGGGTCGCTCATCGCTCGCTGGGGATCGCTACGGGGGGGTCGGTCCGGTGCGTTGTTGATCATTCGCGCTCGCCACACGGTATCCCGTCCAGCCGGCGCCTACAGCCGCTACCAAGCGCCTAATGTCGGGTTACATCTCTCATGAGCAGGCTCTCATCCATCCTCGCCTCGCTCGCGGCCGCAACGGCGTGCGCGGCCGCGGCCGGCGCGGCCGCCGCCCCGAGCACGGCCGCGGCGCAGCCCGCCCTGACGGCCGCCCAGCACCAGTACCTCTCGCTGGCGCAGGCGGGCGTGTCCAGCGCCGAGCTGCGTTGGAGCGATCGCCGGCGCGGATGGTACGACGCCGTGCTGGGCGACCGCGAACGCTATCCGCTGGCCACGATCTGGGACATCGTGCCGCTGTTCGAGTCGCTCGACGCGATCGCGATCGCCCGGCCCACGCCGGCCGACAGGCGCGCGGTCGCGCAGTTCGCGGCCGGCGCCGAACGCTACCTCAACCGCGGCCTGCGCCCGCTGGCGGGCTACTCGCCCTACCCGGGCGACCGCGAAGCGGACACCGAGACCTGGTTCGATGACAACGGCTGGTGGGGACTCGCGTTCGTCAACGCCTACCGCGCCACCGGCACGCGCCGCTATCTCGCCGACGCGGAACGGGCGCTGCGCTTCATCGCCGCAGCCGGCTGGGACTCGCGCCAGGGCGGGATCTGGTGGAACACCCGACACCCCTACAAGGCCGGCGAGGCGCTGGCGTCGGGCGCGCTGCTGGCGACCCTGCTCTACCAGCAGACCCGCTCGACGTTCGCGCTCGCCCAGGCGCAGAGGTTCCTGGCGTGGGCCAACAGCAGCGGCTTCAGCGCCGTCAACGGCCTGTACGCGGGCAGCAGCCTCGACCCGACTCCGATCGACTACATCGAGGGGCCGCTGATCTACGCCCAGGCGTTGCTGTGCACGCTCACGGCCACCTCCGCGGAGTGCCAGCGCGCGGATGAACTCAAGGCCACGGCGCTCGCGCGCTTCGGCTACCTGCTCGACTTCTCCCCGCAGTACGACGCCATCTACCTGCAGTGGATGCTCGCGCTCTACTCGCTCGAGCACGACCCCGTGCTGTATCAGCTCGCGGCCGACAACGCCCGCGATGCGCGCACGCGCGCGCTCAACGGCGAAGGCCTCTACCTGCTCTCCTGGAACGGCGAAACGCTGCCCGCCGTGGACGCCGCGCCGGGGATGCTGCAGACGCAGGCCGCCACCACCAGCCTGTTCGCGTGGCTGGCCGTCTACGCGCCGCCGTCCTGAGGCGGATCAGATCCCGAGCCCGCGCCGCACGACCCGGTCGAAGACGTGGTCGGGCAGCACCCGCCTGGCGAGCAGCATCGCCCGCGCGTCGCGGCCGACGATGTAGCGCGCCTTCATGCGCCGGGCGCTCAGCGCCCGCTCGATCGTCGCCGCCACGAGCTCCGGGGCGACCCCGCGCCGCGCGGTGTCCTCGAGCACCTTCTCGATCGCGGCCGGGATGCGCCCGTACTCGGCCTCGAGCTCGGGCGGGATGCGCAGCTGCTCGGCATCGGCTCGGCTCTTGTCCCAGATCGGCGTCGCGACCGAGCCCGGCTCGACCAGCCCCACCTGGATCTTCGAGCTGTGCAGCTCGACACGCAGCGCGTCCGCGAGCGCCTCGACCGCGTGCTTGGAGGCGGCATAGGGGGCGGTGAAGGCGAGCGCCACGCGCCCACCGATCGATGACACGAAGACGATCCGCCCGCGCGCCCGCCGCAGCGCCGGCAGCAGCGCCTGGGTGACCGCGACCTGTCCGTGCACGTTGACCTCGAACTGCATGCGCAGATCGTCGGGCGCGATCAGCTCGAGCGGGCCGCCCACGCCGATCCCGGCGTTGTTGACGAGCGCGTCGAGTCCTCCGCGCGCGGCGGAGCCGGCCTCGGCGGCGAGCTCGTCCGCTCGTGCAGCCGCCTCGCGTATCTGGGCGGGGTCGGTCACGTCGAGGGTCAGCGGGATCATCCGCCCGCGGGGGCCTGCGTCCGCGAGCAGCCGCTCGCCGGCCGCCGGATCGCGCACTCCGGCCAGCACCGTCCAGCCCGAGCCGGCCAGGCGCAGCGCCGCGGCGCGGCCGATCCCGCTCGAGGCACCCGTGATCAGCGCGCTCGGCACCGCCACCGTCCCGACTCGCGCCGAGCCGCCGCGTCCGCGGCCGGCAGTTGTTGGGAGGTCATTCGCGCCATTAGCCGGTGCTTAGGATGTCAGGTGATTGTGTTGGGTGTGGAGACCTCATCGATCAACCGGCGCTCCCGGATCGCTCGCGCGACGGTCGCGGCGCTGCTCCTCGCGCTCCTGAGCGGCTGCGGATCGACGCCCAAGAGCGGCGCCACGACCCACGCGAGCGCCACCGCGTACACCTACGCCGCGAGCGCGCCGGGCAGCTGCCAGGCGACCGTGCTCGCAACCCTTCGGCGCGTGCTCGCACGGATCTACCACGAGGGCATCGCCAGCGAAAGGACCGCGGCGGCGAGCAACCTGATCGAGCACTCGGCCGCGCTGCGCAAGGCGGTGGAAGCCGACGACCCGGCCGGCGCGCGCGCGGCGGCGCAGGCGCTGGTGGCGACCGGCCATCTGACCAACCTGCGCGTGATCCGCGGCACCCAGACGCTCGCGCAGGTCGGCGGTCCGGCGCTCACCCCCCATTCGGGGACTCTGAAGGGCGCCGGCGGCGCCCCGATCGCCAGCTATCTCTTCAGCGTGTGGTCGGACAGCGGCTTCATCAGCGAGGCCAACGGGGTCGCCGGCGGCTCGGTGTCTCTGCGCGAGCACGGTCGCAGCGTGGGCGGGTCCTTCCCGCTGGCACCCGGGACGCTGCCGGCGCAGGGCACGCTCACGCACGGCGGCGCCGTCTACCAGTACACCTCCTTCCCGGCCGCCGCCTATCCGTCGGGGTCGCTGCGCATCTACGTGCTCAAGCCGCTCGGCTCGGCCGGCGAACTGTGCGGAAGCTCAGACGAAGACACGGTCGTCAACACGCTCAGCCACGTCGCGACGCTGATCTACGCGGGCGAGGCCGGCGCGCGCACGCAGCCCCAGGTCCAGCGCGTGCAGGGCAACCAGGCGCTGCTGCAGGCGGTGGCGCGGCAGGACCCGGCGGCCACCAGGGAAGCGATCGAAAGCCTGCTCAACGAGCACATCGTGCGCCTGCGCGTGAGCGCCGCAGGGAAGCTGCTCGCGGACGTGGGCGGCCCGTACGTGCTGGCCCCGGTGAGCGCCCCGCTGCGCCTGAACGGCCGCACGATCGGCAGCTTCGTGCTCTCGATCCAGGACGACGAAGGCTACCTGCGGCTCACCAGGCGCCTCGCCGGCCTCGACGTGCTCATGTACATGAACACCAGCTCCGGCCACGGGCAGGTGGTCAAGAACAGCCTCGGCCCCGCGCCGGGAGCGGTTCCCGACAGCGGCAGTTACACCTATCGCGGGCGCAGGTTCCGCATCTTCACACTCCACGCCCACGCGTTCCCCTCGGGACCGCTGATCATCCACGTCCTGATCCCGATCCCCTACTCCTGAGCCCGCCCGTCGGCGGGCCTGAGCGATCGCCCGCTCGCGGGCCTGCGCGATCCCCGCCCCGGAGCCGCCGCCTCGGCCGGCGGGCGGCTCACGCCGGCGCGAGCGACTCCTGCTTGGTGCGCAGGGCCTCCAGGAGCTCCTGGAAGGAGGCGGCGAATTTTTCGACGCCCTCGCGCTCGAGCGTGTCGGTGACGTCGTCGTAGTCGACGCCCGCGCGCTCGAGCTCCTCGAACACCCGCTGGGCATCCTCCAGGCCGCTCTCCAGTCGCGGCTGCGGGTCGCCGTGATCCTGATAGGCCAGGACCGTCTCCTCGGGCATGGTGTCGACCGTGTCGGCTCCGATCAGCCCCTCCACGTACAGCGTGTCCGGGTAGTCCGGGTTCTTCGTCGAGGTCGACGCCCACAGCAGTCGCTGGGGAGTGGCGCCCTTGCCCGCGAGGAACTCCCAGCGGGGGCCCGCGAAGGCCTGCCTGCAGTGGTCGTAGGCGAGCTTCGCATTGGCGATCGCGAGCTTGCCCTTCAGCTCGTCATGGCCGCCGATCTCATCCAGGCGCCTGTCGGCCTCGGTATCGATGCGCGACACGAAGAAGCTCGCCACCGAGGCGACCTTGCCCGGGTCGCCGCCCTCGGCGACGAGGCGCTCGATCCCCCGGATGTAGGACTCGGCGACCTCGCGGTAGCGCTGCAGCGAGAAGATCAGCGTCACGTTTACCGAGCGCCCCTTCGCGATCACGTCCTCGATCGCCGCCAGTCCCGGCTTGGTGGCCGGGATCTTGACCAGCAGGTTGGGGCGGTCGACCTGCTCGTGCAGGCGCAGCGCCTCGCGGTAGGTCTGGAGCGCGTCGTAGGCCAGCCGCGGATCGACCTCGAGGGAGACGTAGCCGTCGCGCGCCTCGCCGCCATCCCACACTGCTCGAAACACGTCGCAGGCGTCGGCGATGTCCTGCTCGGCCAGCGCCCAGAAGGTCTCGGCGGCGTCCTTGCCCTGGGCGGCGAGCTCGTTCAGCTGCTCGTCGTAGGCGTCGCCGGCGCTCATCGCCTTCTGCAGGATCGTCGGGTTCGACGTGGCGCCGACGACAGCGTAGTCGTCGATCAGCTCCTGCAGGTGCCCGCCGCGGATCGAGGCGCGCGAGAGGAAGTCGATCCACACGCTCTGTCCGAGAGCCGAGAGGCGTTGGAGGGGCGGGAGGCTCTGGGCGGACATGGTCTGTGTCTCCTCTGGATCGCTTGACTACAGCAGGGCTTGGGCGCGTGCCAGGATGTTCTCGGCGGTGAAGCCGAGCTCCTTGAGTACCGTAGCTCCCGGTGCGGAGGCGCCGAAGCGGTCGAGGCCGAGAACGTCGCCGCCGCTTCCAACCCACTTCCACCAGCTCATGCTCGCCCCCGGCTCGACCGCGAGCCGCGCGGTGACCGCGGGGGGGAGGACCTCGTCGCGGTAGTCCTGCGGTTGGGCCTCGAAGAGCTCCATGCACGGCATCGAGACCACCCGCACGCGCGTTCCCTGCGCGGCGAGCTCCCGTCCGGCCGCGAGCGTTAGGGCGACCTCGGCGCCGGTCGCGATCAGGATCAGCTCGGGAGCGCCCTGCGCGGTCGAGCTCGCGCTCGCGGCCGAGTCCCACAGCGCGTATCCGCCGCGCTCGAGCTGTTGCGCGGGCGCCAGCTCGTCGCGGTCGAGCACGGTGATGTTCTGACGCGAGAGCAGCAGCGCCACCGGGCCGTCGGTGCGCTCGAGCGCGACCCGCCATGCCGCGGTCGTCTCGTTGGCGTCGGCCGGGCGGATGACCCACAGGCGGGGGATCACGCGCAGCGCCGCATAGTGCTCGACCGGCTGGTGGGTGGGGCCGTCCTCGCCCAGGCCCACCGAGTCGTGGGTCCAGACCCACACGACCGGAAGTCCCATCAGGGCCGACAGGCGCACCGCCGGGCGCATGTAGTCGGAGAAGATCAGGAAGGTCGATCCGTAGGGCTTGACGATCCCGCCGTGCGCGGCCGCGCCGTTGACGATCGCGCCCATCGCGTGCTCGCGGATGCCGAACGGGACGTTGCGCCCGGCATGCACGCTCGAGAACTCTCCCGCGCCCTCGAACACCGTCTTGGTCGACTCCACGAGGTCGGCCGCGCCGCCGATCATCGTCGGCGCGAACGCGGCGAAGCCCGCCATCGCCTTCTGGCCGGCCGAGCGGGTCGCGATCTGTTCGCCCGCCGCGAAGCTCGGCAGCGACTCCTGCCAGCCGTCGCGCAGGCGCCCGGCCCAGGCCCGGTCCCAGTCCCCGGCCATGTCCGGAAAGGCCTCCCGCCAGCGATCCAGGCGCGGCATCCACTCCGCCTGCGCTGCGGCGCCCGCCTCGCGCAGGGACATGTGCGCGTAGACGGAGTCCTCCACCCAGAAGTGGCGCTCGGGGTCGAAGCCCATCGCCTCCTTGGCGGCCCTGACCTCCTCCTCGCCCAACGGCGCCCCATGCGCCCCGGCCGTATCGACCGCGTGCGGCGCCGGGTAGGCGATGTGCGAGCGGATCGAGATGAACGACGGCCGCTCGCCTTCGGCGCGCGCAGCTGCGAGGGCCGCCTCGAGGGCATCGACGTCCTCGGAGTCCGCGACGCGTTGCACGTGCCAGCCGTCGGCCGCCAGGCGGCCGCTGTGGTCCTCGCCGTCGAAGGAGATCGAGGTGCTGCCGTCGATCGTTATGTGGTTGTCGTCGTAGCAGACGATCAGCTTGCCGAGGCGGAAGTGCCCGGCGATCGACGCCGCCTCCTGGCTGATCCCCTCCATCAGGTCGCCGTCCGAGCAGATCGCATACACGTGGTGATCGACGATCTCCTGGCCCGGCCGGTTGAAGCGGTCGGCGAGGAAGCGCTCGGCGACGGCCATGCCGACCGCGTTGGCCACGCCCTGGCCGAGCGGTCCCGTGGTGATCTCGATTCCGGGGGTGTGCCCGCGCTCGGGGTGGCCGGGCGTGCGCGAGCCCCATTGGCGGAACTGCTTGAGGTCCTCGAGGGCGAGGTCATAGCCGCAGAGGTGCAGCAGCGAGTACTGCATGACGCACGCGTGGCCGGCGCTCAGAACGAAGCGGTCGCGATCGGGCCAGCCGGTGTCCTCGGGATTGACGCGCAGGAAGCGCTTGAAGAGGACGTAGGCAAGGGGCGCAAGCGCCATCGCCGTCCCCGGGTGCCCCGAGTTGGCCTTCTGCACGGCGTCCATCGACAGTGCGCGGATCGTGTCGATCGACAGCCTCTGGATCTCGCGCTCCTGACGTCCGGCCGCCTCAGCCTGCGAACCGCCCGATGCGCTGGTGATGGCCATTCCCGTCGATCCTAGTCGAGCGCGACGATAGAGTCCATGAATCGTGACCGAGCAGTTCTGCGACGTCGGCAGGGGGGTGACCCTCTGCTATGAGACCTTCGGCGAGCCCTCCGCGCCGACGGCTCTGCTGATCATGGGGCTCGGCACGCAGATGGTGGCCTGGCAGGAGGACTTCTGCCGCGAGCTCGCCGGCCGCGGCCTGCACGTGGTGCGCTTTGACAATCGCGACATCGGGCACTCCACGCACGTGAGCGGGCGCCCGCCGACGGCCGCCCAGCTGCTGCTGCGCTCCAAGCGGGCGGCGCACTACACGCTCGCGGACATGGCCGAGGATGCGGCGAACCTCCTGGTCGGTCTCGAGCTCGCCCCCGCGCACCTGATCGGGGCGTCGATGGGCGGGATGATCGCCCAGACCGTCGCGGCACGCCATCCGCAGGCCGTGCGCTCGCTCGTGTCGATCATGTCCAACACCGGCAGCCGCCGCAGCGGGCAGCCGACGCTGCGCGTCTATCCGGTGCTGCTCGGCCGCCCCCCGTCCGGCCGCGCCGCGTACATCGCGCGGATGGAGCGGGTGTTCGCCGCAATCGGCTCGACCGGCCTGCCTCGCGACACGGAGGACATCCGCGCGCTCGCGGACCTCAGCTACGACCGCAACCACGACCCCCGGGGGCCCGGCCGTCAGCTGGCCGCGATCATCGCCTCCGGCGACCGCACGGAGGAACTGCGGCGCATCGGCGCGCCGACGCTCGTGATCCACGGCAGCGCCGATCCGCTGGTCGCGCCCTCCGGCGGACGTGCCACCGCGCGCGCCATCCCGGGGGCGGAGCTGATCGAGATCCCGGGCATGGGCCACGACCTGCCGCGCGCGGCCTGGCCCACGCTGATCGACGCGATCGCCGGGCACGCTGCGCGCGCGGATGGCCGCGCTGAGCAGCTGCCCCTACAGACCGGCGACCCGACCTCCCTCTCGGGCGCACAGGGCCTGTAGGGGCAGGCTAGCCCCCCGGCTCTCCCCGGCGGCGACCCTCGGGCCGCCGCGAACACGCGCGCAGGCCCGCCAGGGCGTGCGCGCGACCGCCGCCGCACCAGCAGCCCTGCGCCCGCACCTGCACCAGCCAATGCAGGTCGTGGCGGCAGTGCGAGCGACGGTAGGGCCAGCGGCCGTGGAGTGCCCTGAGCATCCGCTGCTCATGGCAGACGAGCAGTCTCATCCGCGCCCGCCCCGTCTCCCGCTTCCGCGGGCGCCGCCCGCGCAGGTAGGCAGATTGCGACGGCGGGTGCGTGCGCCGATCTGTACAACCGCGGTCGCCAAGTTGTGACAAAAGGACTCGCTGCGCGCCGGCGCGGCGAGCGCGCCGAAGGCCAGCGAGCCTGCCTTCGCCCTGCATCCCCGGTCTCGCATCCTGCTTGACCTCAAGCCCATTTCCCAGGCCTTCCATCGCTTTTTGTCCGTTACACCCTCGTAGCCGTCAAGGCCTCCATGAGGGCCCGTCGGACATGTAAATCACGTTTCGCGCCGCATGTCAACTTGCTACAAGTCGGATGAGCCGCGCATGCGGCGCATCGTCGATCGAATCTGTAAACAGCGCGTTCACTGACAGTGAACGCACGTCTAGTGCGTACGCGTCTGGTGTCGAGAGCCGCGGCGAGCGCTCCCGCCCACCGGCGGCCAGACGCAGGGCGCGGCGGGCGACCGTGTAGCGATGCCCGCCGGGGCCGACGAGGACCTTCGTCGCGACGGTGCAGCCTGCAGCCTGCCGCGCCTACCAACCACTTGCGCAGACCTTGACCTGTCCACGATCTCCCGAGACATCTGCCTCCGATGTCCCGACACGTCACAAAGTGCGCCCGGAGGGAATCGAACCCTCGGCCTGCGGCTTGAAAGACCGCTGCTCTTTGGCTCCCCGAAGAGAACCGTTGACCACTGAGCTACGGGCGCTTGCTGAAGACGGCAGCTTATTCTAAGCACGCCCGGGTCGACGTGATCACATGCCCCGGCCGAGGTGATCAGCGCCTGCCCCCGGGCGCCCGCAGCCGGGCGAAGCGGTGGCCGACATGTGCCGCTTGACACTTGAGCAGTCGCTGGGCTACCTTGACCGGACTGCGCGGCCGCACGGGAGCTGAGCAGAGGCGACCGAGACCATGCGCACGACTCCTCAGACCACCGGCCTCGCGCCTCCTCTCGGGCGCGCGCGCCGAGCGAGCCGGCCGCCGAGCGCGATCGCCGGGCTGGTGCTGCTTGCGGCAGCGGCCCTCGTGCTGGGAGTGCTCGTGCTGGGCGCGGGCTCGGCCGCCGCGGCCGCACGCACCCACTACCGCGTCGAGCGCGTGTGTCGCGCTCCGCGCCCGGGCCGCGCGGCGTGCATGGCACTGCGGCTGCTCCCCGCCTCGCTCACGCCGGCGGCGCTCCGCGCCAGCGCGGTGCGATCCGCCGACGCTCGGGCGCGCGGCGCCATGCCGGCGGTGACCTACAAATCCCCGTGGCCGGGCTACCTCACGCCGCAGAGCCTGCACTCCGCCTATCAGCTGCCTACCGAAACGAGCTCTTCCTCGACGCAGACGATCGCCGTCGTCGACGCATACGACGACCCCACCGCCGAAGCCGACCTCGAAGTGTTCGACAGCCAGTTCGGGCTGCCGCCGTGCACCGCCGCCAACGGCTGCTTTCGCAAGATCAACCAGGAAGGCAATACGAGCCCGCTGCCGGCCGTCGAAGGCGGCTGGGCGAGCGAGATCTCGATCGACGTGCAGATGGCCCACGCGATCTGCCAGAGCTGTCACGTGCTGCTGGTGGAGGCCAACGGCGAAGGTTTCGCCCAGCTCGGCACGGCTGTCAACGCGGCCGCGAACGCCGGCGCGACCGAGATCAGCAACTCCTATGGCGGCACGGAGACAGCCTCCTACGCGAAATATGCCAGCGACTACTACGAGCATCCGGGGACGGTCGTCACCGCCAGCTCGGGCGACTGCGGCTATCTCAACAAGCTGTGCAAAGGCGACTCCGTCGGGGCCAACTTCCCGGCCGACTCGGCGGATGTCGTCGCCGTCGGCGGCACCTCGCTGACCGAAAGCCAGGGCGTGTGGACGAGCACGGTGTGGGAAGAAGGCGGCAGCGGCTGCAGCTTGGTGTTCGCGGCCCCGCTCTGGCAGACGACGGCCGCGAACTTCTCGGCCACCGGCTGCGGCAGCGAGCGCTCGATCGCAGACGTCGCCGCGATCGGCGATCCCAACACCGGGGTGGACGTCTACGACAGCACCCTCGAAGCGCCGGGTGCGCCCACCGGCTGGGGAGTCTGGGGAGGCACATCGGTCGCCTCGCCGATCATCGCTGCCGAGTACGCGCTCGCGGGAGGCTCCGGCGGCGTCGCCTATCCGGCGTCCACCCTCTACTCCCACCTCGGCCAAAGCGGCGCCCTCTATGACGTCGTGGCGGGTAGCAACGGCTCCTGTCAGGGCACCACCGCCTGCCAGGCGGCGGTCGGCTACGACGGGCCCTCCGGCGTCGGCAGCCCGGTCGGGCTGGGCGCATTCTCGCTGGCGGGCAGCCCGATCGACGTCTCGCCGCCCACCGTGGCGGGCGTCGCCGAGCAGGGGAAGGTGCTGACCGAGTCCCATGGCGAATGGAAGAACGAACCCACGAGCTTCCGCTATCAGTGGGAACGCTGCAACGGCGCGGGCTCGGGCTGCCAGGCGATCGCGGGCGCGACCGCGCAGACCTACACGCTGGCGGCAGCCGACGTCGGCTCGACCGTGCGGATGGCCGAAAGCACGAGCAACAGCGCGGGCTCGGGCGGCCCGGCTGCGTCGAAGCCGACGCCGCTCGTGGTTTCAGACGTCCCCGACATCACCGGCTTGACGCCGAGCTCGGGGATCACGGGCAGCTCGGTGACGATCGAAGGCAGCGCCCTCGACGGCGGCGGCACGCTCAAGTTCGGCACGCTCGAAGCGAGCTACGAGATCCTCTCCCCGACGCGACTGCAAGCCACGGTGCCCGATGGCGCGATCGCCGGCAAGATCACGCTGAGCAGCCCGACCGGCACGGCGACGTCGAAGGCCAAGTTCGTGCCGACGCTCTCGATCAGGTCCTTCACGGCGAAAGCCAGCCACGGCACCACGGTCGTCACGATCAAGGGCCTCGGCTTCAACAGCTCCTCGACGGTGAGCTTCGCGGGCGTCCCCGCGAGCAGCGTCACGTTCTTGGGGGCGACCAGGCTGAAGGCGACGGTCCCGGCCGGGTCGGGCTCGGGACCGATCAGCGTCAGCAACAGCACGGCGCCGCTCGGGACCGTGAGCAGCGCCGAAAGCTACACCTTCTAGCTTCAGGCGGGCCGCGAACTACGGCTGGCGCGCGGTCGCGCGTTCGATCAGCGCGTCGGCGGGCAGCTCGCTGTGCGCCACGCCGATGCCGTCGCAGAGGCGAACGCAGGGGACGTAGACGGGGCGGAAGCCGAGCAGTTCGGGAATCGTCACGATCCGATAGCCGCGCGCCCGCAACCGCGAGAAGATCGCCGGATAGGCGGCCAGCGTCTGGCCGCGTGGCCCGCCCCCATCGTGGGAGATGATGATCGAGCCGGGGCGCACCTGTGCGAGGACGCGACTCTCGATCGCGGCGACGCCCGGCAGCGTGTAGTCGGCGGGGTCGACGTTCCACAGGACCGTCGCGAGGCCGAGCGCGCGCGCGGTGCGGATGATCGACGGGTCGTAGTCGCCGTAGGGCGGGCGGAACACGCACGGCGTGTAGCCGGTGAGCGCACGGATCACGCGGATCGTGTCCTGCAGCTGACCGCGGACATCGGCGCTGCGCGTGAGATTGGGATGGGTGAAGGTGTGGTCGCCGAGGACATCGCCGTTGCGCAGCTCCCGCAGCAGCGTCGGGCGGTAGGAGGAGTTGACCTGCTCGCCGATCATGAAGAACGTGGCGCGCGCGTGGCTGTGTTCGAGCATCGTCACGAAGGCCCCGGTGTCCGACCACGGCCCGTCGTCGAAGCCGACCGCCACCTCACGCCTTGCCGGGCCGTGCAGGTAGGCGAGCTGACCGCGGCTGCGACAGCCGACGACGCGGTATTGGAGGGGGCGTACCGGAGGTGAGGGTTCCCCCGCCGTCGGGGCGCTCGCCGGACCCGGGTCCCTGCCTGCGGCGGCGGTGCGCGCGGCGGGTCGCGCGGAGCCGGCGAGCAAGGGGAGGGCGCCCATCACCACCAGCGTCACCGGCAGCGCGCGATACCTGCCGGCAGAGCGCGAGCAGGCAGCCAGCGCAGCCGACAGCAGCGACCAGCGCGAGCCATCGCGCCCACGGTGTGAGGACGAGCGCACCGGGCCTCACCATACGCGCAACCACGAGACTCCGCGTCCAGCGCGTGCGCATCGCGCGCTGGGAGCGTGGCGCACGCCGGCGCGCTGCACGCCGTCACGCCACCGCGGCGCCGCGCGCCGGGCGTGCGGCGGCGCGCTGCACGCGGGCGTAGGGTGCAGCGATGGCGAGATACGTGGCGGCGATCGACCAGGGCACGACCAGCACCCGGCTGATCCTCTTCGATGGCGATGCGCGGATCGTGTCGGCCGACCAGCGCGAGCACCAGCAGATCCATCCTCGCGCCGGCTGGGTGGAGCACGACGCGCTGGAGATCTGGCAGCGCACACGCGAGGTGATCGCCGGCGCGCTGGCGCGCGCCGGCGCCGATGCGACCGATGTGGCGGCCATCGGCATCACCAATCAGCGCGAGACGACGGTCGTGTGGGATCGCGCGACCGGCGAGCCGGTGTGCAACGCGATCGTTTGGCAGGACACGCGCACCGCTGGGCTCGTGCGCGAGCTGGCCGGCGGGCAGGGCGTTGACCGCCTGCGCGAGCGTGTCGGCCTGCCGCTGTCGACGTACTTCTCGGGCCCGAAGATCAGCTGGATCCTCGACCATGTCGCGGGAGCGCGCGAGCGCGCCGAGAGCGGCGAGCTGGCCTTCGGCAACATGGACACCTGGCTGCTGTGGAACCTGACGGGAGGACCGCACGGCGGCCGGCACGCGACCGACGTGACCAACGCCAGCCGCACCATGCTGATGGACCTGCAGACGCTCGACTGGCACGAGCCGAGCCTGCAGCTGATGGGCATCCCTCGCAGCATGCTCCCCGAGATCCGCTCCTGCAGCGAGGTCTACGGCGAGGCGGCCGGCGGCGCCCTTGCGGGTCGGCCGGTGGCCGGGATCCTCGGCGACCAGCAGGCGGCGCTGTTCGGCCAGACCTGCTTCGAGCGCGGGGAGGCGAAGAACACCTATGGCACGGGATCGTTCCTGCTGGTCAACACCGGCGGGGAGATAGTGCGCTCTGACACGCTGCTGACGAGCGTCGGCGCGAAGCTCGGCGACGGGCCCACGAGCTACGTGCTCGAGGGCTCGATCGCGGTCACCGGCGCGGCCGTGCAATGGCTGCGCGACCAGCTCGGGTTGATCCGGAGCGCCGCGGAGGTCGAGGAGCTGGCCGCCACGGTGGAGGACAACGGCGGCGTGTACTTCGTGCCGGCCTTCTCCGGGCTGTTCGCCCCCCACTGGCGGGATGATGCACGTGGCGTGATCGTCGGGCTGACAGCCTACGCGCGCGCCGGCCACATCGCCCGGGCCGTGCTCGAGGCGACGGCCTGGCAGACCCGTGAGGTGCTCGATGCCGCCAACGAGGTCATCGGCGCGCCGCTGGAAGCGCTGCGGGTCGACGGCGGCATGACCGCCGACGAGCTGCTCATGCAGCTCCAAGCCGACGTGCTCGGCGTGCCGGTTCTCCGCCCGAAGGTGATTGAGACGACCGCCCTCGGCGCCGCCTTCGCCGCCGGCCTCGGCGTGGGCTTCTTCTCCGACCAGGCCGAGCTGCGCGCGCACTGGTCGGAGGACAGGCGCTGGGAGCCCCGCATGGATGCTGGGCTGCGCGAGCGCGAGTACGCGCAATGGAAGAAGGCGGTCACCCGCTCCCTGGGCTGGGTCGAGTAGGCGGCTGGCGCTCGCGCAGCGTTCCCCCCTCGGGGTCGAAGACGAAGCCTCTGATGTGCTCCCGGCTCGGCAGCTCCCGGCTGGCGCGCAGGCGGGCGAGACTGTGCTCGAGCGCTGCCTCCACGTCCTCGAATGCGCCGAGCCGCCAGGTCGGCAGGACCCCGTCCGCTGCGAGCGCCTGGGCAAACTCGTCCTCTGAGGCGCCGTGCAGACCGCAACCGTCGTGCATCACGACGACCACCTCCTCGGTCCCGAGCAGTCGCTGCGAGGCGCTGAGCGAGCGGATCGCATCGTCGGTGGCCAGGCCGCCGGCGTTGCGGATGATGTGCGCGTCTCCGCGCTCGAGACCGAGCATCGGGAAGAGGTCGATGCGCGTGTCCATGCACGCCAGCACGGCCACCTTACGTCGAGGCCGCGGGCTCAGGCCGGGCGCAGCGAGCTCGTGCGCCCGCGCGGCCGCCATGGCCAGCATGTCGTCGGCGTTGGTGTGAGCGCGCGGTGACGATGGGTGTGTCGGCAAGCCGGCGGCGAGCCTAACAGGCGGAGCCGGGCGGCGGAACCCGGGCGGCCGGGCCCAGGCGGCGGAACCCGGGCGGCCGGACCGAGCGGCCGGACCGAGCGGCCGGCCCCGGGCGCCGCTAGCGCGAGGTACGGCGGCGAGCCCGCCGGCCGCCGAGGGCCTCGCGCACGGCGGCGCTTGCCGCCGCGCCGGCGACCTCCACCGGCTCGGTGCTGCGCAGAGCGCGCGCCAGGACGAATGCGCCCTCCAGCGACGCGAGCATCGAGATGGCAAGCGCCCGAGCCCGCGCGCGCGGCAGGCCGGACTCGACCAGGCGCGCACTGGCGGCGTCGATCCAGCCATCGAACACCTCGGCGCAGGCTTGGCGCATCGGCTCATTCGTCGAGGAGACCTCGAGGGCCACCGTGGCGATCGGGCAGGCGTCGGCGTAGTCGGTCGCGCGCAGCGTCTCGGCGGCACCGGCGAAGAAGTCCCGGGTTGCCGCGACCGGGTCCGCACCGGGCACGAAGAAGGCGTCGATCAGCTGGCCGTAGACCGATCCGGACCAGCGGATCACCTCCTCGCCGAGCTGCTCCTTGCCCCCGGGGAAGAAGTGATAGAGCGATCCAAAGGGCGCGCTCGCCTCGGCGACGATCTGCTTGACGCCCGTGCCGGCGAAGCCCTGGCGCCGGAACAACTCCGCGCTGTGCTGCACGATTCGATCCTTGGTGTCGGTGGCCATGCCGTCATGGTACGGTATGGCTTACTAGAGCGATCTATCTAACGAGGCCGCGTGATGCCCGAGCTTCAGCTGACCGCCGGAACGATCGACTACGAGGACACGGGAGGAGACGGTCCGGTGCTCGTGCTGCTGGGCGGCCTGGTGATGGACGGCTCGGTGTGGGACCCGATGCTCGCCGAGCTGCGGAGCGATCACCGCTGCATCGTGCCGACGCTTCCGCTGGGCGCCCATCGCCACCCGATGCGCCGCGACGCCGATCTGTCCCTCGCCGGCTTCGGCGTCATGGTCGCCGAGCTGCTCGAGCGCCTGGACCTCCACGACGTGACGCTCGTGCAGAACGACCACGCGGCGGCGCTGGTGCTCGCAGGCGAGAACCCCGACCGTGTGGCGCGACTGGTCATCTCCTCGTGTGAGGCCTTCGAGAACTTCCCGCCGGGGCTGCCCGGTAAGAACATGCGCGTGACGGGGATGGTCCCCGGCGGGATCTTCCTGGCGATGCAGGCGCTGCGCCTGCGCCCGCTGCGCCGCCTGCCGATCGCCTTCGGCTGGATGGCCAAGCGCCCGCTGCCCGACGAGCTCGTGGACCGCTGGCTGCGCCCGCTGCAGACTCAGCGCGGCGTCAGACGCGACCTGCGCAGGTATGTGACCGGCGCTCGGCGCGGACAGATGCTGGAGGTCTGCGAGCGACTACGCTCCTTCACGCGCCCGGTGCTCGTGGTCTGGACCCCCGAGGATCGCGTCCAGCGCCCCGAGCACGGGCAGCGCCTGGCGGAGCTGCTCGCCGACGCGCGGCTCGTCCAGATCGAGGACAGCTACACGCTGATCATGCGCGATCAGCCCACGGCCTTCGCGCGCAGCGTCCGCGACTTCGTGCGCGAGGGGCGCACCGGCGGATAGGCGCGCGGCGCGGGCGGCGCCGCGAGGTCGGCTTCGCTCATCGCACGAATGGTCGGCTTGGGTCATTGCGCAAACACAGCGCGCGCGATCGCGCCGAGCACCTGTGCCCGCGTCGCGAGCACCTATGCCCGCGCCTGCGAGCCCGCCGCGGTCTGCGCGGCTGCGAGCCGGCGCCGGCCTCAGGGCAGGCCCTCGAGACCCTCGTCGAGCTCGACCTCCAGGGAGTTGAGCGCAAAGGCGACGAGGTGATAGTGGCCGACGAGCATGGGGATCTCGATGAGGCCGCGCTCGTCGTAGAGCTCGGCCAGCTGCGCCCAGGTTCCCGCAGAGATCTTCGCGCGGTCGTGAAGCTCGTCGGCGGCGCGCAGCAGGGCGCGGTCGGAGGGCGACCAGCCGTCTGCGTCCGGCCCCGCGGCGACGCGGAGGATCAGCTCGCGCCCCATCCCCAGCCCTTCGGAGATGCGCACGTGCTGGCCCCACTCATACGCCGAGCCGCAGTTGCATCCCGTGCGCAGGATCAACAGCTCGCGCTCGCGCGCGCCAAGCGCGCCGCGGCCGAGCAGAGCGCCGCCGAAGGGCAGCCACGCGCGGAACAGGACCTCGTGGCGGGCGAGGGTGGAGAAGATGTTGTTGTCGCCGAGGCGGCCGTCGAGGCCGGGCGGCCGCGCCCGCAGGATGTCTCCCAGATCCTCCGGCCACTCCGACTCGGGCAGCGGTGGAATGCGTGGCATCGTCAGCTCCCGGGCGCCGCGCAGCACATCTGCTGGACCTTACCGGCAGTGAGTCGTCGAGAACGCGCTCGCGCGAGAGTCGATTTGAATCACGACGGAATCCAGGCATGCGGGCGGCGGGCGTGCTCCCTTCAGGCCCTGCCGAGCCGGCCCTCGCGCGGCTCTGAAATCCCATGGTCGGCCGGTGATCGTGATGTATTCTGCGGACGTCCGCTATGCCGCAGCCAGCGCGAAAACCAGCGGCCGCCCGTCGCAAACGCTCCGCCGGGACGGGGGAGGCGGCGTCTGTCAAGAAAGCGAGACCGAGCCAGCGAGAGCGCATCGTGGCGGCGATGATCGAGCTCTCGGCACAGTCCGGCCACCAGCGGGTGAGCATCGCCCAGGTGAGCTCGAGGGCGGGCGTCTCCAGCGCGACGTTCTACGAGCAGTTCGCCGACAAGGAAGAGTGCCTGCTGGCCGCCTACCAGGCTGCGGCCGAACGTCTGCTGGCAGAGCCGCCGCCGCTGGCGTCCGACGGCAACTGGACCGAGGCCGCCCAGTACACCCTGCGCCACCTCGCCCACGCCCTGCAGCGCGACCCGAACGCCGCGCGCCTGCTGTTCGTGGAGACGCTTCACGGCGGCCCTCGCATGCGGGAGACCCGCCGCATGGTCCTCGGCGGCTTCGAGCGGCGGGTGCAGGAATTCCTCGACAGCACGCCCACTGGCGGAGACACGCTCGACGTTCCCGCGATAGCGCTGGTCGGGGCGATGCGCAGCATCGTCGCGCGCTCGCTGCGGATGCACGCCGAGGACGACCTCCCGTCGCTCGCGGACGACGGGGTCACGTGGGTCCGCTCGTACGCCGTGCCGCCGGGCACGCCGCACTGGAGCACGGGACCGGAAGCGCTGCTGCCGGCGCCGGCCGAGCAGGAGCGCGGCCCCGAGTCGACCCGCCCACCGGAGCGCCTGCCGCGCGGCCGCCACGGTCTCCCGGCAAGTGTGATCGCGCGCAGCCAGCGCACGCGGATCATCTACGCGACGGCCGAGGTGATGAAGCAAAAGGGCTACGCCAACGCCACGGTCGCGGACATCGTCGCCACCGCGGGGGTCTCCAGAGATGTCTTCTACGAACACTTCTCCGATAAGGAGAACGCGTTTCTGGAGGCCCAGCAGTACCCCTCGCAGTTCATCCTCGACAGCGTGGCGGCCGCGCACTTCAGCGCGCGCGTCTGGCCGGAGCGGCTGTGGAACGGCCTCGGCACCCTGCTGCGCCTGATCGCCGAGAGTCCCGCACTCTCCCACCTGCGCCTGGTGGAGTGCTACGCGGCCGGGCCCGACGCGATCCGCCGCGCCGAGGACATCACGAGGTCCTTCACGATCTTCTTCGAGGAGGGCTACGGCTACCGCCCCGAGGCCCGGCAACTGCCGCGGCTGTGCTCGCAGGCGGTCGCCGGGGCGATCTTCGAGATCATCCAGCGTCACACCGCGCGCGAGGACCCCGTCGGGCTCATGCGCAGGCTTCCTCAGCTCACCTACATCGGGATCGCACCGTTCACCGGCGCCGCGGAGGCGGTCCGGCTGGTGCGGCAGATCAGCTCGAGCCACCCGCACGGCGAGCTCGTCGACGGCGGCGCGGCTCCCCTCGCCGGCGAGCGCGCGGCGAGCCATCCATAACTGATTCGTTTGGTATGTTGTTCCGCGATGACGAGCGCCCCCGTCATATCGGAGCGCGAGCGCCAGGTCGGTGGCTGCTGCACACCACTGGTCGAGCCCGATCTCGCAGACGGGCAGGCCAGGCAACTGGCGGTCGTGACGAAGGCTCTTGGCGATCCGACGCGGCTGCGGATTCTCGACGCGGTGCGTAAGGCCTCACCCGAGGCCGTGTGCCAGTGCGAGCTGCTGCCCCTGTTCGACATGTCTCAACCCGCCCTGGCCAAACACCTGCGGGTGCTGATCGCCGCCGGACTGCTCGGTAGCGAGCGTCGCGGCCTCTGGGCCTACTACTACTCCAGGCCCGAGGGCCTGATCGAGCTGGCCGCATGGCTGAAGTAGATACGAGCGCCTCCTCGAGCCCGCAAGCGCATGGCTGACGAGCACGAACTCCATCTCTACGACCCGCCGAGAAGCTCGTCGCGGCCCACGAACGAGACGCTGTGAGCGGCATGCCCGGCCTCGCCCGGCGAGCGACCGCCGAGGCGCTGGGCACCTTCGCGCTGGTTTTCGCCGGGTGCGGGGCGATCGTCACCAACGCCGAACGCGGCGGGACGCTCGGCACCGTCGGCGTCAGCCTCGTCTTCGGCCTCGTGATCCTCGCCGCGATCGCGGCGTTCGGGCACCTGTCGGGTGCGCATTTCAATCCGGCGGTCACCACCAGCTTCTTTCTGACCCGCCACCTGCCCGCCCGCGACGCGGGCAGCTACGTCGCCGCCCAGCTCGCCGGGGCCGTCGCAGCAGCACTGCTCCTGTGGGTCGTGTGGCCCGCCAAGCCCGCGGATCTCGGGGCGACGACACCCACGATCGCGGTGGGGCGCGCGGTCCTCGTCGAGGGCGTGATGAGCGCACTGCTGATGCTCGTGATCATCAGCGTCGCCACCGACACGCGGGCGGCCGGAGCGCCCGCCGCGATCGCGATCGGAGCGACCATCGCCCTCGACGCGCTCTTCGGCGGGCCGCTCACCGGCGCGTCGATGAACCCCGCCCGCTCGTTCGGGCCGGCCCTCGTCTCAGGACAGTGGCGGGACTTCTGGATCTACCTCGCAGGGCCGCTCGTCGGAGCGCCGCTGGGCGCGTTCGCCTACCAGTTCGTCCGGGGTGAGCATCCGGCGCTCCCCGGGGCAGCTCCCGCCCGCGAGGAGCCGTGATGGCGACGGTTCTGTTCGTCTGCCTGCACAACGCCGGGCGCTCGCAGATGAGCCAGGCCATCTTCGAACGCGCCGCGCGTGGGCGACACACCGCGCTGTCGGCCGGCACGACGCCCGCCGACCGTGTCCAGCCCGAGGTGATCGAGGTCATGCGCGAGCTCGACATCGACCTCGCGGACCGGCAGCCCCAGCCCTTGACTCGCGAGCTCGCCGAGCGCGCGGACGTTGTCGTCACGATGGGCTGCGGCGACGCCTGCCCATACATCCCGGGCAAGCGCTACATCGACTGGAGCCTTCCCGACCCCAACGGGCGTCCCATCGACGAGGTTCGCGCCACCCGCGACGAGATTGGCCAGCGTGTCGAGGGGCTGCTCGGGAAGCTCGACGGCGGCACCACCGCCACCGGCTGACCCGCGGCGCCGCCCTACTGGATGTAGATCCCGGAGATCGCGCGCGCGATCACGAGCTGCTGGATCTCGGCGGTGCCCTCGAAGATGTCGTAGATCTTCGCGTCGCGGTGCCAGCGCTCGACCGGGAACTCGCGCGCGTAGCCGTTGCCGCCGAGGATCTGAATCGCCCGCTCTGTCACCCACACGGCGACCTCGCCCGACTTGAGCTTGCTCATCGAGCCCTCGGCGTTCTCGAAGCGCACGCCGGTGCGCCCCATCCAGGAGGCCCTCCAAACCAGCAGGCGGGCGGCGTCGATCTCCATCTTCATCCGCGCCAGCGTGAACGCGATCGACTGGTTTTCGACGATCTTGCGGCCGAACTGCTCACGCTCCTTCGAGTAGTCCAACGCGTACTCGTAGGCGGCGCGGGCGATCCCGAGCGCCTGCGCGCCGACGGTCGGGCGCGAGGACTCAAACGTCTGCATGGCCGCCTGGGAGTTGCTCCGCTTGCCCTCGCGCACGCGCGCGATGCGCTCGTCCAGCTTGTCCTTGCCCCCGAGCACGTAGCCGGCCGGCACGCGGCAGTCATCGAGGAAGACGTCGGCCGTGTGCGAGGCGCGCAACCCGTGCTTGGAAACCTTCGACCCTTGGGAGATGCCCTTCGCCTCGCTCATCGGCACGACGAAGGCTGCGTGGCCGCGCGACCCGAGCTCGGGATCGACGGTGGCGATCACGACATGGATATCGGCGATACCGCCATTGGTCGCCCACGCCTTCTGCCCGTTGATCACCCACTCGCCGGCCGCCTCGTCGAACCTCGCCCGCGTCCGCACGGCCGAGACATCGGACCCCGCGTTCGGCTCGGAGGCACAGAACGCCGCGACCTTCACCTCGTCACTGCTGCCGAAGCAGCGCGGAATCCACTCCCCGATCTGCTCGCCCGAGCCCTGGCCGAAGATCGCCGCGACGGCCAACGCCGTGCCCATGATCGACATGCCGATGCCGGCATCCCCCCAGAAGAGCTCCTCGTTGACGATCGGCAGAGTCAAGCCGGTCGGGTCGGCAAAGAATTGCGCCAGGCCCTCGAACCCGTAGAGACCGATGTTCGCAGCCTCCTGGATGATCGGCCACGGGGTCTGCTCCCTCTCATCCCACTCATGAGCGGCGGGACGCACCACGTCCGCGGCAAAACCGTGGACCCAGTCACGAATGTCCTTCTGGTCCTGGGTCAACTCGAGCGAGAAGCTCACGTCCTCCTTTGCCACGTCGGCGATCGCCTCGACCGCTTCCTCCACAGCAGAGGCACTGGGCTGCGAGGACACGGCTGACGGTTGAGCTGGCATCGAGGGGGATCTCCTTCGGTTACGGGATGGGCGGGCCGCGGAACGGGCGAGCTAGAGCGTACGTGGCTCCCCGATGGGTTGTCAAGCGAATTGAATGCAGATGTCATGCTGCCAAGCGACACCCGCGGAGGCACAGATGTTACCGTCCGAGGCTCCCCGAGCGTACCGTATGAAACTCCCTGAGCGCGGGGAATCGCGGTCTTTGCGGCGTCACGGCCGCCACCGGCCGCGGGTGCCCCTCGGAAACGTCGCGGTATACATAGCGGCGGTAGCGGCGGGATGAAAGTTCCCGCATTTTGCGAGCGACCGAGACGCGGGGCCGCTGGCAGCGGCCGGGCCGGGCGTAATGTAGGCGAAAGCAACCCCCGCGCTAGCAATTGGAGGACCAGGCGCCATGGCCAGGATCATCGTCACGACCGATCCAACCGACCGGCAGGATGCCGATCCACTCGCGCGGCAGGACGCCTCAATCCTGCTGGACGAGCGCGTCTACGCGGTCCATCTCGCCAGCGACCACGCTGCAGCGCAGCTCATCGAGCGCCTGCGCTGGGCCGTGAGCGACGCCGAGCGCGCAGGGCGCACTCGATCCGAGGGCGTGCGCGCCGGCTTCTAGGAGGGCATCCGCGCCGCGCGGTCCGCGCGGCGCCCTGGCCGGAGACCAACGGTTATGGTTGCGGCACCGTGCCGGAGCGCCGCGTGGCAACGAACGGAATCGAGTTGCATGTGCTCGACGAGGGCGAGGGTCCTCTCGTGGTCCTGTGCCACGGATTTCCCGAGCTCGCATTCTCCTGGCGCCATCAGGTGCCGGCGCTCACGGCTGCAGGCTTCCGCGTCCTCGCGCCCGACCTCCGCGGCTTCGGGCGGAGCTCGGCACCAGCCGAGGTTGAGGCCTACGACGTGATCTCCCTATGCGACGATCTCCGCGGCCTGCTCGACGCGCTCGACCAGGAGGCCGCGATCTTCGTCGGGCATGACTGGGGCGCGAGCCTCGTCTGGCAGCTGGCGACGCTGCACCCGACGCTGGTGCGCGCCGTGGTCGGGATGAGCGTGCCCTTCGTCCCGCGAGCGCCTGCTCCGCCGCTGCCGATCATGCGCCGGCACCTCGGCGAGGACTTCTACATCGTGTGGTTCCAGCAGCCGGGCGTCGCGGACGCCGCGCTGGCGAGCGACGTGCGCCGCACGCTGACCACCTCGCGTCAATGGACCGCGCGCTGGGCCGAGGAGGACGCCACCCCGCCGCGCCGACCGCCGTGGCTCTCAGAGCAGGAGCTGGCGGTGTATGTCGAGAGCTTCGAGCGGACCGGCTTCACGGGCGGCCTGAACTGGTATCGCAACATCGACCGCAACTGGGAGCTCACGGCGGACGTCGCCGAGCGGCGTGTGGAACAGCCGGCGCTGTTCATCACCGGCGAGCTCGATCCGGTGCGTCGCTTCATGCCGGCCGAGGCGATGCGCGGCTGGGTGACCGACCTGCGCGGGGAGATAGTCGTGCCGGGCGCAGGGCATTGGGTGCAGCAGCAGGAGCCAGCCGCGGTCAACGCCGCGCTGCTTCCCTTCCTGGGCGAACTGTGAGCTCGCGCTGCCGGGCGTGTCGGCCGCGGCGGCTCAGACCGCGCGCTTGACCAACGGGTAAACGGCTCCGCTCACGCCGGCGTCAGATACACTCGCTGCAACCACGGAGGGTAACGGGGATGCGGGTGTCAGCGGGTGCACTACAGGCGACGAATGGCTCGGTTGGCGCGTCGATCGCGTTCACCGGCAAGCGAGCGGCGCCGTCGTGGCGGCTGCTCGCCGTGTCGGTGCTGCTGTCCGTGATGCTCGCGGCGGCGCTTGTCGACGGCCTCGCCGGCGAGCGCTCGGCGATGCCCGCCGCCCGGCCGTCCGGGCTCTCGCACGAGGGGTTCTTCGGCGTTCCCGTGGCCCTGCAGGGAGCGCTCTCTGCGACTGAGGGCGGCGGCGATTCGTCATACCTGATCGGCGCCGCCAGGGGAGAGCTGGGCGCAGCCAACCCCGCACAGCATCTCCAGCTGAGCTTCGGCCGCTCGGGAGTGTCACTGCGCTCGGGTGCGACACACCTCGGCTTGCGCCTGCGCGCGATCGGCTACGGCTCCTCGCTGCGTGCGCTCGGCGAGGCTCAGCCGCGCGTCACGGCCAACCGTGTCGCCTACCGGCGCGCGGATCTCAGCGAGTGGTATGTGAACGGGCCGCTCGGGCTCGAGCAGGGCTTCACGATTCCCGCGGCGCCCGGCCGGCGGCCGGCGGGCGTGTTGACACTGTCGATCGCGCTGTCCGGCAACACGCACGCACGGCTCGGCGCCGGCGGTCGGAGCGTCACGTTCGGCCCGAGCGACGCGCTGCGCTATGACGGCCTTGCCGCCAGCGACGCGGACGGGCGCGCGCTGCACAGCTGGCTGGCGCTGGAAGGCGGAGGGCTGTCACTGCGAGTCGACACGCGCGATGCGCGCTACCCGCTGCGGATCGACCCGCTGATCCAGCAGGGCGGCAAACTCGCAGTTGCCCAGCAGACCGGGTTCGGCCGCAGCGCGGCGCTGTCCGCTGACGGCCAGACCGCGCTCGTCACCGCTGACAACGGGGCGTGGATCTTCACCCGCTCGGGCTCGACCTGGACCCAGCAGGGCGAAAAGCTCACAGGCAGCGACGAGATCGGCAACGCCGAATTCGGCACGAGCGTGGCGCTGTCCTCCGACGACAGCACCGTCCTCATCGGGGGCCGCGCCGACAACGGGGACATCGGCGCCGCATGGGTGTTCACGCGCTCGGGCTCGACCTGGACCCAGCAGGGCGAAAAGCTGACTGCCCAGGGAGAGATCGGCAAAGGCGAATTCGGCGTAACCGTGGCTCTGTCCGCCAACGGCGACACCGCGCTGATCGGAGCGCCGGGCGACAACGAAGACCAGGGTGCGGCGTGGGTGTTCTCGCGCTCGGGCTCTACCTGGAGCCAGCAGGGCGAAAAGCTCGTCGGCAGCGGCATCGTGGGCGTGCCCTTCTTCGCCAAAAGCGTCGCTCTGTCCGCCGATGGCAACACGGCGCTGATCGGCGCGCCCGTCGACCGCGACGTCGGCGCGGCCTGGGTGTTCACGCGCTCGGGCTCGACCTGGAGCCAGCAGGGCGAAAAGCTGACCGCAAACGGAGAGGTCGGCAAAGGCTGGTTCGCGTGGAGCGTGGCGCTGTCCGCCGACGGCGACACCGCGCTGATCGGCGGCTTCGACGATGATGTCGCGGTTGGCGCAGCTTGGGTGTTCACGCGCTCGGGCTCTACCTGGAGCCAGCAGGGGGGGAAGCTCACCGGCGCCGGCGAGCACGGTAAAGGCTGGTTCGGCCAGAGCGTGGCGCTGTCCTCCGACGGCAACACGGCGCTGATCGGCGCCAACGGCGACAGCGGCTACGAGGGCGCCGCTTGGGTGTTCACGCGCTCGGGCTCCACCTGGAGCCCGCAGGGCGAAAAGCTCACCGGCAGCGGCGAGCGCGGCGACGGCCTCGACGGGAACACCGGGGGCAACTTCGGCTACAGCGTCGCGCTGTCGGCCGACGGCGCCACCGCGCTGGTCGGCGGACTGGACGACGACGACTTCGCCGGCGCGGCTTGGGTGTTTGCGGACCAGGCGACGAACCCGCCCAACGCGGCAGAGTACGGCAGATGCGTGGGGGTCCCGCGGCCGCGAGGCGGTGTCACCGGCCAATACGCGCGGGCCAGCTGCAACGAACTCGGCGGGCACCACAGATATCAGTGGTATCCCGGGGTCGCGAGAACTCACTTTTCGCTGAGCACCACCGAAGGCGTGGCCACGTTCGAATCGGTGAATCGGACCCGGGTGACATGCAAGGGCGAGACGGGTACCGGCGAATACACCGGGGCGGGCCTCACGACGGTCGGTGGAGTGGTCCTCGCCTTCACCGACTGCGAAGGCCTCGGAGCGAAATGCTCAACGGCGGGGGATGCTGAAGGTGAAGTGGTCACCAACCCGCTCGAAGGCGTGATCGGGATCATCCAACGCGGCGAAGGCGCCGGCGCGAACAAGGTGGGCCTCGAGCTCTTCCCCGGCGCCAGGACGGGGAACGTCATCGAATTCGCTTGCGGGGTCACTCCGGTATCCGTGCGAGGCGCCGTCATCGTTCCTGTCCCCGCAAACAAGATGCGACTCAGCTCCGAGCTGAGATACTCGGCGAGGAAGGGAAGGCAGGAGCCGGAAAGCTTCCTCGGAGAACCGAAGGCGGTCCTCGAAGCGTCCTTCGACCTTGGGCCCTTCGAACAGCTCGGTCTGAGGCTGAAGACGACTCAGGCCGATGAAGAAGCGCTCGAGCTGAACGCCGCCCTCTAGCAGGGCGAATGTGGAGGAGCTGCCGCGCGAGGGAGCGACCTCGCTCTTCGGAGCATCGACCCCACGTCTCGACCCCACGTCTCGACCCCACGCCGGCTGAGCGGGCCGGGCGACGACGGTGTACGCTGGGCTTGGAAGATGGAGCGGGGTACCGCTCGAGCGCAGCTCGCTGATCTGCTCGGAACGGGAGGGGAGATGGACTGCTCAGGAGGGCCACTTGCGCGACCGCGGCGCAAGCGCCGAGCATCGGCGCCGATCCTGGCGGGGATGCTCACCGTGCTGAGCATGGCGATCGCAGCGCCCGCCTCGGCTCTCCGTAGTGGTGCGGGCATCCCGGGGCCCAAGCTCGAGAGCCACGCACGGGGCGGCGGATCGCGGATATCTCTTACGCCGTCGGCGAGCAGGCCCTACTACGCCTGCCCGGGAGGCGCCTGCGAAGCGATCATCGACCCGAAGCCGCTTCGAGGACCGGCCGGCTACGCCCTGCCCGGGGGCGGCCCCCTGCTCGAAGGCGGCGGAGAAAAAGGAGGCTACGACCCTCAGGATCTTCAGTCGGCCTACAAGATCCCCGTCTCGGGGGGCGCAACGCAGACGGTCGCTCTCGTGGATGCGTTCGGATACGCCGCGGCCGAAGCGGACCTCGCCAAATATCGCTCTCGGTATGGACTGGAACCGTGCACCAAAGCAGCAGGCTGCTTCCGCAGGGTCAACGAGCACGGCGAAGAAGCCAACTACCCGCCGGAAGAAGTTGAATCGGGCTGGCAGGCCGAGACGGCGCTCGACCTCGACATGGCCTCGGCGGCATGCCCCCACTGCCACATCCTGCTCGTCGAGGCGAGCACCGAACTTCCCGCAGACACCGGAGCATCCGTGAATACGGCCGCCGCCCTCGGCGCGACCGAGATCAGCAACAGCTACGGCTACCCCGAGGAATACGAACCCTGGTGCGGAAAAACCGGCTGCGCCGAATACAGCAAAGACTATGACCACGCTGGCGTCGTCGTCACGGCATCGGCCGGGGACAGCGGCTACGACGATCACTACCAGAGCCTGGCCTCGCCCGACTTCCCCGCGACATCACCCTACGTGGTGGCCGTCGGCGGCACCGCCCTGCGCAGGGCAGCGAACTCGCGTGGCTGGTCGGAGGAAGTGTGGAACGAACCCGAAAGGGAAATCGGAACCGGCAGTGGATGCAGCAAATTCGAGTCGAAGCCCTCGTGGCAGAGCGACGCCGGGTGCGCGAAGAGGACCGACAACGATGTCGCGGCGGACGCCGCCTGCAAGACGGCGGTATCGGTCTACAGCACGTACTTCGGCGGCTGGGAAGACCTCTGCGGCACAAGCGCGAGCTCGCCTCTCCTCGCCGGGATCATCGCGCACGAGAGTGAAGCGACGCGGTTGCTGGGGGCTTACGCCTTCTACCAGGAACCGGGCTCGCTGGCGGACGTCACCGCGGGAAGCAACGGCGAATGCACCCCCGCCTACCTCTGCACGGCCGAGGTGGGCTATGACGGGCCAACCGGGCTCGGCACGCCGCAGGGCTCCGCGCTGCCGGCGACGATCACAAAGATCGAACCGAGCGAAGGGCCTGCGGGCGGCGGCACGAGCGTGACCATCACGGGGTCCAACCTGTCGGGCGCCACGGCGGTCAGCTTCGGCTCCACCGCCGCCGCGAGCTTCAGCGTCAAATCCCCGAGCACGATCACCGCCGTCTCGCCGTCTGGGACCGGCACGGTCAACGTCACCGTGACCACAGCGGAAGGAACCAGTGCCATCAGCTCCGCCGACGAGTTCAACTACACGGGCACTCCTCCGGAATTCGGCCGGTGCGAGAAGGTGACGGCGGGGACCGGCAAGTACAGCTCGTCGGCCTGCGATGCGCTGAAGGTGGGCGGGAGCTACGAATGGATGCCCGGGGCCGTCAAGGCCGGCTTCACCTCCAAGGGCGCCACGAGCAAGCTGACGGGCGCCGGAGGAATAAAGATCGAATGCAAGACCGAGGCCGGCAAGGGCGACTATCAGCACACGCGCGGTGTGGCGAGCGTCCTCATCACGTTCACCGGATGCGAAATTCCCGGACTCGAGGTCTGCTCATCGGCGGGCGCCGGAGCAGGAGAACTCGTCACAAACCAGCTCGAAGGAGCGCTCGAGTGGGAAAGCAAGGCCGCAAAAAAGCTCGCTCTCGACCTGTTCCCGGCTGATCGAGGCGGCCTGCTGATGAAGTTCGAATGTGGCCCCATTCCCGTCGAAGTGCGTGGCTCGGTGCTCGCCCCCGTGAAGGCCGACAAGATGGCCCTCACGTCGACCCTGAAATACGCGGCCTCGAAAGCCAAACAGAAGCCGAGCGAATACGAAGCCGCCGAAGGCGGGAAGGTGACGGACGTGCTCGAAATGAGCTTCCTCGAAGAACCCTTCGAACAGGCCGGGCTGGCGGTGACCGGCGAGACCCTCACGAGCGAAGAATCGCTGGAGGCCAACGCGTTCGCCTAGATCGCAGGCACGTCTGCCCGAGAGCGCCTCGGGGCTTGATAGCGCCTCGGGGCTTGATAGCACCTCGGGGCTTGATAGTTCCCGCGCTCGGCGGTAGCATTCGCGCCGAACAGCGGCGGCGGAGGGCCGGTCGCGGCGCGACTGAGGGGACGGAGCATGCCAAGGATGACGAGCAGGGCCCGCGCCTTGAGCGCCACGATCGTGGTCGCGCTGTTTTCGATCGCCCTCACGAGCCCGGGCGCGTGGGCTGCGAGTAAACCGAAGGTGACCCTGCAGCCCGTCTCCCAGACGGTCGAAGAAGGGCAGGCCGCGACGTTCAACTCCGAAGCGACGGGGACGCCCACCCCTACGATCCAGTGGGAAGTCTCTGTCAACAAAGGGGTCAAGTGGACCAACGTCCCCGGCGGAACCTCCAACACCCTGACCATCCCTGGCACGAAAGTGTCAGAAAGTGGGTACCAGTACCGCGCGTTGTTCAAGAACTCCGCGGGCGAAACGGTGAGCAGCACTGTGACGCTCACGGTGCAGAAGGCCCCAGCGGTGACGAAACAGCCCGTGAGCACCACCGTCAATGAAGGTGAAAGCGCGGCCTTCGAAGCAGCCGGCTCCGGATTCCCGACGCCGACCGTGCAGTGGCAGACCTCCGGCAACGGCGGGAGCACGTGGTCGAACGTGTCAGGCGCGACGTCGGACATGCTCACGGTCAGTGACGCCACGACCTCGATCAGCGGCCATGAGTACCGCGCCGTCTTCACGAACGCCGCCGGGTCGGCGACCAGCAGTGCTGCCACCCTCACGGTGCAGAAGGCGCCGTCGGTCACCAAACAGCCTGCGAGCACGACCGTCGACGAAGGTGAAAACGCGATCTTCGAAGCAGCCGCCTCGGGGTTCCCGGCACCGACGGTGCAGTGGGAAGTCTCGACCAATGGCGGCGGGACCTGGAGCGATGTCGAAGGCGCTACCTCGGACAGGCTCACCGTGACGAGCACGATGCTGTCCGACAACGGCGACGAGTACCGCGCCACCTTCCAGAACAGCGCCGGCGATGCGACGAGCGCCGCCGCCACACTGACAGTGCACGTCCCCCCGACTGTGACACTGCAGCCGGCTGGGACGACGGTCGAAGTGGGCGAAACGGCGTCCTTCGAAGCCGCGGCCTCGGGCTTCCCGACACCGACCGTGCAGTGGGAAGTATCTACCGACGGTGGCAGCAAATTCAGCGCGCTCACAGGAGCCACCTCGGACCAGCTGACCATCGAACATACCCAGGTCTCCCAGAACGGCTATGAGTACCGTGCGACGTTCACCAACGCGGCGGGCAAAGCGACGAGCGCAGTCGCAGTGCTGACCGTCGCGACCAATCACTACGCCGCCCTCGGCTGGGGGGATAACACGTTCGGCCAGCTCGGCGACGGCTCCAACGCCATGAGCACCTCGCCGGCGCCCGTGAGCGCTCTGAAGTTCGTGGCCCAGGTTGCCGCGGGCGGCCACCACAGCCTGGCGCTCCTCGCCAACGGTACAGTGATGGCGTGGGGCGCCGGCGGATACGGTCAGCTCGGCGACGGCTTCATGGCGATGAGCCCCGTGCCGGTCGAAGTCGGAGGACTCTCCGGCGTGAAGTCGATCGCGGCGGGCGGCAACCACAGTCTCGCGCTTCTCAGCAACGGCACGGTGATGGCCTGGGGCGACAACGAAAGCGGCCAGCTGGGCATCGGCAGCACCAGCGAAGAAGGCGTCGACGTGCCGACCGCCGTAAAAGGACTCACCAACGTCACGGCGATCTCGGCCGGCGCTGAATTCAGTCTCGCGCTTCTAAGGAACGGGACGGTGATGGCGTGGGGCAACAACGACAGCGGCCAGCTCGGTATCGGCACCACGAAAGCGAGCGACGTGCCCGTCGCCGTAAAAGGGCTCACAGGCATCGTGGCGATCTCGGCGGGCGCCGAATTCGCTCTCGCGTTGCGCACCAACGGCACGGTTGAAGGTTGGGGCAGCGACGAAAGCGGGCAGCTTGCCAACGCCAGCATCGAAGAAGGCACAGGCGAAGAACCGGTGATCATCAGCGAGGAACCCGTGACCGTCGAAGGACTCTCAGGCGTCACGGCGATCGCGGCCGGCGCTCAGCACGGCCTCGCCCTGCTGAGCGACGGGACCGTGAAGGCGTGGGGCGAAGGCAAATACGGAGAGCTCGGCAACGGCACGACGACCGCACGCCAGGAAACGCCAGTGTCGGTGAGCGAACTCTCCGGCGTCACCGCAATCTCGGCCGGCGACCAGGACAGCGTCGCCCTGCTGGGCTCCGGATCGATCATGGCATGGGGCAACGACCACTACGGTGAGCTCGGCAACGGCGAAAGTGGCGGCATCAGCGACATCCCCGTCAGCGTGATCGGTGTGGAGAAGGTCGCAAGCGTATCTGCAGGCCAGCGGCACATGCTTGCCTTTGGCGAACCGATACCGGCGGTCACCAGCGTGAGCCCCAATACCGGTCCGTCCAACGGCGGCACGATCGTGACCATCTCCGGCGTAAACCTCACCGGAGCGACCGCGGTCAAGTTCGGCACGACCGCGGCCACGAGCTTCACCGTGGACTCCGCGACGATGATCACCGCGACGGCGCCAGCCGGAACCGGAACCGTCGACGTCGCTGTGACGACGCCGCTGGGCACGAGCGCCTCCCACGCGAGCGACCAGTACACCTACGCGACGCCGCCCACGGTCACGAAGCTCTCGCCCAAGTCCGGGCCGGCCGCCGGTGGCACGAGTGTGACGATAACCGGCACCGGGTTCGCCGGAGCGACCAAGGTGAGCTTCGGAGCAACGAGCGCGGTTCACTTCACCGTCAACTCACCCTTCTCGATCACCGCGATCAGCCCGTCGGCGGCAACCGCGGGCACCGTGGACGTGACCGTCAGCAACGGCGGCGGCGCAAGTGCGACCTCCAGCAAGGACAAGTTCAAGTACCTGCCGTCGGTCGAAGCCGTCACGCCGAACAGCGGATCGACGCTCGGGGGCGCGAGCGTCACCGTCACCGGCACCGGATTCGCCGTTGGCAGCACTGCGACGTCGTTCACCTTCGGCGCCGCGAAAGCGACCTCGGTCGAATGCCCCAGCACCACCAGCTGCACGATGATCGCCCCGGCGCAGGGCGCGGGGACCGTCAACGTCATAGCGAAGGTCAACAAACTGAAAAGCCCGGTGAACGCGCCGGGCGACCAGTTCACCTATAGCTGAGCTCGCGCGCCTGCGCGGCGAGGTGGCCCACGCCAAGCCGCTCATATAGCGCTGCCGCGCCGGCCAGAACCTCCGCCGCTTCGTCGTCTTCCTGCTCGGTCAAGCGACGACCGAGCAGCATCTCGCTGCGGGCCGCATCGAGGGGGCGGCCGAGCCGCTCCCACCCGGCGCGGGCGTCGCGCAGCGCCTCGAGCGCCTCCGGCAGCTCGCCGACGATGCCGCTCGCCTCGAGCGCGGCGGCCTCGCCGGCCGGGTCGTGAACACGCTTTGAGACGTCCATAGCCTGCAACGCAGCGTCTTTCGCCCGATCGGCCCTCCCCGAGAGCGTGCAGATCAGGGCGAGCGCCGCATGAGCCTGGACGGACTGCGGCAGCAGCCCTGCCCGCTCGCACACCGCCAGCGCCCGGGCGAGCGCCGCTTCGGCGGCGCCCAGCTCGCCGCGATCGCGCAACGTGACCGCCAGGCCGGCGAGGGCACCGAATGAGACCTCCGACCACCCGACGCGCTCGGCGAGCTCGTGAGCCTGCGTGAACAGCTGCGCGGAGGCATCCCACTCCCCATCGCGCCAGCGCAGGTGGCCGCGCAAGATGTTCGGCAGGCAGAGCTTGCCGACCAGCCCCTCGCGTTCGGCGAGCTCGGCGCTGGCGTCACTCGCGCGCTCGACCTCCTCCCACTCGCAGCGGTGAAAGGCGAGCTGCGCGAGCGCCGACTGCAGCTCGATCTGCGCCGGCACGTCGCCGATCCGCGTGGCCAGCGACAGCGCCTCGGCGTAGCGGCCTTCCGCGGCCTGGTAGTTGCCCTCGGAGTGCTCCAGATCGTGCCCCAGCGCCAGCAGCGCGAGGACGGTCTCGCCGGCGTCGGAGTCCCGGGCGAGTTCAACTGCCCGCTCGAGGTTCTGGCGCGCGTTGGCGGCGTCGCCGATGCGCCCGAAGACGCGCCCGAAGATCCCGTGCGCGCGGCTCGCTGCGCGTGCCTCCCCGAGATCCTCGGCGAGCCGCAGCGCCTTCTCGGCGGCGTAGATGGCGAGCATGTTGTCGCCGACCTGCATGTACAGCCACGCCGCCTCCTCGTAAAGGCGCACGAGTGCGAGCGACGGGGGCCGATCCTTGATCAGGTTGATGCCCTGTTGGTGGTGCTCGATCGCCTGCTTGCGCTCACCCTTGTGGGCCAGCGCGGCACCGATCTTGCGATGCAGCTCAGCGACGTGCTCGAGGTCGCCGCGGTCGTTGCTGGAGGCCAGACAGAGCTGCCAGGACTCGATCGCCGGCTCGACGCGTCCCAGGCGCAGCGAGACATCGCCGCGCTTCTCGGCGATCCGCTCGGCTCTCTCACTGCCGGCGACGGCGAGCGCGCCGGCGGCCTCGTAGCGAGCGAGCGCTTCGCGGTTTGAGAAGAGCGCCGCCGCGGAGTCGCCCGCCGCCTCGCCGTACTCGCACGCCTGCGCGCGAAACTGGGCGAGCTCCGCCGCCGGCAGGTGAGCCTCGGCCGCGAGCGTCGCCGCGCGCGCGTAGTGCTCGGCCACGAGCCCCACCACCCCCTCGCCACGCCCGCCGGCACGCTGCTCGATAAAGACCCCCAGCTCGGCGTGCTTACGCGCGCGGACGGTCTTGGGGAGCATCTCATAGGCGACGTCGCGGATCAGCACGTGCTTGAAGGAGAGCTCCCGCTCACCGGCGAGCTGCCTGGCCTCGCCCGGAACGAATATGTCCTTCTCACGCAGCGAGGCGATCGTGCTCTCGAGGTCCTCGCCGGCAGCCGCCGCGATCGGCTCCAGGGCGCTCTCCCAGAAGGTGCGCCCGACGACTGCCGCATGCGCAACGAGCTGGCGCTCGAACGGATCGAGCGAGTCGAGCCGTGCGGCGAGCAGCCCCTGGACCGTGTCGGGCAGATCCACGGTCGCGGCGGTACCTCCCTCCTCGCTGATGCGCTGGACCATCGCCTCGGCGAACAGCGGATTGCCGCCCGAGCGCTCCGCGAGCTCGCCGGGCAGCCCTGTCGTGCCACCGGCAGCGGTGAGCAGCGCCTCGATCAGCTCGCGCGCGTCGGGCGGCGCGAGCGGCTCGAGAAATGTCACGGTGACGGTCCGCCGCAGGGTGCCCCATCCGGGGCGCCGCTCGAGCAGCGCGTCCCGCGCGAGGCACACCTGCAGCACCGGTGCCCGCAGCCACCTCGAAAGGTAGTCGATCAGGTCGAGGGTGCCCTCGTCGGCCCAGTGGATGTCCTCCCACGCGAGGACCAGCGCCTGTTCCTCGGCGAGCGCCTCGAGCACCGTCCGCACTGCTCCGAAGAAGCTCTCGCGCGCGCTCTGCTGATCCTCCTGCTCCCCCATTGCCGGATCGCCCGGGGCCTCGGCGCCGAACAGACGTGCCAGCGGTGCGATCCGGCGCTCGACCTGGTCGGGGCCCTCGCGAGCGGCAAGCAGCGGCCCCAGCCGATCGACGAGCTTGGAGCGCGCCAGCGCCGCGTTATCGCTCTGCACGATCCCGCACTCGGCCCGGAGCATCTCCGTCAGCGGCCAGTAGACGACCCCCGACCCAAACGCCAGACAGCGCCCGCGACGGATCCGCAGCGGCTGCGCCCGCCGCTCGAGCTTGCGCTCGAACTCGTACAGAAGGCGCGACTTGCCCACGCCCGCCTGGCCGATGACCGTTATCAGGTGCGGCGCGCGGTCCGTGAGTACGCGTTCGAATACCGCCTCGAGTTGGGAGAGCTCGGTGTCACGCCCCACGATCGGCGTCGGCGGAGCGTCGCGCTGTGCGACGCTGCCTCGCTCGATGAGCTCGATGGCCTCGAACGCCGCGACCGGCTTGGCCTTGCCCTTCAAGGTGAGCGGCAGCGGGTCTCGATACGCGACCGCGCCAGCACTCAGACGCTGCGTGCGCTCGCCGACGAGGATGCCGCCGACGGGGGCTGCGGCCTGCAGGCGCGCGGCGACGTTGACGGCGTCGCCAAGCACGGTGTACGTATCCCCGACGTGGCCGGCGAGCACCTCGCCGGTGTTGATCCCCACGCGCAGGGCCAGCTCGAATCCGAACTCGGGCGAGATGCCCCGGTTGAGATCCGCCATGGCGCTCTGCATGCCGAACGCCGCCCGCACGGCGCGCTCGGGGTCGTCCTCGTGGGCGACTGGTGCGCCGAAGACGGCCATCACGTTGTCGCCTATGTACTTGTCCACGCGCCCGCCAAAGCGCGCGACCTCCTCGGTGAAACGGGTCAGGCAACGGTCCATCAACGTCTTCACGCTCTCGTGGTCGAGTCGCTCTGCGACCGAGGTGTAGCCCGATATGTCGGCAAACAGGACCGTGACCGTGCGCCGCTCCTCGTCGGGCGCCGCACCGGATGGGGCCGCGGGCGCCGCACCGGATGGGGCCGCGGGCGCCGCACCGGATGGGGCCGCGGGCGCCGCACCGGATGGGGCCGCGGGCGCCGCACCCTGCTCGAGTGCAGATCCGCACGCGATGCAGAACCGCGCCTCTGCGGGTGCATCGGCGCCACATGACGGGCAAGTGCGCTGAAGCGATGCGCCGCAAGTCATGCAGAAGAGCGCCCCGCCGGGACTCGTGCCCCCGCACTGCGCGCAGGTTGCCTGCTCTCCCATGAGTTCAGTATTCCCGTTTCGCCCACGGACCGGGGGCTCTTGCGGGATACTACGGAGCGAGCCGGGCCGCGCAGAGCTGGGCCGGTCGCACAGGTGCGGGCGCACGCGGCGCGGAACCTGCGCGCGTGTGCATGCCGCGGCGCATTCGTCTATACCGTTGAGGCATGACACCGCGATTGCGCAACGTCGCCTTTGGATCGGCCGCCGCGCTTGTTGTCGCAGGCGGTGTTTGTGCCGCTCTCGTCGGGGGAGTGACGGGTGAAGTCCTCACGATCGTCCTGATCTCGGCGGGCCTCTCCGGCGGCCTGCTCCTGATCTTCCTCGAAATCGGCCTCGGCGAGGAAAGGGATCTCGCGCGCGATCAAGCGCGCCGGCGCGCGCGGGAGAAACGGGCGCTTGACCTGCGCCGACGACCGCGGCTGCGCCAGCGCCCGCGACGCCCAGGCTGAACCGTCGCCGATAGGGTCTCCCAATCAGCAATCACGGCGCCGAGATCGCAGGGACCTGCGATGCGCGTTTCGCCGCTGTGCGGGAGGCGCTTCGCGAAAATGCCGCGCATCGCGGAGAGCTCGGCGCCGCGGTGGCGGTGATCGTCGAGGGACGCCCGGTCGTGGACCTGTGGTGCGGCTGGGCGGACAAGCGCCGATCCCGCCCATGGCGCGAGGACACGCTCGTGAACGTGTTCTCGGTCGGCAAGGCGCTGGCGGGGCTTTGCGTGCTGATCCTCGCCTCGCGCGGGTTGCTGGAGCTGGACGAGCCGGTTTCGCGAGGCTGGCCGGAGTTCGCCGCGGCAGGCAAGGAGACGATCACGATTCGTCACCTGCTCAGCCACCAGGCAGGCCTGCCAGCGATCGGGCGAGACCTTCCGGAGGGCGCGCTGTATGACTGGCAGCGCGTGACAGAGGCGCTGGCCGAGCAGAAGCCCTGGTGGACGCCCGGAGAGGGCCACGGCTACCACGTGCACACATTCGGATTCCTTGCCGGCGAGCTCGTCCGCCGCGCAAGCGGTGAGACGATCGGAGAGTTCCTCAAGCGCGAGGTCGCCGACGCGCTGGGGGTGGAGGTGAGTTTCGGACTGGCCGCGCGCGACCGCGCGCGTCGGGCCGAGTTCGTGTTCGATCGCTTGCCCACCTCCCGCGCGGAACGCGGCCGACGCACCCCGGTCGACGCTCGGCTGCGCGAGCGCGCCTACCTCAATCCGCCGGGCGCCACCGGAGTGGGCACCGTCAACACCGTTGCCTGGCAGGACGCCGAGCTCCCGTCGGCGAACCTCCACGCCGATGCCCGCGGGATCGCGCGTGTCTACGCGTCGCTCATAGGCGACGCGCCAGCAATCGTCGACAGGGAGGTGCTCCGAGAGGGGACCACCGAGGCCGCCGCAGGGGACGATCTCGTGCTGGGTCGTCCCTCGCGGTTCGGTCTCGGCTTTCAGCTGAGCCAACCCGAGCGTCCCCTCGGGCCCAACGCGGGGAGCTTCGGACATTTCGGAGCCGGCGGCTCCGTCGGCTTCGCCGACCCGCAGGCGCGCGTGGCGTTTGCCTACCTCATGAACCGCGGCGGCCCGGGGTGGCAGGACCCGCGCAACCGTGCCCTCATCGACGCGCTCTACCAGGCGCTCGATTGGCATAGCTGATCGACCGCGAGCTGCGCGCCAAGGACGCCGGCCGCACTGCTCGAAACGGGAGCGGCGAACGGTCGCGGCGCTGGGTCGCCGCGCGGCGCTCACAGTGCCACTCAGCCCGTTTCGAGGCCGACTTCAGGTGCCCGTTCGCCGCCGGTGCCTCGTTCAGGCCTGCCCTGTTCGGGGCCGCTGCCCTGTTCGGAGCCGCTGCCCTGTTCGGGGCCGCCGGCCTGTTGGGAGCCGCCGGCCTGTTCGGAGCCGCCGGCCTGTTCGCCGCCCGGGGTGGCCTGTCCGGTGCCCGGACTGGCCTGTTCGGCGCCGGCGCCTGTGGAGCTGCTTTCGGGTTCGGACTGGCCGGCGCTGGCCGAGGCGTAGGAGACGCCCTTGCCGGACTCGATCGTCTTGACCGCCTGGGCGACGCTGTCCGAGGAGATCGCGAAGCCGACGCCCGTGCTGCCGGGCTGTGAGCCGCCGACCCGCGCCGCCTCGCTTGCGATCTGCGAGTTGACGCCGATCACCTCACCCTGTTCATTCAACAGCGGTCCGCCCGAGTTGCCAGGGTTCAGCGCCGCATCCGTCTGGATGGCGCCGGTGATCTTCGCGCCATCCGGCGCTGCTATTTCCCGGCCGAGCGCCGAGACGATCCCGCGCGTGAGCGTCTTGTTGAGGCCGTATGGGTTGCCGATCGCGTACACCGAGTCACCGACCTGGACCGAGCTCGAGCTCACCAGTTTCAAGGGCTTCAGGCCGAGACCGGACGGATCGACGCGGATGAGCGCGAGATCGCTGTTGGCTTCTTCGCCGACGAGCGTCGCCGGCCGAGCGGTGTTCGAGGACCCGGTTGCGCTGACGCTCAGGCTGCGTGCGCCCTCGACCACATGGTCGTTGGTCAGGATAAGACCCTGTTCGTTGAGCACGATCCCCGTGCCACTGTCCTCACCGCTTGGGGTGACCGCCACGATTGAGACGACGCCCGGGGAGTCCGCCTGGTAGATCTGCGTGGCCGTGAGCCCCGTCGAGGCGACCTCGCGGCGGGTGCCTGCGGTGGTGCCCGACAGCGATGCCGGGACTGCGCTTGCGGTGGTGGTGGCGCGCCCGGTGGCTCCTCCCAGCATCAGGACTGCCCCGCCGACAGCGGCTGCCCCGGCGAGCGCGGCCAGCACGATCGGCGCGAATGGACGTTTCACGGATCACCTCAACCTTTCATCGGGAGGATCCATCGTGCAGAGCCGGGCTGTGTGGACGCTAACGATGTGCGAAAGCGCCGTTAACGAAAGGCCAAGAAGTTCATAACCCGACCCGAAGAGCCCGCTAAGTCCTCACCCGCCGCACGACGCCCGATCCGGCGGGGCGAGCGTTCTCGGCACGCCGCCTCAGGCGACCGACACCGGCAACGCCTCGGGTGTGGACTGCGCCTCGATCTGCTCGAGCAGTGCCGCCACGCACGCCGGGTCGAACTGGGTGCCGGTGTTGCGCTTGAGCTCCTCGCAGGCGTGCTCGACCGGCAGCGCCTCGCGGTAGGGGCGCGAGCTGGTGATCGCATCGAATGCGTCCGCCACAAGCATGATCCGCGAGGCCTGGGGGATCGCCTCTCCGCGCAGCCCGTCGGGGTAGCCCGATCCGTCGAAGCGCTCGTGCGAGTGGCGGATCCAGAGGACGATCGCGTCGAGCCCCTCCACGCGCGAGACCAGATCCGCTCCCGCGACGCTGTGCCCCTTGATCAGCTCGAACTCATCCGGCGTCAGCGGCCCCGGCTTGCAGAGGATGCTGTCGGGCACGGTGACCTTGCCGACGTCGTGCAGCATGGCCGCGATCCGCAGCATGCCGAGCATGTCCTCCTGCCACCCCAGCGCCACGGCGATCGAGACCGCGCAGTCGGCAACCGCAAGGGAGTGGTCGTGCTCGGCGTTCATGCGCGTGTCGACGGCGTGGGCGAGCGTCGCCGCCCAGCTGAGGCGCTCGGTCGTGCTGGGGCCGTCGCGATCGGGACGCCCGTCGCGGGAGGCGTAGAGACGCGTGTCTGCCAGGCGCATCAGCCCCTCGAGCTCGATCCCGTCGAGCGGGAAGCTGGCAAGCCCGATCGAGCTCGGCGCGCGCTCAATCAGCGCCTCGCCGATACGCGCCACGCTCGCCAGCGCATCCGCAGGCTCGATTTCCGCGAACAGGATCGCGAACTCGTCCCCGCCGATGCGCCCGATCGCGTCGGCTGGCCTGACCGTGTGTGTGAGCGTGTCAACGACCCAGCGCAGCAGCTCATCGCCCGCGGCGTGGCCGCGCTCATCGTTGACCTGCTTGAAGCGGTCCAGGTCGAGCACCAGCACGGCGCCCTGGCTGCCGCGGCGCCAGGCGGCGGCGATCTCCGCGACCGCCCTCTCCTCAAAGCCCCTCCGGTTCAGGCAGCCCGTGAGCGGATCCGCGCGCGAGACCTCCATCAGCGCTGTCCGCTGGCGGTCGTGGTTGCGTGCCTGCCAGGTGCTCATGACCCCGACGCAGACGAGCATGACCGAGAAGAGCCCCTGATAGCCCCAGCCGGCGCCTCCGGTGGTGATTGCGAGCGCCAGGTAGCTGCAGAGGCTCATACCGCCGACGGCCAGGACCAGGCCGAGCGGATAGGACATCGCCGCGAAGACGACCGGCAGGAAGAAGCTCAGCGTCATCGGGCTCGCGGTGCCCCCGTCGAGGAGCACGCTCACGCCGATCACCAAGAGGTCGAGCAGCGACCAGGTGAAGAAGAAGGCCTCACGCTGGCGAGAGCGGACTATCTGCTCAGCCGGCAGCCGCGAGACGAGGAAGGCTGCCACGATCACCGCGCCGCACAGCGCCGCGAGCACAGCTCGATTCGGGCGCTGCCAGGTGAGGACGAAGTAGACCTCGCATGCCCCGGCCGCGACGTAGCTCAGCCAGATGCCCATCGCGATCGTGGCGACGCGCATCTGCACGGCCGACTGGTCGACGATGTCCGGCCCGTTCCCACTCATGGGTTAGTTATCGGGGTCCCCTCCGGCACACATGAGCCACGAAGCGCCGAGGCTGGACGCGCGCGCGACCGCCTGCCGCCGTGCCGTCAGGGCGAGGACAGGACGGCCAGCACGCTGTTGCCGGGAACGGCGAGCTTGATGCGCCCGTGAGACGAGCTCAAGTCGCGAGTCTGCAGGCCGGCGCGCGTGGCGCCCAGCGACTCGATGCGCACCGAGTGGGCAGCACGCAGCACGGCGGTCTGCGCGGCAGCGCCCTCGTTGTCGATGATCAGCTGGGGTGTGCCTGGACTTCCGCCAACGGCCGTCGCGACGAGTCCTCGCACACCGGCGAGCGGATGCAGCACGGAGCCAACGGGCAGCCACTGGACGAGCGCGAGCAAGGCGCTCTCGAGCGGCCGAGCGAGGACCTGATCGCCGCGCACGATGAATGGATCGTAAGGGCCGCCGCTGAAGTGGAAGCGCACCTCCCGGAAGCCGGTCTTCAGGGCGGCGAGGACGAAGCGCACGGCCCAAACCGCGGCAGCCGGACTGTCGGAGACCCCCTCCTTGCCTCCGCAGGAGGCGGAGTTTGCCTCAGAGATGATCGCCGGGACCCCCGCCGCGTCTGCGTCCGCGACGACCCACGCGAGGGCGCGAGGCCCTTCGGCCGCACTGGTCGAGAGCAGCCCCTGGATTGTGACTGCCCTCGGACTGCGGCAATCGGTGAGGGGATAGAGATGAACACCCACCGTCTGCTCATGTAGCGCAGCGATGACCCGCGGCAGTTCGTGCTGCCAGCGCGCGGCCAGCGCCAGTTCCGGGCCGATCAGCGGTGCGCCGCCGATCGCCTGCTGCAGATAAGTCGCCACCTGCAGGTACAGGCTCACCGCCGCGGATTCCTCGTTCGCCTGGGCCTTGTCGAGCGAGGCGTAGTTGGGCAGGTCGTAGAGGTCCGGCTCATTTCCCAGGGAGAAGTCCAAGCCGTTGCTCGCCGCGCTCTGTGCGCCGGCGACGATCTGCGTTGCCCACGCGAGCTCGCCGGTGCTGGCATTTATACCGACGGTCAGCGGATCCCTGGCAGCGCTGAGCAGGCAGTGCAGCTGGCTCCAGAAATCAGCGGGCAGGGAGTACAACGTGGCCGTTTCCCACGACGACGGCGGGCCCGTCGGCACGCCGCTCGGCGCCGTCAGGTCTTGGCTCTTCCCCGCGAGGGCCAACGGCGGAGAGCCGAGCCGGAGCAGCTCGGCGACGAGCGCCGATGGCGGGCACGCGCCAGTGCCGAGGTCCTGGGCCATCACCGGGTACTCGAGCGACAGGCCAACCGCCGGCATCGTGACCTGAACGGCCGGGCCGCGGCTGAACGCATGCACCAGCGTTACTTCCGGCGCGGCGCCGACTGCCGCCGCCGATCCCCGGTCGAGCGTGACGGCCAGGGAACGGCCGGGGCTCAGGTCGTTGCCGAGGAGTGACAGTCCGAGTGCGAGCCCGAGCACCATCAGGTTCAGCACGCGTCGCGGGCGGCGCATGGTGGGAACATACCACGGGCTTGCTGGGGCGCTTCCCGGCTCCTGACCGTCAGCTTCCCGGCTCCTGATCGTCGAGAATCGGGGCAAACTCGAGGCTGATCGCGGTGGCTTCATCATCACGATTCACACCAATACGCTCGAGAACAACACGTTCGCGTCTCCGGGAGTGGAAGGCTGCGCTGTAGCCGGGGGCGGACGAAGCGATCGGCCGGCCGATGGGACTCCTCGCAGATCTCCGCGTCGGCGCTGTGGCACCATCTGGCGGGTGACACCGCAGTCGAGCAGCAACACGCGGGCCGCGATCCTTCGGCGCGTGCGCGCGATCCCTCCGGGCTACGTCCGCACCTACGGCGACGTGTCGCCGGGCGCGCCGCGACTGGCGGGCCACGTGCTCAGCGGCGCCGATCCGGGTGAGGCGCCGTGGCATCGCGTCGTTCGCGCCGACGGCTCGCTTGCCAAGGGCGCCCGCCAGCGGCGGCTGCTCGAAGCCGAGGCGGTTCCATTTCGCGGTGAGCGGGTGGTGCTGGCCGACGCGCGGCTTGACGATCTCGACGCCGGGTAGGGCAAATCGTGCAGGGTCGCATCCTGCGCTCGGTCGTCGATCGAGGGTCGTGGTCATGAAGCGAAGGATGCTGCTGACGGTCAAGCAGCGCGCCGGACCTATGGGGGGCGCAGGCGCTACCCTGCGGAGCACCTGTCACCGAAGACATATGGAGGTCGGGATGCTTCGAGGGTCAAGACGGGCTGTGCGCGGAGCGAGGCGGATTCTGCTGTCCGGGATGTTGGCGACGATGGCGGGACTGATCTTCGCGGCGTCGGCGGTGGCCGACGGCAACTTTGTGATCGGCGACGGCAACTCCGCTCTCAACAGCGGCGTCACCTTCTGGGGGGCGCAGTGGTGGAAGGCGAACTCGCTCAGCGGCGGTTCGGCGCCCGCGTCCTTCAAGGGCTTTGCGGATGCCGTGGCTACGCCGCTCACCTGCGGAGGGACGTGGTCGAGCCGTCCCGGCAACAGCTCCAAGCCGCCGCTCGCGCTTCCGGAATTCATCGACGTGATCGTGTCCAGTGAGATCACGAAGTCCGGTCCGACGATCTCGGGCGACATCAAGGAAGTGGTGCTCGTCGAGACCGCACCCGGCTACGAGCCCGACCCCGGCCATGCGGGCGTGGGCACCGTCGTCGCGAGGGTGTGCCCCGAAGAAGGCGGACCCTCCTGAGTGGCGGCGATCCCCGAGCTCGCTGGGAGTCCGCGCGCGACGCGGCCTCCTTCGGGCGCACGACGCGTGAACGGGCTGGCCGCACTGGAGAGAATCAGGTCCTAACGGCGCGCGAGCGCGACGAGATAGCGGCATCGCGTCGCGGGCCAGGCGGCGCGTCGAGCTGCGGGTCAGGACGCGGGCTTGCGCGCCGCCACGAACTGCGCCAGGCCCGACACGCGCTGGCGGACATCTGTGAGGCCGCGGGCGCTCAGGGCGTGTGTGAGCTCGTCGCGGCCGAACATGCGCACGCCCGTCAGAGTCTTGACGATCGGGCTCGTCACGGCCGCCGGCAACGGGCCCCTGCTGCAGCTCGAGAGCAATGCCACCCGGCCGCCCGGGGCGAGCACGCGCGAGATCTCATCGAGCGCCCGCGTCGGGCGCTCGATCAAGTAGAGCGCGGCGAAGCAGCAGACGGCGTCAAAGCTCGCGTCGCGGAAGGGCAAGGCGCCGGCGTCGCCGCGCACGTAGGCGACGTTGCCTGCGTGGGTCTCTCCCACGGCACGCTCGAGCATCGTCCTCGACGCGTCGAGACCCACCACGAGCCCGGCGCCCGCGGCCCGCGCGAAGGTGCGAGTGAAGTTGCCCGGCCCGCAGCCCACGTCGAGCACGCGCTCATCGCCCGCGAGGCAGAGCATCTCCAGGGCGATGCCGTGCTCCTCGCGCATCGCAGGCCCCGCTGCGCCCATCAGCAGGCGTCCACCGAGGGGGCGCCAAACCCGCTCGTAGATCAGCGGCAGCGCGCGACTGGCCATCCACCGCTGGCCCGGGTGGGAGCCGGTCGCGTCGCTCTCGCCGAGCAGATCGAGATATCCGGCGCGCAGCTGAGGACTCGGCGGCAGGAGCGCGGGATCGAACAGCTCGCGCGTGCGATCCATCGCGGGGAGGCCGGGACCGCCGCTCATGGCAGGGCCATCCGGTGCCACGGGAATCGGAGCGAGCGGGTTGCGGCCCTCATCGGGCTACCCGCTCGGCCCGGTCCGTTGCATGCGCAAACGACAGCCTCAGAGCGGGCGGGCTCGTCCGCCCATATCGCGCGAGCTCCGTGCAATCACTCGCTGGCCTCGTACTTGAACGAGATCGCCAGCCGAACGCGGTAGTTCTTGATCGCACCGTTCTCGATCGAGACATCCTGCCGCACGACCTCTGCGATGCGGAGGTCGCGCACGGTCTTGGCGGCCGTCTCCACCGCGCTGCGTGCGGCGGCCTCCCAAGAATCCCCGCTCACGCCGATCACCTCGGTGACTCGATAGACCCCGTCAGCCATAGCGACAATCCTTTCCTCGACATTGATGCCTGCGACTCTGGCACCTGTTGGCAGCGCACGCTACACCTCGATCGACGTCTCGGCGCTGCGGTCGAGTCCGAGTCCCTGCGGTCGAGTCCGAGTCCCCGCGGTCGAGTCCGACTCGCGACGGCGAACCGCGCGCCCGGCGCTCGCGCGGCACGCAGTGAGGACTCCGACGTACGCGTCTCCTTCCCGGGACGCACTCAACTAGGTGTCGGTGCGGAAATTATCCGAAATTGAGACAAGAGAGACAGTGTCGGTTCACAGAATTCAGGTTGCTCTCCGTGGTCGCCGCACTGCTCGTGACGAGCCTCGCGCCCGGGTCGCGCACGGCCGGGAGATCGAGCGTGCGATCGCCAGCTTTGCGCCGTGAGTGACAGCGCTCCGTCGCGCGGCAGACGCCGACCGTCAGCCGGGCGATCACCTCTGCTGGTCGATCCAAGCGAGGATCGCGCGCGAATGCGTGAGGACAGTCCCGTCGCTCAGCTTGAGCACCGGCAGCTTCGTCGCCCCGGTTGCCTCGCGCAGCTCATCGCGTGAGCCTTTGCGCAGGAACGGGATCGGGCTGCCGTGTGCTGCGATCACCTTGTCGTACTCGATGCCTGCCGCACGTAGCGCCTCCTGCACGCGACGACACGGATGAAGCCGGGGACCGCCATCGTCCCCGTGGCAAACGAACAGCGTCGGTCTTTCGGCCATCGTCTCCCTCCGATTCTGTGGACTCGGCGGCTAGCCTATCCCGCCGCGGCGGGAAACCGCGGTGCCCAGGGCTCGTGCCGCACCCCAGCCGTGGCGATGAGGTAGGAGATCGTGTGGTACCAGCCGCTCGTGACCGCCAGCTCGATGATCTGGGCGTCGTCGAAGTGGCGGCGTAGCTCGGTGAAGAGCTCGTCGGTGACGCAGCTCTTGGCGTGCAGCTCGTCGGCGAGCCGGAAGACCGCACGCTCCGGCTCGTCCCACAGCTGGTCCTCGGACGAGCCGTGCACGGTGCTCGCGAGCTGCTCACTGGTGAAGCCGAGTGGCCTGCCGAAGGCGATCGCGTGTACACCCCACTCGTACTCCGCGCCGCAGAGCGCGCACGTCCGGTGGATCATGACCTCCCGCAGGCGCGGCTCGACCAGGCCATGAGCGAGGATGCCCGCCCCTACGGGGCGCATCCGCGCGGCGAGGTCGCGATTCACCGCCAGTGTGCGAAACAGCGCCAGCGGCTCTGCATCACTACCTGGCGGCATCCACTTCTGCAGGAAGGTCTCCGTCTCAGCGTCGTACGGGGGCTCGAGGGGCGCGATTCTCGGCCTGGCGGTATCCGGCATGGCGACATCCTCCGCTTCGGAATTAGTAGCGGATGGGAGATTAGCGCTTCGTAAAGCGAAGCGCAAGGAAGGGCAAAAGCTTCGAAGGTGGCCGGGCGGGATTATATACCGACATGCATTAGCATGTAGCTATGAATAGCTCGCACGGGCGGCTGCTGCACCTGGATGAGCGCCAGGGCTTGGCCCTGCGCCGAGCACGTTTGGATGCGGGCAGCGCCGACCTGCTCGCGGGCCGGCTTCGGGCCCTCAGCGACCCGATGCGCCTCGCTTTGGCCCTTGCGTTGCGCGGCGGCAGAGAGCTCTGCGTGTGCGACCTCTCGTGGATTGCTGAGCGGCCCCAGAACCTGACCTCTCACCACATGAAAGTGCTGAAGGGCGCAGGCATCGTCGCAGCGCGCAGGCAGGGCAAGATGACGATGTATCGCCTCACCGAGGAGGGGAGCCGATTGGTCGCGACCGCCGCCGGCGCAGCCGGCGGCGAGCCGTCGTGACAGCGCTGCTCACCACCGTTTGGGAAGGGATCTCAAACGCATTCCTGATGGCGTGGGCCGTGTGGTGGGCGCTCGTGCTCGGATTCGCGATATCGGCGATCGTCCAGGCATGGGTGCCCCGGGAGCGGATCCAGGGGGCCCTCGGCGGTTCGGGCACCCGCCCGATCGCCCTCGCGACGGCGCTCGGGGCGGCGAGCTCCTCGTGCAGTTACGCCGCGGTGGCGATCGCGAAGTCGCTCTTTCAGAAGGGCGCCTCGGCGGTCGGGGCGCTCGCCTTTCAGTTCGCCTCGACCAACCTCGTGATCGAGCTCGGCATCGTCATCTGGGTCCTGATCGGCTGGCAGTTCACCCTCGCCGAGTTCGTCGGCGGGCTGGTGCTCATCGCGATCATGGCGGTGCTGCTGCGCCTGTTTGTCTCCCGGCGCCTGGAGACAGAGGCTCGTCTTCATGCCCAGCAGGCCGACAGCGGCCATCAGCACCACTCAGCCGGCGGGCAGCTCGCGCTGCGCGAGCGGCTGACATCGGTCGACGCCTGGTCGGATGTTGCGTACAACTTCCGCAACGACTGGTCGATGCTCTGGAAGGAGATCACGCTCGGGTTCGTCCTCGCCGGCTTCATCGGCCTGCTCGGGAACGACTTCTTCAACAGCCTCTTCATCGCGGATGCGCCTTCCGGGCTGCGGCTGGTCGAGAACGTGATCGTCGGCCCGATCATCGCGATCCTCAGCTTCGTCTGCTCGGTCGGCAACGTGCCGATCGCCGCCGTTCTATGGTCCGGCGGGATCAGCTTCGGGGGTGTGATCGCCTTCATCTTCGCCGACCTCATCGTGGTACCGATCGTTCTCATCTACCGCAAGTACTACGGAGGCGCGTTTGCGTCGCGAATCACCGCGCTGATGTTCGTGACGATCGTGCTCGCTGCCCTCGTGGTCGACGTCCTCTTCACGGCACTCGGACTCGTCCCGCAGGCTCGACCCAGCCGGGCAGACGTGTTCGGACATATTGCCGTCGACTACAAGCTCGTCATGAACCTCCTTGGGCTGGCGATATTCGCGACGCTCTTTCGTCTGACCGCCCGACGCGGGGCAACCGATCCGGTGTGCGGGATGAGCGTCGACCGCACGAAGGCGCTTCAGATGAACGTCGCGGGCGCGGACTACTACTTCTGCAGCGGGCACTGCATGCAGGCCTTCAAGGCCGCCCACGGCAGCTCGACGGCCACGCCACATGATTCAGCTCGCCCATCCGGTGGCTGTTAGAGACACCTCTTGACTCGCGCGGCTGGGCCGCCATAGATTACGAGCGTGGCCGGTCCATCCAAACCCGAAGCTCCTGCCCCAGCGGCGCCTGAAGAAAAAGGGAAAAGCCGGACCGAAGACCTCAGGATCATCGGTGGCCTGCTCGCGCTGTGTGTCGGGCTGCTGGTCCTCCTCGCGATCGTGGTGGTGGCGATCTTCCAGCTGCCGGCGAGCCAGGCCGGTGCCGCCGCTACCGGCGGCATCACGGCGCTCGGATCGATGGTGGGAGCGTACTTCGGCGTCAAGGTCGGAAGCGACGGAACCAAAGAAGCGATCAAGGGACAGAAAGAAGAAGCCACGAAGGCGCAGGCGTTCGCGCTCGGTGTCAACCCCGCAGAATCGGCGAAGGTGCTCGATGCTCTGCAGCAGATGACCGGTAAACCGCCGCCGGCCGCGGAGCAATGACGAGCGCACAGCCGTCACGTCGGTAGCGCGCCCTCGGGGCGGGCTCTCGGCGCGTCTCATTCCCGCCTGAGCCAGATCCGCCGTCTGCCCCGGCAAGCTCGGCGACCGCGTCGAGGAGGATGATCACCTCACTTGCCGTCATGGATCTGGATCGATTCTGGGATTGCGCCTTGATGGGCCCATCGCAGCGGGGATCGCCCTCGGGCCCCTCACTCGGTGGGCCCGGGCGCGCGGACGGGAGCAGCGTCGGGTGAGTGCGGTGTTCGCCCTGATGGCGGCGTTCTCGAACGCGCTGTTCGTGACAACCCAGCACGTCGCGAGCACGAGCGGCCGCCCGGCCAGGGCGTCGGGGCTGCGACTCGCGGCATCCCTGATGCGTAGTCCGCTGTGGCTATTCGGTTGGGCGGCCGGCCTCGGAGCATTCGTCTTTCAGGCCGCAGCCCTCAAGGACGGTCAGCTCTCGCTCGTGCAGGCCCTGCTCGTGACCGAGCTCGTCTTCGGGCTCGTACTGCGCAAGGTGTGGGTCGGGCAATCGATCCGACCCGCCGCATGGGGCTCGGCGGCGCTCACCTGCGTCGGGGTCGCCGCGTTTGTCGCCATCGATGAGCCACAGGGCGGCACCGCCTATCCGACGCCGCATGCATGGGTGTCGGCCCTGGCCGTGTGGGGTGGCGCGGCGGCGATCATGGTGCTCGCGGCGCGCTCGGGGTCACCGAGACGCCGCGCTGCCCTATACGCGGCGGCCGCCGCGATCGTCTGGGCGCTCGTGGCCGCCTTCATCAAGACAGCCACCGAGACGCTGAGCGAATCAGGAATCGCCGCCGTCTTCACCCACTGGCCGGTATACGCCCTGGCGGCCGGCGGGATCGTTGGCACGATCCTCGTACAGGCAGCCCTCCACGTCGGCCCGCTGAGCGTGTCTCAGCCGCTGCTCGTGATTGTGGACCCGTCGTTGAGCATCATCCTCAGCATCTGGCTCTTTCAGGAGCACTACACCCGCAGTCCCGCCGAGATCGGCGCAAGCGTCCTGGCGTTCGCCGTCATGTGCGTGGGCGTGGTGGCCCTGACGAGGACCGCGCCGTCGACGATGCGAGCAGCCGACGCACGCCGGATCCCCTAGCTGTTGCGCGACGCAGAGGGGCTGCGGACCGAGCGACGGCAATCGGATCGATGAGTTGCCGTGAAGCTGAGCCGCTCGGAGTCGAGCGTCAATTCAGCTGCTGCTGCCAGTCTGCCGGCACCCGCCCGGCGGGCCCCGGGACGGGCTGGTCGACGGGATGGTGCTCGGGCGCGGCGAGCGGAGGGCCGGCATGGAACACCTGCGTCTCGTAGTTCCAGAACCAGTCCTCGCCGGGCTCGAAGCTTCGGATGATCGGATGCCCGGCCTCGGCGGCGTGCGCGCTTGCGTGCTGCTGGGGCGAGGTGTCGCAGCAGCCGATGTGCCCGCACTGTGTGCAGCGGCGCAGGTGAAGCCACCAGCCTCCCTGCGCCAGGCACTCTGCGCATCCTGTCCCGCTGGGCGGAACCGAGGGATCGATCGGCGACTCGTGAGACATGCTGCCCGTCGGCATCGTATCCCACCGACACCAGCGGGAGGGCCGCACAGCCGAGCGAGCCGGCGAGCAGGTCCGGCGTGCGCACAGAGTGCCGTCGAGCGGGCCGCGGCGACGTCGCCGCCCGTGGCCGCTCCGGTCACAGAAAGTAGACTCGCTGGTCGTGCCCAACGCGGCTCCCGGCGTATCGGCTCCCTCGTCGAAGCGACCCTGGATCAAGACTGGCGGGATCGGTAGCCGGCTCCCGGCCTGGTCCACTCCGGCGGCGATGAGGGCGGTTCGCGCGACGATCGTGGTGTGCGGCCTGTTCGCGTTCGCCGACAAGGTGATCGGCAATCTGCAGATGGCCACGTTCGCCGCCTTCGGCGGGTTCGCCACCCTCGTGCTGGCCTCATTCTCCGGGACACGGCGGGACAAGCTCGCCGCTCACACCGTGCTAGCCGTGGCCGGAAGCGTGCTGATCACGATCGGCACGGCGGTCAGTTCCTCGATCGCGCTTGCGGCGATCGTGACCGTCCCTGTGACGTTTGCGGTGTTCTTTGCGGGCGTCGCCGGGCCGAATGCCGCCTCGGGGGTGAACGGCGCGCTGCTCGCCTACGTGCTCCCGGCGGCATCGTTCGGCACGATCGGCATGATCCCGGACCGCCTCGCGGGTTGGTGGCTGGCCTCCGTCGCGGCGACCGCGGCGGTGCTGTGCCTCTCGCCGCGTCCCGGCGATGACAGGCTGCGCGCGGCGAGCTCGAAACTCGCGATCGCGCTCGCCGCGGGGCTCGACGCGGCGCTCCGGGGTGCAGCGGCGGAGGATCCGCTCGCGGCGTCCATGGCCGCCAAGCACGAGCTGATCGCTCAGTTCACGGCAACGCCGTATCGGCCGACCGGCCTGACGGCGCCCGACGACGCGCTCGCCAACAGCGTGGAGCTACTCGAGTGGTGCGCGGCGCTCGTGGCCGACACCGTGCGCGAGCGCTCCGATCTGCGCGAAGCCCCTGCCGCCAACCGTGAGCTGCTCGAGGCGGCTGCCACGGTCCTGCGCGAGGCGGCCGCCCTGTTCGCGGGCGGAGATGCCCGCCCGGATCTGGAGCGGCTGGAGCGCGCCCGGACTCAGAGCCTCGCCTGGCTGTCGGAGCTCTCCCCCGAGGGCCCCGACTTCCGGCAGAACGCACAGCTTTCCTTCCACGCCGACACGATCGCGGTCGCGGTTCTGGCAATCGGCGCCGACGCGCTCGTTGCCTCGCGACTCGCCGACCCGCAGTCGATCACCGCACAGCGGGGCCACTTCTATCTGGGATCGACGCTTGGATCGCGGGCATCGCGCCGCCTGTCGAGCGTCGCCGCTGCGGCGCGCAGGCATGCGAGCGTCCGCTCCGTTTGGCTGGTCAACAGCGCGCGCGGAGCACTCGCCCTGGCGGCAGCCGTCGCGGTCGCCGATCTGAGCAGCGTCCAGCATGGCTTCTGGGTGGTGCTCGGAACGCTGTCCGTGCTGCGCACGAACGCCGCTTCAACCGGCTCGACCGCCGTGCGAGCTCTGGCCGGAACCGCGATCGGCTTCGTGATCGGCGGGGCGCTGTTGCTCGCGATCGGCAGCAACTCCACGGCGCTGTGGGTCGTGCTCCCGATCGCGGTGTTCGTGGCGGGCTACGCACCCGGCACAGCGCCCTTTGCAGTCGGCCAAGCGGCGTTCACGGTAACCGTCGCAGTGCTCTTCAACCTGCTCGTTCCCGTCGGCTGGAAGGTCGGCGTGGTGCGTATCGAGGACGTCGCGATCGGTTGCGCCGTGAGCGTCGTCGTCGGCAGCCTGTTCTGGCCACGGGGCGTGGCCGCCGTGGTCGGCGACGACCTCGCCGACGCGTTTCGCGCCGGGGCCTCCTATCTCACGCAGGCGGTCGAGTGGGCGTCCGGATTGAAAGCCGTCGAGCCCGACAACGCAACGACAGCGGTCACTGCCGCGTCGCGCCTCGATGACGCGCTGCGGGGCTTTCTCGCCGAGCAGGGAGCGAAGCGCATAGAGAAGCGCGAACTCTGGCGCCTGGTCGGCGGTACCCTGCGCCTGCGACTCACCGCGCACTCGATCGCCGATCTACCGCGCGACCCGACCGACACCGCAGCCGCGCGCGAGGCACTCGGCCGCCGAACGAAGACGCTCGCCGGGTGGTATGACGGCCTCGCTCAGCTCGTCGGCAGCCCTCGCCGCTCAACTGTCGCGACGCTCGACGTGCCGAGGCCCGGCGCCGCGAACGCCAGCTACCCCTCCTCGGGCTCGCTCTATGGCATCTGGCTCTGGGAGCACCTCGATCACCTCGCCGAGCACCTCGGCGAGCTCGTCCAGCCGGCCACCCGCATCGCCGAGATCCGGCGCACGCCCTGGTGGCGGTAGTCGCACCTCCCGCAAAGGCTCGCGACCAGCCGGCACGGCGGCGATCGTGGAGTTCGAGTTGGACGGCCGGCGGTTCGTCGGGATCAACGGGGACTCGACGCGTCCACTGCGGACTCGATGCCCACCAGCTGCGGCGCAGCCCCCGCGAGGACTGTTCGCGCTGCGCCGGCCTGGGCCGCTACGGCCGGCTCGCCGACGGATCCATTGCGAGGCTCGGTCTCGGCGATCGCCGCCACGGGGGCGATCACGCTGAGCAGCGCCCGGACCACATGCGCATCGAACTGGGACCCTGCGCACCGTTCGAGCTCGGTGGTGGCCTCCAGCAGCGGCATCGCCTTGCGGTAGGAGCGAGTGGTGGTCATAGCGTTGAAGGCATCGCAGGCGCAGACGATGCGAGCCTCGAGGGGGATCGCCTCGCCGCTGAGGCCGTCGGGATAGCCGCTACCGTCCCAGCGCTCGTGGGAGGCGCGCACGATGCGCCCGATATCGCTCATGAAGCCGCCGATTCGCTCGAGCATCCTCTGGCCCTCGATCGTATGCGTCTTGACGATTGCCCACTCCCGCTCATCGAGGCTGCCGGGCTTGTTGATGATCTCCTTCGGCACGGCGATCTTGCCGACATCGTGAAGTAGAGCCCCGAACTCCACGTTGCGCTTCCTGTCCGCGTCCAGGCCGAGCTCGTCGGCCAGGTCCAGCGCGAGACGCACGACGCTCTTGCAGTGCTCGCCCGTATAGGCGTCGTCGGCCCCTACCACGTCACCGAGGAGCAGCGCCGTGCCCTGATAGGCATCGTTCAGCTCGGCGAGCTGCTCGAGGCGCTCTGAGCGCTCTCTCGAGAAGTACCTCAGCACCCCGAACAGCGGCGCAACGCACAGTATCGCGAGCTGGCTGTGCGCCGACATCGTCGCGAACGCGACCGCGACGCCCAGTGGAGAGAGCGCCAGATCGATCGCGTAGATCGGCCGGACCTCCGCCAAGAGGTCGCGGATCGCAAGGCCTCCGTAAAGGCGCTCCCGAGCGGCGCTCGCCGCGAAGTCGCAGGCGAACTGACTGGCGAGCGCGAGCAGCACGACGCCCCAGCGGCCCCCGAGCCTGTGGTCGTGCGCGAGGAGCAGGACGACCGCCGGTCCCATTGCGAACCAGCTGTTGCCCAACGCTGTCAGCAGCCAGCTGGGCGAGAGCTTTCTGCCGAGGATGAGCGGTGTCATGCCGAGCGCCAAAGCCAGCGATACGAGGAGCGGTACGACCGAGACCGGCAGAGCGAAGAGCATCGGCACGAACAGTGCCTGGGTCGGCACCGTGAAGCCCGCGCCAACGTCGAAGCGAACATGAACCGCGAGGGCGATCCCCACGACGTACAAAATTGCCGTCGCGGCCGAAAAGCGGCTCACGCCGCCGAGCAGCGCGAGCGTGAGCGCCGATACCAGGAAGCTCCCGCCGACGAGCAGCTCTCCGCGACGGAGAGCCAGGCGCATCGGTCGACCGCGCTGGACGTGGGAGTCCCGCGTGCGCTCGGCTTCGTTGATCGCGTGCACCGACATGGGCGTACTGCCGTGTATCGTCACGCGAGTGCGGGAGGCTTAGGGTCGATGCCGTGCCAGGACGACTCGCATCGACCCGAATTGTCAGCCGTCGAACATCCGTCCGTAGGCCTTAAGGGGCAGCGCTTGTCGTCCCGATAGTGCTGGTGAAGACACCAACCCAAGCACTGAAAAAGGCAAACTCGTCGTGAGGCGAGGACGCAAAACCAGAGGTCTCAAGGACGAGATAGCTCGGTCGCCAGTGGAACGTCACGGAGGACACGATGTCTCTGTCTCGCCCCACGGCAAGCAAATTCGCAAGTTGGATCGCCCGCACAGCAACCGTCTGTGTCGGGCTGGTCGGTCTCACCGCAGCTCCGGCCCTGGCCAGCAAGGAAGTTGTGCTGGCGGAATGTCCGGGCCAGACGTTCAGTCAGCCCTTTGGAGCGCTGAATGACTCCAACTACTACACGCTCGTCCAGGGCAGCACGTTCAACGGTCCCGCGGAAGGCTGGGAACTCAATGGCGGAGCGCGGGTTGTCGACTCGACGCAGCCCGACGGCACGTCCGGCTCGGCGCTCGACCTGCCAAGCGGCGCGGAAGCAGTGAGTCCCCCGGTCTGTGTGACCCTGCTCTACCCCACGGCCCGAGTGTGGCTGGAGAGCGTCCAAGGCGCCGGCGGAGTGGCCGTCTCGGTCGCATATGCCGGCACAAAGACGGCAGAACAGCCGAAAAGCGTCGGCTCGATCGATGGACAGCAGGGCAGCTGGAGCTTGTCGGAACCCTTCAACGTGCGACCCCAGATCGCGGGCCACACGGAAGAAACCCGCCAGGTCCGCTTCCACTTCGCGACCGGCGGCAAGAAGAAGGACTATCGGCTCTACGGGCTGTACGTCGACCCCCGCATGAGGTAGGCGCCGGATCGAGATCGATGATGGGGCGGCTGCCTCCGTGGCCGCCCCATCTCGCGTTTCCCGTCGGCCTCACGCCGGGCAAGCTCACAGCCGGTGTTCGCGTGCGGGCGTCAAGAATCGCCGCTGAGCGCCCGATGAAGAGAAATGCGACTCCGATCGGAGGCTGACGGCAACCCGACGGGCTGGGCCGGTCGACGCCAGGACGACGAGCGCGCGGTCATGGCCCGCCTGTTGGCGGGGTTGTTCGCCGCCGGCGCCACGCTTGCGCTGCTCTCCGTTGTGCTCCCGCATTCCCCCCGGTTCAACACACGGGCGATTCTTGCGTTGCTGCTGGTGGCCTATTGCGCGGCTCTTGGCCTGGTGCTCGCGGGAAGCCGCGTCCGCCCTCGCCACCTGCATCTGGTCGTGGGCCTCGGGACGACCCTGATCGCGGGGGCGAGCTACTTCAGCGGCGAAAGCGCGAGCTACTTCTCGCTGTTCTTTCTGTGGGTCGGGCTCTACGCGTTCTACTTCTTTGCACCACGTCAGGCTCTGGGGCACTTGGCGCTCGTCGGCCTCCTCTACGCGGTCGTGCTCGACCTCAGGAGTCCGTCCGGCTCCGCAGTGACTCCGTGGCTGCTCACGCTCGGCACGCTGGGTGTCGCGGGGACGCTCGTCGCGCGTCTGGTTGCCGAGGTCCGCTCCCACGCGGCCGATCTCGCCGTCGTCGCCTCGGCCAGTCACGAGGTGCTGGCAACCAGTGACCCCGCGATGGCGCGCTCGGCGATCTGCGAGTCGGCCCGGACCGTGGCTGGGGCCGTCGCGGCGGCGCTCTTTGAGCCCGACGCCGAGGGAGCCATCCTCGCGGCAACCGCCACCGCAGGGGTTGACCTGCTGTCCGGACCGACCGCCTCGATCCGCACCGTCGACGAGGCTACTCGCGCCTATCGCTCGACACAGTCGCGCTTCGTCGGGGACCTTGCCGAGGGTTCGAGCGACCCTCACGACCCCGCCGGCCCTCGCGCCTATTTCTGCCAGCCGATCCTCAGCGACGGCGCCACGGTCGGAGTCCTCGCGGTAGCGTGGGATCGACGACTGCTCCGGCTACCGCGACGGGTCAGCGCCGCCATGAACCTGCTGGCCGCCGAGGCGGCGGTCGCGATCGACCACGCTGATCTCCTGGCACGCCTCGAGGAGGCAGCCCGAACGGATCACCTCACCGGCTTTGGCAACCGGCGCTCGCTCTTTGAGGAGCTCCCTCGCGAACTCGCACGGGCGGCCCGCGAACAGCGACCCCTCTGTCTCGGGATGCTTGACCTCGACAACTTCAAGATCTTCAACGACACTCGCGGCCACCAAGCCGGCGACGCATACCTGAAAGACGTCGCGGCAGCGTGGCGCGCATGCCTTCGACCGGAAGACCTCATTGCACGCTACGGTGGTGAGGAGTTCACCCTCGTGCTCCCGGGCTGCCCGCTCGAGGATGCCCTGTCGGTGGTCGAGCGCGTGCGGGCTGCGACTCCCGATGGGCAGACGTGCTCGGCGGGCGTCGCCTTGTGGGATGGTGCAGAGACTCCGGATCAGCTCATCGCCCGCACCGACCAGGCCCTCTACCTCGCCAAGTACATAGGGCGCGACCGCGCCATCGCCGCCGCCTGAAGCGCATCGGCGCCATCGCGCCCGCCTGCAGCGCGACCGCGTAGGACATCTGTCGATCATCACGGCGCGCAGCAAACGCGCAAGTGGGCGGCGGCCGAGGCCCTTCACATGCTCGACTTGGTCGACGCCTGCCCAAGCACAAAGACGGCACCCGCTCGATGACAAAGAGCGCGCCCACTGCGACGAAGCGTCAAGGCGAGGCGACACATTCACCGCCCGCTCCGGATGAGCGTCACAAGCGCGCCAAGGCCAAAGAGCACAAGCATCAACACGCGACGCACGAAAAGCGCCACAGCAAGCACAAGCGCCGGCGCAAGCACCACAAGCGGCTTCCGCCTCCTGTGCTCGCCCCGCCGCGCGGCACGCTTCCGATCGCGCTGCCTGTGGCTCCCCCCACGCCGCCCGCGCCCTCGCCGGCCCCGGTCCCGGCGCTGAGCTCTCCGCCGATCACCTTCGAGCAGGCTCAGCGCCTGCTCTGGCGCGCCGGCTTCGGGCCGACTCCCGGCCAGGCCGAGCAGCTCGTGGGACAGCCGCTGCAACAGGTCGTCTTCAGCCTCACCCGTCCTTCCGGAGCGGCGACGCTGAGCGGCCCGCCACCCGTCGACGAAGAAGGCAACCCGCTCGATCCCGCCAACGCGTGGGGCCAGGACCACTGCTGGTGGCTGGATCGAATGGTGCGCTCCGACCAGCAGCTCGTCGAGCGGCTGACGTTCATCTTCCACGACTGGTTCGCCAACTCCAACGCCCAGGTCAACAGCCAGCAGCTGATGCTCGATCAGAACAACCTGTTCCGGGCGATGGCCCTCGGCAGCTTCCACGACCTGTTCCTCGCGGTGACCACCAACCCGGCGATGCTCGTGTTTCTCAATGGCACGTCCAACAGCAAGAGCGACCCCAACGAGAACTACGCGCGCGAGATGATGGAGCTGTTCTCGCTCGGCGCCGACCGCGGCGCATACACCGAGGATGACGTGCGCGAAATGGCCCGCGCGCTAACCGGCTGGCGCAACGACTGGTCGGCTGAACTCGGCAACTACAACTTCCGCTTCGACCCGAGCTACCACGACAACGGCCAGAAGACCGTGTTCGGGCAGACCGGTAAATGGAACTATGAAGACGCCGTCCGTCTGTGCGTCAGCCACCCTCTCCACGCATCGTTCTTCGTCACCAAGCTGTGGGGCTACTTCATCCCCACCCAGCCCTCCGAAGCCACCCTCGCGTCGCTGCAGTACCTGTACACGAGCTCGGGCTACAGCATCCAGGCGACGGTCGAGGCGATCCTGCAGCACCCGGACTTCTATGAGGGACCCGAGCTCCTGACCCCGCCGGTCGTCTACAACGCCGGCCTCCTGCGCTCGATCTCGCGCCCGATCGACACCACGGCCTGGGCGTGGCTCTCAGCGAACGCCGGTCAGCAGCTGTTCTACCCGCCGAACGTGTCAGGTTGGGACTTCACCCGCTGGCTTGACACTTCGACCGCCAAGGCCCGCTGGGAAATGGCCAGCTACGTGACCGCGAAGACATACCCGAACCCGTGGCCGCCGAGTGGCCAGCCCGAATACAGCGCGACCGAGGATCCCGCTACAGCGCTGTCGAACGCGCTCGGGTACTGGGCCAACCCGCCCCTCTCGCCTGAATCCCAGCAGTGCATCGCCGAATTCGCGGAGTCCTGCCTGAAAGAACCGCTCGCAAGCTGGGAGCGGAGCCCGTACCGCGCCATGCGCCAAAACGCGCTGCGCATGCTGATCGCGACATCTCCGGACATGCAGGTGAGTTGAGATGAGCGCGCGGCGAACACCGAAGGAGGAGAGCTGACCATGGCCAGGAGCTGCTCGTGCAACGACTTCACCCGATCGCAGTTGCTGCGCCGCGGGGTCGCGGTCGCCGGGAAGGGACTGCCGAACATCGAGCCGGGGATGCCGTTGCCCGCCGGCACCGGGTTGACCAGGCGTACCTTTCTGCTGCGCTCGGCCGGAACCGCGCTGGCGGTATACGGCGCCTCGATGCTCAGCCCGCGCCGGTTCGAAGAGGGCATCGCCAAGGCGTCGGCCGCGAGCCCGAGCCAGCCTGTGCTGGTCTCGATCTTCATGGAAGGCGGATGGGACGCGCTGTCGGTGCTCGCACCGGTCAGGGAAGCGAGGTACAAAGAACTTCGCCCCGTGCTCGGCCTCGCGGAAGGATCCGGTCAAATCTTCACCGAGGATGAAACGCTGATGTGGCATCCCGCGGCCGGCGGGCTGGCCGACCTGCACGGCGAAGGCAAGGTGACCGTCTTTCCGGCGATCGGCTACGAGCCCGCAGACGAGAGCCATTTCACCAGCCGCCATTACTGGGAGGTCGGCCAGCTGGACACCAACGCCCGCTCCGGTTGGATGGGGCGCTACCTCGACCGCGCCGGAGAACCCGACAACCCGCTGCAGGGACTGTCGCTCGACTATTCGCTGGCGCCCGCTCTCGCAACAGCAGAGATGCCGGTCGCTGCGGTGTCATTGCCCACCGACTACACGATGTGGGCGAACGGCCTGGACGAACCGGTCAGCGGACCGGCGCTGCAGACATTCGGGGCCCTGGGCGCCCTCGCCGCGCCCTCGCCGGCCTACACGCAGGCACGCAACGCCGCCTACGACACCGCGCTCGTGCTCGACAAGATGGCCGAGTTCGTGAAAGCCGAGCAAGAAACCGGTGACAGCTCGCCGGTCACCTATCCCGGCGGGGACTTTGCCGAACGGCTCGCAGCGCTCGCAGCGATGCTCCACGCCGAACTGCCGATCAAATGTGCTTCGCTCAACGCCGTCGGCTCCTACGACACGCACTCCGGCGAGGCCGGCACCCTCACCACGAACCTCGAACAGTCGGTGGCCGCGGTCGTCGCATTCCAACGCGACCTCGAAGCGCGCGGCCTGGATCAGCGGGTTCTCATCCAGCTGTGGTCGGAGTTCGGTCGCCGACCGAGGGAAAACGGCTCGGGCACCGACCACGGCGCCGGCGGCGTCGCGTTCCTGATCGGCACGCGGGCCTCGGGGGAAATGGTCGGCGAGTTCCCCGGCCTCTCGAAACTCGATGTCAACGAAAACCTCCTCCCGACGTCCGACTTTCGCGCGATGTACTGCTCGCTGCTCGAGCAGTGGTTCCAGACCGAAGCGGGCCTGGTGATCCCCGAAGCAGCGTCGTTCGAACGCCCCGTCCTGGTGAAGTGACCGTGCTCCGCGCTGCGCGATCGGCGCTGCTCCTCAGCGTGCTCGGCGCGGCCCTCGGGGCCTCGGCGGCGATTGCGGTCGCCGCAACCGGGCGTTCCGCGTCGCACGGCCGATCGCACGGCGCGCGGACATGTCACCGCACGCGGCACCGCCATTGCCCGGATAGGCGCGCGGCGAAGCGCCTCCACCGCGATCACAGGCCCACCACGGCTCCGCCGCCGCCGAAGCCGGCGGCCGGCTCGACGGGGTCGGGAACGACGGGGCCGTGGGCGACGCTCCCGCCATCCGTCGGTCCCGGTTCGAGCGGCCCGAGCACGCCGCCTGGCAGCACCGGCGCCGAACCGCCGCCCACGGAATCCCCGACCGCTCCCGCGCCGGCGCGCGTCGAGGTCACCGCGGAAGACACCCAGGTGTTCCGATTCGTCCTCTCTCGCCCGAGCGTGCCCGCCGGCAAGGTGATCATCGAATTCGTCAATCACGGCCAAGACGAACACAACCTGCACGTGGTCGAACCTGCCGAAGGCTCAGAACAGGGGGCGCTCCCGAACACTGCGCCAAATGCCCACCCGAGCCTCACGCTCGACCTCCGCCACGGCAACTACACGTTCTTCTGCTCGCTCCCCGGCCACGAGGCGGCGGGCATGAAAGCCACGCTGGTCGTCAACTAGCTCCTCGCGGGGCGGACGCTGAACGGGGGCTGACGCTGAACGCCGGTCCACCCGCGGGTGGCCCGTGCTGTCGGTCGGCTCCTGAGGGTGCTCACGCCGGTCTGAGAGCGCCTACTCCTGCCGCCCCACGGCCTCGAGGGCTTCCCCGGGAGTGTTGAACCAGCGAAAGCGAATCGCCGTGCCGTCACGGACCGTCCACACATAGCCCTGGCGCCACTGGGCTTCCACGCCGCTGGCCGAGGTGCCCCGCGCGATGCCGATCACCGCAACATCCTCGCCTGCGTCCACAAATCGCTCCGGCTCAACGTGGAAGTCTGGATAGACCTCGCGGATCTTGCCCAGCGCGCGCCGGTTGTGGCGGGTCCCGGACTCGACCGCGTAGGACGGGTTCACGTACTCGAGCTCCGGGTCGATCAAATGGTTGGCCGACTCGTCCCGGCTCCACAGCTCATAGATCGTGCGAACCAGATCCACGTTCTCCTGGGACATCCTCCCTTGAGAGTATCCCGCACGCCGAGCGACGGGGCGCAGAACGTCCGCGCCGCCTATGGCGCCGCGTCGCCCTCCGCGCTGAGGCCCGGACCGGGCTTCTGCAGCCGTTCGCCAAAGAACGCGAACACCCGCTCCCACGCGTCCGCGGCCGCGGCCTGCTCGTAGCCGATACGCATCGGCAGGAACACGAGGCGGCCGATCGGGTGGCTGCCCTCGGTCATGAAGCTGTGGCCTGCATCCTCATAGAGCTTGACGTCGTGCTCGATGCCGAGCTTCTCCAGATGCTCGCGCAGACGGGCGGCGTGGCCGCTCGTGACCATGTCCCGACGGCCGTAGGAGGCGACCACCGGACAGGACGAGCGGAGTGCGTCGGCGCGCCGCGGGACTTCGCCGTAGTTGACGGCCGCCACCTTGACATCCACGGCCGGCTGCCCGATGTAGGTGAGCGCGAAGCTCCCGCCCATGCAGAAGCCGATCACCCCGATCCGCTCGGGGTCGACATCGTCGCGCGCCGCGAGCCACGCCTGGGCCGCAGCCACGTGATCGCAGGCTCGCCCGGGCTTGCCCCTCGCGACCTCCATCATCGTCCTGGCAACGCACACGAACCTCGGCCCGCCCGCGCTGTAGAGGTCCGGCATCACAGCTACGTAGCCGCGCCGCGCGAACTCGTCACAGACCTCACGCATCTCGGGCTGGTCTCCGAAGGCCTCGTGGATGACGACGACCCCTGGATGGAGCCCCTGAGTCTCCGGGATCGCGGCCGCGCCGCTCAACTCCCCGCCTCCAGGAAGAGCTATCCGCACATCCCCCGCCACGACCGCATTCTCTCAGACGACGTCCTCCCCGCGCTGGCCCGCGCCTACCGACGGATGTACCAACCGAGGGCGACATGTTTGGCCGACGGCCCATATGGCCGCGCAGCCCGCCGAGGGAGGATGATCGCGATGGCTCTCAAGCCCTTGTCCGCCGCGGAACTGGCCGCAACGCCGACGTTGTTCGCCAGCTTCATGGGCTACATGGGCAGGAGCTACAAGACGGTCGGGCAGCTGCTGGCGATATATCGGGAGCGCAGCAACGCGCTCGACGCGGCCGCGGACCGCGCGGATGACCTGCGCGTTGAGCGCTTCATCGACGACATGGCGAACAAGCGGTGGACGACCGACGTGGTCATGCGGATAGGCGTGTTCGACGGCACCGTGCTCGTCATCGACGGAATACATCGCGGCATCGCGTACCTCGCATGCATAGAGCAGGGAGTCGGCCCCGAGGGACTCCCGGCGCTGTGTGTCGACTGTTGAGGATCGATCGCAGCCGGGGACCCAGCGGGTCCTGTTGCCCTGGCGACGATGATCGGCCGGCCGGGCTCCACATTCACCGAGGGGTCATGAAGAGTCGCCCTCCGGCCTGAGGCCGAGGTGGGCGGACGACCTCGCCGCGTAGCGAGCCGTCAATGCGCGGATTCCCGTCACTGCCCACCTGAATCGGCGCCCGCGAGCCACTACTTGAGCCAACCCAGCCGCTGGCGGCCCCTTGTCCATTGGGGATCCTAAGGTCCTAGCCCAGCGGCAGAGCGCTCGGGTTGAGTGCCGACATGCCGCGCGTACGCTGGCGGTCGGCCGTGGTCATCGGCTGATGGCGAGTCTCGGGTCGGCGCGCCCAGCGCAACTCCTGGCCGCGTGTTGCGTTGGTGCGCATGGGGACGAGAGGGATCCCCGCACGGGCGCATGCGACAGCGAGACGCGAAGGCACGGATGCCTTCGCACCGCTCTTTGGCGGAGCGTGGTCGGGTCATTCCCCTCCCGGGTGGGGCCCAGGCCGGCGAACGTCCAGCTCCTAGGGCAACAGCTCGAGCGTGTTCATGATCTCCCGCCACGTTTCGACTTCGCGGGCTTCGAGTTCGGTCAGCTCCGATTCCATGTGTTCGGTGCGCGCCAGCAGCGGGCGCTCGGCGGGCGTCTCGAACCTTGCCAAGCCGGTGGGCAGGAGCCCGGCGGCGACCCAGTTGGGCATGAAGACCGCGTCGAACCTGACGGTGCTCGCCGGTAGCGAGTGAAAGCCGTCGGCGGCCCAGGCGTGCACGTCGGCACAAAGCGCCGGCGGCGCAAGCGCGACGAGTGCCCGAACGTTGTCGCCGTAGGCGTGGATGGTGCGCGTCAGCTGCGGGCTGCTCCAGCGCAGCGGGCCGACAGCCGCAACGAACCGCCGTCCGGCGGCGGGGTCGAGCTGGACGACGGCGGTGACCATCGCACCGATCACCTCGTCGCTGAGCTGGGTGGATTGGGGGTCCTGCGGGGAGCCGGAAGCCGCCGTCGGGCATTCCCGCCGAGTCCGGTCGAGCACGCCGTGGACAGCCGCTTCGACTCGGGCGATGCTTGAGAAGACGGTCTGTACGAGCTGGTAGTTGGCCTGGATGTAGGCGCCCGTGGCGGCGACGTTGGCGGATTGCGCGTACGCGCCGGCCGGCACGAACGACCTGCAGATGATCAGGGCCAGGAGCGCCGGCACACACCAAGCAGACACCGTGAGAGATCTCTCGCGGCACCCGCCGCGAAGCGCGTCGAGTCTCGTGAAGCCCTCGAGCATCGCCCGCTCATTATCCCTCGTCAGGGGTCGGTCATCGGCACGTCTGGCTACTCGAAGGCGCGCGCTCGTCGCGATCACCGTCAGCCGCCGGTGAATCCAGAGCGCATCCAACGGAGACGATCATCGTGGCGGCTATCGGGCGCGGGCTAGGCGTGAGCGGCGAGCGCCTCTGGTGCCGTTGCCAGCCAGGCGCGCATGCGCTCGTAGACCTCTGGGTGGTTGAGAAGCGCGAGGTGGTGGGTGCCCCCTATGTGATGGCCATGCTCGTCGCGGAAGGGGATCCGGCGATTCTTGCCCTTGCCGCTCGCGCTGGGTACCAGCACCAGAATGTCGCCAAGCAGGCGTCCAAGGGGGTGCTTGGGGTCGCGGGTGACGCTGGCCGAGACGAAGTAGTGGGTCGCCCCTGCCAGCAGCGGGACCTCCTTGCAGGCGACGGCGCGCAGCGCCTCCGGGTCGCGATCAAGCCAGTCCTCGTCAACCAGGGAGCCGTGGCGCAGATCACGGATCCCGGCGCTTCGCTTTTTCAAGAAGCTGCCGAGCATGCGCGTCTCGGGCAGCTTGTCGAGTGTTACCGCGGCCCAGTGTGCGCCCCGCTCGAGGGGTGCGCCCATATGCGGCGTTCCCAGCGAGACGACATGCCGAACGTGCTGAACCCAGTTCTGGCCGTGCTCATCCGCCTGGTGTGTGGCGCTGCGCGCCACCAGGCCGCCCATCGAGTGGCCGACCAGCGCGATCTGCTGCACGCCCACCGGCCACGCCTCGACCAGCTCGTCAAGCAGGGCTGCCACCGTGCGGCCGTTTTCGGAGATGTGCAGGCCGCTGTTGTAGCGCAGGTAGACCGGCGTGTAGCCGAGATCTGTGACCAGCCGCGCGCCATAGGCTTCCTCAGCACCAGGATTGGTCGCCAGGTTCTGCCCCCAGGACCAGCAGAACTCATCCCCGGTCAGCCCGTGTATGAAGATGGCCAGGCGAGGAGTGGCCTCCGGGAATGCGTCGCGCAGCGAGGCCCGATCCAGGCCTATCCGCTGTCCGTGCATCCGCGCCGCCGTGGGCTGGTGAAGTGCGCTCCCGTCGCGCTCCAGCCGATCCCCGATGAGGCCGCTGAGCACGGCCAGCCCGAAGCTGCCCTTCGGGCTGGTGGACAGCGAAACCTGCTCGCCGATGCCGTGCTGCTGCAGCGACGCGTCGACGGCCCTTCCGAGCCCCGAGGCACCCATCCCGATAGCACCATATGCGCGGCTCGACAGCGCGTCGTGGATGAGCTGCACCGGGCGAGCCGCCGGCCCTACGCCGCGAAAGGCGCGCTGCGCAATGCCGAGGTGCATATCGCGGATCGCGCCGGGAAAACTGCGCAGCTCGTCAAAGGCCAGGGCGCTCAGCGCCCGAACCTCGTTCGGCGCAGAGCTCTGGACGCTCCCGCCCATGCCGGTCGAATCCGTGCTGTCCGTCAGTGTCTCCATGCTGGCCATCCCGGTCTCCCATCCATTCGTCTCCGCCGATCGAGTAGGGCTGCGGCTAACCCTCGGCCGAGACTACTCCTTTACCTCCATGTTTGTCACGTTCGTCACAAGAGCCGGGCGTGGGGCCGGGCGAGTCGTGCCTGACTCCTGGTCTCGGGGCGCGCTCCTGGTCTCCCCGGTAGCGGGGTCCCCCATCCCAAGCGCTGCTCCTGCCAGGTGACTCGGGCCGGCGAGTATCGTCTGCGCGGTGTCGGCGCCACACCCCGTTCTGGCGCTTCTGCGTGAGCGCGCGACAGATGGCACGCGGCCCGGGGCGCGTACGGATGGTCAGCGGCTCGCCCTGGTCCTGGAGGGGGGCGGAATGCGTGGGGTTGTGTCCGCGGGCATGGCGAGCGCGCTGGAGCGCCGGCGCCTGCTCGACTGCTTCGACCTCGTCGTCGGTACGTCCGCTGGAGCGCTCAACGCGGCGGCGTTCCTGGCGGGCGTCGTCGAGGGCTGCCTGGCGGCGTATCACGCCGCGTTCGCCACGCGCCGTTTCATCAACCCGTACCGGCTGCTGATTGGGCGCGCAGCGATCGACGTTGCCTTCACGCTCGACCACGTCGATGAGCGGCTCGACGCCGCGCGCCATTCCAGGACGGTGAGGAGCAGTGTCCCCCTGCACTGCGTCGCGGTGGACATCGACACCGCGGTCGCCGACGACCTCACCGATCTACGCTCGGAGGAGGAGCTGCGATGCGCCCTGCTCGCGTCGAGCCGCATGCCCTGGCTGGGCGGCGCGCCGGTCGAGTTCCGCGGGCGGCGGTGGCTCGACGGCGGCCTCGCGGAACCGATCCCGCATCAGGTGGCAGCGCACCAGGGCGCGACGCACGTGCTGGTCCTGATGACGCGGCCGCTCGGAGTCTCGCGTACGCCGCCGCCGCGACTTGCCAACCGGATCATTGAACGCCGGCTGCGCAGGCTCAACCCCGCGCTCCTCGAGCTGCACCGCCGCCGCACCTCCGACTACGAGGCCGTCGTGCGCGAGATCGCGACCGCGACTAGCGAGCCCGACCCCCGGGGATCCTTCGTATACGGGCTGCGCCTCCAGCGCGGCGGCCCCGAGGTTGGACAGCTCGAGCGCCGGCCTGCGGTGCTGGAGGCGGCTGGGCGGCTCGCGCTGGAGCACGCCTCCGCGGTGCTCGACGCAGCCGGTGTCGCTGTGGAGTCAGCAGAACCGGGCGCGTAGGCGGGTGCCCCACCGGGGCCTTCCCGCGGTTCAGGCGCCTGACATCCGATCGCGCCCCGCGACCATCGCCGGGGATCGCACCGATCACCCGCTCGCGATGAATTCGCGCAGTACGGCCTTGCCGCCCCCGATGAGCGGCTCGCCGTGGGCGAAGAGAAGGTTGTCGAAGTCCAGGTCGAGCAGCGCGTGTAGCGACCCACGCAGCCCCGCCCGCACCGTCACGGGGTCATCGCCCATCAGGAACCCGGGTACGAACGCGAGCCCGCCGCCGCCGCGCGGTCGTGTGACACCGTCTGCGAAGGCGAGTGCGCCGCCGCCGGCGTTACGGATATGCAGCGCGGTGTCGTCTGGGCAGATCGCTCCCAGTTGGTGTGCAGTGAGCCCGGGTGCCAGTTCATCGCCGAAAGCAAAGCCCGCGACCGCCGGGCCTCGCTCGAACTCATGCAAGCCGGCGTCGCTGCAGCGGATCCGGCAGCCGAAGGCCTCCGCATAGCGTTCGCTGTGGCGGAGATGGTGGCGGTTCGTGAGGACGATCTGGCTTGGGGGTTCTCGCCGCTCGAACCAGTCGAGACCCTCACGCGGCACCATCGGGTCGAGAACGACCCCGGCGGCCTCGAGGTAGTAGGAGTCGACGGGCAGCCTGATCTTCGGGTGGATCGCGGTCCAATGGTGGACGCCAGGGAGCACCTCGCGGATCGGCCGATGCGATACGGCCTCGAGGACGAGCGGACGGATGAATTGGGGCCACGCGGCGCCGGCAACCTCGACACCGAGGTGGACCTGACGGGTGAGGCGATGGAGCGGCGCCATCGTCAACACGTTATAGGCAGCCACACAGCGAGACCTCGATGGGGTGGAGTGGGGGGCCGAGGCGCTCGCCACGGCGTCGGCGGCATGCTCGGAAACGTGGGTAAGTGCGGACCCGAACGCGTGGGTTATGCCGATGCCGCCTCGAGCCTCGCGCGCTAAGTTCCGCCTTTGGCTATCACGAAGGGGAGTCAGAGGCCATGGCTGAGCAGCTGACGATGCTGGACACGATGTTCCTCGAGCTCGAGCAGTTCGACGAGAGCGCGCACATGCACATCGGCGCGGCGCTGACGTTCGATCCGCTCCCCGGCGGCGGGACGCCGGACATCACCGAGCTCCGCGCGTACGTCCGCGAGCGGGTAGGGATCCTCCCGCGTTTTTCCCAGCAGCTCTCGGACTCGCATGCGGGTCCGCTCACATGGCTTACGTGGAAGCCGGTGAAGGCGTTCGATCCGGATGCGCACGTGCATCACGCGACGCTGCCGGCGCCGGGCGGCGAGGCCGAGCTGAATGAGTGGCTCGGGGACTTCTGGTCGCACCGGCTGGACCGCCACCGTCCGCTGTGGGAGATGACGCTGCTTGACGGGCTCGAGAAGGGACGCTGGGCGCTTGCGACCAAGACGCACCACTGTCTCGTCGACGGAGTCGGCTCGGTTGACATCGGGCACGTCCTGCTCGACGCCTCCCCGGAGGCGCCGTCGCACTCCCAGCCGCCGCGGCGCGGCGAGATGGAGGTCGAAGAGCACGGCAGCGGCCGGTTCTGGCTTTCGCCCGGATTGGTCGTGCGCGGGGCACGGGCCGGCGTCGGCGCGGCGCTGCACCCTCGCGAATCACTCGATCGCATCCGGGCCGCTGCCGAACTGGTCGCTCGCGACGAGGTGATAGGGGCGCCGCAGTCGAGCCTCAACGGGCCGATGAGCGGTACCCGCCAGTTCGCCACCGTGCGGCTGAAGCTAGCCGACGTCAAGGCGACGAGGACGCATCTTGGTGGCACTGTCAACGACGTCGTGCTCGCGCTCTGCGCGGGTGGGCTGCGACACCTGCTGCTCTCCCGCGGTGACGTGCTGCCGGACCGCGACCTGCGGGCACAGGTGCCGGTGAACATTCGCTCACGGGACCGTGAGCACGCGCTCGGCAACGAGTTGACGTCGTTGTTCGTCGAGCTGCCGGTGACGGAGGCAGACCCGATCGAGCGCTACCGGCGCGTCGTCGAGCGCGCGGAGCAGCTCAAGGCCGGCTCGCAACGCACCGGTGGCAAGACGATCATCGACCTGGCTGACATGGGGCCGCCGCTCGCCGGCGCGCTGCTCGCGAGGTTGATGTTCGGGAGCACCCGTATGTTCAACCTGACGATCACGAACGTGCCCGGTGATCCGCAGCGGTTGTACGCGTTCGGCGCCCCGCTCGTGGAGGTCCTCCCGCTCGTACCCCTATTCGCCGGGCACACGATCGGGATCGCGGTCGTGACCTACGCCGGGCAGATGGTCTTCGGCCTCAACGCCGACAGCGTGGCAGCGCCCGACGTGGCCGTGCTCGCCGAGGGCATCAAGCGCTCAGCTTCAGAGCTGCGCCCGCCCAAGGCCAAACGAACGCGGCGCCGGCCGGCCGCCGGAGCCGGGTCGCCTCCGACCACCGGCAAGGCGTAGAAGCGCAGGCATAGCGCGGGAGAGCCAAGTCTGGCCTGCCGTGACGGCGTGGCGCTCGCGGACCTCGGATCGAGCCGCCTGTTCCGCCGCCACCGCCGCCCGAGGTTTCACTCTTACCGCCGCCTGCCGCGTTCGCGCCGTTTTCTTGCGGGGAGGTCAGCGCCCACGCAACGCCGTGTTCCTGGCGTGGAACACGCTTCACCTCGCGCGCATGCTGACCGACGCCGGCGGCATCCCCGCGTGCGGCAACTCCACCCGCGAATGGGATCTCGGACACCCGGACCACCCGAACACCGAGCACCGAAGCTGAAGGCGCGGCGCCCTGGCTTGGAGTCGGGCATCGCGTAGGGACGCGCTCGTCGTAACGCAGTTTCCGGGAGTTGCGGGAGAATACTGCTGGTCCGACCGCAACGATTACGGATGCAGCCTGCTCGGCGCGAAATATAGCGTCGGCCAGATGAGGGGGTATGTGCGGGCATCGGCGAGAGCGCCCATCCGGGCAGCGCGGCGCACCCGTCCCGCCCCCACCGCACACTGCCGAACCGAGCGCCTGCGTTTGGCGGGAGGTGGAGCCTAGGATGCCAAGCCGTGGCCGGCAGGCCGTCGGCGTGCTGGTCACGCTGCTGGTGCTGCTCTTGATCTTCGCCGGGCTCGTCGAGGGGACGCGCTCCATCAAAGGCCTCGGCTATGAGCCGGCCGCCGTGGCGGCTACCACCGGCCCCAACATCTACCTCTCCACCTTCCCCGACAGCTACGCCTGCCACGGCAGCAACGGCGGCCCCGGAGGCGGCCCGCACCCCGAATGGGTCACCTACTGCCCGAGCACGAGCATCAAGGTCCCGGCGTACAGCACGATCACCGTGACGATCAGGCAGTACGACACCGGCAGCACCGTGCACAACCCGTTTTTCGCCCAGGTCAGGGGCACGGTCGGCAACGTGATGTACGTGAATGGCAAGCCGGTGCGACAGATCAGCTCTGAAGAAGTCGCACACACCTTCACGATCCAGACCCCCCCGAACGCGCGTCAGACCCAGCTGTTCGTGAACGTCCCGCTGCTGGGGGTCTCCGAAAAGGCGCCCAACACCGAACACATCGCGGGCCAGGAATACCCGGCGCCGAATGTGATCGTCTTCAAATTCAAGACTGGCGGGCCCGGGAGATACGTGTGGCACTGCTACGTGCCGTGCGGCGAAGGACTCGCCGGCGAAGGGTTTGGCGGGCAGGAAGGATTCGGCGGAGCGATGGCTACCACCGGCTACATGGCCGGAACGGTGACGGTGACCTGATCGCATGGCCGGGCACTCGCACATCCGGCGCGTCTTGACCGTCTGGGCCGTGCTCTCGGTGGTGTTCGTCGCGCTGGCGATCCTGGTCGTGCCGCTCGTCGAGAACAAACCAGCTAGCTCCGTGGCGGGCTTCGCGAGCCTGACCGACCTCGTGTTCACGGCCGTCGCGGTGCCGGTGGCGCTGTTCGTGTGGGTGTTCATGTTCTACAGTGTGTTCACCTTCCGAGAGAAGACGCCCGAGAACGTGCCGGCCGAGGAGCTCGAGGACGGGCCGGCGCTGGAAGCCAAGCCAAGGCAGCAGATCGCGTGGCTCGTGGTGACCACGGTGCTCGCCTTCTTCACGGTCGGTTGGGGTATGTTCGGCTTCTACAAGGAGACGACCAAGTCCGCGGCCAACGCCCTCGTCGTGAACGTGACTGGCCAGGAGTGGACATGGACCTACGCCTATCCCAAGCTCGGCGTGCAGAGCCACGTGCTCGAGCTTCCGCTCGGCAAGCCCGTCCAGTTTCGTGTCACATCGGACGACGTGCTTCACGGCTTCGGACTGGCGGCGCTGGGAATCGCGATGGACGCCAACCCTGGCGAGTGGGTGGCCACGCCGGTCGTCACTCCCAACAAAGTCGGCAACTTCGAAGTGCGCTGTATCGAGCTGTGCGGCCTGTATCACACGTTCATGTCCTCGCAGGTGAAGGTCGTCCCTGCATCGACCTTCGCGACCTGGATCGCGGCAAACGGCGGTAGGTCGGGCCTCCTGGCCAGCCCCGCAGGGGCGACTCAGAAGGCGCTGCCAGCCAACAACGAACCGGAAGAAATCACCTGATGAGCTCGGCCGCAGCAACCCACGACGAGATCACGCCGCCTGCTCACAGGCGCCGCGTCCTGGTTCCGAGCATCCTCTCGGGGCTGGCGCTCGGCCTGGTCGCCGCGATCGTGGTGGGCGTGATCGTAAACAGCGTCGTGAGCGGCCCAAGGCAGACCGACGACACCATGGTCTGCGCCTACCTGGCCTGGTTGATCTTCTTCCTGGTCGGCGTCGGCGCCATGAACTTCCCTGTCAGATGGGGCCTCGGGCGACCCGACACCACGCACGAGGAAGAGCTCGAGCTTGCCGGCAAGGACGAGGGCGTATGGCGCTACTTCCGCTTCTGCACTGACCACAAGGTGGTGGGCATGCAGTACCTGGTGACGGTGCTGGTCCTGTTCCTCGTCGGCGGGGTTGCCTCGTGGATGATCCGCCTCGAGCAGGCGCGGACCGGAGCCAAGGTGTTCACGCCCGCCACCTACAACACGATCGTGGGCATGCACGGCTTGATCATGATCGCGACCACCATCATCATGCTCAGCGCCGTTATCGGCAATTACATGGTGCCGATCATGATCGGCGCCAACGACATGGCGTTCCCGCGGCTGAACGCCCTCAGCTACTGGCTGCTGTTCACCGCCGTGCCCGTCCTTCTCAGCGCGATCGTCCTGGGCGGGTTCCCGACCGGCTGGACGGGATACGCCCCCCTGGCCGACCAGGCGGCGGTCGGCATGGACGCCTACTGCATGACGATCCTGATCTTTGCGCTGTCGATCGCACTCGGCGGGATCAACATGGTGACTACGGTCGTCACGATGCGTGCGCCAGGGATGTCGTGGGGGAGACTCCCCACGACGGTGTGGGGCATCACCCTGTCGACCCTGCTGGGGCTGATCGTGTTCCCGAGCTTCATGGCAGCGGTGGTGCTGACCATGCTCGACCGAACCGTCGGCACCTCCTTCTATCAGGCCTCGCTCGGCGGCAACAACTGGCTGTATGAGCAGCTGTTCTGGTTCATGGGTCACCCGGAGGTGTACGTGATCCTGCTGCCCGCGCTGGGCGTCGTGTGCGACATCGTGCCGGTCTTCACGCGCAAACCCCTGTTCGCCTACAAGCTCGTGGTCGGAGGCGCGATCGGCATTGTCGTGCTGAGCATGGCCGTATGGATGCACCACCTGTACTGGTCCGGCGCCAACCTCGCGCTCGATCTGCCCACGATGCTCAGCACCGAGGCGATCTCGATCCCCACCGGACTGATCTTCTTCGCGCTGATCGGGACGCTCTGGCGAGGGCGGATCCGGCTCGAGCCGCCGATGCTGTTCGCGCTGGCCTTCACCTTCAACTTCCTCATCGGCGGCGTCACCGGACTGTATCTCGCGGATGTGCCGACCGACGCGATCTTCCACAGCAACATGTTCACCCTCGCGCACTTCCACTTCACGCTGGTTGGAGGCACGGTGTTCGGATTCCTCGCCGCCTTCTACTACTGGTTCCCCAAGATGACCGGGCGCCAGCTCGATCCGTGGCTTTCCAGGCTGCACTTCTGGCTTTTTGAGATCGGCTTCCTCGGCGTGTTCATCCCGCTGTTCCTCGCCGGGATCCGCGGGGAGCCACGCTGGCAGGCGTTCATCGTGCCGAGCGTCGCAACCGAGAACCTCATCTCCAGCCTGTTCGCCATCGTGATCGTCGCCTCGGTGGCCGTGCTCGCCTACAACATCCTCACCTCGTGGATAGCCGGCAGGCGTGCAGAGGTCAACCAGTGGGGAGCGCGTACGCTCGAGTGGACGCTCCCCAGCCCGGTGCCGCTCATCAACTTCCCGCGCCCCGTGCTGGTGACCAACGGCCCCTACGACTACGGAAGAGGCGGACCGCGGGTGATGGGCGGCCCGACGTTCGCCGGGGCCGGGGTCGACACCGCGACGTTCGCGGCTCCTGCGCCCGACGTCGGCTCCCGGGCCCGCCAAGTCCGCTTGGCAACGCTGCTTCTGATCGTGTCCGACGCCACATTCGTCCTGGCTGTCTACCTGGGCTTCCTGTATCTGCATGCGCTCAATACGCAAGGACAGTTCACCTCGAAGGAGTCCACACCCTCAATCGTGGGGAGCGTGCTCGTCACGGCGGCGTCGGTGTTGGCTGCATCGGCTTTCAGCTGGGGGCAGAGGGGGTTGCGCTCGAGTGACTCCCGCCGGGTGCGCTTGGGGGTGACTACTGCCTGGATCATCTCGATCGTTGCGTTGGTGGGCGACGTGGTGGTTTTCGGAAATCTGGATTACACCCTGCCGCTGCACGCGTATGGCAGCTTTATGGGGCTCTTCATCATCTATCACGCGGTCCGCCACCTACTCATCGCCGTGCTCGTCGGCGCGCTAGTGCTGGGCCGCCTGTACAGCGGCCGGCTGGCTGGGCGCGACTACGTGCTCCAGGCGACGGGCTATTGGTTCTGGTGGATAGCCATCACGGCCGTGATCATGACGGTGCTCGTGGCCACGATCAAATGAGCAGCTGGTGGCGGACTCACTTCCCCTCGGCTTGACATGGGCCGCGTTCTGGCTTCACCTGCTGGGCGAGCGCCTGGCCGTCAGACGCACCGGCCGGCCGCGCAGCCGGACCGCACGCAGACGCGCGCTCACCTTCTACGCTGGCCTGCTGGCGATCGTGATCGCCATCGCCACCCCGATCGAGACGCTCTCCAGGCAGCTGCTTTGGACTCACATGATCCAGCACGTGCTGCTCCTGTCGGTCGCACCGGCCCTGATCGTGCTCGGCGCGCCCTGGATGTCGCTGTGGCGCCCGCTGCCGCTTGGGATGCGACGGACCGTCGCCCGCGCGCTTGCGCTCTCCCCTCGCTGCGCGCCCGTGCGCTCGCTCTGCCGGGCGCTCTGGCGGCCGCTTGTAGTGCTTGGACTCTATAGCGTCAACTTGCTGGCCTGGCACCTGCCGGCGCTGTATGACCTCGCGCTCAGAAACACCGAGGTGCACGCTCTGGAGCACCTCACGTTCGTCGGCTTCGGCATCCTGTTGTGGGCGCAGGTGATCCCGTCGCCTCCATTCAAGCCATCGCTCGCATACCCGGGGCGCGTCGCCTACCTCGTGGTCGCGATGGTCCCCAACGTGGCCCTGTCGATGCTGCTCGCCTTCTCGCGCTCGCCGCTGTATCCCTTCTACGCCCATCTCGCGCACCGCCCGGGCGGGGTCTCGGCGTTCACCGACCAGCAGATCGCCGCCGGGATCATGTGGAGCTTCGGCGATCTCCCGTTCGTAGTCGCGATCGTCGTGCTCGCGATCCGCTGGCTGAGCCAGCTCGACGCGGATATGGCGGAGCTGCCGGTCACCAACGGGACGACGGGCGCACAGACCGAATGGACGCTGACGTGAGCGAGCGCGGGGAGAAGCCCGACGTCGCTCGCTTCCCGCGCACGGGTCGCCCCCGTGCCGTGATGTGGCTGGGGGCGCTCGTGACGCTCGCGATCGTGATACTCGCTGTGCGCCACATGCAGGGCGCCTCTGGCCAGGCTGTCCCGGCGGCGTCCGGCCCGCCCGCTGTGGAAGCGGGTGGCGGTTTCCCGATTCGGCACAAGACCGCGCCCGGCTTCAGGCTGACCGACCAGTTCGGGCGGGTCGTGTCGCTGTCCTCGCTGCGGGGGCGTGAGGTCGTGCTGGCCTTCATCGACTCACGGTGCGCAACCGTCTGTCCGCTGACCGCCGCGATCCTCCACAACGCGCTTGCGCGGATCAGCGCCGCCGACGCCGCCCGGGTGGACCTCGTGGCGGTCAACGCCAACCCGATCGCCACCCGGGTGTCCGACGTCTATCGATTCTCAAAGGACAGCGGAATGCTGCACGAGTGGAAATATCTCACCGGCCCGTCGGCGCAGCTGAAAGCCGTCTACCGCGCCTACCAGGTGTATGTCTGCGTCGAGCACGATGGCGATGTGGTCCACACGCCGGCGATCTACCTGATCGACCCCCGCGGCAACGAGCGCCTCTACTTCCAGACGCTGGACTCGAGCGCCGGGGTGACCGTGGGAACCGAGACGCAGGCGGTCGCGGCGGGCATGCGCCAGTGGCTGCCCGCCACCGGCGTGTGAGGAGCGCGTCAGCAGCGGCACGCAACTCGCATTGCCTGCTACCCGGCAGAGCGCACGCGCGCGCATCCACCGGCCCTGACAGCCGGCAGCCGGCTGGGGATTGGTCTCTGACGTATCTGATCTTCACTTGACGCGCCTTGCAGCCGATACAGACGGGTGATGGTCGGGCTCAACGAAATCGAGGGTGCGGCGAGGCGCGACGCCGACGTCACCGTGGCGTGGCGGCGCGAGCATGCCGGCTCCGGGCTGACATCCCGCCTGATCCTTACCTACGTGGAGCGCGAAGCCGGCGGACAGGCGGTCAAACGCATGCTCGCGCGCGCCGGTCTAGCGAACGCTGAGGCGCGGCTGCGCGACGAGAACTGCTGGTTCTCCTACGAGACCAAGATCGCGCTGTGGACGGCCGCCGAGGAAGCGCTCGGAGACCCTCACATCGCCGAGCACGTCGGCACGGCGGCGCTCGACCTCTCCGTCGCGATGGGGCTCAAGCGCACGCTGCGGGCACTCGGCACGCCCGGGTTCGTGTACGGCAACGTCGTGCGCGCCAACGCCAAGTTCAACTGGGCCCACCAATTGGTCGTGCTCGACAGAGCCAGCGAGTGGGTGCGCATGCGCTACGTCGATATGGCCGGCGTCGGCTATCACCACTACGACTGCGACTACACGAGGGGACTGCTGGCGACGGTCCCCCAGCTGTTTGGGCTGCCGCTGGCGCACGTCGAGCACCCCGTCTGCGGCGCACGCGGCGGTCGGTGCTGCGAGTTCGATGTGCGCTGGAGCGCCGGCACGCACGGTCTCCGGCGCGCCGCGTTCGGAATCGCCGTCGGCGCCGCTGCGTTGGCAGGCACGGGCGCCCTGGCGGAGCCGCTGCTCGTCCCCGTGGCAGCCGGCATCCTGGCAGCCGGGGAGCTCGTCATCGCCGCGCGAGCCATGAGGTTCATGCATCGACGGGTGCGCGCGCTCGAGCTGCGCGTGCGCGAGCAGGACGACGCCGCCGAGCGCCTGCTGTCCTCGCTCCAGGACCTGTCCTCGGATCTGCGCCTGGACGAGGTACTCGACCAGATCACCGCGAAGGCGCAGACCGCGGTGGGCGGCAAGGAGTTCGCACTGTTGCTGGCCGACGGCGGCGAGATGCGCGCCGACCGGCACTCGGGCATCCCGACGCCATCCTTGGCGGCTCTGGTCTCGTGGGCCGACGAGCAATGCCAAGGACCGCTTCAGCGCGGCCCCGTGCTAATCGACGACCTGACCACGAACCCCACCCTGGCGGTGTTGCCACGCCAACAGCAGATGCCGTTCGGCTCGATGTGCGCGGCGCCGCTGCTGTTCCGCGACGAGCTGCTCGGCGTGCTGGTCGCGCTCGCCCACGGCGCTACCGTCTTCCTCCCGGGCGACGCCGCCTCGCTCTCCGCCTACGCCGCGCACGCTGCGATCGCGCTGTCAAACGCCCGCATGGTCGACCGGCTCGAACACCAGGCCGCCGAGGACCCGCTGACCGGGCTGGCCAACCAGCGCGCGTTCCACGGCGCCTGTACCGCTGAGTTCAGCCGCGCCCGCCGCGCGGGCAGCGCGGTCTCGATCGTCATGCTTGACCTCGACGAGTTCAAGGCGATCAACGACCAACACGGCCATCCCTATGGCGATCAGATCCTGATCGACGTCGCCGACGCACTGCGCACCGCGATTCGCGCGCACGACACGCTCGCACGCATGGGAGGTGAGGAGTTTGCGATCCTCCTGCCCGACGCCGACGCTGCCGCCGCCCACGACATCGCCGAGCGCGCGCGCGCCGCGATCGCCGGCATCCCCGCCGCGCGCACCGCGCTCTCGTGCTCGGCCGGGGTGGCCACGGCCTCGCCCGCGGACGCCTCGCCAGTCGATCTGCTCGAACTGGCCGACAGAGCTCTGTATCAGGCTAAGCGCCTCGGCCGCGATCGCACCGTGACCAGCCGCAGCACAACAAGCCGTTCGGGCGTCGCCTAAGCTCGGGCGCAAATTCCGAGCGCTCTCATCGCCCCTGCAAATCTACGCCTTCCCAGGTCGCGGCCCGAGTCCCTGTCAGGAACCGTTGTTCACGAACGGCTGATAGGAGCGGCAGGGCTCGTTGCGCAGGCTCGGGCAAGGGGGCAGGCCCGCTGGCACGTTGACACCCGGAACGGTCGGGAGGGTGAGGCTAGCTGGCATACCGGGCCCGAACGCGATCGACACGTTGGCCGTGGTGCCTTCCGGCTGTGTCTGGCTGAACGACCACACCGGCTGCGCTCCATTGGGTGCCGCGATGGTGACCCTGATGCGCGAGCCCGCGCGGTACACGTGCCCCTCGAAGTAGAGCGGGATCGTAACGGGAACGAATTCGTCCGCCGGCATCGGCTGCTCATCAGACGCAAGGAAGGTGGGGATTGGCTGGAGCGGCGTTGGGCTCTGATCGAACATGTTCGTTGAGCTGGTGGCGAGCTTGCGCTCGCTCGCGCGGATCCAGCCGCTCTGGACGAAGCGTCTCGTTGCCGTCGGGGCGCACCTCGCTGACCGTCGCCTGGAGATCGACGTCCGGAGTGGATGACTCCACCCAGAGATTTACGGCGCCGCCACCGATGGCTGTCGTGTCGGTGCTGAGCGGTGCCGACACATACGACACGGCGGAGCCCACCTGGGGCTGCACCCAGTTCCATTGCCACTCGGACGCGTCGCCCCAGAGACCGCCGGGGCCGGCGTTGCCCGAGTAGTCCGTAAGCGGCGTGGCGGTCGCATTCGACGTGTAGGAGTCGACCCCTTCGGCGGTTTCGGGCTGTTCGCCCAGGGTGCCGTCCGGCCCGAGATACCAAGAACGGGCGATCGTCCCCGGTATCGGGAACGACGAGAAGGACTGTTCGAACGCCGGATACGGGTTGCCTGGCGTCGTGGCGCCGCTCGGCGAGGCCCCTGCGCCGTTGTCGAACAGCACCCGGATCTCCGGGAGCGCCTCGAAGGCGCTCAGCGCCGACGGGTACTTCCGCTGTTCCTGGATCGGGTCCGGCGGCAGCGTGACATCGTCTTCTTTGGGGACTCCCAGCACGGCCTGATAGATGGTCGGGGCCAAGCCGTGCAAAACGGCCGCGTTGGCTTCTGGCGCCCTGTGCGCGACGAACAGCTCCAAGAAATCGTACAGCCGATCGAGCGTATACGGATCGAGCGAGTCGACGTGGGCGCCGTTGGTGAACGTGAACCACTTGCGTTCGGTTCCGGTGAAATGCTCGGCCAGATCGGCGCAGTGCCCGCCGGTCTGCTCGTCCTCCCACTGGCAGGCCAAGAACGTCGGAACGTCGATTTTGTTGACGAACGTCACTGGGTCGAGCGGATCTGCCACGGGCGGGTTGTAGGTCGAGTTTTCCTTGACTTCTGCGAGCAGGTTCGTCGCCTCACCGTGGAGGTCCTGGTTGGCTGCGCACGTTTGATCGCCCTTTTCGATCTGTTCGTACGCCCAGTGCTCGCCTGTTTCGGCGCCGGCCGGCTGGGCGTCATGCTGCCGTTCTTCGGCCCAGGCCACCGCGAAACCGGTGTTCAGGACGCCACCGGGATAGAGGGTGCTCGCTGTCGCGTCGATCACCGACAACGGGGCGATCGCCTCGAGGTGGGGTGGCTGGAGCTGCGCGGCGAACAGCTGGCTGATGCCGCCGTAGGAGATGCCCAGCATGCCCACCTTGTGTCCGAGCACCCACGGCTGGTGGGCAATCGTCTCGATCACGTCGTATGCATCGAGGTTCTCCAGCTTTTCGAAGTAGTCGAAGGCGCCGCCCGAGCAGCCGGTCCCGCGCATGTTCACGTCGACCACCGCGAAGCCCATCAGGTTGGCAAGCGTCGCAATGCCACTTTCCGGGCCCGCGGGGTTCGCGTAGCCGTATCCCGAGTATTCGATCAGCGTCGGATACCGTGTGTTGTGGCTCGCGGCCGGCGAGGCGGAGAACTTGGAGTCCAAGAGCGAGCCCAGGCCAGGCGGGTGGACGTCGACCGCCAGCTGGGTGCCGTCGCGCGTCGTCAGGTAGGTGTATCCGTTGTCGGGGATCGACTGTTTGTAGATGCTGGGATCCCACGGCTTCGCGGCGTCCGTGCGGACCGTGATGCGGGGCGATTCTTCTCCGTTGGAAGTCAGGCGAACCCGATAGCCGTTCCCAGGCGCCACGTTCCGAAACAGCAGTCCCCCGAGCGAGTCTGCGCTCTGCGTGGCCACCGTTTCGCCCTTCTTGCTCAGCAGCGACATCTGAGCATTGGCGGGCAAGCTGGTGACGTACACCTGCTCCACACTTCCGTGCGCGCTGAACGCAGACGCCGTCGCGGCCGGCACGAGCCAGGCAGCGAGGCCGATGAGCGCAGGGATGATGCCAACCAGCGCACGCCGCCGAAGGCCAGACGCTGCGACCGAGCGGCGACCGTCTTCTGCGCGGCCGACAACGGGACGATCGTCGCCCCCTTGCTCGGCGCGCACCGGCACCCTCCCGTCCCGAGAATCCCCCATCCGCGTACCCATACATGCGCAATATACGCCACTTGAGGGGTGTGGGCGTCCGCCGCCTGAAGGGCGCGAAAACACGGCGCGAGAGGCCGACGTGGGTCGGTCCGTATGCGCCTTGGCGACGGACGACGTGGGCGCGCGACGGTGCGGCGGAGAAGTCCGACGCGGGCGTAGACTCCGTCGGCCGCGCCCGCCGCGGCGAGACCTTCGACAATCGAGGAGGGGAGCTCGAGGATGATCGTTGTGGTCGGACGAGTCATGACGGATGCGGGCCGGCGAGGTGACCTCGTGCGCATCGGGCAGGCAGTCGCAGTCGCGTCGCGAGCCGAGGAGGGATGCCTCAGCTACCGGTTGTACGAGGACACCGAGGCCGTCGACGAGTTCGTGTTCGTCGAGGAGTGGGAAAGTCAGAAGGCGCTGGAGAGGCATTTCGGCACGCCACATATCGCCCAGTTCATGAAGGCCATCCCGACCGCGCTCGTCGCTCCACCCGATGTCAAGTTTCACACGATCGCGAGTACGGTGGACCTTGCTGACCTCAACGCGGGATGAGTGCTCCCGTGGCCAAGCAGCGCACCGGTGGCTGGAATGACCGGTGTCGCGAACCCGGTGCAGCTCCCAGCTGCAGTGCTCATACTCGCGGTGAGCGGGACCACTAGACGGTTGATACCCGCTCCGCGCAGGGGCTTCCCGTCGCTGCAGGGGGGTACGCTGACGCCATGCCGATGCCCAAGCGGTCAAGCGTCGATGACTTCTTCGCGCAACTGAACGACGTCCAGCGGCCGCACCTCGAGGCGCTCAGGGAGCTGAGCCTCGATGCCGACCCAGAGGCGCGGGAGGAGCTGAAGTGGAACCTGCCGGTGTACGTCCGCGGCGAGAAGACGAACCTGTGGATGCTTCAGAACTTCAAGAACCACTGCTCGCTGCGGTTCCCGCCACCGTTCTTCGCCACCCAGAAGGCCGCGGTTGAGGCCGCCGGCTACGAGGCCGGTGAGGGCTTCATCAAGCTCCCCTACGACCGCGAGCTGCCGACCGGGGTCCTCAACGCGCTGATGCAGGCACGAGTCGAGGAGTACGAAACGACCGGCGCCGGCTGGAACGACCGCTGACCTCGGCTTCTTCCCGTGAGGGTCGCGGGCGAGGAGGTCGCGACCACCTGATCGTAGTCACCGTGCACCTCCCCTGCTGAGCTGCGGCGAAAGCGAGCGCGACGTCGTTAGGGTGGGTGATGGCGTAGCCGCGGTCGGCATCTACGTTGATACGGCTCGGCTACTCGCTTCGCCGGAAAGACGCGATAGTCCTTGGCACCGACAGGAGGCAGGCACCGAGATGAAGGCGATCGGCACCGAGGAGCACTTCGTCACCGACGAGGTCGTCACGGCATGGAGTCGGCTCGACTCCCCCATGCGCGAGGACTCGCGAGCCAGCGCCCCTCCGGGGGAGCTGGGAGAGCGACTCCGCGAGGTCGGAGAGCGCCGGATCGCGGCGATGGACGAGGCGCGGCTGGACGTCCAGGTGATCTCGCTCACCTCGCCCGGCCTCCACAACCTTCCGGCCGACGAGGCCACCCGCCTGCAGGTCGAGACGAACGACCGCATCGCCGAGCTCGTGAACGCCCACCCGGACCGGTTCCAGGGCTTCGCCACCCTCGCCACCCCCGCGCCCGCGGCAGCCGCGCAAGAGCTCGAGCGCGCGGTCACCAAGCTCGGCCTCAACGGTGCCCTCCTCTTCGGCCGCACCGGTGAGCGCAACCTCGACCATCCCGAGAACTGGCCGATCTTCGAGGCCGCTGCGTCGCTCCGCGCCCCGCTCTACATCCACCCGCAGATCCCGCAGCCGCGGGTGCGGGCTGCGCTGTACGCGGGCTTCGACGACGCCATCGACGGCGCGTTCGCCACCTACGGCATCGGCTGGCACTACGAGTCCGGTGTGCAGTTCCTCCGGCTCGCGCTCGCGGGCGTGTTCGACCGCTTCCCCGACCTCCAAGTCATCCTCGGCCACTGGGGCGAGGTCGTCCTGTTCTACCTCGACCGGGCCGATGGGCTGGCCATGCAGGCCAAACTCCCCCAGCTGTTCTCGGAGTATTTTCGCCGCAATGCCTACATCACAGCCGGTGGCGTCTATAGCCACCGCTACCTGCGCTGGGCGGTCGAGGTCGTCGACGTGGAGCGCATTCTGTTCGCGACCGACTACCCGTACCGGCCGGGCCCCGACGGTGGCGTCGAGCACTTCCTTCAAACCGCGGGGCTCGATCGGGCCAGCCAGGAGCAGATCGCCGCCGGCAACTGGGATGCGCTCGTGGCCGGCATCCGGCGCTGACGCGATACGCCTTCAATGGACGAGAAACGAGCACGGATCTATCCGGGGTTGGAGTCCGGTCGTTTCGGTCGGTCACGAGTGCTCCAGGATGGACGAGGGAGCCATTTGACGCACCGCAAGACGGCTGTCGCAACTCTGTCAGTGATCGTCCCAGCTGACCGCGAGGAGATCCCGCGGGGAACACTCCGCTCGATCCTTCGACAGTCAGGCCCGGACGAGCTGGCGTCCTTGCAGCAGTGACGACCGCGCAGCGTCACGTTCAAAGCGCCGCACCGCGCGGCGCGAGCTCGCCACAGCAGCCTGCGGCCGCGGCAGGGCTCTTCATCTCCTCGCTTCTTGCGTTCATCTCGATTGGCGCCGCGTTACCGGCGTTGTCTCCCTACGTCCGCGGCCCGCTCCATTCGAGTGATCTGGCGGCGGGGATCGTGGTCGGGTCGTTCGCCGCGACATCCGTGTTCTGCAGGCCGCTCGCGGGCCGCGCCGCCGACCGCCGTGGCCGGCGGGCAATACTTGTGAGTGGTGCTATGGCGATGGCAGCCGGAGGGCTTCTGTATCTACTCGCGCATAGCGTGATCGCACTGGTCGGTGGGCGTCTGGTTACCGGGGCCGGCGAGGGTGCTCTCTATACGGCAGGCGCCACATGGACCGTCGACATGTCACCACCGCACCGGCGCGGACTCGCACTCGGGCTGTTCGGGCTCGCAGTCTGGGGAGGCCTATCGCTCGGTCCACTTGTCGGCGAGCTGCTGCGCTCGCGGGCCGGTTATGAAGCCGTCTGGATGCTCACCGCGATCCTGCCGTTGCTCGCCGCGGCGATCGCGATCTGCCTGCCAGAGCCACCCCGCCGGCAGGCGTTCGCGTCCTCACCGCTCGGTCCGTGGCTGCCGCGCTCCGCTCGCCGCCCCGGGATCGCGCTGGCGCTCGCCAACGTCGGCTATGCCGCACTGGCCAGCTTCGTGGTGCTCGACCTGGACTCGAAAGGGATCGGCGGTGGCGCGTCGGTATTCACGGCGTTCGCTGTGGCCGTGTTCGCGAGCCGGCTGATCTTGAGCCATGTGCCCGATCGTGTCGGCGCGCGCCCGACCGCCATCGCCGCTGCACTTATTGAGTCCGTGGGATTGTTGATCATCTCAGTTGCCAGCTCGCTCGCGATGGCGATCGCCGGCGCGATCGTGGTGGGCGTCGGCTTCTCCATGCTGTTCCCCGCATTGGCGTTGATGGTCGTGACAGACACCGACGAGGCACGCCGCGGCTCCGCGATGGGGGCCTTCACCGCGTTCTTCGACGTCGGCGTAGGCCTCGGCGCGCCGATCGCCGGGGTGGCCGCCTCGATCGCCGGTTACCCGTCAGTCTTCCTTTTGTCGGCCGCGGCGGCCCTTGCGACGGCGGCCCTGATCGCGACAGTCCGGCGGCCGCTGGTCCGCCAATCCGTCTGACGCTTGTTCAGAGGCACTTCACCATGGAGCCAAGTTAGCGCCCTGGCCGCCCCTGCGATGCTCGCCGAAATACGATCACTTCCGACGGGTTCCGAGCACTTATTGGGCGCTGGTGCCCACTTGGGCGTTGCCTTCCGACGTGAGGCTGAGATCGGCGAGAGCGAGCTCGCTCTCTCCGCCCCCGGTCGCACGTCCCACCAGCACGCCGATGATCAGCCCCACGACAGCGCCGACCGCGAGTATCGTCGCCGTTCGCATCGGTTTGCGCTCCAGATTCGATGCTGCTCTACGGGCGGAGTGCTTGACCGTGGACTTGATCGCCCGGCGCGCGAGCTTTCCCTTCATTGACCGCATCGGGCGTACAAGCTACTCCGATTCAGGCACACCTGTGGGCTCGCTCTTCTAGATGCCCAGCAGATCGATCACGAAGACGAGCGTTTCGTTTGGCGGGACCTTGGGCGGAGAGCCACTGGCACCGTATGCAAGCGACGGCGGTATGATCAGCTCGCGCCGTCCACCCACCCTCATACCCGGTATGCCCTGTTCCCAGCCTGGGATGACCTGGCCCTTTCCGAGGGTGAACCTGAACGGTTCACCTCGCTTGAAGGAGTTTTCGAACTCCTTGCCGTTCGAGTAGAGAACGCCAACGTCGTTGACCGCAACTAGCTCACCTGGCCCCGCTATTTGGCCGGTCCCTTTGATGAGTTCCTTGATCACCAACGTGGACGGCGGCGCACCCTTGGGCGGCGTCACCGTCGGCGCTTGGGAGAGCGGGCCGCTCGTGGGCGTAGTCGCCGAAAGAGCGCACGTTGCGGGAGTGCCCGAAGGGCACTTCGTCCCTGTCGTATTGCTCGCCGAGGCCGCGCTGGAAGTGCTCGGGGAAGACGTTGTGGAGGTCGTCGTGGTGCTCGAACTACTCGAACCGCAACCCGCGATCAGAATCGCAACCATGAGCATGGCAAAGCCCGCGAATGCCCTAGGTGGGACTTCCTTGAAGTTCGTAGTTGTTCGGCTCTTGTGCATTGTTCTCCACCTGTTGGGGGGCCACAGACGATCCAAGTCAGCCTCGCAAAGCGCCGTTAGGCCCAGCATCGTGGCAAACCACCGAAACTCTGCCGGGCGAACTACTGCCTCGCGTTGCTGTCTCCTGTACCGAATCCGGAGTCCAGGTCCTGAGTCGGACGCCGTGATGGCGGGCCTGGCGCTCTGCCCCGCTGCTCAGGCTGGAGGTTATCGCGCTGAGCTGAGTGGGCGATGGCCAAGGAGAGCGACCCTGTTCTCAGCGGCCGGGTCGCCCAAGGGCGGGCCGTGGCGCCGAGTGCGCATGCCGACCGCTCGAGTGTCCATCCCGTGGGGGTATTCGCGCGCGATGCCCGCCGAGCCCTCGATCCCCGACTGCTCCGGCGTGAGTAGGCTGATCTCCTCGTGCGTCATCGCATTCTCATCAGCGCCCTACTCTGCTCGCTTGTTGGGTGCGGAGCCTCAACGACAGCTGCAAAAGCGCCGCCCGCAACTTCTACGGCCACGCGGGTGCGGGTCTTCACTGTTGCCTCTGGGCCTAGGGAGCCGACGATCCAGATCACTGCGAAGCCGAGTGGTCGCTGCTGGCAGGGGAGCCTGGTTGCGCAACGGCCAGACGCATGGCGCTGCTTCGTCGGCAACGAGATCGAAGACCCATGCTTCACTGGAGGTGCTGCGAGCGTCGTCTGTCCCACCGGCGGGCCGTGGACTGGGTCTGGAATTGAGATTCGCCTGAACCAGCCGTTGCCGACGAACCGCGCGAACACCGGCGAAGAGGGCAAGTCCCGGCGGCCCTGGGCACTTCAGACGGTCGGCGGGTTGGATTGTCAGTTCGCCGCCGGCGTGACGAGCGTCGTTGATGGGATGCGCCTGAACTACATCTGTGGATCGGACAAGCTCTGGCTCTATGGCGAACCCAACCGCAGCACTTCCTCCTGGAAAATCTATGGGAGCACCATGAACGGCTCGCAGCTGACCCCCCAGAACATCGCTGTCGCCTGGTTCTAGGGGAATCAGAGAATCCCCGTCCGGCGCGCTGAGCGGTGGAGATTGCCTTATCGGCCTCCGGGGTGCGGCCGAGGTCAGCGGTTGCGCTAGTGTCGTCGCCGTCGGTCCAAGCTACCTGCCGAGGGAGGCACCCATGCACGCAGTCCTGATCGAGGTCGACACGAGCGGGCAGCCCGATCAAGAGGCCGGGCTCAAGCACCTGCGGGAGCAGATCGTGCCCGGTGTCAGCCAGGCACCAGGGTTCCAGGCCGGATACTGGTTAAGACCACTTGGCGACGCAAGAGGAACGTCGTTGGTGCTGTTCGATACCGAGGAGCATGCCGAGGCGGCGTCGCAGGCGCTCGGCGTCGGGAGCGAAGCAGCGCCCGGGGTGTCGGTAGTGCGCAGCGAGGTGCGCGAGGTGGCAGTCTCCGCCTAAGTGCGGACCCGGCCGCGTAGAGCGAGCGCGTGAGGTCCAAAGCCCAAGCGGGGGGACTGTCTACGTCTGAACAGCGAAGATCCGCGACTAGACCTCGCCGAGGCGAGGTCGCACCCAAGGTCCAGTCATTGGGCCCTCGGCCACCGATGAGATCCTCGGCACGATCCGGTCTTAGGTCTGGCACCATCGTGCGTACCCCGCCACCCAATCCGCACCCCGCTACCCAATAGGATGAACCATGCCCGAGTACGCGCCTGGAACACCATCGTGGGTCGAATTGTCCTCGCCGGATCCCGACGCCTCCGCCGCGTTCTACGGCCCGGTGCTGGGCTGGAACGCGACCGAGCCGGGGCCCGCCGAGAGCGGCGGCTACCGCATGTTCCAGTACGACGGCAAGAACGTCGCGGGTCTCATGGGACTCATGCAGGAGGGCCAGCCCACCGCGTGGGCCACGTATGTGAGCGTCGCCAACGCCGATGACACCGCCGGGAAGGTCAAGGCGGCGGGCGGCAGTGTCATGGTCGAGCCCATGGACGTGATGGACCTGGGCCGCATGGCCATCCTCGCCGACCCCACGGGCGCCGTATTCGGTGTCTGGCAGCCGATGGAGTTTGGCGGCGCGGACCTCGTCAACGAGCCCGTATCGCTGTGCTGGAACGAGGTCCACACCCGCGACACCGACACCGACAAGGCTTTCTACGGCTCCGTCTTCGGCTGGCAGCCCGGCAGCCCGTCGTTCAGCGGCGCCCCCGACACCTACACCGTCTGGCAGCTCGACGGCAAGAACGTCGGCGGCATGATGCAGATGGTCGAGGGCATGTTCCCGCCCGACACGCCGCCGCACTGGAGCGTCTGCTTCGCCGTCGCCGACGCCGACGCCACGGTCGCCGAGGCGCGCGAGCATGGCGGCACCGTCGTGGCCGAGCCCGTGGACATGCCCATCGGCCGCTTCGCCGCCATCATCGACCCCCAAGGCGCCTGGTTCACGATCATGCAGCCGGCCAAATAGTCAAACAGGGCCGCAACGACCCAGGCGTCGAAGCGGCCCAGTTGCGGGGCTTTAGCAGTGGAGCCAACCGGACACCATTCCAGCCTCTCCACGCACCTGAAGGCGTTGCTTGACGGCGTTCTCGGATCGCTCAACGCGCTTGATCGCGACGAGAACCGCCACCGCGAGTATGCGCATCGCCTAGCGCTGGGTCACGACCGCGGGCGGATAGGCCATGCTCATGATGCTCGTGGCCCCGCCTTCTTCGCCGTGGGTGTAGAAGATCGTTCCGTGCGCCTGGGGCTGGCCGGAAAGCTGCGGCGTGCCGAGGGCTTGCAGGGGGTTGGGCACCAGGTAGGTGCCAACGTGCGGGCCCGCGAGCCCGTAAGTGAGCATCCAGCTGTGACCCCCATGTTCGTGTCGGGCCCAGGCGAGCACGCCAGCGACGGTGAACGACGGGGACAGCTCGCGGTTGACGCCGCTGGTGCTGGCCGTGCTGTCGAGCAGGCGGACCTGCGTACCAGGCCCGTCGAGTCGAAGCTCGGAGTGCAGGCTCCCGCCTCGCTTGAACTCCCACACGAAGGCGAGGCGGCCTTCGTGCAGCACGAGGGCGCGTGGGCCGGCGCCGGTGCCGGCCGGGCCGCCGGCCAGACGCCGCAGGTGCTTGCCCTTGAGCGTGCCCAGGTACAGCTCGGGCGTTCCGCCCGGACCTTCGCGGGCGAAGGCGAGTTCACCGTCCCAAACACTCGGCAGGTAGCGCGAGCCGGAGCCCGGGATCGGCTGCTCGTGGGTGGCGCCGAGGTAGAAGCTGTAGAGGCCGCAGCCCCGTCCAGTCCACGGCAGCGGCAGCAAGTCGACGGGGTCGAGCCGCGGTTCGGTTCGGCAGCGCGAGTAGACGGCAGCCAGGGCAGTGCGCAGCGAGTTTTCCTTGCCGCCGTAGAGCGGTCCGAGCTGCACGTCGAAGGGAACGTGCCGCGGCGGCACGGGGGCGGGGAGGACCGAGCCGTTGGGATGGCGGAGCATGAGCCGGTAGTCCCCGCTCGCGGGCCCGTAGGCGCTGAACGCGACCCAGTTGCCGCGATAGGCACTGATCGTGCTCGGACGGGAGCTGCTGGCGAGCAGCTGGTCGGGGTTCACGTAGGGGACCTCGCTCGTGAGGTCCACTTCGCAGGAGCCGCTGGCGGGAGAGGGCACGATCGTGGAGGGCAGGCAGCGCGAGTAGATCGTGCCGCTGCTGCCGCTGGCCGCGCTCTCCAGTCCTTCCGGCGCGGGAGCCGCGGCGCGGACGGCGCTGGGCAGCCCAAAGCTGCGGAATTCGGTGTACGTTTCATCGCCCGCCGCTGCGATGCCGTAGGCGAGGCCGCCCCCGAGGAGCGTCGGAGAGAGCTCCTCGATGCTCTGGATCTCCTGCTGGACCTGAAGGTCGATGAGCGTCTGCCCGCCGGATAGGCGGTCGAGGCGCAGCTCGGAGGTTCCGTTCGGGTAGAACGGGCCCGCGACCCCGTGGGAGTCCCAGGTGAAGGCGAGCGAGCTGGCGCTCAGATCGAGCGCCGTCGGACCGGTGGCGGCGTTGTTGTTCTGTGTGCCGCCCGGCAGCAGCCGGGGCTTTCCGCCGGCGACGCTCTGCACGTAGATCTGCGGCGGGTTCTTCGTGCCCGCCGGCCGGCCTTCGCCGATGCGCACGAATGCTACCCGCCCAGCCGCCATCGAGGGCAGGAACTGGGAGGCGCCGGCCGCATTGGCGATCGCGATCTGGCGCTCGGCGCCGAGGGCGAAGTCGTAGACATAGACGCGGCAGCCATGGGGCAGGGTGCGAATCGAGGGATGCGAGCAGCGGGAGTACGCCGCCACGAGCCCGCCATGGCCGTTGTCGCCGAGGTCGACGTCAAACGGCGTGGGGCTGGGCGCGATCGGGAGCATCTGCGTGATTCCGTTGTCGAGGACCATCAGGTGCCAGCTCGAGACGGTCGGGTCGTAGGCGCTCCAGGCCAGCGCCTGTCCGTCGGCGCTCACCTTCGGCGCCGCCGGCAGCCCGCTCGCGAGCACCGTGCTGGAGGAGGCCGCCGAGGCCTGTGGCTGGGCGAGCGCAAAGACCGCCCCCGCGAATGCCGCGAAGCTTGCGATCCGCCGAGGGCCCATCGCCCCACAGTAGAGGCGCTCTTCGCCCTGGGGATCGGGCCCGAACCACATAACGCGCGAGTACTCCGCCGCACCCGCAGTGGGTCGGCGGGGCGGCGCCCGGGTCAGTAGAGGGCGGTCGCGAGGCGTTTGCGCATATCGCGCGCCTGTGGGTCCTGTGGTCCGAGCGCGTCGAGCTCGCTGACCATCACGCGCCGGATGTCATCCCGATGATCCTCCGCGGAAGGCAGCGCGGCCAGGCGCCTTTGGATCGGCGGGGACGGTGCGGCCCTGCATGGCTCGAACCAGGACGCCGCCCCGGCGCGTGGGCTCTGTCATCCAGCTACCCACGAGGGAATGAGTAGCTACTGCGCGTAGGCCAGCCATCACAGAAGTGCCATATTTGCAGGTCTTAGCGTCTATGGAGCCAACGTGCCGAGGTAGTGGCCGATCTCTCTCTTTGACACAGCCGCTAGTGCGTTTTGTTGTAGATCAAATGGCACCGCGGTGCTTGTGATGTGAACCGGAATCGCTGTTCGGCGACCTCCCTGACCTGCCCGGTATCGGTGCACCGCGTATAGACTTCAAGGGAGCTGTCTCCCAGGAAGTAGACGAACGGGCAGTCGACTTGGTAGCGCGAGTGTCGCCTGCATGCGGACTGCGGTGGGACTTCGACGCTGCTCGGCCGCGATGGCCCGTAGGCATGCGGAGAGGATTCCGCCTGCTTTGCAACTCGGCGCGCGCCCGTCACCGTCGCGGTCCATGCCTGGTGAATCGTGAGCGTGCGCCAACGATGACCTGACGTTGCCCGTGCGGCCACCGCCAGAAGCGGCACGCACCACAGGACGATCATCGAAATAGTCACTGCTCGTCGCACGACTTTGAGCGATGATACCGGCGATCGTGCCCGGAGGATTGCACTGAACTGCGCTGCGTCGTGGCCGGTCAGGTGATTCGCTTGCAGATCCCTTTCCCTGACGACCATGATGTCCATGGGCCCAATGGGCCTCCCGGCCGCGACGGGACACGAACCGATAGTTCCGTGTACGCGAGCGGCCCAGTGGAGCTGCATTTGCCAGAGCCTGCTGGCGCGCAGGTCGATACGCACCTGCAGGCGGTAGTAGCCGCCACCTGGCTTGAAGATCCAATTGAGCCCGTGCCCAGTCGCCGTCATCATCGCGTCGCTGGAGCTGCGGGAATGGTCACGCGCTAAAGGACCGCCGCGGCCGACTTGCTGGATCGCGGGATCGGCCCACCGAGACCCCACACTCCCTCTGCGCCACGGAAACGCTCATCGACGCGCGCCCCAGCGCGATCCGACGCGCGTCGAAAGACCCTTCCCGAGAACACACTCAGGGCTGCGGGACGTGCGTTACCTAGGCAGATCGACGCCCGGGCGCGCCGGTGCTTGGTCGCACGGCGTAGGCCGGCGACCAGGCAGCGCGCTCGCTGATCGTCCACTGAGGAGCCTGCTCCGAGGTCATCGGGGCGCTCGCATTGCAGGTGGAGGCGGGCGGACGACGGGCAGTGGCGGGCAATGCCCTCGATCGTCGTCATCGACGACAAGAGGCAACCGCCGCCTGCACGGCCTGCTCTAGAGTCAGCATGGTGCGGATCGAGCCTATTGGCCACGCCGGTTTCAACGATCCGTGGTATGAGCGAGATCAGGGATAAGCGATGACTGAGGCGTCGACCGAACCGTCGGCGGAGCTTTCCATCCCCGCGCTCAGCCACCGCCGTGTGCTGACGATCGTCGGCGCGTTGATGCTCGGGATGTTCTTGGCGGCTCTCGATCAGACGATCGTCTCGACCGCGCTGCCAACGATCGTGGCCGACCTCCATGGTGCATCGCACCTCGCCTGGATCGTCGTCGCCTATCTGCTGACAGCGACCATCTCGACACCGCTCTGGGGCAAGCTCGGCGACCAGTACGGGCGCAAGTTCTTCTTCCAGGCGGCGATCGTGATCTTCTTGTGCGGCTCGGCGCTGTCGGGACTCAGCCAGAGCATGACCGAGCTGATCGCGTTCCGGGCCGTTCAGGGTTTCGGGGGCGGTGGGTTGATGGTCGGTGCTCAGGCGATCGTCGGTGACATCGTCTCTCCCCGCGAACGCGGCCGCTACCAAGGACTCTTCGGGGCAGTGTTCGGTGTGGCGAGCATCATCGGTCCCCTGCTCGGGGGCATCTTCGTCGACCAACTCTCCTGGCACTGGATCTTCTACATCAACCTCCCGGTCGGTGCCGCCGCGCTCGCAGTCGTGGCGATCCAGGTGCCGGGCAACCTCCGCCGCGTCCACCACGTCATCGACTATCTCGGCACCGCCGTCCTGATGCTCTCGGCGAGCTGCCTCGTGCTCTTCACGAGCCTCGGTGGCACGACGTATCCCTGGGGCTCGCCAACGATCATCGCCCTCGGGGTTGCCGGAGCGGTCCTGCTCGGCATCTTCGCTCTCGTAGAGCGAGGTGCGACCGAGCCGGTGTTGCCGTTGCACCTTTTCTCCATCCGTGCGTTCTCGATCGTGAGCGTCGTCGGCTTCATCGTCGGCTTTGCCATGTTCGGCGCGATCACCTACCTGCCCGTGTTCTTCCAGATCGTGCACGGCGAGTCGCCAACGACCTCCGGCCTGCAGCTGTTGCCCCTCCTGGTTGGCCTCATCATCTGCTCCACCGGGTCAGGGATAGTCATCAGCAAGACCGGCCGCTACCGAGCTTTCCCGATCGCCGGAACCGCGCTTATCACCGTCGCGCTGTTGCTGTTGTCGCAGGTCGGGATCGGGACGAGCTTGATCGTCGCAGCGCTGTACATGTTCGTGCTCGGCGTGGGCCTCGGCTGCGTCATGCAGGTGCTCGTGCTCATCGCGCAGAACGCGGTTCCCTACTCGGAACTCGGAGTCGCCACCTCGGGCGCGACCTTCTTTCGGTCAATCGGGGGGTGCTTTGGTGCTGCGATCTTCGGTGCCATCTTTTCGAACGTTCTCGTCGGCAATCTGGTGAGTCACCTCGGCACTGCGAAGCTGCCAACTGGCCTGTCGAGTTCGAGTATTACGCCGGCCATCCTGGACAAGCTGCCGCGGGCAGCCCATCACGGCGTTGCCGCCGCCTACGCGGAGTCCATCCAAACGGTGTTCATGATCGCCGCGCCGATCGGCTTTATCGCGTTCCTTGCGTCCTGGCTGATACCCGAGATGGAGCTCCGGAAGGGAGTGGGTGCATCTCTGGGCCCACCATCGGACGTCCCGACTTCGCCATCCGATCTGGTAGAGCGTGAACCGTCAGGGGCAGTGGCCGCACGCCGCCCAACGCCGACCGAGATCGCCTGAAGTCTTGTCTGTCTCGCGTGCCGGCTACAGGTCCGACCTCGCCTAGATCCAGGCGTCTTCGCTGCGGCCGAGTCCACGGGCGCCAGCCACGATCTCGGGGTCCTGAGGTGCGCCGCAGCGGGCGTGACGGTCACCCCGAGCGCTCAGATGGTCCGGTCCAGCAGCGCGAACAGCGCATCGAAGTGGCGCTCGGCGGCGCCCTCGTCGTACATGGAGGTGTCGGCCATCGTGTACCCGTGGGCGGCGCCCTCGTAGACCTCGGCGCGGTAGGTGACGCCGGCCTCCTCGAGGGCGTGCTCGAGCGCGGCGATGTTCTCGGGGGTCATGCTCCGGTCGTTGTCGGCATGGCCGAAGTAGACCTCGGCGGTCAGCTCGCCGGCGCTCAGGTGCGGGCTGTCCGCGTCATCGGTAACGAGCCCGCCGGCGTGAAAGCCGGCGAGCGCTGCCACGCGGTCCGGATGGGCGGTAGCGATACGCCAGCCGAGCCGGGCGCCCATGCAGTAGCCGGTGATCGCGAACGGCGCACGCGCCACCTCGGCGAGGAAGTCGAGGTAGGCCCGACTGTCGCTTGCGATCCGTTCGGGCGTGAGCTCCTGCATCATCGGCCTGATGTTCTCCATGAACGGCCCGCGCGCGTCGGGGTCCTCGAGATCGGGCATCGCCAGCACCGGGGCCCGGCCGTGCCGGTAGAAGACGTTGGGGGCGAGCACAACGAAGCCGCGCTCAGCGATCCGATCGGCCATCTGTTCGATCTGGGGGCGAAGCCCGAACGCATCTACGAGGAGCAGCACCCCGGGCCGGCGGCCGTCGTCGTCCGCGGGCCTCGCCAGGTACCCGTCGGCGACTCCATCCTCGGTCCTGATCTCAACGTGTTCTCCGCTCATGCTCCTCCTCGCCGGTGTTCGAATGCAGATCTGCTCGAGCACTATGCCCGTGTTTGGCGCCATCTGCCTCGTTGATCGGGCCGGCTAGGCGCGCGCTCGAGCCGGGCGCGACGGCCTTTCGGCCTGGAGGCTGCCCGCCTGCATACCGCCGGAAAGCCGAAGTCGCCCAGCGACATCGGGCGGTTGGAATGAGGCGACTTCGGTCTTTCAGAAATGGAGCCAACCGGGATCGAACCGGTGACCCCAACTCGACCGCGCCTGGTGATCTCCCGGCACGTGGGCCGCGGAAAGCGCAATGATTGGCCCACCTTCGGATATGCGTGCCTGCTCCGGCGTCATCAACGTGCTGCTCACCCGGGCGACGGCAAGCGTCCTCGTCGCGCTCGCCGTCCTGGCTGGCATCGGGTCGTTGCCGGCGGGTGCCTGGGGAGCGTTGAGCGTCGCGAGTCCCGGGCCGTCCGCAGGGCGCCCACTGGCGCTGGTGGACGTTGGGGTGGCCACTCTGTGGATGCAGCCGGCCCGAACCCGGCCGCTCGATCGCCCCTCGCTCGCCAACCCCGTCGACCTGAGCGCCTGGCTGGAAGCCATGGGCACGACACAACGGCTTTGGCTGGTGGGCCGGCTGGTCACCCAGGCCCTGTATGGGCAGCAGGTGGTGGTGCTGGCTCGGCGAGGCGCGTGGCTGGAGGTCTCCCTCACGGGCCAGCCCACCCCGAACCACCTGAGCTATCCCGGCTGGCTGCCAGCACGCCAGCTCGTCATGCTCCCCACCTCTGCGGAACCGACGACGCCCGCATCGGATCCGGCTCCTTCCGTCCCCAGCTCGAAATCGCCCGCCTCGACCCCGACGTCGCTCGCCCTCGTCATCCGGCCCACGACCTGGTTGCGTCAGCCCACCGCAGCGGGGACCGCCAGCCATCGACTACTGCCTCTGAGCTTCAACACCCGGCTGCCGGAGCTGGGCCAGACCGGGGCCTGGACGGTCGTGCAGACACCGACGGGGGCGCCCGCGCTGATCGCTCGCTCGGCCGTCGCCCTTGAGGCGCCGGGCGCTCCAGCGCCATCCGCCACCGGCCAGCAGCTCGTGGCCGCCGCCGAGCGGTTCCTTGGCGTGCGCTACCTGTGGGCGGGCACGTCGGCCTTCGGCTTCGATTGCTCGGGGTTGACCTACACCGTCTACGACGCCTTCGGCATCCTCTTACCCCGCACCGCCGCGCTGCAAGCCCAGGCCGGCCGGCCGGTGGCCCGCCGGGAGCTCCAGCCGGGTGACCTGGTCTTCTTCGCCACCGACCCGCCGTCGCGGGCGATCACGCACGTCGCCATGTACATCGGCGGCGGGCGCATCATCGAGTCCCCCAACTCAGCCGACGCCGTGCGCATCATCCCCCTGGCCGACCGGGGTGATGAGTACGTCACCGCGCGCCGCTACCTCCCCGCCGAGTGAGATCAGACTCCTACCATCACGGCATGTCAAGGGCGGAAGGTGCTGTTGGCTACGCGCCGAGTCATGTGCGCCGCGACAGCCAGCGCGCCCCCTCGCGGGCACGTAGCTTGCGTAGGCGCCACGGCTGCACGACGCTCGTCATCGGCCTGATCGCGCTTGGCGGCCTGATCGCTGCAAGTCCGGCCACGGCGCTCGGCCCCGACAACTTCTCGATTCCGTCCTCTGCGGAGCAGCTGATCGTTGTCTCGAGCCCTACCTATCGCCCGCCTGGCTACCTCGCGAGCTTCCAGACCTTCCAGCGAGCGAGCGCGTCCTCGCCCTGGGAGCCGACATTCATGACCTGGCGGGCTGAGACCGGCTATGGCCACATCGTGAACGTCCGCCACTTCGGTGACGGCGCGACGCCAACGGGCGTGTTCACGCTAGGCACGACGGTATACGGCAACCAGCCACAACCACTGGGGCTTCACTACCCGTACCATCATCTGGTGTGCGGCGACTGGTGGGACGAGGATCCCTACAGCCCACAGTACAACCGCTTCGTGCATGTCCCCTGCGGGACGACGCCGTCGTTTGCGGCCTGGTCTGAGGCACTTTGGACCGAGACGCGTGCCTATCCCTACTTCGCGGTGCTCGACACCAACAACGATCCGACCATCACCGGCCAGGACGCACCTGGCGCAGGGATCTTCCTGCATCACTGGATGAACGAACCCACCGAAGGGTGTCTCGCACTACCGCTTGCGGACCTCTTGAAGGTGCTCCGCTGGCTCGACCCCGCCGAGCACCCGGTGATCGAGATCGGTACCGATGCCGAGATCGGCGAGGTGCCGCCTCGAGTAGCACATTCAGACCTGCCCGCCCAATGACCCCCCAATGCAGCGCGGTCCTCAAGCGATGAGCCGTACCCCTGACTCCCTCGCGGGAGAGCAGGCGATCGCGCGTTCCCGGCCAGCCGACGTCCTGCGCGAGGAGTGGGTGCGATCGGAGTAGCTGCAGCTTCCAGAGCGCTTCCACGCTCGTCCCACCGGCCGCCGAAGGAGAAGCTCCGCACGCGCCTTGAGGAGCTGTTCGCAACAACCTCGGTCTGCAGCTCAAACGATGTGGAAGCTGACGCGCTTCGAGGCCGACGTCTTGCCGCTCGCGCTGGTCGCCTGCAGGGTGAGCTCATAGCCACCGGGTCCGAGCTTGCGTCCGCCCCAGCGGCCGCTGAAGCGCAGGTGGTCCGTGCCCTCGACCGCGTTGACAGCCACGGTGCCTGGCACCGCGAGGTACCTGACGCAGCGCGGCTTGCGCTGACTGGAGTGGGTGGGCGCCAGGCAGCGGCCACCCACACTACGTCCATTCGCGCCGCGCAGCACGCCAAAGCGCGCAGTCGCGTTCTGATCGACGGCATAGGAGACAAGCGCTCCCGTCGGCGTCGCCCGTGCAGAGCGCGCGCCGGACACGCGCGAGAACGTGGCACCCTTCGATGCCGCGTGAAACCTCGCCGGCGCGATGACAAGTGAAGCGATGTGCGGCGCCGCTGTCGGCGAGGGCTCGCCGGCGCCCGGGCTGCCGCCCGGCTCGCCGCCTCGCTTGCTGACAGATTCGCCTTCCTCCGTGGGCTCAGTCCCGACAGATGTGAACGTGCCCGCCAGCGTGTCGTCTGGGGGAGTCACGTCCGGCGTAGGCCACACTGTCGCGCTGTCGTTGTAAGTCCCCGCTTCGTCAACCGACGCGGTGACGGTCATCGTGACCGTCCGGCCCGGCCCGATCGTCCCCAGGCATTCGGCACCAACGCCCGGATTAGATGTGAAACCTTCCGGACATTCCACGCTGATTATACCGATCGAAGCTTCCGTGACCTCCCAGCGGATGCCTCCCGAGTAGGTCGGCCCCGTGCTGTCCGTGTTCGCCGCGGTGATCGTAACGATGAAGGGTATACCCGTCGCCACCGGATTCGGTGCGACGACCATTGACACCAACTTCCCGTCGTACGCCTGAGCGGCCGCGGCCGATGCCAGCCACGGCAGGCAAGACGCGAGCATTAACCAGACGAGCCCCCGACGGACCTCGTGACGTGAGCTGATCGCAGTCATCGTAAGGCGTTCAGGCTACGTCGCACCTGGCTGCTGAGCATCGGGGACGAGTGCGGAGTGCGATCGGTAATCGGCCACACCAATCCGGCGCGCGGGTGCGGCTCGTCCCGGCGCCACGCCCGGGCGGGACAGTTCGACGCCATCAGCACATCATCGTCGGCGCCGACACTTCGCGGCGGCGCCACTGCGTGGAGCGGGCGCAAGCGGCCACCCGGCCCTCGGCGTCCGGACGAGGCACACGCGCCGCAGATCACCGCCGGTCACCGGCGATGCACGCCGACTCCCCGACGGAAGACCAGCCCATAGTGCAGAGACTTCAGGTATGGCGATTCCATGGCGAAAAGGCCGCCGCGCGTTGAGGCCAAGTGTGCCGCCGGCGCGATCGGAGCAGCGCATCAGCGCCACGACCGGGTTGTTGCCGCGGTCGTTAGCGTGCTCGAGATGCAAGCGGCCCCGATGCACGCGCGCGACGTGCACCGAGCGGTCGAGGCGCTGTTGGGGAGGCCTGTTCGTTGGACGTCGGTGAAGGCCTGTCTCGCGTCGAATGTCGCGGGCGCGGCGCCGCGCTTCGTGAGGGTGTCGCGCGGCCAATACCGGCTCGCCGGCTGACAACGCTCGACTGAGAACACGGGTGGGACCGTCTCGGAAAACGAACCAAGCTCGGCGGAGCGCCGCGCCTACCCGGACTGCGTCGAGAGATGCCTCGTTTCCGCGCAAAGGGCGGCGGCCGTGAGCGGTTCGAGTTGGTCGTCTCGTCGTAAAAGGGGGAGCGCCGCGAGGGCTGGCGGCGTGCTCGCCTCGGATCCCGCTTGCGTGTGAGTATTTGCCGAATGGATACCGGCGAGAGGCTACGGCGCGCGCGTCTTGGGGCGCAGCGCCTCACGCCGCAGACGGCATGTGCGAGCGTCGAGGAGGCGGCGCACGCTGTGATCGGTGTCCAGGCTCAGGACCTGCGCGCTGCGCAGCTTGCGTTGCGCTCGCGCGTGCCCGGACTCACACGCGGCGCCGTGCGTGCCGCGCCGCTCCTGCGTACGTGGACGGTCCGCGGCACGGTGCACCTGATCGCGGCCTCCGATCGTCCGTGGCTCCACGCGCTGCTGGCCGAGCGCAACGCCCGCACGTTCGCCGCGCGCTTTGAGCGCTACGGCATCGTCGAAGAGGTCAACGCGATGCGCCGAGATGTCATCGAGCTGTGCGCCGAGCGGCCCCGCGACCGGGCGTCGCTGCTCCAAGCTCTGCTCGAGAAAGGCCACCCGTCGCTCGACCAGGGGCCAATCAACACGTTCGTCCCCTGGCTCTCCACGCAGGGCCTGATCGTCACCGACATCGACGGCCTGCTGCACGCGGCCGACCCGCCACCGGCTGTCGACCGCGACGAGGCGCTCGCGATCCTCGGCGCCCGCTACCGGGCAGGCTACGGGCCCTGCGACGCTGCCGACCTCGCGAAGTGGTCCTCACTGCCGATCACACAGGCTCGCCGAGCGCTGGATGCCGCCGGAGCGGAGCCAGACCTCGACGCCTGGCCCAGCCATGACCCGCCGCCCTGCCTGCTGCTCGCCGCCTTCGACACCCTCATGCTCGGGCACCGCACCCGCCAGCCGTTCCTCGCCGCCGAGCACGACCAACACGTTCTGAAGGGTGGCGGGATGCTCAAACCCGTCGCCCTCAGTAACGGCGTCGCGACGGGCACATGGTCGCTCAACAAGGGACGCCCCGAACCGGCGTGGTTCGCCAAGCCCGCACCCAACGCGGCACTCGACAGCGAAGCCGAGGACATCGAGCGCTTCCTCACCTCCTAACCGCGCTGAGCGGGATGCGTCGCCAGAGCGTCACCGTGGCCGCGCCGTAACCAAGGCGGGTCGTGCGCGTTCCAAGAGACTAGGAGCACAAAGATGTCGCTGAACGTCCGCTCACGCCGGCTGCTCGAGCGGCCATACCTCGACGACGCCATGAGCGACTGCGCACGGAGCTCGCGAGACGATCTCTACGGCCTCAGCGACGCTGGGCGCCTCGATCAGAGCGAAGCCGGCTACAGGTAGCGACGAGTGGAGAAACGGTCCGCTCTCGGTATGGACGCCGGCAGCGTCATGGTTGCGCACCTGGACGGGCGGGCCAGCGACGCCCATCACGGCCCCTCGCTGCGAAGACGCGCATCGTGCGCGTGAGCCTCATCACGTACGGCCGGGTCAGTGCGGTCGTAGCCCTCGCGACTTCGGCTGCGGAGTGCCAGAGCACTACTGTCCGCGCCAAGCGGGGGCGGGGCGACGAGCAGGACCGGAAGCCCGTCCCGACCTGGAAGCAGGTCCGATCATGCGGGCGATCGGATTCGTGGCAACGTGATCGTGATCTCTGACGTCGGGCGCGTTAGGGATGTGGTCAGCGTGTGCCAGTACAGCGCAGGTCGGCGTCGAGCGGGCCGATCCGGTACTGCGCGAGGTTCGGCGCCACGCCGGTGAAGCCACCGCTCGTGCAGTTCTGCCGCGCCTGCGTGAGTGTTGCATCGGTTCCGGCCACCCAGTCGGGCAGCTGGCCGTTGAAGGCCGCCGGTGTTGTCTGCACAGTTAGCCCCGTGATCTCCTTCCACTGGGCGTTGGTGGAATAGATTCCGATCGGTCCGGTCGCGCCGGCGTTGTGCAGGCCGGCGATGAAGCCCTGCAGCGCGGCGATGTTGAGCTGGTAGCTCCCGGCCCAGCTCGCCACCAACTCGACGTCCAGCCACCATGGCGCGGTCTTGGCCGCGACCGGGTCGAGCGCGGCGACGAGGCGGTAGGAGTGGGCGGCGCGCTGCTCGCCGTAGATGTACGAGCAGGCGTTGGTCAGCAGGCCGTTACAAGCACCGTAGGCCGGCGCCGTGCCGACGCTAGGCCAGTCCGCAACGTGATGACCGCCAGGGTTACCGGTGTCGATGTACAGCGACAGGGGCGGCTGCTTCGGCCGCTTCTGCCCCGGCGCGTCGCGGGCCCAGTGCAGCTCGCCGCTGATACACGGGTTTGCTTTGTTCGCCAGCCCGTCATTGACACCGACGATCCCGAACAGCGGATTCGACGGGTATGAACCCGAGCACTGCGGATAGGAGACGTCATACCCGGTGGTCGGCGACGAGCTGCCGCTCACCACGATGACCAGTACCACAATGACGATGAAGGCGAGCACCACCACCGGCACCCATCGCGCTCGGTACCGAGAACGGCTGGCATGCGGCACGGCCGCCAAGCTACCACGAGATGGGCACGCGCGGGGGCCGTCGGGGGCAGTTGCCGCGAGCGCCACAGTCCGTTGCCTTGGCGGCAAGGTTCAACGGCCTCCGAGCGGGTCTGGCGCCGCCTGTGCCGCCTCGATAAGGACAGCAGCTAGCGCGGCAGCAGCTGGACGATCGGGATGACCCGTCCTGCCTTCGCCGCCCATTCTCGGTAGTCGGCGAACTGGGGAAAGACTCGGTCGGCAAGATCCCAGAGGCGTTGCCGCTCGGCTTCGTCCTGCACAATTTCGGCGCGGAACGGCAGTCCCCCGTAGGCGACGTCGGGATGCTTGCGGAGGTTGTAGTACCAAGCTGGGTTTTTCGACCATCCCCGCTTCGATGCGATGATCGTCACGCGCTCGCCATCGTGGAAGTAGAGGGTGGCATTTCGCCGCGGCCGACCTGTCCGCGCGCCCCGCGTTTCGAGCAGCGCTGCTGCAACCGGCCCCGTGGTGCTGCAGCGGCCCCTGGTGAGCTTGAGGAGAAGGGGATCGAGCTTCCAGGCGACATGGGCAGCGAGCCAAAGGCCTACTTTGGTGGTCGAGAAGCGACAGATCGCGAGATACAGAGGGCCGCGCGTCTTGTACGGATCGATGTAGCGGAGCTTGGGAACCTGGGCTTCGCTCGGCAGCGCCAGCACAGGGGAAGACGATACGGCACGCCTCGTGCGACCCCCGAGCCGCCGTGCTGCCCGCGCTGAGCGGGTCTTGCCGTACCTGCCCGGAGAACGCACGGCTGGTGAAAAGCAGGTCAGCCGAGTTCGTACTTGATGTGTGTGACGCCGGGCGCGTCGACTGCCCGGATCTGCTTGAGCTTGAGCGTCCCGCGGTCGAGCCCCGCGAATAGGCGCTCACCGGTACCGAGGATCAGCGGCACGCTGGAGGCAACGCGCGTTGAACCGACACCTTCTCCTCCGACTGAGGCGTGCCAGTTAGACGCGGCGCTGTGAGGGCGGCGGCGTCTGGCTCCGCGGTGTTGTGGGGGTTAGGTGATCTTGAATGTTTTGGTGATGCTCACGGGGGTCTGGGTGCCTTTGACTCTGATCTTTGCGTTGCCTGGAGCGACCGCCGGGATCGTGACTGTGGTTTCCAGTTCGCCGTTGGTGTTGGCCGTAGCGGCGGGGAATTCGGTCTCTTCGCCGGCGGCGGTGACAAAGGGAATGATCGTGTCGCCGGGTATGTAGCCGCTGCCCGTGAGCGTCACGGTCGAGCCGGGTGCCCCGCTGCTGGTTGAGAGTGTGAGCGTCGCCTGTGTGGCCTGGAGGGCCACGCCGCCGGCGGAGTAGAGGGGCTTGTAGTAGAGGCCGCTGCTGTTGATCTTCTCGCCGGTTTGCTTGGCGAAGGTCCCCGTCAGGCCTGCGCTCGAGAGAATCGCGAACGATTCCCCGGCTGAGGCGCTGAACGGCGCTGTCTGCTCTGAGATGAGCCCGCCGCCTTCGAGTGTCGCGGCGCCCGATGCCGAGAGCGAGCCGAAGCTCGAGGGACCTGCGATGGTCGTGTGGAGCTTGCCCTTTGCGGTCTGGGTGTAGCTGCCGGTGATCTGCAGCGACGCGCCGGCCGCGAGCGAGAGGTCCTTTGCGTTGATGAGGCTGCCGTCGATCGAGCGGGCGCCGCCTTGGGCCTCTTCGACGTCCAGCGCGCCCGCGTTGCTGACCGCGCCGGCGAGCGTGACGTTGTTGGCGCACAGTCCGGCGTTGGTCATCGTGATGGCGCCCTTCGCACCGTTGCTGATCCCGGCGCTGCTCACCAGCTGCGCTTCCTGGGAGCACGTGCTCGCAACCACGAGCGTCTGGGTGCCTTCCTCGCCGCCGATCTTCAGCGACTGCACGCTCACGCTCGCCAGCGTCTGTTCCATCGTCACCGTGTATGTGCCGTTGGCCAGGATGCACGCTTCTTCGCCGGAGGTCGGGGGCGCACCGCTGCTCCAGTCCCCGGCGGTGTACCAGCTGCCACCCGCCGTGTTGATCCAGTAGTCGCTGCACCCCGCGAGCGGGATGAGAGTGCCCGCACTGGTCGCGCTCTGGTGCCCCGCAAGGTTGCTGGCCGTGACCTCGCACGTCAGCGTGTGCCCCTTGTCCGCCCCGTGGATGCTGTAGCTCGAGCCCACCGCTCCTTCGATCGTGTGGCCGTCGCGCAGCCACTGATAGGCAAACGTCGGGGACGGGTTGCCGGTCCAGGAGCCAGACGAGCACGACAGCAGCTTGCCCGTCTGGGAGATCGCGGGCAGCCCGGTGTTAACCGGCGCCGAAGTCGCCGGGTTGACCGTCAGCGTGGCCGGGTTGCTCGTGGCTTCGCCCTTTTCGTTGCTGAACACCGCCTCGTACTCATACCCGGATTCCGAGGTCGCTGTGCCGGGGATGGTGTAGGTGTCGGAGGTCGCACCCGAGACTTCTTCAAAGGGCCCGCCGTGCTTCGAGACCCACCACTGCACGGTCGGCGTGGGGTTCCCCGACGCTTCGGCCGTGAAGGATGCCGTTTCACCCGCGGTCACAGTCTCGTTTGCCGGCTGCAGGGTCACTTCCGGTTTGACCTTCGGCGGGTTGACCGTCAGCGTGGCCGGGCTGCTCGTGGCTTCGCCCTTTTCGTTGCTGAACACGGCCTCGTACTCGTACCCGGATTCCGAGGTCGCGGTGCCGGGGATGGTGTACGTGTCGGAGGTCGCCCCCGAGACTTCTTCAAACGCCCCGCCGTGCTTCGAGACCCACCACTGCACCGTCGGCGTGGGGTTCCCCGACGCTTCGGCCATGAAGGATGCCGTTTCACCCGCGGTCACAGTCTCGTTTGCCGGCTGCACGGTCACTTCCGGTTTGACCTTCGGCGGGTTGACCGTCAGCGTGGCCGGCTTGCTGGTGGCGTCGCCCTTTTCATTCGTGAACACGGCCTCATATTCATCGCCGGATTCGGAGGTCGCGGCGCTCGCAATCGCGTACGTGTCCGACGTGGCGCCCGCGATTTCTTCAAACGCGCCGCCGTGCTTTGACACCTCCCACTGCACCGTCGGTGTCGGATTCCCCGACGCTTCCGCGGTGAACGAGGCCGCTTCGCCCGCCGTGACGGTGTCGCCCGCGGGCTGCAGCGTCACTTCCGGCTTGACGGTCGCCGCGAGGGCCGCGCCGAAGATCGTGCCACTCATTTCTTCCAATGTAGGTTCGGTGCCCGAAGCTTCTATTTCGACCGTGACACATTTGGTGGTGGGGTCGTAGGCTTGGCGCTTGACCGTTTCCCATTCCCCGCTGTCGCTCAGGGTGTGCGAATTGTAGCCATGAGGGTTCCACCACTTCAGGCTCAGGCCGCCGCCGAGTTCGCAGTCTTCGAAGGTGAGACTCGTGAAGCTGCTTCCCGGGCTGAGGTTGACGTCGATGAACTTGCCGCTGCTCATGAACGACAGGGATCCTGCAGGATTGGAGGCGTACTGCCCGACCGTGACGGTCCCCGTGCCGCCGCTGGCCGTGGCTGAAAGCGGGCCGTCGGTGACCGTCGCCGGGGTCGAGGAGCTGGTTGAATGCCCGGACGCGGTGTTGGCCAGGAGGGTCGCAGCGACGCCTCCGAAGCCCCCGGAGGAAATGGCCGTCGCTCCGCCGAGGCCGGCCACCGGTAGCGGTGTGCGAGTGCACTGTACGCTGAATTCACAGGTTTCCGGGCCCGTTTCGGTCCCGATTCCGAGCCCGCCGGTTTCATTTTCGCCCCAGGAGACGACCGAGCTGTTGCTCAACAGCGCCAGGGCCAGCCCGGTTTCTGGAGCGTAAGCGATCGCCGTGGCGCCGCTGAGGACGTTTCCGTTGGCAGCGGAGCACGGCGCCACCGCCCCCACCGCGCAGACAGGTGTCGGGTTCTGCTGTGAGCTGGCGAGGGAACCGTCATCCCCGAGCTCGCCCCATTCGTTCTTCCCCCACGTCATCACCGTCCCGTTGCCGAGGAGAGCCATGAAGGAGTAATTGCCGGCCGAGATCGCGGTGACTCCGCTCAGGCCCGCCACTTGCGCCGGAACCTTGAGCACCACTTGAGGGCGTCGCCCCCAGTCGACCACGGTGCCATCGCTGAGGAGGGCGATGCTGGCGTTCCCACCGCCCTTCACTGCCGTCACCCCGGTCAAGACGTTCCCGTTGGCTTCCGAGCAGGGCGCTTTCGCGCCGACCGCACAAACCGGCACCGGCACGTGGCTGCCGCCGCCTTCGATGCCGTCGCCCAGGGTGTTGAAGATGCCGGCGACACCCCAAGCCACCACCGTCTGATTGCTCAGGAGGGCGAACGTGTGGCTTAGGCCGGCTGAGGAGATTGCCGTCACCCCGGTCAGGATGTTCCCGTTGGCGGCGGAGCAGGGCGCGGTCGCGCCCTCTGCGCAGACGGGCAGTGGCACGTCGTGGATGAAGACCGCGTTCCCGATCCCCAGCGAGCCGCCGTAGTTCTCTCCCCAGCCCACCACGGTGCCGTTGCTGAGGAGGGCCAGGCTGTTCGCGCTGCCGGCGGTGACAGCCGTGACGCCGGTCAGGATGTTGCCGTTGGCAGCCGAGCATGGCGCGGTGGCTCCGACCGCGCAAACCGGCACCGGCACGTCACTGGACGTGACTGTGCCGTCGCCCAACGTCCCACCGGCGCCGCTTCCCCACGCCACGACCGTGCCATTGCTCAACAGCGCGAGAGTCTGTCCCGCACCTGAGGCAACTTCGGTGACCGTGACTCCCGGTGGAAGGCTCAGGCTGACGGGTGCCGGCACGTCGCTGTTGGTCGTCGTGCCGTTGCCCAGCTGGCCTTCGGAGTTGCCGCCCCAGGCCATGACTGTGCCATCGGCCGACGCGGGCGCCGCGATGAACATGCCGGCGCCAAACGTGAGCGCGAGGCATGAGCAGAGGATGCGCGCAGCTGCCAGCACAGGCCGCGCCAGCCGCCCCAGGCGCGTGCGCACGCCGCCGCTTCCGACAGCAACCCTTCGCGCTGTCGCGCCCCTGCCGCGGTTCTCACGCGTGATGCCCAAGTCGTGCTCTCGTCGATGAAGCATTGCGGCCCCCCGCTCGTCCGAGCGCCTGCTCGGTGCGGTCGTTCTCGGTGACGTGGCCGACGCGACGCTAGAGCCGCAGCGCTCACTTAGCATCGGGCGAACGCCCTATCTTTCAGCCCTCACACGAGGTCGCCGCGTCGCGGCGAGGACAAGCATCGTATCCGGAGCTGCGGCGATCCCTATCGGCGTGGCCCGTTGAGGTCTGCCATCTGATTCTCCAGCTCGCAGATCCGCTCGGCCGAGGCGCTGAGCCGCTGGTGCGATATCGCACCTTGCTCGACGAGCTCGAACGCCGTGCGGCCCAGCTCGCGGTATGCGTCTGCGAGGTCGGGGGCGATCAGGGCCTCATGGACGCTCTCGCGAGCGCGGTCGGCGGCCTGCCTCCCCGCGGCGTTGAGCCTGCCGATGATGTCCATCGCGCTCCTCCCGGCCGGTGGCCTCGCCGTGACCGCGAGCATCGCCGTCACACTTCCCGGCAGCGCTCCCGTTGGCGTTTCTGCTCGGCGCACGCTACGGGCCGGCGGCGCACTTAGCATCGGGCGAGCGCCCTAACCGGATGTCGGCGAGCGCCCGCGGCGGATGAGCTCGCGCCGGGAGTGAATCTCCAGCTTGCCGTAGACGCGCTGGAGGTGATGGCCGACGGTCTTGGACGAGATGTGAAGCACGGAGGCGATCTGTGCGTTGGTCATGCCCTCGCCCGCCAGGGAGGCCACGCGCTGCTCCTGTGCTGTCAGCTCGTCGTGTCGGGTGTGGTCGCGGCGGCGTCTTCCACCGGTCGCCGCGAGCTCCGCGCGGGCCAGGCGCGCGACGCGCTCGGCGCCGACCCGCTCACAGAGCCCGCAGGCCCGGGTTATCGGCTGACGCGCCTCGCGCGGCCTGCCGCTGCGGCGAAGGTGGGTGCCGTAAGCGAGGAGCGCCTCGGCGTGGGCGATCGGCATCGGCAGCTTTGCGTGCAGTTCGAGCGCCGCCTCGAACTGACGGTCAGCGTCGCCGGTGCGGTCTTCCTCGGCGGCCAGCCGCGCGCGCCCGAGCTCCAGTGCCGCACGCGGCCAGCTGCAAGGCAACCGCCGACTGAGCGTGTCGAGCTGCTCGGTCGCGTTGCGAGCGAGGTCGATCTGGCCGGCGGCCAGATGGGCCTCGATCGCGACTCCTGCCCAGGGCACTATGCACGGCTCACGCCAACCGGTCAACTCTGCGATCCGAGACGCATGCTGCATCCTCTCGGACGCTCGAGCAGGCTCGCCGACCTCCAGCAACCGCCTGGCATCGAGCAGGTCGAGCCACAGCGAGGCGGGCGCATAGTACTGCTCGGGCATCTCCGCTAGAAACGCGCGAAGCGACTCCACGTGTTGCCGAGCGGGCTGGTCGCGGCCGAGCTCCGCCAACAGCGCGGCGAGCGCGATGTCGGTCCACGGCGCCATCGGCATCTCGCTGAGCGCGAGCGCGTTCTCCACCAGCTCGAGTGCCTCCCGCGGGCGGCCCAGCCGGTTCAACGTGTCCGAATAGGAGATCGCGACGGCGCATATCAACATCGGTGCGCCACCCCTGACGGCGCGGGCGAACTCTCGCTCGAAGAGCTCCGTCGTGCCGCCGAAGTCCTCGAGCGCTTTGAATGCGTTGAGCGAGTGGACCATCCCACCCCATCCCCACGTGTCGTCGGTGGGACTCCCGCGATCCATCCAGGCACGAGCTTCCCGCGCGAGCAGCCCCGCGCCGGATGCATCACCGCCCACCAGCGACACATACGCGTGAAGGAACTCGAGCCCGCCACGCATCGCTGTGTCGCCGGGGGGAAGCACCGCGAGCGCTCGCAAGATCATCGCCTGGCTCCAAGGGTTTGGCGCCGCGACTTGGAAGGTGATGGCGGCATCGGCGAGCGTCGCCACCTGCGTCGCCGGATCGGCGGACATCGACTGCTCCGCAGCTTGCTCGTACCGTTGCTCGGCCTCTGCGGGACATCCGTTCTGCATCGCGGTACGCGCGAGCAACGACAGCCCGCTCGCGCGCACCGCGGGGTCGAGCTCCTCCCGTGCGAGCAGCCGCCCGCAGACCTCACCGGCCGCCACGAGCTGCCCCCGCGCGCCCAGCGCCGAGGCGTATTCCAGCAGCAGCTCACTCGGCGCCGCTGCCCCCGCGAGCTCGACGGCGCCCTGCAGATGCACAGAAGCCGCCTCGAGCGCCCCCTGCGCCAGCGCCGCGCGACCGGCACGGGCGCACACATCGATCGCCTGAGGGTCCCCCTCCAGGCGCGCCGCGACCGCATGCCCAGCCGCGATCACATCTGGTTGACCACGATCGACCATCAGACGAAATGCCGCCCCGTGACAGCTCTCACGCTCGGATGCCGACCACTCCTCGAGGAGCGCCTGCGCAAACAACGGATGCACGAACGCGGCCTCGCCGCCGCCGAGATCCTCGATCAAACCCGCGCGCACCAATCTCTCGCGCGCGCTATTGGTCTGCGCCGCATCCAACCCGGCGAGCGCACCGGCGAGCTCCGCGCGGAAACGTACGCCCAGGATCGATGCGGCGCGCACGAAGGCGAGCGCAGCACCGTCGACACCGACGAATCGCTCGATCAACAGCGACGGCCCGAACCCAACCTCCCCCGAGGCTGCAGGCAACGACCCTCCGCCACCAAGCGTCCGCGCAGCTACCTCCAGCAACAAAGGCGTACCCGCACACGCGCGCCACACGCGCTCACACTCCGCGGGGTCCAGGACGCCCGGCACAGTCCGCTCAACGAGTTCGACCGACGCCTCGCGGCTGAGCGCCTCAACCTCCAACATGCGAGCCTGGCCGGCACCGAGCAGCTCGCGCGCCAGCACGGAGGCGCCGGTAGGCTCGGGCCGCAGAGAGCCGAGCACCATGATTCCGCTCTCACCTATGCGGCGCGCGAGAAAGCCAAGGAACGTGAGCGAGTCCGGATCAGCCCAGTGCAGGTCGTCAAGCGCCAGCAGCAGCGGCGCCTCGGCTGCTGCGCTCGTCAAGCACCGAAACATCCGATACAGGCCTGCCGCCGGATCGCCGAGGCGCTGCAGCTCGCTGCTGTCATCCACGGTGGAGCCGACGAGCTGTACCACAGCCTGGCCCAGAAGTCCGAACGGAAGACCCGACTCCATCGGGCTCCCAACGGCCGAGCCCACACTGAAGCCCGCCTCGCGCGCTGCCCGCTTGCCCTCCCTGAGCAGCGACGTCTTGCCGACCCCAGCCCGCCCGGAGAACAACACGACAACGCCGCCACCGCCCTCAACCTCTCCAAGCGCAGCCGTGATTGCTTCGAGCGCGACGTCGCGCTCGAGCAGCCATCCACCCCCAGAACCATCATGCACCGCCATCACCGCCCTGCTCGAGTCCATCGAGATCCCCCAGTGTCCCATCCGCGCAGACGAGCGTTCAGCGTGAGGCTACCGTCCCACAGCCGAGCTGACAGAGCCAAAGCAAATTCTTCACGTGCCGGGTCCCGTGTTGCGCAGGCCCCCGCGACCTTCGGGCGACCCTGGGAGGCCACGCGCCTTGGCGTGCGGCGGACTTAGACGGAGTCGATACCATTTGTACAGTCTGATCTGACCCGGGTCAGATCACGGTCCCCGTCGAACCCGGTCCGGCTCAGTCGCGATAGTCCGCCATCCGTAGTCGCCCCCACACAGCGTGGTATCTACCGCTAGGACGCACCATCGTGGATGTGCTCGGACCTCACGGGAAGTGGGGCCGACGACGCATCAAACCAAGTCCGGGTCGCAGGCGGGTGACCATGCCGACCGGCAGTATTACGCCGAGCTGCCGGTCAAATCTGACCGCGTGGGGCACATAGACCCCATCGGGTGGCGGCAGCGTTTGTGACCGCGGCCTTGGGGTTTCCTCTCGGTGCGAGGAGCGTTAGGAACTCCACGTCGCAGTTGCTCACGAAAACCCCGCGCAACTTGCCGCCGCGACCAGCCGAACCGCCGGCGGGCTGCCCGGCGATTCTGGTCGGCGGGCCCTCGCCGAAGTTATCGTCGACTCGGTCTCGCTCGTAGTCCTGTCGCTGCCCTAACAGTCTGCGCGGCCCCGGCGGCTGACCTGCCCACTCCGCGGGTTTCCCGGCTGCTTGCTCGGTAGCCGCCACGGACGACCGTGCCGCGGTTCGGGCGTACAGTCATAGGCATCGATTCGGTCGTCGCGGGATTTGGTCGTCGTTCTGCTTTTGATAACCGTCGTTATGGGAGTCGTCTGGCGCGCCGCGAGGTGGGCTGGAGGCGCTCAGGGAGGTCCTCATGTCTCGCAATTCTGTGCTCGTCGCGCTGGCGTTTGCTTTCGCTTTCGCGCTCGCCGTCTCTACAGGGCAGGCCGCCTCGCCCACGGCACCCAGCGTCAGCACCGGAAGCGCCTCAAACGTGACTTTCTCCTCCGCGACCCTCGCTGGGTCGGTCGACCCACGGGGGCAGGAAACCAATTATGTCTTCCAGTACGGGCCCACTCGTAGCTACGGCTCCCAGACGCCGCTCTCACCAGCCGGGAACGGGACGAACACGATCAGGGTGAGCCAGTCCGTGAGCGGCCTGCAGCCACTGACCACCTACCACTACCGGATCGTGGCGAGCAGCCCGGCAGGGACGACGAAGGGAAGAGATCGCACCTTTACCACGCCGAAGATCCCCCTCTCGCTGGCCATCACCGGCGTCCCGGACCCGGTCGTCTTCGGAGACTCCTTCGTGGTCGAGGGCACGCTATCCGGGACAGGGGCCGGCAACCACGAGATCGTCTTGCAGGCCAATCCCTACCCCTACACGGGCGGCTTCAAGATTGTCGGCAACCCGGAGGTGACGAATCCCACCGGGGGCTTCTCATTCCCGTTCCTCGGCCTGCTCGAAAACGCGCAGCTGCGTGTGGTGACTGTCGGCAAGCCAGAAGTGTCCAGCCCCGTGGTGCTCGAGAACGTGGCAGTTCGGGTCTCCTTCCACGTGCGTTCAGTCGGCCGGCCCGGCTACGTGCGCCTATTTGGCACGGTCGCCCCAGCGGAGGTCGGCGCGCTCGTCGGCTTCCAGCTGCTCGTGCCCGGCCACAAGTCTGTGAACGAGGGCGGCACCTCCGTGAAAGCCGGCACCCCGACCGTCTCGCGCTTCAGCCGCGTAGTACGTCTCCACAGACGCGGTCTCTACCGCGCGCTCATCCAGGTCCCAGCCGGCGCCCGCGTATCGAACTACAGCACCCCCATCCTCGTGCGCTGAGGAGACGGACCCGCCAACGCCCACCGGGTACGCGAGGCGTCAGCCGCTCCCAACCCAGCGTGATGGGAGTGACGGGACGTGGGAAGCTGTCGGCACCACCCACGACGAAGGAGCCAGCATGTTGAGAGCACTCGCACTCTCGGGCGCAGCGACGCTCGCCCTGTCGGGCACAGCGGTCGCGGCGACCGGCCAGCAGATCAGCGTCAACGGCACGGGCGGCGCGTCGGTGCCCTCCGGGGCCACCGACGCCCAGCAGCAGGCCGCTTACGACCAGGCGCTCACCGCCGCGATCGGCGACGCCCAAACGAAGGCGCAGATGGTCGCGCAGCAGCTCTCGCTGACGCTCGGCCCGCTGCAGACCTTCACCGAGCAGAGCGACGACTACCTCGGCTACTGCGGCATCGGATTCCTCCCTGGAGTCGCGGCGACCGGCGTGTCGGGCAGCGCGAGCGCGCCGCCGGCCGCCGGCAGCGCAAGCGGGCACCTGACGCCGATCCCCGCCAAGCCCAAGAAGCACAAGGCCAAGAAGAAGGCCCACAAGGCACAGGGAAGCGACAACACCTGCCAGCTCGAGGCCGACGTGACGGTGATCTACTCGGCCAGCTGAGCGGCGATCTCCGCATAGGGGGCGCCCGAGTCGTCGGCGCCGAAGCTCGCATCGCCGGCGACGAACCTGCTCGCACCACAGGCCATGCACTGTGGCGTCGTCCGCTCAATGCGGCGTACTGCGCGGTGCTTGAAATATCGCGGCGTAGGAGCCGGCTCCGAGTAGCGATGCTGCTGCCTCCTCGTGCTCGCCGAGCACGAGGCTTTCGATGATCCCGGTCTTCGGGTCAAACCGCACGTCGCTGAGCTCGCCCAGGTCTTTGCCGATGTCGTTGAGTGCGCGTTTGCCGATTAGCTCAAGCTTGCCGTCGGCGGCTGCGCTCTCGTGATCGTCGCGCGGTGCGTGCAGAGCGCTCTCGTCGGCGACCATCACCGCGTCGGGGCCAAGCCCGCTGACCTGGTCCCAGTCGAGCACGAGGGCCTTGCGGCCCTTGCCCACGATCAGTGACGCGACTTTGTGTCGTTTGACGTCGATCACGATATGAGCAACGTCGCCGAGCTCCTCAGCGCTCTTCTGGCTGACTACCTTTCGCCCTGACACCGCAGTGAAACTGTCGCTCATGACGCGCTCAGCTTCGGGCGGAGGTCATCGACTGCTGCACCCAGCCCAACCAGATCCTTCTCGACGAAGTCTCTCGTCGTCTCGGGCACGATCAGCGTGCTGCCTGACACGGCGAATTGGGTGGGCAGCGGGATGTAGCCGGTGCCGCCGGATGCCGCGTCGATCTCGTAGCCGACGACCTCTCCGTTGCTTCCCAGCAGGACGACAACGTCTCGTACCTTGCCGAGGCTCGTGCCCTGCTCGGTCAAGACCTCGTCGCCGGTCACGTCGCGCCCAGATGGCGGCTCACCGACTTCCGCCGGTGCGTCGTGCGGCAGGATGAGGCTGCCCTCATCCTGAACCATGACGGCGTCTTGACCGATCGCGTGGATCTGCTCGGCTGGCAACACCTCACGAGAGCGCCCGGCGAGAAAGCCACGTTTGTTGAGCGTGAGGCCCACGACGCGCCCGGCCTGCGGGTCATAGATCACGTCGCGGACCTCGGCAACGTCCTCACCGCCGCCGATCGTCACGACGGGTAGACCGCGGATCGCCGAGCCGGTAGCGAGCATCCTCATCGTTTCTTCCGCGTGGCGATCACGCCACCCCCTCGCCGGCGGCGGCGCATGAAGACACCGAGCAGCAACACGAGAACCGCGAGCACAAGGATGACTACAAGCCACACCACGACACTCACCGCAGAACCTCCGATCTGGCGAGGATCCTACTCGCGTGCAGCTCTCCAATCCGTGGACACTGCTCGCGCGTCCACACACCAAGACTCACGATCGAGCCGGGTCCCAACTCGGCGCTGGAACGGACAGTCACGCTTTGTCCGCCTTGTCCTTGAGATCCTCGAGCGCGTGCTGCGCCTTGCCGATGGTCGAGTCGAGCACGCCCTTGAGCTTGCCCTTGTCCTCTTGGCGTTGCCCCTCGTACTTGGTCTCCTCATCGCCGGTGATAGAACCGACGGCTTGCTTCACGCGGCCGCTGATCTTGTCGGTCTTCTCGCCCATGACAGGCCTCCTGGGGTCGTAGGGGTTGTGGCCGAGGCGCGTCGCCATGCTGACACCCGCGTACGCCCACGCAGACGAACCTACACCCGCATCGCGGCACGACCATCCGTAGCGTCCACTGAGGAAGCCACGGGGAAGGCCGTGAGCGTCAGGTTGGTGCTCGCGATGCGACGATGCGCGAGGATTCCCCTTGCCCTCTTTCGCTTTTCGTCGTCGACGGCGGTGGATCTTCGTCCTCGTGAGTGCTGGCCCGAGACGGCCACGCCCGGAAACTACGGCCGGTCCGTCGCGGTGGCTGAACACTCGACCGCTCGCTCAACACGACCGCTCTGAAGACCATGCGAAAGTCCGCGTGACACGCTGGCAGACTGCTGCCTCGGACGACAAACGGCGCTCTCCGCAGCGTCTCCCAAGACGAGCGCTTTGCTCGCGATGCAGCACCGGCCGACACTCGCCGGAGCCGGCTCCCGGAACGCCAATCCTGTCCAGTGGGCACGTCTCATACCGACCCTCTGCAGGCCCTCGTCGGGCAGCAGTCGCGCTTTCCGATGCTGCGCAGCCGTCGCCTGGACCGCACCGGCGAGCCAAAACCCGCGCATTTGCAGTCAGTTCTACGAGTGGAGCCAACCGGGATCGAACCAGTGACCTCCTGCTTGCAAAGCGACGTGGCGAACTCGCGCAATCGCCTAGCTTTTCCGGCGTTCTTGCGGGTTTGCGGCCGTCACGCGGCGGCGGCGATACGGCTGGATTAGGTGCGATTCGGCTCGGTTTGGGCAGCGGAATCGGGCTGCTGCCCAAACCAGGAGCTGCCCCAGCTGCTCCCTTCTGGTGCACAGACCGCGAAGGAGTTGCCCTGCGGGTCCATGGCCGAGAGCGCCTGGCACTCCGAGGGCCGAAGAGACGAGGCCCGACGCAGGCTGCCACGCCGGGGCGCTGGGCGCTCGGCAGGCGGTCGACCATGCCGCGCGGAGTCGGTAGATCGCCGCGTGTGGACCGCGGCCGGTCGCGGATGCCCTCCGGCGTGCGGGATGGTTCAATCGCTCACATGAACGCGAAGAACACACCAGCGGCGGCACGCGTCGGTGACTGGCTTGAGGCTCGGGGCACCCACGGTGAGCCCGCCCGTCGGGGACAGATCGTTGAGATCCTCGGCGAGCCCGGGCACGAGCACTACAGGGTGCACTGGGACGAACAGCACGAGTCGATCGTGTACCCCGCCGACGGCGTACTCATCATCCACAACAAGAGCCGCTAACCACCACGCTGGCGCGCTCCGCGCCGGTCGCCTGGGATCCCCCCCACGCTCTGGGCCGGCGCTCGTTATCCAAGCCGTGGCGGGAGTGGACCCATGAACGGGGTCCGGCCAGTCACGATCGTGGCTCGCGCAGACATAGCGGCGGGCAAACGTGCCTTCATTGCAGTCGGCACGGTCGGGGCGACGACGCTGGCGCTCTACGTAGTGCTTCGTGAGCGTTGGCTACGCCCGAAGCTCAGGCTCTCCTACGGCGGCGCCGGGAATGGGGACGCTGTGATCGTCGGGCTAAAAGGCAACGAGGTAGCGTGGGTTCGCGTGGCCGTAAGAGCGAGGCGGCCTCCGGAAACGCGCCAGTCAAGATCCAGGCAGGTGGGGAGCACGAGGACGAGCGGCGGACGGTCAGGGTCCGCGACTTCGAGCTAGAGCTGGCGGTAACGACACGCAATGCTGATGCGCGTCGCTATCTATGCACGCGCGCTATGACGGCCAGTGGTACCCAAAGACAATGTTTCACCAGCACCTGTGGTCGTTGATATAACACGTTTGCGGCCTACCCATCGGGGCATCTTTGCGGCGAAGACGGGTTCGCGAGGTCGCGTTACAGGCCGTCAAGTTAACAGACAGTGATCGCTCGCTTCTAAGACAAGAGGTCGCGAGGGACCGCTTGATCCGATGTCTGGGCAGCAAGCGTTCGTTCACGGACAGTTGACCGCATGCCTAGACAGCAGGAGGTTAGTCCACGCAGCCGTTTTCCCCACCCGCATGACGCTGCGACTACTCCGCCGGCGTCTCCTGGCTGAGCCCAAACGGGCTTCCCTCGGAGTCCTTACAGATCGCCCATCGGCCTCCGGGATGCACGACGCTGCCGCCGAGCGTGCGAACGCGCTCGAGGGCCTCTGCGATATCGCTCACGGCGAAGTAGGGCAGCGAGAATGCGTCACCTGGGCCGCGTCCGCGTTTATGGACCCCAAGCCCGGGGGCTTCTGAGCGCGTCTGCCATCCCTCTCCTTCATGGGCCTCACGAACCCGCAGCTCGACGCCGAGAAGCTCGGCCCAGAACCGCCTAGCGCGCTCAGGATCGTCCGCGGGAAACTCGATGATGGACAGGGGTACGTACGGCACTCCACAGCACAGTAGCGGTGGCCAGCCGGCGTATCGGTTCGATCTACCCGGGCCGGACGGACGGTAGCCTCCACATCCTCTGTGATCGCACGCTCAGGCAGCAGGAGGTCGCACTTCGCGAGATCGCCGCGCCAGGAGGGATTGCGTATCTCGCCGTCCTAGGTCGATAGGCAGCGGCGAGCGCAACGCGACGGTCTGCCTTATGCCTCCTGAGTATCTCGACCCCGAGTACCTAGTCGTGACCGCCTCAGCGGGAGAGGAGATTGTAGTCCTAGGCCCTGCTGGCGGGTAGGCGGCGGGTGCCCGGGAAGGTGGCCCTAGGTGATCGTCGCCGAGGCGTGGACGGTGCGGGTCTGGCCGTCCAGCGCTCGTGCGGTGAGGGTGAGGGCCACGTGTGTCTGCACGCCGGCACGCAGCCGGCGTGCGGCGCTCCCCGTGAGCGCGAGTGCGTGGTCGCTCGGTTTCTCGTCGTAGAGCAGGATTTCACTGCCCCGAGCGATCACGGCGCCGCCGGCCGTCGCCTTCGCGCTCAGCGACGCGGCCTGGGTGGCGGCCACCCGGACGACCAGCGAGCTGCCGCGAATGCCGATCACGCGCACCCGCAGCGCAAGGGACGGGCCGCCCCGGCCGAAGGCGGTGTCCCGCTGGAGGCCCGGCGTAAGCGCAGCTACGGCGTCGTGGGTTACGAACGTGTTGGAGAAGCCCGTGCCCCCGCCGTTGAAGTAGGCGAGCTCCACGGTTCCGGCAACCAGGATCGTGCCATCCGCCCGCTCGACTGCCGTCTCACCGAAGTCGCTGCCGCCGCTGACGCTTCCCTCGCCGGTAGTTTCTCCTCCGAAGCCCAGCTGGATGGTCCGCCCGCGGGCGCCGCCGAAAGATGGGTCGGGCTGGCCGTCGGGCAGCAGGCGGATGACCTGTGGAGCGTCGCTGGCGGTGGGGACGAGGACGAGCGTGTCCCCGTCTGCGGTCGGAAGGAGTAGAGCCTGCGTGCCCGGCTCCTCGCCGGTTGGCAGGCCCGCTTCTACGCTGAGGGCGAGCCCCAGCGTGCCGGCCTGGCCGAAGGCGGCGTCGATGGCGCCCGCGGGTGTGTAGGCGGCGATGGAGAGCTCGTGGGAGAGGAACGGTTCACCCATCGCGAGGGTGACGGGGCTGTAGAGGACCTCGATCGTCCCGTCGCCCTGCACGAGGAGCTGCTCGTCGGCGGACTGTGGGGCCGCAGAGGGGGAGTCCTCGCCGGCGAGGATCGGGGCGCCGCCGTGGAAGGCCGGATCGAAGGTCCCCGCCGGGGTGAGGGCGGCGAGCATGATGGGCTTGCCCAGGTCGAAGGGGTTGGCGAGTACGAGGAGGTCGCCGTCGGGGGCGAGGGCGATGGAAACCGCCTGCTCGTCGGTCGCAGGGACGTCCACCGCGCCGCCGGCGCCGAAGGCCGGGATCGGAGCGCCCTGGGCGGCCAGCCGGGTGACGACCACGCGGGGGTGGGTGGTGTTGGCTTCGGCGGTGGTGGCGAGGGCGATGGTGCCGTTGGGCTCCAGCGCCATGTCGGCCGGGCCGGAGAGGCCGGGGAGGCGATCGATCCCGCCCCCGGCGAAGGCGCGGTCGAGAGCGCCGGCGGCGGTGAGGCGGAGGAGCGCGAGGGGGTCGGGGCCGTTGATGTTGTTCTGGTTGACGGCGAGGACGAGGGCGCTCCCGTCGGCCTCGGCGGCGATCTTCACGACGGCGTAGAGACCGAGGCCGGGCACCTGGACCAGCCCGCCGGCGCCGAAGGCCCGGTCGAGGGAGCCGTCTGGTCCCAGGGCGACGAGGTCGAGCTCGTCATGGTCGAGGCGGTAGTTGTCGCCGAGCAGGAGAATGCCCCCGGAGAGCGCCCCCAGCTGGTCGGCGGCGGTGACGACGCCGTACCCCCCCGCGTCCGCCCGGTCGGCCCCGAAGCCGACCGTGACCCGCCCGGCGGTGGCGGTGTAGACCAGCGGCGACACCGCCGCGGCCTGGGACGCCGCCGCGGCCTGGGACGCCGCCCGGGCCTGGGCCGCGAAGGGCGCAACCCCCGAGGCGAGCGCCGCCAGGCCCAGCAGGGTGGCCAGGGCGCGTGCCATCGGCCTAGTTTGACCCAACGGACGGCCACACGCGAGGTGGAGTAGGCTCAACGCCGACCGGGTCGATATTTCCGACCGGGTCGATATTTGCAACGCGAGTTGGGGGGCCATGAAGTCCATCCGTGAGTGGCTCCCGCGGAGGAGTCCCGCCACCAGGTCCCGCCGGCGCAGGGCGCTGCGGGCGGTGGCTGTCGTCGTGGCGGTGCTGGCGTGCGCGTCTAGCGCGCTCGCCTTCACGATCCCCTACAGCTTCACGCCCGTGACGGGCTCGCCGTTCAAACTGCCGATAACCCTGAACATGCACGAGGTGCTGTTCAGCCCCGACGGCGCACACCTCGCGAGCCTCGCGGTGGGGGGCGACCCGATCGTCCAGAGCGTCTCGAAGATCGGCGCGGTGGGCGCGGACACGTTTGCGGTGGGCGGGCCTGCGGAGTGCGCGGCGCCCAAAGGCGGGCCGATCGGTGGGCGGGCGGTGTCGCTGGCCTACAGCCCGACGGGCTCCCTGCTCGCGCTGGCCCTGGAGAACTCGTTCCCAGAGACCGGGGGCAGCCTGCGGATCTACTCGACGACCGGCTCGCTGTACCCGAGCGACTCGTGCCGGAGCCTCCCCACCGCGAGCCCGGAACGGACCGAAGTCGCCTATGCGACCGCCTTCAGCCCGAACGGCCTGCTGGCGGTGACCGATGCGTCCAACGGCACCGTGTCGGTGTTCAGCGTGACGAGCGCCGGCAAAGCCATCCCCGTCTCGGGCTCGCCGTTCTTCACCGGCAAAGAGCCGGTGGCGGTGACGTTCGGTCCGACCCGGTCGGGGGGTGAAGTGCTCGTGGTGGCCAACGCGGGGGGCAACTCGGTGTCGACGTTCACCGTGTCCGGCGGGACGGTGGCCCCGGCCGCCGGCGGGGCCTTCCCGGCCGGCAGCGTGCCCTCGTCCGTGGCGATGAGCCCCGGCGGCCTGCTGGCGGTGGGCGATGCCGGCTCCAACGAGGTCTCGATGTTCTCCATGGGCTTCACGGGCACGCCGACTGCGGTGTCCGGCTCGCCCGTCGGTGTCGGGGGGAGCCCGAACTCCGTGGCCTTTGACCCGACCGGGACGCTGCTGGCCGCCGGCGACGGCAACGGTGACGTGCCGTTCTTCGAAGTCTCCTCGGCAGGCGCGCTGAGCGAGCTCTCCAGCACACCGCTCAAACCGGGTGCGGGAGCGGTGTCGGTCGACTTCAGCCCGGACGGCTTCCTCGTGGCGAGCGCCAGCGAGGGCTCCTACTCGTGGTCGGTGTACTCATACGGCGAGAGCCTGGCGGTGGTGCCGCCGTGGCTGGAGGGCCGTCTCGCGATGGCGCTGGCCGCGGCCGGCCTGGGCCTCGAGAAAGCCCGCATCGTGCCCCTGATAGGCCACGCTCTCGAGCAGGTCAACTGGGGCAGCGCCCACCCGACCGCCACCGTCCACGTGGTCTCCAAGACGACCCTCCCGGGCCGGGAGGTGGGCGGCGCGTGCGTCGCCCCAATCCAGGCCCCCCAAGCTCCGCACTGCTGGCGCACGCTCAGCGCCCCGCTGCTGAGCATCGTCGCCCACGACCTCGTCAAAGGCGTCCGGATCCTCGTGACCCACACGATCAAGCCCGGCACCCACACCCTCTGGGTCACCGCCACGCGCCCGGGCGTGACCTCGACGCCCGAGGCGCTCAGGGTGGTCGCGGTGGGGTAGGGGGGCGGAGCGGCCTGCGGGACCTCGCGCGTCGCCCGTATTGAGGAGCCTGACGGCCAAGAGCGGCACGGGGAGGCTCTCGCAGCCGAGTCCGAGGCGCAGCGATGGCTGGATAGGTTACCGCCGCGTCTACGGTTGTCTCGTCGATTCCAGCCTCGTCAGTTTTGGACCTCTGGGTCTTCAAACCACGGTCCGTTCTGCGGGGGTTCCGGGGGCGAGAAGATCACTGGCGTCAGCGGAATTGGCGGAATAACGGGCAGACATGAGTAAATTTCCCATGGGACCGTGTCGTCGCCGAATTTTAGTTCCCAGGTGAGATTTGCCTCAGTCGTAAACGCAGCGAAGAGGGATGCATAGACCGTCTTGAGACCAGGGATGTTCCCAATGACCCCGCCAATACCGATGGATGGCGCCGGGAGCCCCGTTACGCGCGAGCGGCGTTCGGCGAGATGCTCGCATCGACTCGGAAGCAGTCGCGTCTGCGTGGGGGTAACTGCCTCGGCGGTGTGTTCCTGGCCTCTGATGGCGTTTAGAGCGCGGTCTTCGTGTCTTTCTACCTGTAGCGCCGTGGGCGAATACCGATGTGTGGCAGGGTGTCGTGCCATAGACCACCGTGCGTATGGGTTCTTTCTCGCGGGCATCCGCTTGGGTTCGCCCGCTCACCGGGAGCATGGAGGTGGCGTGATGAGGATGTTCAAGGTGTTGCGGGGCGTAGTTGGGCGATTCGCGGTGCTGCTCGCGGCGGTGGCCGTGGCGGCATGTTGCGTCGGCGTGCCCTCGGCGGCCGCCGCAGGGGTGATCCGCACGATCCCCGTCGGCATCGAACCCTTTGGCGTGTCTTCGGATGGAACCCACGTCTGGGTCACGAACCGCAACATCAACGGCGAAGGTACGGTCAATGAGATCGAAGCGTCGAGCGGCACCGTCATCCGCACGATCCCCGTCGGCAGGGAACCCTGGGGCGTGTCTTCGGATGGAACCCACGTCTGGGTCACGAACACCCTCGAAGATACGGTCAGTGAGATCCAAGCATCGAGCGGCACCGTCATCCGCACGATCCCCGTCGGCTTCGACCCCCTTGGTGTGTCTTCGGATGGAACCCACGTCTGGGTCACGAACACCTACGAAGGTACGGTCAGTGAGATCCAGGCGTCGAGCGGCACCGTCATCCGCACGATCCCCGTCGGCATCGAACCCGATGCCGTGTCTTCGGATGGAACCCACGTCTGGGTCACGAACTTCTACGACAATACGGTCAGTGAGATCGAAGCGTCGAGCGGCACGGTCATCCGCACGATCCACGTCGGCACCCGCCCCGATGGTGTGTCTTCGGATGGAACCCACGTCTGGGTCACGAGCTACTACGAAGATACGGTCAGTGAGATCCTAGCGCCGACCGGCATCATCTTCCGCACGATCCATGTCGGCAGCTACCCCACAGGTGTGTCTTCGGATGGAACCCACGTCTGGGTCGCGAACACGAATAATCTGGTCAGTGAGATCGAAGCGTCGAGCGGCACCGTCATCCACACGATCCCCGTCGGCAGCGAGCCCTCTGCCGTGTCTTCGGATGGAACCCACGTCTGGGTCACGAACTACGGCGAAGATACGGTCAGTGAGATTTTGATCGAGGCTCCGCCGAAAGCGACGATCGAATCTCCAGCGAGCGGCGGGACGTACGCGCAGGGCGCGGCCGTCGCGACGAGATTCTCGTGCACGGACGGTGAAGAAGGGCCGGGTATCGAATCGTGCACGGATTCCAACGGCGGGTCTGGCACCTCGGGGACGCTTGAAACCGCGACCCTGGGGCCGCACACCTACACGGTCACCGCGAAAAGCAAAGACGGGCTGACCGGCACCGCATCGATCAGCTACACGGTCGCGACGCCGCCGAAAGCGACGATCGAATCCCCGGCGGGCGGCGGGACGTACGCGCAGGGCGCGGCCGTCACGACGAGATTCTCGTGCACGGAACTCGAAAAAGTGCCGGGTATCGAATCGTGCACGGATTCCAACGGCGGGTCTGGCACCTCGGGGACGCTCGAAACCGCGACCCTGGGGCCGCACACCTACACGGTCACCGCGAAAAGCAAGGACGGCCTGACCGGCACCGCGTCGATCAGCTACACGGTCGCGACTCCGCCGAAAGCGACGATCGAATCCCCAGCGGGCGGCGGCACCTATTTGCAGGGCGCGGCCGTCACGACGAAATTCTCGTGCATGGAACTGCTAAGCGAAGAAGGGCCGGGGATCGAATCGTGCACGGATTCCAACGGCGGGTCTGGCACCTCGGGGACGCTTGAAACCGCGACCCTGGGGCCGCACACCTACACGGTCACCGCGAAAAGCAAGGACGGCCTGACCGGCACGGCGTCGATCAGCTACACGGTCGTGGTCGCGGCTCCGCCGGAATACGGGAGATGCGTCAAAGTGCCGTCGGAAAAAGTCGGGACGAAGACGGTCTATCACGGTGGGTTCACCGCCGGCACGTGCCTCGTGCAGAGTGGAACCAAAACGGGCCAGTATGAATGGTATCCCGGGGTCGTGAAGGCGGGCTTCACAACGACGATCAAACCAACGACTAAAGCCACGCTGGAAACGGTCAAAAAAGTGAAAGTGACGTGCACGGGCGAGAGCGGCAGCGGTGCGATCACGAGCGCCAAAACCGTCGGGAACGTGGTCATCAAGTTTACGGGCTGCGCGTCGGGCACGAAGAAATGCACGACGGCGGGGCTCGAGGAAGGCGAACTGGAAACCAAGACGCTCGAAGGCGTACTCGGAATCGAACGCATAACGGTCAAAGAAGGCAAAGAAACCCGGTACGTCGCCCTTGACCTCTACCCTGTGGGCAAGACAGGGGCCTTCTTGGAATACACCTGCACCGGCAGCGGCCCTACAACGCTCAGCGGATCAATCCTTGCCCCCGTCACCGCAGACAAACTGCTGACGACGGCAACCGCGAAATACGCGGCCACGGCGGGCAAACAGAAACCGGAAGCCTTCGAAGGCGGCGAAAAGGACGTACTCACGAACACGCTCGACGAACAGGTCGGCCTGGCAGTCGCCTCAACACAAACCTACGAAGAATTGGTCGAGATCAACGCCGTGGCGTAGGACACGCAAGGGGTCAGCTGCCGAGCTCGCTGAGGTTCAGGCTTAAGACCAAGGCGGCGAGCTGACGACCGCATTCTGAACAACAGCGAGCGCGGCAGCCACCACCCAAGAGACTGCCGGGTTGGACGACAACCAGCACTGTCTGCAGCGGCTCCCGGGACTTGTGCTTTGCGCGAAAAGCGCTACTGCGCTGCGCCCCTTTTGGGCAGCACTTGGGCAGCAGCGCCACTCTTCGCGATCTGGTGCCCGACCAAACCCTAGACTGAGACCCCGAAAAAGAGCGCATTTGCAGGGTGTTTCGTGAGTGGAGCCAACCGGGATCGACCGGTGACCTCCTGCTTGCAAAACGGGACGCCGGAGCCGCTGAATTGCCTGATTTTCCGGCGTCTATGCGGGATCGCGGCCCTGTGTCCGCCGCACGGATACGGAGGGATTAGGCGCGATTGGGCTCGGTTTGGGCAGCGGCATCGGGCTGCTGCCCAAGCGACGGCAGCGGCTCGGGGTTGCTGTCAGGGCTCGGCTCATCGCGTGCGGGATACTCCCCTGCGTGATGTCTGAGGAGTCCACGACCGTTGACCTGGTCGAGCTGGCGCGGCGGAGCCTTGAAGTCGGGAACTGCGTGCGCTTCCTGTCGAAGGTCAGCATCTGCGCTGTAGTGCTCGTGGCTCTGGCGGTCAGCGTCGATTCGGGGTCGGCTTCGGCCGCGCCCCTGACGGCCTGTGGCCTGATCTCCGCCTCGACGATCGCGAGCAACCTGGGCATGCATCAATCCGCCGAGGTAGCGTCGGTGACGCCGGATACGGGACTGGGAGGAAGGCTGACCGAATGTCGGCTCGACGCCTGGAACGGGAGCAGATCCAAGGCTGCCGCTACGGCCGGCACTTTCGCCCGGCTGACGATCGAAACCGCAGAAGAAGACGTTGGCAGCCCGTTCGTCGCGCAGTGGGTCAAGGAGGGTGCGCTCGAGGTTCGCAGAGAACGCGAAGAGCGGTTCCGGGAACTCGTCGGGGAGGTCGAAGGGTACGTCAAAGAGCGGGCAGTGGGAAACGAACTGTGGGACCGTTCGTATGCGGACTCGCCGGGGTACGACCTGTCCGGGTACGGTGAAGTGGGCGGCCACGGGAAGCGCGACATCCTGGTCACCTGGCGTGCCTCGCAGCCGATCGGGCCTCAATCTCGCTGAATCTCGTGCTTGACGAACGTGCGCACGCGTTTCGTGAGCTGAACAGGATCGCCAGGCTCCTCATTCCGGCGTTCACCGTCTCGGCGGCCGAATTCGGCTCGCCCGGTGCGCCGTCACCCGAACCTCCCTCTCACCCGGCACAGCGATACAAGTTCTGCCCCGGCGCACGGGTGACGGGCCAAGGCCACGTCTCCTATCACCACTTCGAAGTAAAGGCACCTCGTGTGCTGACGCCGTCGCCGTCATGCGCCGCTACGCCCGCGGCGAAACCACCCCGCGCCGGTCCGACCGTGTCGATGGCTGGACCATCGAAGAGCCGGGAACGTTCGCATATTACGGACATCGCGGCCGCGCCAGTTTCGTCCGCTACTCCAATCCTGAATAGACGGCTTGGGCGTTGACTGGCATAACTGCGGGCTACCGCTTCCACATCCCGTAGGGCGATAGACCCGGTCGTCATGCTGCTCACACTCGTGCAGCAGTCCGCCGAGGCGATCTCTTCGGCGGACATACGCCGGGGTGGTCTACGGGAGCGCGACCAGCTCGCCCAACGGGTTTTGGCGGGTGAGGCCGAGTGCTCGGTGCGGGCGCTGGCGCACGAGACGGGGAGGGGGTGCGCTCCCGCCGTCAACGCTCCAGCTCTAAACTCCCCCGGCGCGGAAGGAGATCTGTGAGAGGCTCAGCGTGTGGGGGGTGCTGGGGCTGTTGATGAAGTCGAGGTCAACGTCGCCGGCCGCTGTGACGAGGATCAATGCGCTTCCGGCGGTGTCGAGCACGGCGCTGAACTCTTCGGTCGCCGCCGGGCGGTAGCCAACGGGTAGCGTGAAGATGGTCATCACGCTCCCTCCCAGGGCAACACCGCCACGGAGGTGGACGACGCCCTCCGCGTCGCGGTAGAAGCCGGCCACCTGAAATCCGCTCCCGGCGTTCTTCCAGCCAGGGCCGAACGCCGGCTCACCTGGAGCGCCGACGAGCTGCTCGGGCGCGAGCCGCATCTCGGCTGCCGTCAGCGAGTGGAGCTTGAGGCGGTTGGCGGGCAGGCTCCTCGGTTCGATCGAGCTCCCGTCAATGAGCGTCCCAGCGGCGGCAACGCCAGCGAGCGCCAAGAACAGCGCGAGCGTTGCGGTCACGTTCGCGTACGTCAACCACCCTGTCAACCGATCGATGCTGGACATTTGCCACCTCTCTGCCGACGTGGGTTCGACTCGTTCAAACACCGTAACGCCGCCCGAGGTGCGCGTCAAGAAAGGACCCGTTGTGAACGACCCTCCTGCTCTCCGCCGAAAGTAAGACTTCGAGACCACCTGGTGGAGATGCCTGCATTGGGCTTGGGGGCGCCGGCACCGACGACGCCACCACGCCTGCTTGCGCCGCTGGCAGCAGAAGTGTTCGCCTCGCAGTACGTCAGACACGGTGCTCGTCCTTTCCGCTCGTCTGCTCGGCTTTCACTCGGACGCTCGCTAAGCGCGCAAAGCAGCAGTGCGGTGGGACAGTGGCCCGTGCCCGTAGAGCCAGGCCACCACTCCGGAGTGCCTCTAGCCGGCTGCCGCCTCAGCTCGTCGGTCCCTGTGGCGCGGCGGCCCCTGCCGTCGCGGTAGTGACTGACGAGCCTAGCTGGGCCCGGATAATCCAGAGCTGCTCCTCGAGGACGCGGACGACGCCAACGAGCACGTCTTCTGAGATCGGGTCCAGAGCGCCGATCCGCGTGATGCGTGTCCGTGTCTTCTCGCTCACGCTCGCGAGGGTCGCGGCGAGCTCAGTGAGGACCGCGTGATCCTCGATCGGACCACGCGGCACACCCTCGCGCCCGCTTCCAGCGGCCACGGTTGCGGCCTGGCCGTCGGGCCACACGCCGAGTGCAGGTGGCCGGCTTCTACCGCGACGCGGAGGGCGTCGTCATGCGAGCGCGCCGCTCACGTGCCCGTTCTGGGCTCACCATCCCCCGGGATCGCCCGGCAGCTCTCGATGTCTTCGGCGAGGCTCGAGAGGCGCACCGCCTGGTCCTCGACGATCTCGGTGATCCCCGTCAGCGAGTTGCCCTCGGGGCCGTGTGCGCGAGTGAGGTCTCCAGCAGCACCCTCGAGAGCCGACACCGCCCAGCCGGCACGTTTTGCCGCGCGACCGATCAGCGCGTCGTTTCGTTTCCACGCCGCGTCTTTCACTCCAACGCGACCGACTAGTTTCGTCCCGGACATCGCAGATCCTCTGCTTTCGCCCCCCTCTAGAGGTGGGACAGCGCACAAGAAGGAGAGAGACGATTGAGATCCGTGCAGGCTGCCCGCGGTCTCCGAGACGCCCGAACCCCACCGAGCGAGCCAGTACTCGCGTACACCAAGCATAGTCCCTCCAGCAAGGCGTCCCCCTGCGCCGTCGCCGCGGCGGCTCAGCCGCGAGTGGGGGAGGCGCGAACTCGTACTCCTCGAGGAGGTCGGTGGGAGCGAGGATGACGACCTCGCACATCAGATCCGGGTGCTGCAGGGCCTGGGGGAAGATCGTCTAGTTCCGCTTCGGTCGCTCTCCGCGGGAAACGAGGCGCATTTTCGGCAGCACCGGCGCTGCCGCGCTGGACGCCCAGCGGCAGCGCCGGGCCGTCGCCCGCTGACTACTGCTTCTCTGCGAATTGCGAGCGCGTGCTGGTCACCGCGGGCGGTGCTGCCGGAACCTCGGATGGCGACGCGCGATTCGCCGGCGTTGAGAGCACTGCGGGCAGCCGAAAGCAGGTCCGCACGCCGGCGCAGGGCGAGTCCCGCAAATCGCCAAAGCAGGCACGTCGTCGGCCCTGCAACGAGACGCATGTTTGGGACGATCTGCGGTCGTCGACGGAGCTGGCGGCCGCGCTGCCGCAATTGCCTACCTGAGCAGGCGCGTCGTCGCTGCCTCCGGCGGCGCCTCCTTTCCCACCTTTGCGACAGTGGTCTACGAGCCCCGGGGCACCGTTCTCGGGGGCGAGACCAAGGTGGGCGAGCGCGCGCTCGTGGTTCCAATAGGCAACGAGCCTGGTCACCTTGCCGTCGTGGAGGTGGAACAAGGTCGCTCGCTCCGAGCGCATTTGCCCGAGGGTCATTCGGCTCGTCTTCACGCGTCCGCTCCGGTGGCTGAGCACGAGCAGGCCGCGGGGGGCTCAAGATTGTCCATTTCTTCACAAGTGTCTTGGCCCAACGAAAAGTTCGCTTCTAGCGTGCGAAGCACCGCCGCGTCGTTGACAGGACGCACCACCCTGACGTAGGTTCCCCGAGCGTTCTGCGTGACCGTTCGGGGCTCACCCCCAGAAGCCCATCGAGGGGGTGATGAGCCGGCTTTCAGCTACGACTCGTCGGGCGCATCACACGGCGATATCGGGCGCGTCCTGGTCAAAATCAAGCAAGCATGCTGCCCTCGCGGGGAGCCCCGCGGCGGCAGCGGGAGAGTGCTCAACATGAACGCGACAGCGACAATTGTCCCTGCCAGTCCGCAGTACCTGCGCGCCCTTGAACACGCCAACAGCGTTCGCCTTGCCCGCGCCGCACTGAAGCGACGCGTGGCGACGGGCGAGATCCACGTCACCGAGGTGATCCTCGATTGCCGCTGGGAGGCTCAGAGCATGGCCGTGGCCGACCTGCTGATGAGCCAGCGGCGCTGGGGACAGACCCGCTGCCGCAAGTTCCTCGCCCAGATACCCATGTCCGAGAAGAAGACGATCGGCTCGATGACCAAGCGTCAGCGCCACACGATCGCGGCGATGCTCGACTCCGCCGAGAGGGGTAGCGCTTGGAGCGCGGCCCCACCCAACGGCCAGCGCGGGCAGGGACAAACCCCCGTGAGCGCGTTATTGACGCGCCAAGACCCAGCGCGCTGTGGCCATGGCGGCGGGGGACACCACGCGCTCCAGCCTCTCGCCGTCCTCGATCGCCCAGGCAAGGCGCTCAAGAAACTGCACTGAGCACTGCTCGTCCTCCAGGTCGGCGCCCCGGACTTGCTCGTCTAGCAAGACACGCGCGCTACCATCCTGGTCGCCGATCGCATCGGCCGTCACGGTGACCCGTGGCACGGTGCTCCCCTCATCCCGGGGAATGTGTGGCATCCCGCCCAACTCCCGAGCCCCGGTGATCGAGAGACTGACGGCTCGCCATCTTGACGCTACTCGCTTTCCCGTGCCGCGGGGCTTCTGTCTCGCTGAGATCCGCACTTTGCGAGCGATTTTTCCCAGCGAGGGGGTCGGGGGGTGAAGTCCCAGCCGCATGGGCGCAGAGCCTCGCGGACTCCACGACAGCCACGCCGAGATAGTGGCCGTCCTCGACCGTGGCCCTCACCGAGACTCACGCCGATTCGCACGCCGAGATGCTCGGCGCTTCTGCCCGGAGCTCCTGTGATAGAAGGACCGTATGGAGGGCCATAACCCCGAGCCTGAAGAGAGCGCGTCGCTGGGCGCGTTCTCCAACGGGGGCGATGGCGCTCTAAGCCGGAAGATCTCCAACGAGTTCAGTCGTCTCTACAAGGAGCACTACGGTAAGGGGCCGCTCGGCAGCCGTTCCTACGTGCAGCCCGAGCTGGTCGTGGTGGTGTTGACCGGCGGATACACCCCGGGCGAGCAGACGATGTTTGAGGCGGGCAAATGGTACGAGGTCCGGCAAGCCAGGCAGCACTGGCAAGACAGCATGAAGGTTCTATTCATCGACAAGATCGAGGAATTGACCGGGCGCACAGTCAAGGCGTTCATGAGCGCCAACACTCAAGACCCAGACCTCGCCGTAGAGCTGTTCGTGCTCCACCCCGAGTAAGAGGACGGTAAGGGCTATGCGACGAAACCGCCTGTGGGTGTGCGCAAGTCGCGCCCTGACTGCAGCTTCGCCGCATGGGGACCGCTGCGGGTCTGGCGTCCCGGCCCCACGAACGGCGTTGCGGGCGGCTGGGCAGTCCAAGTAGGGGTCAGGTGCCCGCGTTCGGCGGCGAAGCGGTCGTCGCGACCGACGCGTGCAGCGCTGCCGCTGCGGACGAGGTGCATTCGCAGAGGTCGTATCGGGCGCTCTCCGACCTCGCCCTCAGACCGGACACCGGCACCCGACCCCGCCACCGACTCGAAAAGCCCGGCCGCCCCCGACCCCCGGAGCCTCAGGTGGCGCATGGCCTGGGCGCACCAGCCACCACCCCCAAGCACGTGGGACCGCGTACGGCCCCACGTGCCACGTCATTGCTGAACGCTAACAGTCGAGGCTAGAGCACCTCGTTGATCTCTAGCTTTTCTTCATTGATGACCGTATCCGTACTCGTAAACCCACATTGTTCGCTGCTTAGTAGCACTCCGGTGAAGATTTCGTACAGCGAGCAAGTAAGCGTGTCTTTCGGTTCGAGTTCGAAGTTTTCCGGTTCCTGTTTACCTGCGGTTGCTTTGAAGTTCTCTTTGAATGCTTTCGTCATTTTGCTAATTGGGGTAATCGGCGCGATGACCGAGCCCGTTATCACTACCCCGACGCCGCCACATGCAAATTGGGCAAAGGGTTCCCCCGTAGGTGGTTCAAGACTCATGCCGACTTCGTTTGGCGCTTTGATAAAACCAAGAACGCTTATGAGCAGTGCGGTCGTTATTTCTCCCGGTCCAGAAGCCGTGGTCTGGCACGGCATTGCGCCATGTTTGCATCCGGTGAATACGATAGTCTCGCGGTTTGTTTTCGGTCCCGTGTATTCACCGTTATCGGTGTCTTTCATACAGGTAATTGTGAAGCCACCTACCGTTTCAAGCGTGCTTTTGCCCTCTTTGGACTTAAAGTGGTTTTTTATAGCTCCTGGGAACCATTCGTATTTTCCGGTAGGTACTACTCCTTTCTCGCACCCGGCGTCTTTATATTTGTTGCCAGTGGTGCCTGTAGACACTTTGACGCATCTCCCTAGTTCCGGGGGTGCGGCCTGCGCCACCACCGGCATGACCGCAAGCGTCGTAATGGCGAGCAGCGGGGCTAGGCTGATCGAGAGCCTCTTGTTCATATTCCTCTCCTTGCTCTGTCGAGTCCACGGCCGACAATGCCGAACCCATCTGTGATGGCTCCGAGGCGGGGGCAGATCTGGGTTAGATGCCGCCCAATCTCCATCCCCCGCACGGATCGTCCGACCGGCCCCGGATGGCCCCGACACTACTCCTCGCGGCTCCGCCGTGTCGCCTCGGCTGGTCAGGTCTTCGACGAAGCTGCGAATCGCCGGCGCGCCCTCGAACGTGCCTCCCAGGTGCCGCGTCGCCTCCCACACCACGTCGGGGGCGTAGAAGCCGAATAGCGCGTCAAGGTCACGGCGACCACAAGCTTCGTAGGTCTTGGGATCGGCCCCGCCCGGTCGCGTCGTGCCTGCATCGTGTCGAAAAGCAGGTGCGACACCGCCGGGCAACGAGACGCCTGACTTTCGTCTCTATGAAGGAGGGCTGGTTGTCAAGTGGTGGTCTGTGGTTTGGGTCGTTGTCCTTTCGCGGCTGTTGGTTTTGGAGCGATGCTCATGTCTCTATGGCCTCCTCGTTGGGGGGATCAGGCGTAATTGGGTGTTCGCTCGGGCGCAAGTCCGAAAAGGGCGGTCAGGCCGCCGGACGAAAAGCGGCGCCTCGGGGAGCGAACTTTTCCTTGCGGGAAAGCATGTGCCAGATCGCGTTGGCGAGTCTGCGGGCGAGGTCGACCTGGGCGACCTTGGCGCCGCGCTGCTTGCCCAGCCGGCGCTTGGTTCGCTGGTGGCGCTCGGAGTAGGCGGGGTGGCGTAGCGCATGCATCGTCGCCTCCAGTAGCGCCCAGGGCAGGTAGGTGGGCTCGTGCTTGGTCAATGGGCCGCGGCGATCCTTCTCCCCGGATTGGTTCACGCGCGGGCAAAGACCGGTGTAGCCGGCGAGCTTCTCTGGTGATGGGAAGCGCTCGATCTCGCCGATCTCGGCGGCGATCGTGAAGGCGAGGACCCAGCCGATCCCGGGCACCGTCAACAGCAGCGGGATGTAGGGGTGCTCGGCGTGGCCCTCCTTCAGGCGACGGTTGATCTCGGCGATCTGCTCTTCGAGGTCGTCGATCAGCTCGATCGAGGCGGTGATGTTGCCCCGCCAGGGCTCGGGCACCTGCAGTCCCTTCAACAGCCGGCGGCCCTCGACCCCGAACAGGTCGGTGACCGGGCACGGCTTGCCGAAGTTGATCAGAGTCGAGTGGATGCGGCACTTCAGCGCCGACTTGTGCTTGACGAGATGCAACCGGAAGCGGGCGAGCTCGCGCTCCTCACGGACGCTCCGATCGGGCAGCCAGATCGCCGGCACCAGGTCGCGGTGACTGAGCACCGCAAGAACCTTCGAGTCGATCTTGTCGGTCTTGCATGCCAGCGGCGCGAGACCCTTGACCTTCTGCGCGTCGGCGATCTCGACAGACCAGCCCTGCTGCTCGAGGGTGTCATGCACGATCCTCGCGCCCGTCATCGACTCGATCACCGCACACACCGGCTGGCAATGGACCTCCTCGATGCGGCGAGCGAGCCTTCTCAGCGAGTCGACATCGGGCGGAACGGCGAGCTGGTCCAGATGCTCCCCCCGATCAGAGAGCAGGCAAATATCAAGCTTCTTTCGACTTAGATCCAATCCAGCGTGCAACATGTAAACGGGCCTCCTCGAGGTTGGTTCTCGATGACAAACGGAGCTTGCCACCGAGGAGGCCCTCCTTCATGGCAGTCCGGAGCGGCTGCGAGCCCAGCGACGTTGCTGGCTACCGCTCGCACAGGGAAAGCAGGCGTCGAGACCTCCTTCTGGCGAATACCGAGACCGACCTCCCGGGGCGGTCCGAGACCTGCTCTACCGCCGGCCCGGGATGCCCGCTCGAGCGGGGTGCCAGGGCTGCGATGAGCGCCCGCTCAGCCGATCAGCGGCAGCGCGCGCGCCTCGTCGAGCTCGCGCAGCGCGTCCTGCATCCGCCCCGTGACGAGCTCGTAGCCCTCGTCGGCATCGCCGCATGCGCCGCCGAGTTCCTCGCGCAGGTCGATCGGCGGGAGCACCTCGATCGAGATCTTCGCGGGCAGGGGAACGCGTCCCGGGAGGTCGAGCACCGTGACGCCCCATGGCGGCGCGATCTGGACCGGCGCGACGTCGATCCGCAGCAGCCGGTGGAGATGCAGCAGTCGCGCGATGTGCTCGCCCTGGCCGAGGAACAGCGCCGTCTCCTGGCCGCCGATCGAAACGACCGGGACGATTCGCGCGCCGTGCTTCAACGCGAGCGCCACGAAGCCGGTCCGGTGGGCGAAGTCGATCTCGGCGGAGTGCCAACTGGCCCGGTAGGTCTCGTGGTCGCCGCCCGGATAGACGAGCAGCGCGGCGCCGCGTGCGAGCGCGCGCCGCATGTTCTCAGGCGAGGCCGGCACAGTCCCGTACGGCGTGAGCATGGCCCGGATGCCAGGCACCTTGAACACGAGGTCGTGCGCGAGCTGGAAGAACTCGCGCTCGGGGCCGAAGTGGTCGTAGAACGCCTGCGCGAAGATGAACGTGTCGGCGATGAGCGTGCCGCCCGAGTGGTTGCCGACGAGCAGCACCGGCCCTCGCGGCGGGATGTTCTCCAGCCCGCGCACATCGGCGCGGAACCAGACGTCCGCCATGACGCGCAGCGCGGGGAGCGTGCGCGCGATGTACTCGGGGTCACGCAACTCGAAAGGATCGGCGGCCGGCGGCCTGCGTGCGAGATGGCGCGGGTCGGTGGCGTGAGCGAAGTCGGCCGATATGGCGCTGAGCATCCGCGCCTCCGCGGAGACAGCGCCGAGCATCCGGCGCATCCCGCTACCACGCTGATCGATCACGGCGCTCGGAAGCACGCGGTGCTGCGCGGGCTGCTCCGTGGTCTGTGGCATGGGAACGCCTCCCTTGATCGCCTCCGACTTTACGGCTGGGGTCGGCGCTGCGTATCGGTACGGAGTACTGAGTGCGCGTCAGTATTTGGCGATCGCGCTCGCTGAAGCATGCCGCTTTCGGCGGCTGGTCTGCGTGACACTGGGAGCAGGCGCCGATCCCAGACCGTATGCCCCGTTGTCTTGCCCGGGCCCTGACCCTAGGTCCCCTTCCGGGACAGCACGTCCACATTTACGCCCTGTGACAGGACGTCCACGTGTACGCCCTCCGACAGTAAGTCCGCATTCACGTCCACGTTAACATCCACGTTCACGGCGCTGTGCACGATGCTGCGGAAGGCGTCGTACTCCGCGCGCGCCAGCTGACCGACCACATCAAAGAGCTCCTCCGTGAGCTCGACGGGCAGGCGCTCGGCGATCTCGACGAACTTGAGCACCGCCTCGATCGAGGCCCTTTGGGCGTCCTCGACGGACTGGAGTACCTGCCCGGACGGCTCCGCGGTCCTGGCGACTGCGCTCCTAATCGCGGCCCCGCCGCGCCTTCGAGTCGTTTTTGCCTTCGGCGGCGCCCCCGTTGGCACCGGAGTGCCCTGGGCCTTGGTCTGGGCCATTGTGGTCGCTCCCTTCAGGATCTAGGTTCAGGCGGCGGCCACTCGTATCACGGGTGGCCATTCAGCAACCGCCTCCCTGCACGACCGTAAGCCATTCCCGCCAGCGGCGTCATCCGTGGAAACTCACACGCGGGATCTGGAGAAGTCCGCACAGTCCGGCCGGCTCAGCTCGATGCTGCCGACGGCGCCCTGGGCGTCGAGTTCGATCGTGGCGAAGGCCATGGTGCACCTTACCCGGAGGGCGCGGAGGAGCGGATCGCTTGGGCCGGTTGTTGCTAGCGGCCCCGAGCGCGGGCGGACGGAACAGCACGAGGAGCGGCTTCACACACGGTCCGTTGACGTTGCGGTCGCTGCTCGCGTGTTCGACCGGGGACGGTGGTCTCCCGTATGGACGCGCCGCACGGGACGCGGCGTTGGCACGCAGCGCTCGCTGGCCGAAGTTCGCCTTGCTCCTCCTCGGGTTCAAAGACCCACACGGCAGTCGCCAGCAGCGCACGGATCAGCACGATGCCACCTGCCGCCCAGATCACCTCAGCCAGCACCATCACGTTACGTGCCTCTCCTGTCGCTCGAGTGCGCTGAGGAGTCGTAGGTGGGCGAGCTCAAGCGTGTCGTTCTTTCCAGGGACTCTCGCCCGAGAGCAGGCAGCGCGGAGAAGCTCCGCAGCATGAGCGAGCGCACGAGCCTCACGGTGGCTGAGCACGACCGTGACCGTGGGCTCGCCCGCGTTCGTCGCTGCGGCTGGCTCGTTCCGCGCGTGTGACCTCACGACACTGCGCATGTAATCAGTCTTGACGCAAGCTCATCATCCGTAATCGACGCGAATGTGGGATCCGTGGTTTCTCCCATGCTCACAGACGACCACCCCACTGACATCGCAGCACAAGCACCTCGAGGGCCCGTCCACGGCTCGCTCTTAGAGACCTGGATATTGCGGCTCCGAGTGATCGCTTGTCTAGGCAGCAGAGCACTCCGCAATGACCTCTTGTCTCTAGAGCAGAGCACTCCGCCATGACCTCTTGTCTCTAGAGCAGAGCACTCCGCCATGACCTCTTGTCTACCCAACAGGAGGTCGGACTGATAGATAAGCGGCCTCAGACGTACGGTGGGGGCACTAGGGGCCGGTGAACCCTCCCGCATAGCAGGGTCCGCCTTCGCAGTCGTCGCTCTGCGGGATCGCCCCTTCGTAGAAGTCCGATACGAGTTTCTGCTCGCTGCCGGGCTCTCCTCGGGGTGCCGAGTGGGGGTCTTCGCCGCTCGTGTCAGGGATGTTCTTGACGGGAGGCGGTTCGACTCCGATGAATTGGCCCGATCCCGGCGAGCTTTCGCGGATGGGGCCTATGTCCCAGTAGTAGATCGCCGAGCCCGTGAAGGGGTAGCTGTTGATTCCGGGGACGTTCCAGAGCACTTTGGAGCCCGGCCACCGGTGCTTGTATAGGCTCGGGAGGTGGGCTGAGGCGCCGATCGTCCGTGCCTCGACGTCCGACTGGTAGTTGGTCACCTGATGATCGCCGAACGCCACGTTCATCAGCACCTGGTGCGCCGGCGTGTCGGGGAGCGGGTCGGAGGTCATCCGATCGGCGTATCCGTCCGGCTCGCCGCGGTCCCAGAGCATCTGCATCATGTCGAATATGAGGGGATGAGGTTCGCTGGGGTAGGACAAGCTGAACAGCTCTTCGAACGGAGCGAAGTCGACCGAGCGTGGGATCAGGACGGAGTAGTTCATCGCTCCCACTCCCAGTGACGCGCGGGTGAAGTCGGGCGAGACCGCCGTCAGCGCGCCGCCCATGATCCCGCCCTGGCTGTTGCCGTTGTAGAACAGGTGGCTCGTATTCAGCACCGAGCCGGTGGCGAGCGTGCCGTCCTGATGGAAGGCCGGGTCCGTGGTGAAGCCGGACGGGCTGATCATCGTCCGGCCGAGGTACAGCTCGTCGAGCATGCCTTGCTGGAGCCGGTCGGGGATGGCTGGGAACGCCGAGACGTTATGCAACGCGGCGATCACGACCGGTTCGTCCGATTCGGCCATGCCGATCTCGTCGGTGGCGCATTGGACGATCTTGTAGTCCTGCGAGAGGCTCACCTGAGGGCTCGCGTCCACCTCCGCGGCGCTGCCCAGCAGTCCGTGCCCGTACAGCGAAGGCCGTGCCGCTTCAGCTGGCCCGGTGGTCACCGAGAGGGGGATGATGCAGTCGAAGTTCGCCGTCCAGGTCCCGTTCTGGATCGGCGCACCTTCGCTGTCGAGTTTCATGGTCCCGCCCGGCCCGCAGTTGGGGAACAGGAAGCAGGGGACTTCGAAGGTGCCCTTGACCCGGCGCGCTATCTGCCCCGGGTTCGGTTCGTTTTCGACGCTCGTGACCTGGAAGCTCGGCGAGACACCTTCGGGGATTCCGTCCGCCAGGTTGAAGTCCCCGAGCTGGGCGAAGGCGTCGTTGCGCATCGCCAGCATGCGGCTGGTGTTGTTGGCGTCGCTAGCGACGGTGAAGTCCCACGCGAGATAGAGTTCGCTGCGCTGGATGCCCGAGCTTTCCAGCAGCGAGAAGATTTCTTCAAAGTGCGGACGCCGCGCGTTGATCGCTTCCTGTTCAGAGGGAACGTCGTCGCGGTAGTAGCGGAAGCCGGCCGGCGCTTCCAGGCTTTCGTGGTGGGCGTTCGTGAGGTTGCGCAGCGCGACGATGTACCGATGCCCTGCGGTGAAGTTGACGGCCGGATGGATCTCCAGCAGCGCCTTGGATGGTTCCGCGTGCGAGTCGATCTCAACCCAGATCGGCCAGCGCGCACCCGTCTGCGCATCGATCACGACAACGGGCGCGTCGCTCTGGGCGTACCTGCTGATGTGGTTGATGGGAACAGCCTTCATCGCTCGCACGTCCCGGGTCTTGTTGATACCGGGGACCTTCAGCAGGATCACCGATCCGGGGCTGAACCCGTCGGAGGCGTTGTAGGGGTCGGCATCGATGTGCGCGCCTTCGCGGTTCGCCGGCATCGCTGCGGTCTTGAAGTCCACCCTGCGGCCCGTGGGGCTGCTCGGGTCGGCGACCGTGTAGTAGTCGTCGGGAAACGGCAGCATGCAGACCGTGTTGCCCGGATCGGCGATGAACTCGCAGCCTTCGTTGGTTTCGATCGGCGGCAGAGCCTCCTGGGAGGCGTGGCGCGATCCTGAACGCGCCGGCGCGGCAGTCGCAGTCGCGCCGGGCGTGGCGACAATTGCCAGCAGGGCGATCGCCAAGGCGGTCCGCAGCTGAGTTCTCATCCCATCCCTCCATGTCTCTCGGGCGGCGCGTCTGCGGCTCGAACGCCGTTCGGCAGCACCACACAATCTCTCCCTCGCTCATACTACGGCAATCTCGCCCGTGGGCGGGCGGCCGTTGGATGGGTCCGTCCTTTCCCCTGAGCGGCGCGCTGCTGGCCTCTGACGGTGTTTCGAGCGTGGTCTTTGCGTCGTTCTGCGTGTGGCGTAGCGGGCGAGACGGATGTGCGGCCGGGTGTCGTGCCACATACCGCCGTGCGTAGGGGTTCTTTCTTGCGGGGTTCCCCCTGGGTTCGCCCGCCACCGAGAGCGTTGAGGTGGCGTGATGAGGATGTTCAAGGTGTTGCGGGGCATAGTTGGGCGATTCGCGGTGCCCAGCAAACAGGGGCAAGATGGATGGCGCCCGAGGCGATCATGCTCCAGCGGGTGGCCACGTCTAGCCGGCTCGCGCGTCGACTCGAGCTTGCGCGCTCGACCCATAGCTGGGCGCCGGCCTTTAGCCAGCCGCTCGCGTTAGCCGCCGCTATGTCCTCGATCCCCGCCAACAGTGCTGGACGACGACTGGATCCCCTGCGGCGCAGCACGAAGGCATCCTCACTGCCCTCGTCGGCGACCGCGCGCTGGATGCCGGCGGAACCGCCAAAAATGAGGCGTCTGTCACCGGAGCCGAAATCTACACACCCAGCCCGCAAACGTGCAGCGTTGCGCAGCGCATCCAGACAAGCGTCTTCCAACGCCTGGCTCCTCAAGGCACGGCCGCGACGATCGCGACCGTGCTGGGAGCCGGCTATTCCTTCTCGCTCCACGCGCTCAGACCCGGCAGGCTCACGGTCGACTGGTACTACATGCGCAAGGAAAGCGAAGGACGGCCTGGGCCGGTACTCGTCGGCGCCGGTCGAGCCCGCGCGACTCGCAGCGACTCACTCAGGCTGGCTCTCAAGCTGACCGCCGCAGGCAAACAACTCCTCAGCTCGAGCAGCCCACTACAGCTAACCGCGAAGGGGAGCTTCGCCCGCAACGGCAGAGAAACAGTGACCGCAACCAGACCCTTCACGCTCGGCCGGTAGGCCCCGTAGTGATCCGGCCAGGTGACCCCACGCGAGGAGCAGCAAGGGGCACAGACGACTCGCAGCGACGCGCCTGCTTCGGCGCCGATGCGAGCGCCCCGCCAGCGCCGGGCCTCGCTTGCGCTCAGGACGAGTCTCGATAGCCCGGCCCGGCGCCGAGACGACTGCATTGCCATGGGGAAGGAGGCCTCTCGCGGCCGCCGCGCAGCGCGCCTGCGTGTCCTCAAATCGTGGCATGCGGGCAGCATAGTTCCGGCTCCCACCTTGGGCCGATCAGCACGTTGGCAGAGCTTTGCCATATGTGAACGGCGCCGGCTGCCTTCAACAGCCAGCCGTACCACTCAGTTTGCATCCTCCCCGCTGGTGGGAGTTTGTGCCTGCGTGGCGCCGGGATCTGTCACGGCTGTCAGATCGGTGTCCTGCGCCGCTGCGGGCTGGGCGGCGGCCGCGGCGTAAGAGCCGATGGCGCCCAAGGCCCCGGCGGCCAGAGCTGCAAAGGCCCACCGGGGGCCGGAATGCTCTCGCCCTCGTAGGGCATCCAGCGAGAGCTCGCCCGGTCCGACCTCCGCCAGCGCGAGCGCTGCCGCGATCAGGACCAGGTTGTACTCGTAGCCACCGTTGGAGACCCACGGACCGTTCTTCGCGTGCACCCGGTGGATCGCGGTCAGCATCGTCGCGATGAGGACTGATGAGGCAAGGGGCGTCGCGAGGCCGACCGCGAGCAGCGCTCCTCCGCCCGCCTCGGCCGCGCCGGCCGCGATCGCATTAGGTCGGCCCGGGCGCAGGCCGAGCTGCTCGAATCCCTGCGCCGTCGCGTCGAGGCCGTGCCCGCCGAACCAGCCAAACAGCTTTTGCGTCCCATGACCCACGAATAGTCCGCCTACCACCAGCCTCAGCAACAGTCGGCCGATCTTCATCTCTTCGCCTCCGTTTGTTCACCCAGGTCGTCGCATGCCTGCACCGCGATTACGCTTGTCATGGTCGCCTCCGTGTTGATCTCGATCCTCACATCGGGTGCAGTCGAGGTGCCGATCTCAGTGATCAGGTCGCGCCTCATCCCGAAGTCCGCGCGCCGGACCGCCGTTGAGGCAGGTCTTGGCGCCACCGTCGCAGTATGCCTTCGATCCCCAGCTCGCGGGAGCCGAGGACGGGCTCGACGAGGCCCGTGCTGCCGCCAAGAGCCTTGCTGATGGGAGGGGATAGGCGATGTTGCAGGAAAACACGGAGAGCGCCAAGCGAGGATTGGACGCCTACAACCGGCGCGATGTCGAAGTGTTGCGGGCGCTCACCGACCGTATCTTCCTGATGCTGCTCCGGTCCCTCCCGCAGTTGAGAGGTAACACGTTCCCAGAGTTGGCGAGCGGCGGTTAGGCAGATGGTCACCGAGGGCGCACGGCTTGCCGCGAGGGCGGCCGGAATCGCGTGAGAGTGCTCCTGCCGTGGAAAGGCGAGCGTCACGGCAGTCGAGCTGAACGCAGCCCCTTTTTTGACGACGAGCAGCACTCTCCACAATTGCTCCCGAGGCGTCTGCTTTGTGCTCGATGCAGCACTCTCCGACCCTGCTAGAGCGAGGCCTGGGAGTCTCGGACCCGGCCAAATGTCGGGCCCCTGGGGGACTGCGTTGGGCAGCGGTTGGGCAGCAGCCCCACATTTCGATGCCTTGCAGCCATTGCGCGGACCGCCGCATCGAGCAAAAACCCCCTCATTTGCAGGCGCTTCTGGGATGGAGCCAACCGGGATCGAACCGGTGACCTCCTGCTTGCAAAACGGCACGGCTGACCGGCGAATCGCCCGGATTTCCCGTGTTTATGCGGGATTGCCGCTCAAATGCCGTGGCGCGGAATGCGGCGGGATTAGGCGCGATATGGCTGGATTTGGGCAGCGGGATCGAGCTGCTGCCCAGGCGCGACCGGACACCTCAGCGCGCAGGTTGACCGGAGAGTCTTCTGCGCTGGCCAGGGCTCAGGTGGTCGAGCAGATCGCGTGCCTCCTCGCCCAACCGCAGCAAGTCGGCAGCGCCCAGCATCCGGCGCATGCGCTCCAGACCCGCCAGCTCGACGATCCGCTCAAGCCGCTCCTTGCCTTCCATCACGAACGCCACGCGCAGCACTTCCTCGTCGCCCAGCCGCTCGATGCACGCCGCGAGCGTCCCGTCGTCGAGGTATGCGACGAACCGGCCCATCGCGACATACTCCTCGTGCGCGGCCATCACTAGCGCGACCTCGAGCACCCGCTCGGGCTCCGTCGCGCTCACCACCTGGACCGCCCGGCGCGGGTCGAGCTCGCCCGCCAACTGCGCGAGGAAGTCGATCGACAGATGCCGCGAGACCTCGCCGGCGCGGCGAGGGTCAAGCAGCCCTGTGAGCCGCGCGCTGATCAGCGACCCCAGCGTGCCCTCCGCGATCCTCGCCGCCGTACGCGGCGGCAGCAGCCGTGCCGCGCTCGCGGCACGCTGCAGCATCGCCCTGTCCCCGTCATAGAGCAGGTCGGTGATGGCCTCGCGGTAGTCACGCAGCTCGCCGGCAGGAACGTCGAGCAGGTAGTCGAGGTCCTCGAGCCCGAGCACACGCGCCAGCTTGGCGACCTCGGCCCGGCTTTCGGCAACAGCGCTCATATCCCAAGCGCTCGACGCACGACACCCCGCAACGGGGCCGGGACCTGCTCGAACGCCTCCGCGATCGCCGCTTCCAATTCGCGCCGCTGGTGGGCGAGCACGGCTTCAGTCTGAGCCGCCAGCTCCCCAGCACTCTTGCCATCCAGCGAAGGGGGTGGATCCGGGAGGAGGTCGGCCGTACACATCGCAACTCGAGAAGCTAGGTATAACCCAAAGGCAGCAGTGAGCCGTCCTGGGGGGCTCTGCCGCTGGTCAGCTCGGTGCGTTTCGAGCTGGCGCCAGGTGCGGCCGATCACCGGGGCTCATTGTGGGCAACTGCGGATGTCTGCCGCCCGGCACCCGCCTACCTTGGCGGCATGCGTAGGGCGCTTGTCTATCTGCCGTGGCTGGTGGTCGCGCTGCTGGTAGCGACCCCTGCCAGCTCCGAGGCGCGCGTCAAGCAGCGCTTCGACGACATCTACACGATGGCTGTCAACGCCGGCAAGAGCGCGGAGAACACCGAGGTTGCCGGCGTGAACGCGATGATCGGCTCAGCCAGGACCGTGAGCCAGGCCAAGTGTCAGGCCTCCGATCAGCCGACCCGCGACGCCATCTCTCAGGTCGCATCGGCATCGGCCGCGTCGGCGCTGAGCTTCTTCAACAGCCGTAGCGAGGTCTCCAGGCGTCTGTTGAAGATCCTCGAAGAAAAGCCGGACTGGTACACCACGCCCACCAAGGACATGAAGGTCGTGCGGCGCGCGCTGCGCGAATACCGCGACGGCTTCGTCCAGAGCAGGGTCGCGTATTCCTACCTCGCGACCGCCTTCGATGCGGTGCGTAGCCAGGATTGCGCCAGCGCGACCGTCGCAAATCAGATCGCCGAGGCGCAGAGCAACCAGACCTCCGGCCAACACAAGATGACCAACGGGCTGAGGGCACTTCGATCACTGCTGTGAGGGCTCGGAGGCGCCACTGCGGCTCCCGTCCTGCCCTTGCCGTGGGCGGCGCACATAGGTCTCACGTCGGGCCTGCATGGGCAGAAAAGCCCTGCTAATAGGCCTTTGCCACTTTGGGGCTCACGTAGGGCCAGTCCTGTCGGGGCGCGTAGCGTCGCTTCCCGCTTTCCACCGGAAGGAAGCGTCGCCATCGGGGGCGACCTCACGCTCGCAAAGGACGAGCGCCAGTCGTCTCGGCGTCGGCTCCGAAGACTTCTGCTTCGCCATGGCGACGTAGTCGCGATCGGGTCGTCGGCCTGCCTGCTCGCTGGTCGTCCATCGAGCGCCGTCCATCCGCGGGATCGTGGCTGCATGCCCCGCGTACGGCTGCTACCAGCCTGTCCCCGTTCGCCCACCGCGACTCACGTGAGGAGCCACCCCCCGATGAGTACCAATCGCGCGCTCGCCGAGCGCTTCGCTCAGACCCTGACAGACCACGACCTCGACGCCTTCGCCGAGCTCCTAGATGATCAGTACGTCAATCACAACCGCTACGCGGCGCCCGGCAAGGACGGCTCGGTCGCCATCTTTGCCGCCTTCCTAGCCGGGTTTGAGGATTTCCGTGTCGACGTCAACGACATCGTCGACGCGGACGAGACACTCGTCGGCCGGTACACCTATCGCGGACGCCACACCACGCCCTGCCGTAATTCTCACGGGCGGGTAGTACCTCGGGGTGCGAGATCCGCGAGAAAGTACTGATGCGTCCTTGTGCGCGAGCCCATATATGTGTGCGATGAACGAGTCGAGCACGGGCAGAGCCTGGCGGCGAAGGGAGGTCTCACAATGGCGGTGCAGCCCACGACGGCACGGACGGTGGCCGAACTGGCGGCGCGCTCCGCGGAGCGCTACGGCGCCAGACCGGCCGTGCGCTTCAAGCACGATGGCGTGTGGCTCGAGCGCAGCTATGCTGAGTTCGGCGCGATAGTCGAGGAGCTTGCGCTCGGGTTGCTTGAGGTTGGGATCGAGCCGGGCGAGCGCGTCTGCATCCTTGCCAACACGCGACCGGAGTGGAGCTTCATCAGCTTCGCGATCTCGGCCGCAGGCGGGGTCGTGGTGCCGATCTACCCCACCAATTCTCCCGAGGAGTGCGAGTGGGTAGCCGGAAACTCCGGGGCAAGGGCGGTGGTGGTCGAGGACGCCGGTCAGCTCGCGAAGATCGAGCGGGTGCGCGAGCGGCTGCCCGAGCTCGAGCACACGATCGGCATGCAGGGCGGCATCGCCGCGTTTGACCTCGAGGGTCTGCGAGTGCGCGGCCGCGACGGCGGTGACCGCGCGGAGCTGCGCCGCCGCCAGGAGGCCGTCCAAGACGACGACGCCTACACGATTATCTACACCTCGGGTACCACGGGGCCGCCGAAGGGCTGCGTGCTCACCCACCGCAACGCGATATCGGTCGGGACGATGGTGCAGGAGCTCGGATTCGTGAAGCCTGATGACGTCAGCTACCTGTTTCTCCCGCTGGCTCACAGCTTCGCACTGACCACCGTGCTGGGCTCGGTCGACGAAGGCACGGCGGTCGTGTACTTCGGGGGGGACACCAAGAACGTGATCCCCGAACTCATGGCGTCCGCGCCGACCTACGTTCCATCGGTGCCGCGGATCTTTGAGAAGCTCTACACGATCGCGACCGCCAAGCTCGAGCAGGCCTCCCCGGAGCAGCGCGAGCAGTTCCAGCAGGCAGTCAAGCTCGGGGTTGAGGTGCGCAGGCGCCAGCATCGTGGCGAGGAGTTACCGGAGGAGATGCAGCGCGCCTTCGATGAGGCTGATGCGAAGCTGTTCAAGGGAGTGCGCGAGCTGTTCGGCGGCCGCGTGCGCCAGGCTGTCAGTGGCGCTGCGCCGATCGCGCCTCAGATCCTCGAGTTCTTCTACGCGGCGGGCGTGCCGGTACTCGAGGGTTGGGGCATGACTGAGACTACAGCCGTTGGTACCGTCAACACACTCGACAATCTCAAGTTCGGCACCGTTGGCCGAGCGATGCCGGGAGTCGAGATTCGGATCGCGCCCGAGGACGGCGAGATCCTGGTGCGCGGACCCAACGTCTTTCGCGAATACTGGCGCAACCCCGAAGCGACCGCTGAGACGCTCGTGGACGGCTGGCTGCTAACCGGCGATGTGGGGGAGCTCGACGACGAGGGCTTTCTCAAGATCAGCGGCCGGAAGAAGGACATCATCATCACGGCGGGGGGTAAGAACCTGACCCCAGCGAATCTAGAGAACGACCTCAAGCAGTCGCGGTTCATCTCGCAGGCGATGATGCACGGCGACAGGCGTCCCTTCCCGGTTGCGCTGATCACCCTGGACGAGGAGGAGATCCGAGTGTGGGCGCGCGAGCGCGGTAAGAACGAGGACCTGGTGGCGCTGACGCGCGACGATGACGTACAGGCGCTGATCCGGGCCGAGCTGGATCGTGCAAACGCTAAGTACGCGCAGGTCGAGCAGATCAAGAAGTTCACGATCCTCGACCACGACCTCTCTTCGGAGTCGGGCGAGCTCACCCCCACGTTCAAGGTGAAGCGAACGGTGATCAACGAGCGCTACGCGGACGTGTTCGACGCGCTCTACTGCTGATCGCAAATAGGAGATGCGGACTGATCCCATGGACGCTGGCAGTCCCGACGCCCATGTGAGTGAGCTGCGCTCGCCCCGAGCACTGATGGGCAATCGCCGCGGCGGGAGGGCGATCCGCGCTGGTGTCGTGAAGCATGCCCAAGTGGTTGCCGAGGTTGTTTGTGCTGTGCCGGCGACGGCGCCGTCGTCGGCGGCGCCAGCCCATCTACGCAGCCGAGCGGCCCGCGAGCCACGCCGCGAAGCGGGTGTCGCTACATCTTGCGGAGTGCGCGCCTTCAACCATGGTTGCGTCGTCCAGAGCGGGAGGGCAAGGCTCTACCTGAGGCGCTCGCAACTGCATTTCGCGAACGATACGCAAACGTTTTGCGTATACTGCTTCGCGTGGCGCGTCTCGCAATAGCGTACCTGCGGCCCCTCGAGGGGAGCCCCGGCAGCGATGAGGCCGCCCTCTCAGCCGGAACGACGACCCTTGAGGTCATCGCGGTCGTGCGGGATGCCAATGGTCCTCTTCGCAGCGGCCTGGCTGAGGCGCTCGAGCGCATCGCCGACCGAGAGGCCTCGACCCTCGTGGTGGCGCGCCTGGCCGCGCTGGCCGGCTCGCTGCGCGAGCTGGTCTCGGTGCTCGACTGGCTCGACGCCGCACGCGCCGACCTCGTGGCGCTCGACGTGGGCCTGGACACAGGCACCGCTGCGGGTCGACGGATCGTAGCGGTGCTGCGCGAGATCGAACGCTGGGAACGCGAGCCAACGCAGGGTCGCCCACCGCGCGGCCGACCTGGGCTTGCGACCGGTGCGCCAGAGCTGAGCCAGCGCATCACGGAGATGCGCGAGCATGGCCTGAGTCTGCAGGCGATCGCCGACGCCCTCAATGCTGACGAGGTGCCGACCGCGCGCGGCGGAGCTCGCTGGCGCCCCTCAAGCGTCCAGGCAGCACTCGGCTACCGCCGTCCGCGGCCACCGGTGCCCGGCGCGCCGCCACCTCCGCCGCCCCCGCCACGCCACGCCTCGCCGGACGCGCCCAATGGACCCCGTCGACCGCCTCCGCAACATCCCCGACCTCATCGCCCATGACCGGCGTTATCGAAAACTACGGGGCACTCGGCGTGTTCCTGCTGATGGTGCCGGAGAGCGCCTGCATCCCCGTGCCAAGCGAGGTCACGCTGCTGTTCTCCGGCTTTGCCGTCTACCAGGGGTGGATGAGTTTCCAGCTAGCGGTGCTTGCCGCCACGGCCGGCAACGTCGTCGGCTCGCTACTTGCCTACGGCCTAGGCGCCAGCCAGCTACTCGACCGCGTTCCGGTCGCGCGCACCGTGCTGGCTCGATGGGAGGGCCTGCTCGAGCGGCACGGCATCCGAGCCGTATTCATCGCGCGGCTCCTGCCGCTCGCGCGGACGTTCGTGTCATTGCCCGCCGGTGCGCGGCACGTCCGGCTCATCCCCTTCGTCGCACTTACGACGATCGGCTGCCTGATCTGGGCCGTCGCGTTCGTGTTGACCGGCCTGATGGTCGGCAGCGCGTGGGCGTCCATCGACTCGACACTTGGACGCGCGCTACTTGGAATCGGACTCTTGATCGTGGTGCTATCCGCGATGCGAAGTCGGCAAGCTCGTTAGCGAGGCTGCCGACTACCCGCTACTTCCGCTCCCGGTTGATAGGGAGCGTCTCCCAGGGTGCCGATCACGTGCCTGCTCTGGACTGCCATGAAGGAGGGCCTCCTCGGTGGCAAGCTCCGTTTGTCATCGAGAACCAACCTCGAGGAGGCCCGTTTACATGTTGCACGCTGGATTGGATCTAAGTCGAAAGAAGCTTGATATTTGCCTGCTCTCCGATCGGGGGGAGCATCTGGACCAGCTCGCCGTTCCGCCCGATGTCGACTCGCTGAGAAGGCTCGCTCGCCGCATCGAGGAGGTCCACTGCGAGCCGGTGTGTGCGGTGATCGAGTCGATGACGGGCGCGAGGATCGTGCATGACACCCTCGAGCAGCAGGGCTGGTCTGTCGAGATCGCCGACGCGCAGAAGGTCAAGGGTCTCGCGCCGCTGGCATGCAAGACCGACAAGATCGACTCGAAGGTTCTTGCGGTGCTCAGTCACCGCGACCTGGTGCCGGCGATCTGGCTGCCCGATCGGAGCGTCCGTGAGGAGCGCGAGCTCGCCCGCTTCCGGTTGCATCTCGTCAAGCACAAGTCGGCGCTGAAGTGCCGCATCCACTCGACCCTGATCAACTTCGGCAAGCCGTGCCCGGTCACCGACCTGTTCGGGGTCGAGGGCCGCCGGCCGTTGAAGGGACTACAGGTGCCCGAGCCCTGGCGGGGCAACATCACCGCCTCGATCGAGCTGATCGACGACCTCGAAGAGCAGATCGCCGAGATCAACCGCCGCCTGAAGGAGGGCCACGCCGAGCACCCCTACATCCCGCTGCTGTTGACGGTGCCCGGGATCGGCTGGGTCCTCGCCTTCACGATCGCCGCCGAGATCGGCGAGATCGAGCGCTTCCCATCACCAGAGAAGCTCGCCGGCTACACCGGTCTTTGCCCGCGCGTGAACCAATCCGGGGAGAAGGATCGCCGCGGCCCATTGACCAAGCACGAGCCCACCTACCTGCGCTGGGCGCTACTGGAGGCGACGATGCATGCGCTACGCCACCCCGCCTACGCTGAGCGCCACCAGCGAACCAAGCGCCGGCTGGGCAAGCAGCGCGGCGCCAAGGTCGCCCAGGTCGACCTCGCCCGAAGACTCGCCCACGCGATCTGGCACATGCTTTCCCGCAAGGAAAAGTTCGCTCCCCGAGGCGCCGCTTTTCGTCCGGCGGCCTGACCGCCCTTTTCGGACTTGCGCCCGAGCGAACACCCAATTACGCCTGATCCCCCCAACGAGGAGGCCATAGAGACATGAGCATCGCTCCAAAACCAACAGCCGCGAAAGGACAACGACCCAAACCACAGACCACCACTTGACAACCAGCCCTTCTTCATAGAGACGAGGAGCGATCGTCTCGCCGGGCGGCCCCGAGACGACGGATTTCAGCTAGAAGGGAGCGTCTCCGCCCAGCGGGCTCGGACTGCTCCTCCTCGTCCGATCCGGTAGCGCGACCCGGCGTTCGGCGAGACGCTCGCATCGACTCGGAAGCAGTCGCGTCTGCCGGCCGTAACTCTCTCGGCGGTGTGCTGCTGACCTCCTCGGTCTTGTGCGCGTGCTCTTCGCGTCGTTCTACGTCTAGCGCAGTGGGCGAATACCGATGTGCGGCTGGGTGCGGAGGGATAGACCGCCCTCCGCATAGGTTCTTTTCCGCGGGCCTCCCCTTGGGTTCGCCCGCTCACCGAGAGCGTGGAGGTGGCGTGATGAGGATGTTCAAGGCCCTACGGGGCATCGCAGTAGTGGTCTGCTTGGCCGTGGGCTTGATGGGCGTGATGGCGAACGCGGCGATGGCCGCTCCGCTAAAGATCTGCGTGCCCGAAAGAGAAGGCGCGGCGATCAGGACGCCAAAGAAAGGCGTTTGTGCGGCGAAATCCACAGCAACGGTGCTGCTGCCGGAAGTCGAAGAGGAAAAGCTGGCGGCGATACTGCCGTACGAGAAATACGTCGCCTCCGGTGTCGGCGGCAAGCCGACGATCCAGGTCTCCGGTGCCAACGTGCAGATCGAGAGCGGGGCTGGCACGGAGGAAGCTCCCGTCAACGGGGAGGGGAACCTCATCATCGGCTACGACGAAGGACCGGGCACGCAGACCGGCTCCAACAACCTAGTCCTAGGCGGCCCCGGCCAGAACTACACCCGCTATGGCTCGATCCTCGGTGGGGGTTTCAATACGGCCTCGGGCATTGAGACCGAGGTGTTCGGACAGTTCAACGCAGCAAGCGGATCCTTGGCGAGTGTCACCGGCGGAGATGACAACAACGCGAGCGAAACCTTCGCGTCGGTGAGCGGCGGCGAAAGCAACACAGCCAGCGGTTTCGCATCCTCGGTGAGCGCTGGCATCTACAACACGGCCAGCGGCTACAAGTCCTCGGTGAGCGGCGGCTATGACAACGGAGCCGAGGGCCCCGATTCCTCGGTGAGCGGCGAAGCATATAAGCACGCCACAGGGTTCTATCAGTGGCTTCCGTAGCCAACTGGACAAACAGCGGCAAGTCTGGACGGTGGCCTGTGCCTAGTCATCGGGCCTGGATACCCGGCGCAGAGGCTTTAAGGGCCTCCAGAAACTCCAGAAACTCGGGGCCTGAGCAGGGCCCCGAGCCCTCGATGGAGCCAACCGGGATCGAACCGGTGACCTCCTGCTTGCAAAGCGCCCGCTCACGCGACGGAGTCAGAGCTGAAGGCCCCAGAGGTGCACGCACTTTGCAGCGGGTGATCCGCTGAACGTGCCTTTCGTGACTGGTTTGACCACTTTGAGTTTGCCCTGCGGCACACCGCATAGGGCCGCGCCGGTGTATTTCTCAGCGGCGGTCCCCGTGCCCGTGATCGGCGTGAACGGTCCCGTCGTTAGCGCACTGGTGAGCGAGACTCCGGCTTGTTCAGTCAGCGGCAGGCTGAACGAGCAAAGCTGAGCTTGCCCGACGAGCACGTCCGCACTAGAGAAGGGCTCCGAGCGAGCAGATACCCCCTGTGGTGAACCCACCCACATGCGAAGAACGCCGCGCCGCCCATCGATCATGCCGGCCGCCTAGAGAACGAGCTGCAGCTTCCCCCCAACCCTCCCGGTATGACCGGCGCCGAGCGGGGCTGCTGAAGTCACGCGGAGCGCTCTGCCGCTGACCCGCACGCCGGCGAAGAGGATCGAGGAGAGGGCGCTGCTTTGCGTCGACGCTGGCGCACGAGCACGGGCGCCGGCCGTCCGAGCAAGAAGCCTTGTGCCATGTCTACTCCGAGCTCACCGAGCATGCGCAGCGTCTGCTCGTGTTCGACTCCCTCGGCGATCGTGCGCTGACCGAACCCGCCGGCGAGGGACACTATTCCCGACACGACCGCACGAGAGCGGCGGTTGGTCGCGAGGTCCCGCACGAAGTCGCGATCGACCTTCACGTACTGGATCGGGAGGAGCTTCATGTAGGTCAGCGCCGCATAGCCGGTGCCGAAGTCGTCGAGCGCGAAATGGCATCCAATCTCGTTCAGACGCTCAGCGAAGCGTGAGGCGTGAAGCATGTCCGAGACGACGGCAGTCTCGGTGAGCTCGAACGTGATGCGATCAGGCGCCACGCCTTCCCGATCGAGAGACCGTTCCACGGTCTCGAGGAAGCCAGCTCTGCTGATAGTGCGCGCGGAGACGTTGACGGCCACGGGGCAGCCGCGCGAGGCCACCCGCACAGCCTGTTCGAGCACCCACACGTCGATCTCCGCGATCGTGTCGTTGAGCTCGGCGGCCCGCAGGAACTCGAAGGGGCCAACGAGCGTGCCATCCCCGGCCGGGACCCGGAGCAACAGCTCCTCGAGGACCGTGCGGCCCGAAGCGATGTCGACGATTGGCTGCGCGAAGACCCTCAGCCGGCCGGACGCGAGCGCATCGGCGACCTGTTTCGCGAGGCATGCTTGCTGCAGCTCATCCAGCAGCCGCGCTTCGCGTGCATGCGGATCGCTCACGTCCTCGAGGGTGACGACAGAGCCGAGCCGGGTCCCATCGGCGTCGCAGACGGCGTTCGCTCTCGCCCTCAGGAGCAGCGTCTCGGTATCGGTGTCCACGAGCACCTCCGCGCTCAAGCTGGTCTCGCCGCGAAGCGCGCTCGAAACGCCGAGCTTCTCGTCGAGTGGGGCCAGGCCGGAGCGGGTTCTCATCCTGAGGCTCTCAATGCAGAATGCCGGGGTCCGATTGGAAGGCTCGGCAACACCCAATAGCGTCCGAGCCCGGCGGTTCGCATGGAGGAGGTGCCCCTCGACGTCGAAACCGAGGATCGCCACGTCGACTGCCTCGAACAGCGCGTCGGTCACGTCGGGGCGTGCTCGGTCGACGTTCCGCAGGTCGCCGGTCACCGCCTTTTCCGGATTCTGCATGATCCAACTATCGGCACGAACCGCGGCCTGCACGATTGCTCAAACGGGCTAATCATTCTTGTGCGGGGAGCTCGGGTCGCGAGCGTTCAGCAGCTGCTGACTCAGGGCGAGTGCCACCAGATGCGCACGAGTCCGGGCTCCGAGCCTCTCCTTTGCGTTGCCGACATGGGCGCGGACGGTGTGCTCGGATATGTGAAGCGTCTTCGCAATCGCGGGCGTCTCCAGCCCGAGGGCTATGAGTCCGACCACCTCCCTCTGACGCTTGCTCAGCGGGACCGTTCGGTGGGCGTTCCGCAGCTGGTCGCTGGTCGCCGCCTTTTCGGGATCCTGCATCGGCCAATCATCGGCGCTCGCCGCGGCCTGCGCGATTGCTCAAACGGGCTAATCGTCGTTGTGCGCTGAACCCAGTCCGCTCGCGTTCAGCAGCTCCCCGCTCAGGACAAGCGCCACCAGATGCGCACGAGTCCGGGCTCCGAGTCTTTCCATTGCGCTTCGGACATGGGCGCGGACGGTGTGCTCGGAGATGTGGAGCTCCTTCGCAATCGCGGGCGTCTCAAGCCCGAGGGCAACGAGTCCGACCACCTCCGTCTCGCGTTTGCTGAGCGGGGCCCTGTCGGTGGATCCGGCCGGCCGGTAGAAGCTGGGGCGGCTCACCGGAAGAACCACGACGACAACAAGCGGTCGGCCTGGCATCGGGATCAGCCGCGAGGCGTAGTCGACGTCCACCTCCGTCCCATCCTGTCGACGGACCCTCTGTGTGCCGACATACTCGCCCGAGCGAAGCATCTTCTGCCAGTTCCTCCGCGCTGCGGCTCGGGTCTGGAGGTTGAAGGAATCTGTCATTGGCGAACCGAGCAGCTCGAGCCGCCTTCCGCCGACCAGTTCCAGGGCTGCGTCGTTCACCGCCACGATCCGCTCTTGATCGTCCAACACCACGATCGGGTTGGCCGACCTCTGGAACACGCCCCAGAACAGGTTCTCCCACGCGCGATCGAGTTTCATCATCAGCCCGTGCGAGCATAGATGAGCAGAGCCTCATGCGTCTTGCACGACAGGCCCGTCGTCGGGGCGCCAGCTCAGACGACCTGCGTGTTTCCCGGCGTTCTCGGCTGGGGCCGGTGAACGTCACCTGGATCCCGCGCCGGCAAGTCGCGCGGCCGCCGTGCGCAGCCGCTCGGCAATCCTCTCGCCCTCGCTGCAGCCCAGCCCCGGCAGCATCGCGATGAACTGCTCTTCCGCGGTCCTGTAGAGAAGCGGGAATGAGCGCAGGTTCGATCGCAGCGCGTGAGCCACCTCTCGCAGCACGGTGTCGCCGGTTTCGTGGCCGTGCGCGTCGTTGATGCGCTTGTAGTGGTCGATGTCGGCGGCAATTCGCCTGCCCCTAGGCCGGCTGAGCGCGCAGCTCCTCGAGCCGGCGGGGCGAGCGCGAACCGGTTCAGCGCGACCGTCAGAGCGTCGAAGGGACCGCTCGCGATATCGCGCTAGGCGCGCGTGATCCTGATGACCAGGATCGCGACCTAGACGGTCATCGTCAGAAACGCCCCGAGCCGCATCCGCTACGAAGACCTGCTCCGATTGACCGCCAACGAGCAGGCAAGCCAATTCACCGGGACGATGGCAAGCGAGTACGCGAACAATCCATGTTGGGTGTGGCGGGCGCCGGCGACCGAGCAGAGAGCCATACACAGCAGCATCGGGCTGACGCTTCCGCCGCTCAGCGCGACGACCACGCCCATGGCGCCCAGAACGACGAGGTCCCCTGCGAGGGCCGAGTACTCCGGCTTCGCCCGCGAGCGGAAGAACGTGCCGATCGCGACGACGACAACGCCCGCTACGACATATCAGACGACCAGGATCGCCCCACCCGGCCCGCACCGCAACTGTCAGCGGCAGGAAGATGAAGACGATGACGAGGCTGGCCGGACGTGTCACAGGCCGGTCTGGGCCTTGACCCACCCAGACTTGACTGCCTTGCGCAGCGCCTCGTAGTCAAGTTCGTTCTGCTCTGCGTACGCCTGCGAGAACTGCACGATCGCACGGTCAAAGGCTGGGCCCTTGCCGAGGTAGGAGGCGATCGCAACGCGGTCTCCGCTCCGGGCGTGCGCGCGGGCAAGCGTCCAGCCGCACAGCCGGCCGTAGGCGGCCAGGCCCTGCGGCACCATCTGCTCGATTTCCGCCGAACCCTTCCAGTCCCTGAGCTGGCGTCCGTAGAAGTCTCGCCCGGCTTCGGGCCCAGACTCGACATGCAGCCAGCCGAGGAAGATGTCGCTTGAGGCCTGCATCAAATGCTGTCCGTTGACGACCCGCTCGCCGTGATTGTGAAACTCGCTCGGGTGCGTGAACTCCTCCAGCACCGACGCTTGTGCCTCCTTCAGCTGAAGGAAGAGTGGGTCCTGTCGTCCGTCGAGGCCGAGCAGCAGCGCGATCCAGGCGCGCGTTCCGACGCTTCCCACCCCGACCACTTTGCGCGCGAAGTCGACCAGCTCGAACTGTTCGAGCAGCAGGCGGCGGTCGTGAGCAAGCGTGGCCCGGTAGGAGCGCAGCAGCTCGTACAGGCCGTCGAAAATTTCGTCGCGTTCCATGCCCTGCGCGAGGTCGTCGATCGGTACGATCAGTGGCGGGTCGGCAACGATGCGCATCTGACCGTCGACCTCGTGAGCGAGTTTGGAGAACGCCGACATGCTGTCGCGCGTGCGCGCCTTAGCAAGCGCCTTCTTGCCGGGCTTGGCGACCTTGGGGGAGAACTGCGAGCCAAATTCGCCGACCGCGGTCTCGACGTCAAAGCGGGCGTACCACACTTCGAGGTTCTTCATGGCGGCGAAGCTCGCCATCGCGTTGCGGTACTGCTCGACGGTGTCAAGAACCACCTGCTCCCGGTCCTTCACGGTGAAGCCGTCGTGCTGCGCTGCGATCAGCATACTCGTCGCCAAGCGCTTGAGGTCCCACTCCCATGGCCCGGGGAGGGTCTCGTCGAAGTCGTTGATGTCAAACACCAGGCGCCGCTCGGGCGATGCGAACACACCGAAGTTCGACAGGTGCGCGTCCCCGCAGCATTGCACGGTCAGCCCCGAGCGCGGCGTGGCAGAGAGGTCGCTCGCCATGATCAGCGCGGCGCCGCGATAAAAGGCAAACGGCGAGGTGAGCATGCGGCCGTAGCGAATCGGTACCAGGCCGGGCACGCGCGAGCGCGCCTGACGCTCGAGGAGTTCGATCGGGTCCGGCCGATTCGGCCCTGGCTCAAATACGCCATGACTCGACCGCGGCACCTCGGCTCGAACCGCTTTGCCCCGGGCCGCGCGCTCGGTTCGCGTCAGGAGCCGCTCAGCTTGCTGCGACTTCTTGCGGGTCGCGGTCGACACGCGCCGACGATACCTCGGTCGATCGTCGCGGGCTCGCGCGAGAAGACCCTCCTCATGGGCCATCGTGTGCCGCCGTCGGGGGAGCCTGACCCGACGGCCGAGAAGCGTCCGCGCCTGGGTGTCGCGTAAACGGTCACGCCCGTGGCAGTGAAACCTCTGCTGCTGGCTATCGGAGGCGGAAGACCTCGACGGGCTGGGCGACACCACGCATCTTGCGAACACCGATCGGCTCCCACACGTAAGCGTCGACAGTGCTCTCCACGACGGATCGCGTGGCGACCAGCTCGTCCGCACCCGCAGCGTCGAGCAGGCGGGCTGCCAGGTTGACGGCGCGACCGAAGTAGTCGCCGTCGCGGGCGATCGCCACCCCACAGTGCACGCTCGCGTGCACGCGCAGCGGTGTCAACGTGCGTGCGCGAGCCATTATGCGTGCGCCAGCAGCCACGGCTGTGGGGGCGTCCCCATACGCGAGCATCACCCCGTCCCCCAACGCCTTCATCAGGCGAGAATCATCGCCGCGCTCGAGGGCCACCGTGTCGAAGAATCGATTGACAGCCTCTATCGCAGCCTCATCACCTTCGGCATCCGCGAAGGCAGTGAAATCCTTCAGATCGCAGAATAGGAAGGCCACGCTGACCGCGCCCGGCAGCGCATGACTGGATGCCTCTGCCTCGCTGACGGCTGCTTGTGCCAGCTCATGCTCTACCCACCGATGGTAGACGCCCAGGAGGACCGGATCGGCCAATGGGAGTAGCCGCGCAAACGCGCTCTGCACTGCCCGCAGGCCCGCCGGGCGGTCGGTGTCATCGGTGCGCAGCCGCGGCTCCGCGTAGTGGCGAAACAGCTGCATGGCGGCCTGCGCGGCGCGCGCCAGAAGCGGACCCCACGCGCGCCCGAGGCGCACGTCGAACTCTGGAGGCCAGATGTCGTCCAGGCGACCAAGCTCGACGAACACCCGAGCCTCCTCCGGCGAGAACGCCGGCTCATCCGGCGCCGGGGGCCGAAGTCCGAAAGCCCCGATCAACGCCTGCAGATCGCCGACTCGTAGCCCCCCTCGTCGCTCGATCCCCTCGGCGGTCACGGTCCGCTCGGCTATCGAAGGCATCAGCACCGCGTCGAAAATCGCACCCTCGGGATCGCCACGCTCGATCGCACGCTCGATCACCTCCGCCGGAATCCCTACCGCACGCAGGGCACCAACAACATCGCTCTCCGACGTCGGTGGATCTAGGGGTACGCCCACGAATGCATCATGACGCTTCGGTGTGGTCGCTGCTCGAGCCGTGGTACGGGCCCCGAGACGGTCCGCTGACCCGCAGCGCGGTGTACGAGTTCCGCTCCATGCTGGCCAACCAGATGCGCAAGGGGCACATCCTGCTTGTGGGCGACGCGGCCCACCTGACCCCGCCGTTCCTGGGCCAGGGGCTGTGCTCGGGTCTGCGTGATGCCGCGAACCTTGCGTGGAAGCTCGACCTCCCGCTGCGTGGCTTGGCGGGCGAACGGCTCCTCGACAGCATCGACCCCGAGCGCCAGCCCCAGAACGAGGCGGTGATCGGCCTGGCCGTTGAGTTGGGAAAGGTCCTCTGCCAGCTCAACCCGCAGGCGGCGGCCGAGCGCGATGCGGTGCTGCGCCAGGCGGAGCCACCGCCGCCCCCCGAGCTCGCGCCGCTCACCGGCGGCGTTATCCACCGTCCCGTCGGCGGGGATGCGGATCCGCTCGCCGGCAAGCTCAGCGTCCAGGGCATGATCTCCCGTGCCGGCCGCGAGGGGCGCTTCGACGACGTCGTCGGTCCGGGCTTTCAGCTGATCGTGACCAGCGGCGATCCGCTGGAGCAGCTCTCGCACGAGCACCGCGCGCTCATCGACACGCTCGACATGACGGTCGCCTCGCTTGACGCTGACGCGTCCGATGGTGTGCATGACATCGACGGGCGACTGACCGCTTGGCTATCTGAGCGCGGCACCTACGCGGTGCTGGTGCGCCCCGACTTCTATGTGTTTGGCAGCGCTCCCTCGGCAGAGCAGCTGCCGGCGCTGCTGGACGACCTTCGCTCCCAGCTGCACCTGACTTCGACACCCGCTACCGCAGGAGCGCTTGCATGACGGACACCGCTGTGACTCATCCCAAGTTCCATCACGTCAACCTCAAGACGACGAGGCTGCAGGAGATGATCGACTGGTACGGGGAGGTGGTTGGCACGGAGGTCGTCTCCCAGGACGCCACCGGTGCGTGGCTGAGCAACGATGGCGCCAACCACAGGGTCGCGCTGCTCGCCTTCCCGGGTTTCGCGGATACCCGGCGAAGGAGACGCGCACGGGCATGCAAAACAGCGCGTTCGAGTTCGCCAGCTTCGAGGAGCTCAACGGCAGCTATCTGCGGCTGCGCGAGCGGGGGATCACGCCGGAGATCTGTCTCGGCCACGGGATGACGTTCTCCTACTACTACCGGGACCCCGACGGCAACCACGTCGAGCTGCAGTGCGACAACGTCGGCGACTGGGCGGCCTCGAAGGAGTGGATGCACACCTCCGAGGAGTTCCACGCCAACCCGATCGGACACTTCGTCGATCCGGAGAAGGTCGGAGGACATCGGCCCGGCCACGGCCAAGATCATGCAGCGGATCGCGCAGAGCGCCGAGCCTCCCGAGCCGATGACCGACGAGGCTCTCGCGGAGGCGGGGCGAGTCGTGCTGGCCATCCACGTCGATCGCGTCAGCGCCGCGAGCTACGTCTCGCCGGCAAGCGGCTCGAGCGAGGGGGGCTGATCAGCGCTGCTGGCGTAGCGCACCGGGCCCGCCGCCTCGCCGAGCCGCAGGAACACTCGGGACGGTCCACCGCCGTGCCGCACCGGGTCATCAGGCGCCGCCGACGTGCGTGGAGCTCGGGGTTTCGATGTGCGCGCTCGTGTTGACTGTCTCTCCTGCGGCGATTCGCACGGCCCAACGTGCGTCCTCCTCGCGGTCGCCGAGTACGCTGAGTAGATCGGTGGCTGTGGAGCCGATAGCGCGGCTCGCCGTCCCGCCCGACATCCACAACAGGAGACGAGATGAGCGACAGACCGGTCTTCATCTACGCAGCGACCTACGCGAGCTACGACGATTGTCTCGCCGACTACGAGCTTCTGCTCGAAGCCCACGCGGCGAAGCTCGTGGGAACTTACGACGTCGCCCTAATCAGGAAGGACAACGACGGGAAGATCCACGTTGAGAAGCACGAGAAGCCTACGCAGCACGGCGCCTGGGGTGGCATCGCGGTCGGAGCGCTCGTCGGGGTCCTGTTCGCGCCGTTGGTGCTCGGCGCGGCAGCGGTCGGCGGCCTCGCCGGCGGCATCGGAGGGCACCTGAAAAAGGGCATGTCGCGCGATGACGCCACGGAGCTCGGCGAGTTGCTTGAAGACGGACAGAGCGCGCTGGTCGTGATCGGGGAGTCGCACGTAGGAGAGCAGCTCGACAAGGCGCTCACGCGGGCGGAAAAGTCGATCGAGAAGGAAATCGACGCCGACGCCAAGGCGCTCGAGCGCGAACTCAACGAGTCCGAAAGGATTTACCGCCCTGGGGAGACAGTCCCCGTCAGCGGCATCTACAACGTGGTGGACCTCAACGGCGCCTATCAGGGTCGTCAGGTAACGGGAGAGGCCGGGCGTACGTTCGAGCCGACGCGTCATGGCACGGCCGAGTACGGCTTCGTGCTCTACCGCCAAACCGCGCACCTGGGCGCGTAAGTGCCCCACGGTTCAGCTTGAGCTAGCGCCGCCATCGGCTGGATGCGTAGTTTGCCGAGCCGGGCCCGTGGCCCCTCACCGATGCGACAGCGTCATCCGGCTGTGAGCCTGCTTGCGTACCTTTGGCGAGCTAAAGGTCGAAATGTGGAGGCTCGGAGTAGCATCCGTGCTTCGGGGTGTCGTGAACTCTTGGAGGTTGGACATGGGTAATTTGGACGTGGCATCCGAGGCGTTGGCCAAGCTCTCGACTCGAGCGAAAGAAGCCGAAACGCACGCGAAAGCGGCTCGGGATGAGACAAAGGCCGATCTCGAGAGGGACGTCTCGGCAGCGCGCGCATCGTCTCAGGCACAAGCTGAGAAGCTGCGCGCGAAGGCCGACGCAAGCAAGGGGAAGATCTCTGCCGGGTGGGCACACGTTCAGCAGGCGTGGAGCGAGCACATCGCCAAGATCCGCGTGGACATCGAGAGCAAAAGAACGGAGCACGGCTCGGACAAGGTCGAGAAGCACGCCGAGCACGCCGAACGCGACGCATCGTTCGCGATCGAATACGCCTTTGCGGCAATCGAGGAGGCCGAGTATGCGGTGCTCGACGCGGCCCTTGCGAGGATGGACGCCGATGAACTGGCGGCGGCGGGAGCGGGCGCATAAGCCATGTCCGAAGACATCGACGAGCTCAAGGGCGTTGCCGAGTTTATGAGCGGCCCCCCTGCCAGCCGGACGATCACGAACATCGCGCTCGCCGACCTCGCCCGCTACTGGTGGGTGGAGTTGCTGCTCGGCGTGTTCTGGTTGGTCATCGCGGTGGTCGTGCTGAAGTTCAACCACGCGTCGGTGGCCACGGTCGGTGTGCTGATCGGAGTCATGTTCCTCATCTTCGCTGCCGAGGAGTTCGCACTGGCCGTCCTGGATCGCGGCGCCACTAGGTGGCTTTGGGCATTCTTTGGGGTTCTGCTGGTGGCGGCGGGAGTCGTCTCGCTGATCCATCCCCGCGAAACGTTCGCGGGCTTCGCTGACATTCTCGGCTTCGTGTTCCTGGTCATCGGCGTGATCTGGACGGTCCAGGCGTTCGTTGAGCGGGCCTTCAACGACCTCTGGTGGCTGACTCTGATCGGCGGCATTCTGCTGATCGTGCTGGCCTTCTGGACCAGCGGCCAGTTCTTCCTCGAACGGGCGTACACGCTGCTGATCTTTGCCGGCATCTGGGCGTTGACCAAAGGGATCACCGACATCGTGCGGGCATTTGAGCTTCGCAAGCTCGCCTCGAGCTGAGCGGTGGTTCGTTTACGCGTGGTGGCACCTAGCGGGGCTTTGCGCACCGCTCGATTTGGCCTGAGCCGGTGCGCACGCCGGTCGGTCGCGCCCGGATACTCTTGCTGCGGCACCCGCGAGATAGCTCGCGGCCCGATCGGCCCCGGAGCGACGAGCGTTCGATGAAGATCGAGGATTACGGCCTGATCGGCGATCTGAGGACGACGGCTCTTGTCGGGCGCGACGGCTCGATCGACTGGCTGTGCCTGCCCGTCACGGATTCCGCCGCGTGCTTCGCCGCGCTGCTCGGGTCCGAGCGGAACGGCCGCTGGCTGCTCGCGCCGAGCGGAGACGCGGGCCGCGTGTCGCGGCGCTACCGCGAGAACACGCTGGTCCTCGAGACCGATTTCCACACCGACAGCGGCGCAGCGCGGGTCATCGACTTCATGCCCCTGCGCGATCGCGAGACGCCCCAGCTGATTCGGATCGTGGAGGGTCTCGCGGGCAACGTGCCGATGCAGATGCGCCTGCTTCCCCGTTTCGACTACGGCTCGCTCGCTCCCTGGCTGGAACCGTGCCCGGACGGCATCATCGCGCTCGCTGGGCCGAACGCACTGCATCTTTCGACATCGATCGCGGTCGTCTGCGAGGACGGCGCAGCGCTGGCGGAGTTCGGCATCAGCGAGGGCGCACGCGAGCGCTTCTCGCTCGGCTGGTATCCGTCGTATGCCGACGCACCGGCGGTGGAGGACCCGGACTCCGCGCTCGCCCGCACCGAGGCATGGTGGCGCGAGTGGTCGTCGCGCTGCAGCTATAGCGGAGCCCGTCGCGAGACGGTCGTGCGATCGATGATCACGCTGAAGGCGCTGACCGACCGCACCACCGGTGCCGTGATCGCCGCCCCGACGACGTCGCTGCCGGAGGACCTGGGCGGCTCGCGCAACTGGGACTACCGCTATTGCTGGCTGCGCGACTCGGCGCTGACGCTCGACGCGCTGCTCGACGGCGGCTACGTGGAGGAGGCGCTCGCTTTCGGTCGCTGGGCGCTGCGCGCGGCCGCGGGCGACCCGTCCAAGCTGCAGATCATGTACGGGACCGAGGGCCAGCGCAACCTTCAGGAGATCGAGCTCGACTGGCTGCCGGGCTACGAGGGCTCGCGGCCGGTGCGTGTCGGAAACGCGGCCGCCGAGCAGTTTCAGCTCGACGTCTACGGCGAGGTCGCGGGGGTGGCCTTTGCCACGAGCATCGTCACGGGCCGGATGGATGCGCAGCGCTGGCCGCAGGTGCGCGCGCTGATCGAGTACCTCGAGCAAGCGTGGCGCGAGCCCGACGATGGCATCTGGGAGCAGCGCGGGCCGCGCCGCCACTTCGTGCACTCCAAGGTGATGGCCTGGGTTGCGTTCGACTGCGCGATCCGGCTGGCGGAGAACTTCGAGCTGCGAGCTCCGTTGGCGCGCTGGCGGGGGATCCGCGGCCAGATACACCGTGAGGTCTGCACAAAGGGCTACGACGCGGACCGCAAGACGTTCACCCAGTACTACGGCTCTCGGGAGCTCGACGCTTCCGTTTTGATGATCCCGATCGTCGGGTTCCTGCCGGGCGACGACGAGCGCGTCACCGGCACGATCGACGCGCTGCGCTCAGACCTTGGGCGCGGGGGCCTGCTGTCGCGCTACTCGACGCTCGCAACCGACGACGGGCTTGCCGGCGACGAGGGTCAGTTCCTGGCGTGCTCGTTCTCGCTCGTGAGCGCGCTCGCGAAGAACGGACGCCTCGACGAGGCCCGCGATCTGTTCGCGCGTCTGCTCGCGCTCGGTAACGATCTCGGCCTCTTCTCCGAGGAGTACGACGTCGCCAGAAGCAGGCTCGTCGGCAATTTCCCGCAGGCGTTTACGCATCTCGCGCTGGTCGGCGCCGCCACAGCGCTGGAGGATCCCGGCGCGGAAAGCTCGACTCGCCGCACCCGCTGGGAGCACTGGCCGCCGCTGAAGGGGAGCGACGGTCTCGGCGCACGGCACCCGCGCAAACCGCCGGCTCCCGGCCGCGGGCAGCGATAGGACAAGCAAGCCTCGGACCGGGGGAACGATCCCAGATAGGAGGAGCAGCGATCATGTCAGCACCCGAGACGCAATACAAACAACCCTCCACCGTCGCGCCGGGTCAGAGAGAGACCGGGCGCTCGCCGGCTGCCACGGGCCCCGTGGTCCCGCTGTGGGTCGGGCGGATGCTGGCGTGGCTCGTGTTCGCGTTTTCCCTGGTCGCGGCCGTGCTCCTGCTGATCGCCTTCTTCCTGCAGCTCACGGGTGCCAACCCGGCGGCGCCGTTCGCCGCGTGGGTGTACCGCGGCACCGATCTCCTGCTGCAGCCGTTCCGCTCGCTCTACCCGACGGTCAAGGGCCACACCGGGCAATCGGAGCTGAACCTGTCGCTCGTGTTCGCGATCTTGATGTACGGCCTGTTCGCGCTTGTGTTCGACGGGCTGGTCGCCTGGTTCGACCGCTGGATTCGCCGCGTGCGCTAGGCGCGACACGCGGCGCCGCTCGACTGGTAGACGCCCGGGCCGACTTACGAGGCCGCAGCCGCCGACGGCGGCGTTGGCGCCCGCGCACCGCGCGAGGTGCGTCGCGCGCTGCCGAGCACGAACGGGAGTCCAAGCGATCCCGGCCCCGAGCTGAACCGCCGAATCTGCATGCGCCGGCGCGCAGGTTGCATGCAGAGTGACGTACCCTTTTTCGGTCTTTGTCAGGGAGGGCGAATGGGTCGCCAACCGAGTCGCTGAACTTCCTACCCCGCCCGCCTCGGCTTGCTCTCTGCGGCAGCTGTGCGGATATGCTCGCCGACGCATCCAACGAAAGGACCTGTGATGTCCATCGGACTCAGAATGAAGTTCCCCGGGGGAACCCAGGAGCAATACCTCGCAGTCCACGACCACCTCGACATTGAGACCAGCCCACCCCAAGGGCTGATCTTCCACTCGTCCGGCCCGATCGACGGAGGCTGGGGCGTACTCGACTTCTGGCACAGCCGCAACGCCTTCGACCAGTTCGCTCAAACCCGGCTCATGCCAGCCATCGCAGAGCTTGGCGCCAGCCGCGCGTTCCCTGAGCCACCCGACATCAAGGAGTTCCCAGTCCACAACTACACCGTGCCCATCGCGACGGCTGAGAAACCCCGGTTTCCGCGACCCCCCCATACGCAATAGGCGAGCACTCAGCCCGGCCGCTGACGGCAGACGGACCAGAGCCGGTGCCCACAGCCCGCGCATGTCGGCGCGGCCGGCGATCCCGGCCAACCCGTGTGCGGCCGCTCAGGTGCTCTGTGCCGTGGTCTCCTTCTGGTGCCGGTGGAGCTTCGCCTTGAGCTCCTCGATCTTCGCGTCGACCTTCTCCTGGTGCTGCTCGTCGCGCTCCTTGTGCAGCCGCTTGCGCGCATCCTTCGCCGCTACGCGCTGGGCCTCTTCGGCGGCGGCGATCTCCGCTTCGACCTCGTGCACCGAGTGTCTGAGCACCTTGCCGGAGAGCCGAGCCATGTCGCTGTCGAGCACCTCGGGGCTGGGCTCGCTCACCTCGGCCACCAGCGCCGTGTGTCCAACTTCCACCGCGTGCGAGATCTGGCTCAGGCTCGACCTGGTGTCGAACTCCTCTTTGAGATCGAACAGCGAGCCGGCCATCAGGCCGGTTGCTCCCCCGATCAGCACCCCCAGCGGTCCGCCGATGATTCCGATCAGCAAGCCGATCAGGCCACCCGTGGCGATCCCGCCGCCGAAGCTTCCCCCGACTTCCTCCTTGACGATGACCATCCCATCGTCGCCGCGGACGACAACGGCCGCGGCCCGAAGCTCCAGCTGACGCTGCGAGTCGAGCTCCTTGAGGCTCGTCAGCGCCTCGTAGGCCTTGCTGTCCTCGTCGAAGCTCACAACGACCACGTTCAACCGGTTCGCCTGCTCATCGGACATGGCGTCTCCTTCCTCAAATGAATCACACGCGTCTGCTACTCGACCGGGACAATTGTCTCGCCGGCCACGACCGAGTGCATCCGTAGAGAGTCTACGCTCAACCTACGGGCTAATACGGAGCGAAGCGCAGCCAGCCGCGCGTCGTCGAAGGGGCCCGTCTCGAACACCACCGTGTCTGCTGCCACCTGCACCTTTCGCGGGTGTAACAGAGCACGGGGGGCGATGTTCAAGGACGGGTCCTGCTCTTGTGCCGCCGGACATTCCAAAGCGCCTGCCAGGCTCACGCGCGGGACTGGGACTCGCCGTCCTCGGATCCTCTTCGGCTCGGACAAGGGCTCAGAGGGTGACCTCGGACGCGATGACGACGGTGCGCTCGCCGGGCAGCGACATGTCTTCGGCCGGGTCAACCTCGGTGCGCGCCATCAGGACGAACAGCCTCTTGCGCCAGAGCGGCATCTCAGGGTCGTGAGTCACGGCGATTCTAGTGCGGGAGAGTAGGTACGACGCGTGATCGAGGTCCAAGTCGCCCGCCAGGCCGTTGTCGATCGCGCGTTGCAGGGCCGCGGGCACGTCCTGCGAGTCCTGGAAGCCGAACCGGGCGGTCACGAGCGCGATGCCGTCGGGCCGGGAGCTTCGGTCGTCGATTCGGATCTGCTCGGCGGGGTCGACGTGGGGGCTGTTCACGGACTCGGCAGAGACGATCACGATGGACTCTTCCAGCACACCCAGGCGATCAACGCTCGCGCGCAGGGCCAGCGGCACCGTGTTGCCGGAGCCATCCGGGTAGATCGCCGTGCCGGGTACCCGGACCACGTGCGACTGCGTGCTATGGAGCTCCTCGAGCAGGTCCTGGAGCGAGCCCTCTTTGCGCGAGCGCTTCTGAGCGACGATGCGGCTTCCCCGCTGCCAGGTGCTCATCAGCGTGAACATGATCGCGGCGATGAGCAACGTCACCCATCCGCCGTGGGGCACCTTCGGAAGGTTGGCGAGGAAGAAGGTCGACTCGATCCCGAGGAAGACGACTCCAAACAGGGCGAACTTCCAGGGTGCCCAGTGCCACCGCGCCCGTGCCACCGCGAGCAACAGGATCGTCGTGGTGATGAAGGTGCCGGTGACGGCCACGCCGTACGCACCGGAGAGACGCGTAGAGGTGCGGAAGGCAAGCGTGATCGCCACGACGGCGGCGAGCAGCGCCCAGTTCACCAGCGGGATGTAGATCTGGCCAGCCTCCTCGCTCGAGGTGTGCCGGATGGTCACCCGCGGGAGGAAGCCCAGGCGGATCGCCTGACTCGTCAGCGAGTACGCCCCCGAGATGACAGCCTGCGAAGCGATCACCGTGGCGGCCCCGGCGAGCACGACTATCGGCGCACGCGACCACACGGGGAATAGGAGGTAGAACGGGTTGCTCTTGGCCTGGGCGTGAGCCACGATCAGCCCGGCCTGCCCGAGGTAGTTGAGCGTGAGGGCCGGAAACACGAGCGCGAACCAGGCCAGGCGAATGGGCGCGCGCCCGAAATGCCCCATGTCCGAATACAGCGCCTCGGCGCCCGTAACGCAGAGCACCACGGCGCCCATCGCCACGAGCGCGATGAAGGGCTGATGGGCAATGAACGATGTGGCAAAGGTCGGCGAGAGCCCTTTGAGGATCGCGGGCCGTTTCGCGACCTGGCGCAGGCCGGCGAGCGCGATCGCGGCGAACCACACCAGCATCACCGGACCGAATAAGTGGCTGATGCGCTCGGTCCCCCAGCGCTCGACCGCGAACAGCGCGGTGAGGACCCCTAGGGTGAGCGGCACCACCACCGGGGCCAGTCCGGGGTCGACGACCTTCAGGCCCTCGTTGGCCGACAGGACGGATAGCGCGGGCGTGATGGCGCTGTCGCCGTAGAACAGCGCGGCGCCGAGGCCGCCCAGCGCGACGAGCTTGGCGGTGGCGCGGTGGGTGGGCCCGAGCGTCCGCTGGACCAGCGCCACCAGCGCCATGATGCCGCCCTCGCCGTCGTTGTCGGCGCGCATGACGAACGTCACGTACTTGACCGAGACGATGAGCGTGATAGTCCAGAACACCAGCGATACGGCCCCGTAGACGTGGACCGGGGTGGGGTGCACAACGCCACCGTCGACGAAGAAGACGCTCTGGAACGCATAGAGCGGGCTCGTGCCGATGTCACCAAAGACCACTCCGAGCGCGCCGAGCGTGAGGGCCGCGATCCCGGTCCTGGCACGGCCGCTGCTGGACAAAGCCCACTCCTGCATCGGCTCGTCCCATCCTAAAGCGAAGTCGCCCGGTCGGGCGAGGGGGCCGGCCCCACTCGGTCGGAACGTGACCCGACCGGCGGCCTCGGCCTCTGACGTCAACGACCAGGTCTGACTCTCGATCCGCTCGGCCAACGGGCGCCTGCTTTCAGCACACGACGCAGATCCACGCCGCGTGCCCGAACGTTCCCCCTTTGCGCGGAAAGCAGTCGCCCCGGCGTAGCCAACGAGACGCCTGAGTTGGACGACGAGCAGCAGCCCGGGCCTACGCCGACCCTGCGCTCGCTTGCCACGCCAAGCAGCAGCATGTCGACCTTGAGCACGTCTCGGACCCGGTATCAGCCGGGCGCAGCTCAGCCTGGGGGTCGCCGAGATCCGGCTCGGCGGAGAGCAGGCCTCTGCGGCGCGGTTTTAGAGGAAGACCACCGGCTCGAGCCTGGCGAGCATCTCCGTCGCCCAGCCCCAATCGCCCGGTTCGTCCCCCGGCAAAGGCCCGGTGGCAACCCGCGAGGCGCCGAGACGGCAAGAGGCGCATAATCTGGCGTGGAGTAGCACTTCCATACCAAGACCAAGGAGGAATTATGGCCGAGAGCAACATGGCCCTCTACACCGCGGTCTACGAGGGCGTGACCCCCGCGCTGGAAGATCTGGGAGCGATCGAGGAGCTGCACGAGGACTCGATGATCGGCAAGTACGACGCCGCCGTCATCGACCAGGAGGAAGGCAAGCCCCACATCGTCAAGCGCATGGATCGCCCGCACATTCGCGTGATCCCGGAGATGTTCGGGGGCGGAACGCTCCCGCGAAAGGAACTCAAGGAAGCCGCCCAGGAGCTGACCTCCAACGAGGCTGGATTGGTCGTCGTCGGCGAACCGACGATCGATAAGGCCTTCGACAAGGCGGTGACCCATGCTGCCAAGGTCGTCAAGCGCTCACTGGACGCCACTGCGGACGAAATCGAAGATGAGTTGAAGGAAGCCTTCAACGAGACTTCCTAACTCGCATGCCGTCGGAGGACCCCTCGATCAGCTGTGGCGTCCCGGACGGCGGGATGTGACCGGCGGCTCGGCCTCGGTCGGGCCGCCCGGCCGCTATACAGCCCGTCAAGCGTCGCCAACCGGCAGGATCGGAAGCTCAGCCGCGAGCACGTCTACCCGCGGGGTACGATGCGCGCATGCACGCGCTGCTTCTGCGCCTCGCCGTGCTTGGACCCGACTGGCTGTACCACCCGCTCGGTAATTGCACCGGGGACCGCGCGGAACAAACGCGGTGCCTGAGCTACAACTTCTGGTCAGGCATCGGCAGTGACCTCGCTTACATCACCACCATCGGCAGCGCCGTCTTCGTCGGCTGGCGAGCGTACAAACACTGGCGCAAGTTGCATGAATGCCACGAAGAAGGTTGCAAACTCATCGGCCCGTTCCAGCTGCCATCCGGCGCGCGCGCATGCCTCATCCATCACCCGCACCTGGACACTCGCCCCGTCACAGAGCGCGGGCTAATACACAAGCTGCAACTCATGCACCTAGACGATCTGCACGCATCAGGGCACACCGGACCGGGAGACACCAACGCACAAGCGCCAGCCGGCGGTGACGCAGGACAAGCTCCGTCAGCCGCCAGCACCGGGCAGGCACCGGCGGACTAGATCGCGTGCGGCGAGCGAAGGGGTGGGGCAGCAGGGTGAACACGGCCGGCTCGCGCGAGAGTCGCCGGGGTGTCGCCCCATCGCGATGTCGCCGTCGAGCCAAGGCGGTTGATCACCGCACTTGATGCGCCTAGCAGGCCCAGCGCGAGGCAGCCTACGAACGCAATGCGAGCGAGTCGCAAGCGCCCCATCCCTGCAGTAGACATGCGTCTGTCCTCCCCTATCGCGTTCCTTCGCAGTGCGTCCGCTCGGAGGCCCCCAGGCTCGCGGTGGTCCCGCACCGCGCTCGTGGAGGGGATCGTAAACGTTGGATGGCGTTTTTCATCATCCGACTCCATCCCTCATAGAGCCTTTAGAGCAGTTAGAGCCGTCTGCTCCACCCTCGGTGCCAGGACGGCTCTATGGGGATCACGACGGCTCTATTGGGGAACGGGACAAAACGGCGGCTCGCCTCCACGCGCTCGGGATCCACGTTCCCGTGTTCAAGTCCTTCCGATGCGTGCTGCCTGGACACGATCACACGGCGCGGGCCAACTTCACGCGGATCACTGGGGCGGAGTTCTCGAATACGGGGTTCTGGCAGTACTACTGTGACGGCCTGCGCCAGAGCGTCGGCCTCGGCGAAGTGCGCGCCTTCATTGCCTACGGCGAGGAGCGGCGCCTCACGCCTTGGAGGCGGCGAGATGGCATGAGCGGCTGGACTTCGAGGCTGGACTTCGGCACCCAGTCCCCGTGAATGTGCAGTTGCCTGAGCCGTGCCCTGAGGCGGCGCGCATAGTCGCTGGAAGGATGCGCCTGTTCGTGGGCCTGCGTGACGCCCGCTTTCCTCTCGACGAGCCGTTCGTGTTTGCATACGACTTCGCGCGCGCGTACTGCGATCTGAGCGGTGATCGAGTTCGCGGCGGGAAGGATTGGCTTGAGCGAGCCCGGGTCATCTATCGCGCCGGCACGACGCACCGCTCAATCCTATGGAAGCTCGCTGCGCAGGGCGAGGCCACGGTGCGTACCCGATGACCGGCTCGCGCACTCCTTTGGGACGTCCCCTGACCGCCACCGACGTTATGACAGCAGCCGAGGTCGCCGCTCTGCTGCGCGTGCCGCGATCAACGGTCGAGGATTGGGCGCGGCGAGGCATCGTCCCGTCAAGAAGGTCGGCCGCCGACGGCTTTATCTTCGGTCGAGGATCGAGGCCCTGCTGCTCGATGACTGATGGCGACGCTCGCCGTTGTGCCCGACCTACAACCTCTTGGCTGCCTGTTGGGCCAGCGGGTGCATTTTGATTGGGGCTTGAGCGGATCGTGCCAGTCTTGCTGCTTCGTCCACCGAACGCTCGACAGACTCAGGCTCATCCAACATCCTGATGAACCTGCCGGTCACTGGGTCCCTGCCCACACTGCGCTGGACCCTAGGAGTCGCTGCGAGGGTCTGCGTGGTGGCATCGCCCCCTCCTTCAGCCGTGGAGAGTTTCTTTTCAGCCGCAGCTACGATCTCCTTTCCGATCCAGACGACCAGCTTGAACAGCAAGAACAGCAACCCTGCAGCTACCAAGAGCGGCCACAGCAACACCAGGGGCGCGAGAAGTATCGCGAGACCTGTTTCACCACCTCCGCCACGGGCGGTAACGCCGCCGGCCTGCTGCGCCCACTGCCTTGACTGGCTGTCTGGCTGTTTGGCCCAGTACCGGTTGCGTGAGTCGAACCTGGCCGGGCCATACACGCGGGTGTTGCCTTCCCCAAACCCCCCATTCGCGTCCAGCGCGTAGCGAGAGCCATCGGGCCGTTGGTAAAGAGTCGAGTTGCCCGCATCTCCCACTACGCGGTCGGTGGCCCGGACCGGCTTCACGTGTCGCTCACGCCCCTGTGGATCGTGGCTGAGCGTAGTGCAGGACTGGAGTTGATCCGGTCATTTTAGCCTCCCCGAAAGCACCTGAGACGAAAGCCACGGCGATTGGGGCTCGTGCGTGACGGCAGCCTAACGCGCGGCGCACAGCAAGCAGACATTGGCGGACCCAGCCTCGCGCCCCGCCAGTAATCTCCGCCAGGCCAGCAAAGGGCGAGAGGGGGTCCCATTAGAGGGCCAAATGGTACCCATGAGCGGTACCCACGGGCCGAGAAGCGCCATCGCTCACAGGCCCAACGCCTACAAAAGTGGCCTATTTCCAGCTCGTTTCGGCGATGGAGCCAACCGGGATCGAACCGGTGACCTCCTGCTTGCAAATTGCGTGCGTGGTCGTCACGTTTGGCTCTGCAGAGCCGATTTCGGAAGGCTCGTGACGGGCTTGTGACAGCGGATTTGTGCTCGATTTCCGGGGATTCGGGCACAAAAACGAGGATGTGCCCAGGCCGAAAAATGGGGTTGTATCGCCGGTGAAGGCAGGAGGTTGCTCGAACCGGCTGGACTTCTGCCAGGGTAGTCTGCTGCGGTGCTCTCGGAAAACGACGTATCCACCGCGACCGGCGAGACCACCCAGGGCGGGGTGCCTACAACGGATCAGCTCCTTCATCCGATCCTTCAGGCGCTCGCCGACGGGCACACGCGGGAAATCGCGACGGTGACCGAGCTGGTTGCCGACGCCTTAGAACTTGATCCCGCGGTACGCGCCGTCAAGATCGCATCCGGCTCGACCAGCCTCGCCAATCGAGTCGGCTGGGCCCGAACGAGCCTCGTTCGGGCCGGCCTCGTCGACCAGCCGCGGGAATCGGCGATGGCGATCACCGACGCCGGTCGCGCGGCGCTTGCCTCAGCCGACGGCCGCATCGACGTCGGCTACCTGCGTGCTCATTGCCCAAGCTATGCGACCTGGATCGCCGACATGGGAGGCGAGCTCCCAGACGACGAGCTGACACGATCGGATGCCCCGACTGTTTGGCTCGTTCGTGCCGGACGCGGCGGAAGGTATGCCACCAGCTTCCTCGAGCAGGGGGCCATCTTCGTTGGATGGGGAAAGACAGGCGATATCTCCGGCCTCCCACGCGAGGCTGTGAGAGAGGCGGTCCGCGAGCACTATCCCGGGCTGAACGGAAGCCGGGCGTCGACGGGCACCAACGTGGCGTATCGCGTTGCCAACACGATGAAGCCGGGGGATCTGATCCTCACCCCGGAGCCGTCTACTCGCACCCTGCTGCTCGGACGTATCTCCGGGCCGTACGCCTACCTCGAGCAGCCGCTAGGCGAGGATCTCCAGCACAGCAGGCCCGTCGCCTGGTTCGCCCGCGCGTCGCGGGACGAGCTCTCCTACGGCGCGAAGAATGCCACGGGAACCCTGTTGACACTCACGCGTCCTAGCCACGAGCCCGAGCTCTTGCGTCTGGCGGACAAGCATGCGGCCGACCAGCGGCCGGGCCCGCTGCCGCAGACGGTTGGTGCACGTCAAGCGCAGCAGACGGCGCCGCAGCGCGTGACGATTCCACCCGATGTCGACATGCCGACGCCCACGCAGCGAGGGGAGTTTCAGACCACCCCGCGCAAAATGACCCATCTGCTGGGGGAGCTTGACGCGGGGCAGCTGGCGCTTCCGGACTTCCAGCGGAGCTTCGTTTGGGCGCCGGACGCAACCCGCGAGCTCGTAGTCTCGATCATCCGATCGTTCCCTGCCGGCGCGCTCCTGTTCTTGCAGGGCGGGGGCGCTACGTTCAAGGCGCGCGCGGTCGAGCAGGCACCCGATCTTCAGGTGCAGCCGGCCGCCCTGGTTCTGGACGGCCAGCAGCGGCTGACATCGCTCTACCAAGCCATCTACGGGGTCGGGCAGTCGCGCTTCTTCCTGGATATGGGCGCTCTCGTCTCTGGAGCGGAAGTGAACGAGGCGGTGCGGGTCTTCTCGGCCGACCGGGCCGCGCCACTCGAATCTCTCGACGCGCAGGCGCAGGCACTCATGATGCCGCTCTCTGCCATCCGCGACGGTGGTGCCGGTCGCTGGCGTGACAAGGTGGTGGATATACGCCGCGACGACGATTCCTCGCGCGTGCGCGAGCTGCTCCGCGGTATCGACGAAACGTACATCGATCCACTCGTCCAATACTCGTTTCCGGTCACGGTCCTACCGCCCGACACCGAGCTTGAGGCGGTGTGCACCATATTTGAGACGCTCAATCGCACTGGGAAGCCACTCACCCCATTTGAGCTCATAAGCGCGCGGGCGTTCGCGGGCGGCCATAGCCTGCACGATTACTGGACGAGCGCGTTGGACGAGCATCCGGTTCTCGCCGACTACGAGGTGGAGCCCTACTACGTGCTTCAGGTGATCGCGCTTCGCTTGGGCCTGCCGTGCAAGCGCAGCACCGTGCTCGGAGTTCCGGCGGACGAGATTGCCAGTGAGTGGCCCGAGGCTGTCGCTGACATGGCGGCTGCGCTTTCCCTCCTGCGCGACGAGTGCGGCGTCCTGGGGCCCAAATGGCTTCCCTACCGGCCCATGCTGATCCCGCTCGCTGCGAGCTGGCGCGAAGTGTCCGGCGCCGCCGGCCCGGCGGGAGGAGCAATGAGAGCAAAGCTCAAGCGTTGGTTCTGGTGTGCATGCTTCACCGGCGAGTACGAAAGCTCGTCGGCGACACTGGCAGAACGCGACACACCGGTTCTCAGGGCATGGCTGACAGGCGGGCAAGAGCCGCCCGTCGTCAGCTCGTTCACGTGGGATCCCCAGCGCTGGGAAACCGTCACCTCACGTCAGCAGGGTCTTTACCGGGCGACAGTTGCGCTCACACTGACCCAGCAGCCGCGTGACTTTCACACGGGCGTTCCTCTCACCCCGGAGCTGATCGAGAATCGGCGAGTCGACGATCATCACGTCTTTCCGCGCGGCTACCTCGCAGAGATCGGGCGCGCCAGCGTCGATTCGGTCCTGAACCATTGCCTCATCGACCGCGCCACCAACGTCAACATCGGCAAGAAGGCGCCGTCGGTCTACCTTGCCGAGATCCGTGAGGAGCTGGGAGCCGAACTCGACGCCGTACTACAGAGCCACATGCTTCCGTCGGGTGCCGAGAGCCCGCTCGCCACGGACGATTTCGACGCGTTCCTCGCCTGGCGCACCGAGCGCCTCGCTGACGGGTTGATCGAGCGAGCAGGGGCGCTAGGCGCCGGCCCTGAGCCGCTTGACCCGCAGAAGGCAAAGCTCGACGCGAGGATCGAGGCCATCGAGCTTAGGCTCAGGACACTTACCGCCACACGGCTGGATGGCGATATCGCCGCCGTGCCTGATCACGTCGCCTCGCGGGTTCGCGAAAGGCTGGCGGTCGCGGAACGGAAGAGCCCCGGACGAGCGGGCTCGGGTGACACGCTCGATGATCAGCTCGAGTACTTCGACCTGCGTGACCTTCAAGACGTGATGTCCGCCAAGCAGACGTGGTCCCGCTTTGAGGAGACGTTCCGCACCAAGGAGCTGCTTGGCGCGAGATTCGGCCAGCTCGCGGAGCTTCGCAATGCGCTTCGGCACTCCCGCGCGACCACGGAGGTGATGATCAAGGATGGCGAAGCAGCCCTGCTCTGGTTCGATGAAGCGCTACGCGAGCGTTCTGCCTGAGTGAGCGAGGAAGACGTAGCGGAGGCAGGTCGGTGGGTGTGCTACAGACCAACAACGGCGGGAGATGGAAACGGCCGCGATCGCGCCGGCCGCCGGAACTACAGCGGAAGATTCGATCTTGCAGCGTCGCCTCACAGAACCGATCTTATGCTAGGATTCGTGAACACAACGATTTTGATGGGTTATGCCGATCCCAGAGCTTGATCCGGGGACCGGCAACCTACCGCCGGGAGTGCACGATGCGACATGGGATGAGCTGGTCGCAGCCTTTGGTTACAACCATCGACGATCCGAGTTGCTACAGGGCCTGCGCGAGGCGCTCGAGAGCCTCGGCCGCGCGAGATGCGAGCGCGCCTACATCGATGGGAGCTTCGTCACAGCCAAGACATTACCCGGCGATTTCGACGGCTGTTGGGAGATCGCCGGCGCGGACCCAACGCTGCTCGACCCGGAGCTGCTGGACTTCCGCGAAGCCCGAGCGGCTCAGAAGGCAAGGTACGGCGGAGAGCTGTTCCCAGCCAACGCTGCGGCGGATCCTGCCGGGACGGCCTTCCTGGATTTCTTCCAGCAGGACCGCGAAGGACAGCCGAAAGGCGTCGTCGCACTCGATCCAAGGACCCTGTGATGCTCACCAATGAGCGCCAGCGGCGGCTGGCCGCTACCCAGATAGAGCGCTTTGAGCGAGCGATCGCGGATGCCAAGAGCGAGGGCCCAGGGACCGATGTGCACCCGATGCTCCACAGCGCGATGATCGACGGTATGAGCAGCCAGCTCGCGGACCTCAACGACGAAGTTCGTGCTTACGACGAGCTGCGCGCCGGACGGGTTAAGGGACGCGTCCTTCGCTCGATCGGCGAGCTCGCCGACGTGCTGATCGAGGGCCGCATCGCGGCACGGCTCACACAGCGACAGCTCGCTGAACGGATCGAACTTCCCGAGCAGCAGGTCCAGCGCTACGAGCAGACGCGCTACGGGTCCGTCAGCCTCGAGCGACTGCAGGCAATAGCGGACGCCCTTAAGCTGACCGTCGGAGAGTCGATCGAGTACCACGTCGCGGCCGATCGACCCCCGCGCACGAGAAGACGCCGAGCGTCAAGAGCGAAAGGAGCAGCGGTGACAGGTAGAACAACAGGCAAGAAGGCGGCGTCATCTGCAGGCAAAACACTGCGATCAAGCAGCGCGAGCAAAGCCGCTAAGACTGCCGCGGCTTCTGATCTCGCCCAGGTGGCCAACCGCAAGACCACGGGCAAGAAGGCTGCCTCCGCAGCTGGGAAAACACTAGCCGCGAAAGGCGCGAGCAAAGCCGCCAGGAGTGCCGCCGGCTCGGACCTCTCCCAGGCCGCACGCGCGAAAAAAACCAAGGCGCGCTGAGTCCGCGGGGCGCACTGCCAGGCGGCAGGAGCGGTCGATAATACGACCGCGTGCCTACGCACCGATCGCCCACGACATCGAGCTGGCTCATCGGCACGACGCTACGCCACGAGCGTCGGCTCGGGACCGTACAGGCGGTCGAGGTGGTCGATGATCTCGGAGACCTCGCCCACGATGTGGACGCTCGGCCGCGTGGACCGGGTGCTCGCCCACTCGTGCTCGAGCAGGGACTCCGTCAGGACGCGCATGTCATGAGACTCCAAACGGCTCGCGCCGCGTGGCGTGCGCCTCGGCGTCGTCGCTCCACCGCACGCCGTCCAGGACGGCGACAAGCCGCACGCCTGTTCCGCGCCGACGCTGTCGCCCGAGGACCCGAGCGTAGATGCTCAGGGCCAGCTTCGGGTCTGAATGGCCCATCTGCTGCATCACGTAGACGGGGTTCTCGCCACGGAGGTAGAGCAGCGAAGCGAACGTTCGCCTTAGGGAGTGCGGCGAGAGCGCGAGCGGAATCGGGGCGGCACCGCCGCGCTCGAGCGTCTCATTCGCCCGCCTGACGGCGCGTTTCAGGCGCGCGGAGACGTTCGACGATGTCTCGGCCCTGCCGCTCGCCGTCGCGAACACGAAATCCCTCACCTTCGGCTGACGGATGGCCTTGTATGACCCGAGCTCTTCTTGGAGCTCGGGCCACAGGTCCACGTCTCGCCCGGTGCCCGCTGCCGTCTTGGCAGCCACAACGTTCACGTGTCCGGCGGCGAGATTCACGTCGGACCAGCGCAGCGCGAGCAGCTCGCCGATGCGCAGCCCAGTGCAGACGGATGTCGCGAAGAGCGCGCGCATGCGAGGGTCGGGCATCCGCTTGCCGCCGCGCAGGCCGCGGTAGGTCGCATCGAGCAGGGGCTTGACCTGCTCCGGCTCGAGCCACGTCCGTTTTGGCGACGGGGCCTTGAGGCGGCGGCGTCGGCCGCGGGCGGGGTTGAACTGGATGTGCTCGTACTCGACCGCGACCTCCAGGATCTGCGCGAGCAGGTTGAGCGTCTCGTTGATCGTGCGGTTGGAGAGCGCCCGCTTGCGCGATCCGTGCTCTCGCTCCCGGACCTTCCAGCTCTTGTAGCGGTCGACCTCGACGATCGTGATCTCGGACAGGCGATGGTCCTTGAAGAATGGCAGCAGATGTTTCGATAGGCCCCATTCGTACTCCTCGACCGAGCGGGGCTTGACCTCGTGCCGCTTGCCCTCGAACCATTCGGAGGCGAACTCGTGGAAGGTCGGGTCCGTTGGCGGAGCGGGCGCCTCCTTTGGCTGGGGCGGCCGCCAGGTGCCGCGGCGGATGTCCGCGAGCACGTTCTGAAGCTCAAGCTCGGCCTGCCGCCGGGTATAGCCCTTCCATGAGTGGCCGAGCGAGACATAGTGCCGCTCTCCGTAGGAGCGCACTCGGGCCGCGTACGTGACGCCCTGCTTTCCGGTTCGCTCGATGATCTGTCCAGTGGCCTGCGGACCCATCAGCGCCTGCGCCAGCCGATGACAGATCGCACTCGCCGAACGATCCGCCGGTCGCCTTGGGCCGGTCCGGCGACCGGCAGCAGCGGGACGCTGGTCCGCCGCCGCCTGGGCCGCCCGACACCCGGAGAACTCGGCGGCGGCGCGTCGGGCAGGCCTCCTCGACGCCGACGCTCGAGCACCTGTGTGGCGACCGCAGGATCGAAGCGCAGCCGCGGCCTCGATCCGTCGCCAAGCCTCACGGCGCCGAGCTCGTTGGCATGTTCGTACACCCACTGCCTGGTTACTCCCAGGAGCCGCGCCAGCCGCGCCGCGTCGAGCAGCCTCCGCGCCGGCTCCGGCGAGCGAACGTCTGGCCTGTCGTCCCTGAGCAGCTCCGCCACGCGCTGGGCGATCTGCTCGATCGCATCGGGGGTCAACGCCGATGCGACTCGCCGGACGAAGCCACGCTGCCGGCTTGCGCCGCTCATGAGCCGGCTCCACTGCGGCACGCCGGTGGATCCGGGCCAAGCCTGTTTGCCTCCAGCCACTCGAACAGCTCGCTGGCGCTGAAGCGCACGTAGTGTCCGAGACGGTGGTGGGGCAGGCGGCCAGCGCGGGCCTGCGCGAGAAGCCAGCTCGGCGGTACGGCAAGCAGCTCCCCCGCGCCCCGGGCATCGAGAAGGGGCGCGAACGCGTAGTGGTTATCGTCGCACGAGCTCGGCGCCGCGCTCCGTGGCTCGCCGGTGAGACCCGGGGGGTCCGAAGGACGAGAATGATCCTCAGACATCGCACGCCCTCTCAATCATCTTTCGTGGCCTGACGGTCGGCAGGCCATCCCTGGCGACCTGAGAGACGAAAAGCGGAGGGGTCGGGTTCTGTCAGGGCCGGGCCGTCAGGCCCCGCCGCAGGCGGTCCCGCAGGGGCGGCCTTGACGGGTTCCGAGCCCGTAGCTACAGCCACGGTCTGGTGGCTTACTTTGCGGAGCTTGTCGATGCGTGGCTCGCTCGGGGGGTGCGTGTGTTCGCTCAACCAGATGAACGGGACGGGGTGGTCGTGGATCAGCGCGTGGATCTCGAGGAAGTCGGCGAGCTCCTCGGCCTGCCCGCGCCGGGCGGCGTACTGGTCGGCGGCGTACTCGCGCTCGCGCCAGTAGGAGCCCCAGGCGGGGGCCAGGATGCGCAGCCCGAGGCCTCCCTCGGTGAAGCCGAGCAGCTTGCGCGCCAGCCACAGGACGCCGCCAAAGGCGGTGATCCCGAGCAGCAAGCGGTCCTCCGCGAGGACAATCGTGGTCTGCCCCTGCCGCTCCCTTGCCTGCCGCCAGGGGAGGGGCGTGATGACGAGGCGGTTAATCGCGGCGGTGAGCTTGCCGTCGCTCGAGGCGAGGTGTCCCAGCTCGTGCGCCAGCACGGGGGCGATGAACTCGCTCTCCAAAAGCCCGCGGGAGAGCATCAGCGCATCGCCGCAGACGGCGGCGTCGGGCTGCGGCGTGTCGAGCACGAACCAGGTGCTCGGCAGCCGCAGCGGCGAGGGGCTGTGCGCCTGCAGCAGGTCGAGCGCGTCGTGGTAGGCGCTCTGCTCTCGCTCGGAGGGCGCTCGCCCGCCGAGGTTGGTGCGCCACCAGCGCGCCCCGCCTAACGGGGTGAACAGCGCGAAGACCGCCCACACGGTGGGGATCAGCGCGAGGTCCATGTAGCCTTCGGCGCCGGTAGCGCTGCCGTCCTTGATCAGCAGCACGCCGACTACGACGAGCAGGGTCAGAAGCATGCGTGCGAACGCCACCGGGACTTCGGCCACCAGCGTGGCCGCGTAGAGCGCGAGCGCGGGGACTCCCGGGATGCGCAACCGCTCGAGCCGATTCATGGGTCGACCTCCTTGCTCTGAAAGGGATGCCGAACTAACTTCTCCGACACACGTATGTCGAGCGGGACAGCCTCGTGACCCCCCCTCGATCGGGACTAAGGCGGCCTAACCCAACGCCGTCTACTTAGGCCCCTAACCGGCTTTCGCTCCCAGTCGCAAGAAGCCGCCAACCAACGGCCGGCCAGGCCTTTCGCGGCTCTTCCGCAGCGAGCGTCTGGCGGTAACGCGCGTTCGCTGACGCTTTCGCGGCCGCGGACCTCCTCGGCCGTACAGCCCCGCGAAAAGGATGGAACAAAAGCGCAATCCGTTCGGGCGGTCGGCTAGCGTTTCAATGTATGGGGAGACTCCGGTCAGCTTGGCTGGCCCTCACTCGACGGCTGGGCACCCCGATCGGTGACGCGAAACAGACCGACGATCAGCCGACCTCCGAGAGTCAGCCCGCCGTCGCTGATGCGGCCGCCGCAAGCCCGGCGACGAGTAGCTCACCGCACTCCGCGCAGGAGCTACCGCACGCGCCGGGCGCGACGACCGAGCCGGCAGCCGAAACCCTGGCTTCATACGTCGCCCTCGGAGCGTTCGCCGGCGCCGCGCTCCTCGTCTCAGTCACCGTCGGGCTCGCCGCACCGAAATCGTCGGTCGCTGCGATCGTGGGTATCGGTGTGTCGGGACTCGGAGCTGCAATCGCGGCAGCTTCGCTCGCCCGGGGATACGAGCAGCGCCGTCAACTGATCGCCGACACGCGGAGCGAGGCGATCGACCAAGCGGCGAAAGTGGCAACCACGACTCCCGACGATCCCGAGCGGACGCAAGGGGACCGAGCCATGGCGGACGCGGAGCGCATGTTGTGGCGTCTCGGCGCCTACGACGACGCTAACGTCGTCCACGATGCTCGGCTGTTCGCCGCGGAGCCCGCCTTCGGCCTCGGCGGGGCACCCGGACGCACACCACCATTCTCCCTGGCGATCGAACGCGCACAGTTGGACCAGCAGCTGGCGCGCTTCCGGGCAGAGCGACAAGAGCTCGGATCCAAAGACGATCGACCCTGGTGGAGGAGACGGCTGGCTTGGATTATCGCGCCCCCGACGATCGCCGTCATCGGCACCCTCGCCGCGTGCGCTGGCGCCGCCGCGGCGATCGTCTCGACCGTGCGCGAATCGTCGAAAAGCAAGATCGAAGTGAAGACCGTCGAAGCGAAGAGCGTCGAAGTCAAGAGGTTCTCGCCGGTCATCAACGAGCCACCCGAGCCCGCGCCCATCGTCAAGTACAGGCCGGTCATCAACGTGTCGCCCAGCGTCGCCGCTGAGTGCATCGTTTACTTCGCGGCGCTCGACGAACTCGTCGACGACGAGCCGACCATCGCAAGGGATCTGCCGGGTGGGAGGCTTCCGCTCGACGCGACGGCGAAGGCTTGCGGCCTGCATAATCAGCGCGAACTCGACGCGCTCGCGGCCGTGCTCGCGCAGCGATGAGATGGGGGGGCCGAAACCTACCCGCACGGACCCGTGTGGCGGCCACGGCAGTCGCTGGCGTCGTCATTGTCGCTGCTGTCTTCCCGGCGCGCGTGAGCATCGCCTGCCGGGCGTGAGTTCTGCTCTGCGCGACGAGCAAACGGATCGCGGTCAGAGTGCGACATTGCTGTAAGGGACGACCAGCACTCGTCTGAGCTCAGTCGCGCCAGACGCTCGCTCGGCCATGACGAAGGAGGAGTCTCGCGAGCGCTGGACGAGACGCTTGCGAGTCGTCCAGGGCGGGAGCATCGGCGGTGCTGTCGGGGGCGCTCGCAACTACGCATGAGAATGAGCCGTGGCACCGGGCGCGGTGCGCTCGGCGTCGGACACAACAGGCCCAGCAAGCGCCACACGCCACCACGCGGGTACGGCGGGAGCTAGTTGCGATTCGCCAGTGGCGCCTGCCTCACACGTTACGAGGGTCGCGACATCGCACCAAAAGCGGCCTGCTCGCGGGAGACTCCTAATGGCCCATTAGGGCGTGAATCAAAGCGCCGCTCGCCGTCCCCGCGGCGGTACCGACAGCAAAGTCCCCGGCGTGAATTCTCACAACCCATCGCCGGAGTCGTGACTGCTCAGATTCACTTGGCGCTTCGTCGGCCAGTCGGTCGATGAAAGCAGCAACGTCGGGAAGTGCGGCCTGGGCTGTCGAAGTGGGCCAGAATGCCAGATCATCCCTGCGCGGACTCGTCGAGATCAACTCAAGGTCCTCTAGCTGTCGCAAGTCGTGCTCATGCACAGCGTCGGGCTGGAGTGGCCAGTGCGGATGGGCCACAATGTCGATCTGATCCATCGGAGCGAAATGCAATGGCTCGCTTGGATCCGCATTGAAGGCGCTTACCGTTGCTTCGAGAATCAATTCGAGCCGGCGCGCGGGGTCTGCGAGAGCTTCCGCGTCGTCGGACGCTGCCTGATCAAACATTGCCCGGGCATTTGCCGACGGAAAGACGCGCCAGACGGGTGCGGCTCGGTGGTCTACCTCGAGAAGGCCGAGATGGACCAGCGCCCGGACCTCCTCCCGAGAAGGCGTCCGGACGGCCGGTGGCCAGTTAGGGTGAGCAAAGCGATCCGACACGTCAAAATCGAACGGCGTGTGTGCCGGCAGCTGGGAGGTCATTGCCCACGCAGAGACAAACGCTTCGATCAACTCGCGTTGTCGATCGTCAAGAGTGAATTGCATGACATGAATTCAGATCTGACGCAATTCCTCGAATACCACGTGGCACTCACCGACGGCATCACAGGGGACCCAAAGCCACAAGCCACTCGGTGCCGGATCAAAATCGGACGTCACTTGGATGCCGGAACCGTCCTCGCGGGCGGCCTCGGTGATCTTTGCCGTCGGCGGCACAACGATTTCGACCGTGCCGACCATGAGTCCGCCCGCTGTCGTGCCAAGGTTTAGAGCTCCGTGGTGCTGCACCTGAAGGACCCGTGCCTCGACATTGCGACCGGAGAACACCTGGCCGATACGCTCGATACGGCTCGGCGTCGCGAAAAGCGAGTCTAGTTGGCTCGTGTCCATATGGTCACACTATAGGCGGGCCGCACGGTTGCTCCCCGGGCGGGAAGCCAAGCAGTTTGAAGCCTGCCTAGAGCAACTTGCTTGCGTATTGCGGGACGGCGCACGCGCTCCCCCTTTTCGTGTCGGTATGGGCGCATCGGCGCGGGGCCGCTCACGCTCCCGCCCCGGACGAACAACCAACCGTGCCTGCTTCGGCGCGGCAGACGCTCGCTTGCCATCGCTCAGGAGGCGTCCGCGGCGCGCCGTCCAGGAGTGCTCGTCCTCGTCCCTCGCGCAAGTTTTGCCCCTGGGACTGGCTCGCGCTCCCACTGCTCGGCAAGAAGGCGTGAGCCGTACAGAAGCGTTCCGCGACGGCGATCTCGGCGACTGCCCCTCTAAGGAGCCGGTGGGTCGTGTACGGCGAAAACCGGTCAAGCCCTGCGATTCCGCTCAGGAAGCCAACCTAACGCCGCTGCTAGCACGGGTGCGTCAGGCGGCCTCGGGCCTCGCTACCCACGTTCGCACAGGGATCGCGTAGAGCTTGTAGGCCCAGTTTCCGCCGTTGACGAAGCGCCAGCTAGCAGGCGGATCCATGGGTACGCAGGTCACTTGGTTATTGACGTGCAGGTGGCCGTGGAGCCTTTCACCTATCCAGACCTCGCCGGGCGTGCCGACGGCCTGAATCTTTGCTGCCATCGTGAGAGCCATCCCGTACACGTCGGGCTGAGTACGGGAGGCCGCGCTGCCAACGACGCGCACTGACGCCTCGCTGGCGTCGGCTCCGATGCGGATATCCACGGCGGGCAGGCCGTGACGTTCAAGCTGCGTGTTGAGCGCCGTGTAGACGACCGTGACCATGACCGAGGCGGCATGGACCGCCGCGTCACAGGCGGCGATCAAGACGCCCTGGCCGTCGAAGGCCGCAATCAGACCATCGCCCGCGAAGTTGACGATCACCCCATCGAAGTCCCCAACGATCTCGGCAAGCTCGCGCAGCAGGAGCGGGACTATTCGCCCGTAGGCATCGGGATTGCTCGCTTGAAGTTGGGTCGAGCCGACAAGATCGATGGACAGGGCGGCGAGCGCGACCTGAGAGCCGACCAAATCGGCCAGCGGGTTCTCCGGCGACTGTGGCTGCTCGATCGACTTGGGGTGCTCAAGGGCGTAGCCGATTGCCTCCGAGCGCTCTTGAAGCCTCTCGTAAAGGTCCCGGCGTTTGGGCGACTTGACGGTCGGCCCGTTGGCGACGGCACTGATCATCTGACTGATCGCGCTCTTCCAGACCTCGGCCGGGAAGACATCGTTGGTCTGTATGTCACGCACGCTCCCGTCCTCCTGGAGCTTGTAGCGGGCCTTTGAGAAGCGGATCTGAAGCGGCCGCGTGCCATCCGATTGAGGCTCGCCTACCTCGATGGACTCAACATCGATCCTGACCCAGTTGGAGTCGATCTTGATCAGCTGGTCGTCCATGCCCCCAGTCTGGCACGGAGATGGGACGGTTCAGCGTGACATCCGGCACTTAGCGGCTCGCAAGTCGGCGCCAGCTAGGCTCCGGCGGGATGCACGCAGGCTGCGGCGCGCGCCTCGATCTCGGGGAGTATTCGGAGCAACCCCAGCGCGGCCCGGCCGAGAACGGTCAGTTCGGGCATGCTCATCGACTGGGCGACCTGCTCCGGCGACCGACGATGGAAGAAGAGCATTGTTAGGGCGATCTTCTCCGACGTCATGAGGCCGGGCACGAGATCCACGAGGGCCGTCAGCGACACGGGATCGAGTTCGTCGATCCGCCCCTCAAGCATTGGATACAGCGACGCGAGCAAGCGATAAACCTCCTCGACGGACCCGCCGAGGTGCTCCTGCAGGTCTGCCGGTTCTGGAGAGTGATCAAGCGTGTCTCCGAGCAACGCCAGCCTCGCCTGAACCTGTTCCGCGAGTTCTGCGGCAGTCTGCTGCCGGCCTGCGCGAGCGATCATGCGGTAGAGCGTCGCGCGGCTGATGCCGGTGAGTGCCGCCGCCTCGGACACCGCGAGTCCAGCGTGGAGCGCGCCGGGCAGCAGCCGCTCGATGCGTCGCTCAGCCTCCTCAGCGGCGACCAGGGATGATGCGCGAGCCGCCGCCGACCGACGCAGCTCAGTGCGGAAGAACGACACCTGAAGCTGATGCGCGCGCTCGGCGCGCTTGTCCCGTTCTCGGTAGAGCGTCGCCATCGACGCGAGAATATCATGCCGAGCGACATCTGTCTCACGGTGAGACGGAAGCAACCGCAGACCTGACGACGATCGCCAATCGCCATTGGACCTAACCGCTGCCCACCTGGTGACCTCGTGGCGACTCAGAACGGAAGCGCTACGGAACTCTGCGCCAAACGAGCGATAATCACGCCGCCATGCTCCGCCTGGAGCGCCAGGGTCGGTGCAGGCAGCGCCATGCGCATCTCGGGTGCGCTCAGCACGGCGATCTTCATGGCGCGCCCGCGGCTGATCACGTAGGCCTGGCCTGGCGCGAGTGCGCGGACCTTGTTGGGTTCGACCTTGAACTGGTGCTGCACCCTAGCCGAGCCCTGGCCGGTGGCGCCCTCCTGTGCGTAGTGGCTCGAGTACTCCATCGCCTTGCGTGTCCCGGCGAGCGCGATCACGGGCTCGGGTGTGTTGACGCGGTGGCAGATGATCGTCTCGACCGAGCCGAGGATCCTCTGCGCCTCGCTGTCCTCGCCCATGCCGGCGACGACCTGGGGGGCGAGCACGAGGCTCGTGTTGAACCCGCGAGCCTGCTCCACGCGGGCGGCCATCCCGGCCGATGAGGCCAGGGCGGAGAACTCATCGACGATCAAAAGCGCGAACTGCTCGCGGGACTTGCGGGTCGTGAAGTAGTGCGCGAAATCCTCGAAGAGCAATCGCGAGAGCCCGACTGTCTCCTCCCTGAGGGTGAGGCTGTCGAGCAGCAGGTAGGCGGCGCTCGTGTCGTCCCAAGCCCAGTCGCCGTCGAGGACGCCGCGCGTCTGCCCGAAGAACGCCTCGTAGCGCAGCCGCACCTGCGCAACGTCCTTCGGGGACAGCGCGGCAGCGGCGCTCGAGTTCGAATGAGCCGTTCGGAGCGCGTCGAGGTCCAGGCGCGCGAGCAGATCATGGCTGGAGCGCGGTGGCCCGTCGGGGTGCTCGCACGCGAGGCGCAGCGCTGTCTTGGCGATGTCGCGATACCAGGCGGCGGGCCCGTCGACGGCGTAGTCGATGACCTCCATCAGCCGCCCGTGGATCTCATGCGGCTGCCCGCGCCAGGCGTCAAACGGCTCGTTCGGAAACACCCGCGCGGATCGGCCGGCGTCCGCCATCAGTCCCATGTAGCGCTCGGCGGTCTGGCGGTCGCCCTTGCCGTCGAGGTAGAACACCGGGGCGTCGCTTGTCTTCGCGACGACGTGGGCGAGTCGCAGCAGCGTCTCGGTCTTTCCCGACCCGGTGGCGCCGCACACCAGCAGATGCCGGCACAACCGGCCCGGGGAGAGAAGCACCATCCCGCCGTCGACCGGCAGCGCGCGCTCACCGGCCAGACGCTGGGCGAGCAGGAAGCCCGTCTCGCTTTCGGCCTCTCCGAGTAGACGACCGGCGCCGGCCGGCTGCGCGGGGGCCGCCAGCGCCGGCCTGCGGCGCCCGAACACCCCGCGGGAGGCGAGCAACGCCACCGCGCTAGCTCCGCGCCGGGAGTTCCCGCACGCCGAGCGCCGCCCAGCGGCCGCTTGCCGCTAGCTCGGTGAGCTGGTGGTGAGGGCCCCGGGCGCAGAAGTAGACGACCGAGTCGAACCGGCCCGAGAGCTCATCGAGGATCGCCGTGGTGCGCCGACGGCTCTTGACCGTCAGCTCGACCTCGATCGCCACCCGCTGGCCCTCAAGGAGCACGACCGCGTCGGGGAGATGCTCGCCGGACTCCCGTTCGCGGGCGAGCGTGCGCTCGCACACCCACACCGACCCGGGCGAGCGCGCCTGCACATGCAGGCGCACCTCGCTCACCGCTGCCACATGCGCCATCAGCGCGAGCCGCGGCTCCCATGCCCGGAAGCTCGACCCGCACGCCCGCAGCCCCGCGATGGTCGGGAGCAGCCAGGCGGGCTCGCCCACCAGCAGCCGCCGGGTGACCGCCAAGTGCTGGTCGCGCAGCCTCGCAACGGTGCGCTGGACGGTGCGCCGGCCGCCCAGCAGCGGCTCGAGCTGATCCAGCCGCGCGACATACTGCTCCCCGACCCACGCCAGCACCTCGAGATCCCGCCGACGCAGAGCCGCCGCGTCGGCCTGTCGTGCCACTCGCCGATCGAGGAGCCGTCCGCTCACTGGCCCTCTCGCAGGTGCCAGCCGCTCGGCCTGCTCTCAAACCGCGTGCGCCTGCCGCGCGAGAGATGCGCCGAGATACGGCCGGAGGTGACGCCGAGCGCCATTGCGATTTGCCGCGGCCGTGAGCCTGGATGCTCCTCCAGATAACCAGCCACGTCATCCTGGGTGATCTGCCCCGCCGGGCCCTCGCCAAGCAGCGTCGAGCGCGCCGCCAACAGACGCTGGCGCTCGCGCAGCAGCTCCTCGTGGCCAGCAAGCTCGGACTCCACCTCATGCAGCCGCTCGTCGATCGAAGCGACGACGCCACGTGCAACACGAGAACGATCAGCCACCAGCAAGCCTCCGCGACAGACGACAGAAGACCATTACGAGACTACAACGGCGTCACGCTCATGTCAAGAAATCGATCACTTACGCGTATGTAGGAGGTAAGACCGGCTCCGCGCGCCAGCACCTGGCCGGCCCTACCCGCCGTGACAGCCACTACCAGCCCTCGATGGCTCGTCTTCTCGTTCCTATCCCCAGCGCTCTCCATTGCTCCCCAGCGCTCTCCATTGCTCCTGCTTTCCCTCCATCAGATCCAGGTCCCACCACCCGCTCTGCCTGCCCCACACCACAACCCCCATCACAGGTCATTGACCACCGCATCGGAGCGAAGCGGAGAGGGGGTGGTCAATGACCAACCCACCACGCCCGGAACAACACGGGGGCGGGCAGAGCGGCTCTAGAAAGCCAGTCTCGATGCCTCATCGTGACGCGACGGAGTCCCGTCGGCTGTCGCACCGCCCGACAACAATCGCGACACATCGAACCGTGCGTCATCGGGCCCCAGCGCCCTCGAACGGACGGTCCAGCGAACATGCGAGCCGTCGGTGAGTGGCGACGAGGACCGCGCCTGTGTACGCCCTCCGCGGTGCTCGGAGAGTCTCGATCCGGGGAGTACCTCGGCGGGTCAAACACCACCGTGGAGCGCCGGCTAAACACCTCCCGCGGGAGCATCTGTTCCCGGTGGGCGCTTCGGTTGGCTTCGCGTGACGCTGGCGTCGAGCTGGGCGAAGCGGTTCTGGTAGAGCACACGCACGGAATCGAGTTTCTTGTTGCTGAGCGGATCCCGATTGATGTTTCTTCTAGTAATCAGGCCTTCGTCGCTGAGCGCGTTGAAGCCGTCCTCGAGCAGGCTCTTGGAGAACGGCAGCAAGACCCGATCCTTCGGGTACCACTCGGCGTTGTTGAACCACGAGAGCTGGCGCCACCAACTGCCCGTGCCGTCGCTCGAAAAACCTCGCCCTCCCCCTCGGTCCTGGTGGTATTCGGCGTAGATCGCAGCGAAGTAGGCGGCTAACTGCGGCGCCTTCCAAGTGGCGAGACGACCGGACGCGATGACGCTCCCGCGGATCGTTAGGTAGCGATTCTCGCCGCTGCCGCCGGCCTCGCCGGGATCGTCGAACGGCAGTCCGCTGCCATCGTCACGGTGGACGATGAGCGTCGGACGTCCCTTGTGTTCCTCGAGGCGCACGAGCTTCTCAGCCTGGAGCTTGTTCATCTGGTTGCCGACCCACTTGCGCTTAAGATGGCGCGTCTTCCTCTCCTGGCGCTCATCGTCGAGCCGTAGCGCTGGGGTGTCCTTCGCGAGGTCGTGCAGATCCTCGTAGCTCCAGTCACGCAGTACGAATCCGACCTCACGTGCGCCGGCGTCTTTTGGGAGCAGCGCGATCGCTCGCAGCACGAGATCAAGCTTGACCGCGCCGTACGCCTTCTGGGCAATCAACGGCCGGTAATGGTTGGCGACGTGGGACTGCCTGACCCGGAACAGCGCCTTGCCTTGGCCCGGGCCGAACATGATCGAGCGGACAGGTGTGGCGGCGGGTTGGTTCGCCGGTTTCGCTGGTTTCGAGGAGCGTTTCGCTCGTTTCCGGGCGCTCGGTGACATATGCTTTCGGCTAGATCTTGGCCCGTCGCAGACGATTGGTCCGTACCAGGGCACGGGTTAGACTAGCACCAGTATGCGGGCAGAGCTATCACCACCGTGCGGGCAAGTAGGGAATGAACTGGATAGCGAGATAAACCGGATAGTGCGAATAACTATTTGCCGTGCCCGCACCTTGGTACGCCGGCCCTTCTGGCCTCACTCGCAGGGCGCTAGCTTCGATGAAGACCCGAATCGAGCCCTGACCGACAGAGCGACCGAACTCCCGTCGTAGGTGGAGATGGCCACAGTGCCGAGTCGACTCGAGCGCCCGGATTTGTAGCCGCGGCATCGAGGCATGGACGGGCATGGGCCGGAGGTGCAGCACAGGCCTCCGGCCAACGGGTCGCAATGCGACTCGCCACAGCACGGGGGAGTCGCGGGCGATGCCAGCCTCTGCTTGCGGCACCCGTACTCGGAGCAGAGCCAACCGTTACGGTTTCGATCCCCGGAATGTCTGACTACAGCCACCTCAACGAAATCTTCGAGCGCGATCTGCGCGCCACCGCAAGGTTCCGGCGCGCCGCTTTCCATGTCCACTCGCCAGACAGTCACGATTGGGGCAAGGGCGGCGCAGGCGCGCCCACGATCGAGGAGCTTCGAGGCCCGGCGGGTCAGACCCGGTTCTTAGACGAGCTCGTCTACGCGGGGCTCGAGCTCGTCTGCATCACCGACCACATGAAGGCCGGCTACGCATGCGAGCTCGCGAAGCTCGCGGCGACCCGCGAGGACATCACCGTGTTCCCCGGTATGGAGATCAGCTGTCGCGTCCCTCCCGCCCACTCAGAGCGGATCCATGTCCTCGCGGTATTCCCGCCCGAAACGACCCCCGATGTGATCGAGCGGATCTTTGTCGACCAACCTGACCTGCCCGGTGCGGCCGAGCGCACGGGCCACGAGGAGGTCACTTTTGCGTCGCTGAAGGTGGTGCGCGATCGGGTCGATGCAGCTGGCGGCCTCTTTGTCCTCGCGCACATCGACGAGGACCCCCGCGGGCACCGCTGCTACGTTCGGAGCGTCCGCGGGGAGTCGGCAACCATGTTCGCCATCGACTCTCGTGGGGCGGAGACCGTCAGGGCTATCTCGCGCGAGTATGCAGACCACCTCGTCGAGCTCGACCCGCACGCCGTGGAAGTGAAGAAGAGCAGCGATCGCGCTCACTACTGGGACTTCACTACGCACGACGGGTCGCGCCACGGCTACCCGTGCGTCGCCCGCGCCGACCATCACTCCGTGCAAGCCTTCGGGGCCCTCGATGCCGTCACGTTCCTGAAGGTTTCCCGCAACGACATCGGCTGTGTGCGTGACGCCCTGCGCTTTCACGAGACGCGGTTGCGCTTCGCCGAGGACCTCCCGCTTGCACCATCGCCGCGCCTGGTCGGTATTCGCCTGCGGGGAGGCGGCCTGTTCTCCGAGGCGACTATCGCGCTGAACGAGAACCTGAACTGCATCATCGGACCGCGCGGCTGCGGCAAGAGCACCGTCATCGAGGCGCTTCGCTACGTGCTCGGTCAGCGAGCGCTGCTGCCGGATGCCTCACTACTCGGTGAGGACGACCGGTCCTACGCGAGCCTTGCGATCGCCACCCAGAAGGCAAACCTCAAGGACACTGAGATTGAACTGATCTACGAGCGTGAGGGCGAGCGAAATCTCCTCGCGGCGACGTATGACCCGGATCAGCCGGTCTCGACGCGCGCCTTCTCCCTCGACGGTGAGGATCTGCATGTAGCTGCGGACGCACTCGAGGCCGCCTATCCAGCACGGATATTCAGCTGGAGCGAGCTGGAGACGCTTGGTCGCCAGCCGCGACTTCAACGACTCGTCGTCGACCGACTTGCAGACGGGCTCCCGGCCCTGTTGGACCGCCAGGACAGCCTGCGCGGAGAGCTGCGTACGAACCGGTTGCAGGCCGGCGAGCTGCGTCACCGGCTCGACACGGTGATCAGCCAACAGAACGGGGCGCTACGTAGGTACGGGGAGTTCGAGACCGCCTATGCACAGCTGAACACCCCAGAGGTCCAGGAGCTGTTCGCTGCACTGGATCGCGTGCGCCGACGAATTGAGCTACTCGCGACCGTCGACGAACACCTGCGCGAGCTCGACGAAGACGCCGCGAAGCTCGAAAGCCGCGACCCCGCCGCCCATCTCGAGGCGATTCTCGGCGACGACGACGAGCTGCGCGAGTGGTGGGAGGGCGAGCCGAAGGGAGTCATCGATCTCACGGGACTGACGGCGATCACAAACGAAAAGGGCACGGAGGTCCGCAACGCGATCAGCGCCAGACGGCAAGCGATCGCCTCTCAGCTGGCGAGCGAACGAGCCGATGCCGAGACTCACGAGGCCGCAATCCGGGAGCAGACCCATGCCAGCCCGGGCGAGTCGGTCAAGCGCGACCAGAGAGAGCAGGCACGCGAGCGTCTCGAGGCCGCCTCCACGCTGAGGGATGAATACCTGAGAACGTTCGCCGAGCTGGAGGAGGCGCTGGAGCAGCGCGGCGAGCTGCTCGGCTTCCTCGCCGGAGTTACCGCCGAGATCAGCAGCGCCCGCGAACAGACTGCGGGCGATCTGGGCAAGCGTCTGGCCGAGATCCAGCAGGCAGCCCAATCGATCACGGTCGCGGTGCATCCGGGGGGAGATCGAGCTATCTATCGGACTCATGCCGATGAGAAGTTCCTAAATCTGGAGCGTGGCGGGCAATACAAAGCCCAAGGGATCCCAGCGCGCCTGGCCAGCATTGCGCCGACGGAGGTCGCCTACGCGATCCTCGGCAAGTCCGAGACGTCGCTCATGCTCGACGGTGCGCTCACGGCGGCGGAGGCGCGACGGCTGGTGGGCGCGTTCGACATCTTCACTGCGGACACCGATGCCAAGGTCACACGAGTCAGCGCACCGCTCGACGAGCTGCTCGAGCTTCAGGAGCAGCCTATCGACGATCTCGTGCGAATCGAATCGGACGGACGACCGGTCGACGAACTGTCTCCCGGGGGTCGCAGCAGCGCCATGCTGCCGTTGATCGCGCTCTCGGACACAGTGCCGCTGATCATCGATCAGCCGGAGGACAACCTCGACAATCGCATGGTCGGACAGACGCTCTCGTCGATCCTCAGCCGCCTGAAGGAGCAACGCCAGATCATCGTGACGACCCATAACCCCAACATCGTCGTCGGCGGAGACGCCGAGCAAGTGGTCGTCCTCGACGCTACCGATGCGCGATCAGCCAGGGTCGAGACCGCCGGCAGCATCGATGACCCACAGATCATCGATGCGGTGATCAAGATCATGGAGGGAGGCCGCGAGGCGTTCCAGGAGCGCAGTCGCCGCTATCGCGACCGGTTGGGCTGATTGGGTGCCCGGAGCGCATGATGGGCACGGCAGCTGGCGGCTATGTCGGATCTCGCCGCGGTCGAGAACGACGACGTGGAAGTGCCGCAGGCAACCTTGAAGAGAGCTGTATGACGAGGACTCGTAGCTCGGCGCCACACGATGCGCGCCACCGCTGGGCGGCTACCTGAAGCGTGCCGCGTCGTAGATACAAAGCGTTTTGGGAATCGCTCGCGAGATCGTGGTCCAAGAAATTGGTACGAAATTGGTAGAAATCCGAGCCGTCGGGGCGCATCGGCCAACAAAAAAGCCCCGCACCAGCAGGGCTTCTTCGAATAGCGGGGGCGGGATTCGAACCCGCGACCTTCGGGTTATGAGGCGGCTGTGGCGGCGAAAGCCACGTCGCGGCTCCTTAGGCGATAGGTTCAGGGCCCCACTATGGCGCGATGACGGCAGACGACCTCAGCAACCCGATCCTCAACTCGCCGTACGACCCGCCGGCTGCCTACTTCGAGATCGGCGCCAAGGGGCCTACCGGCAAGGTGCTCGATGGCCGCAGGCCCAGCGAGTCGTTCATCCCCGTGCCCGCCAGCCGCAAGGGTCGCGACGAGCAGCAGGCACTCGATTTCGACGCCACCGGCGAGCGCCGTGAGGCGAACACGCTGATCAACGACATTCGGCGCGAGGTCGAGCTGTGGCGGGCGAACAACTGGAACGGCGTCACGCCCTACACGCGCAAGCTGCTGACGCACTGGGCGGCGCGGCCACCAGAGCGCGACGATCCCGTCCTGTTCTGCCAGCGGGAGGCCGCGGAAACGGCGATCTTCTTGGCGGAGGTCGCCGGCCGCCACGGCAGCGCGGACTACCGCCGCCGGCTCGAACCGGAGAACGCCTCGCACAACGACGGCCTGCCGCGGGTCGGCTTGAAGATGGCCACCGGCACGGGCAAGACGGTTGTGATCGCGATGCTCATCGCCTGGCAGACGATCAACAAGGTCATGGCGCCGAAGGACGCCCGCTTCGCGAAGCGCTTCCTCGTCGTCACGCCCGGGATCACGATCCGAGACCGGCTCGGCGTGATCCACCCGGAGCGCGAGGAGAACTACTACCGCGAGCGCGATCTCGTGCCTCCCGACCTGTGGGACGCGTTGGGGCAGGCACAGATCACGATCTTCAACTACCACGTGCTCCTGCCGCGAGACGCGAAAGAGATCCAGGGCGTCGCCAGCAACACCCGCAAGCTGCTGCGCGCAGGGAAGCCTGACGCGGCGGACGCCTTCCGCGAGACCCCCGACATGGTGGCCGCCCGGATCCTGCGCGGCTTCGGGTCGGGAAAGGGCGAGATCGTTGTCTTGAACGACGAGGCGCACCACTGCTACCAGGACAAGCCCCTCAGCGAGCTGGAGGAAGACTCCGAGAAAGAGGACGAGGAGCGCAACCGCGAGGCACGGGTCTGGTTCCGCGGCCTCTGCGACCTGCGACGCAAGGCCGGAATCAAGGCGGTCTACGACCTTTCGGCGACCCCGTACTACCTCAAGGGCACGGGCTATGGCGAAGGCTTCATGTTTCCGTGGGTCGTGAGCGACTTCTCGCTCATGGACGCCATCGAGTCCGGGATCGTGAAGATCCCCCGCATCCCGGTCGATGACGACGCGGCCGGCAAGGAGGTCGTTTACCTCAACCTGTGGGACCACATCCAGCCGCCGCTGCCCCGGCGCCGCGTCAAAGACCTCGACACGGGCCCACAAGGCTGGGTGCCGCCTGAGACCCTCGAGGGCGCGCTTCGCAGCCTCTACCGGAGCTACACGCAGAACCACGCTCGCTACGAGGCGGTTCTCGCGGAGCTCGGCGAGCCGCCTCCCGTCTTCATCGTCGTGTGCCCCAACACAGTCGTATCGAAGCTCCTGTTCGATTGGATCGCCGGCCGCGAGGTCGAGCTCGAGGACGGGACCAAGCAGCTCGCCAAAGGCGAGCTCGAGCTCTTCAGCAACGTCGCGGATGGGGAGTGGGTAACGCGCCAGCGGACGATCCTCGTGGACTCGGTCCAACTCGAGTCGGGGGAGCCGCTCGGGGGGGACTTCAAGAAGGACGCCGCGCACGAGATCGAGGCCTTCAAGCAGGCCTACAGGCTCCGCAACCCGGGCGCCGACGTGGAGAAGCTCGGGGACGCAGATCTCCTGCGCGAGGCAATGAACACGATCGGGAAGAAGGGCAAGCTCGGCGAGCACATCCGCTGCGTGGTATCCGTGGCAATGCTCACGGAGGGTTGGGACGCGAACACAGTCAGCCACATCATTGGCATCCGACCATTCCGCAGCCAGCTCCTGTGCGAGCAGGTCGTCGGGCGTGGCCTGCGCCGTCGGAGCTACGCCCCGAACGAGAGCGGACGGTTCGAGCCAGAGTACGCGGAGGTCTACGGCGTGCCGTTCGCCTTCATCCCCAGCGACAGGCAGATTCCCACGCCGCGAAACCCTCGCCCTGCGATCGAGGTGCGCGCAGAACCGGGCCGATGGGATCTGGCGATCCGCTTCCCAAAGCTCGACGGCTACCGTGTCGAGCTCCCAGACGAGCCGCTGCACGCGGATTTCACCGAGGAGTCGCGCCTGCATCTCGACGCGGAGCGCGCCGCAGCCCTCTGGGTCGAGAGTCGTGGCATCGTCGGCGCGAGCCAGGAAGTTGACCTCGAGGAGATCCGCAATGCCCGAACCCAGCGGGTCGCGTTCGCGCTCGCGAGGACACTCGTGCAGCGCGAGCAGTTCTTTGCCGCACTTGCGGGTGTTGAGCGACCCTGGCTCTTTCCGCAGCTCGCCGATATCTGTCGCAGATGGCTCGAGGAGTGCGTCACCACGGACCCGGACGTTCCAAAGGGCTACCTGCTGCTGACGCAAGCATGCGCCCGCGCCGCCGAGCAGATATTCCAGTCGATCGTGCGCTACCCCGGCAGTCGTGCCCCAGTACTCATGCCCATCGTTCGCCGCTTTGACCCGATGGGTGGGACGGACGACGTACGCTTCATGACTCGCAAGGTCGTCATGGATCCGCCGCCGAAAAAGTCGCATCTCAACCACGTGGTCCTAGACGGCGTTCGTGGCAATTCGTGGGAGGAAGGCCTCGCGCGCCTCCTCGAGAAGGACGACCGCGTGAAGGCCTACGTCAAGAACGAGCGCCTCGGCTTCATGATTCCCTACGTTCACGACGGCCGCAGCCACGAGTACATCCCTGATTTCCTCGTGCGTCTCGAAACATCACCCGAGGACGTCGAGCGCACGCTCATCGTGGAGGTCTCTGGCAGCCAGAAGTCCCCCGGTCCCACGAAAGCAAAGGCCAACACGGCACGCAACCAATGGTGCGCGGCAGTAAACAACTGGGGAGAGCACGGCCGCTGGGGCTACGTCGAGGTCCGAAACCCCGCCCAGGACGCAGACCTCCTTCACGACGCCATCGACAACCTCTACGCTGACCGGCCGATTATCGGCCTCCCGGCCTGATCTCCGCTAGGCGATGCCCCCACGCAAGACAAAGAGCTCCGGCCCGGTTCCAGTCGAGGCGATCACTCACGCCGACAAGCGAACCAACTTGCCCACGGCCGACGCCCAAGACTTCATAACTCCCGAGCTTGATCAGCCGATCCCGGTCCGGTACCCGCGCGACCCGACGCTCGACCCGCAGCTCGTCTGGAAGGGGAAGGACGAGCTTGATGGCGAAGACCTGGTCGCCGACGCTCCGCCGATCTACATCCAGGAGAAGATCGACCCGCGAGTCCTGGTCGAGAACCTGCGCCGAACGGCCACGCGCCCGGAGGACGAGCCGGAGCTGACGCTGTTCGAGAGCTTTGATGGGCTACAAGACCTCGACCTCGTCGAGTTCTACCAGCACGATGCCAACTGGTCGAACCGGATGATCCTGGGCGACTCGCTCAACGTCATGGCCAGCCTCGCCGAGCGCGAGACGCTTCGCGGCAAGGTGCAGATGATCTATTTGGATCCGCCATACGGAATCAAGTTTGGGAGCAACTGGCAGGCGTCAGCGAGCAAGCGCGACGTCAAGGACGGCAAGCTTGAGGATGCGACCCGAGAGGTTGAGCAGATCAAGGCGTTTCGAGACACGTGGGACATGGGAATTCACTCGTACCTGACGTACCTACGCGATCGACTTGCCGTAGCCAAGGATCTCCTAACGGAGAGTGGGTCGATCTTTGTCCAGATTGGCGACGAGAACATGCATCTGGTGCGAGTGCTGATGGATGAAGTGTTCGGGAGTGAGAACTTCGTGGCTCTCATCTCGTTTCGCAAGGTCGCCGCCGTCAGCAGCCCGATGGCTCGCGTGAACGCACTCGCCGGCACGGCCGACTACGTCATCTGGTACGCAGCTGATATTGATCGCCTGAAGTATCGACAGCTCTTCATGCCGAAGGCCTTGAGCGCGGAGGGGGCAGGCGAGTACGTCTTTGTCGACATCGACGGCACTCGTCGAGCCATGACCAAGGAAGAGAAGGCCAACCCGGCCTCTCTTCCTGACGGTGCGCGTCCGTATCGCCAGGACAACCTAACGTCCGGTGGATACTCGTCAGCGCTGTCCAAGCCATTCGTGTTTGACGGTCGTGAGTATCGATTGAGCGGCAACATTCACTGGAAGACGACGGCGGAGGGTATGGCGACTCTCTCGGTCGCTGGCCGACTCGAGCGCCGTGGGGTCTCGCTTGCGTACGTCCGATACCTCGACGACTTCCCGGTCTTTCCGATGGTGAACGTGTGGCAGGACACGAGCTGGGGCTTCGGCGAGGACAAGACGTACGTGGTGCAGACGGCAGCGAAGGTTGTAACCAGATGCCTATTGATGACGACGGACCCCGGCGACCTTGTCCTCGACCCCACCTGTGGTTCAGGTACGACCGCCTACGTCTCGGAGCATTGGGGCCGACGCTGGATCACAATTGACACCTCGCGGGTGGCGTTGGCTCTCGCGCGGCAACGCCTGATGGGGACCCGCTTCCCGTACTACCTACTCGCGGACTCTCCTGAGGGTCGTGCGAAGGAGAGTGAACTCACAGACACTCCCCTGCCACCAGCGCAGACGCCGGCCGACATTCGTCACGGCTTCGTATACGAGCGGGTCCAGCACATCACGCTGAAGTCGATCGCGAACAACCCCGACATCAAGTCGGGCATAGGCCACGAGAAGATCGCGGCGATGATTCGGCGGCACGCCGAGTACGAGCTGCTCTACGACAAGCCGTACGAGGATAGCCGTAAGGTGCGGGTGGCCGGTCCGTTCACAGTCGAGAGCCTGTCGCCGCATCGCTCACTAGCGTTCGCGGGTAGCGCTGTCGACGAGGCCGGGTCCTTGAACGCCGACGCGCTCAAGGACGCGTCGCGCGGTGACGCGTCCTTTGAGCAGACGATTCTTGCGAATCTGCGCACGGCCGGTATCCAGAATGGGCTCAAGGGGGACCGGCTGGAGTTCGATGCGGTCGAGCCGTACGCGGCGGCCTACATCCAGGCGGTCGGTGAACGGGACGACTCCGCCAACGGTGCGCCGCGCCGGGTGGGGATCACGATCGGTCCACAGTACGGCACGGTCGGCCCTTCCTTCATCAAGGACGCAGCTCGCGAGGCTAACCGCGCCGGCGAGCTTGACCTGCTGTGCGTACTGGGATTCGCGTTCGACCCAGCGGTGCTCGGTACCGGTGGCGGCGACTACGTGGCGTCAGACGAGGGCTTCGCAAACGTGGCTGCGGAGCGGCGGCTCGGCCGTGTCCCTGTGCTCCTCGTCCGGATGAACGCCGACCTCGTGATGGGCGAGGAACTGAAGAAGACGGGTGCCGGCAACCTGTTCACAGTGTTCGGCGAGCCAGACATCGAACTCGCGCAGGCGGGGGACGAGCTCCGCGTCATGTTGCGAGGCGTCGACGTGTACGATCCCAACACGGGGGAAGTGCGTTCCAATGAGACCGATCAGATCGCCCTGTGGATGATCGACACCGCCTACAACGGTGAGTCGTTCTTCGTGCGCCACTGTTACTTCACGGGCGGCCAGGACCCCTACAAGCGCCTCAAGACCGCGCTCAAGGCCGAAATCGACGCCGATGCCTGGGAGTCTCTCTACCGCACGGAGTCCCGGCCGTTCCCACGTCCCGAGTCGGGGAAGATCGCCGTCAAGGTGATCAACGACTACGGCGACGAGGTCATGAAGGTCTTCAGCGTATAGGACCTACCGTGCCGCGTGGCGGCACATCCGTCGTACCTCGCATTTGCGGCACCTCAGGCCTGGGCGAGGCGCATACGCGCGATCGCGGAGCTGCTGCGCCGCCTCCACCACGACCGTTTCCGCGCGCTCGATCGTTGCAGCGTCGACCGGTACGGGATCGCGCGATGCGTTCTTGAGGTCGTGTACGTACGCCGCCCGCACGTCAAGGCCTTCGCGACGACCGGCGTCAGCGTAGACCTGCAGCTGTAGCGCGTACTCCTCAGACTCACCGGAGGTGGATGTCTTGTAGTCGACGATCGCGAGCGCCGCCGGCACCCCGTCCTCCAGGTCGAGGATCACGTCGGCGCGACCGCTTACCGTGAGTCCGTCGAGGTGGAGTTCGAAGGGCCGCTCTGTTTCCCAGACACGGTGCAGGTCCTCGGCGTGGCGCTGCGTGTAGGCGAGGACGAGCCGCCTCGCCGCATCCTTGAGCTGGCGGTGGGCGACCTTGTTGGCCGCTGGCAGGAAGAAGCTTGCATCGAGCAGCTCGCTGATCTCATTGTCGGTTGGGACTCGCCCGAGCTCGGTGGTCGCCTCCGCCATCGCCCGCATCACATGGTGGACCGCCTTGCCGTAGCCGAGCTCGGGAGCGATCCTCGGTTGGAAACCGAGGAGGTTGCGCAGGCGGAACGCGAACCCGCAGTCGATGAAGAGAGCGAGCTCGGTGTAAGACATTGAGATATCGCGGTCGTGTTCATCCTCCTCGCGCAGCAGTCGGGGAACCCTGACCTCCTCAGGCTTGACCTCCAAGAACGAGAGCTCTTCGTAATAGGGGCTGGCCTGCACCGCCTGCTTGGTGACCTTTTCGTGCCGTGAAACCGAGAGCCAGTCGCGAGCTCGCGTCATCCCGACGTAGAACAGCCGCCGCTCGTCGGCGTCGCCCCCCTCATAACGGGATGCATCGAAGCGGTCGCGAGGCACCAGCCACTCCTGAGGGGTGCCTGCCTTGGTCGTCGGGAAACGCTTGGCTGTGAGCGAGGGGAGGAACACGGCCGGCCACTCGAGCCCCTTCGCGCGATGCACCGTGGTGAGGTCGATCGCGTTCAGCACGTAGTCGGCCTCGCCGTCGAAGCCTTCGTAGGCTCCCTGAGCGTAGTTGACGATGTGGATCGCGAGGTTGCGGTAGTACCAGGTCCCCCGATCCTGCCCTCCCACCTGCTCGCCGGCGATGTCCGGGTCCGGCCGGGCGCGCCGGCGCACTGACTCGTAGTCCGCGAGGAGCGATGAGAAGCGGGCCAGGGTCCCGAGCCGGTTCAACGCGAGCGAGTCGGTGAGATCCCAGCTACGGACTTCCAGCTCGTCCAGCAGCTCGTATAGCTCGCCAACGAGATCGGCAGTTCGATTTTCCCGAGGGACCGCCTCCTTCCACTCGCGAAGCAGCTTCCGCAGACGTGTCTCCGTCGGCTTCTCGAGGCGGAACACCCGCACGTAGTCTGAGAGGAGATCCCGCTCGGAGATCGCTTCTCCGGTGCCGTACCCCTCCCGCCACTCGAAGTCGACCAGCCACGCGAAGGTCTTGCCCAGCAAGAGAGCCTCGGGCTGCTCGAAGAGGCCTGATCGCCCTTCCGGCTGAACGGGGATGTCGAAGGTGGCGAACTGCTGTACGAGTCGTCCGTAGGCGGAGCGGCCACGGACCAGGATGGCTATGTCCCGGTACTCAAGCCCAGCGTCGATCAGGTCGTGGATGAAGCTCGCGACCCAGCCGGCCTCCTCGAGCTCGCTCGCGGCGCTCCAGACCACCACCTCCGACTCTGGGCCATCCCCAGGCGGTCGATGTTTCTCCATCTTCTTTCCGATGCGTTCGGGGATGGACTCGGCAAAGCCGTTAGCGACCTCGATCAGTTGCGGGCGGCTGCGACGGTTCGTCGTGATCTCAAAGGTTGTCACCGATGGGTAGCGCTCCGGAAAGCGGACGATGTTCGACACGTCCGAGCCGCGCCACTGGTAGATCGCCTGCTGGTCGTCGCCAACAACACAGAGCGACACCTCCGGCCCCGCGAGCAGCTCGATCAGCCGCTCCTGTGCGGGATTCACATCCTGGTACTCATCGACGATGAGGTGGCGGAGCTCGGCGCGTACCAGGTCTGCGAGCTCCTTGCGTTCGAGCTCTCTGACCGCCCGCACGACCTGCTGGCCATAGGTCAACAGCCGGTACCGGTCGAGGGTCGCGTAGTAGCTGACGAGGATCGACCGGAAGGGTTCGGGCATCGAGGTGGGATCGAGGAGCTCGTTCTCGACCACGTCAACTCCTTTTAGAAACGCCTCGATCGAGGCGAACAGCCGGCCCCGGCTGTCGATCTGCTTCAGCTCCAGCCGGGTCGCCTCGCGGGATAGGAAGGCCGTGAGCTGGTTTTCGTCAAGGACGTCGTACGTCTCGTAGCGCGGCACGTGCTGCTGCAGGAGCCGGAAGCAGTAGGCGTGGATCGTGCCGACGAACAGGCCGTTGAGGCTGTCAAGCGCGACGCGCCCGTGCCGTTGCTCCACCCGCTGGGCGATCCTCTGCTTGAGCTCCCCAGCGGCTCGCTCAGTGAAAGTGAACGCGACGATGGAAGCCGCCGGCAGGCCCTCGGCGAGGATGTCGGCGACACGCTGCGAAACAACCTCCGTCTTGCCTGAGCCAGCGCCGGCGATGATCTGCATGTGGCCGCCGCGATGGTGGACCGCGTCCAGCGCGGCTCCAGACAACACTGGCGCGTTCAGACTGGCCCCTGGGTCCACGCGTCGATGTTACGGCCGGCACGGCGACCCGTCTACACCTGGCGCGACCCTCCGCTTCAGCGGAAGCTCTCACCGTCGGCACGCTTGCGGACCACGAGGAGGGCGACTTCGCCGCAGCCCCGACTGCCTGTACGCTTCCGATACGTGGGCGGACTTCAGTCAGGCGGGGGTACGAGTGCCGTGGCTGCGTCAGCCCACGCTGGCTGTACTCGATTCCGGCTGACCGATCCCTTCATTACCGGAAAGACCCGTCGCGCGCTGGCCAAGCACCTCGAAGCCCCTGACACCAGCGCGGGCATCCCTGAGGCGCGGTGGATGCGGGCGGTGACGTTCGAGTCGCTCGTTCGTTCCGAGCGATTCGTCTCAGAGCTGCTGACCAAGACCGTAGGCCAGCTCTCCCTTCCTCAACCGAAGGCCGTGCGGCGACGCGACTGCCAGGAGACCGTGGAGACAACCGCGTCCGAGCTTGCAGCAGCCCACCTGAAGGCGTCTCAGCAGGACACCGCCACGATGCTCACCGCGATGGCGGTCCCCTACCTGCACTTGGAGGATGCGCCGGATGCGACGGCAGTCAAGCCCGACTTCGCCGTCGTGTGCCCGAGGGCCGAGGACGGGAAGACCGTCGGCTCGTGGCTGGTGATGGGGGACGCGAAGGACTACGAGCGTGTCCGGTCACGCATCGGCGACCATCGACTGCTCAAGGGCTTCCTGCAGGTCGCGCTGGGTGCGGAGTCCGCGGCCGAGTGGAGCAGGCTGCCGGCGGGCATGGAGGTCCACCGCCACGGCACGCTTGCGGTGCCACGCAATGCCTTCCTGCAACCCGAGGCGGTTGTGGAGCAGCTCGACGACCACCGGCGCGAGGTGCGAGCCCGCGCGGGCGAGCGGCTCGACATCAAGGAGAAGCTTGGTGAGGACCGCCCCGAGGAGGCCGAGCTCGCCGACTACGTCAGCCACATCGAGGCCACGTTCGACCCGACGTCGTGCGTGTCGTGCAGCCTTTTCAACTACTGCCGCCAGGAGCTGCGTTCGTCTACCGATCCGACCGCGGTCCTCACTGAGATTGGCGTCCCACGGCGGACGCGCTCTGCGGTAGCGGGCTTGGTGGACGGCTCCGGTGACGTCGGTGATGCGGCGCCCAGTGTGATTGCACAGGTTAGGGCCACCGTCGAGGGGCTTCCGCACGCAACGGGCCGGCTACGGCTCGACCCGTGCGGGCTGCCCGGCACGATTGACGTTGTCTTGGTGAAGTCCGACGCGGCGGCGCTCGGTGTTCACGGGATTGCTCTGCGCCGCGCAGGCGGTGACTGGGAGCAGCACAGCTTCATCGACCCGCAGTCAGTGCAGACACGGCGCGCGGTAATGGAAGTGCTGGGCGCAGCGATAAAAGGGGTTATCGACGGGCAGCTCAGTCCCGTGCACTTGGTGGTACCGGATCGTCCGACCGCCGACCTCCTCGCGACGATGGCCGATTCGCTCGCCGGCGTCGAGCTGAGCCGCTTGCGCTGGCAACACGACTTGGACCAAGGACGCCCCGCACTCACCTTCGACGGGGAGCCGGCGACGCTGCCCGAAGCCCTCGCCGCCGGACAGCGACTGGCGGTGAGCTTCCTACTCGAGGAGGACCGGGCGCGGGCTATGACGCTGCGCACGCCCATCGTCATCCTGCGCGACGTCCTGGCGACCCACTTTATTGTGGGCGGCCCGAGCGGCGACGCCGGTCGTCTCGATTACCTCGTCGAGTGGGCCGGTGTCACGTCGCCCCTGGATCACCGGGTCGTCTCCGACGACATCGCCGAGCGCCAACACACTCCCGGCGCCCGGCTGTCGAACGAGCTCTCCGACGCGATCCACGAGACGCTGCGCTCTAGCGACGACAGCGGCTACGAGAAGCTCGTCGGCGACGCGCTCGACTACCGCGTCGAGACCGTCGAAGAGACTGTCGCGATTCTCGACGGGCTGGCAGCGTCCAAGTTGCGCGACGTGCACCGAGCCCTCGAGGGAGATGCCCAGGAGATCTGGGGCCGACGGGTCGCCCTGCATGCCTCCGACCTAGTCCGCTTCTCTCGTACCTCCCGCGCGTGGCGAAACGACCACGTCGACATCCTTGACGAGGACAGGCGTTGCCACGACCAGCTTGCCGTGGTCGCCGACCGTTCCGTCGCCCTCGAGCTCGCCGAGGACGCGACCAAGCGGGAGCTCGCCGTCGCACGGGTTGTCAGCGTTAACCCCTACCGGCTCGAGGTGAGGTCCCGCCGACTGACCGAGGGCGCGCTAGTGATGGCGTTGCACGTAAACGACGAGGCGATCGTCGAGCGGGACGGCACGAGCGTCAGAATTCAGACGAGCTCCTTCAAGCTCGGCGGTATGTCGATCGGGAGGCTCAAACAGGTCAAGCGATCGTCGGTGCTGGAGTGGAATCCGGACGTCGATCCGGATCTTGCGGTCGGCGACGAGGTGTTGCTGGCCGATGCGCTGTGGTTCCGCGACCCTCCGCTGCAGTCCGGCCATGAGGTGACGATCGCCCGTCCCAAACGCGATGCGCGCTCGGCACCAAAGGTGAGGTGCGTCCCGTCGTCGTACGAATCTAATCCGAGCGAGCACGAGTGGTGCTGCAAGCCGCACGAGATCGCCGAGGCGCAGTGGTCTGACATCCTTGCGGGCCGCCGTTCGCGCGGTGAACTCAACCCGGAGACGTGGCCGCCCCTGGTGGACGAGGAGCGGTTCGACGTGGGTGATCCCACGCCGGATGTCGAGTTGCCCGACAGTCCTCCCGCCGACGGCCTGTCACTGGATGACCTGGACTGACGTGATGATCTCTTTCAGCGCTCCCGCGGTCACCTCCGAGTCGGCGTCTCACCACAGACGGCGGCCGCCGCCAACCTCGAGGCATCACGACTGGCGGCCGAGGCGCTCACCGAGGCGCTGAGCCATGAGCAGGAGTATCGGAAGGTCCTGGTGCGTGCGGCCGCGGGTGCCGGCAAGTCGGTTGCGCTGGTCCGGATGGTGACGCAGGCCCTATTGCACCCTGCCTGCACGCGTGTCGCGGTCGCGGCGTTTGCGAACAAGCAAGTGTTCCCGCTTGCGGCGGACTTGGGTGAGGAGCTAGGAGCCGAGGAGGTCTGCCTTTTTCTCGCGAAAGCCCGACTGCCCGAGGTTCCGGCAGCGACTCTCAGCGCTGTCACGGTGGCATTGAAGTCGAGTGAGATCCCGGAGTCGGCGAAGGTCGTGCTGGGTGTCGCGCACAAGTTCGGGGTATTCGGCGAGGCGAAACGAATCCTCACGAACCTCGGTCCGGCGGCCAACGGCGACACACCTTTTGACGTGTTGATGGTTGACGAGGCTTGGCAGCTTCCGCTTTACCTGTTCACGCGGGTCGAGGGGCTGGCCCCGATCGCGGTCGGCGTCGGCGATGTCGGCCAGCTTCCTCCGATCGACCCTGCCCAGAACCCGTGGCGGGGCGACCCAGGCTACAACCCCTACCGTGCCTGGCCGACCGCGTACGAGGACAATGACACGACCTACGCGATCGACCTCCCCGCCGTCTGGCGCCCGACCGCTGAGCAGCTGCCACTGTGGCGGGCCTTCTACCAAGACTGGGACCAGCTCGACTGTGTGGCGGCGCCTGGTGACCGAGCGGTCGAGCTCAACGATCTGAAGCGTGGGAACGCCGCCGCGGTGTGGCGGAGCGTGGCGACGGGCGCCCCGACCCTTCTCGAGGTCGATGGACTCGAGGACCCTGAGGCGCCCGACATCGACCAGCCCCTCCTCGCTGTTGTCGAGGAGCTGCTCGCAGCCATGCTTAAGGGCGGATTTGCCACCGTGGCCGCTCGTTACGACGGCACCGGCAAGCTGCTCGACACTGTGCGGGTCGACTCGGGGTCGCCGGCGGGCGACCCTTTGATCGTCGTCCTGGCCACCCGCAACCAGGCGGTCGACGACGCGACTGAGATGGCGGCCCGCCTCGTTGAGGAGTACTCACTACCCGACGGGGTGCTTCAGGCGTCAACTGTGGACTCGTGGCAAGGCCAGACCAACGCGATCACCGTGGCGATCCACCCGCTGTCTGGGGCTGATCAGCTAGACGAGTTCAACTCGGCGTTTGGGCGTCTCGCGGTGACGTGCACTCGAGCGACGCACGGTCTGCTCCTCGTGGCCAGGAGTGGCTTAGACGTGTTGCTGAGCAATGCTCCTGCGCGCCCGGGTACGCCGTTTGGCGAGCCGGGCCGACGCGATCTCCCGCGCCAGACACACCAGCGGATCCTCGACTCGTTCGCGCGTGGCACTCTGACCATCGATTAGGCGAAGTGACGCGCCGCGATCGATCGCTCATCAGCCCTATAGCGCGATTCGCGATCCGGCCTTGGACCGAGCCGTCGCGGTGCCCGCTCGCCCCGCCCGCTCCTGGCTTGACGCTCGAGGCGCCTGCTCTTGCTCGAAAGCAGTCAGTGGCCACCACGGAGCCTCGCGGCAACGCGCCATGTGGAGCCTTTCGCCGGTCGCCACTCAGTCGCTTAGGACGGCTCGAAGTCGATGCACGTCCTCAGCACCGGGCGGCCCAGCATAACCTTGCTGCCAAGCCACTACGACGCGCTGCCCGGTATCAAGCCGGTAGGTGACCACCGTGCGCGACGTCACCTTGCTGCCCAGGTCTTTGCCTCCGGGTCCCCACCGGCATTCCTGCTTCAGGCCTAGCTGCTCACACATCAGCGTCCATACCGCGCCAAACGCGAAGAAAAGCGGAACGGCGATTTCGGCCAAAGGAGCCCAAACAAACTCTTCAAGCACGGCAGGCGGTGGGCGCATTGCCGCGGTCACGTTCTTGGAGTGCCACGGATACATTTCGACCGTGAGCAGCTCCGCTGCTGTTAGCTCGTCGTCTTCCGTCCATCGCCGGACGAAGTTCAGCTGCGCACGAGCGTACCGATTGGTGCCGTGGCGGCCCTCCCACGGCGGCAGGCGGTAGCGGTCGGTAGCCGCCCACTTGCTGTACGACCCGAGTTCAGCTATCTCCGTCGCGAAGATGCCATCACGACCTTGGAAGGTGACATCTGCCTCACCTGGGTTGATACCGAGGACAACCATTCTTGGTGCCTCCCACTGGCCACCGTAAGGCTCCGGCATCGCCTCGATTGTGACGGAGCCGCGGTAGCTAGCCAACCACTCGGCGAAGGGTCGCGGCAACGGAGGCGCAGAGGGTCGCGTGAGCCAGTCGTGGATGTAGTCGTCCCAGACTTCAATCGCGTGGCTGCGCGCGCTCATTCGCGAAGCATATTCGGCGAGTGCCGCCTTCACGCGACCGTGCACACGGAGGGCATTCCAAGCGACGGATGACCTCGTCAGTCCGCCAGCTCACCACGCCCATCGGGATACCAGACCGCGACGGTGCTGCCCGCGCTCGGAGCCGTGTTGCGAAGGAGCGTAAGCACATGTGCGTCCCCGCGCTTAGTGAGCGCCGCATCGAAGGAGCCCTCGATCCAGCCTGTGTCGAGGTGAATGAAGTGCTTAACGTCTGCATGACAGCGAGACACGAGCTCGGTGGCCAGAACACGCGCCTCAGCCATGCAGGCCGCCTCGGTCGTCGCGGGATCCGTTTCGGCCGCGACCCCGTCGGCCCGGCTCAGCTCAAGCGCCAGGATCTGGGGACACACGTAGACAAAGCCGCACGCGCCATACCAGGCCGGGAAGAGCTCGATTGGTCGTGCCATGTCTTCCCACGCATTGTCGACCAGATACTGGATCTCGAGGCCGCGCTGCTGGAGAAGGTCGGCGAAGGTGCCGGCGCTCGCGGTGAGATACTCGTCAAGCGAGACATCCCAGCGGTCGATCGCGCAAGCAGCCTTGTACAGGTCGTCGATGACCGGAATGCAGGCCTGCGCTAGGACCTCGTCAGCCATCGCTTCAACGTGCCGAACGACCGAGGCACCGATGTCGTCGAGCGCGCTATGGCGCTCGGCACCGTCAAGAGCAGACAGCCGGCGCGCCCCCGCGTCGATCGCGCCTACCTGCTGGTCCCAGTAGTCGGTAAGGCGAGGGTGCATCCAGGAATCCACAGCTCAGACCTCTTCTCTACAACGGTAGCTGGCTTGTACCGCCGAGTCACAGCGCATGACGGCGGCTCCCGCCCACGGGTCAGAGTCCCTGGTCGAGCTCGGGCAGGCTCAGCCGCTCGCGCTTGCCGGCCCGGATTTCTTCGCGGATCCGCTGCACACGCTCATCACGCTCACGTTGGGTCGCAGCGGCATCGTCTGCCTGTTTCCTCCACGCGGCGTAGCCGGCGTCGGCCTTCAGCGCGTTGTAGACCCGCTCACGCATGTCGTCCGGGAACAGTGGCGCGTACGACCTGGTCTCGTCAGCGATGAGCCACTCCCATGTCAGCTTCTCCCCAGCCTGCGCGATGATGCGGAACCAGCCCTCCGATCCAATCTCGGCATTGGGCCCTCCCCACACGCGGAGCATGTAGGCGTAGGTCGCCTCGGGATCGTCTGGCGTCCGAAGGATCTCGTTGTTGCGGGGCAGCGGGACGTAGGCCGCCCCGCCCTTATTCGTCACCCCGGCGTCCTTTACCCGGGTCGGCCAGGCGTTGACGTCATTCTGGAGCGCACGCAACATCTCGGCGCGGCTCAACTCTGTCGAGCGGTCGCGGCGCCACGGCTGCCGGCCACGGCAATTTGGGTGCGCCCAGACCACTTCATCGTGGCCTGGCAAGCGAATGAGCTCACCGCCGCGATCCGCCGTTATCAATGCGCCGCAGATTGCGCATTGACGCACCACATCGCTCATGGACCGAAGGCTAGTGAAGAGCCGCACGGCCGTGGCCGTTGACAACGAATGCGACCCAATGAGCCCCCCTGACGGTTTGAGCAGGAAGCTAGTTGCCGGTTGGCCGCGCCCGCTAACCGATCAAGGACACCCAACGGGAAGGGGTCGGGTCCTTCCCATCCCAGCAGCCCTTCATTGGGCACAACCGGGCACAAATCGTACTCGGGGGCTATCGGATGCCAGTTCGGGACACTCTGTACTGCCTAAAAACACACGACTTTGCAGGCACTTCTTCAGTGGAGCCAACCGGGATCGAACCGGTGACCTCCTGCTTGCAAAGCAGGCGCTCTCCCAGCTGAGCTATGGCCCCTAGAGCACTCAATATACGCCCTGCAGGGCGGGCGCACGCCTCCTGATGCCCTCCGCCCCGAGGTGCCCGGAGCGCCTGAGCATCATTATTCTTCTTTGCGGCTTTTCGCGCTTTCCACCTTTCCCCAGATCGGGCCATTTGCTCCGTAGGTATCCAGATCGCCCGAGCTGAAGGTGATCTTCTTCCCGCAGGTCCTTGGGCTTTCCTTCGAGCGGTGAAGCGGCCCGCCGAAGTCGACGATGAGATTGTGGAGGCCGGTCGACACACCGCCCGACAGTTTGTTTGCTTCGTAGGTGCATTCGCCCACATCGAGGGTTATGCCGTCGCTCGCCACCGCCTTGTGGCTCGCGTACAGCGACAGTTTCCAAGGAAACCAGGCCGCGCCGTGGAATTCGCCGCATTGATCGCCCGCGAGCGCGCCGCCGGCGCCCTCCAGTTCGATCTCGTCGATTGCTTCGCCGTTGTAGCGAAGGACACCGAAGAAGTCCGCACTCGCTGCGGTGCAGCTGAACGTTCCCTCTTCCCCGGAGAAGCTCACGTTGGCGCCCACGCCGTCGAGAGACACGAACGCCCCAGAAGACAACAGGTTGTGACCTTCGAAAATCTTCATCACGGCCCCCGACGAAGTGGCGGCGGCCATCGTGGCGCTGAACGCCAGTATGCCCACGAGCGTCACGGCCAGTGCAGTCAGCCGACTCATCCGCCACCCCTTGACTCTTTCGACAGGGCCTTCGGCGGCGGGGATTCTATAAGACTCTCCTGGAGAGCACGCGTGCGCGCCGTGGTCCACCCCCGGTGACGAAGACGGGCTCGGCCCACGTTCTCGCCGGACGATCGCGCTACTCGAACGTGAGGCGCTCCTGGCCCGGCACGTCCGCCGGAAAATCGCTCCCTCCCGGGGCCGGGCGCGACGCCTCCGAGTCCGCTCCCTCCCGGGCAGTCCCGTGCGGGTCCTCGATGCCCTCGGCGTGCGCGCCCTCTGCTTCGCTCTCGCTGCCGGCCCGGCTGGGCAACATCTCCGATTCCAGCGACTCCTCGTCCGTGGGGCCGGCCGAAAGGGGTTCCCGGACCTCCGCGGCCGGCACCGGGCGTGCTGGTGCGGGCGCAGTGGAGCCTTCGTGCTGCCCCTCGAGCACGGTCAGCATGTCCAGCTCGGCGGTGTCCTGACCGAGGCTCGCGAGGCCGCCGCCCCGCTCGGGCTGGCCGGCGTCGGCGGCTGGAAGGGATACCGCAGCGACTTCATCGAAGGTGTCTGAAGTGCCTCCGGGCGGGGCGAGGTCGGCCTCCCGCGAGGGCGGCTCATCGGGAAAGCCGGGTTCCAGAGCCTCGCGCTCGGCACGGGCGACCTCACCGGGATCGGCGCCCCTTCGGCGCTTGAGCTCCAGGTGCTCGCGTATGGCGTCGTCAAGCAATCCCATCGGGCCAGCAAACCATACTGCGCTCGCGGAGGCTCGTTCTGCGACTACACTGCTGTGGTCGCGCGTACCGCCGACGCTCGATGCACGGGGCTATAGCTCAGTTGGGAGAGCGCCTGGATCGCACCCAGGAGGTCGGGGGTTCGAGTCCCCCTAGCTCCACTGCCGCAGAAGCCCTGCACGTGCAGGGCTTCTCGCCTTCTCAGGGTCGACGGGAATCCGCTCCCTCGCCGCCTACGCCGAGGTGGGCACGATCGAAGGAACTATCGAGAAGCTCGTCGCCCTGCACAAGAGCGACCCCGACGCCTATACGAAGATCCTCGGCACGAGCCGCCTCCTCAACGAGGAAACCCGCGGAAGCAGTAGGGCACGACAAGACCGTTAGCGCTGCTGCTCGTCGTCCATCTCGACAGTTTCGGTCGCGAGGGTGGTCGCGCCTGCTCCGAGTGGAGAGCAGTAGCGACCTGCGGCCGATGGGACCGGCTGAACTGCGTTGCTAGGGACCGGGGGCCTTGAAGCCGACGAGGGCGCGTTGGCCGCCGACCGCGATCGCGCTCACTTCGCCGCTGAGGTAGGGGCCTTCCGGGCACGGCGCGGACGCGAACGCCGCGCAGGGACGCACGGGCACGTCGCTCGCAACGTTGGTGTCGTCGCCGAGCTGGCCCCACGAGTTCCCGCCCCAGGTCATGACCTCGCCGCCGGCAACTGCCATGCTGCTCGTGTCGAAGTTGCCGCCGGCGATCGCGCTGACTCCATGGAGCTCGCTGACGGTTACCGGGCTGCGGCTGCAGCTTTCCGAGCCGCATGTTTCGGGGCCCGCGAACGAGCCGTCGCCGAGCTGGCCGTGTTCGTTGGAGCCCCAGTCGAGCACGTCGCCGTCGCTCAGCAGCGCCAGGCCCGTGTGGTCGCCGGCCGCGATCGCGCTCACGCCTTCGAGGTAGTGCGCGCAAGGCGCCAGCTCGCCCGGGGCGCACACGGCGGTGGGCTTGGCGCTCGTGCTGCTCGCGCCGTCTCCGAGCTGGCCTTCGGCGTCGGCGCCCCACGCCATCACGCGACCGTTCGCGAGCAGCGCCATCGCGTGGTCGCCCGCGGCGGAGATCGCTGTCACTCCGGAGAGGCCCTTCACTGCGATCGCGATGTGACTGCAAGCGAGTTTCTTCTGTAGGGGGTGGCACTTTTCCGGGCCTTTGGTCTTGCCGGTGCCGAGCTCGCCGGCGGCGTTTTCGCCCCACGCCATCACGGTGCCGTTGCGCAGCAGCGCGAGGCTGAAGTTCCCTCCTGCCGCGATCGCGACGACTTCTTTGAGCACGTGTTCGGGCGCGCAGGGCGATTCGATGTGCGTGCACACGGGCTGCGGTGGGGCGCTGACTTCAGCCTCGCTGCCCAATTGGGCCTGCTCGTTCAGGCCCCAGCCCATGACCGTGCCGTTGCGCAGCAGCGCGAGCACGTGTTCGGCGCCGGCGGCCAGGGCGGTGACTTCGTCGAGATATTCGCTTTCAGGGCAGTCGTGCTCTACCTTCTTGCAGATGGGAGCTGGGATGTCGTAGGGGACGGGCCTGCCGTCGGTGAGCTCGGGCTTGTATGAGCCCGATCCCATGACCGTGCCGTCGGCGAGCAGCGCGAAGCTGTCCCACTCGCCGGCAGCGAGCCCGACCGCTTCGGGAGTTTCGCTGAATTCCACGGGGACGCGGCTGTAGAGATCGAAGCTGGCGTTCCCGAGAGCACCTTCGTTCTCTCCCCAACCGACCACGGGGCCGAGCGCGAACGTGTAGCGACCGGCGGCGCTCGCTTCGCTGGTGCCGGAGGGCGTGGTGACGCTGACGCCCACTTCACCTCGACCGTCAACCGGCGTGAGAGCCGTGATCGAGGTTTCGGAGCTCACCGTGAATCTCTGTGCCGGCTGCGAGCCGAACTCGACGGCGGTGGCGCCCTCGAGGTTCGTCCCGGTGATCGTGACGGCCGCGAGACCGTCCGCCCCACCGCCGTCGGGCGTGACGGCGGTGACGGTCGGGGGAGCCGTCGAGAACGCGCTGTCCCTCCCGTAGGAGCTGCCGGCGCCGTCGGTGGCGACCACGCGGTAGTGGTAGATGGTGTCGGGTTCCAGCCCGGAGATCGTCTGGCTGACTGCCACGGCGGCGTTGCCCAAGCCGGCGGAGGCGTCGGGGATCGGCACGCTCGTGCCGTAGCTCGTGCTCGTGCCATATTCGAAGTGATAGGTCGTTTCCTCACCCTGCGGATCGATGCTCGCCTGCAGTGTTGCGGCGCCTTCGGCGACGGCGCTCGCGGTCGTGGAGATCACCAGCGGCGGCGCGCTCGTGAGCTCGAGCGGCCCGTCCGGAGTGCCGAGGCCGGTAGGACCGTCATAGCCGGCCTCCGCGTTGCAGTAGTAGGCGTGTACTTCAGGGGGCGTACACGTGCCGTTGCTGCCGGCGGTCACATCGAAGAATGCGCCGGGGTCGTCGTAGTAAGCCTCGGCGCCCGGCAGCGAGCGCGCGAGTTCGCTGGCGTGCGCCTCGATCCCGGCAACCAGTGGGGAGCTGACGCTCGTGCCGCAGACCAGGGCCCAACCTTTCCCGACGAAGCGAGCGGAACTGTAGGTCGAGACGGGAGATTCGCAGGCAGCGACCGCCGCAACGTCATCGTCCATCCGCGTCGCGCAGCCCCTGTCGTGCTGCCAGGCGGGCTTTTGCCACAGCGTCGCGCAGCCGCTGCCGCTTTTCTTCCACGCTTCCTCGGTCCAGCCGCGTGCGCCCGACGCCTTGTGCAGCACGGTGCCGCCGACGGCGATCACGCTCGGTAGATCGGCCGGCAAGTTGGGCTCTCGCGGTTCGTGGCTCCCCCAGCCTGATTCTTCGTTGTCGTAGGCGCTGTCGCCGGCCGCGGCGAACACGGGGATCCCGGGCTGGTCATAGGCGGGAGCGTCTTGTTCTTCGCATTCCTGCGTGCAAACTTCTTCATCCTCGGCGTAGCTGTTGGAGATCTCCGTCGCCCCCAGACGGGCGGCCGTCTCGACGGTTTCGGGCAAGTCGTTCCCTTCAGCGCTGTCGGCCTCGGCGAGCATGATGTGGCAGTGGGGGCAGGCGGCGGAAACCATCTGGATGTCGAGCGCGCTCTCGGAGTCCCAGCCCGCGTTCGCGGGCGGATAGTTCGCTTCTTCGCCCTCCTGGTTGACCTTCTTGAAGCAGCCGTTCGCTTTCGTGCACGCCGGCAGCCCGTACTTCGCGCGATACACGGCGAGGTCTTCTTCGGCGGTCGGGTAGCCGAAGGCGTCGACGAGCGCAACCGTCTCGTCTTCGCCTCCGCTCGCGGGGATCTTGTACGCCGACTGCAGATCCTGCGGGTCGTAGCCACCTTTCACGCCACTACCTTCCAGGAGCTTGCCGCCCGGGAGCGCGAACTGCTCGCGGCCGCCCACTTCGACCGTCAGCGGCGCGGGCTCGAGGATCGCTTCGCACGAGCTTTCCGGGCACGCCCAGTAGGCTTCGCTGGTCGACGGCACGAGCGAGACTCCCGGCTCGCGCCGCTTGCGCAGTGCGCCAGCGCCCTGCCCCGCGACCCGCGGCGCGCGTCCGTGCGTCACTTCCTGCAGGCTGCTGAGGCTCACCGGCGCCAGCGAGGCGCCGTAGGAGCCGGCGGGCGCGGCCAGCGCGAAGACCAGCACCGCGATCATCGCAAGCCGGGTGTCGGCCGACGTGCAGCTCGCCCTGCGGCGCCCGGGCCGCTCCCCGCGTCCGTGCAGTCCCCTCAAAGCCGCCTCCGCTCGCCGCTCACTCCACATCCCTCGATCCTGTTGGCGCCGTACGGCTCCCGTCGCCAAGTTCTGAGAAGAGCGTACACCACCGCCCTCTTGCGCTGGGGATACTTCCGATGCGGCGACTACTCGAGCTGTTGCCGCGAAGGCTTCGGCCGCCGGCGTCCGTGCCGGCGCGGGACTCAGCCGCCTTCTCCGCCTTCTGCCGGTTCGATCGACGCGTTGATCTCGACGGCTTCTTCGGTGTTCAGGCTCACGCTCAGCGAGAGGCCCTGCTGTTCGCCGACGCCGTTCGTCAGCACGTCGCGTGCGCCGCCTTCGAACGATTCGGGTTTCTGAAGCCCAGTCGCCTGCGTGAATTTCAGCGCAGAGGTGGTCTGCATCTTGTTGCTTGTCACCGGCGCGATCACCGAGCCGGACAGCGTCTTGCCTTCGCCTCCGCCGCAGGAGTATTCGAGCAGCGGGCCGGAACGGCCGGTGGGGAACAGGTCGATCCCGAGGTGCCTGGTTTCTTTGCCCGCTGTTTCGGTCACGCTGACGACGCCGAGTTCGCCTTCAAGGGTGCCGGTGCGCATTTCGCCTTCGCCGAGCCCCGACGTCGTGCATTTCTGGGCACCCGATTCGCAGCCGGTGAGCGTAAGCACGATCCCTCCGACGGTTTTGCGTCCGGTGATGTTCCCGGCGCCGCTCTCGCCCGTGCACGTCAGTTTCGTGCGATTGACGGCTTCCAGGGCCACGGGACCCGTCTTGAGCGGGATCGTGAGGCCGCTCTTGGCGACGCCCTCTTCCCATTCGTACTTGCCCGTATGGGTTGTGCTGCGTCCGGTACACCCGGCGGTGGTGAAGCCGCCATAGTAGTACGTCGTCTTACCGACCTTTTCGTGGAAGGCTTTCACGCAGCGGCCGAATTCAGGCGCCTGCGGTTCGGCTTGTTCCTGTTTTTCTTCGCGTTCTTCTTCGGCGCTGATGCTGCTGACTTCGATCGGCGTGCTTTCCTGGCTGGTGCCTTCGCGGTCGCTGTTGGTGACCGTGATGCGGTACGTCGTGCGCCTTTCCAGCGGGAACACCACCGTCGAGGAGCTAGCGCCGCCTACGGTCGCTTCGAGCACGGGAGCCGTCGCACCGACGGGCGTCGCGACGACGTGCGAGGACATCAGCAGCGGCGCCGTTTCGGGTGCCGGCGTCCAGCCGACCTGGAAGCGCAGTTCGACTTTCTCGCCGACTTCGACTTCCTGCACGTAGGCGCTCACGTTGGTCGGCGCCGCCGGAGCCTGCAGGGGCGGCGTGGGGTCTTCGAGGTAGCTCGCCGTCCCGACGTTGTAGAGGTGGTCGCCGTGCGAGTCTTCGGCCGAGAAGGTTTCGCTGATGCCTTCGGGGGCACCCGAGAGCTTGGCGTATTTGCGCGTTTCGCCATACCAGTTCCATTCCGAGCTGGCCCACGCGGTGTAGGTCGTGTGGCCGCCGCCGCCGCCCTTGCCGCTGCCGCCGCAGGTGGTGCTCAGGAACTCGGCCCCCGTCGGATACCCGGTGCCGGCAAATCCGCTGCCGTAGACCTTCTGCGAGATCCCTCCGCACCAGTGGCCGAGGACCGCGAAGGCCCCGTATTCGCTGAGGGACAGCCGGATCGGCGCGGCAGCGGCCGAGGCCACTCCCACGCACCCGAGAATCACTGCCGTTGCCCACAACGTCACGACGATCTTGCGCGGCATTTCCGGTCGTCCTCCTGGTAGATGTCCCCTCGGCGCCCGCGAACCCGGCCGATCGGATCGGCTCGTCACACGCGCCCGGCCACCCATGAGACACTAGGGAAAGGAAAACGTCACGCCTCTGAGAATGCTCCCATTTCAGCGCTGGGCACGCCTCGGTGTCGTGCCCGTCCCCATCGTTCTGCGTCGCAGTTGACGCGCAAGGCTACGCCGTGACCTTGAACGGTCGCTCCTGGAGCAAGTCGGTGCCGATCGAGGAGCCGCCCGCCAGGGCGACTCGGGATCCATACCGGCGTGCGTTCCAAGCGAGCGTGAGCGCCGCTCCCTGCTCGAAGCGCTCGCTCGCCTGCGAAAAAACGGCAGCGTAGACTCGCTCTCGTGCAGCCACCGCGAACGCAGTACGTCAAGCGAGATGGGATCTCGATCGCCTACCAGGTGGTCGGTGACGGCCCGATCGACTTGCTTATCTCGCCCGGCTTCGTCTCACACCTCGATCTGCAATGGACGGCCCCCAGGATGCCACGCTTCCTCGCGCGCCTGGCCTCGTTCGCACGGCTGATCGTCTACGACAAGCCCGGCACAGGCCTTTCGGACCCGATTCCGCAACTGCCCACTCTCGAGGAGCGCGTCGCCGACATGGAGGCGGTGCTCGATGCCGCGGGCTCGGAGCGGGCCGCGCTGCTCGGCGTCTCCGAGGGTGGCCCCACCTCGGTGTTGATGGCCGCGATGCGCCCCCAGCGGATCATCTCGCTGGTCGCCTACGGCACGTTCGCTGTGTGGCCGACCGCCGCGCCCGAGGACTTCTCGCCCGACACGCTCCAGCGTGCGGAGCTCCATGCGCTGCTCGAGGCGACCGAGCACTGGGACGACGCGAGCAGGTTCATGGCCGTCATCGTTCCGAGCGTCACTCTGACCGAGTCGCAGAAGCGCGGGGCCGGGGTCTTCGCGCGGGCGGCGGCAAGCCCGCGCATGGCCCGGGCGCTCATCGAGACCTGGATGCAGATCGACATACGCGACGTGCTGCCGTCGGTGAGCGTGCCGACGCTCGTGCTGCACGTGGACGGCGACCGGATCGTGCCGGTCGAGGCAGGTCAGCAGCTGGCGGAAGGCATCCCCGGGGCCCGCTTCGTCAGGTACGCGAGCGATGACCATGCCTTCTGGCTCGGAGACTTCGACGAGCCCATCGACGAGATCGAGCGGTTCGTCACCGGTGCGGTCCATCGAACCGAGCCGGATCGCGTGCTGGCGAGCGTCCTGTTCACCGACGTCGTCGCCTCGACCACGCGTGCGGCCGAGCTCGGCGACCGTGCCTGGCGCGAGGTGCTCGAGCGCCACGACGCGCTCGTGAACCGCACCGTCTCAGAACACGGCGGGCGGGTGGTCAAGCACATCGGCGACGGCGCGCTGTCGGCCTTCGACGGGCCGGCGATGGCGATGCGCGGCAACTCGCCCGAACCAGCCTGCGCCGCTCATGATCACGGGCAGGCGATCGGCGCGGTCCCGTCTGGGCTGAGGCACTCATCGGTGCGGCTGGGAAGCCTGTCGTGCCGGATCACGAAGCGGGTGAACTTGCCGATCTGTCCGCTCTTTGAGACCCACACGGCCAGAGCGGCGCCGGCTCGCAACGAGCGCTCGAAGCGGTGAAACGTGATCAGGACCGTGCCGGCCTTGCTTCTCGGCGCCACGGCCGCAACCAGATGCTGGGACTTGGTCGAGCATCCTCCTCCGTGGCAGGTGACCCTCACCTTGGCCCCGACCGGGGCAAGCACCGTCAGAAGACGAATCCTCGCGCCCGAGGAGCCGTAGGAGCCGACGATCCGCACAACCGGGAAGGGCTGCATCAGGGTGGGCGCGGGCGAGCTGACCTCGATCGTCTCTGCAACGCTGCTCGACAGGCCGCCCGCGTCGGTGACCCGCAGCAGCACGGTGTGGGCTCCTGAGGTTGAGAAGGATGTCGAGAGCGCCGATTCGCCCGGTCCGAAGACGCCGTTGCCGGCCAGTGCCCAGGCGAAAGCGGTGATCGGGCTGCCGGCGTCGGTGGAGGTCGACACCAGCGTGATCGCTTCGCCCGTCTGCGGCGCGGAGGGGATCCACTTGAACGACGCCGCCGGCGGCGTGGGCGGGGGCGTCACCGTGAACGTCACCGGTCCGCTCCTGCCCAGAGGGTTTCCATGTGAGCTTGGCTGCGTGGCGATCGCGGTGTACTGGCCAATCGACAGCGCCGGACTCGCCTCAGCCGAGCTCCAGCCGGCGCCCGTCCCCGGCGCCGTGGCTCGCGAGACGAGCGTGCCGCTCGCGCTGGCTCCAGCGTGGATCTGAATGCTCACGGTGGTCGTGTCGCTTGCCGTGCCGGTGAATGATGGCGTCGTGTCATCCGACGGCGAGGCGGGCGTGTTCAGCGTCACCGTCGGCGCGGCCGTGTCGATCGTGAAGGTCACGGGCGAGCTCGCGCCGGTTTCCGCGGCGCCGTTGGTCTGCGTCGCCTGCGCGGTGTAGGTGCCGTCTTTGAGGGCTTCTATGGGTTCGAGGAACCAGCTGCTCCCTTCGAAGAACGCCGTTTTTGGTTCCCTCGCGGGCGACCCCTGCACGGTCGAGCCGCTGTAGATGTTGACGGTCACTTCACCGTTGCCTGCTTCCGCGGCGCCGCTGAAGGACGGCGTCTGGTCGTTGCTCACGCTCCCGTTGAGCGGGCTCGTGATCGTGACGTTCGGCGGCGCGGCGCCCGCGGTGGCCGGCTGGCCCGCGGCCATCGCCGCGAGCGCGACCGCTACGGCCCCCATCGAGCCTCGCACCGCTCGTCTGAATTCGGTCGTGCTCACAGCGACCTCCTCTACAGGCTCGACGCCCAAGCCGACGCGCGAGGCCCGTGCAGGGACACCCGCTGCGATTAGAATCCCCCCGCTCGCGGGAAAGTTGCGCCGCACGGCCGACCTTCTTAGCGGCCGACTTGGCCCTCCGGCCGGGGCCGCGGCCCGAATCCGCGATTCCGGCCCCGTACGGGACGGGCGGCCCGGCCATGCGCGCGAGGCCGCGCCGACGGGGGTATGCTGCCCGCATGCTTGCGAGAAGGGGTGCTCGGCGAGTCGCGCTCCAACGGTGACGCGACCGTGACGACCCCCGGCGGAACCGGCGCCACCTCACTGCTGGATCGCTTCGAGTTCACTGAAGAACAAGGGGCGGGCGGGGATACATACGAGCCAGGCGGGGATATATAGGAGCCAGGCGGGGATACGGGTCGTTCCTGGTGCTGCAGCACATCGGCTGCGAGCCCGCGGGCGCCTTTGCGGATGAGCTCCTGCGGCGCGACCTCGGGCTGCAAGAGGTTCACCTCGACGACGGCGATGAGCTGCCGGACTGGCGCGGATACAGCGGCATACTCGCGATGGGCGGCCCGATGGGCACCTATGACGAGGAGCTGTATCCATGGCTTGCCGAGGAGAAGCTCTTCATCGCCGAGGCGGTCCGTGCGGGCAAGCCCTTCTGGGGGATATGCCTCGGTGCGCAGCTGCTCGCCGCAAGCCTCGGCGCAGCGGTCCTCCGCGGCCCGCTGCCGGAGGTGGGCGTGCTGGCGGTCGAGCTCACCCGCGAGGCGGCCGGCGATCGCGTGTTCGCGCGGGCGCCGGCGAGCTTCCCGGCACTTCACTGGCACGGCGACACCTATGAGCTCCCACGCGGCGCCGTGCAGCTTGCCCGATCGGAGCAGTACGAGCAGCAGGCCTTCGCCTTTGCCAACGCCTACGGGCTGCAGTTCCACCTCGAGGTCACCGCGGCGCTCGTCGCGCAGTGGGGGACGGTGCCGGCCTACGCGGACAGCCTCCAGCAGCTCGCGCGGAGCGATCCGATGGGCCCGCTCCTCGCCCAGATCGACGCCGCCGAATCCGCCTCGATCGCGCTCGCACGGGAGCTGTTCGGAGCGTGGCTCGAGCGGGTGGTCGGGATCCCGGCCACGCCGCTGACGCGGCAGCCGCCGGCGGACTAGCGCCGGGCGCGCGCCGACAGTGCGAGCGCGTCGTCGAGGTCGCTGGCCCCCGGGTCCTCGACGACGACGCGCACGGTGCGCAGCAGCCGGTCGCTGGCGCCGCGCAGGCTCCCGCCCAGCTCCAGCGTCCGCTGCACGTAGGCGATCGTCTCGGCGCTGAGGCGCTCGCCCGGGAGCACGTTGGGTATCCCCGGCGGATATGTGGCCAGCGACTCGGCCGCTATGCGCCCGGGCGCCGCGGCGGCCGGCACGACCTCCTGCGGACCCAGGTAGGCCTGACGCGGGGTCATCGCCAACTCTCCCCACGGCGGAGGTGCCGCGAAGCTGGCCGTCGCGCCGCCCGGGTCGAGGCCGACCCGGCCAACCGCCTCGCGCAGCGCGGCCACGAGCCGTGCGAGCTCGGGCGTGCGGCGCTCGCCCATGCCGAACACGGCCACGAGCACGTTCTGGCCGTAGAGCTCGAGGTTGATGTCATCGATCTCGCGCAACAGGGGAGCGAGCTCGTAGCCGCTGGCGGCGACGCCGCGCACGTCCACCGCCAGGCGCAGCGGGTCATACGCCGACACCCCAGGTCGCCCGGCAAGTCGATCGTCGAGCACGTCCAGCCCGTCGATCGCCCTGATCTGCTCGCGCGCATGCGCCAGCTCCCGCATGATCTCCCCCAGCAGCTCGCGCCCGTGCGCCGCAGCCTGGCGCCGTGCGGCATCGAGCGACCCGCACAGCAGGGAGCTGGGGCTGGTCGATTCGGTCAGCGTCACGGCACGATCGACCGTGTCCGCATCGATCAGCCGCTGCGAGCGGCGTCCGAGATGCAGCATCGCCGACTGCGTGAGGCTGCCGACGATCTTGTGTGTGCTCGAGATCACCAGATCCGCACCCGCTGCGAGCGCGTGCTCGGGAAGGTCCTCGTGAAAGGCGAGGTGCGCGCCCCACGCCTCGTCCACCACGAGGGGCAGGCCCCGCTCGTGGGTCACCGCCGCGAGCGCCCTGACGTCGGCCATCGCGCCGAAGTAGGTCGGGGAGACGACCCAGGCGCCCACCGCGGCCGGGGTCGCGGCGAGCGCGCGCTCGAGGCTGCGCGCGGTCAGGCAGTGGGCGATGTCGAGCTCCTGATCGACCTCGGGCGCGACGAACGTCGGGCGCAGACCCGAGATCACCAGCGCGTCGATCGTGCTCGAGTGCGCGTTGCGCTGGACCACCACCTCATGGCCGCGATGGGCGAGGGCCATGCCAGCCGCGAGGTTGCCCTGCGAAGCGCCGTTGACCAGGAACCACGACCGCTCCGCTCCCCATGCGTCTGCGGCCAGCCGCTGGGCCTGCTCGAAGGGCGTGGGCCGCGGGCCGAGGTCGATGCCGTAGGTCAGCGCGGGGATGTCGAGGCTGAGGGCGCGCTGGCCGAGCGCCCGGAGCAGTCCTGCGTCGGCGCCCGGGCCACCCTTGTGTCCTGGCACGTGCAGGCGCGCGGGGTTCCTCGCGGCATATTCGTAGAGCGCGTCCAGATAGGGGGTCTCCCGTTGTCCGGCTGCCATCCCGCTCACGAGCCCGCGTCGAGCATCCTCAGCGAGTCTATGGACCCGCCCAGATGACCCCGCCAGTGACCTGCGGCACGCGAGCAGCGCGCTCTCGCGTGAGCGCGCGGGCGGGCAGGTCCCCTTTGCTAACGTGCCGCGCGAGGTGACGCGCTGACATCCAGCCAGGGCAGAGGCGATCGCCCGCAACGGCCGGGGGACATGCCCCGCCCCGCGCCTTTGGCCGCGCTGCCGCGGAAGTTCGACGAGTGGCAGATCGAGTTGCATGGCCGCCGCGTGATCTACAGGGTCGCCGGCGATGGGCCGCCGGTGGTGTTGATCCACGGGATGCTCAACTCCTCCAGCCACTGGCAGTCGGTCGCGCTGAAGCTTGCGAGCGAGCACACGGTGGTCGCACCCGACCTGATCGGGCACGGCGACTCGGCGGCGCCGCGAGGTGACTATTCGCTCGGGGCGCATGCCGCGAGCATCCGCGACCTGCTGGCCGCCATCGGGATCGAGCGCGCCACGCTCGTCGGCCACTCGCTCGGCGGGGGCGTGGCCATGCAGTTCTTCTACCAGTTCCCGCAACGGGTCGAGCGGCTCGTGCTCGTCTCCAGCGGCGGCCTTGGGCACGAGGTCAGCCCGCTGCTGCGCACGGCCACGCTGCCCGGGGTCTCGGCGCTGCTGTCGCTGATCCGTCCGCGCCTCCTCGGCGCGCTGTGGGACGCAGGCCGGCGTCTGGACGAGCGCGAGGCACGCACCGGCGTGTACCTGCAGGCGATCGCTCGCGCGCTGCGCCCGCTCGAGAACGCCGAAGCGCGAGCGGCCTTCCTGCACACGCTTCGCGCGGTGATCGACGTGCACGGCCAGCGCGTCAGCGCATCCGACCGCCTGTACCTGCTCGAGTCGATGCCTACGATGATCGTGTGGGGTGAGCGTGACAACACGATCCCGGTCCACCACGGACGCCACGCACACGAGGCGATCCCGCGCAGCGCCTTCAGGACGCTGCCGAACGCGGCGCATTTTCCGCATCTTGAAGACCCCGACGGGCTCTCGCAGCTGCTGCGCGAGTTCATCCAGGGCACCACGCCGGGACGGATCGAGGACGCCGACTGGGGCTCCGTCCTCTCCCGGCGCTCGCCGCGCTCGCGTCGGCTCGGTGACGCGGCCGCGTAGGCGTGGTGCCTAGGCGGAGGAGGCCATCCGCCAGGCAGGCGGGTAGGGCAGCGGCTTGAGCGTGCCTTCCAGCCGCTCGCGCAGCGGCTCGAACCGCGGCGGCAGCGACAGCCGCTCGCCGAGATGCCGCTCGTCCTCGTCGACGGCGAAGCCGGGGCCGATGGTGGCGAGCTCGAGCAGGACCCCGCTCGGCTCGACGAAGTAGACCGAGCGGAAGTAGAAGCGGTCGACCACCGGTGTCGGCCGTGCACCGGCCGTCACTAGGCGCAGCCGCCATGCCTCCAGGTCATCAATCCGCGCCGCGAACGCCACGTGGTGCACCGAGCCGGCCCCCTGTTTGCGGCTGACCTCCGGCGCTACCGGGTCGTAGGCGTAGAAGCTGCCGCGCTGCTCGCCGCGAACCTCCCAGTGCTCTCCCTCGCGCCTTTCAAAGCCGAGCGTGTCGCCGAGGATGCGCTCGCTGCGCACCGGGTCGGTGCTGTACGCGCGCACGCCCTCGAATCCCTGGAGGGCGTGCTCGGCGGGGATCTCCGGTGAATCGGCGCTCAGCGGCTCGTCCGCACTGAGGGTCGGCACGAGCTCGTGTTCCAGGCCCTCGGGGTCGGCAAACAGGAGGCTGTCATCGGTCTGCTCCGCGCTGACCCCGTGCGCGGCCAGGCGCTCGTTCCAGAAGGCGAGGGCCTCCGCGGAGGACACGCGCCACAGAATGCGGTGCACCATCCCGGCCCCGGCCGCCCCGCGGGCCGCCCCCGGGTACTCGAAGAACGTCAGGTCCATCCCCGGCGAGCCCTGCTCGTCGCCGTAGAACAGGTGATACACGTTCGGTTCGTCCTGGTTGACCGTCCTCTTGACCATCCTCAGCCCCAGCACGCCGGCGTAGAACTCGACGTTGCCGGGCGCGTCGGCGGTGATGGCGGTGATGTGATGTATGCCCTCGAGCTTCATGCGCGGCCCCACTTTACGGGTGTTCGCTCGCGGATGGCCTGTCGATGAGCACAGTAAACAGTTGTGTACGCAACGTCATCGCCTGCTCCCACGCGGCGTGCGATCATCGCAACGTGCAAGACGGGTCGCTCATTCCGCGCTTCGGGCGCGCGCGGCGCGATCGCTCGCTGGCGGTGCTCGAAGGCTTTCACCCCCTCAAGCACGCGCTCCGCTTCGGCGCCACCGTGCACGAGGTGCTCACCAGCGACGCCCGTGAGCTCGGCCGCCTCACCGCCCTGCTCGCGCCCGATCTCAGCGCGCAGCTGCCCGCGATGGCGCGCGAGATCGAGCCCTCGGTGTTCGCCCAGCTCGCTCCGCTGACGCCGTCGACGGGGGTGATGGCGCTGGCCGAGCGCAGCGCGGTTGACCCAGCGGCCGTGCTCGCCGACCCGCGGCCTTCCCCGGTCGTCCTGCTCGAGGACCCGCGGGACCTCGGCAACATGGGCGCGTGCGTTCGCGTGGCCGCCGCCGCGGACATCGCCGGAGTGCTCACCACCGGCAGTCACGACCCCTGGCATCCGGACGCGCTGCGCGGCGCCGCCGGGCTGCACTACGCCCTGCCGGTCGCGCGTCTGGAGCGCCTCGAGGCGCTGCAGGCCCTCGACCGGCCGCTGCTCGCCCTCGACCCCGACGGCGAGCCGCTGCAGCCGGGCGAGCTCGATCCCCGCGCGCTGCTCGCCTTCGGCACCGAGCGCCACGGGCTCAGCCGCGAGCTGAGCGCGATGGCCGATGCCCGTGTCAGCATCCCGATGCGCGCCGGCGTCTCGAGCCTGAACCTGGCCACCTCGGTCGCGGCGGTGCTGTTCGCCTGGCGGCTGGCGCCGCGCTCCGTCTCGCCACTTGCGTGACCGGCGCCCGGCGCTCAGCGGCCGCTCACGCGGCTCCCGCCTGGACCCCGTCGAGCAGCCGCCAGTTGCCCTGCAGCGCAGCGCGCGCGCGTGCCAGCATGCGGTCGGCCTGCTCCCGGGGATCCTCGGCCTCGGCCATCAGCTCGGCGATCAGCTCACGGGCCTCGCGCGCGTGCTCCACGTCGCGCAGCTCGTGCACCCGGAAGTACTCGGTCGCCGGCCCTTCCTCGCTGTAGCCGTAGTGAGCGCGCAGGCCGTCGATCTTCGTCCTCGAGAGCTCCGGCTGGCCGGCCTCGATCACGTACAGCACCGCGAGGTGCTCGAGCAGATCCTCGCCGGCGCTCCACGCCTCGACGCAGGCCTGCGTCTGCGGGCGCATCCGCTCATCGACGCCACCAGAGCGGGGCGCCCCGCTGGCCCGGGCGAACTCCTCCCACAGCGCGACGTGCGCCGCCTCCTCCTCGGCGTGCCGGCGCAGGCCGGGCTCGTGCCGGGGCGGCGCCTTCGCCGCCGCCAGCGTCGAGGCCTCGGCCAGGGCCAGCACCGCGTGGCGATACTCGCCGGCATAGCGGGCGAGCTCGTCCGCAGTCAGCTCGCCGGCGTTCCAGCGCTGATAGAAGGGATGCTCGAGCACGTTGATCGCAGCGCGGGTCTCGTCGAGCCTGACAAGGAGGTCCATTGAGCGTTCCCTTCTGTTGGTTTTTTCACTCGCGTAGGGAGGACATGGCGCTCCCGACGCAGAAATATACGGTCATAGCGGGGTGTCTCATCCCGTGGCGCTGGAGGTCATCCGGGTGCTGTGCAACAGTCCGACCGGGAGGCAGAAGCAACGAAGGGTCGTGCGGTGATTCTGTGATCATCATTGTCGCATTGGGGCTTGTCGCCGCGGCTTTCAGCGCCGCGCTGGCGATCGCACTCGGGCGTGCGGCCGCACGGGCCGACGAGGGCCTCGAGAGCCTGCTCGCCGAGCATCGCGCCGCGGCGCAGATCACAATCCTGCGCCAGAGCTACGAGGGATTGGCCTGGGCCCAGTCGACTATCTCGCGCGACCCGTCGATCACGCTGCCGTCGTCGAGCAGGAGCGTCGGAACCCAGCGGTTGCCGGTCAGCTCCTGGACCTCGCGGCGCCCGCGCGTCTGGTTGAACACGCCCGGCAGAGGGGCGAAGCCGTAGGACTTGACCACCTCGGGCTCGTGCCCGGCATCCCTCAGCGCGTGGTAGGCGTTTGCACACGGGTGCCCACCGGGGCGCGGCGTCGGAAAGGTCCCCCAGCAGACGTAGAGCTTCACGAGACCGTCAGCGTCCCTTCCATGCCGGCCTGGCGGTGCCCGGGGACCGAGCAGTAGAAGGTGTAGGTGCCCGGCTTCAGTTTCAGCGTGAGCGTCCTGGTCCCGCCGGTGAAGGTCGGCGTCGCGCCGAGGATCGTGCTCCCCTGGGCGATGGTCACGTTGTGTTCAAGCGGCGACATGTTGGTCATGGTGATCATCACGTTGCCCGCCTTGGCGCTCAGCTGCTTGGTGTTGTAGCTCAGCTGACCCGACGGGTTGGCCGCCAGCGTCACCGAGCCGGAGGTCGCAGGCCGCGTCGCTGCGGCGGCCGGCGCGGAGGTCGCGCGCTTGGATGTGGTCGGGGCCGCCGGCGCGGAGGTCGAGCTCGGCGCGGTGCTCGACGTGCTCGACGGGCTCGGAGCCGCGGGCGTCGGGGCGCCCGGCGTTTCGGCCACCGGGGGCGTGTAGACGGGTTTGACGACGACGGCTTTGGCGGGCGGGCTCGCGGTGATCACGGCCGTCGAAACGGCGGCCAGCACGAGGACGGCGGTGGTCGCCATCACCGCCCGCTGGCCGGCGAGGCTGGCGGGGAAGTCTGGTTTGCGCAGGCCGAGCCCGAGCGACACGGTCAGCGCCCACACGACGAGCAGTCCGCCTGCGATGTAGAAGGGGACTTTGCTCTTCTCCGCCCCCAATACGGGCGCAAGCTGGACGGCCGCCGTGTGCATCGGCGCGAGCCTAGCCGATCGGGCGCGCGGAATGCTCCGCGACTGAGATCCCGCCGGCCCTGCGCGCATTCCGGGCCTGCCTCCCCGCGCGGGGGCGCTCAGTCGGCCGCCGTCTCCCCCACCGCCTCGGGAATCTGCGGCTGCGCGGGGGCGGGCTCCAAGGCCGGCTCGGAGTGCGCGGCGCGCAGTTCGTAGCCGGCGCGGGCGGCGCTGTCCGCCTGCGAAAGCACCGCGTCGGCCCGCATGATCCGTGACAGCCCATCTTGAGCGCCGATCGGCAGCAGCGCGGAGATCCGCTCGCTGACCGCCGCCTGCTTGGGCACGTGGACGTCAAACTTGGGCACCTGCAGCGTCTCCACGATCGCGTCGGCCACCTGATGCGGCTCGACCTTGCGGAACTGCCGCTGTCGTGGCTCGGACAGGCCGAGGCCGAGCTCCGTGTTGACGGCGACCGGGCTGATCGTGGAGATGTCCACGCCGGTGCCGCGCAGTTCCTTGCGCACGGCACGGCTGAGGTTGATCACGGCAGCCTTGCTCGCGCAGTAGGTGGCCCCGCCGGGGAAGCCGTACTTGCCGGCCTGCGATGCGATGTTCACGACGTGGCCGCGGCCCCGGCCGATCATCCGCGGCAGCACGATCTTCATGCCGAGGATCACGCCGTGGACATTGATGTCGATGATCCTGCGAGCCGTATCGTCATCCTCGGCCTGAAACGGGCCGATCGGCATGATCCCGGCGTTGTTCACGAGCACGTCGACCGGTCCGAGCTGTTCCTCGGCGCTGTCGATGAACGCGGTGAAGGACGCACGATCGGTGACGTCCAGGGGCAACGCCACGGTGCGGGCGCCGAGCTCGGACGCCGTCCGCCTTGCGGCCTCGAGGTCGAGGTCGCCGATCGCCACCCTCATGCCCTGGCGCAGGAGCGCCTCCGCGGTGGCACGTCCGATCCCCCGAGCGGCGCCGGTGATCGCCGCGGTCTCTCCGGCAAGGATGCGGGGCTGCTTGGCCATGGTCTCCTCCTTGTGGTGGCTGACGGATGAAGTCGAGGATGCAAAGCTAGCGCGGCGCCGCCGCCGGCGGCTGTCCCGCTCGTAGTAGGGTGGCGGAATGTCGTCCTTCGAGTTCGAGGGGCAGCGCATCGCCTACAGCGAGTTCGGAGGCGGTCCTGCCGAGGTGACCGCGAGCGGCGTCCGCGGGCGCACGGCCAAGAGCGCAAGCGCGTCCTCGCGCCCGCTGATCCTGCTGCACGGGCTGCTGCTCTCCCAGGAAATGCACCGACCGCTGGCCGAAGACCTGGCGGGGGCCGGCAATCGGGTGATCACGGTCGACCTGCTCGGCCACGGCCAATCCGAGCGCCCGCGCGACATGTGGCGCTACTCGATGGCCTTCATGGCCGAGCAGGTGCTCGCGTTGATGGACCACCTGCAGATCGAGCAGGCCGTCGTGATGGGCACCTCGCTCGGCGCCAACGTGGCGCTTGAGATCGCCTCGATGAGCTCGGAGCGGCTGCGGGGCCTGGTCATCGAGATGCCCGTGCTCGACAACGGCCTGCTCTCGAGCGCTATCACCTTCACCCCGCTGCTGATCGCGCTGACCTTTGGCGAGCCGGTGATGAAGCTGCTCGCACGCGGCGCCCGGGCGGTGCCACGGCGGCTGCTGCCCCACTACGGGAACGTCATGCTCGACCTCGTGCGCCAGGAACCTGGACCCGGCGCAGCGGTGTTGCAGGGGCTGTTCTTCGGGCGCATAGCCCCGCACCGCAGCGAGCGCCGCACCTTCACCGTGGCGACGCTCGTCCTCGGGCACCGTCGCGATCCCGTCCACCCCTTCAGCGACGCGGGGATGCTCGCGGAGGAGATGCCCAATGCCCGGCTACTGGAGGCCGACTCCCTGGTGGAGCTGCGCCTGCACCCCGAGCGTCTGACCGCCGAGATCGCCGCGTTCCTGAACGAGGTGTGGGCCGCGCGCGGCGCCAGGCGGGCGAAGCAGCCCGCCAAACGCATCCGCGGCTAGCTCGCCGGGAACAGTTCGATTTCGTTCACGCTCACGTGTCCGGGAGCCTGGGCGGTGCCGACCGAGGCCGCCGCTGCCTTGCTGATCCAGAGCGTCACGAAGCGGAACGCCTTCGTCGAGTCGCGCAGCTTGATGCGTTCGTGGCGCGATTTGACGACCAGGCGCGAGCTCAGCTTCACCCACTGCGGGGCGGTGATCGATGCCGGCAGCGCGGCGCCGTTGGCGGCGTAGAGCTCGACCGTCATGCCGGGGGTGTCGGTGATCAGCTCCGCCGCCGAGAGCTTGCGCGCGCTCTTCAGGTCGATCGCGAGACCAACGGCCATCTTCGGCGCGAGCGCCGGTTCGACCAGCGCGGTCCAGCCCGTCGAGGTGTCGCCGTCGATCGACAGGCTCGGATCGCCGAAATCGCTCGCCGGGTAGGCGTTGGGGTTGTAGGTGCTCGCCGCGTCGGTGTCGAGCAGGATCGCTTCTGGCTGGGATTCGCTCGTGCCGGCGCCGCTGCTCGCCGAGCTCGACGGCGCCGTGGTGGTTGTCGTCGAGGTGTTCGTCCCGGTGCCGGCGGACCCCGTGGTGGTGGTGGCCTGCGTGGTCGTCGTTTTCGGAATGAGGGGTTTCGGCGTGATCGCCGTGAGCGGGATCTTCGGCGGTTTTCTCGCGGTCAACGGCAGCGCCGGTTTGATGGTCGTCGGGGTGCCGAGAGTTTTGGGCGGGGTGAGTGCGGCCTGCGGCGTGGCCGGGGTCGTGGCGGGCGACACTCCGCTTCGCGCGACGGCCGCCACGCTCACGCGGACCTTGCGGGGGGCTTTGCTGAGGGCGGCGTATCCGGCCGTCACGGCCGCGAGAGCGAGGATCGCGCTCGCGCCGATGATGATGGCGGCCGCGCGCCAGCTCGGCGTGCCAAGGCTCCCGGGAGCGCCGGCGCCGCACTGCAGGCACCAGTCCTGGCCCGCGGCCAGCGGCGCGCCGCACTTCGTGCAGGTCCGCTCCGGCGCCGGCGTCGGCGCGGGGGCGGGGGGGCCTGGCGCGGGCACGGGCTCGCCGGCGGATCGGTCCGCCGAGAGCTGCTCCGCGGCGGGAGCGGGCGGGGAATCGGCGAGCGAGCTGGCCACAGAGCAGGATTCTAGCTTCACGGGGTGCCGAGACCTCCCGGTCCGGAGCCGTTCGCCCGGCTTTCAGCGTGGGGCGGGCGGAGCGGGCGGGCTCGTCATCTCGACGATGTCCCGGCCGGTCGGCTGCAGCTCCTCGTCGAGCTCGAGCTGCCAGTAGTAGCGCGTGAAGGTCCTTCCCGCGAGGAACTCGCCCACGTGCGGCTCGATCGCCTCGCCGGCGGCCATGCGCACGATCAGCTCCGGGTAGCTGCGGCCGGGCAGCGCCGCGTATACGGGCGCGGGGAAGGCGCCGCCGAAACGGGTGTTGACGTCGGTGATCCCCAGCCCCACCTCTGGGTCGCGGAAGACCTGGATGGTCGCCGGTCCGGACACCGCGAGCGCCTCCATCGTGCGCCGCCCGAGCTCGATCAGCTCCTCGTCGCGGACGACCTGGCCCTTGATCGACTCCCCGCCCCGCGACTCGAGCATCGTGCGCGGGATGGCATTGAGACAGCGGCCGTGGCGGTCGCCGAGACAGTCGATCGAGAGCTCGGGACCGTTCATCGCCCGCTGGACCATCGTCGCCTCGGCGACGTAGTCGATGAAGAAGCGTGCCTGCTCGGGATCTGCGGCCAGATGGATCGAGCGCGCGCCCGAGCCGCGACGCGGCTTGACCATCACCGGATAGGCGAGGGCGTCGAGATCGTCCTCGGGCAGGACGGTGGGCGGCGAGGGCAGCCCGAGGCGCGCCAGCAGCAGGTGCGCGTCGTGCTTGTCATACGTGGCACGTGCCACCTCGGCAGACGGTACGAGGGCGGGAAGCCTTCCTTCCTCCAGCGCGCGAGCCAGAATCTCTATATCGAGGTCGGTCAGCGGCAGGACGGCGCCGACCCCGTGTTGCTCGCACAGCGCGACCAGCGCGGGGACGTAGCCGGGGTCGTCGATCAGGGGGACGGCGGCGCGCACATGCGCCGCGTACTGGGCGGGAGCCAGCGGCGAGGGGTCGGCGACAATCGTCTTCGTCAACCGGGCGAAGCACGAGACGATGTCGTAGCGCTTGCCCGCTCCGGTGAGCAGGACGGCAGGCGGGCTCACAGCTCTCCCTCCCAGCCGCCGGCGCTGCCCTTGTAGAGGTCCGAGCCGCCCAGCACCATCGCCACCGTCCGTCGCAGGATCTTCAGATCGAGTGGGAGCGAACGGTGCTCGATGTAGTAGAGGTCGAGCTCGATCCGCTCCGCCCAGGGCAGCGAGGCTCGGCCGTTGACCTGCGCCCAGCCGGTGATCCCGGGCTTGATCGCCAGGCGCCCGCGCTGGCGCTCGGTGTACTGCTCGACCTGCACCGGGAGCGTGGGCCGGGGACCGATCAGCGACATCTCCCCTCGCAGCACGTTCACCAGATTGGGCAGCTCATCGAGTGAGCTCCTGCGCAGGAACGCGCCGACGCGCGTTATGCGCGGGTCGTTCTCGTTGACCGCCAGCCCCGCGCCGATGTGCTCCGCGCCCGCGACCATCGTGCGCAGCTTGAGCACGTCGAACTGGCGGCCGTGCAGCCCTGCGCGCCGTTGACGGTAGATGACGGGACCGCGGCTCTCCAGGCGGATCGCGACCATCGCGGCCGCGATCAGCGGCGCGGCGCACGCCAGGGCCAGCGATGAGACCACGATGTCGACCGTCCGCCGGATCACGGCGGGGATTCTCGCAGCGTCGCTGCTACGGCCCTCAGCGGGTTCCCTCGGCGGCCTCCCAGGAGGCCGAGGTGCCGCGGCGCAGCCAGTCCCACAGGCCGGCGGCGGGCGAGGCGATGCTGAGGACGTAGTAGCGGGCGATCAACAGCGGGCGCACCGGCAGCGCGCCGGCGAGAGCGGCTGCGGCCAGCAGCGCGAGCTGGAGGCCGAGCGTGACGAGATAGAGCGCTCCGGCGCCGATCGCGATCAGCGCCACGTTGCTGGCCAGCGCGAGCACGTGCAGCGCCGGCGCGATGTAGCGGAGCAGGCGGTGGGAGAAGATCATCACGGCATACCCGGGCGGATAGCCGCGCGGCGAGAGCATCCCGCCGCGCAGGAGGATCGGCCAGGTGTGGCTCATCATGCGCCGCTTCCGCGCAAACTCGCCACCGAGCGAGGGGACCATCTTCTCGCTCGCACGGGCCTCCTGCACGTACACCGCGCGCAGCCCGCGCTTGACCATGTTGAACGGCAGCGAGAGATCGTGCCCCATGATCGGATCGACCACGATGTAGCGCTCACGCGGCGTGGCATAGATCGCGCCGTTGCCGGCCGTGATCGAGCTCAGCCGCGACTCCAGCGCGCGCACGCCCAGCTCATAGCGCCAGTAGACGCCCTCCTGGTTCGGGGCGGAGCCCCCCCGCCCGGGGCCGGCGGCCTGCACGAAGCGGACCTGTCCGCAGGCATAGCCGACGCGCGGATCGGCGAACGCTTGCACGAGCGCCTGCGCGGCGCCGGCCTCCCACAGCGCGTTGGCGTCGGAGAACGCCACGATCTCGCCGCTGGCGCGCTCGACGGCGGCATCCTGGGCGAGGATCTTGCCGCCGCGCGGCAGCTCGAGGACGAGGTCCGCCCCCGCCCCGCGCGCGCGTGAGGCCGTGGCGTCGGTGCACCCGTCGCACGCGACGATCAGCTCGAGGCGATCGCGCGGATAGTCGAGCTCGAGCGCGTTCTGCACCTTCGCGGCGATCACCGCCTCCTCATCGTGCGCGGCGACGATCAGCGTCAGGCCCGGGAGCACGGGCGTCGCGGACGACGCGGCGGGGGCGCCGGGCGGGGAGGGCGCCAACCGGGCCCGCGGGGTGATCTCGGATCGGCGCTCGGAGGCGTCGGGGAGCACGCGCGCGAGCACGGCCAGAGCGAGGGCATAGCCGACCTGCGTCCACACGATCAGCCCCACGCACACCCAGAAGACGATCTCGAGGGCTAGCACGAGTAGGGATTCTCGCGGACCGGCCTGCAGGCGGCCCTCCCGTGCCCGGCGCTCAGACCGCCAGCAGCTGCTCGTAGAGCGCGACGGTCCGCCGTGCGATCGACTCCCACGCGTACTCGCCGGCGGCCGCATCTCTCGCGCGCGCGGCCATCAGCGACAGCCGCTCCCGGTCGCCCAGGAGCTCGCGGAGGGCCACGTGCAGCGAGCTTGCGTCGCCCGCGGGGAACATGCGCGCCGCGCCGGTGGCGGCGATCTCGGGGAAGCCGCCGACGTCGCTGAGCAGCAGTGGCTTGCCGAACGCGAGCGCGGTGAACAGCACGCCCGATTGGTCGATCTCGCGATAGGGGAGGACGACGAGATCGGCGCGGCGGAAGTATGCCGGCAGCTCGTCGTCGCCGATGAAGCGCGCCTCGAACCGCACTCCAGCGGGCGCACCGGCCCGGAGCGCTGAGATGTCCATCCGCGGCGCCCCCACGATCCAGAGCTCCGCGTCCTCGACGCCGCGCCACGCCTCGAGCAGCAGATCGATCCCCTTGTAGGGGCGCATCAGCCCGAAGCAGAGCACCACGGGCTTCTCGCTGTGGGGCAGCAACGGCGCCTCGGAGCTCGCGCGAGCGCCCTCCGCGGCGAGATGCTCGAAGGCGCCGTGGGGGATGACGTGCACGCGCGCAGGATCGATGCCGAGCTCGCCGGTGAGGCGTTCACGGCCGTGCTCGGAGTGCACGACGACGGCGTCGAAGCGCTCGTACAGCCGTCGCTGGGCGCCCAGCTGGCCCGGACGCGGCTCGCGCGGCAGGATGTCGTGGGCGCTGAGCACGAGGGGACGCCGGGCGCCGCCGCGGGAGCGGTTGGCGGGCAGCAGGTGGCCGTCGAGGTGCTGGACGGCGAGCCACTGGAAGTGCACGATGTCGGCCATGCGCGCGGCGCGTCGGTAGCGGAGCATGTCGGGGACGTGCTCGGCGAGCTTGACGGCGCGGCGGGCGCCGGGCTGGCGCAGGCGGCTGGCGGCACGATAGAACGTCTCGCGGCGCCGGTAGCCCACCGCGGGGGCGACCTGACCGTGGGCGAAGCGGCTCGTGTACAGCTCGACCTCGGGCCCGGCAGCCGCGAGCGCGCTGCAGAGGGCATGGTCGTAGGGCGGCGTGAAGGCCGACGGGTCGACGATGTGGACGAGCACCGCAACGGACAATAGGCGCGGCTGGGGCGACAATGCCCGCATGGGAACCCCAGACACGCCCGCCGCAGGGCGCCCGCAGGCGGAGGAGATCGAGCTGAGCTACTGCGTGGTCAACACCTCCCAGCGGGAGCTGCTCGTGCGCGGGCTCGACGCGATCGCGCGGGAGCGCGAGTGCCTGCCGTTTGCAACCGAGGTGCTCGTGCTCGACAATGGCTCGCGCGACGGCTCGGCCGAGGCCGCCCGCGGGCACCCGGCCGTGAACGAGACGATCGCGCTGGATGCGCGGCGCGGGAAGGGCGCCAACGACTCGGAGCTGCTGCGCCGGGCAAGCGGGCGCTATGCGTTGCTGCTGAACGAGGACTCCGAGCTGTGCCCCGGCGCCACGCTCGCGCTGTGGCGGGCGCTGCAACAGCACCCGCGGGCAGCGTGCGCCGGCGCGCGGCTGCAGCGCCCCGATGGCACACCCCAGGCGTCCGCATGGCGCTTTCCCACCGTTCTGAGCGCGCTCGCCGGAGCCCTCTTCCTGCATCGCCTGCTGACCGTCCAGAGCGGCGGGCAGCACGTGCGCGCAGTCGACTGGTGCCAGTCGGCGGCGCTGCTCGTGCGACGCGAGGCGGCGGCCCAGGTCGGCTACCTGGATCCGGACTTCTTCGTCTACTCCGACGAGGTCGACTTCGCGCGCCGCCTGCGCGACGCGGGCTGGGGCAGCTTGTATGTCCCGCAGGCCGTGTCGATCCACCACGAGCAGCTCTCCACCGACGTGATCCCAGAGCGGCGGATCGTCGAAATGGCGCGCAGCCGCGACCTGTACATGCGCAAGCACCACTCCCCCGCAGCCGCCCGCGCGGTGCGCTGGCTCACGGCCTGGACCTACGCGGCACGGGCTCTGGCGGCGCTCGCGCTACCGGGGCATTCGGCGCGGCGCTACTGGCGTCACGTCACCGCGGCTCTGCATCCCGAGCGTGGCGAAGGGCTGCGCGAGGCGGCCGCGGCGTACAACCGCCTCCCGGCGGCCTGAGGGCTCGCTGTCCGAGCGGCGCCGCTGCGCCGCGATCAGCTGAGCCCGAGCTCGGCCACGAGAACCTCGACCACGCGCCGGTCCAGCTGTGAGCCGGCGACGCGGAGCAGCTCCACGCAGGCGTGCAGCCGTGAGCGCGCGGGCCGGTAGGGCCGGTCGGTGACGATCGCGTCGTAGGTGTCGCAGGCGGCGATGATGCGGGCGGGCAGCGGGATGGCCTCGCCGGCGAGGCCGTCCGGGTAGCCCGCCCCGTCCCAGCGCTCGTGGCTGGCGCGCACGACCGCAGCGAGATGGGCGAAGGCCTCGATCCGGCCGACGAGCTCGCCCCCGACGCCGGCGTGGCCACGCATCGCGACCCACTCCTTGGCGGTGAGCGGCCCGGGCTTGAGCAGGATCGCGCTCGGCACGGCGATCTTGCCGATGTCGTGCAGCAAGGCCGCGTGGCGCACGTCGCGCGCCTGCGCGCGCGACAGCGACATCTGCAGCGCGACGCGCTCGGCCAGCGCTGCCACCTGCTCGCTGTGGCTGGCCGCGACCTCGTCCCTGACCTCCGCCACGGCGGTGAGCGCGGCCAGCGACCTCGCGCAGGTGTCCTGGAGCTCGTCGACGAGGAGCCGGGCCATCTCCTCGATGTCCCCTGTCGCCGCGAGGCTGACCATCAGTCCTTCGGCGAGGCGGAGCTGCTCGCCCGCCTGCACTCGGCGCTCGGCTGCCGCGGCGCTCTGCGCCGGCGAATCTGCGCGGCGGCCCCCGGGCGCCTCGATGCGGCGCTTGCGCTCGTTCACACCGGGGCGGCGTGAGGGCTTGACGGTCAGTTCGGCCACGGCAGAGCAGGCATCGGCGAGTGCGGCCCCCCGCTTGAGCGCTGGGAGGCCCATTTCGCCGCCCAAACGCGGGGCGGAGGGGCGCCCGCGTGGCGGTCTTGGCGCCCGCAGGCTCAGACGTCGCGGAGCGGGTCCTCGGCGTAGGCCTCGACGTCCCCGTGCCCGGCGCGGAAGGCGGCCACGCGGCGGCGAGCGTCGGCCACGAGCGCCCTCGCCCGGTCGCGCTCGTGCGGATAGAAGAAGCGCGTGATCAACAGCGCGGCGGGAACGAGCGCCAGCCAGGAGGTGCGCAGCGCCAAGCCGGCGAAGCCGTGGTCGGGGAGCAGCAGCTCGCCGGTGAGGGCGACCCCGGCGAGGATCGCCGTCAGCTGGAGCAGGCGGCGCCATTCGAAGCCGACTTTGAACAGGCTCCGGGTGAGCAGGTACATGATGACGAGCATCGCCGCGTAGGCTCCGCACAGCGCCAGACCCGCGCCGCTGATCCCGAGCCCGGCGCGGCTGCCCGGCACGAGCACGACCAGCAGCACCACGTTCACAGCGAGGCCGGCGGCCGCGGCGGGGAAGTTGCGCGAGGTGACGCGGGCGCGCCCGGCGATCGCGACGAAGACCAGGAACAGCCCATAAAGCGCCCAGCCCAGCGCCAGCCAGGGCAGCGCGCGATGGGCGCCGAAGAAGCGCTCGGCCGCGAGCAGCCTCACCATCCAGCGCGCGAGCAGAGCGACGGCGCAGACGACCACGCCGGTGGCGAGCGCGTAGTAGGTGGTCACGAGCGAGTACAGCCGTGCGGCTTCCTCGTCGCTCTCGATCGAGTAGGCCAGGGGAGGCCAGGCGTACTGGAACCCGCGGACGGCCACGAACACGACGGTCGCCAGCTTGATCGCCACCGCGTACTGGCCGGCCGCGCTCTTGGAGTAGACCCTGAAGAGATAGAAGCGATCGGCGACCTGCAGCGCGTAGACGCTCGCGTCGGCGGGCACTGTCGGCAGGCCGAAGCGCAGCATCGCGCCCAGATCGGCGATCCTCACCAGCAGCGAGAAGCGACGGCGCAGCACCCACCAGAGCCCGAGCACGACCAGCGCCGAGGCGCCGAAGTTGCCGAGCAGCAGGCCGCGCGCGCCCTGATGGGCGAACACGACGAGCGCGATCGTGAAGGCGACGGTCATGCCGACGTTCGCACCCGAGGCGAACACGTAGGTGCGGGCACGCTCGTCGACGCGCAGCTGCGCGTAGGCCATCTCGAGGTTGGTGAAGGCCCACACGCCGAGTAGCGCGCACTCGATCAGCGGCGGGTCATCGAAGCCGAGAAGCAGCCGCGAGAGCTGGGCCGCGAACGGCAGGGCTGCGAGCGCGGCGAGCGTCGTCGTCCACGCGACCGTCGCAGTGGCGGTGCGGGCGATGCGATCGCGCCGCGCGACGTCGGCGTCGTCGAAATAGAAGCGGATGAACGCCTCGCCGACCCCCAGACGCAGCACGATGCTCGAGAGGATCACGGCCGTCAGCAGCGATTCCGCAGCGCCATACGCTTCGGTGCTGAGGTGGCGCGTGTACAGCGGCAGCGTCAACAGGGCGAGACCCTTGGCGAGGATGTCGCCGAACTGGTAGGCCGCGCCGGTGCTCACCAGGCGCTTGATGTAGCCGAGCACCGCTCAGAAGCTACTGCCCTGCCCGGTCCGCGCCTGGCGTGCGAGCGCGACGCCGATTGCCAGCAGCGTCCATGTGAACGGGTCCTCGAGGAAGTCCGCGTAGGTCCACGTATGCAGCACCAGCGCCGCGAAGCAGGCCGCAATCGCGATCCGCGGCGGCGAGCGCCCGGCCGCGTGGAAGAGAACGAAGAAGGCGCTCGCGAGCAGCGCCGCGTAGAGCGCCAGGCCGACGATCCCCTGCTCCGCGGCGACGGTCACTGGGATCGTGTGCGACGCCGAGGTCGCGTTCTCGGCGGTGGCGTTGCTGTGGCGCTTGTACTCGGTTTCGAAGGAACCCGAGCCATACCCCTCGAGCGGCCGTTTGGCGAACAGTTCAAGGCCGCCGGAGATGAGGTTTGCGCGCCCGCTCGTCGCGTTGCTGGTCGATCCGCTCGAGCCCTTCAGTCCGAAGTGCAGGCTCGCGGGCGCCAGCAGCAGGAGCGCACCCCCGAGCGCCAGCACCGCCGCCGAGACGCAGACCGTGCCGCGGACCCCCCAGCGCCAGGCCGCCAGCACCGCCAGCCCGAGCAGCAGCGCGGCGATGCTCGACTGCGAGAAGCTCGTCACGAGCCCGCCCAGCAGCCACGCGAGCACGGCCGCAGCGAGCAGCACCTCGCGCCGGCTTCTGCTCCACAGCACGACCGTCGTCACCGCGATCATCACGAGCGCCAGGAAGCGCCCGTAGATGCTCGGGTCGAAGAACAGCGAGTTCACGCGGAAGTAGTTGTCGTACTGGTTGGCGGCGACCACCTTGGGGTTCAGGAACAGGGCCTTGCGGTAGTACTCGATGAAGCCCACCCCCGCGAACGCGACCCCCAGCGCCACGGCCACCCCCAGGCAGCGCAGCAGCAGCTCGCGTGTCCAGGGGACGTCGCGGAGGAGCAGGAACAGCAGTGCGAAAGGCACGTAGAAGAAGGCGATGTTCTCGCCTGCCTTCGCACGGTCGCCCGAGTAGACGGCTTGCAGCGCGTACAGCGCGATCGCCGCGAACAGCAGCCATTCCAGGCCGCGCGGGGAGAGCCAGAACGACCAGCTCCGCGGGCTCCCATGCTGCTCGCGCGTCTGCGGCTCCCCGCGGCCCAGCCAGCGCGGGAGGAGGTGGACGAGCGTTCCGGCGGCGACGACCAGGTACAGCGGAATCAGCAGGTTGACGGTCCTGCCGTCGGCCGAGATCGGCAGTCTGAACGGCAGCGCCAGGATCGCCAGCAGCGGAAGCGCATCGCTGTGGCGGCGCATCAGCGCCATCAGCGCGGCGATCGCCAGCAGCGAGCAGCCGACTGCCACGGCTATCGTCCCGCCGCCGGGGAGGCGCGTGGCGATCGTCAACCCGCCGACCCCGCCGACGGCGCGATGAGCGTGAAGCTGCGCGGCGAGAGCAGCGTGCGGCTCTGCTCGCGCAGGCTCACCTGCACGCGATATTCGCCCGCCGCGGCGGGCGCACCGTCATTCTGCGGCACGAGGATCGTGCGACCGTGCGCGCTGCGCAGCGCCTGATAGCGCACGGCGGTTCCGGTACGACCGTTCCAGCGCAGTGAGAACTGTTTGTAGCGGGCCACGGGCTGATCGCGAACCAGCGTTGCGATCACGTTTCCCTTGGCATCGATGATCGTCACGGTCACCTCGTCGGCGCGGGCGAGCTTGAACGAGATCGCCTCCTGGGCGTGCCCGGCCGTCCCCGGCGTGAAGTTGGGCGTCAGCTGGAAGAGCTGCACGACGGTGGGCGTGTGCTTGAGTCGCTGCGTCACGAAGAACGCCGCGAAGCACGCGATCACGAGCAGCGCGAAGACGATCCGGGCAAGCTGCTCGGCGCTCGCTGCTGCCTGGCGGCCGTCCCCCTCCCCGCCCCCCGCGACCGCTCCGGCCGCGGTCAATCCTCGCCACCCAGCGCGAAGAGCTCGACCGTATCCGAGCGCAGGCCGAGGCGCAGGGTCTCCAGCGAGAGCACGTCGGCGGGCGCGATGTTGCCCAGGTTGCACTCGGTGCCGAAGCGTTTGAGCAGCCACACCTGCTGCTCGCGCCGCGGCGCCTCGAAGATCAGGCGCTCGGGGTCCACCGCGTGAACGATCTCGTCGATCAGGCCGGTCCGAACCTCGCCGTCGGCCCGGTAGATGCCGGCGGTCCCGGACTCCCGCGCCTCGGCGACCACCTTCCATGCGCCCGCGGCCAGGTCGCGTTCGATCTGCTCGACCCACACATAGGGAGCCATGATGAAGTCGGCGTCCTTGCTGCCCACCTCCGCGAGCACCGTGAACTCCCGCGAGAGCCGTTCTATCAGCTCGCGCTTGACGTTCGGATCGAGCGCGATCGTCCCGTCGGAGACCTCCACGTGATGCAGTCCGAGCTCGCGCAGCCATGCGAGCAGCCCCTCCACCCTGCCCTGGCGGATGGCCAGCTCGGTGAGCGTGCCGCCGAGCACCACCGGCACGCCCCGCGCGCGGTAGAGCTCGAGCTTGGGCTTCAGGTTGGCACTGACGAGCGCGGTGCCCCAGCCGAGCTTGATCACGTCCACGACGTCTCCTGCCACCTCCATCAGCCCGTCCACCTCCGCTAGCGACAGGCCCCGATCGAGCACGTGCGTGATGCCACGCTCGCGCGGCTTGACCGAGCGCGCCGGTATGTCCAGGAAGCCGGCTATGGGATCGACGCGGACTTGTCGGCGCCGACGACCACCACCACCGTCGCCGAGCCCGCGAGCGACGCCACGGTCTGTTCCAGCGGCTGCACCCGCGTCACCGCGAGCGAGCGGGCGACAGCCTGCGCGTCGGCCTGATGTCCGCTCGCGTACTCGACGACGGTCACCTGGTTGGCACCCGGCGGGCGCCCGCCGAGCGCGGTGGCCTGCGAGTAGCCGCCCTGCTGCAGTTCGGCGGAGACGTGGTGGGCCAGGCCGGTGGTTTCCGTGCCGTTCAAGACGACCACATGCGTTTCCGCCGGGCTCGTCGCCGGCGCCGCCGTCGTGGCGGTGGGTTTGGCGTGCTGGTGTGAGGGATGCGTTGCTTCGGTCGACGTGCGGATGCTCGCGGCCGTCGAGGTGGCGGTGCTCTTCGAGTTCGAGGAGCCGCCGAGGGACGTGAGGATCACGGCGACCGCGGCGACCGCGACGAGCGCCCCGCCGACGATCAGCGCGGTCCGCTTGCGCGATCGCCCGGCCCCGCCGGTCGATCCCCGCCGCCCACGCCCTGCGCCGCCCGCAGCGAGCCCTGGCGGCACCCCGGCGCCGCCTGGCGGCACGCCGGCGCCGCCGATCGGCGGTCGAGCAGCGGTGGCTCCGGCGGCCGAGGATGCCTCGGCCCGGCGCGCCGCGCTCGCCGCATCGGGGGCCGGCGGCCGGCGCGGCGCGGCCGGGGCAGAGGGAGCGGGCGGGCTCGCCGCGCGTGGCTCGGCGCTCGCTGCTGCGGCCGAGGCTGCGCTCGCCGCCGCAGCCGCCGTGGCCGGAGCCGGAGCTCGCGCCTCGGTGGCGCCCGCGGGCGCACTCGGAGATCTCGCGGGCGGGACGGCAGGTGGCGGCGGGGCGGCGGGCACGGTGGCCGAGGCCTGCGGCGGAGCGGGCGGGCTGGCCGCGGTCGGGGCGGCTCCCGGGGCGGCTGGGGGAGGGAGCGGGGGGCTCGCGGGCGCCGGGCCGGCGGTGGGTCGCACGCCGGCGGGAGCCGCCTGCGCCGGCGCCGCGGTCACAGCAGCGCTCGCGCGCGCGTCCCGCTCGGTCTGCGCGAGACCGGCGGCGGATGCGGGCCTCCCGACCGGCGCCTGAGGGACCGGTTGCCCGGGAGCCGGCGGCTGTCCGGCCTGACCCGGAAGGGGCGCTCGCGACAGTTGCCCGGGAGCCGGCGGCTGTCCGGCCTGACCCGGAAGGGGCGCTCGCGGCAGCTGCCCGGGAGGGGGCGGTGCGATCGGCTGGCCCTGAGCCGGCGGCGCGGCCGGCTGGCCCTGGGCCGCTTGCTGTCCCGGCTCCCCGGGGAGCGGCGCCCGGGGCGGGGGCCCGGGGGCGGGAGGACGGACCGGCTGACCCGGTATCGGCGGTTGCCCCGGCTGGCCGGCGGGCGCCGGTTGGACCTGGCCGCTCGCCGCCGCGGCGGCGAGCGCGGGCGCGACAGGCACGGCCGGGGTGCCGACCGCGGTGACCGCCTGCCCCGGGGCGGCCGTTGGAGCAGGCGCGCCGGCGACACGCGTAGCGGGACCGGCTGCGGCCGCGGCCGCGGCGCGGGCGTTGACCGGCGTCGCGCGGGGAGCCGGGCGCGCCGGCTGCGCGCCGGCTTGCTGCTGGACCCGTACGGCGGCGGCGGCGGTCACGCGCTGCTCGAATTCGGCGGCGCGCTCCGGCGCTCGTCCGGCCCACTCACGCAGGCGTTTGATCTCGCGAGCCTGCGAGAAGACGAGCAGCGAGAGAAACGCGACTCCCACCAGAGCTGCGATCGCGACCACGGCTCCGATCTGGGTGAACGAGCTCGTGAGGGACAGCGCGAGCGGCACAGACGTCATGAATGCGGGGAGTGTACGAGGGGAGCAGGCGCATCGCGGCGCACGCCCTGGGGAACGATGCCATTCGACCCGCCCGCGCCCTGCGCAGCGGCCCTCGCCTCGCCCTGCGCACCAGACCCGTCCTCCCCGTCCTCGCGGGGCCGCTCCTCCCCGTCCTCGCCGGACCGGTCGGTCGCGTCGGTCGGCGAATCCCTGCGCGCAGCGGAGAGTTCGGAGACCTTGGCCGCCAATCCGGCCGCATCGCCTTCCAGCACGAGCAGGCCGATCTCGGCGAACATCGACTCGACCGCCTCGACCGCCAGCGGTTCGCGATCGGCCAGCAGGATCTTCTCGGCGCTCGTGGGGCGCGGGCGCTCGTAGCCGTTGAAGAGCTCCTCATGGAGCTTCTCGCCGGGACGGCGTCCGACGATCTCGATGTCGATATCGCGATCGGGATCGAGCCCGGAGAGGTCGATCATCGCGCGTGCGAGCTCCACGATGCGAACGGGCTCGCCCATGTCCAGCACGAAGATCTCGGCGCCGCCCGGATGCGCGGATGCGAGCGAGCCGGAGCGGATGATCAGCTGCACGGCCTCGGGAATCGTCATGAAGTAACGGGTCATGCGCTCGTCGGTCACGGTCACCGGGCCGCCGCGCTCGATCTGGCGGCGGAAGATCGGCACCACGCTGCCCGAGGAGTTGAGCACGTTGCCGAAGCGCACCGCCGCGTAGCGGGTCTCGCCGAAGCGCGCGGTGGCGGCCTCCAGCGCGAACTCCGCGAGCGCCTTCGAAGCGCCCATGACGGTCGCCGGAGCCACGGCCTTGTCGGTCGACACGAGCACGAAGCGCCTGGCCCGGACCTCGCCCGACACGTGCGCGACAACCCTCGTGGCAATCGCGTTGTTGCGCACGGCCTCGACCGGATTTGCCTCCATCAGGCCGACGTGCTTGTAGGCGGCGGCGTGGAAGACGACCGTCGGCCGGTGCTCGGTGAAGACCTCGCGCATGCGCTCCTCCTCCTTGCAGTCGGCGAGCACCGCCGCGAGCATCGAGGGGGGGACGTGGCGCTCGTCCTCCAGCTCGCGCTGGATCGAGAAGAGGTTGTCCTCGGCGTGGTCCACGAGCACGATCCGGTGCGGCTCGACCCGCGCGATCTGACGGCACAGCTCGGAGCCGATCGAGCCGCCGGCGCCCGTCACGAGCACGACCTCGCCCGCCAGGTAGGCGCCGACGCGCTCGAGCTCCATCTGCACCGGCTCGCGGCCGAGCACGTCCTCCACCCGCACCTCGCGCATCTGGCGCGCGAGTGCTCCGCGGGTCTGCAGCAGCTCGAACACGGTGGGCAGCGTGCGCACCGGGATGCCCCGCTCGCGGCACTCGCGCACGATCCGCGCGCGAGTGGAGCCGGGCGCGGAGGGGATCGCGATGATCACTTCATCCGGCTCGGCCTCGTCGAGGATGCGCGGGAGATCGCCTTTGGTGTCGCCCCGCACGCGCACGCCCTCGATGCGCAGTCGCCGCTTGCGCAGATCGTCGTCGAGGAAGCCGATCGGCACGAGGCCGAGCTCGCGATTGCGCATGATCTCGCGCGCGACCATCCGGCCTCCCTCGCCGGCGCCCGCTATCAGGACGGTGCGCTCGCCCTTGCGCCCGCCGCGGAAGGCCGCGAGCGGACGGCGCTCGTAGATGCTGCGGGCGACCGCGCGCACGCCGACCAGGAACACGAGCGAGAGCAGCGCGAACAGGACGATCACGCCGTTGGGCAGCACCACGGCCACGGCGCTGCGGTGCGGGTAGCGATGCACGGGACGCAGCACCTCGATGGCCACGACCGTCAACAGCACGATCACGACGATCGCGCGCACGACGGCCTCGTAGTCGCGCTGGCCGGAGTAGCGCCAGCGTCGCTGGTAGACGCGCGAGAGCACCAGCACCGGCATGCTCCCGAGGAACACCCACAGGATCGTCGATTCGCGCAGCTGGGCGTAATCGGCCGGCGGGCCGTTGTTGAAGCGCAGCTGGAAGGCGAGGTAGTACGCGAGTGCGACCAGCGCCCCGTCCACTGCTAGCTGCGGCAGCGCGTGACGGTGGAGGGGAAGGGCCGCCGAGCGGATCCGTCGGCGCATTGGGGAGATTGTAAGCCCCTATGCCGACTTCAGCGTCGCAAGCGGCTTCGGATCGCCGCGCGGGCCGAGCGCCGAGAGGAGCAGGTCGACGAGCACGCGGGGATCGCGGCGCACGCGCGCCCCACCATCCGCCTGCTCGCGCTTGCCGAGGTCGAGCTGGTCCGCATCGCCGAGGCTGCGCAGGCGATGTTCGGCGATCAGCCGCTCGTCGACCGCGCCGAGCCGTCCCTGGAAGGTCGTGTAGACGGGCGTGCCCAGGGCGACGGCCTCCCGGTTCATCGTGCCGCCGGCTGAGATCACGAGATCGGCGTGAGCTATCAGCGACTGGGCGTCGACCGCATGCTCGGGCACGATGAAGCCGGGGACGCGCGCGAGCTCTTCGCGCTGGGAGTCGAGGCGAGGGAGCACGACCGGCTGGACCCCCTCGGCGGCGGCCGCGCGCAGGCGATCGAGGACCGCTCCGAAGAGGTCGTTCTCGAAGCGGTGATAGAGCGAGACCTCCGGAGGCGTGCGCACGATCACGATCGGGCGGGAGCGGTCGAGCGCGAGCTCGTCCAGTACGGCGGGGTCGGGCTCGAAGTCCGCCAGGTAGTACTCCTCCTTGAGCCCCTCGTACGCCCGCACCTTGCCCGTCGCGCCATAACGCGCCAGGCGCTCGGGAGGTATCGCCTCGGGCACCACCACCACGCGCGCCAGCCGGCAGTTGACGTTGTGCTGGACGGTGGCCCACTCGTAGTCGAACATCGTGGCGCTCGGCACGCGCAGAAGCGCCGCCGCCACGGTCACATCGTTGGAGCCGTGGCCCAGCGCGATGTCGAAGCGCCCGCCACCCGCCGCGCGCTGCTGCGCGCGCGCCCAGCGAACGAGCGCTGCCGAACGCGAGACGAGGCCGCCGGCCTTGGCCGCCAGGCGCTCGCCGCGGTGGCGGCCGATCGCGGTGTGGGCGATGCCGAAGCGCTCACACAGCTCGATCGTCTGCGCGAAGTCGCGTGCGGTCACCTGCACCTCGTGCCCATCGGCACGCAGGCGCTCGATCACCGGGCGCATGACGAGCACGTGCGGGCTGTTGGTCAGGTCGATCCAGACGCGCATCTGCGTGGGACGGTAACGATCGGGGAACGGGCCCGGCCTGGGGCCCCAGATCGAGATCGCCGGTATCGTTGCCAGCGATGCTCGTGATGGCCTCGATCTCGGAAACGCTGGTCAACGAAACCGCGCATTTCGTCCGCGAAGCGGGCTTGCCCGGGATCTTCGCGTTGATGGCGATCTCGAGCGCGTGCATACCGATCCCGTCGGAGGTCGTGATGCTGTTCGCTGGCTTCGCGGTCGCCGATCCCGGCCAGAGCGCCTCCCAGCACCATCTGACGATGATCGGGATCGTGCTCGCCGGGCTGCTGGGGACGATGGTCGGCTCGTGGGCGGCCTATGCGGTCGGCCGCGGCGGCCGCCTCGAGCTGTTCGAACGCCACGGCGACAAGCTGCATATGGGGCCGGCGCAGATCGAACGCGCCGACCGCTGGTTCCAGCGCTACGGAGAGCCGACCGTCCTGTTCGGGCGGATGGTGCCGCTCGTGAGGGCGTTCGTGTCGCTCCCGGCAGGGGTGGCCAAGATGCCGCTCGGACGCTTCACCGTGTTCTCGCTGTTGGGCACGATCCCCTGGGTGGTCGGGCTGGCGCTCGCTGGAAACGCTCTCGGCGGGGACTGGACGAGCGTGCGCAAGGGCTTTGAGTACGTGGACTACGCGATCCTCGCCCTGGTGGTGGCTGGCGTGGTCTACGCGGTCGTTCGTCGTCGGCGAGGACGCCGTGCGCCGGCGACCGATGTGGCGGGCTGAGCGCGCGCTCACGCCCTGCCAGGCCGTGGCCCTGGGCCTCATGCAGGGCCCGGCCGAGCTGCTGCCGATCTCCTCCTCGGCCCACACGACCTTGATCCCGTGGCTGGCCGGCTGGCGCTACGCCGAGCTCGACGGCGCCCGTCGCAAGTCCTTCGAGGTCGCCCTGCACGCCGGCGCGGGCGCGGCGCTGGCGATCGAGATGCGCGCGGAGCTCGTGCGTGCGGCCGCGACGACCGACCGGCGGCGGGCGGTCGCGCTGGCGCTCTCGCTGCTGCCCGCGGCGCTCGTCGGGTACGTGCTGCGCGGCCCGATCGAGCGCCGGCTGGGTGAGCCGCGTTCGATCGCGCGGGGCCTGATTGCCGGTGCGCTGGCGATGGCGCTCGCCGACGCGCGCCCCACGCCCGGCGCGCGCTCGTGCGCGGATGCCGGCGCACGCGACGGTCTCGTGCTCGGGATCGCGCAGGCGCTGGCGTTGATACCCGGCGTCTCGCGCAGCGGCGCGACCCGGGCGGCAGCACGCACGCTCGGGTTCGGGCGCGAGGACGCGCAGGCTCTCTCCTGGGCGGCCGGGCTGCCCGTGCTCCTCGGCGTGAGCGCGTTCGAGGGGCTGCGAATGGCGCGGCGCGAGGCCAGCAGGGAGGCGCTCCCCGCGCTGGCGCTGGGAGGCGCGGCGGCGTTTCTCTCCACCCTGCTGAGCGCCCGTCTCATCCGCCGCGCAGGCGCACGCGAAAAGGGCCGGCCGGACGCCGGCGGCGGGCGCGCGCTGCTTCCCTACGCGCTGTACCGCTGCGCGCTTGCAGTCCTCGTGCTACGCCGCCTGCGGCGCTCACAATAGGAGATCGATGACGACCCTCGGGACCCTGATCGGTGGGCGCTACAGGCTCGAGGCGCAGATCGGGCGTGGCGGGATGTCGAGCGTGTATCGAGCCTTTGACATCGTCCTCGAACGCCCGGTGGCGATCAAGCTGATGCATCGCGAGATCGCGGCCGACTCCGACCAGCTCGAGCGCTTCCGCCGGGAGGCGCGCTCGGTCGCCCAGCTCAACCACCCTCACGTGGTCACGGTCATCGACGCCGGCGAGGAGCCCGCCGCGGAGGGAGAGCCCTCGGGGGAGGGGACTCCCTACATCGTGCTCGAGTACGTCGAAGGCGAGACGCTCAAGGCCATCATCCGTCGCGAAGGGCCGCTCGAGATTCCCCAGGCGATCGCCTACGCGATCGAGATCGCGCGGGCGCTCGGCGCCGCCCACGAGCAGCAGATCGTGCATCGCGACGTCAAGCCGCACAACGTGCTCATCAGCCCCGAGGGGGGCGCCAAGATCACGGACTTCGGGATCGCGCGCACGCTCACCGAGGAAGGCCTGACGATTGCGGGACGGGTGCTCGGGACGACCGACTACGTCTCGCCCGAGCAGGCTCTCGGCGAGCCGGTCACGGGGCAGTCGGACCTGTATTCGCTGGGCGTCGTGCTCTACGAGATGCTCACCGGCGATGTCCCCTTTCACGGGGATTCGCCGGTGGCGGTGGCGATGAAGCACGTGCGCGAGGAGGTCCCCGACGTGCAGGCCCTGCGTCCCGAGGTCTCCGCGGCCACCGCCGCGGTGCTCGACCGCGCCCTGGCGAAGGACCTCGGCCGCCGCTACCCGGACGCCACCACGATGGTGTCCGACCTGGAGGACGTGCTCGCGATCGAGGCCTCCCGCTCCGGACAGGCCACCGGCGAGGTCACGACCGTGCTGCGCACGCTCCCCGGCCGTGCCCGGCGGCGCCTGCCCTGGCGCATGCGCCACCGCGTCCGCTGGATCGCCTCGCTGGCCCTGATCGCCCTGCTCGTGGCGATCGGGCTGGTGATCGCGGCGAGGCGCACGCATCGTGGCACCGGGGTGACGCAGGGCGTGCCCTCGCACGCCGGACTGGAACCGGTGCAGCTGAGCCAGACGGCGGCCCACGGCTACAACCCGTTCGGCACCGGCCCGGAAAATCGCGATCAGGTCGAGAACGTGGTCGACAGTGACCCGAACACGTCGTGGAGCACCGAGCAGTACTACGACGGCACCCTCAAGAAGTCCGGCGGAGTAGGCCTCGGCCTGTACTTGGACGCAGCTCCAGGCGTGGCCGGCAAGGCGATCGAGGTGCAGACGCCGACCCCCGGCTTCGCCGCGCAGGTGTACGTCGCGGACAACATAAACCTGTCCCTGCCGTATGGCAGTTCGACGCCGCTCGCCGAACGCGGATGGCAGGGACCGGTCGGGGCCAGCCGCTACGTCCACGACAACGAACGCATCCAGATCAACGTGTCCGGCCGGCGGTATCGCTACTACCTGCTGTGGTTGACCGCGCTGCCGCCCCAGATGGAGTCGGCGGCGATCGCCGAACTGACGCTGTTCAAATAGCCGCGGCGCTCAGTAGCTGTAGGCGCGCCGCTCCTCGTGGCGCTCGCATGCGAGCCGGCAGAGTCGGTCGACCAGCTGCGGATAGGGAACGCCGGAGGCCTCCATCAGCTTCGCGTAGACGCTCGTGGGCGTAAAGCCCGGCATCGTGTTGAGCTCGTTCACGAGCACCCGCTCCTCTTCGATGAAGAAGTCGACCCTCGCGAGCCCCTCGCATCCGGCCGCGAGGAAGGCCTCTGCGGCGAGCTCTTGCACGCGCGCGCGGGCGGCCGATGAGATCCGCGCGGGGATCTCCAGCTCCATGCCGCCAGGCGCGTACTTGGCGTGGAAATCGTAGAACTCGCCCGCGAACAGGATCTCTCCCGGCTCGGAGGCGAGCGCCGCCTGCGCCCCGGCGGAGCGTTCGCCGCGCAGCGCGCCGAGCACGCCGCACTCGACCTCGATCCCGCGTGCCATCGCCTCGACGATCACCAGGCTGTCGTGGGCGAAGGCCGCCTGCAGCGCATCGCCGAGCTGCTCGGCGGCGCTCACCTTGGCGATCCCCACCGAGGAGCCGAGGTGGGCGGGCTTGATGAACACCGGCAACCCCAGCCCCGCGATCTCGGCGAGCACCTCGGCCGGGGCGCGCGTGAAGCGCTCGATGCGCACGCCGAGGAAGCCGACCTGGGGCACGCCGGCCACGGACATCAGCTCCTTGAACAGCACCTTGTCCAGGCACACCGCCGAGGCCGCGACCCCCGATCCGACATAGGCCACATCGAGGACCTCCAACATGCCCTGAACCGTTCCGTCCTCGCCGAACGGCCCGTGAAGCACGGGGAAGGCGACGTCCACGCCGAGCAGGCCCCCACCGGGCGCAACGCTCAACGGCTCGCCGTCGCGGCGCCACACGCCATCCCGGCCGATCTCGACCGAGACGACCTCATGCCCGGCAGCGATCAGCCCCGCGCGGACCGCCTCGCCGGAGGACAACGACACCTCGTGCTCGGATGAGCGCCCGCCGGCCAGGACGGCGATGACGAGCGACTCGCCGCCCGCAGATTCGCTCACGCGCATCCCGCGATCACCCGGACGCCGGCGCGGCAGGTGTGGTGGTCGTGGGTGTGGTCGTCGTCGGTGTCGTCGCCGGAGTGGTGGTCGTCGTGGTGGGCGTGGTCTGCGGAGCGAGTTCGCCGACTTCGATAGTCACCGTGGCGCCCTTGCGCGCATGCGAGCCGCCCGCCGGGCTCTGTTCCAGGACGACGCCCTTCTGCGCGGGTTCGGTGGTCGTTCTGTGCACGGCCTTGGGCTTGAAGCCCGCGCGCGTGAGCGCGTGTTCGGCCGCCGCCACGGCGACGCCCTTGACGCTCGGGACGGCCACTTCCTTGGGCGCCTGCGCAACGGTCAGGTTGATCTTTTCGGCGGCGTGCACGGAGCTGCCGGCGCCGGGAGACTGCGAGAGCACCGTGCCGGGGGACTGTGTGCTCGATTCGAGCTGGGTGACGGTGCCGACGGCCAGTTCGGCGTTTGTCAGCGTCGCTTCGGCGGCCGTCAGCGACTGGCCGCTGACATCCGGCACCCGCACCGGCGCCGGGCCGCTGGAAACGAGCAGCTTCACGGGGCTGCCCACCTGCAGCTCGGTGCCCGCGGGAGGTTCGGTGCCGATCACCTGACCGGCCGCGATCGTAGAGCTGGGCTGCATCTTCGTCGTCGGCTTGAAGCCGGCCTTGCGTAGCCTCGCGAGCGCCTGGTTGACGCTCAGCCCTTCGACGCTCAGCAACGCCTCGCTCGCGGGACCGGCCGAGATCACGATGTACACGCGGCTTTCCTTGGTGAGGACCGTCCCTGGCGGAGGGGTCATCCTGATCACCAGGCCGGTGGGGACACTCGTGCTCGTGTCGAGCGATGGGACGGGGTTCAGCCCCGCCCTGCGCAGAGTCGCACTGGCCGCCTGTTCGGTCTGCCCGACGATGTTTGGCACCGTCGCCTTGCCCTTGCCGGGAAGCAGCACGAGGGCGAGCGCCACGGCCGCGGCGACGAGCGCGGCCGCGAGCGCCCACAGCAGTGCGTGCCGCCGGCGGCGTTGCTCACTCGCGGACGGCGCAGCGTGGTCCTCGGCGGCCGGGGCCAGCAGCAGCGCGCCGGTGCCGGCGTGCGCCGGCGCAGGCGCGTGGCCGTCGGGGGTGGCCGGGATGCCGGCGGCCGAGTAGGCGGGCAGGAGTTGGCGCTCGTGGTTGAGCGCCGCGATCAGCTCGCCGGCATCGCCGTAGCGCTGGGCGGGGTCCTTGGCGAGCGCGCGCAGCACGACCGCGTCCAGCGAGGTGGGCAGGGCGGGGTTGAGCTCACTCGGCGGGCGCGGCTCGGCCGAGACCTGCTTGAAGGCGATCGCCACCGCGGTCTCGCCCTCGAACGGCACGACACCCGTCAGCAGCTCGTAGAGGATCACCCCGACCGAGTACAGGTCCGAGGCGCCGCTGACCGCATGTCCCTGAGCCTGCTCGGGAGAGAGGTACTGGGCCGTTCCCATGATCGAGCCCGTCAGGGTCATGTCCGAGGCGCCCGCGCGCGCGATGCCGAAGTCGGTGACGCGCACGCGCCCGTCCTCGTCGAGGATCACGTTGTGGGGCTTGAGGTCGCGATGGATGACCCCGCGCCGGTGCGCGAACTCGGCGGCGCGCAGGATCTGCACGACGATGTCGATCGCCACGGCCGGGTCGAGGGCTCCCCCCTCGCGCACGATCGTCTTGAGCGAGCGTCCGGCGACGTACTCCATGGCGATGTAGTAGGTGCCGTTCCACTCGCCGCGATCGAAGATCCCGACGATGTTCGGATGCGACAGCGCCGCGGCACTCGAGGCCTCGCGGCGGAAGCGCTCGACGAACTCCTGGTCTTCGGCGAAGTGATGGTGCAGCACCTTCACCGCCACCTCTCGGCCCAGCAGCTGGTCCTGGGCGAGATAGACGTCGGCCATGCCGCCTGAGCCCAGCCGCGAGATCACCCTGTAGCGCCCGTCGATGATCGTCTCGGGTTCAATCACGTAGGAGCCTTTCGATCACTTCTCTGGCCACCGGCGCCGCGAAGGCCGCGCCCTGTCCGGGGACGTCCTGGAGGGTGACCGCGATCGCCACGGTGGGATTCGCGGCCGGGGCGAAGGCGATGAACCAGACGTTGTTGATCGCCGTGCCGATCTGCGTCTCGGCGGTGCCCGTCTTGCCCGCCACCTGCACGCCCGGGATCTGCGCGGCGGTGCCGGTGCCTTCATTGACCACCGCTTCCATCATCGAGGTGACGGCGGCCGCCGTGGAGGGCTTCATGACGTCCGACTGCAGCCGCGGCCGGATGCTCTGGACCGTGCGCCCTTCGGGGTCGACTATCCGCGCGGTCATGTGCGGGACCATCAACCTGCCGCGGTTGGCGACCGCGGCGGCGACCTCGGCCATCTGCAGCGGGACGACCTCGAGTTTGTCCTGGCCGATCCCCATGCGCCCGACGTCCACCTGCGGGTTGATCGGGGAGATCAGGCGCTGCCCGAGGTACTCGCCGCTGGCGGACATCTCTTCGGCCGGAAAGTCGAGCTGCGGCTTGCGATCGAAGCCGAAGCGGGTCATGTAGCGCCCCATCGTGCGCTTGCCCAGCTTTTCGGCCACCTGCGCCCAGACGGTGTTGACCGAGTGGGCGAGCGCGGCCGTGAGGGTTATCGGCCCAAAGCTCTCGTTGTTGTCGTTCTGGAGGGGCACCCCGGAGATGAGCACGTTGTCGGCCCCGCTGACGGTCGATTCGGGCGTGTAGGCGCCGGTGTCGATGGCAGCCGTGGCGGTCACGACCTTGAAGGTCGATCCGGGCGCGTAGCCGAACTGGGTCGCGCGGTTGACGAGCGGTCGTCCGGCGGTGTCCCTCGTGAGCGCCGAATAGGCGCTGAGGGAGCGCAGCGCGTTGGGGTCAAAGCTCGGCGAGGAGGCCATGACGGTGACCGCGCCGCTGCGCGGTTCGAGCGCCACAACCGCTCCCTGGTGGCCGGCGAGCGCCGTCATCGCGACCCGCTGGGCGCTGGGGTCGAGCGTGGTGATCACCTTGTCCCCCTGCGGTTTCTTGCCCTGGAGCTGGTCGAGCACACTCTGGAGGTTGGCGGTGGACTGGCCGTTGAGCTCCGCGTTGCGGTAGCGCTCCAGCCCCGAGCTGCCGAGGTCGGGGTCGGTGTAGTGGTAGCCGATCGCGTGGGCGAACAGTTCGCCCAGCGGATACACGCGCTGGTAGGTGCCTTCCGTGCTGCGGACGCTGTGCGCGAGCACCGTCCCGTCGGCGGCGAGGATCGGCCCGCGGTCGATGCGCTCCTGCTCGAGCAGCGCACGCGCGTTGAGCGGGTTCTCGCGCAGCGAGGAGGCTTCGAAGATGGTCCAGCGCGAGGTGAACGCCACCAGCAGCAGGAACAGCAGGACCACGAGCCCGTAGAGGCGGACGATCGGCCGGTTCACGCCGCGCACCTCATTCGAGCTGCCCGAGTTCGAGGCTGCGGATCAAGCCGGCGGCGTCGGATTCCGCGCGCAACGTGTGGTCGAGCAGCGTGTGCCGGAGCTGCGGTGTCAGCGTCGAGGCGCTGACACCGGAGACGTAGTCGGTGCTGTAGAGCGGGAAGTTGCCCGGCAGTCGGTAGGGCACACCCTGGAACAGCGTGACCAGCCCGCGGCTGTTGGTGCCGATGAAGTAGACCGACTGCAGCGCCAGGTAGGCCGCGGAGCCGAGCAGGCCGAGGACCGCAAGCGCGACCGCGAGCAGGCCGACGCGCCGCCGGCGGCGGCGCTTGCGCAGATCCGCGGCGGGCTCGGAGGCGGCACGCGGCTGGCGCGGTGCGCGCGGGCTCACCGGCGCCACGACCGCGGGGGCGCCGATCATCGTGGCTTCCTCTGCGACCGGGGCCTCGGCGCGGCGCACCTCCTCGAGGCGTATCAAGAGGACGGTTATGTTGTCCCGCCCACCGGCCTCGTTGGCGGCCACGATCAATGCCTCGCCGGCGTCGCGCAGGCGCGGATGGGCCAGCAGCAGGGCCAGGATCTCATCTTCGGAGAGCATCGTGGTGAGACCGTCGCTGCACAGCAGGTACACATCCCCGGCGCGCGCGCTGAAGGAGCGCGTGTCGACCTCGACCGTGCCCTCCGGTCCGAGCGCGCGCGTGATGACCGAGCGCTGGGGATGCTCGATCGCCTCCTCCGGCGTGAGCCTGCCCTGGCGCATCAGCTCGTCGACGAGCGAGTGATCGTCGGTGAGGCGCACGAGCTCGCCATCGCGCAGGCAGTAGGCGCGGCTGTCGCCGACGTGGGCGATCGCCACCTCCTGCTCACCGACGTAGATGGCCGTGAGCGTCGTGCCCATGCCGGCCTGCTCGGCGTTTGAGTGCGAGAGCTCGTGGATGCGCGCGTTCGCCGCCTGCGCCATCGTCGCGAGCTCGAGCTCGGGCTGGGACTGGCCCTGCAGACCGGGCTGAAAGGACTCGACCGCGATTCGCGAGGCCACCTCCCCGGCCTGTGCCCCGCCCATGCCGTCGGCGACCACGAACAACGGCGAGCGAGCGAGCAGGGAGTCCTCGTTGGCGCGTCGCTGGCGCCCGGTGTCGGTTCCGGCGTACTGCTCGGCCACGCGCAGCATGTCAGTCGACCTCAAAGCTGAATTCGCTGTCGCCGATTCGCACGCGATCGCCTGGGTGCAGCGGCCTGGGTGTCTCGAGCAGCTCCTCGTTGAGATAGCTGCCGTTGGTCGAGCCGAGGTCCTCGATGACCAGTATGTTGCCCTGCTCGTAGATGTGGGCGTGCCGCGAGGAGGCGAACGGGTCCTCCAGCCGGATGTCGGCGCGATCGCCGCGGCCGAGCACGATGTCTCCGTCGAGGTCGTAGATCATCCCGGGGTCGTGGCCCGGAGCGCGCTCGACCACCAGCCGGGGGGAACGGTGGACGACGTCGGCGCTGCCGAGCGCCGAGGCCGAGTACATGCCGGTGGCGTCGGGCGGGGGGGCCGCGCCCACGGCGCCGCGCCCGCGCTCGATCGCCGAGGGCTCGCCCGCTCTGAGATCCCGGCGAGCGCTGCGCACGACCCACAGCAGGAACAGGTAGAGCACGGCGAGGAAGCCGAACTTCAGGGCAACCGATACGGGCGCGAGCGTGGTCATCGAAGTTCGAAGACGATCTCCGTCGAGCCCAGCTCGACACGATCGCCGACTCGCAGCGGCTGCACGCCGCGAACTTCCCGGCCATTGACGATCACACCGTTGGTCGAGCCGAGGTCCTCGATCGTCCAGCCGTCGGCGGCCGGCCGGATCTCGGCGTGACGGCGCGAGACGCCCACGTCCTCGATCACGATCTCGCAGTCGCGGCTGCGGCCGATCGTGCCACCGGCGGCCGGCACCAACAGCCGGCGGCCGCCGGTGGCCAGCAGCGCTCGCGGGGCGCCGCGGCGGGCCTGGGCCTGCTCGACGGCGCCACCGACGCGCGCTGAGGTGCTGTAGATCATCGTCTGGCCGTGTTCGGGCTGCTCCACGGGTGGTTGGGGGGCGTGAGACTGCTCACTGTGATCGGCCGGTCGGACCAACCGCGCCTGGATGCCGAACTCTCCGAGCGCGAGCGCGTCGTCGGTGTGGAAGACGATCACCGGATGTGAGGCCAGGATCAGCGACTCACGGCGAGCGTGCTCCAGCAGGTAGCCACAGAGCTCGTCGATCACCTCGTGCTCGACGCCCTCGTAGCGCGCGCGGTCGGCGGGCGAGAGCCACACCGAGTACTCGTTGGGCACGTACACGCGTGAGACCGACACGGTCCGGTGCGCGTCCATCTCGCGGGCGAGCTTGCGCGCGAGCTCCATCGGGCGCACCTCGGATCGGAACACGCGCCCGAAGGTGCCCTCGACGAGGCTGGCGATCGTGGTCTCGACGCTCTTGAGCAGGTTCATTGGCGGACGGCTCTGCCGGGCGACTCGTGATCGGCCGGCAGGCGTGAGCCATGCTACGCACCCTGCGTCAGACAGGGCCACGCAGGGCGCGTGCGGCGACCGCGACCATCGCACCGAGAATCGCACCGAGAACGGCTCCACGCGGGCTGGGGTGAGCGGCCTGCGCGGAGAGGCCCGCGTCGAGCGCCGGCGCGGCCGCCACGAGCGCGGCCGACCAGGCGGCCGCGGCGACCACATCCAGCGCGGCGCTGCGACCGCGCACGATCCAGGGCAGCACCAGCGCGGCGGCGGCCCACAGCGCCGCTCCCAGGAGCACGCCGAGGGTGAGCATGGGGGCGAGCACGTGCAGGGCGCTGACGCTGAGCGAGCTCTCCCAGGCGCCGCGGGGGGGCGTGTTGGAGGGCGCCCCCAGCCACAGCCGCCCGCCGGCCGCTTGGGAGTCGGCGAGCGGCTCGGCCAGGGTCAGCCACCAGTAGCCGAGCGCGCCGAGCGCCGCGCGCTCCTGCCAGCGCCTGGCCTGTCCGGCGAACGCGGGAAAGGCGCCTGCGAGGCCGACGAAACCGAGCGCCGGCGCGAGCCCTGCGAGGAGCCACGTCGGCCCGGCGCGGCGCGGCAGGGCCGCGAGCGGCAGCAGGGCCGCCGCCATCAGCACGCCCACCCCGGCGCGGCCCGCCGAGACCTGCCAGACGATCAGCGCGAGCGCGCAGGCGATCCAAGCCGCGCGCGGCAGAACCATGCGCGAAGCCGGCGCGGGCTCCGGTACGTCGGCTGAGACGGCCGCGGGGATGGCGAGCTCCGCAGCGCGCGGCACGCGCCGCGCCGGCGACGGCTCGCGCCGCGCCGGCGGAGGCTGCTCGGCGGTGGCAGTCGCGCGCGCGCGGCGCAGGCGGGGCGAGCGACGCAGGCCGCGCTCGAGCGCCTCCTCGAGCGCGAGGCGGAGCTGATCGAGCGTCCCTCGCTCGCTCGGAGACGGCGAGAGGGCCCGGTCCAGCGCGTGGGTGAGAGCGCGCGGCAGATCCGTGCGGGTCCGGCCGAGCGGGGCTAGCGCCTCCCCGATCCGCCGCGCGGTGGCGGCCGGCGTGGGACCGCGCACGGGGTTGACGCCGCAGAGGGCCTCGTACAGCACGAGCGCGAGCGAATAGAGGTCGGCCTCCTCGCGAACCGCCCGGCCCTCGCTCTGCTCGGGCGCCATGTACGCGAGCGTGCCGAGCACGTCGCCGGTACGGGTGAGCGCGTCCTCGCCGACCAGGCTCGCGCCGCCGAAGTCGGTGAGCTTGGCCACGGCGGCGGCGCCTTCTGGGCGGTCGGGCACGAGCACGTTCTGCGGCTTGATGTCGCGATGGATCACGCCGCGGGCGTGCGCGTGTGAGAGCGCGTCGGCGAGCGCCACTCCGATCTCGAGCACCTCCTCGTCCTCGAGCGAGTGCTCGGCGATCAGCCGCGCCAGGGTTTCGCCGTCGACCAGCTCGGAGATCAGGTAGAAGGCGTCATCGACCGCGCAGGCCTCATACAGGGCCACGATCGCGGGGTGCGCCAGGCGGGCGGCGGCCAGCGCCTCTCGCACCGCCCGCTCGCTGTCTCCGTCGGGCCCGAGCCACACCCGCTTGACCGCCACCTCGCGGTGCAGCAGCTCGTCGTGCGCGCGCCAGACCTCGCCGAAGCCGCCCTGACCGAGGCGCTCGAGCAGGCGATAGCGACCCAGGACGGGGCTTTCCGCCCGGGCGGGCGCAGCGGGCTCCCGGCGCGGGCCGGCGCGGGGTGAGATCCGCCCCCGCCGGGGCTCCTCCTCGGTCGAGGGCTGCCCGGGCAGGGGCGCTTGAAGGAGGGTGCGTGGCGACTCCACCGGATCCTGCGTTCGCCGCCCGCAGGCCGTCTCCCTGCCGCCTGAGCTGACAGCGGATAGGCTGACCGAGAAGTTGCAGGCTCGCCAGGGAGGTGACCGGCAGTCATACTTGGGCACTTCCAGAATCCCTGCAAGGAGCGAGCTTTTGTCGTTCTTCGACGATGGCGAGGAGACAGCGCCTCGACCATCAACCCGGACACCACGGCCTCCGGCCTCGTCGGCCCCTCGGCGTCCGCGCCCGCGCCGACCGCAACCGGCCGCAGGCGCCGGCGCGCTCGACCAGCACACCCTGATGATGCGCCGGCGCATCGCGGCCGGCGTGGCGGTGGTGCTCCTGATCGTGATCGTGCTGGTGATCAACGGCTGTCTGAAAAGTCAGAAGCAGCAGTCGCTGAAGGACTACAACCGGGCCGTCAGCCAGCTCGCGCAGGAATCAGACGAACAGGTCTCCCATCCGCTCTTCAGCACCCTGACCAACGCGACCAGCAAGCCGGCCCTGGAAGTCGAGGGGCAGATCGACCAGCTGCGCATGCAGGCGCAGAAGCTCGACGAACGGGCCAGGAACCTCAGCGTGCCGGGCGAAATGGCGTCCGCGCAGCGCAACCTGGTGCTGGTCTACGACCTGCGCGTCGAAGGCATGACCAAGCTGGCGTCGCTGATGCCCACGGCGCTCGGCGGTCAGCTCAACAAGGCCAGCACGCTGATCGCCGGCGACATGGAGATCTTCCTGGCCTCGGACGTGATCCACTCCCAGCGCGTCGTCCCGCTGATCCAGGAGACGCTGGCGGCCAACGGGATCCACGGCCTGAGCACCACTGCAACGCGCTTCCTGCCGAATCTGGGCTGGCTTGAACCGAGCACGGTGCAGGCGCGGCTCAGCGGGCAGAGCAGCAGCTCCAAGTCCGCTCAGACGGTCACCGGCAACCACGGCAGCGCGCTGATCTCCACGAGCGTGGGCACCAACACGCTCGCGCCCGAACCCACGCTCAACCACATCAGCGGCGGCGGCAGCCCGACCTTCACCGTGACCGTCGAAAACTCCGGCGAATTCCCCGAGACCGACGTCAAGGTGGACGTCACGGTCACGGCGGGCGGCAAGCAGTTCAAGGCCTCCAGGGTGATCAACTCGACCGAACCGGGCAAGAAGGTCAACGTGGAAATCCCGGTGGCCGGCATCCCCCTCGGGGTGGCCTCGAAGATCGAAGCCTACGTCGAGGGGGTTCCCGGCGAGAACGACCTCGAAAACAACAAGGGCGTCTACCTGGCGATCTTCGGCCAATAGGCCGCCTCCCGGGCCCGCCGGCAGCCGAGCGGCTAACTTGTGCCGATGATCGCATCGGTCACCGACACGCAGGGCATCATCGCGATCGCCGCGGGCGCCGTGGCGATCGCGGCGCTCGTGGGCTGCATCGCGTTGATGTTCTCCGTGCGCCGCCTGGGCCGCGCGCAGCGGATCCTGCTGGGCGAGGATCAGGAACAGGACGTGGTCGCGCATGCGGCCGCCATGCAGCAGGCATTCGAGGAGCTTCGCGATGACGTCGATGTGATCGCCGCGCGCCTCGACGGGCGGCTCGCCGGAGTCGAGACGTCGTTGCGCGGGGCCATCGCGCACCGGGCGCTCGTGCGCTACGACGCCTACAACGAGCTGTCGGGCCAGCAGTCGATGTCGATCGCCCTGCTCGACAACGAACAGTCGGGGATCGTGCTCTCGTGCATCCATCATCGCGACCAGGCACGCGTGTACGGCAAGCAGGTGCGCGGCGGGCGGGGCGAACTCGAGCTCTCTCCCGAGGAGGCCGAGGCCGTGCGCCTGGCAGTCGCCGGCGGCTGGGACCTGGACAGCGGGGATGCCGCCGGACACAGCGCCTGAGATGCCATCCGGCCGGCCGCGCGTCGGCTATCTCGGTCCCGAGGGAACCTTCAGCGAGGAGGCCCTGCTGGCGAGCGCCGCCGCGGATGCCGTCGAGCCGTATCCGCTGGCGAGCATCTATGACACGGTCATGGCGCTCCGCGAGGAGGAGGTGCGGTGGGCGATCGTGCCGATCGAGAACTCGCTGGAGGGGTCGATCAGCGTCACGCTCGATCTGCTCGCCGGCGAGGCGAGCGATGTCGAGATCGTGGGAGAGGCCCTGCTCAGGGTCAGGCATTCGCTGATTGCCGCCGAGCCGGTCGGGCTCGAGGAGATCGAGACGGTGATCACCCACCCACAGGTGCCGGGGCAGTGCGCGCGGTTTCTGCGCACCGAGCTCCCCCACGCGCGGGTCCTTCCCGCCAGCTCGACCGCCGAGGCGGTGCGGAGCGTGGTCGCGGCCGGGCGTCGTGAGCAGGCCGCGCTGGGAACCCTGCTGGCGGCCCGGATCTACGGCGGCAGCGTCATCCGTGACGGGGTCGAGGACCGCGACGACAACGAAACACGCTTCGTTTGGCTCGGGCGCCCCGGGCACGACGGCGCGCCGCCACTGCGAGCCGCTGGCGGCGAGGGGTGGAAGACCTCGCTCGTGTTCTGGGGGCTCGGGGCCGAGCGCCCCGGCTGGCTGGTTCGCTGCCTGGACGAGTTCGCCCGCAGGGAGATCAACCTGACGAAGATCGAGTCGCGCCCGCGGCGGCAGCGGCTCGGGAGCTACATGTTCTTCGCCGACCTCGCCGGTCGCGCGAGCGAAGCGCCCGTGGCCGAGGCCATCGCCGGCGTCGCGATGCTCTGCGAGGAGATGCGCGTGCTCGGCTCCTACCCCGCCGCCGCCGGGTCCGAGAGCGCGGCGGCATGAGCGATCCGGCCGCTCGCGCGCGGCGGAACGTGAGCGGCACCGCTACACTCCGGCCCTGAAGATGGAGAGCACCGTCCCACCAGAGCCGGTGGGGTCCGTGTCGCCCTCAGAGCACCAGCGGCACGGACCTAACACATCGCCCGCGACGGCGATGAGTGGCCGGGTGCTCGTCTTGAACGCAACGTATGAGCCGATCAACGTGTGCACGGTGCGCCGCGCGGTCGTGCTGTTGCTCAAGGAAAAGGCCGAGCTGCTCGAGCGCGCCCGCTGGGAGCTGCGTTCGGAGAGCTCGACGCTCGCGCGGCCTGTGGTGATCCGCCTCGTGAGCTACGTCAACGTCCCCCGGGACGCCCATCGGCGCAAGATCACCCGCCGGGCGGTGTTCGCGCGCGACAGCTGGACCTGCCAGTACTGCGGATCGCGCTCCAATCTCACGGTCGACCATGTGATCCCCCGCTCCAAGGGCGGCTCCTCGAGCTGGGAGAACATCGTGGCCTCCTGCGCACCCTGCAACCGGCGCAAGGGCGACCGCCTGCCGCGCCAGGCGGGCATGCACCCGCGTCACGCTCCGCGCACCCCGCGCGCGGAGATCTTCATCCAGGTCGCCAGCCCGACGATTCCGACGGCATGGCTGCAGTACCTGCCGCAGGCCGCCTGAGCAGGCCGGCGCGGATCATCGCCCGCAGCCGGCTCGAGCGGTGCGCGCCCGGCCGCGGCGAGGGCCCCGGCCGGGCGGCACGAACGGCGAAGGGCGCCTTCTAACGCAAGGCGCCCTTCGCGATGCTGCTCTGACTGGAATGGCCGAAACGGCGAACAAGCCACCGGAGGGACCAGAACCGGCAGCCGTCTCGGGGTGTCCCGGGTTGGATTCCGCTAGGCGGTCCAGCCTGTCCGACCTAGTGGCCGGTCACCTCCAGGGTCCCGCAAGAACTGTCACTCAACGTTAGGACCACCTCCTTTCTCTGGTCAGGCCAGAGTAGCGAACGGAGATGACATGCTGTCGTGGCGTGCCCGCGCCCGCCTCAGCGGATGATCACCCCGAACTCCTGCGCGTAGGTCGCGCCGGGCGCGCCGTCGGCCAGCGACTCGGGAACCGCGGGCGTCACGCCGATGCCGGTTTCCACGTACTGGCTTTCGAGGATGTTGGCGAGGTGCCCGGGCGAGGCGATCCAGGCGGAGACGATCGACTGCGGCGTGGCGAGTTGGTAGGTCCCCCAGGCGAGGTTCTCGCCGATCACATAGCCGACTTCCGGGCCGGGGATGTAGCCGGTTTCGCGGATGCGATCGACCGGGGTGAGGCCGTTCGGCGACACGTGCGCGAAGTAGTCGGCGGAGACCAGTTCCTGGCTGTGGCCTTCGGCTGCCGCCGCGAGCTGGCTGTTCAGCGCGAGCGGAGCCTCGCCGTTCTGGGCGCGCTTCTGATTGATCAGGCATAGCACGGCGGCGCGGACCTGTTCGAGATCGGCGGCGGTGGGGATCAGTTCGGTGTTCTGGCACGTCGTCGCCAGCACCGCGGCGATCGCGGCAGCGCGGTCCTGCGCAGCGGTGGCGGTGTCGCTCGCGGGGCTGCTCGGAGCGGCCGGCGTGGGATCTGTGCTGGCCGTGCTCGGCCGCACGCCGTGCCTGGCGCCGCTGTTCGTCTTGGTCTTGGTCTTGGCGCCGAGCTTCCTCGCGCCGCTGACGGCGCTCTTCGTCTTGACGCCCGGCTTCGCCCCGGGCCTGGTCGCGGCGTTCGTGCTACGCGGTCCAGCGTGACAGCCGTGATCGAGCTCGTGCGAGCGCGCCTTCGCAGGCAGCGCGCGGGCGCCGTGCGAGCGGCACCCGGGGCGGGCATTGCGGCCGGCGACGTGGCCGATGGGCGCGGGCGCGGGCGCTGCGGAAGGGGCGCCATCGGCGGCGGGGACCAGGGCGGGCAGGGTGTAGCCGATGACGGCGGCGGCCGTCGCGAGGAGGATGCTGAGTCTGCGCACCCTCCGCCTGTCGGCCGGCGTGCGGGACTATCTGAGCACGAGCGCGGGAAACTGGACAGGTTGGAGCGCAGCGTGACTCTTGGGCGCCGTCTTGCGCGCTAGGGCTGCTGCGGGGGGGAGGGCGCGCTGCCCACATCCGGCTCCGCGGCCGCGGCCGGGACCGTATCCTCGCCGGTGTCGACCACGAGTGCCACAGCGCTCACGAGGTCGTCGTCCTTGAGGTTCATCACGCGCACGCCAGTGGCCGAGCGACCCTGCTGGGAGATCCCGGCGGCGCTCGTGCGCTGGACCATCCCTCCGACGCTGATGAACACCAGCTCTTGGTGGTCGCGGACGACGAGCGCCCCGGCGAGCCCTCCCTTTTTCTCGGTCAGGCCGATCGTCTTGACCCCTTTGGCGCCGCGGTTGGTCTTGCGGTAGTGGCTGATCTGCGTGCGCTTGCCGTAGCCGTTCTCGGTGACCACCAGGAGGTCCATGTCGTCGCGGGCGACGTCCATCGCGATGACCCGGCCGTCCTTGCCGACGTCCATGCCGCGGACCCCGGTGGTGTCGCGACCCATGGGACGCGCGTCGGACTCGGCGAAGCGCACGGTCAGCCCGGCGCGCGAGACCATGATGATCTCATCATCGGGATCGACGGCGCGCACCGCGAGCAGCTCGTCGTCCTCGCGGATGTTGATGGCGATGATGCCGTCCGCTTTGATGGGCGTGTTGTAGGCGAGCAGCTCGGTCTTCTTGACCGTGCCGTTGCGGGTGGCAAACACGAGGAACTTCGTCTCGGAGAAGTCACGCGTCGAGAGCACCGCCTGGATCCGCTCGCCCTCGGCCAGCGGCAGGATGTTGACGAGCGCGCGCCCCTTGGCGGTCCGCTGCGCCTCCGGCAGCTCGTAGACCTTGGAGCGATAGACCTTGCCGCGGTTGGAGAAGAACAGCAGGTAGTCGTGCGATGAGCACACGAACAGGTGCTCGATGAAGTCGCCGTCCTTCATGTCCATGCCAGTCACGCCGCGCCCGCCGCGCTGCTGCTGGCGATAGGTGGCCAGCGGCAGCGACTTGATGTAGCCGCTCTGGGTGATCGTGATCACCATCTGCTGATCGGCGATCAGGTCCTCGATGTCGATCTCATCCTCGGAGTGGCTGATCTCGGTGCGCCGCTCATCGCCGAAGCGCTCGCCGATCTCTGAGAGCTCCTCCTTGATGACCTCCAGCACGCGGCTCTCGTCGCCCAGGATCGAGCGCAGCTCGGCGATGCGCTCGGTGACATCGGCGTGCTCCTGTTTGATCCCGTCGGCCTCCAGCGCCGTGAGCTGAGAGAGACGCAGATCGAGGATCGCGGTCGCCTGAATCGCGCTGAGCTCGAAGCGCGCGACCAGCTGCTCGCGCGCGCTTTCGCGGTCGCGCGAGCCGCGGATCAGCTCGATGATCTCGTCGAGGTGCTCGAGCGCCGTGAGCAGGCCCTCGAGGATGTGCGCCCGGGCCTCCTTCTCGGAGAGCTCGTGCTTGGTGCGGCGCACGATCACTTCGCGCTGGTGGGCGACGTAGTTGTGGATCACCGCGCGCAGGTCCAGCGTGCGCGGCACGTTGTCGACCAGCGCGACCATGTTCACGCCGAACGTCGACTGCATGGGCGTGTGCTTGTAGAGCTTGTTGAGCACCACCTTCGGGATCGCGTCGCGCTTGAGCTCGATCACCAGGCGCATCCCGCGCTTGTCGGACTCGTCGCGCAGATCGGAGATCTCGGAGATCTTCTTCTCGTGCACGAGGTCGGCGATCTTCTGGATCAGGCCGCCGTCGCCGCCCTTCTTGACCATGAACGGCAGCTCGGTGACGACGATCGCCTCCTTGCCCTGTTTCAGCGGCTCCACGTGGGCCCGAGCCTGGATCCGCACGCGGCCGCGGCCGGTCTCGTAGGCGTCGCGGATGCCGGCGTGCCCGAGGATGATCCCGCCGGTCGGAAAGTCCGGGCCCCTGACGTGCTTCATCAACCCGCCGATGTCGATTTCCGGATCCTCGATGTAGGCGATCGTGGCGTCGATCACCTCGCGCAGGTTGTGCGGGGGGATGTTGGTGGCCATGCCCACGGCGATGCCCGAGGAGCCGTTGACGAGCAGGTTGGGAAAGCGCGCAGGAAGCACCAGCGGTTCCTGGCGCGAGCCGTCGTAGTTCGGCACGAAGTCGACCGTGTCCATGTCGAGATCGCGCAGCATCTCGGTGGCGATGCGCGCCAGACGCGCCTCGGTGTTGTGGCTGACGAAGCCGTTTGTCAGGAAGGAGTGATCGTCGGTGTCCACCCGAAGCGAGTAGACGGGCGCCACGCCGGCCGGCTCGACCGACGCGACCTTCGCGTAGTAGTAGTCCCCGCTCACGAGGGGCGCGACGACATCGCGGACCTCCTGCGAGGCGATCCGCTCGAGGATCGCCGTCGACTGACGCTCCCAACGCTCGATCCGGTCGACGTTGTGGCGTCTCAGCCAGTCGCGCTGCTCGTAGGTCGACCCACCCTCTGCGCGGATGTAGCCGGCGAGATGCGGAACGTGGTCGTGGCTGAGCGCGCGGCTGCCGAGGGGTATCGCCGCGAGCGCCTGCTCGAGCTTGGCCTGCTTGACGCCGAGAAATCCGACGCGCGCGGCGAACAGACGCGCGTCGCGGCGGTTGGTGATCACAACCTTGATCTCGCCCCGGGCCGAGCGGCTGAGGCGCGAGACCACACCGAGCTCCAGCAGCAGCTGCTGGACGCCGCGGGCGAGCTCGCCGCTGCGCGTCGAGTAGGAGATCTGGATGGTGCTGCGAGGGAGGAGCGAGCAGGAGCCGTCGCCCTCGAAGAGGGCTTGGAGGAAGACGCGCTTGAAGGCGCAGGTGCCCGACCACACGAGCTCGGGCACGCGCTTGCACTCGCTCTGCAGGCCCTCCAGCTCTGCCAGCGGGCTGCGACGCAGCGCATCGAGGTTCTGCACATCCAGCTCGTGGCAGAGGTTCCCCGACGCGATGGTGCGCGAGCTGATGTGGCGAGGTCCGCCGACCACCGCGTCGTAGGCGTCGATCACGGAGTCGAAGAAGTCTCTGTCGAGGTTGTTGAAGCCGGCGCGTCTGTCGCCGAACCAGCCCTCCGACACAAAGGCTCCCGCCAGCACCGCCAGCATGCGTGCACGATCGTCCAGGTCCCGTCCGACCGCAGTGGCCTTGCGGTGCAGCAGAACTCGCTCACCGGGAGCGATCTCCTCGAGCAGCTTCCACATCAACAGCGGCACGCCCGCCATCCGCACCAGGCACAGCACCGGGTGGTTGACTGTCCCGGTCAACTCGTAGCCCTCAGCGGTCTTCAGCCGCAGGGTGGGGTGCTCGCCGGAGTGGAACAGCGCCGACGCGTGCACGGGGCGTCCGAGGCGGTCGAGCACCTCGACATCCACCGGGTTATCCGAGTCCGCGCGGGCGTCCGGGACGATCGCATCGATGCGGACCGTCCCGCCGGGCGTGCGGACTCGGGTCTCGCCCGTGACGCAGTAGCGCATCGCGGCAGCCGGGTCGTCGTCGACGGAGCCGAAGTTGCCCTGCCCGTCGACGAGCTCGTTGCGCATCGAGAAGTCCTGGGCCATGCGCACGAGCGTGTCGTAGATGGCGGAGTCGCCGTGGGGGTGATAGTTGCCCATCACCTCGCCGACGATCTTGGCGCACTTGGCGTATGAGCGGGTGGGGCCGAGGCCCAGCTCGTTCATCGCGTAGAGCACGCGGCGGTGCACCGGCTTCAGGCCGTCGCGGACATCGGGCAGCGCGCGACCGACGATCACCGACATGGCGTAGTCGAGGTAGGCGGAGCGCATCTCCTCCTCGAGTGCACGCGGTTCGACGTTGCCGCCGCCGATCACATCAGCAGATGCCACAGCTCAGCTCCTCCTACACATCGAGGTTCGCCACTGCGCGCGCGTTCTCTTCGATGAATTCGCGCCTCGGCTCGACCTGGTCGCCCATCAGCTTGGAGAAGATGCGGTCGGCCGCAGCGGCGTCCTCGAGCGTGACCTGGGCGAGCATGCGTGTGGTCGGCGACATCGTCGTTTCGCCCAGCTGGTCGGCGTTCATCTCCCCGAGCCCCTTGAAGCGCTGCAGCTTGATCCCCTTCTGCGCGACCGCCAGGACGGCCGCGCGCAGCGCCTCGAAGGACGGGGCGGTCTCGCGACTGTCGCCAAGGCGCACGTCGAACGGCGGGATGCCGGCGAGCTCGATCAGCTGCGCGTGGACGCGCGCGAGCTGCCGGTAGTCCTGGGAGTCGAACATGGCGCGCTTGATGCGGTGCGTGCGGGCGAAGCCGGTGCTCGTCTCGACCGCCTTGACGCGGATCTCAATGGGATCCTGCCCGACCAGCTCGGTGGCGTGCGTCTCGCCCAGGCTCCTCGGCGCGGCTCAGCAGCTCGATTGCCGCCTCGGCCGTGCTCACCTGCTCGCCCAGCAGCGAGGACTCCTCCAGGAACTGGACCATGTCGTGGCCGTGGGCGGCGCGCAGCGAGGACGCCCACCCCTCGTACTGCTTGAGCAGCCTCGAGAAGCGCTGCCAGCGGCTCTCGGTGAGCTTGAACTGCGTGCCGTGGCGGTCGAAGACCTCGATCTTCTCCCACTTGTCCGACAGCAGGATGTCCTCGAGCTCGGAGTCCCGTTCGATGTAGCGCTCGCGCGAGCCCTGCTTGAGCTTGTACAGGGGCGGCTTGGCGATGTAGACGTAGCCAGCCTCGATCAGCTCCTGCATCTCGCGGAAGAGCAGGGTGAGCACCAGCGTGCGGATATGCGCGCCGTCGACGTCGGCGTCGGTCATGATCACGACCTTGTGGTAGCGGGCGTTCTCGAGATTGAACTCGTCGCGCACGCCGGTGCCGATCGCGGTGATCAGCGCCTGGATCTCGGTGTTCTGGAGCACCTTGTCGATGCGCGACTTCTCGACGTTGAGGATCTTTCCGCGTAGTGGCAGGACGGCCTGGGTGTTGCGATCGCGACCCTGCTTCGCCGAGCCGCCGGCGGAGTCGCCCTCGACGACGAACAGCTCGGCGAGCGAAGGGTCCTTGACCGAGCAGTCGGCGAGCTTTCCCGGCAGCGTGGAGTTCTCGAGCGCAGACTTGCGCCTGGTCAGATCCCGCGCCTTGCGCGCCGCCTCGCGCGCCCGCTGGGCCTGCACGGACTTCATGATCACGGCACGCGCCTCGCTGGGGTTCTCCTCCAGGAACTCGCCCAGGCCGGAGTTGACGATCGACTCGACGAAGCCCGCCATGCCGGGGTTGCCGAGCTTGGTCTTCGTCTGGCCCTCGAACTGCGGGTCGCGCAGCTTGACGGAGATCACCGCGGTGAGTCCCTCGCGTACGTCCTCGCCGGACAGGTTGTCCTCTTTCTCCTTGAGCAGTCCGTGATCGCGCGCGTACTTGTTGAGCGTGCGTGTGAGCGCCGAGCGAAAGCCGCTCATGTGCGAGCCGCCCTCGCGCGTGTTGATGTTGTTGGCGAACGAGTGGATCGACTCCTGGTAGGAGGAGTTCCACTGCATCGCGATCTCCGCCGCGCCCTCCTCGCTCTCGCCGGCGAAGAAGACGACCTTGCGATGGACCGTGTCCTTGTTCTCGTTGAGATACGCGACGAAGTCCTCGATGCCGCCCTCGTACTGGAACTCGGCGGAGTGCCCCTCGCCGCGCTCGTCGACGATCGAGATCTTCAGGCCGCGCGTGAGGAAGGCCGTCTCGCGCAGGCGCTCCTCGAGCGTGTGGAAGTCGAAGCTCCAGCGTCTCGAAGATGTCGGCGTCGGGCAAGGAACGTGACGGTGGTGCCTGTCGGCGCTGCGGCGGCAGCTTCTCGCCCGGACGAGCTCGGCCTGGGGAGCCCCGCGCGAGTACTCCTGCGAGAAGACGTAGCCGTCGCGGCGGATCTCGCACGAGCAGGCGCTCGGACAGAGCGTTGACGACCGAGACGCCGACGCCGTGCAGGCCGCCGGAGACCTTGTAGCCGCCGCCGTCGCCGAACTTGCCGCCGGAGTGAAGGACGGTGAGCACGACCTCGACGGCGGGACGCCCCTCCTTCTCCATGGTCGCCACGGGAATCCCGCGGCCGTTGTCCGACGACCGTGACCGAGTTGTCGGGATGGATCGTGACCGAGACCTCCGTGCAGAAGCCGGCGAGCGCCTCGTCGACGGAGTTGTCGACGACCTCGTAGACGAGATGGTGCAGACCCATGACGCCGGTCGAGCCGATGTACATGCCCGGGGCGCTTGCGCACGGCCTCGAGGCCCTCGAGGACGGTGATGTCCTGCGCGTCGTAGCTCGAGGAGCCGTCCGCTCATCGACGGGTCGTTGACGCCGCCCTTACCGGCGCTCCCTTCAGAGCTGTTGCTACCTGTGGCCAATGGCCCTCCGATGACATGAGAACGCCCCGGATTCCGGGGCGCGAGGACCACGGTGGGGGCGGGTTGAGTATGCACATAAGAATAGCACGGCGGGGTGCTCGAGCCGGCCGGCGAGAAGGCCTAAATGCCTGCAAAATGCAGAAAAACACGGGGGAAACGACGATCTGCGCGCGGGCAAACCCGACGGCTCAGGGCGCGGGTCGGCCCGCCCCCTGCGGCTTCGGCAGCTTGTCGCCCGTCTGGTCGCTGCGTCCCGTCCCCATGCACCCGCGGCATACGACCCATTTGCCTTCCTGAGGGGGCGTAGCCGGCCACCATGTCCAGCCCAATCCGCTACAGGTCAGACACCGATCCTTCTCGAAGATCAGCCGGTCGCCTTCGGCCATCCGACAAGCGTACTCGGCGTGTCCTACGCCTCCGACGCCTCCGCAGACCCGGCAGACGAAGCGCGCGCCGGAGCGCACTCCGCCGAGCCGGCGCTCAGAGCTGCTGACGTCGCACGACCTCCCGCGTGGCGGCGGCCTTCAACCGGTCCTGCAGCGCAGCTCGCGGATGGCCTCCGCGCCGAGCGCGGTGTTCAGGCGGAGGATCAGCTCATCGGCCATCAGATCGAGCTCCTGCGCCCACACCGCGGCCGCGCAGGTCACGGTCAGCACGCCGTCGCGCTCTGCGCTGGGACGCGCGGCGCCGGCGATCGCCGGCCCGCTGGTGCGCTCCCAGACCTCCTGCACGCGGGCCAGGGTCGTCGCCGGCGCGAGCACCGGCGGTGAGGCCGTCGAGCGCGAGCGCGAGCGGGCGGGGGGCGGTCCTGCTCATGCGGCGATGCGCCTCCTGCAGGATCGCCCCAGCAGAGACGCGCAGCCGTGCGACGGATGCCTCGTTGGCGCCCGGCACGTGGGCGAGGTCGGTCGTTGCGATGACGCTCTGTCCTCCCGCTTGTGAGCTCGCCGGCGAGCAGCTCGCGGCGCTCTGCAGTCGAGCTCGCTCATGACGTCGTCGAGCAGCATCAGCGGCGGGCGCCGCCGCTCGCGCGCGAGCACGTCGCGCTCGGCGAGCAGCAGGGCCAGCAGCGCCAGGCGCTGCTCGCCCTGCGAGCCGTAGACGCGCAGCTCGCGTCCGTCGCGCAGGATCGCGAGCTCGTCGCGGTGGGGCCCATGGCCCGAGAAGCCACGCTCGAGGTCGCTCGCGCAGTCGCTGTTGCAGCTCGGCGATGAACTCCTGCTCCTCACTCGCGCGCGAGCGCGGGCGGTACTCGAGGGTCGCCTGGCCGCCGCAGCCGAGCTGGGCCGCGTGCTCGGCAAACGGCCCGGCGAGCAGCGCGACCGCCTCTGTGCGGTGTCGCGGCGAGCGTCGAGCGGCCCGGCTCGCGAGCTCGCGATCCCAGGCCGCGAGCGTCGTCTGCGACGCCGCGCCTGGAGCGGATGCGCCCGAGCAGGGCGTTGCGCTGTGCGAGCACCCGCGAGTACTCGCGGCGCGACGTCTGCGCGTGCCGGCCAGATCGCCGCGACGACCTGGTCGAGGTGGGCACGGCGCAGCGACGGGGGCCCTTTGACGAGCTCGAGCCGGTCCGGTTGAAAGACGCTGAGAAGAGGCCTGTCGGGGACGTCCAGCAGGCGCTCGACGGGGGCTCCGTCGGCGGTCATGCGCTTCTCCGCTCGCTGCCCGCCCGCGGCGGCGCCGTAGCCGACGGTCAGCTCGTGCGTCTGGGCGCCGTCGAGCAGGCGTACCGCCACGCGCGTGGCGGTGGCTCCGAAGCGCACGAGCTCCCGCTCGTTGCGCGTGCGCGGCGAGCGGGCGGTGCAGCCGAAGTAGAGCGCCTCGAGCAGGTTCGACTTGCCGGTCCCGTTCGGCCCGTGCACCACGGTCAGGCCCGCGCCGAGGTGCGCCTCGGCGCGCGTGTAGCTGCGAAAGTCGCGCATCTCGACGCTGACGACGCGCACCGAGCTCCTACACGTTCAGGCGGATGGGCATGATGAGGTAGACGAACTCTCCGGTGTCCGGGGATTCGATCAGCCCGGGGCGCAGCGGGCTGATCAGCTTCAGCACGAGCTCGTCGGTCTCGATGCTCTCCAGACCGTCGCGCAGGAACTCCGGGTTGAAGCCGATCTCAAACGGGCTCGCCGTGGAAGGGGACCGGGATCGTCTCGCTGGCCTCCCCGACGTCGGGGGTCTGGGCCGACACGGTGAGCTCGCCCTCGCTGAAGCTCAGACGCAGGGGGGCGTTCTTCTGGGCGAGCAGGCTGATCCGCCGTACGACGTCGGTGAGCTCCGTGGTCGAGAGCCGCAGCTCGTGCTCGACGGACTCCGGCAGCAGCTGACGATAGTTCGGAAACTGCCCGTCGATCAGCCGCGAGGAGAGGACGATGTCGCCGACCTCGAAGACCACCTGGTTCTGGCCCACGCTCACGGCGAGCGCCTCGGTCGGTGCCTGCTGGGCAATTCGCACGAGCTCCTGAAGCGCCCGTGCAGGGACGTTCGCCTCGAGGCTCCCCTGCAGCGGCGAGTCGAGCGCCGTCTGCTTGACGCTCAGCCTGTAGGAGTCCGTGGCCACCATCCGCAGCTCCTGCCCCGAGGCGGACATGAGAACGCCGGTGAGCACGGGGCGCGTCTCATCCCGCGAAGCCGAGCGGGCGACGCGGGAGACGGTTTGGACGAAGGCCTCGGCCGGGAGCACGACACGCGAGTCCGGCGATGGGCCGGGAAGCGCCGGGAAGTCCTCGGCGCGCAGCGTGCGCAGGTGGAACGTGCTCGCACCGCAGATCAGCTCCACGTCCTGCTCGGCGCTTCGCAGCTCGAGCGTCAGCTGCTCGGCGGCCAGTGAGCGGGCGACATCCAGCAGCAGTCGCGCAGGCAGCACCGCGGAGCCGGGACGGACGACCTCCGCGCGCAGCGGCACGCGCAGTCCCGATCTCCATGTCGGTGGCGCGCAGCTCGGGCGACGAGTCGGCTTCGGCCGAGATCATCACTCCGGAGAGGGCCTGAACCGCGCTGCGCGTGGAGGCGACGCGGCTGGCGGTTTGCAGCTGTGTGAGCAGCTCGGAGGTGGATAGGGAGAGCTTCATGACCTTGCTTCGGAGATTGGGTAGTAGCTAGTAGGAGTTGGGGATATGTGTCTTTGGCCTGAACAGCGGCGAATCTCTTGGTGCGCCGGTGGATGGCGCCTGTGCATAGAGGAGTGGAAGTCTCTCAGGCCAGCCGGTCGGGCGTGGGGAGGCGATCAGCGACGCGCTGATTGAAGCGTCTGACACAGCTTCTCCACAGCTTCACGAGTGGCCTCATCCGCGGCTATGCGCGCGGAGGTGCGCCGCCAGGCGTGCAGGACCGTCGTGTGATCTCGTCCGCCGAAGTGCCTGCCGATCGCCGGCAGCGACTCGCCGGTGAGCTCGCGGGAGAGGTACATGGCGACCTGCCGCGCCCAGGCGATGCGCTGGGTGCGCGCCGAGGAGAGAAGCTCCTCCGCGGACACCCCGAAGTGCTCGCAGGCCGCGGCCTGGATCTCGCTGATCGAGCGCTGCTGCCGTGGTCCGCCAGGGTCGGCTCGCGGGTAGAGGCTGTTGAGGACCTCATGTGCGAGCTCGGCGGTGATCGGGCGCCCCGTGAGCGAGCCGAACGCAACGACGCGGATCAGAGCCCCCTCGAGCGCGCGCACGTTGGTCTCTATCCGCTCGGCGATCACCGACAGGGCGCGCTCGTCCGCGAGCTCGATGTGATCGTGGTGGACGCGCATGCGGAGGATCGCCAGGCGGGTGCTCAGGCCGGGGGGTCTGATGTCGGCGACCAGTCCCGCCTCGAAGCGCTCCCGCAGGCGATCTTCAAGCGCCTGCAGGTCGTGCGGCGGGCGATCGGATGTCAGCACGATCTGGCGCCCGCCGTCGTGGAGGGCGTTGAAGGTGTGAAAGAACTCCTCCTCCGTCTTCGTCTTGTGCTCCAGGAACTGCACGTCGTCCATGAGCAGGACGTCGATCTCGCGGAAGCGGGCCTTGAAGGCTTCGGTATGGCCCGCGACGAGCGCAGCCAGGAACTCGTTCGTGAAGGCCTCGCCGGTCGTGCAGCGCACGGTCAGGGTGGGACTGTGGGAGAGCAGGAGGCTGGCGATCGAGCTGAGCAGGTGGGTCTTGCCAACCCCGGGCGGACCGCAGATGAACAGCGGGTTGTAGGCCTGGGCGGGCATCTCGGCCACCGTCAGAGCCGCCGCGTGGGCCAGCCTGTTGCAGTCGCCGATCACGAACTGCTCGAATGTGAGCTTGGGATTGTCGAGCGGGCCCTTTGGCCGGTGCAGGGCGGCTGCCGGGTCGACCTCGCGCATGGCTGCCGGGTCGACCTCGCGCCTGGAGCGCCTGCGGCGGCCGGCAGAGCGCTCGATCTCGATGGCGGGCCCCGTGCCGGCGGTCGAGCTGCTGATGAGCTCGACTGTCGTGTCCGGGCCGATCACGAGCTCCACGCTCGCCTGGATGAGCCGCCCGAAGCGATCGCTGATCCAGCGGCGGGCGTGCGGGGGGGCGTCGAGCAGGAGACGGCCCTCGGAGAGCTCGACGGCCTGCAGCGGCTCGAGCCAGATGTGGAAGGTGGGCTCGTCGACGGTGAGGGCGAGCTCGGCCTGTACCAGCGACCATATGTGCTCGAGCTCGGTGCTCACGGCAGCGTCAATCCGCTTCTCTCCCAGAGAAAGTGACGAGATCATTCGAAGGGGGTCCCGTGGGACCCGGTCCGGCGACTATATCCAACGCTCTGAGGCGGTCTGCCGGGCTGCTCGCAATTGGCGGGAAAAATCGGCGATGCTCGACTTGGCAACCCGATCGCGCGCCGGCTCTGCGAGTTCATGCGTCGCCTGACGCTCGGCCGGGGGCCGCCGGTCCTATACTGCAACGCTTACTCGCCGGGCGTCGCGCGTGATGCCGCGCCCGGAGCGTGCAGGAAGATGGCAGCCAGCCGAGAAGAGGGACGATGAAGCGCACCTACCAGCCAAAGAAGCGCAAGCGAGCCCGCGCCCACGGGTTCCGTGCCCGCATGAGCTCGCGGGCCGGTCGCCTGACGCTCAAGCGCCGGCGCGATAAGGGACGCAAGCGCCTGTCCACCTGAGGGCCGTGTTGACACCGACCCCGAGGGCGACTGGCGTGCGATGAAACCGCGGGTGTCGAGTCGCGGGCGCCTGTCGCGCAGCGCGGAGTTCGAGCGCGTGTACCGGCAGGGCCGCTCGACGGCCAACCGCCACCTGGTGCTCTACGCCTTCCCGAACCCATCCGCCGAGCGCCCGCGGCTCGGGCTCTCGGTGTCGCGGAAGGTCGGCAGCGCGGTCGAGCGCAACAGGGTCAAGCGCCTGCTGCGCGAGGCCTTCGCGCATGCCGAAGCCGACCTGCTCGACGGCCAGGACCTCGTGGTCGTGGCGCGCCCGCCGGCAGGCGAGCTGGCCGCCCGCGAAGGTCTGGCAGGGGTCGAGGCCTCGCTCGCCGAGCTGCTCGCCAAGGCGGGGCTCGGCCCGGCGCAGCCACCGAGCGTCGAGGGGGGGACGTCGTGAGCAGCCCGCTCGAGGGGGGACGTCGTGAGCAGCCCGCCGCACTCGGCGCCCGCCCCGCCGTGGCCCGCACGCATCCTGCGCGCGCTCGCCACGGCCCCGATCGTCGTCTATCAGCGCGTCGTCTCACCGGCCATCCCGAGGCGCTGCAAGTACGAGCCGACCTGCTCGCGATATGCGGTCGAAGCGATCCGCGATTACGGCATACTTAGGGGCCTGGTGCTCGCCGGGTGGCGCCTGCTGAGGTGCAACCCGTGGAGCTACGGCGGATACGATCCGGTCGAGGCCCAGCGAGTGTTCAGGATCGATTCCCACGCCGGCGACTGAGCCGTTGGTCGAACGGGAGGCCGGACGCCGTGCGTGCAGCCACAGCCCTCCAGGCCGAGCGGAGCCCCCAACCATGACCCTCGACATCACCTAGAGAATGCCAATCCTCGCCAACGTCATTCAGGACGCGTTCTCGCCCCTGATCAGCCTGTTCGAATCGATCATGGTGTTCATCCATGCCCACCTCGTGGGGGGAGCTGGGGCCTGGCGATCGTCGGCCTGACCGTGCTCATCCGGGCCATCCTCGTGCCGCTGACCTACCGGCAGCTGAAGTCGATGCAGGAGATGCAGCGGCTCGCCCCGGAGATCAACAAGCTGAAAGAGAAGTACAAGGACGACAAACAGCGCCAGCAGCAGGAGATCATGAAGTTCTACCAGGAGAACAAAATCAATCCCCTGGCCTCCTGCCTGCCGCTGCTGCTGCAGCTGCCGGTGTTCATATCGCTCTTCTACATGCTGCGGACGGACCTGAAGCTCGATATCTGCGGGCAGCAGCTGCGCGAATTCTACACGCGCGAACTTCACAAGCCGATCGTCAGCAACAGCCAGATCCCCCAGAGCGCGGTTACCACCCACGCCGGCCACACGGTCAAAGGCCTCAGCGAAATCGGCTGCAACATGGTCGCGCCGGGCTCGGCGAAGTTCCTGTTCATCCCCGACATCACCGCCAAGGCAACCGGGGTGGCGCTGGTGGTGCTGATCCTGCTGTACGTGGGCTCCCAGCTCGCCTCGACGTTCGTGGCGACGGCCACGGCCGATCCCAACCAGCGTCGCCTGATGCTGCTGCTGCCGCGTGGTCTTCGTGGTGATCCTCTACCGCTATCCGGCCGGACTGCTCGTCTACTGGATCACGACGAACCTGTGGACGGTCGGCCAGCAGCTGCTCATCCGCCGGCACATGGGCCCAGCGCCACCAAGGCCCGAGACGTCCAAGGGCTCCTCCAACGGCAAGCCGAGCGGCGTCGATCAAGCCGGCGCTCGCCAGCGCCGGCGTGGGCACGGCGGATGCGCCCGCAGCGGCGCGAGCGGCGGATCGCCCGGCGGCTCCGCGCCGCCGGCGCCGCCGCGCAAGAAGAAGAAACGCTCGGGCAGGCGGCGATGAGCGACGACGAGGCGGCCGGCGGAGCCGACCCCGCCGAGGAGCTCGACCCGGTGGACGCCCTCGAGGAGCTGCTCGAGGAGATCGCAGATGGGCTCGGCCTCGAGGTCGAGGTCGAGGTCGAGAGCGGTCGAGACGCCCTCTTCGGGCGGCTGCAGGGCGAGGATGTGGGCCTGTTCATCGGCAGGCACGGCCAGACGATCGACGCGGTGCAGCACCTGGCACAGCGGATCGTCTTCCCCGAGGGCCCGGCAGCGGTGCGGGTCGTGATCGACGCCAACGGCTACCGCGAGCGGCGTGCCGAGGCTCTGCGGGCAGAAGCCGACGACGCGGCCGACGCGGCCGTGCGCCGCGGTGAGCCCGTGGAGCTGGATCCGCTGCCTCCCTTCGAGCGGCGGATCGTGCACGAGTATCTGCGCGAGCGTGGAGATGTGGAGACGCACAGCGAGGGCGAGGAGCCCGAGGCGCTATCTGGTGGTCTCGCCGCTTGCTCGCTGACCGGCGCGCGTTTCACGTTTTTCTTGACGGTGAAACACACTAAGCTTCGCGGCCATGACATCGCAGGCTGACCTGACGGACCTCGAGCGCGGGATCGTCGCGGGCTTGCTCATCGGCGAGGGCCACTTCGGGGGCGACGGCACGCGCCCCCAGATCACGCTGCGGATGCACGTGCGCCACGAGCAGATCTTCCATTGGCTGCAGGAGCGTTTCCCCCGCGCGCGCCTCTACGGCCCCTACGACCACGGCGGCCGGCGCTACTACCAGTGGATGGCGCGCGGGGCGGCGCTCGCGGAGGATGTCCTGCCCGTGGTGGAGGGGGTGCTGACGGAGGAGATCGACGCGCATGTCGCACGGCGCGTGCACGACATGAAGGAGCGATATGCGTCGTTCTTCGCCAAATACGCCAGCTGACGTGGTGTCGGCCCGTGTGGCGGAGCTCACCGCTCGATACGGTCTGGGCCCGAGTCAGGGCACCCAGCTGGCCGGTCTGCTCGCGATCCTGGGCAGCGACGCGCGCGCCCCGACGGCGGTGAGGTCGCCCGAGCGGGCGGTCGACGTCCACCTCGCCGACGCACTCGTGGCGCTCGAGCTGGCGCCGCTTCGCGAGGCGCGAGTGGTCAGCGACCTGGGCTCGGGGGCGGGCCTACCTGGACTCGTCCTGGCGGCGGCTCTGCCGGACAGCGAAATGCTGCTGCATCGAGAGCCAGGCCCGCAAGTGCGCGTTCATCGCCGACGCGGCCGAGGCCCTGGGGCTCGAGAACGCGCATGTCGTGTGCACGCGCGCAGAGGAGTGGCAGGCAGGGATGGGCCGACAGCGACGTGGCAGTGGCTCGCGCGATGGCGGCTCAGTCGGTCGTGCTGGAGTACGCAGCGCCGCTCCTGCGGTTGGGGGGGTCACTGGTCGACTGGCGCGGCAGGCGGATCGTGCCGGCGGAGAGAGCGGCGGAAAAGGCGGCGGACGAGCTCGGCCTGAATCGCATCGAGGTGCGCCGGGTCGAGCCGTTCGCGGGAGCGAGGGACCATCACCTGCATCTCTTTGAGAAGGTCACCGACACGCCCGCGCGTTTCCCGCGACGGCCGGGCGTGGCGCGCAAGCGTCCGCTGGGAGCCTGAGCGGCCCCGGGAGCAGGCGTGCCTTTGAGCACTTTGCAGCAGATGAGCAACCGCTCTGCCGCGATCATCGCTAGCTTGCAGCAGATGGGCACGGTCTATGCGATTGCTAATCAGAAGGGCGGGGTGGGCAAGACGACGACGGCGGTGAACGTCGCGGCCTGCATCGCTGAGGCGGGGTACGAGACGTTGCTGGTGGACGTCGACCCGCAGGCCAACGCGACCGTCGGGCTGGGCGTGGCCCGCACGCAATCGCCGGGTCTGTACGAGGTCCTGACCGGGGAGGCGACGGCTGCGGAGGCGCTGACGGACGCCTCCGTGCCCGGGTTGCGGCTGTTGCCGGCCGGCGCCGGGCTGGCGGGTGCCAACGTGGAGCTCCCCCGGATTGCCGGATTCGAGCAGCGGCTGCGCGAGTGCCTGGCCCCCCTGCGAGGCGGATTCGAGTACATCCTGCTGGACTGCCCGCCGTCGCTGGGGCCGCTGACCGTGAGCGCGCTGGTGGCTGCCGATCGGGTGATCGTGCCCGTCCAGACCGAGTATTTCGCCCTCGAGGGGCTGGCGGGCCTGCTGGAGACGCTCGCGCTCGTGCAACGAGAGCTCAACCCGCGCTTGACGGTTGCCGGAATGCTGCTCACGATGCACGACAGCCGCACGCGGCTCGGCCAGGACGTCGAGCGCGAGGTGCGCGAGCACTTCCCCGACCTCGTCTTCGACACGGTGATTCCGCGCAACGTGAGAGTGGGCGAGGCGCCGAGCTATGGGCTGCCGGTCACCCACCACGATCCGCACAGCGCGGGAGCCGAGGCGTACTTCGAGCTGGCCAAGGAGGTCGCGGCCCGTGGCTAAGCCGAGGCCGGGAATGGGCCGCGGCCTGGAGGCGATCCTCGCGGTGAGCGCCGAGGCGGAGAAGCCGCACGAGCAGGAACTGCGCGAGCTTCCGATCGAGCTGATAGCGCCCAACCCGCAACAGCCGCGCAGGCGCTTCGATGAGGAGGCGCTGGCGGCGCTGGCGGGGTCGCTGGGGGAGCGCGGCGTGCTCCAGCCGGTGCTGGTGAGGCCGCGGGCGGGCGGCACATACGAGCTCATCGCCGGCGAGCGCCGCTGGCGCGCCGCGCGGGTCGCCGGGCTGGAGCGGATCCCGGCGCTCGTGCGCGAGCGCGGGGACGCGGCGGCCTTGGAGCTGGCCCTGATCGAGAACATGGCGCGCGAGGACCTCAGCCCGATCGAGGAGGCCCGCGCCTGCGCCGCGCTCGTCGAGGAGTTGGGCCTCACGCGCGAGGAGGTGGGACGCAGGGTGGGGCGCGGCCGCGTCGCGGTGAGCAATCTGGTGCGTCTGCTCGATCTGCCCGACGAGGTCATCGAGCTCCTGCAGGAGGGGTCGCTGAGCGAGGGACATGGCCGCGCGCTGCTGCTCGCCGAGGACCACGCGGCGCGCCGGGCCCTCGCCCGGACCGCCGCCGAGGAGGGGTGGTCGGTGCGCGTCACCGAAGCACGCGCGCGCGAGAGCAATGCCGCGGCGGCGCCGCGGGGTGAGGTCGCCCGCCGCGGTCGCGAGCGCCCCCATCCCGACCAGGAACAGGCGGCCGGGGAGATCGCCGAGGCGCTGTCCGGGGCACTCGGCGCAGAGGTGCGGGTGCGAGCGACGCGCGAGGGCGGATACCGCGCCGAGCTGTCCTTTGCGACGCCCGAGGAGGCGATCGAGCTCGCACACAGGCTGCGCCCGCGCGCCGTCGCCTGAGCCGCAGCCCGGACGCTAGAATCGGCGGCTCGCGGGCGATTAGCTCAGCTGGTTAGAGCGCTTCTCTGATAAGGAAGAGGTCCCTGGTTCGAGTCCAGGATCGCCCATTCGTCATACCTTTCAGGGGCCGTGGCTGTGGTGCCGGGGGGGACGTCGCGACGCGCCTCGGGCGGCGCGCACTACGAGGCGAAAAGCATCAGCGGCGATGGATGGCGTAGTTCCGCCCCAAGAGCGACCGATCTCCTCTGGAGCCTTCCGGCGGTCTAGAGTTTTGCGGCGACCTTGCGGGCGATCGCGGTGATCGGTGGCCGGTCGGCTTCCTCTTGTGCGATGTCTTCGGGTTCATCGCCGGTCCCGTTGCTGGGTTCCGGCTGGCCACCCGTCGGGGCGTCGGAGAGATAGACATCGAGGACGTAGTTCTTGACGATTGCTGAGAGGGCCGAGACGGTGCAGTCATTTGTCGGGGGGTTGACGCAGGAGCTGGTTTTCGCTTCGATCGATGCAACGCTTCCCACGCCGACCGGTGCGCCCCGGCCGAGAATTTCGAGCCTGAGCTTGTTACGCCCGTATGCTATGGCTGCGGGGCTTCCGCTCACGCGCACGACGCTCACGGACACTTCGTGGCTTGGCTCGACTTGGCCTTTGCCCCAACTGGCAGTGAAGGTTTCCATCTTCACGGTACCCAACGGCGTTCTCGTCGTCCGAGTGAAGCGTTTGTCTCCGTTGCACGGCGCACTGACGTGTGCTGCCGTGAGCTGTTCCGCGGTGACGATGCGGCACAGATGACCTTTGAAAGCTGCTACGCGGGCAGTGCTCGCGGTAGGTCCTGCCACCGCCGTCGCTGCGATGGCCAGGACCGGCGCGACGAGCGCCATCACGGCAGCGAAAGTCAGGCGAAGACGCCCGGATCTGTGGGTGTAGAGCGGGTGCACCAGCGGTCTACCATGCACGATTGCGCTCTTGGCAGCTTAGTAGATCCCGCCTGAGCGGCGTTGCGCGAGTCCTTGCGAGAATGGGCCGGCTCACGTGGACGCGGGCGTCCATCTCGGACGCGTCGGCGCCGCGCGTCGATCAAGGGCGGGTTCGGAGGAGGGGACGCCGTAGCGTCCTCGAGCTACCCGCACGAATCTGGCGGCCGGGCCCTTGAGATTGCCGGCGAGCGTCGCCTTGACGGACGCCCAGGTTCGCCCAGCAGAATCTCGACCCGCGCGTGGATGTCGCGAGCCCGCATCGCATCGCCCTCCTCGATTAGCACCTGCGAGATGGCGTCGATGATCCGTCCTTGCCGTGGATGCGCAGCGCCGATCGCTTCGCCACGGGCTCCGGTGGAGCAGGTTTGACTCTGCTCGCGGGAGGCTTCGGCGTCGCTGGATGCGTGGTTCAGCAAAGCCTCCAGTGGTGCTGGAGGGTTGGAGTGCTGTCCACTAAGGCCCATTGGTCATACAGCGAGCAGATCGACGGCTGCAAGTCCTTCGGCATCTGGCCGCTGTCCCAGGCCGCCGAGGCGTGCTTCAGGACGCCGCAATGGCCGGTCGCGAGGCCGGTGCCGCAGGTCAGCATCGAGTTCGACGTCGTGGACGCCGCGGCAGTAGGCCGAGCGGCGCGGGAGCTCGAGCAGGCTGGCCACGAGCTGCCGCACGCGCCGCGCGAGGAGCCGTGGGGTCAGACGGTGGCCAGGCTGCAGTCGCCTGAGGGAGCGATCATCGGAATCTCGTACACCCCCGTGCTGCACGACCAAGACTGACTGGACGGGAGCGACGTCAAGTGCCCCGAGTCGCACGTTCGCCTGGCGCGACCGTGCTGGAATATGGCGCTGACCGTCTTACAGTCGATCCCATCGCGAATGGGAACGGATCACGGGAACATCCCAACGTCCGTCGGAGGTAGAGGGTGAGCGATAGGAGCAGCGCGAACGGCAAGGTGGTCGTCAACAGGGCGATGTCGCTTGACGGCTTCATCGCCGGTCCCAACGACGCGATGGACTGGGGCGGAGGTCGCCCGCTTGCCGACTTCGTGGCGCCCGACGATTTCCGGGAGGTCGCGGCCGCCACCGGCGCGATGCTCATCGGCCGGCGGACCGCCGACGTCGGCGCCAGGATGGAGGCCGAGGAGCCCGGCAGCGTTGACTACCCCTTTTCCGGGCCTATGTTCGTCCTCACCCATCGGCCGCCGGACCCGCCGGACCCGGGCGTCACGTTCCTCAGTGGTGACATCGGGGACGCAGTCGCCACGGCGCGCAGCGCCGCGGGCGGCAAGAACCTGGAGATCCTCGGCGCCGATGTCGCCGGCCAGTGCCTGCAGCGGGGGCTCGTCGACGAGATCCTCGTGTATGTCCTGCCGGTGCTGCTCGGCGACGGCATCCGCCTCTCGCCCCCGGGCCTCCCCACGATCCAACTGGAACCGATCAGCAGCACGCCGTCGGGCGCCGCCACCATGCTGCGGTTCCGTGTCCGCAGGTGATCTCGGCGTGCATTTGCAGAGAGCCCCACGAGGCCTGGCCATGGCCTGCTGAAGCAAAGTCTCTACGGCGATATGGATCTCGCCGACAGACAAGCGCGCGCCGCCCTCTTCGGTGGTCGGTTAGTGGGTCGTTTGGCGAGGTGAGAATTTGGTGGAGCCAGGGGTCAGCGCTCGGCCCCGGCCGCGGAGGGGTCAGCGGACGGGCCCCATCGCTCCTCTATGCGCGCGCACCGCCAGACGAGCAGCGAGCCGGCCCAGGTTAGACAGAACATCCCCACGATCACGAAGCCGAGAAAGTTGATGTCGACGTTCTCGAACCAGTCCCAGAAGGAACCCGAGAGGCTGAGCTCGGAGGCGATCAGCCCGCCGAGCTCGATCGTGCCGATCACCGCAGCGACAGCCACGGACAGGCCCGTGATGGTGAGGTTGTAGTACACCTTGCGAACGGGCTTGGAGAATGCCCAGCCGTAGGCGAAGTTCATGAAGGAGCCGTCGATCGTGTCCATCAGCGACATCCCGGCGGCGAACAGGATCGGCAGGCACAGGACCGCGTACCAGGGCAACCCGGCGCCCGCCGCGCCGCCGGCGAGGACCAGCAGCGCGACCTCGGTCGCCGTGTCGAAGCCGAGCCCGAACAGGACTCCGATCGGGTACATCTGCGACGGCTTCGTCACGGTCCTCGTCAGACTGCCGAGGAGCCGGTTCATGAAGCCTCGCTTGCTGAGCTGCTCCTCCAGCTGGGCCTCGTCGTAGCGCCCGCCCCGCATCTGCCGGAACACTCTGACTATCCCCAGCAGGATCACGGCGTTGATCGCGGCGATCACGTAGAGGAACGAGCCGGAGACGAGCGTGCCGATGCAGTTGGTCACCTGATGGAGGCTCGAGTCGTCGTTCTTGACCGGCCCGTCGAGCGCACGCGCGCCAATTGAGATCAGGAAGGCGAGGGCGAACACGATCGTCGAATGTCCGAGCGAGAACCAGAAGCCCACGCTGAGTGGACGCTTGCCCTCGCTCATAAGCTTCCTCGTGGTGTTGTCGATCGCGGAGATGTGGTCCGCGTCAAAGGCGTGCCGCAGCCCGAGCGTGTAGGCGGTCACCCCTATTCCGATCGTGAACGCTCCGCCTGTGCCGAGCTCGTAGCGTCTCGGTGCGACCAACGCGATCAGCGTGAGGAAGCCGATGACGTGCAGGCCGCCCACGACCACGCCCATCATCACCAGGGTGCGTCTCTGTGGAGCCGTCAACGACGACCAGAACAGGCGCAATCTCCTCGAGCCGCTGCGGCGTGCGGGCACCTCTGGAGGGCTCGCGCCCACCGCTGTCGGGGCGCTCCCGGGGACCTCGCTTTTCGACGGGGTGGGTGTCATGTCTCGGACCTACTGAGCGCTTCGGCCGTCCTCGGATTTGCTCGCGGCGTAGACTCGCAGGTGTGGCGGTTCCCAGGCCGGCAAACGGGTCCACGGCGCTGGTCACCGGCGCCTCGTCCGGCATCGGCGAGCGCCTGGCCCGCGCGCTCGCGGCGCGTGGTCACCACGTCACGCTCGTGGCCCGCCGGGCAGATCGGCTCGAGCGCCTGGCCGCCGAGCTGCACACCGCCGCGGTGGTTCCGACAGATCTCACCGACGCAGCCGCCCGCGACGAGCTCGCGGCAGCGGTTGACGCCGGCGGTCGCGCCGTCGAGGTGCTCGTGAACTGCGCCGGCATCGGCGTCTTCGGACCGTTCTACCGAAGCGACCGTGAGCGCGAGCTCGAGCAGCTGCGGGTCCTCACCGAGGCACCGATGGATCTCACCCACCGCTGGCTGCCGGCGATGGTCGAGCGCCGCCGTGGCTGTGTCATCAACATCTCATCCGTCTCCGGGTTCCAGGCGTTGCCCTACAACGCGGGCTACGCCGCCGCGAAGTCCTACCTGCTGCTGCTCTCCGAGGCGCTCCACGCCGAAGTCGCCGAGTTCGGGGTGACCGTGACGGCGGTCTGCCCGGGCCCCGTACCCACGGAGTTCCAGGCGGCGAACGACGCCGCCTTCGCAGAGAGGCTGCCGAAACCCGTCTGGGTCTCCGCTGAGCGCGTGGCGCAGGATGCGCTGAGTGCCGCTGAGGCCGGGGGGCGTGTCGTCATACCCGGCGGCCGGCTCGTCCGCGCGGCGTTCGCCCCCAACCGCTACGTGCCGCGTGGGCTCGCGCTCGCCATCTCCAAGCGGATGATGGCGACGTAGCGGACGGGAAGCTCCTCGTAGACGCCGCAGATCGGCGTTGTCGGCATGGGATCATGGCAGGCTCCGATGCCGACGCCGCCAGCGAGGGCTCTTGCAGCAGTTTTCAAATCCGCACCTTGCAGCTTTGGGCGTCCTGTCCGTGACGGCCGCGCTCTCGGTCGTGGCAGCACGCCGAAATCCGGGGCGGTGGACGGTGATCTGGGCGCGGGCGCTGGCGCTGCTGATCCTCGCGGGCTGGATCGGGGAGTACATCGCCGATGTCGCGCTCGGCACCTGGACCGCCCAGTACGATCTTCCGCTTCAGCTCACCGACGCAGTGTCGGCGACCGCGGTGCTGGCCCTGTGGAGCCGGCGAGCGCTGATGGTCGAGCTCCTCTACTTCTGGTCACTGACAGCATCGCTGCAGGCCGTGCTCACGCCCGATCTCGGCCAGAACTTCCCGAGCGTCTACTACTTCACCTATTTCACCTATCACGTCGGTGCGATCGTCGGAGCGTGCTTTCTGGTTTTCGGGTGTCGACTCTATCCGCGGCCCGGTGCAGCTTGGCGCGTCTTCGTTGTGACGCTCGCGTTCACCGCGGTCGCCGGGGCGGCAGACATTCTCACCGGCGGCAACTACATGTACCTGCGCGCCAAGCCAGAACACAGTTCGCTGCTCAGCTTGATGGGGCCATGGCCCTGGTACATCGCCTCAACCGTCGCGCTCGGCCTCGCGCTGCTCCTCGCGCTCGAACTGATCACCAACCGGCTGCGCCGCCGAGATCTCACCTCCAGATATGCCACCGCCTGAGGAGCACTAGCTTTGCGTGGCGGGGCTACCGGCCAGCGGGAGGCCGCGGCGGGCAAAGACGTCTCGGAGCAGTCGCGGGCGGTCGCTCATGATGCCGTCCACGCCCAGATCGAGAAGCTCCTCCATCGTTTCCTCGTCGTTGATCGTCCAGACGTGGACGGGCAGGCCCGCACGGTGCGCGGCCCGCAGGAATCGCTTGGTGACGATCGGAAACGGTCCTCGGCGAATCGGTACCTGGATGCAGTCGGCGCCGAGCCGCGCCATCGTGCCGGACGTTGCCGCGAGGCGGGCGAGGGCGACCGCGTGCGGTCCCATGGACGTGCACGCTCGTCCGTCGCCCAGCGCGCGGATCTGGCGTAGGCGGCGGTCCGAAAACGATCCGATGCACACCCGGTCCCAGATACCGAGGCGGTCAAGGAGCGCGGCGAGTGGCCCGACGCACGGATCGGACTTCGGGTCGATGTTGACCCGCACATCGGGCCATCGCACGAGGATCTCCTCGAGCCTCGGCACGCGAATGTCACGGCCACGGAACGGGAAGCTGATGCCACCATCGGTTGAGAAGGTGTAACCAGCATCGGCCGCCTCCACCTCGCCGATGTCGAGCTCGGCGATCGCGCCACTGCGATCTGTGACCCTGTCAAGGCGCTCGTCATGGAAGGCGACCAGAACGCCATCGCGGGTGACGTGGGCATCGGTCTCCAGGTATCCGTACCCAAGCGTCACCGCGACCTCGAATGCCGGGAGCGTGTTCTCGGGCGCCTCATCCCCTCCGCCGCGGTGGGCGGACGCGATCGGCCCCGATTGGCTGAGGAACGGGTGCACATCACTCAGTGTCCCAGCGAGTGCCGCGCGGTCGCTCGCCAGGGCGCCCAACCGAGCGCGCGGACAGCCGCCCGGCCGCAGCCTGCAAGGCGGAGGCGCTCACGCTCCCCGCCATGCCAGCGGGATGCGGAAGGGCCCGCGGTACGATGCGCAAGGCCGGTGAAGGTTCGAGGGCCTCGGCCAGTTCGAGGGCCTGACCAATTCGCCGGCGCATCCCTGACACCCATGGGCGAGCCGGCGCACATCCCCGATCTACCAGCAGACAGGTGGCTCGACCGCCTCGCGCACCTGCTCGATCCGCTCGAGTGGTTCACTCGGCCCAAGCTCTATGGCATCGAGAACATCCCCGACGGCGGCGTGCTGCTCGTGGGCAACCACACGATCTACGGTCTGCTGGACGTGCCCTTCATGCTCGCCGAGCTCTGGAAGCAGCGGCACATAACCGTCCGTCCCCTCGGCGAGCATGCGCACTACTCGATCCCGGTGTGGCGCGATGCCCTCGAGATGTGCGGGATGGTCCGCGGCACGCGCGCGAATGTCAGAGAGCTGATGCGAGAGCGCCAGAACATCCTGGTCTTCCCGGGCGGTGCGCGAGAGGTCAACAAGCGCCGGGGCGAGAAGTACCGGCTGATGTGGAAGGAGCGCATCGGCTTCGCCCGACTGGCCATCGAGGTCGGCTACCCGATCGTGCCGTTTGCGGCGGTTGGTGCCGAAGAGATGCTCGACGTCCTCATCGATGAGAACTTCCCACCCTACGCCGAGCTTGCCGGCCTCGTCGAGAAGATCACCCACTGGCCAATCCAGCCGGTCGTGCGCGGCGTGGGCGCCAGTCCGATCCCAAGACCCGAGCGACTCTACTTCTGGTTCGGGCAGCCCATAGACACTGAGCGATTCAGGCACCGCCCCGAACAGGACAACGCGCCGCAGCGGCTCCGAGATGAGGTCGAGCAGGGCGTCCTGGAGGGCATCGGCTTCCTGCTCGCCGAGCGCGAGGCCGATCCTCATCATGGACTACGTGCCCGCCTGCTGGGAGGCGATCAGGGTCGGGGCGAGAATGCGAGGTCGGTAACGCGTTGACACCCGTCCTGGAGATCGGGGGCTGAACGAGAGACACGCGGAGCGCGACTGTCGAGCTAGAGCGGCTTGAACGCGTGGCGCTTGGCGAGGCTCAGCTGCCGCAGCGCGTTACGCAGGTCGCGCTCGGCAGCCTCGATCTGGGGCGAGACGTCGCCGCCGAGACGGATGTTCTCCACGACGACCGTCGTCAGCTGGGCGAGCGCCGCCTCGGTCGACGCCAGGGCCAGATCGATCGCCGAGACGGCGGCCTCGCTCTGCACGCCGTTCAGAAGCTCGGGGAGCTGCTCCGAGAACTCCACGCTCGTGACCTGTGAGGGACGACCCGACGTGCTGGCCATGTTGCAAACGATACACAAAAAGCCGCTAAGTGCGGCCAATTTCGCTCACGGCTCCCATCAGCCCATGTGGCCGGCCGGCTCCCCCACGAGCTGCCGGCACGCAGCGCTGCGAGACGGCGCGAGGAGCGCTAGGCGCGCACGCGCTCGCCCTTGGGATCGAACAGCGGCTCGCGAGCCACCTCGCCTGCAACCCAGTCCCCGAAGATGTCGACTTCGACGGCGCTGCCGATCTGCACCTCGGCCGGCAGGTATGCGTAGGCGATCGAGCGCTCCACCGTATAGCCGTAGCCGCCGCTGGTGACCCGCCCGAGCACATCCCCGTCCACGCGCACGGGCTCGTTGCCGAGAGCGACCGCGCGGGGATCCGCGAGCACGAGGCAGCGCAGCCGCCGGCTGGGCTCGGCGGGACCCTCGGGCGAGCCGACGCCGAGCGCCGAGGCGCCCAGGAATCCGCCGTCCCTCTTGACGCAGAAGCCGAGCCCGGCCTCGTAGGGGGTCTCCTCGGGGGTGATGTCGGCCGCCCACACGCGATAGCCCTTCTCCAGGCGCAGCGAGTCGATCGCGCGGTAGCCGCCCGCGAGCAGCCCGTGCTCGCGCCCGGCCTCCCACAGCGCCCGCCACAGGCCCGTCCCGTACTCGGTCGGGCAGTAGAGCTCCCAGCCCAGCTCTCCGACGAAGGTCACGCGCAGAGCGCGCACCGGCACGTCGCCGACGGCGAGGTCGCGCATGCGCATGTAGGCGAACTCCAGCGGATCGTCGGTGAGCGGAGCGAGGATGTCGCGCGCACGCGGCCCCCACAGGGCAAAGCAGGCCCAGCGTGCGGTCACATCCGAGCAGCGCACGCTGCCGTCGCCCGGAGCATGGCGGCGGATCCAGCTCAGGTCGTGGTTGCCGAAGGCGGTGCCCGTGACGATCGAGAACAGCTCCTCCTCCACGCGCGTGACCGTGAAGTCGCACTCGATCCCGCCGCGGGCGTTGAGCATCTGGGTGTAGGCGATCGCGCCGAGCTCGCCCGCGACGCGGTTGTCGCACAGCCCTTCAAGGAACGCGGCCGCTCCCGGCCCGGCGATCTCGAGCTTGGAGAAGGAAGACTCGTCGAACAGGCCCGCGCGCTCGCGCGTGGCCCGATGCTCGCCGCCGATCGCCGGCGACCAGTGCATCCCCGCCCAGCCGCGCGGACGCAGCGACTCGTCCCCGGCGGGCGCGTTTGCGGCGTACCAGTTCACGCGCTCCCAGCCGGACTTCTCGCCGAAGGCGGCCTCGTGCTCGACGTGCCACGGGTAGGCGCTGGAGGTCCGAAGCGGCCGGCCCGCCAGCCGCTCGTGCCCCGGGTAGCGGATGTCGTAGTAGGTCTCATACACCTCCCTGGCCCGCTTGAGGGTGTAGCTCGGCGAGCGGAATTGAGACCCTGCCCCCCGAAGCGGCGGATGTCCATCTCCCACGCATCGATCGAGGGCTCGCCCTCGAGGATCCACTCGGCCATCACCCGCCCGACACCGCCCGCGCCCGCGAGCCCGTGGGCGCAGAAGCCGGCCGCGACGAAGAAGCCGCGCAGCCTCGCTCTCCCCCAGGCAGAACTCGTTGTCGGGCGTGAACGCCTCGGGTCCGTTGATCAGGCGCGTCACCGTGATCTCGTCCATGACGGGCACGCGCTGTGAGGAGTTCTTGGCGATCTCCTCGAAGCGCGGCCAGTCCTCCTCGAGCAGGCGTCCGTTGAAGTCCGCCGGGATCGCATCCAGCAGGTGCTCGTCTAGCGCCCACGGCGCCGACTGACGCTCGTAGCCGCCCATGATCAGGCCCCCGCCCTCCTCGCGGAAGTAGATCAGCAGGTCGGGGTCGCGCAGCGTGGGCAGGTGCGTGCGCTCTTCGCCGCCGCCGCGCTCGCGGAAGGGCTGCGTGACGAGGTACTCGTGGGCGAAGGGCACGATCGGGACGCGCACGCCGGCCATGCGCCCGATCTCGGCAGCGAACATGCCGCCTGCATTCACGACCACCTCGGCCTCGATCGGGCCCCACTCGGTCTGCACCCCGCACACCCGCGGCTGGCCGGGGATGCGGCCGTCGAGGTCGATCCCGGTCACGCGCGTGTGCGTGAAGATGCGGCAGCCACCCTCGCGGGCCCCCTCGGCCAGCGCCATCGTCAGGAGCGAGGGGTCGAGGTAGCCGTCGGTCGCCAGGTAGGAGGCGCAGCGCACGCCGTCGGTGCTCATCAGCGGGAAGAGCTCCCGCGCCTGCTCGGGGGAGATCAGCTCGAGTGGAAGCCCGAAGGTCTTCGCCCAGGCCACCTGGCGCAGGACCTCCTGCTCGCGCTCGGGCGTGCAGGCGAGGCGGATGCCGCCGCACTGCACCCACCCGCAGTCGAGCGTGCGGTAGAGCTCGACGGAGTCCATCATCATCCGCGTCAGCGGGAGGCTTGCGCGCAGCTGCCCGACCAGCCCCGCAGAGTGAAACGTCGATCCGCTGGTCAGCTCGCTGCGCTCGAGCAGCACCACGTCGCGCTCGCCGAGCTTGGCGAGGTGGTGCGCGATCGAGACGCCGCCGACGCCACCGCCGATGATGACCACGCGCGCGCGCGCGGGAAGCTCACGAGGCCTGGCCACTGCCCCTCACCACTCCGCCGTGGCGAGCCACCGGCCGAAGTCCGGGTCCGCCGCGGCCGCGCGGAGTCGCTCGAAGTGCCGACGCGCGTAGCCCTCGAAGTCGAAGTCGAGCTCGGAGATCGCAGCCTGCACGACGCCCCAAGCGGCCTCGCGGGCATCGGAGAGCACGCGCATCAGCATCAGCGTGGCGCGCGCCCCGGGCGATGGCTCCGCGCCGCGGTAGGCGGCCAGCAGGCGCTCGTCCGCGGCGCGATCGAAGCCGTTGTTGATCGAGAGGTTGCCGAGATCGAAGCAGGGATGGCCCATTCCCGCGTACTCCCAGTCGACGATCATCAAGCGCCCGTCATCCCGGGCGCGGAGGATATTGCCGGCGAGCAGATCGTTGTGGCAGGGCCGCGGCCGCGCCGGGGACAGCACCTCCGCCACCCGTGCCGCGATCGCCTGAGCCTCGGCGAAGTCGCCCGGCAGCGCGCCGGCTCGCCGCACGGCGATCCGCGCATAGTCCTCGAGCAGATCCGGGACCCAGAAGCTCCGGGGCAGGCGCACCGCGCTGGCGTGGAAGCGGCGTAGCGCCCGAGCGATCTCCTCCGCCCGCTCGGCTGCCGCCTGCGAGTCGACCGGGGTGCAGTCGACATAGCCGGTCACGAGGCAGTCCTCGAGCGCGGCCGCGACCGCCGGCCCGATGCCCAGGTGCGCGGCGGCCGTGCTCGCCAGCACCTCGGCCTCACGATCGATCCCCAACAGCTCGGTGTTCTTGCCGTGCACGCGGATCACGTAGTCGCCGCCTCCGAGCGTGGCGCGGAAGTTGTGGTTCGTGATGCCGCCCTCCAGCGCGGTCGGCGGCGCGCGCAACGGACCGAGCGAGGGCTCGAGGCGCTGCAGGATGTCATTCAGCTCGCCCACCGCTCCACGAGTGCCATTGCGCGATAAGGCACACAACCTATACCTTCACCCTCTATGACCGGTTCCACCGGGGGTGGGCTGTGAGCGATCACCAGCCCGACCCCTCCGCCGCGGCAGAGCTGATCGCTCGAGCCGACCTGCAGGCGGCCCGCCGCGCGATCGCGGGCGTGGCGGTGGCGACGCCCACGATCGCCTGCGCCGATCTCGCCGAGGCGGCGGGCACGCCGGTCGCGCTGAAGGCCGAGTGTCTGCAGGTGACGGGCTCGTTCAAGCTGCGGGGGGCGCTGCAGAAGGTCTCGGCGCTGGGCGATCGGGCCTCCGCCGGCCTGCTCGCCGCGAGCGCCGGCAACCATGCGCGCGCCGTCGCGCAGGCGGCCCGTGTCAGGGGCGTCGCCTGCGAGGTGTTCATGCCGCGCGACGCACCGGTGTCGAAGGTGGCCGCGGTACAGCGGCTGGGCGCGCGCGTTCAGCTGGAGGGGGACTCGGTCGAGGATGCCCTCCGGCTGGCGGCGCTGCGCGGCGAGCAGACCGGCGCAGCGCTCGTGCACCCGTTCGACGACCTCGACGTGATCGCGGGCCAGGGCACGCTTGCGCTGGAGCTGCTCGAAGCCGTCCCTGACCTCGTGCGCGTGGTCGCTCCGATCGGCGGCGGCGGCCTGGCCAGCGGGATCGGGATCGCCCTGCGCCGATCTCGCGCCGACGTCGAGCTGGTGGGCGTGCAGGCGCGTGTGTGCGCGCCCTTCGTGGAGGCGCTCGAGGGCGGCGGATCTCCTCGCCAGGTCGATTCCGCCGCTGGCGCCACGATCGCCGACGGCATCGCGATCAAGCGCCCGGGCGCCCTCACGCTGCCGCTCCTGCACGAGCTCCTCGACGGTCTCGAGACCGTCACCGAGGACGAGATCGCGCAGGCGATGGTCTTCCTCGCCGAGGACGCCAAGCTCGTGGCCGAGGGCGCCGGCGCCGTGTCCGTGGCCGCCCTGCTGAGCGGCCGCCTCGCGCCGGTCCGCGGGACGACCGTGGCGATCGTCTCGGGCGGCAACGTCGACAGCGGGCTGCTCGCGGCGCTGCTCCGTCGTCGGGAAACGGAGGAGGGGCGTCGCGTGCGCATGTTCACCTTCGTCCCCGACCGGCCGGGCGGCCTGGCAGAGCTGCTCGAGCTCGTCGCTCGCGCGCGGGCAAACGTGGTCAGCGTCGAGCACGTTCGCGAAGCGGTGCCGCTGCACGTTCGCGAGACCGGCCTCGAGCTGACGCTCGAGACGCGCGGCCCCGCCCACACCGAGGAGGTCCGCGCGGCGCTCGAGGCTCAGGGCTACAGGGTGAGCTTGGCCTAGGCGCATCCTGCTCCTACATGCGTGCGCCGGCCTCGACGAACGCCCGCCAGCGCTCGCGCTGACGGGCCCGCTCGGCCGGCGTGCCGCGCGGGGACAGCAGACGGCCCGGCGGGAGCCTCCCTGCGGCCTCCTCCACGCCGCCGAACAGCCCCGCGCCGACGCCCGCGAGCAGCGCCGCACCACGCACCGTCGCATCAACGGCGCCGACGCTCAGCGGTAGGCCGAGCGTGTCTGCCTGGATCTGCAGCAGCGTCTCATTCCGCGTCATGCCGCCGTCCACGCGCAGGCTCTTGACAGGGACGAGCTCGTCGATCGCCTCGACGATGTCGGCGACGCGCGCGGCGATCGCTTCGAGCGCCGCCCGCGCGAGATGCGCCGGACCAACCCCCGGGTGCAGCCCCGCGATCACCCCGTGCGCCTCCGCTCGCCACCAGGGGGCGCCGAGTCCGGACAGCGCTGGCAGGATCATCACGCCGGCGCTGTCCGGCACGCCCGAGGCGGCCGCGGCCAGGGCCGGCGCGTCGGCCGCCAGGCCGAGGTCCTGCGCGAGCCAGTCAAGCAGCGAGCCGGCGGCGAACACCCCTCCGTCCAGAGCATGGGCGATCTCGCCCACGCCCCCCGCCGCGTCCGGCGCGGCCCAGGCGACGGTCGGCAGCAGGCCGCTCGCGCCCAGCGGGCGCTCGCTGCGCCCGAGCACGAACACGCCAGTGCCGTACGTCGCCTTCAGCTCGCCCGCCCGCGCTGCGCCGGAGCCCACGAGCGCGGCCTGTTGGTCGACCAGCTGCGCCGTGAGCGCGACCGCGCGGGGCCAGCGCTCGGAGCGCAGCTCGCCGAGTGCGCCGAATGTGGGCTCGATCGCGGGAAGCCACTCCCTGCGCAACCCGAACATCGCGAGCAGCTGCTCATCCCAGTCGCGCCCGCCGAGCGCCAGCAGCTGGGTTCGCGAAGCGGTCGAGAGATCGGTGGCGAAGCGCCCGCCGAGGCGGTCGGTGAGGAACGCGTCAACCGTGCCGAGGCGCAGAGATCCCGCCTCGGCGGCTCCTCGCACCGCATCGTCGTGTGCCAGCAGCCACGCGAGCTTGCCCGCCGAGAAGTAGGGGTCGAGCGGCAGGCCCGAGCGCTCGACGGCGCGTGCGTCGATCCCCGCGAGCAGCGTGAGGTGGCGCTTGTCCTGCCACACGAGCACGGGCGTCAGCGCGCGCGAGCGCTCCGCGTCCCAGGCGAGGACCGACTCGCCCTGATGATCGAGGCCCGCGGCGAGGATCCTGTCGGGGTCGGCGCCGTGGAGGACCTCTGCCACCGCGTCCACGACGGCCTCGAGGATCAGCTCGGGATCCTGCTCGACGAGCCCCGGCGCCGGATGCTCGAGGGGTACGGCCCGCCGCGCCTCGGCGACCGGACGCAGCTCGGCGTCGAACAGGGCGGCCTTGACCGCCGTGGTCCCCGCGTCAACCCCGAGCAGCAGCGCGGAGCTCATCCCGCCCCCGCGCGCTCGCCGGCTGCGCCATGCCGGCGCGCGGCGCGCTGCCACCACGAGATGCCCTGCGCGGGCCGCGCCGGCGCCGGCAGCGCTCGTGTCGGGCCGAGCTCGATCCGCGCGTGCTCTGAGAGCAGGCGCGCGACGTGCTCGCCGATGCCAAGCGACGCGGACAGCCCCGTCGAGCGGATCGCGGCTGCGTGGATCAGGCCCGGGAGCATGCGTGAGGGCTCGATCACGTAGTTGGCCCCGCGCCCAGCGGTGCGTAGCCCGGCGTAGGCGCCGATCGGCTCGAGGCGCTCGAGCGGCGGGTACATGCGCCTGGCCTTCGCCAGGATCAGCTCCTGTGCATCCTCCTCCACCGACCAGTCGCGCTTGTCCTCACGCTCGCGCGCCGTGGGACCCGCGATCACGTGACCGTCGAGCGTGGGGAAGACCAGCACGCCCTTGCCAAGCGCCGAGGGCACCGGCAGCAGGATCTGCCGCAGCGGCTCGCCCGCCGGGGACGCAAACACGAGGAACTCGCCCTTGCGGGGGTACACCTCCAGCAGCTCCTCGCCGGCCATCCGCGCCACCTCGTCGGCGAACAGCCCCGCGCAGTTGACCGCCGCACGCGCGAGCAGCCGCTCCCCGTCCGGCAGATCGATCGCAAGCCCTCCGGTGGAGACCCCCGCCAGACCCCGGACGCGAGCTCCCAACCGCAGCCTCGCGCCTCCCGCACACGCGGCCCCGGCGAGAGCGTGGACGAAGGCCACGGGGTCGGTCACCGCCTCACCGGGCACGCTCAGCGAGCCATCGCCCTCGAGATGGGCCTCGACGCCGTTGGCGCGGGCGTTCTCGGCGAGGCGTGCCACGGCGGACTGCTCGTCCTCCCCGCGCGGCCACAGGCGCGCGCCGCAGCGCCGCACCGTCGTGCGCAGCTCCCCCATCAGCTCCTCGCGCAGCTCCGCAGAGCGCAGGATCAGCCTCGTCTCGAGCGCCCCCGGCTCGGAGTCGAAGCCTGTGTGCAGGATCCCGGAGTTGGCGCCGCTCGCGCCCCGCGCCAGCTCGTCTTCGGCCTCGAGCAGCACCGCCTCCACGCCGCGGCGCGCGAGCGCGTGGGCAACGGCGGCGCCGACCACGCCGCCGCCGACTATCGCGACCTGCGTATCGGCGCTGCTCATCCCCGGCCTACTCCAGAGGCGTCGTGTAAGCCCCGCTCAGCCCCCCGTCGATGAGGAACGTCGACGCCGTGACGTAGCTCGACTCGTCGCTGGCGAGGAACAGCGCGCCCTGGGCGATCTCCTCCACCCGCGCGAAGCGGCCCATCGGGACGTGCACCAGCCGGCGCGCCGCCTTCTCGGGGTCCTTCGCGAAGAGCTCGCGCAGCAGCGGCGTGTCGACCGGGCCGGGGCAGAGCGCGTTCACGCGCACGCCGCGCCGCGCGAACTCGACGCCGAGCTCGCGCGAGAGCGCGAGCACGCCGCCCTTGGAGGCCGTGTAGGAGATCTGCGAGGTGGCGGCGCCCATGATCGCGACGAACGAGGCCGTGTTGATGACCGAGCCACGCGCCGGCCCGTCGTTCTCGAGCAGGTGCGGTATGCCGTGCTTGCAGCAGAGGAAGACGCTGCGCAGGTTGACCCGCTGGACGCGCTCCCAGGCCTCGAGGCTGGTGTCCAGCACCGAGCCGTCGTCGTTGGGGGAGATGCCCGCGTTGTTGAAGAGCACGTCGATGCGCCCGTACTCAGCGCGCACGCGCTCGAGCGCTTCCCGCACCTGCTGCTCGTCGGTCACGTCCGCCTGCAGGGCGAGATCGCCGGGCGAGTCCGCCCGCAGGTCGATGCCCGCCACGAGCGCCCCCTCGCGCCGGAAGATCTCGACGCTGGCCGCGCCGATGCCGCCGCTCGCCCCGGTCACCACACACACGCGTCCAGCGAGCCTGCCCGCCGCGGCCATCATGCCTCCGTCGCGTAGAAGATCGTCTTCACCTCGCTGTAGGCCTCGAGCGCGTGCGGTCCCAGCTCGCGCCCGTAGCCGGACTGCTTGAAGCCGCCGAAGGGGGTGCTCACACGCACCGAGGTGTTCGCGTTGATCGAGAGGACCCCCGTCTGCACCGCGCGTGCCACGCGCAGCGCGCGAGCGCCGTCGCGCGTCCAGATCGACCCCGACAGGCCATAGATGGTGTCGTTGGCCAGCCGGACCGCCTCGGCCTCGTCGCGGAACGGGATCACCGCCGCGATCGGCCCGAACACCTCCTCCCGCGCCACCCGGTCGCCGGGGTCGACGGGGGCCAGGACGGTCGGCGCGAACCAGAACCCCGGGCCCTCGGGCGCGCTGCCGCGGAAGGCCACCGGGGCGTGGTCGTCGAGGAAGGAGGAGACGGTCTCGCGTTGGCCGGCGGAGATGAGCGGGCCCATCTGCGTGGTCTCGTCCAGCGGATCCCCGACGCGGAGGGCCTTCACGTGGGTCTCCAGCAGCCCCATGAAGCGCTCGAGGGCGTCCGCCTGCACGAGGATGCGCGAGCGCGCGCAGCAGTCCTGACCGGCGTTGCCGAACACGGCCAGCGGGGCCGCCTCAGCGGCCGCCTCCAGGTCCGCGTCGGCGAAGACGATGTTCGCCGACTTCCCACCCAGCTCGAGCGTCACGCGCTTGATGCTCGCCGCCGCGCCGGCAGCGATCGAGCGCCCGACCTCGGTCGACCCCGTGAAGGCGATCTTGGCCACGTCGGGGTGCTCGACGAGGCGCTGCCCGCATGTGCGGCCCGGCCCGACCACGACGTTGACCACACCGCTCGGCAGGCCGGCCCCCGCGGCCAGCTCGGCAAAGCGCAGCGCGGTGAGCGGCGTGAGCTCCGCCGGCTTGAGCACGACGGTGTTGCCCGCCGCGAGCGCCGGCGCGAGCTTCCAGGAGGCGATCGTCAGCGGGAAGTTCCACGGCGTGATCAGGCCCACGACCCCGACCGGCTCGCGCACCGTGAACGCCTGGCCGCCGGCCACCGGAATCGTGTCCCCGAGCAGCCGCTCGGGTGCGCCCGCGTAGTAGCGGAAGGTGTCGACGACCATGCCCATCTCGCCGCGCGCATCGGCGATCGCCTTGCCGGCGTTGCGCGCCTCGAGCACCGCGAGCTCCTCGCGGTGCGCCGCGAGCTCATCGGCGAGGGCGTACAGCATCCGTGCGCGCTCGCCCGGGGCGATCGCGCGCCACGCGGGCAGCGCGGCCTTCGCGCGCGCGACGGCCTCGTCGACCTCGGCCGTGCCGGCCCGCGCGACCTGGGCCAGCACCGTCTCGGTGGCGGGCTCGAGGACTGCCAGTCGATCGCTCAGCGTTCAGCCATCCATGGTCCGCAGCTCACACCGAGCCGACGGGCTCCTCGCACCCGCCGCTACGGCGCCTGGGAGATCTCGGGGAGCGCAACTTCGCGATCGAGCTCGTCGATCGTGCGGATCGGGCCCTTGAACGTCTTCTTCGCCCAGCCGAAGTACCAGATCATGACCGCCAGGATCGTCCCGATCGTCACGATCGGCGCGTAGTTGACGGCCGACCAGCTGAACGAGCTTTCCCACGGAACGCCTTCGGGCGTGAACGGCAGGCAGAAGATGACCACGCACAGGACCACCCACACCACCGCGATCGGGTTGATCCACTTGTATTTGCTTCCGAGCGTCCACGTCCCGGTGACGAAGCTGTCGCCCGCGCGCCAGCGCAGGTACACGGGGATCGTGTACGCGATGTACAGGCCGATCACGGAGATCGACGTGACCGCGAGGAACGCGACCGGCGTGCCGAGGTGGTTCGGGAAGTAGGCGGGGATCGTGATGATGATCGCGAACAGGCACACGAACAGCACCGACCACGTGGGCGTCCTGTTCTTGCCCAGGCGACGCCAGAGGTTGTGCCCGGGCACGGCGCCGTCGCGCGAGAACGCGAACGTCATCCGCGAGGCGCTCGTGATGCAGGCCATCCCGCAGAACAGCTGCCCGACGGTGGAGATCAGGACCACCGCCTTGGCTGCGGATGAGCTCAACGCCGAGGAGAAGATCGCCAGCGCCGGGAAGGCCGCTTTGTAGATTTCGGTTTCGTGGGTCTTCTGGATCGCGAAGGTGATCGCCAGGATCACGATCCAGCCGAATATCGCCGAGTAGAAGACCGAGCGCCAGACGCCCTTCGGAGCGGATCCTTCCGCCCCGTGCGTCTCCTCGGAGACGTGGGCCGACGCGTCATAGCCGGTGATCGTGTACATCGTCAGCAGGAACCCGAGCGGGAGTATGTAGAACCAGAATTTGAGCCCGGTGATCGCTCCCCCGTTGAAGCCCGATTCGTTGGCCCTGTGGCTGAACACGTACGAAAGGCTCGCGTGGTGGCTTGGCACCACGATCAGGATGACGACGATCGCAAGCACCCCGATGATGTTCCACCAGACCGACACGTTGTAGAACAGCGAGATCAGGTGGCTCGAGAAGACGTTGATCAGCCCGGCGATGATCGCGATCACGGCGAACACGGCGAAGTTCACGTGGGCGCTGTAATGGACGTCCGTGCCGGCGGCGGCCTTGACGAAGTTGAAGATGAAGTGGACGTTGTAGAGGCCGAGCAGGTAGATCAGGAAGGTCGCCGACACATAAACCACCGACGCGACCACCGCGACCAGGCCGATCAGGTTGAACCAGCCCGTGAACCAACCCCAGCCGGCCCCGCCCAGACGGGATGCCCAGTAGTAGATGCCGCCGGCCGTCGGGAACGCCGAGGCCAGCTCCGACATCGACACCGCGACTGCGAGGATCAGCACGCAGATCAGCGGCCACGCGATCGAGATCGCGATCGGCCCGCCGTTCTTCAGCGCCTGGCCGTACGTCGTGAAGCAGCCGGCGAGGATGCAGATGATCGAGAAGGAGATCGCGAAGTTCGAGAACCCGCTCCATCCCCGGTTCAGCTCCTGCTTGTAGCCGAGCTCGGCGAGTTTTTGCTCGTCGCTGCCCAACGTGTCCGTCGTGCTCATCTGCTGGCCCCTCCCAGATAAAAGGTTTGGTCTCCCATCCTTCGATCGTGACATTACGCTCGATCACGGACAGAAGTCAAGGCCAATTGTCAAGAAAACCGGGGCAAAGGCCCACAAAAGTGGCCAAAATGCTCGGTCTCGCCGCGGGCGCGCGTCGCGACAGCGCCGCTCAGCCGTCCGGCAGCAGGCCCGCGAGGATGTGCTCGGTGCCGCGCAGGTGTTCGCTCATGGCGCGCACCGCGCGCATCGCGTCGCGCGCGCGCACAGCCGCGAGCAGGCGGCGGTGCTGTTCGTTGGATGACGCGAGCACCTGCGGCGGGTGTGCGATGAAGGCGATCAGATCGGTCATCGCGCCCTGTACCTCGGTCATCGCCTGCACGAGCTCGATCGAGCGCGCGGCCTCGGCCAGGCCGACGTGCAGGCGGATGTCCGCCTGGCGGTAGGCCGCGAAGTCCTCGAGCGCGTGCTCGAGCGTCGCCGCCACCTCATCGAGCGCGTCGAGATCGGCGCGGTCGGCACGCTCGGCTGCGAGCACGGCCACGCCCAGCTCGACCGCCAGGCGCCGATCGCAGGTCTCCCGCCACTGCGCGAGCATCTCCTTGGACGGCGGATCGCCGGGCGGCTGGGGGTCGGACACGAACGTCCCGCCTCTGCGTCCTCGAATCGCGAACACGTGGCCGCTCTGGCTCAGCGCGGTCAGGGCCTGGCGCAAAGTCGAGCGCGCGATCCCGAGCCGCGCGCACAGCTCGCGCTCGGCGGGAAGCTGCGACCCGGGCGGCAGCAGTCCGAGTTTGATCGCCGTGCCCAGCCGGTCGACCGTCTCCTCGAACGCCGTCTGCGAGCGCACCGGCGCAAAGACCGCGTCCGGAGGCGTGAGCGTGCGCCTGCCGCCGGTCCGATCCTCAGGGAATACCGCCATCGCTCCCCGGCCCCCAACCCTTCACAGTCGCTCGAACCCGCGCACTCGCTCCCAGTCGGTGATCGCCGACTGGAAGGCTGCAAGCTCGACGTCGGCAGCGTTGAGGTAGTGCGCGACGACGTCCTCGCCGAGCGCCGCACGAGCGACCTCGCTCGCGGCGAACAGCTCGCGCGCGTCGCGCAGCGTCTGCGGCAGGCGCGGGCGCTCGTGCGCCACATAGGCGTTGCCCTCGAGCGCCGGCTCGAGCTCGAGGCCGGCCTCGATCCCGTGCAGCCCCGAGGCGATGATCGCACTGAGGGCGAGGTAGGGGTTGAGGTCGGCGCCGCCGACGCGGTTCTCGAAGCGCAGCGACGGGCCGTGACCGACCACGCGCAGCGAGCAGGTGCGATTGTCGTGGCCCCAGGCTACCGTGGTCGGCGCGAAGCTGCCGGCGCTGTAGCGCTTGTAGGAGTTGACGTGCGGGGCGAGCAGCAGCGTCATCTCGCGCAGGCAGGCGAGCTGCCCGGCCAGAAATGAGCGGAACAGCTCCTGCTCGCGTGCGAACAGCGGGCCCCGCTCGTCCGCCAGCGAGAAGTGGATGTGACAGGAGTTGCCCTCGCGCTGGTCGAACTTGGCCATGAAGGTGAGCGCCATCCCCTCCTCGGCGGCGATCTCCTTCGCGCCGTTCTTGTAGATGGAGTGCTCGTCCGCGGCGCGCAGCGCGTCGGCGTAGTGGAAGTTGATCTCGTGCTGGCCGAAGTTGCACTCCCCCTTGGAGTCCTCCACGGCCATGCCCGCCGCGGCCATGCTGTTGCGGATGCGGCGGATCAGCGGCTCCACGCGCGCGGTGCCCAGCAGCGAGTAGTCGACGTTGTAGAGATTGGCCGGGCGCAGGTCCACGTAGCCCTTCTGCCAGGCCTGCTCGTAGGTGTCGAGGAACACGAGGAACTCGAGCTCGGTGCCGGCGTTGGCCGTCCAGCCCCGCTCGGCAAGCCGAGCGAGCTGCCGGCGCAGGATCTGGCGCGGGGAGGCGACGACATCGCTGCCGTCCGGCCAGGCGACATCCGCCAGGCACATCGTCGTCCCCTCCTGCCATGGCACCTCGCGCAACGTGTCGAGGTCCGGGACGAGCAGCATGTCGCTGTAGCCGCGCTCCCACGAGGACATCTCATAACCCTCGACAGTCCGCATGTCGACGTCGACGGCGAGCAGGTAGTTGCAGCTCTCCGCCGCGTGTTCGGCCACCTCCTCGAGAAAGTGCGTGGCCGTCAGGCGCTTGCCCTGCAGGCGGCCCTGCATGTCGGTCATGGCCAGCAGCACCGTGTCGACCGTTCCCAGCGCCGCCGCCTCCCTGAGCTCGTCAAGCGTCACGCGGGTGAAGGTACAGAAGATGCACCTTCAGCGCCAGGGGCGCCGGCGCCGAGCCGCCAGCGCGGCGGGCTGCCGGGCGGGCTGCCGCGCGGGCGGGGAGACCTCTCAGTACGGCGTGATCGCCGAGGTCCCGAGCACCCGGCCGTTGGAATCCAAGGCCTGCACGGCGAGATAGCGCGGAGCGCCCGCAACGGCGATGCTCGTCTCAAAGCCGCTCCAGCTTGCCGTGGCGGCGGGCGCGAGCGAGTGCGAGCTCGCGCCCGCGAGCGCACGCCATCGCGCCACGGCAGTCGCCCCGTTCCAGCTCGCGAAGATCACGGCGCCGCCGTGGGGGCCCGGGCGAACGGCGATCCGCGGCGGCTGGGCCGGGCTTCCCGACCAGGGGAACTTGAGCACCGTGAACGACTGGTAGGCCGCGGGCAGGTGCGCATCGAAGAGCAGCTGGCCGCTCGGGCTGAACTCCGAGAAGTAGGGCTCCTGACCCCAGCCGGCGAGCCAGTCGCCGTTGGCAAGCGGCTGCAGATCTCCCTGGCTGGCGGCCAGCAGCGCCGTCGGATGAACGAAGCTCGCCAGCAGCGTGACCGTCATGTTCTGTTCGTCCACGCCCAGCACGATCCCGCGCGACTGCGAATGGACCCTTGGTGTGCCGCCGTTGTCGAAGAAGCTGATCGTCCCGTCCTGCTGCTCGCGGGCGTCGTGCTGCCAGGCCGGGCTGCTGCCCGGCGCCATCGCGAAGCTCGACTGCTTGCCGCCGAGGCTCCAGACGATCTGGCCGCTGTGGGCGTCGAGGTCATACGCGGCCCAGGTGTTGCGCGCATTGACCAGCAGGTCTGCTCCGTGCTGCGACACGGCGTTTATGTGGAAGTAGTCCCAGGGCGAGGTCGGGGTTCCCCCCGGGCTCACCGGCATGTATGAGTCGGCGAACGGCACGTGGTCGAGGGCGTGCCACTCGAAGCGCACGAGACCGGTCCTCAGGTCGAGTTCCTGGAAGAGCGTGTCCGCGACGGCCCCGTCGGCCGGCCCGCCGTAGGCGCTCAGGTTGCAGCGGATCGCGTCGTAGACCGTGAACAGGGCGGTGCCCTGGGGGGTGATTTCAAACGCGTGCAGGTCGGGCTGGTAGCCGTTGCCTGCGCGCACGATCGCAACATCCGCATAGGAGCTGTCCGCGATCACGAGCCCCGCGTCGCCCCGGCCATCTGCGATCAGCGGGTCCTGCCACCAGGTCAGGACGGGCCGGCCCTCGTACTGCTGCACCCGCAGATCCGCGGCGCGGGCGTGGCCCGGGAGGGGCTCGAACCAGAGGAGTCTGCCCATGCCGTCGAGGATCATCGGGCCGTGTTGGCCCGGTCCGGCGTACGGCGCCAGGAACAGGTCCCCGGGCGCCTGCGCGCCTGAGTCCGCGGTGATCGTGACCATCGGCGGCTGGAGGTCGGTGCGCGTGATGAAGTGCTGGAATTCAGCCGGATTCGGCGGCGGCGGCGGCGCTGGCGGGGTCTCGAGCGAGCGGCTCGCCGCATCGACCTCGGCGACGGTGAAGTGCCAGCTGAACGGGGTCGCGGTCCCGTCACGGGCAAGCACCGCGCTCACGGTCACGACCTCGCCCTGCGCGAACGGCGCGCTCGGCAGGAAGCTCGCGCCGTCGTTCTGGGAGTAGGCGACGAGTCGTCCCGCATGCGAGCCGCTGTACGAGCCGACGACGGCGACGTCGGCGATGTCGGCCGCCGGGACGCCGAGGAAGCTGATCTGGGTGAGGTAGGACGCGTCCATCGATTCGGGCGCCGGCGAGACCGTGACCGCGCCGTCGGCCAGCGCGGCCGAGCCGCCGGGCGTCGACGGCGCGCACGCCGGCGCCGCGGAGGCGGCGAGCGCGGGTGGTGCTCCGGCGGCGAGCGCGGGCGATGCGCCCGCGGCGCGGGCGACACAGCCGAGCGCCACGAGCAGCGCGCCTAGCGCGCACGCCCACGTGATTTGCGCGGCCCGCATGCGAGGAGGTTCGCCAACACCCGAACGATTCCCTCCGTGGCTAGACTCCGGCGCCGACGAGGAGGTGTGCGTGTCAGCCGGAGCGGCTATCGCTGTGCGGGACCTCCGTGTCGTGCGTGGCGGGAATGAGGTGCTGGGCGGTCTCTCGCTCGAGGTGGCGCGCGGATCCGTCACCGGCCTGCTCGGTCCGAGCGGCTGCGGCAAGACGACGCTGATGCGCGCGATCGTCGGCGTGCAGATTCTCGCCGCGGGCGAGGTGAGCGTGCTCGGGCGTCCCGCCGGCTCCGCCGATCTGCGCTCGCGCGTCGGGTATGTGACGCAGGCGCCGTCGGTCTACCTCGACCTCAGCATCGAGGAGAACCTGCGCTACTTCGCCGCGATCCTCGATGTCGACCGCGAGCGCATCGCGGCGACGGTCGCGATGGTCGGTCTGGGCGGCCGCGAGCGCCAGGCGGCAGGGTCGCTCTCGGGCGGAGAGCGCTCGCGCGTCTCGCTCGCCTCCGCGCTGCTCAACGGTCCCGAGGTGCTCGTGCTCGACGAGCCGACCGTCGGCCTCGATCCGGTCCTCCGCGCCGAACTCTGGAGCACCTTCCACGTGCTCGCCGCGCAGGGCACCACGCTGTTGATCTCGAGCCACGTGATGGACGAGGCGAGCCAGTGCGACGAGCTGCTGCTGATGCGCGAGGGCGCGCTGCTCGAGCACGTGACCCCGCAGGCGCTGCGCGAGCAGACCGGCAGGCACGACCTCGGCGAGGCGTTCCTGGCCGTGATCGAGGCCGCCGAGCGCGAGGCGGGGCCATGAGCGCCCGCGTCACCTTCGCCACGGCTCTGCGCGTGCTGGCGCAGATCCGCCGCGATCCGCGCACGATCGGGCTGCTGCTGGCCGTGCCCGCCGGGCTGCTCGCGCTGCTGTACTTCGTGCTGGAACGCCAGCCCGGGGCGTTTCAGAGATTGGGAGCGCCGCTGTGCGGCCTGTTTCCCTTCATCGTGATGTTCCTCGTGACGTCGATTGCGATGCTGCGCGAGCGCACCTCCGGTGCGCTCGAGCGGCTGATGACGCTGCCGCTCGCAAAGGGGGATCTGCTTGCCGGGTACGGGCTCGCCTTCGGCGTGCTCGCGGCGCTGCAGGCGATCGTCGTCTGCAGCACCGGCTTTCTCGTACTCGGCCTCGAGTCTCCCCATGGCGCCTGGCTGGTCGGCGTGCTCGCGATCCTCAACGCGCTGCTCGGGATGGCGCTCGGGCTGTTCGCCAGCGCGTTCGCCAGGACGGAGTTCCAGGCGGTGCAGATGATGCCCGTGCTGATCCTGCCGCAGATCCTGCTCTGCGGCCTGCTCGTCCCCCGCGACCAGATGGCGCCCTTCCTGGAGGCGATCTCCTATGCGCTCCCCCTGACCTACGCCTTCGACGCGCTGCAGCGCGCCACCGAGCCGGGAGCCCTCGGGGCGAAGATGCTGATCGACGTCGCGGTCGGCCTCGGTGTCACCATCGCCGCGCTCGGCCTCGGGGCGCTCACCCTTCGCCGCCGCACCCCCTAGTCCGTTCAGCTTGGCCTTGCGGGAGGCCTGAGCGCGGCGGCGCGGCGCTAGCATCCAGTCCACCAGTGCCCGCTCATCACGCCCGCAGCGCCAGGCGTACCGTCGCGCTCATCACGGCGATCGCCGGACTTGCCCTCGGCGCCGGCGCGCTCGCCGGCGGGCAGGCGCGCGCCGGTGTCGGCTGGTGGACTCCGCCGCAGCACCTGACCTGGTACTGGCAGCTGACCGGCAAGGTCAACAACGGCGAGGCGGCGCTCGCATACGACATCGACGGCTTTGAAAACTCCGCGAGCGAGGTCGCGGCCCTGCACGCCCAGGGCAAGCACGTGATCTGCTACATCGACGTGGGCACGGCCGAGAACTTCCGCCCCGACTACGCGGAGTTCCCGAAGTCCGTGCTGGGGCGCTCCAACGGCTGGCCGGGGGAGAAGTGGCTCGACATTCGCCAGCTGGGCGTGCTCGAGCCGATCATGACCGCCCGTTTTGAGATGTGCAGGGAAAAGGGCTTCGACGCGGTCGAGCCCGACAACATGGAAGGCTATGCCAACAACAGCGGCTTCCCGCTGAGCGCCCAGGAGCAGCTGACCTACGACGAGTGGGTCGCCGGCGAGGTCCACTCGCTGGGCATGGCCGTGCTGCAGAAGAACGACGGCGAACAGTCCGCTGAACAGCAGCCCTATTTCGACGGGGCGCTCTCCGAGCAGTGCAACCAGTATCGGGAATGCGCGGACTTCCAGCCGTACCTGGCCGCGGGCAAGCCGGTCCTCAACGCCGAGTACCAGCTCGCGACCAGCCGCTTCTGCGGCGCGGACGATGCCGCGGGGATCATGGGCGCGCGCTTCAACCTCGCCCTCAACGGCAAGCGCTACATGCCCTGCTGGTAGCTTGGGCCGCGCAGCCCTGGCGGGCGATCCGCCCCCGCGTCCGCTAGGCTTGCGCCCGCCTAATCAAGGACAGGTGTCCCTGAGCGGGGGAACCGAGTTGTTTGGGGCGAGTTCCGCGGTAATCCGCGGAAGGCGAAGGTCGCTAGCCCGTCAGCTAACCCCGTCGGCCAATGCAGAGAGAGGCAGCTCTTGCGGCGAGGCCCACTGGCGTATGCGATCACACTCGTGCTGGTTTCGATCTGCGCGACCGCGAGCATCTCCGCGAGCGCCCTGGCCGAGGAAACGGGCGGAACGGCGGTAGCTCCGACGGGCCCCGCGGTCACGCCCGCGCCGGCGCCGGCGAGCACGCCGAGCACCGTCGGCAGCGCGGGCGGGGCCACGATCCCGGCGGCGCCCGTGTTCACGGGCAGCCCCTACCCGATGAGCCCCGGCGGCTGGGTGTTCCCCCTGTATCCGTTCTCCCGCGTGGCGCCCACGAGCTGGTGGAGCCTCGACCAGGGCGTCGATCTCGGCGGCAACGCCAGTCAGTGCGGGACGCACCTGCGCGAGCTCGCCGTGGCCAGCGGCACGATCGTGCACGAGGGCCTCGAAGGGTTCGGCTCCTGGGCGCCGGTGCTGCTCGTGGAAGGCGGCCCGGACAGCGGCCGCTACATCTACTACGGCCACGCCGCTCCGGACCTGGTGGCGGTGGGCACGCACGTGAGCGCCGGCCAGACGATCGCCGAGGTCGGCTGCGGAGACGTGGGCATCTCCTCCGCGCCGCACCTGGAGATCGGAATGCTGCCGGCCGGCGCGAGCAGCGCCGAAGAACTGCCGGCCTTCGGGCAGACCTCGCATGAAACGCTCGCCAACCTGAGGTCGGCCTACAAGACCGCCCTGGCCGCCTACAACGCCCAGCGGGCCGCGGGGGCGAAGGCCAAGCTGCGCGCCGCCGCCAGGCGCTAGAGGACGTCCGCAACCTCCCGGGCCCGGCCCCTGGGCACGCCGCGCCAAGCGCTAGCTGTAAGTCCCGAAACGCCCCTGGCCCGGACGCGGAGGCGCGGCCCGCGCGCGAGCGCGGGCAAAAGTCGTCCAGCGGCCTAATGCAAGCTGCCTCCTCTGCCGATGGGTGGCTGTGACCATCTTTGCCCGCACGCTCCCGCCGCTGGCTCGCCGGCGCCCGGAGAGCGCCCGGGGCCGGATCGTCGGCCTCGCGCTCCTGACCGTCGTGGCCGCGCTCCTGATCATGGCGCCCTCGGCGGGCGCCGTGGTGAGCGAAGTCGGCGGGACCCCGGTTGGCCTGCAGCCCCGCTCGGGCGCCTACCCCACGGGCAAAGAACCGAAAGCGCCGGAACCGAAGAGCTACGCCAACGCCGCCGGGAACCCGGTGCTGCACGGCGGCGGCGTCTACGCGATCTACTGGGACCCGACAGACAGCTACCACGGCGACTGGCAGAGCGCGATCGACACCTACTTCCAGAACGCAGGGACGGCGAGCGGCAGCCTCGCAAGCGTGTTCGCGGTGGACACGCAGTACACCGACAAGTCCAACCGGCCGGCCACCTACCAGCAGGCCTTCAAAGGCGCCTATGTCGATTACCACGCCTACCCGGCCTCCGGTTGCGCGGACCCGAACCCGTTCGCCCTCGAAGATCAGATCGGCGTGGAATTCGGCGGCGCGCCGACCGCCGTGTGCCTCACGAGCGCCCAGATCGCGAGCCGGCTCGAAGCCTTCATCGCGCAGGACGGGCTCCCCAAGGGCCTCGGCAACGTCTACTACGTGCTCACGCCCCCTGGCGTGACCGTCTGCCTCGACGGGGGCGGCGCGGCGGGACACTGCTCGGACTACAAAGCGACCGTGGAAAGCTACGACCACAGCTTCTGCAGCTACCACTCGGACATCAACCCCGGCGGCCTCCCGACGGGCGACGGCAACACGATCGTCTACGCGGTCATCCCCTGGACGGCCGGCGGCTACGGTGACGGGCACCTCCTCAACGAAAACGATCAGCGGCCGGGGTGGGAATGCCAGGACGGCGGCATCTACGCCTCGCCGAAGGGCTACGTAGAAGAGAAAGCGAAAGAAAAAAACAAAGAAGAAACAGAAAAATTTGAACACGGGGACAAAGAAGAAAAAAAGAAGATCGAAGAAGCCGAAGTGCTCGAAGGACCCCACGAGGAGGAGCCCAACCAGCTGGTTCCCTGCCCCGACAGCGACGGCACCTGTGACTACGGGCTCGCCGATCTGATCATCAGCCAGATCGGCCTCGAGCAGCAGAACATGGTCACCGACCCGCTGCTCAACGCCTGGCTGGACTCCGGCAAGAACGAGAACACCGACGAGTGCCGCTTCCTGTTCGGACCCCTGATCGGCGGCGGCGTGGCAGCCAACCCGGAAACCTCGGCCGGTACCCTCTACAACCAGGCGCTCGCGTCGGGCACCTACTACATCAACGACTCCTTCAGCCTCGCGGCCCTGCGACTCCAGTACCCCGGCGTCCCCTGCCTGCGGGGAGTCAGCCTCGACCCGAAATTCACCTCGCCCAACCCGGTCAACTCCGGCGAAGTCGTCGGCTTCGACGGCATGGAGTCGGACATCAGCCTCGACGCGGGGATCGGCTACTCCGCCGGGGGCTCCCCCCAGCCGAACTACGCCACCTACACGTGGAACTACGGCGATGGCACCCCGATCGTCTCCGGCTTCGCGCCCGGCTCTCCGGCGTGTGAAGTCCCGTTCCTGAGTCCGTGCGCGGCGAGCGCGTTCCACGTCTACAAGTACGGGGGCAACTACGAAGTGACGCTCACCGTCAGAGACGTCGGCGGCAACACCACGAGCGTCACCCACGAAATCACCGTCGACGGCCCGCCCGCGCCCAAGGAAGCGGGGCCCGGCGGGACCGCAGGGGCCGGCGCGAGCACGCCCGGCGGCTCCTCGCCGGCGGCGGGCTCCCCGGGTGTCCCGGCCCCGGTCGCTGCGGCGGCGGTCGTCTCGCGCACGCTGAAGAGCGCCCTGCGCGGCGGCCTGGTCGTGCGCTACTCGGTCAACGAGCAGGTGGCCGGCCACTTCGAGGTTCTGCTCAGCCGCTCCATTGCCCGCAGCCTCGGCATCGGCGGCGCACCGGCCGTCGGGCTGCCCGTCGGCACGGCGCCGCAGCTCGTGATCGCAAAAGCGATCCTCGTGACGACGGCCGGAGGGCGCAACACCGTCAAGATCCAGTTCTCCAAGCACGTCGCGTCGCGCCTGGCACGGCTGCACAAGGTGTCGCTCCTGCTCCGTCTGATCGTGCGCAACGGCGCCACCCACCAGCCCGCCACGACCACCGTCCTGAGCAAGGTCACGCTCGTCGGCTGAACGCCGCGGCGGGGCGAGTCCGAGCAGCCCTCAGGTCCGAGCGGCCCTCAGTCGGAGCGGCCCTTCCTGCGCCTGGCGCGGGCCTTGTCGCGGAAGACGAAGTACCACAGCCCGGCCAGCAGCAGGTAGCCGAGGACGATCGAGGCGACCGAGATCACCGCGAGCGCGGTGTTGTTGGAGGAGACCGCTTCCCCGTCGAGGGCCAGCGGGAGGGCGAGGATCAGGCTCGCGACGTGCATGGCCTGTTCCCGCCGGCTACAGCCCCGGCCAGTGGCGCTCGACGAAGCCGCTGTTGTCAACGGCGCCGACCAGCCAGCGCGATGCGTACACGCCGCTGCGCCCGGCCGTGTCGTAGAGCACGCCGTCCACGTACATGTAGGTGTGACCCGCGTTGGCGAAGACTGTGATGTAGCGCCCGGGGCCGGGTGCGCCCCAGCTCTCCAGCTGGCCCGAGGTCTCCGGTTCGCTCAGCAGCCCGCCGGCGGCAAGCGCGTAGCTCACCGATCCCGAGCAGTCATAGGCGTTGTCCACGAACGAGGCGTGGCCGCCGCCGAACACGTATGGAAAGTCTGCGATCTCGTTTGCGCCGGCGATGACCTTCTGCACCACTTCCGGCACGTTCGCGGGGATCGGGATAGTGCCGTTCCCGCCGATCGACTCGCCCCCGGCCACCGGGGTCAGCCGGCGCTGCTGTGCCTGCTCGGCGCTGCGTTCCACCGCCTGCATCTGCTGCAGCTCGCGCCGTACTTCGGCGTCCGACGGCGCGCCGGCCGCGACCACCGTTTCCCCCGCTCTGGTCGGGGTCGCTGCGGCGGCGTGGTGGACCGACGCCGCGACGGGGAAGCTGCGGGCTTCCTGGGGGTCGGCCACCTCCTTGACCGTGCCCGCCGCGGCCTTTGCGGCGGGGGTGCCTGCGACCACGACCGCCGCCGCCGAGCCGCCCGTCTTCGGGTCGGGCTTGGAGCTCGCGCGGCCGGCGCCCGCCGCGCCGCCGCCGCAGCCGGCGAGCGCCAGGCAGCCGAGCACGGCGGTCAGCTTTCCCGTCGATCCCATCCGATCAAGGCTAGCGAGCACGTCAGGCGGGACGGGTCGCTAACCTGCAGAAATGCGCGAACACGCCACGGCCGTGGAGGTACGGCCGCACGCGCGGCTGCTGCACGGCATGCGCCGCCCGGCCAACTGGCTGCAGCTCGTCCGCTTCGGTCTAGTGGGCGGCGTCGGCTTCGCCGTCAACCTCGCCGTGTACACGGCCTGCGTGCACGGCATCGGGATCGACTACCGCGTCTCCTCGGTCGTCGCCTGGCTGGTGGCGGTGATCAACAACTTCGTGCTCAATCGCCATTGGACCTTCGACGCGAGCGGGGGCCAGGCGCGCTTTCAGGCGATCCGCTTCCTTGTCGTGAGCCTCGTGGCGGAGGCGTTCAGCCTGTTGCTGCTGACGCTGTTCGTGCAGGGCGTCGGCATCGCCAAGGTGCCGGCCCAGGCGCTGGCCGTGGGGGCCTCGATGCCGCTGAACTTCCTCGGCAACAAGCTGTGGAGCTTCCGCACGCCGGCGTGAGATCGACCAGGCGCTCGGGCACCGGAGCATGCTCGGGTGGCTGTTTGCCGGGGCTCAGTCGAGACCTATACTCTGGCTTCCCCCCTCTCGGAGGATCTTTGTGCAGGAGATGGTGATCTACGGCGTCAGCTTCGACATGGTTGGCAAGCAGCCGATCGTGCTCCTCAAGACGGTCGACGGCAACAAGTTCCTGCCGATCTGGATCGGCCACCCCGAGGCCGCGTCGATCCTGATGAAGCTGCAGGGCGCCGGCACCCCGCGGCCGATGACCCACGACCTGCTCTGCGACATCCTCGGCGAGCTCGACGTCAAGTGCACGCAGGTGTCGGTGACCGAGTTGCGGGAGAACACCTTCTTCGCGTCGATAACCCTGAGCGTCGGCGGCCGCGAGCTCGAGATCGACTCCCGCCCGAGCGACGCGATCGCCCTGGCCGTGCGCTCGGGCGCCCCGATCTACGCCGCCGAGGAGGTCATCTCCGAGTCGGCGATCGAGTTCGAGCACGACGTCGAGGAGTCCGAGGACGTCGTCGAGAAGTTCAAGGAGTTCCTCGACGAGGTCTCGCCTGAGGACTTCGCCGCCGGCGACTCCTGACGGGAGACGCGCTCGCGCGTTTCTCCGAACACCCCTGTTGGCGCCGGTCACCACACCTTGTGGGGCCCGCCCCGCCCGGCTACGCGCGTGTGAAGGCGCTGGCGAGCACGCGCTCGACCAGCTCATCGAACCCGAGGCCTGCCGCGTCGGCGGCCTGGGGAAGCAGGCTGGTCTCGGTCAGCCCGGGGACGACGTTGGTCTCCAGCACCCACAGCTCGCCGCTGTCCTGCTCGAGCATCAGGTCGACGCGCGCCACCCCGTGGCAGCCGAGCAGCTCGTAAACGCTCACAGCCAGCTCCTGCGCCCGGTCGGTCGTCTCGCCCGGCAGATCGGCCGGGCACACGAACGTGGTCATGCCGATCTCATAGCGCGACTCGTAGTCGTAGAAGTCCTCTTCCCGGGGCACCGCCTCCACCACGGGCAGCGCAGACGGCCCGGGCGCCTTGCCGCCCGAGCTACCGCCCGCATCCCCGCCGAGCACCGAGACCGCCAGGTCGCGCCCGGAGACGTAGCGCTCGATCAGGACCGTCTGGTCGTAGGAGAAGGCCCCCACGAGGGCGCCCGGGAGCTCCGCGCTGGTGCGCGCGAACTTCACGCCCAGAGCCGAGCCGCCGACGGCCGGCTTGACCACGAGCGGGAACCCGAGCCTGCCTTCGACGCCGCCGATCGCGGCCGCCGCCCCCAGCTCCTTGATCGAGGACTCGCGCAGCGAGTTGAAGTCGGGCGTGGGGATGCCGGCTCCGCGCATCAGGTACTTGGCCAGCACCTTGTCGGTGCAGCACATGCACGCCGCCGGGCCCGACCCGGTGTACGGCACCCCGATCGCCTCCAGCAGCCCCTGCACGGTCCCGTCCTCGCCATCGCGCCCGTGCAGCGCCACGAACGCCGCGTCGGGCTCGGCGGCGAGCAGTTCGGCCACGAGCTCGCCGCCGGCGTCGATCGCCACCACCTCGTGGCCGAGCCGTTGCAGGGCATCCTGCACGTGCGCCCCCGAACGCAGCGACACCTTTCGCTCGAGCGAGCGGCCGCCCTTCAGGACGGCCACCTTCATCGTCTCGCTCATCGATCTCTGCGCCGGCGCGCCGGCGCCGCCTCGCCGCGGCGAGGTAGCGCTACGACGTCTGCCAGGCGGGTGCTGCCCTCCGGCGCGGCGCTCGGCTCGTCGTCCGGAGGAGGCTGCTGGGAGAGGCCCGGCGGCGCGGACCCGGTGAGCGACCCGAGCAGCCCGAGCTGCTCGCGCATCGCCCGGCCGATCCGCCTGATCCCCTCGCGGATGTCCTCATCGGGCACCCCGGCGAAGTTCAGGCGCATCGAGCTGGAGCCGCGGCGCCCGTCGACGTAGGCCGCCCGGCCCGGGACGAAGGCCACGCCCTCGCTCTTGCGGGCCAGGGCCAGCAGGTCGGTCGTGTCGATCCGCTCGTCGAGCGTGGCCCAGATGAACAGGCCGCCCTGCGGGCTCGTCCAGCGGGCGCCTTCGCCGAAGTGCTCCGCGAGCGCCTCGAGCATCACGTCGCGCCGGCGGCGGTACAGGTCTCGCAGCCGGTCCACGTAGTCCTTCCACGCCGGCTCGCCGTGGCCGTCGCGCTCGTCGAAGTAGGCGGCGACGAACATCTGCGTGACCGGCGAGGAGCACAGGTCGGCGCCCTGTTTGCCAAGGTTGAGCTTCTCGAGCACCGGCCTTGGCGCCACAGCCCAGCCGAGCCGCAATCCGGGCGAGAGGATCTTGGAGAAGGTCCCCAGGTAGATCACGAGGTCCGAGGTGCCCCCGCGCCCGACCGCCTCGGCATCGAGCGAGTAGAGCGTTGGCAGGGCATCCCCCTCGTAGCGCAGCAGGCCATAGGGGTTGTCCTCCAGCACGAGCAGCTCGCGCTCGCGCGCCACCTCGACCAGCCGGCGCCTGCGCGCCAGCGACATGGTCACCCCGCCGGGATTCTGGAAGTTGGGGATCGTGTAGATGAACTTCGGCCTGCGTCCCTCCGCCTGCAGGCGGTCGAGCGTGCTCTCGAGGGCGTCGATCGGCATCCCGTCGCCGTCCATCTCGATCTGCTCCACCTCCGCCTGGTAGGCGCTGAACGTGGGCACGGCGCCGGGATAGGTGGGCGCCTCGGCCACGATCACGTCGCCCGGGTCGATCAGCGTCTTGCACACCAGGTCGATCACCTGCTGCCCGCCGGTCGTGACGATCACCTCGCCAGGGTCGACGGCGGTGCCCTCGGCGGCCATGACCTCGACGATGCAACGCACGGTGGCGGCCATCCCTTCGGTCGGCCCGTACTGCAGCGCCCGCGCGGTCGACTCGACGGCGACGCGCGACATCAGCTTCGCGTATAGCTCGGGCGCGAAGGTGGAGGTGTCGGGCAGACCGCCGGCGAGCGAGATCACGTCCGGGCGCTCGGTCAGCGCCATCATCTCGCGCATGGCGGAGCTTTTCATGCCGCGCGTGCGGGCCGCGAACAGGGCCTCGTAGCGCGCGAGCTCGTGCGCCGTCGGCCGGGCCGGGCGCCCGTCGCCTCCTCCGCTGGTCGATCGCTCCATTTTGGCTTCTCGTCTGTATTCGCCGCCGCGCCGGCCGAACCTCGCGCAGCGCGTGTCTGTGCACATCACGGTCGTCTATCGTGCTGGCCGATCGGGGATCGGCCCGCCCCCGCACGGTAGCGCACGCTCACGGGCTCAGCGCATGAACGGCATCTTCTTCTACATCGGTCTCGGCGCCGGCCTGGCGGCAGCATGTGGCCTGCGGCCGTTCCTGCCGGTCCTGCTCGCCGGGGCGCTCGCCTCGGCGGGGGCGCTCGGCGTCAGCTTCGGCCACGGCCATTTCCAGTTCCTGCAGGACGACTGGTGGCTGCTCGCCGTCACGGCGGCGTTCGTGGTCGCCTACGCGCTGCAGCTCCTGCTCGCCTGGCCCCCGGTGATCGACCCGCGCGAGCGCCCGCGCGGCAACGACGCCTTCGCCTCGGTACTCGCGGGGCTGGCCCTGGGCGCTGGCGCGCTGCTGTTCGCGGGGACGCTCGAAGCCCACGGCGATGCCGCCTGGCCCGGCCTGATCGGCGGCCTGCTGATCGCCGGGCTCGCCCAGCGCGTCGCCGGCCCTGTGATCGTCGGCGCCCGCGCGCGCCTCACCGACCGGCCAGCGCGAGAGGCGCTGACCGTCTATCTGGATGCCGCCGCGCTGGTGCTGGCCGCCCTCACCGCCCTGCTGCATCCGCTCGGCTACGTGGCCGTGGCGGCGCTCGTGTGGTTCCTCTGGCGCCGGCGCGCCCGCGGAGAGGAAAAGTACGCGGGCCTGCGCATCCTCCGCCGCTAGATGCCGCCGAAGCTCGTCCTCTGCGTGATCGACGCGATGGCGCCCGCGATGCTCGAGCGCGCGATCGCCGCAGGCACGGCGCCGATGCTCCAGAAGCTGATCCAGACCGGGCGCTATGTGCCCGACTGCGTGGCGGCCTTTCCCTCCGTCACGCCTGTGTGCGCGGCCTCGATCGTGACCGGGGTCGCCCAGGACGCACACCTGATCCCGGCCATGAACTGGTTTCATCGCGGCGAGCACCGCTACGTCGAGTACGGCTCGAGCTTTCGCGCGGCCCAGCGCTTCGGCATCGCCCGCCAGCTGACCGACACCGTCTACAACATGAACCGCGCCCACCTCTCCCCGCGGACGCCGACGGTGTTCGAGCGACTCGACGACGCGGACGTGCGCACCGCCGGCACCACCTATCTGATGTACCGTGGCCGCCACCGGCACGAGCCCCAGCGGGACACGGCCCTGACGCGCGTCGTCTCGACGCTGCTGCCGCATCCGGTGATGGGGCCGCGCGAGCTCTTCTACGCGGACATCTTCGCCTCGCGCCCCACCGGCTGCCGCTCCGGGCTGGGCATGCCCGGCGTGCGCGACCGTCACTCCGGCTGCGTCTCGGCCTATCTGGTCGAACACGACCTCTGCGACTTCCTGCTGCTGAGCCTGCCCGACAACGACTGGTACTCCCACAAACACGGTCCCGATGGGCAGATCCACTCGATCGCCCAGGCCGATCTGCAGCTCGCGCGCGTGATGAACGCGGCCGGCGGCATCGATCGGTTCCTGCAGGAGTACGCGGTGATCGTGATGGCCGATCACTCCCAGGTCGCGATCACCGGCACGATCGCGCTCCAGGACGAGCTCGCAGAGCTCGGCGTGCTCGGACCGGCCCGCTCTCCGCGCGGCTCCCGCGCCGAGGAGCCCCGGATAGCGGTCTGCCCCTCCCAGCGCGCAGCCATGGTGTACGCGCTGCACGAGCCCGAGCGCGACGCGATGCGCGCCTCCGTCGCCACCCTCGCGCTGTCCATCGACGGGGTCGACCTCGTGATGTGGCTGGAGCGCGACGCGCACGACGCTCCGCGCGAAGGCGTAATCGCGAGCCCTCAGCGCGGCGAGCTGCGCTTTGCGCCCGGCGGCGGCGTCCGCGACGCGCGCGGCGTCGACTGGAGCGTCGATGGAGCGTTCGGCGTGCTCGACGCGAGGATCGAGGACGGCCGCCTGCTCACCCCCGCCTACCCCGACGCCCTCGCCCGCGCCTGGGCGGCCCTCACCTGCCCGACCTCGGGAGAGGTCCTGCTCTCGGCGGCGCCCGGGCGCGAGTTCATCGACTGGGGACGCCAGGCCCACGTCGGCGGCGGCAGCCACGGCTCGCTGCACGCGGATGACTCGCTCGGCGCCCTCATTCTCAGCGGCGTCGCCGCGCCCGAGGTCGAGCCCGCGCAGTGGGCGATCCGCGACATCGCCCCGCTCATCACCTCGCACTTCGGGCTCGAGCAGCGGAGCTGACCCGCCGCTCGACGGAGGTTGCGCCGGCGGCAGGCGCAGCGACCCCGCGGCGCGCCTGCCGGCGGGCGCGACCCTCGTCCGCGGCGCGCCGTTACCCTCGGATCGATGCGTCTCGGTGCAATCGCCGCACTCGTCCTCGCGGCCTCGCTCGCGTTCCCCATCGCGGCGGCCCCTGCCGCGACCACGACCCGGCTCACCAACCCGGAAGCGCCGGTCCCGGTGCCGGCCTCGAGCATCCCCCCGGCCGGTCGCAGGCTGTCCGCCGACGGCGTGCTGGCGATCGCCGACGCGCTCCCCAAGATGCGCGCCGTGCGCGCGAAATATCCGGGCTCCTACGGCGGCGCCTACCTGAAGGGCGCGTTCCAGTGGCAGGTCAGCTACTTCTCGCGCGACGGCAAGAAGGAGATCGGGCAGGTCATCATCGACGACCTCTCGGGCAGGGTGGTCGAACAGTGGACCGGCTTCCAGGTGGCGTGGACGATGGCACGCGGCTACCCCGGCGCGTTCGGCCGTCACGTCAACGCCCTCTACGTCTGGCTGCCGCTCTGCGTGCTCTTCATGCTGCCGTTCTTCAACTTCCGCAGGCCCCTCTCGCTGCTGCACCTCGACCTGCTCGTGCTGCTGTCCTTCTCCGTCTCCCTGGCGTTCTTCAACCACGCCCACATCTACGCCTCGGTGCCACTCGTCTACCCGCCGTTGCTCTATCTCCTGGCGCGGATGCTCGCGCTCCTGCGGCGCGTGCGGCGCGAGGGGCATCGGCCCCCGGGACCGCTGCGCCTGCTGATCCCCGCGCCGTGGCTCGCGCTCGGCGTGGTCCTGCTGGTTGGCTTTCGCATCGGGCTGAACGTCGTCGATGCGAACGTCATCGACGTCGGCTACGCGGGCGTGATCGGTGCGCAGCGGATCGTCGACGGCCGGCCGCTGTACGGCTCCTATCCCGCCGACAACGAACACGGCGACACCTACGGCCCGGTCAACTACGAGGCCTATGTCCCCTTCGAGCAGGCGTTCGGCTGGAGCGGCACGTGGGACGACCTGCCCGCCTCCCACGCTGCGGCGATCGCCTTCGACCTGCTCGCGCTGGCACTGCTCTTCCTGATCGGGCGGCGGATGCGCGGACCGACCCTCGGGATCGCCCTGGCCTACGCCTGGGCGTCATATCCATTCACGCTGTTCGCCCTGGAGAGCGACGCCAACGACACGCTCGTGGCCGCGCTCGTGCTGGCCGCGGTGCTCGCCGCCAGCTACCGCTCGACGCTCGCGAGCGGCGCCCGGGGTGCCCTCACCGCGCTTGCGGGCCTGACCAAGTTCGCCCCGCTGGCACTCGCGCCGCTGCTGGCAACCCACGGCCTGCGCGAGATGGCGCCGGCGCGCCGCCCGCGCGCGTTTGCGCTGTTCGTGGCCGGCTTCATCGGCGCGGCGGCGCTCGCCTCCATACCCGCCCTGAGCCACGACTCGCTGCACACGATCTACTCACGCACGATCGCCTACCAGGCCAACCGCGGATCGCCGTTCTCGGTGTGGGGACTCTACGGCGGACTGGGCGGGCTGCAGCTGGCGGTCGAGGCCGCGGCGGTGGCGCTCGCGCTGCTGCTCGCCGTCGTCCCCCGCCGCGCGGACCTCGTCGGCCTGGCGGCCGCGTGCGCTGCCGTGCTGATCGCCGCCCAGCTCGGGATCGAACACTGGTTCTACCTCTACATCCCGTGGTTCTTCCCGCTGGTGATGCTGGCCCTGCTCGGACGCTTCAGCGATCCGGCGGAGCCTCCGGCGGCCGTGGCATCAGCACCTGCTCGATCGAGTCTGCCCGCAGCGGCCGTGAGCAGCTGATCAGCACGCCCATCAGCCAGGGGTCCTCCTCGGAGGTCTCAAAGCGGGTCGGCATCTGCGTGAGCAGGGCCTCGATCGCCTGCTCGCGCTTGACGCCGATCACGCCGCCCCGCGGACCGGTCATGCCGACGTCGGTGATGTAGGCGGTGCCCCCGGGCAGCACGCGCGCGTCGGCGGTCGGCACGTGCGTGTGCGTGCCCACGACGGCCGTCACGCGGCCGTCCAGATGCCAGCCCATCGCGACCTTCTCGGAGGTGGCTTCGGCGTGCATGTCCACGAGTATGTGGTCGACGTCTCCCAGCTCCCCGAGGGCGACCTCGATCTCGGTGAACGCCGGGCGGCCCGCCCGCAGAAAGACGTTGCCGCTGAGGTTCACCACGCCGAGACGCACACCGTCGCGCTCGACCACGCACGTGCCGCGGCCGGGCTGGCTGCGCAGGAAGTTGGCAGGCCGCACGATCGGAGCGTCGCTGTCGAGATACGGGTAGACCTCCCTGCGGTGGTAGGCATGGTTGCCAAGCGTGATCGCGGCCACGCCCGCGGCGAACAGCTGCTGGGCGATCTTCGGGGTGATCCCCAGCCCGCCGGCGGCGTTCTCGCCGTTGGCGACGATGAAGGTCGGCGCGTAGCGCTCGCGCAGGATCGGCAGGCACTCGAGCAGCGTGCGCCGACCCGCGCTCCCCACGACGTCGCCCACGAACAGGATGCTCACGGCATTCGAGGGCGGGGCGGCGGCCGCCTCGGGCTCAGCCATACTCTGGCGATGGTGGGAGGTACGTGAAAAGCGTCCCGGAGAACGCTCCCCCGACCGCGGGCTCCCCGGTCGGTGCGCCGAGCGAGGAGGAGCTCGAGCTGCCAGACAGCCCGCCGCCGGCCCGGCTCGAGCCCCCGCGCGTCGTGGTCCCGCGTTGGGTGCAGCTGGTCATGCTGCCACTCGCCGTCCTGGCGGTGTGGGTACTGGCGAAAGCCGCCGGCAAAGTCGTGCTGCTGTTCGTCATCGCGGGCCTCATTGCTCTGATCCTCAATCCGGCCGTGGCCTTGCTCCATCGCTCGCGGCTTCCCCGCGGGCTGGCGGTGCTCACCGTATACCTCGCGTTCTTCCTCGCGCTCGCCGGCATCGGCTTCCTACTGGCCAACCCTATCTCCCATCAGGTGCGCACGTTCGAGGACAACCTTCCCAGCATCGTCAACGAAGCCAACAAGGAGATCGCAACCTTCGAACGCGAACTGAATCAGGACGGCATCCATGTGCACCTGCTCAAACCGGGCAAGACCGCGCTGCAGAGCATCCAGGACAAAGTCGCCAAGAGCGCCGGCAAATTCGTGTCGTTCGGGGGCGCGCTCGCCACCGAAGCGGCGAGCGCGATCTTCGATCTCGTGCTCGTGTTCGTGCTGTCGGTCTACATGCTGCTCTACGGCCAGAAGATCGGGGCGCTCGTGCGGCGGGCGATGCCCAACGGCGATGGCTCCAAGGCGGACGACTACCCCCACCTGGTCCAGCGGGCCGTCTCGCGCTACGTCGGCGGACAGCTGCTGTTCAGCACGATCATGGGCACCTCCGTCGGTCTTGCGCTGTACCTGTTCGGGGTCCTCGGGATCTTCCCCGACGGGAGCAAGTACGCGGTGGCCTTCGCGGTGTTCTACGGCGTGATGGAGCTCGTCCCCTACCTCGGCCCGATCCTCGGCGCGATCCCCCCTGTGCTGGTGGCGCTGCTCACCCAAGGGCCGATCACCGCACTGTGGGTGGCGCTGCTGTTCGTCGGCATGCAGCAGCTCGAGGGCCATGTCGTGGCACCGCAGATCTTTGGGCACACGCTGCGCATCAACCCGCTGCTGGTGATCTTCTCGCTGCTGCTCGGGCTGGAGGTGTACGGGGTCGTCGGAGCCCTGATCGCGCTGCCGATCCTCGCCGTCCTGCGCGAGACCGCCGTGTACCTGAGCCGCCACCTGACGTTCGAATCGTGGGATCGCGGCCGCAGCGGACTGCTGTGAGCGCGGTCCTCAGCGTCAGTGCCCTGTCCAAGCGCTATGGCGCGCTGGAGGCGCTGCGCGACGTCAGCTTCCAGGCGCACGCGGGCGAACTGGTGGCCGTGGTCGGACCCAACGGCGCGGGCAAGACGACGCTGCTCTCCATCATCGCCGGGATCCAGCCGCCGAGCGCGGGCACCGTCAGCTGCTCGGCGCGCGAGGTCGGCTGGGCTCCCCAGCAGCCGAGCGTCTACTCGCGGCTGTCGGTCGCCGAGAACCTGGCGCTGTTCGCTCGCCTGGAGAAGCTCGCCGACCCGCGTGCCGCGGTCGAGCGGATGCTCGAGCAGACCGGCCTGCGCGACCGCGCCGACGAGCGCGTGGGTCGCCTCTCCGGCGGCAATCGCCAGCGCGTCAACGTGGCCCTGGGGCTGATCGCCGACCCGCCGGTGCTCGCGCTCGACGAGCCCTCGGCGTCGCTGGACCCGAGCCAGCGAGAGCGGCTGTGGGAGTTCATCGCCGGGCTCGCGCGGGGCGGCACGAGCGTGGTCTTCTCCACCCACAACGTCAGCGAGGCCCAGCGCTATGCCGATCGCGTGATCGTGCTTGCCGACGGACTGCTGCTGTTTGACGACTCTCCCTCGGCGCTCCTGCAGGCCGCCCCGGATGGTGGCGGCGATGACCTCGAGCGGGCGCTCGTGAGCTTCCTCGAGCAGCGCGCCGATCCGCAGCGGCCGGCCGGTTCATGAGCTGGCTGCTGGCGAAGGATCTGCGGATCCTGGGCCGCTCGCGCCTGCTGGTGGCCCTGCTGGTCGTCTACCCGGTGGCGATCGCCCTGCTGATCGGGCTCGCGATCTCGCGCAGCCCCTCCCGTCCGCGCGTGGCGATCGTCGATGAAACACCGCCTGGGCAGACCTTCCGCGTGGGCAACGAACGCGTCAGCGTCAGCCGCTACGCCGAGCAGCTCTTCAGCCAGGTGGAGCCGATCATCGTGCACTCGCGCGCGCAGGCGCTCGCGCAGGTCAGATCGGCCGACGTGCTCGCGGCGGTGGTGATCCCGCCCGACATCGCCGCGCGCATTGCCTCGGGGACGAGCCAGGGGGAACTCGAAGTCATCTACAACGGGGACGCGCTGGAGCAGTCGCTCGTGCAGTCGCAGATCGGCTCGGCGCTGGCGCAGGCCAACCTCGGCTTCTCCAAACAGATTCAGCAGGCGGCCGCCAAGGCGATCGACCTGCTGCTCACGGGCGGCAACCTCAGCCTGCTCGGGTCCTCAACGAACATGATCGGGCTGAGCGAAATCCCCGGGCTGCTGCAACGCGTGATCGCCCATCAGCCCCCCGGGCCCGATCGCGCCGCGCTGGAACGGGTGGCGAGCTTCGCCGACTTCGCCGCGCAGAACCTGAGCGCGAGCAAGAACGTGCTCTCGAGCATCGGGCAGCCGATCCGCGTGCGCAGCACGCTGCTGCACGGCCGCCGCACTCCGCTGAACACCTTTGCCGTGGTCGTCGCGGCGAACGTCTCGCTGATGTTCGTCTGCGTCCTGCTGGCCGCGGGCGGCGTAGCACTCGAGCGAGAAGAGCACACGCTTGCGCGCCTGGTCCGCGGGCTCATCTCGCGCGAGGGCCTGCTCGCGGAGAAGGGTCTGCTCGCCGCCGGCTGCTCGGTGACGGTCGCCTTCGCCATGCTCGCGGGCGTCGGCGCATTCGTCCCGCTCGACTGGAGTCGCGTGGGCCTGTGGCTGCTGGCGCTCATCTTCGGCGGGCTCGCCTTCGGCGCGCTCGGGGTGGCGATCGGCGCGCTCGCGAGGGAGGTGAGGGCGGCTTCGCTGCTGGCCTTCCTGCTCTCGCTGCCGCTGGCCTTCCTCGCGCTCGTCCCGGCGGGCTCGGTCGCCGGCGGCTTCTACGACGCGATCAACGCGGTCTCGTTCGTCTTCCCCTTCAAGGCCTCGCTGCAGGCGCTCGACACCGCGGTCAACCGCGCCTCCCCCTCGCTCGTCTCATCCCTGGTGCACCTCGCCGGCCTCACGGTGCTCTTCGGAGTGCTTGCGCGGGCCGGCCTGCGCCGCGCCGAGTAAAAGCACGCTCTAACCTGGGAGGGCCATGGCCTTTCCACAGACGCGGATGCGCAGACTGCGGGCCACCGCCGGCCTGCGCGGGCTTGCGCGCGAGACAGATCTGCGGGCCGGCCAGCTCGTGCTGCCGCTGTTCGTCGCCGAGACGGCGCCCTCCGAGCAGGGCTCGGGGCGTGAGCCGATCGCGACGATGCCGGGCGTCGATCGGCTGTCGCTCAGCGCCGCCGTGAGCGAGGCCCAGGCGGCGGCGGCGTTGGGGATCGCCGCGGTGATGCTCTTCGGGGTGCCGGCCGAGAAGGACGAGCAGGGCTCGGGCGCATGGGATGAGGAGGGCATCGTGCAGCTCGCCACGCGCGCCATCAAGCAGGCTCAGCCCGAGCTGCTCGTGATCACCGACGTGTGCCTGTGCGAGTACACCGCGCACGGGCACTGCGGCGTGCTGCGCGCGGACGGGGTCGTGGACAACGACGCCAGCCTCGAGCTGCTCGCGCGCACCGCCGTCAGCCATGCGCGCGCCGGCGCCGATCTGGTCGCGCCCTCGGACATGATGGACGGCCGCGTGGGTGCGATCAGGGAGGAGCTCGACGGCGAGGGCTTCTCCGAAACCCCGATCCTGGCGTACTCGGCCAAGTTCGCCTCCGCCTTCTACGGCCCGTTCCGCGAGGCCGCCGACTCGGCTCCCGCGTTCGGGGACCGCCGCGGCTATCAGATGGATCCCGCCAACGGCCGCGAGGCCGTGCGCGAGGCGCTGCTCGACGCCCAGGAGGGCGCGGACATGGTGATGGTCAAGCCCGCGCTCGCCTACGGCGACCTGATCCGCGCGGTCAAGCGCGCGACGCGCCTGCCGGTGGCGGCCTACAACGTGAGCGGCGAGTATGCGATGGTCAAGGCCGCCGCCGCCGCCGGCTACCTGGATGAGCGGGCGGCGGTGCTGGAGATCCTCACCTCCCTGCGCCGCGCCGGCGCCGACACGATCATCTCCTACCACGCAAAGGACGCAGCCCGATGGCTAGCCGAGCAGACCTGACCAGCACGACTCCCGACGAGGAGCGCGCGAGCGCCGCGGGGCGGGCGGGGGCCAAGACGCGCAGCCGCAAGGACGGCGCGGCCGTGCCCTTGGACGACGTCGACCGCAGGCTCTTGAACCTCATGCAGGGCAGCTTCCCGATCGCGCCGCGGCCGTACCTGCACGTGGCCGAGCTGGGCGGCCTCAGCGAGGCCGAGGCGATGAGCCGCGTCAGGCGTCTGCTGGAGAAGCGCATCATCCGCCAGGTCACGCCGATCTTCGACACGCGGGCGCTCGGCTACTCCTCGATGCTCGTCGCCGCCAAGGTCGACCCCGAGCATCCTCATCGCGCCGCCGCGGTCATCAACGAACACCCCGGCGTCTCGCACAACTACCTGCGCAACCACGAGTTCAACCTGTGGTTCACGATCGCCACCGAGCCGGACTCGAAGCTCGGGCTGGAGGGCACGCTCGAGGTGCTCGCGCGCGAGGCCGGCGCCGAGTCGGTGCGCCAGCTGCCCACGCTCAAGCTGTTCAAGATCCGGATGGACCTCGAAATGGAGGGCGACACGCAGGCGCTGGCCAGCTCGGCGGAGGCCAGCGAGCCGATCGAGCTCGAGCCACAGCCCTACGACGAGCTGGACATCGCCGTGATCCGCGCCCTGCAGGGCGACATGCCGGTTGTGGAGGAGCCCTATGCGCATGCCGCCGCCGCCGTCGGCCTCAGCGAAGCGCGCTTCCTGGAGCACCTCGCCGGGATGCAGGATCGCGGCCTGCTGCGGCGCGTCGCCGCGATCCTCTATCACCGCAGGGCAGGGTTCTCGGCCAACGGCATGGGCGTCTGGCAGGTGCCCGATGAGCGGATCTTCGAGATCGGCTGCCGCATGGCCGCGTTTCGCGGCATCTCCCACTGCTACCAGCGGCCGACCTACGAGGACTGGCCCTACTCGGTGTTCACGATGGCCCACGGCCGCTCCAAGCAGGAGTGCGACGCCGTGCTCGAGGCGATCGCCGAGCAGACCGGGATCCACGAGCGCGCGACGCTGTACTCATCGACCGAGTTCAAGAAGATCCGCCTCCTGTACTTCACCGAGGACTTCAAGAACTGGGAGCTCGCGCACGCCTGAGCGTGGGTTCGTGACGGCGTCACTGACCGACACGCGCTCGGCGGAGCTCTACAGACGCGCCGTCGAGGTGATGCCGGGCGGGGTCAACTCCCCCGTGCGGGCGATGCGGGCGATCGGGCGCGAGCCGATCTTCATCGCCCGCGGGGAGGGTGCCGAGCTGGTCGACGTCGACGGCAATCGCTTCATCGACTACGTCTGCTCGTGGGGGCCGTTGATCCACGGGCATGCCCATCCGCACGTGCTCGCCGCCGTCGGCGAGGCCGCGGCGAAGGGAACGAGCTTCGGCGCGCCGACCCCCGGCGAGGTCGAGCTGGCGGTCGAGGTGACGCGCCGGATGGAGGGCGTGGACATGGTGCGCATGACGAGCTCGGGCACCGAGGCCGCGATGACCGCCATCCGCCTCGCGCGCGCGGCGACCGGGCGCGAGGCGGTGCTCAAGTTCGCCGGCGCCTACCACGGACATGTCGACGGGCTGCTCGCCGAGGCCGGCTCCGGGCTGGCCACCCAGGCCCTGCCGGCCAGTCCGGGGGTGCCCGCGAGCGCGGCGGCGGGCACGGTGGTCGTGCCGTGGAACGACCCCGAGGCGCTCGCGGCGGCGAGCGAGCGCCACGAGCTCGCGGCGATCCTCGCCGAGCCGCTGCCCGCCAACATGGGCCTCGTCCCGCCCCGGGCAGGGTTTCTCGAGCTGCTGCGCGAGCGCGCCGATGCGAGCGGGGCTCTACTCGTGCTCGACGAGGTGATCAGCGGCTTCCGCGTCGCCCGCGGCGGCGCCCAGGAGCTGCTGGGCGTCAGAGCGGACCTCACGATCATGGGCAAGGTCATCGGAGGAGGTCTGCCCGCGGCCGCGCTCGGCGGCAGAGCCGAGCTCATGCGGATGCTCGCGCCCGCCGGAGAGGTCTACCAGGCGGGGACGCTGTCGGGGAACCCGCTCGCGGTGGCCGCCGGGCTGGCGACGCTCGAACTGCTGGACGAACCCGCCTACCTGCGACTCGCCTCGGTCACCGAGCGGCTCGCCGACGGACTGCGCCAGGCGGCGGCCGCGGCCGGCGGGGCGGGCGGGTATCCGGTGCAGGTCCAGAGCTCTCCCGGCCTGCTCACGGTCTTCTTCAGCGCCGCCCCTGTGAAGTGCTTCGACGACGCCCGGGCCTGCGACCTGGACGCCTACGCGGCCTGGTGCCGGGAGCTGCTCTCGCGCGGGGTCTACCCGCCGCCCTCGCAGTTCGAGGCCTGGTTCCCGTCGCTGGCGCACAGCGCTGAGCAGATCGAGCGCACGCTCGAGGCCGCCGCCGCGGCCTTTGCCTGCCTGCCTGTGCCCGGCAGGGTGCCCGCCCCGGGAGCCGGCGGGTGAGCGCGACGGGGCTCGAGCGACTGCGGGCGCTGCTGCTGGCAGAAGGCGGGCTGATGGCGACGCTCGTGGTGTCGGCCGGCGGCGTGGAGGCGGCCGGCGGCGGGGAGGCGGCCGGCGGCGGGGAGGCGGCCGGCGGCCTCGACAGCGCAGCCACGAGCCCAGCGGCCCTTGCCGCCGAGGGGCCGCGCGCGGCGGGCAGGCGCGAGGAGTACGAGCTGCTCGTCGAGGCGATCTACGAGGGCTATCTGTTGCACTACGGCTCGCCCCGTGTGGTGCGCCCGGTCGAGGCCGACCTCGGGCTGCTGGCCGGCGATCAGCTCTACGCGATTGGGCTGGCGCGGCTGGTGGCGCTCGGCGACACCACGGCCGTGGCCGAGCTCGCCGACACGATCACGCTCAGCTCGCTCGCCCACGGAGCCGGCGAGACGGCGCTCGCCGACGCAGTCTGGGCGGCGGGTGCGCGGGCCGTCGGGTGGGGCCCGAGCGAGGCCCACCGGCACGCCAAGGATCTCGTCTATGCGGGTGCTCCGGAGGCGATCGAGGCGATGCGCACAAGTGCCGTGGGGGTTCCGGCGCCGCGCTGAATCGCGCCTCGATATTGTTTGCCGCCGGGTGCCAGACAAGCGCGCACAACACAAGTCCAAGTACACGCTCGACCGGCGCATCCCGGGGGCGTTCGAGGGCGAGACGATCACTCGGCGGCGGTTCATGACCGTCGGCTCCCAGGGGGCCGGTATCGTCGCGGCCGCCGCGTTCGTGCTGCCGGCGCTCGGCTTCGCGCTCGGCCCGATCTTCAAAACCACGCCCCACCGATGGGAAACCGTGGGCACGGTCGACGATTTTCCGGACAACAACTACATCCCGGTCGTGCTCACCACCACCCAGTCGATCGGCGAGGCGGGCAAGACGACGGCCTACGTGCGCAAGTTCAACGCCGCGATCGACACCGACCCCTACGACCAGGGCACGCCGTACATCGCGCTTTCGAATCGCTGCGCCCATCTCGGCTGCCCCGTGCGCTGGGTGGATGCCGCCGAGCGCTTCATCTGCCCCTGCCACGGCGGCGTCTATGACCTGCTCGGCCGCCGCGTCGGCGGGCCACCGGTGCGACCGCTCGACCGCTTCTACACGCGTGTGGTCGATGGTCTCTACGTGCAGCTCGGGCCGCGCTTCAGCGTCAACAGCGAGCTGCGGCGCTTCTCCCCCGCGACCCCGGACAGCCGCTGGACGGGATCGGGCAGTACCTCTATCCCTCGCGGCCCGGCGCGCAGAAACTCTGAGCGAAGGTCGACACGCGCCGATGCCCAAAGCCCCCAAGCTCCCCGCCCCCCCGGTTCCGAGCGCGCTGCAGGCGCCGCCCCCGCGTCCCGGCGAGGGCAACGGCAAGGTCGCGCCGGTCGAGCACGGCAAGAACGCGGGGGTCACGTTCGTCGACTGGATCGACGAACGCACCTCGCTGAGCGGGGCTGCCCGCTGGCTGATGTTCCGCAAGGTGCCGAAGGGCACCAACTGGTTCTACACGCTCGGCTCGGCGACGATGTTCGCGTTCCTCTCCCAGGCGGTGACCGGCGTGTTCCTCGCCATGTACTACCGCCCCGACGCCTCCGGGGGGGCCTACGAATCGATCCGCTTCGTGACCAACGACGTGTTCCTCGGGCAGTTCGTCCGCGGCATGCACAAGTGGGGCTCGAGCGTGATGGTGATCCTCGTCTTCCTGCACATGGGCCGCACGTTCTTCTTCGGCGCCTACAAGTACCCGCGAGAGCTCAACTGGGTGATCGGCGTGGTGCTGCTGATCCTGACGATGGTGATGTCCTTTACCGGCTACCTGCTGCCGTTCGATCAGCGCGCCTACTGGGCGACGATCGTGGGCGTCAACATCAACGGCACCGGCCCGCTGATCGGCCCCTACCTCAGCGACTTCCTGCGGGGAGGCTCGGAATTCGGGGCCACCACGCTGTCTCGCTTCTATGCCATCCACATGCTGCTCCTGCCCGGACTGCTCGCCGCGCTGATGGGGGCGCATCTCTATCTCGTGGCCAAGCTGGGCACCACCGCGCCCCCGTGGATGGAAGCCGAGAAGCCTCCCGAGCTGCGCGAGGCCGAGGTCTAGAGCCCGTGGCCGAACGCGACTCAGCCCGCGCTCCGCGTGCCGTGAAGGCCGCGCGATGAACCAGCGCCAGAAGGAGGAATATCTTCGCGGGTACGCCGCCCTGAAGGCCAAGGGCAAGCCGTTTTTCCCCTACGCCGTTGCCAAGGATGCGGTGATGGCGTGCGTGGTGATGGCGGTCATCATCACGATGTCGCTTGTGCTGGGCGCCGAGCTCGGCTCCAAGGCCAACCCGACGACCACCACCTATGTGCCACGTCCGGAGTGGTACTTCTTCTTCCTGTTTGAGGTCCTGCGCGTGATCAAGCCGCCGAGCCTCGTGGGGCTGGCCACGATCGGCGTGCCGACGATCGCGATGATCCTGCTGTTTCTGCTCCCGTTCTACGATCGCGGACCCGAGCGCCGACCCGAGCGCCGCCCGATCGCGACGATCACGGGCATCGTGGTGATCGCGGCGATGGCCTATCTCACCTATTCGGGGGCCAATGCCGGCTCCCCGACCGCAATCGAACTCGCGACGCCGACCGCGGTCGTGCAGGCAGGGGGCCAGACGCTCGCGGAATACGAAGCTGGCAAGAAGGTCGTGGCCCAGACCGGCTGCTTGGCCTGCCACAAGATCGGCGACAACGGCAACGCCGGCCCCGGCCCGAATCTGACGAACATCGCCGCGCGGCTGCCGCGCCAGGCGATCGCACGGACGCTCGTGAACCCGACGGCGCCGATGCCCTCCTTCAAGAACCTACCGCCGCAGAAGTTCACCGCGATCGTCAACTTCCTCTCGCAGCTCAAGTAGCGCAGCCATGCCCGCTCGTCGCGCAGACGGCGCCGGACAGCTCGAGGCGGGACAGGTGCGCGCGATGTTCGACCGCATCGCGGGGGTCTACGACCTGATGAACACCGCGATGAGCGCCGGCCTGCACCATCGCTGGCGCGCGCGCGCCGCCGAGCAGGCCCGGGTTGGCCCCGGCAGTCGCGTTCTCGACGTCGCCACCGGCACCGGCGACCTGGCGCTCGAGCTCGCGCGGCGCGTGGCGCCGGGCGGCGAGGTGGTCGGCAGCGACTTCGCCGAAGGCATGCTCGCGCGCGCCCGTGTCAAGGCCGACGCAGCGGACGGGTGCCAGGTGCGGCCGCGCTTTGAATGGGGCGACGCGCTGGAGCTGCCCTACGAGGACGACTCCTTCGACGCCGCCACCGTCGGCTTCGGCGCCCGCAACTTCGCCGATCTCGCGCGCGGTCTCGCGGAGATGAGGAGGGTCGTGCGGCCGGGAGGGCGGGTGGTGGTGCTCGAGATCACCACGCCCACGCGGGCCCCGCTGTCGCTGTTCTACCGACTGTGGTTCGATCAGATCGTCCCGGCGCTCGGGCGCCTAGTCGGAGCCGTGCTCGCCATGGCCTCGCGCCTCGGCGAGCCCGCGGGTGAGAGCACGATCGCCGACGCCTACAGCTATCTGCCGAGCTCGGTGCGGCGCTTCCCCGCCCCGGATGCGCTCGCCGCCGAGATGCAGCGGGCGGGGCTCTGCGAGATCGGCTACCTGGTCACGGCCGGCGGCATCGTCGCCATCCACGCGGGCACGGTTCCCGCCGAGACGGCATGATGAGCGCTGTGAGCACAACCGCCAGCGAACCCGCGGGGGGCGTGGACGGGCTCGGGGCGATCATGCGTCGCGGGGGCGCGGGGCTGCGCCGGCGCATGGCCCGGACCGAGCTTCACCTCGAACGGGTGACCGCGCAAGCGGGCGCGCCGCTCGCCGCCCACGCCCACGCCACGATCGCTGCCGGGGGAAAGCGCCTGCGCCCTCTGCTCGTCGTGCTCGCCGCCGAGTCGGCCGGCGGTCCCCCGGCCACCGTCGAGGGAGAGGAACGCCTCGTCCGGGCCGCCGTCGCGGTCGAGCTCGTGCACTCGGCCACGCTCGTGCACGACGATCTCATCGACGGCGCCCTGCTGCGGCGCGGGCATCCCACGGTGGCTGCCTCCGCCGGGCGTCAGGTGGCGATCGCCACCGGAGATCTACTCTTCTCGCGGGCGTTCGCCGAGCTTGCGCGCAACGACGACGCCGCCCAGCTGTGCGCCCTCTCGGACGCCAGCTCGGCGCTCGCCGCGGGGGAGCTCTTGCAGCGCGAGGACGCCTACGCCTCGCAGGTCGCCGTCGAGCGCTATCTGCGCCGCTGCGAGCTCAAGACGGCAGCGCTGTTCGAGGCGGCCTGCCGGCTGGGGGCGCTCACGGCGGTCGAAGGCTCGCGCGCGCTCGCCGGCGCACTCGGCGAGTTTGCCCGACGGATCGGGCTGGCCTTCCAGATGCTCGACGACGTGCTCGACGTCTCCGGCCCGGTTGAGCGCACCGGCAAGTCGCGGGGCACCGACCTGCTCGACGGCACCGTCACGCTCCCCTTCATCCTGGCCCGCGAACGCGAGCCCGAGCTGGCCGCGTTCGACCTCGCCTCCTTGGACGGCCCGGAGCAGGCGGAGGCGTTGTGCGAGCGCGTCGCCGCGACGGGCGCGCTCGACGAGGCCCGGGAGCGGGCTCTGGCGGTCGTCGCGGAGGCGAAGGCGGCGTTGCCGAGCGTCCTCCCCGACGGGCGCGCGGCGCTGCTCGACCTCGTGGCCGACGCGGTGGTCGAGCGCTACAGCTGAGCGCTTCGCCCGCCGAGCGCTGCGCATGAGCGGTATCTACTAGAAGTCGCTGGGGGTGATCACGTCGGCGTCGAGCGCGCGCACGAAGAACTCGATTTCCTCAGACATGTTGGCGTGCGTCATCCGCCTGAGATCGCCGAGCAGTGCGCTCGAGCCGCGGTCGAGCTCGTCGTCGAGGCGTTCCACGGCGGCCTGCTCGAAGACGCCCTCGCGCCTGGACTCGCACTCAGGGCAGCGCAACAGGATGCGCCAGTGGCGCGAGCCTTCCTCAGACCAGTCGAGCGGGTACGCCAGCTCGCCGGAGCAGTGGAAGCAGACGTGCAGCCGGTCCGGCGCACAGGTCCCGTCCGAAGCACCGTTGTGCTTGCCGTAGACGATGTCCACCTGCTCGGCGCCGGGCGCCTGCGAGGGCTGGTTCTTGGGGTCTTTCTCTGAGTGCATCACGACTTCTGAGTCGCTATCGACGGGCAGGGCTGGCGCCTTTAGCTTGCGGTGGAGCCTCTCGCCGGAATGTTTCGGCTCCCTCGCAGCCCTCGGATAGCCGCAGCCGGCCTCGCAGCCGCCCATATGGGGGCTGCGAGGAGGGCGCGGTGCTAGGTTCAGTGGCCCCATGGTGAGCGCGATTCGGACGATCGGCCATGAAGAGCGGCTAAGCCTCGTCGACCACCTCGACGAGCTGCGCACGCGCCTGATCGTCAGCGCGGCCGTGCTCGCGGTCGCGTTCGGCTTCTGCCTGTGGCAGAACCACTTGCTGCTTCAGATCATCAACCAACCGCTCAAGAGCCAGACGCACAAGCAGGTCGAAAAGGGCCAGGGGACCGTCGGGCAGGCCTACCTCGCCCAGCAGGCCGTGATCAAGATCGCCGAGGACACCCAGCTCGCGCTCGGCGTCCTGGCCAACCCGCGCAGCGGCCTCTCGGTGCAGGCGCGCGCCCAGCTGCCGCCGCTGATCGCCTCGCTCGAGCGCGACGTGGCGAGGGTCCCACGCGACGCCACGGGCGACAATCCGGTCACGCTCGGCGTGGGCGAGCCGTTCACGACGACGATCACGGTCACCCTCTACTTCGCGCTCATCCTCGCCCTGCCGGTGATCCTGTACGAGCTCTACGGGTTCATCCTGCCTGCGCTCAAGCCGAACGAGAGACGCGCGGCCGCCCCGCTGCTGATCTCGGTCCCGTTCCTGTTCGTGGCCGGCGTCTCCTTCGGCTACTTCGTCGTGCTGCCCGCCGCGATCCGCTTCTTCGTGAACTTCAACTCGAGCGAGTTCAACGTGCTCGTGCAGGCGAGCCAGTACTACGGCTTCGCGGCCACGGTTCTGCTGGCGATGGGCGTGATCTTCCAGGTGCCCGTGGTGATCGTCGGCGCCACCCGCGCGGGCCTCGTCACGCCCCGGCAGCTGCGCAAGAATCGCCGCTACGCGATCGTCGCCTGCGCGGCCGTCGCGGCGTTCCTGCCGGGCGATGTGATCACGCTCGCCCTGGAGACGCTTCCCCTCTATCTTCTCTACGAGGCGAGTATCCTGGTGGCAGCGTTTGTCGCGCGGAGGGACGCGCGACGCGACGAGAGCGCCACCAGCACCCCAGGCAGCCCCGATCCGATCGCGGATCCGGCGCCGTCAGCGGACACCACAACGGAGCCAGCCGTGCAAGATCTGATCGACCATGTAGACCCCAGGCTTTCGGACTGATGCTGTTCGACCTGCGAGGACGCGGCCGTCGCGGGACGGTCCGGGTGATCTACATCGGCCTGGCGCTGCTCATGGGCGTGGGCCTGGTGGGCTTCGGGATCGGCGGCGGCTTCGGTGGCGGCGGCCTGTTCAGCGCCGCGACCGAAAACGAAGGCGCCAACGGCGCGACCTTCGCCAGCCAGATCAAGAAGTACAAGAAGCTCACACAGCAGCAGCCGAGCAACGTGAGCGCCTGGGAAGACCTCGTCAAGGCGCAGCTGCACGAAGCCGGCAACGAAGGCTACGTCACGCGCTCGGGCGAAGTCACGAGCAAGGGCAAGGAACTCTACGCCCAGGCCGCCCAGTCGTGGAGCAGCTACATGGCCCTGAACCCGTCCAAGCCCAACGCCGAACTGGCGCAGCTGATGGTGTCGGTCTACGGCGAACAGGGTCTCAACCAGCCGGCGCAGGCGGTGCAGGTCCTGCAGATCGCGGTCGCCGCGCGGCCGACGAGCGTGGCGCTGTATGCGGCGCTGGCGGAGTACGCGTACAGAGCCAAGAACGTCCGTGTCGGCGACCTCGCATCGGCAAAGGCGATCAGCCTGGCGCCGGCCTCCGAGCAGGCGCGCCTGAAGACCGAGCTGGCCGAAGTCAGGAAGAACCCGACGGGCACGGGCAGCAGCAGCGAAACCCTCACGACCAAAACCAACGGCAAGACCTACGTGGTCAAACCGAGCGGTCAGGGAAGCTACACCGGGACCGAAGTGAAGACGACCCCGGCGCCCGCCGGGCATTCGTCGACCACCACGACCAAATAGCCCGGAGGCAGCAGCGTGGCCGGCGGATCTGAGGAGACTCGCGGTCAGCCGCCTCCCGACGCCGAGCAGGACCAGCGCTATACGGCCCGTCTGCTGATCCGCTGCGCCGACCAGCCGGGCATCGTCGCCGCCGTGTCCGGTTTCCTGTTCGATCGACGGGCCAACATCGTCGCCTCCGACCAGTACTCCTCGGACCCGATCGGCGGGACGTTCTTCCTGCGCACCGAGTTCTTCCAGGACGGACCCTTCGATGTCGAGCGCTTCCGCGAGAGCTTTCAGGCGGAGGTCGCCGAGCGCTTTGCGATGGACTGGGACATCCGCCTGTGGGGCGAGCGCCAGCGCGTCGCCATCCTCGTCTCGCGCCACGATCACTGCCTGCAGGATCTGCTCTGGCGCTGGCGCCGCGGCGAGCTGCGCGCGGACATCGTCGGCGTGATCTCAAACCACCGCGAGCTGGAGGGCGAGACCCTGGCGGCCGGCGTCCCCTTTCACCACGTTCCCGTCGAGAAGGGCGCCAAGGAGCGTGCCGAGGCGGCCATGCTCGAGCTGCTCGCGGGCAACGCCGAGCTGCTCGTGCTGGCGCGCTACATGCAGATCCTCAGCGGCGAGTTCCTCACGCGGCTGGGGATGCCCGCGATCAACATCCACCACTCCTTCCTGCCCGCCTTCGCCGGCGCCGACCCGTACCGACGGGCACACGAACGAGGCGTCAAGCTGATCGGCGCGACCGCGCACTATGTCACCGAGAAGCTCGACGACGGGCCGATCATCGATCAGGACGTCGCCCGCGTCGATCATCGTCAGAGCGCGCGCGAGCTCGAGCGCGTCGGGCGCGACGTGGAGCGGTCGGTCCTCGCGCGGGCCATATCGCTGCACCTGGACGACCGCGTGATCATCGACGGGCCCCGCACGGTCGTCTTCTGAGCCTGCTCGCGCCGCTCCGGCTCGGTTAGAATGACCGCCCGAGCCGGCCCACCTCGCCGGCGCCCGCACGGGCCGTTAGCTCAACCGGCAGAGCAGGGGCCTCTTAAGCCCAAGGTTCCGGGTTCGATTCCCGGACGGCCCATCGCTGGAAGCACCTGCAAATCGGCCTGTTTTCGGTCGATATAGCGGTTCCGATGCGCGGCGCAAATGCCCGTGGGTACCGCCCGTGGGTACCATTTAGCCCTCGTTGCGGCTGGTTTTCGGCTCATCTCGAGGAGCAGGTGCTCGACGCGGGCGCCTACTCGGAGACGCTCGCATCCCAAGCCGGCGGTCGCGGCAGCCTGTTTGTCCGTGATGTCGAGCGCGTGGCCGCCGAAGCGCGAGCCGCATTCCTCCAACTCGAACGGCGCGATCGCCTAGACGTTGGACTTGATGCTGCCCCCGTCCACCTGGTAGGCCGCACCGGTGATGTAGGAGGCCTGCTCTGAGGCCAGGAACGCGACAAGGTGACCGAGCTCGATCGGCTCACCGAGGCGGCCCAGGGGGATTTTGGCCGCGAGGGGTGCGAGCTGTTCTTCGGCCAGCTTGCGCTCGTGCGCGTTGGCGCTGACTAGGGCGGGGTTGATGCGGGACGTGAGGAACATGCCCGGAAGTACGAGGTTGATCGTGATGGCGTCCCGCGCGAGTTCGGGCATGAGCGCCTTCATCAGCCCGGCGATGCCTGGGCGGATCCCGTTCGAGAGGTCGAGGTACTCAACCGGTTCCTTCACGGAACTCGACTGGATCCCGATGATGCGGCCCCACCGCTTTTCGCGCATGTGCGGTAGGACCTCCCGGACGAAGCGAACGAAGTTCAGCGTGACAATCTCGAACGCCTGCCGCCAGGCGTCGTCGGTGAGGTCCGGGAACTTTCCCGGGGCCGGGCCGCCGGAGTTGGTGACCAGGATGTCGACGCCGCCGAAGTGCTCGACCGTTGCCGAAACGACGCTCTGGATGCCCTCTGCGCTGCTCAAGTCTGCCTGAACTGGGAGTACCTCGGCCCGTGACTCACGCCTGATCTCCTCAGCAGCCGCTTCGAGCTCCGCTTCGGTCCGCGCGCAGATCGTGACCCGCGCACCCTCGCGCGCAAGTGCGAGCGCCGACGCCTTACCGAGACCCTTGCTCGACGCGGCAACGAGCGCCACCTTGCCGTTCAGTCCCAGATCCACCCGTCACTCCAAGCGCATTCCTACGCCGGCCCGTCATCCGTGCGCGTCTCTTTGCTTCCGTTGGAGCCCGCTGGGTCCTCAACGGGCCTGGCCTGAGACTGCTGATCGGTCATCACAACTCTGTCCACGCGGCGGTCGCGCGAGCTTCCTGCGCGCGACAAGTCTACACAGGGACGGGGGATCGCCCGCCCCCCGATCACGGTCCGACCTCTTCTCGGGTCTGGGCCTGTGGTTGCGTCTGTGCACGGTAGTCGCTGACCGCTCGGTGGATGTAGGCGAGGAGATCGGGCCGGATCCGATGCAGTCCCTTGCGGTCGTACCACCTGACCACCGTCGCTCCGAGCGCAAGCCAGAAGATCAGCCCCGCTCCCGCCGCGACGACCCCCCGCGCGAGGCCGGCGTCGCCTGCCGCACCGAAGTAGAGGATTGCGCGGGTGCCGGCCAGGATCTGGCGCAGCGGCTCGATCTCGCTGACGATTTTGAGAAAGCCCGGGAGCGCCTCCAGCGGGACGGTCCCCCCAGCGGACGCGAGCCCGAGATAGACAAACAGGAGCAGCGCAACGAGCTGTCCCTGCGTGCCCAGTACCGCGAATAGCACGAGTGTTCCGGCGGCGACGCTTGCGGCGGCGAGCCAGGTGAACAGCCACAGATATCCAGCATTTGGCGCGTCCATATCGAGGATTCCGACGGCGACCGCCAGCACCAGTGCCGTGAACACGGCGGTCAGCACGAGCGCCATCGTCCACTTGGTCAGCAGCGTTTGCCAGCGGCTGATCGGCAGCGGCTCGCGCTGAACCCACCTCGGGCCGATCTCTGTCGTCGCGTAGCCGGTCGCGGCATCGACTGCGGCGTTGATGATCGTGGCGCCGATGAAGCCGCACATGATCGTCAACAGCGCGATGTAGAACGCGCTCAGTCCAAGCGCCGAGTGTGGCGGCAGTGGCCGGTAGTCGACGCTCGCGAAGGTGATCGGATCGGCGAGCACCGCGACCGGTGCGGCGGACGTGGTGCGTGACAGGCGCGTCGCTGCGAGCAGCTGTTGCCCGATTAGCCGCGAAGCCCGAGCGATCGCGGGCTCGAGGACGCCGCTGGCGAGGCCGACACCAACCGTTCCTGCACGCATGTTGGCCAGCAGCTGGGTCGTGGGCTTGCCAGGAGGCGTGCCCGCGCGTGGTGGCAGCCCCGTCAGGGCGAGCAGCGAGACGGTGAAGTCCGGCGGGATCACGAGTGTGGCGTAGGAGCCGTTGCGCTTCATCCGGCTTTCTGCCGCAGAGATCGGTTCGGGCGTGAGCGCGAGCAGCCTCGAAACCGTGCGCGAGCCGGTCAGCCCGGACTGCAGCTGCGCACCGAAGTCGACCTGGCGCCCTCCGATTGTCGCGCCGGCGTCCTCGTTGACGATCGATACAGGCAGCCCGTGCAGGTGTGCGAGCGGATCGACGACCGAGCCGATGTAGAACCCGGTGATCAGCACAATGACGACCGAGCCGACGATCACCGGGATGGCCCATATAGCGCGCACCTTCAGCAGGTGCTTGGCCTGGACCTGATAAGGGTCGGGCTGCTTCTCGGTACGCGGCGTGTCTGGCGAGGCCGGCTGGTCCATCGTTCACGCTCCCCTCGTCTCCGGGACTCGTCGAAGCTCGCGAGCCGTCCGTTGGGTCGGGCGATCGGCGACGAGTCCATCCATAGCTAATCACGAAGCCTGCTGACCCCGACCCAACGTTGACAGCGCGCCGTATGCGCGTACGCAGCCACACAGGTTCTCGCTCCGCGCGATTAGCTGAGGCGTCTTCCTAGCCTGCGATACGCGCCAGTTCAATTGACACGATGAGGAACCACGCGATCGAGGAGACATAGAACAGCCGCTCGATCAGCCCGAATTTCCGTTTCAGCCGCGGGGCTCTGAGGGCCACGAGGATGCCGACGGCAGCGCCGGTCATCACCCATGGAAGGGCCGAGAGCCAGCCCTTGACGCTTTGCCAGGCGGCCTCGTGTTCGACCGCAGAGCCGAATTTCGACGCCGCGATGATCAAGGACGCGAATATCACGATCGCCAGGATCATGTGGATCGTCCCGGGTACGGTCTGAAAGCGGCTGCCGTTCTGGTCGGTCGGGAACAGTGGGATCAGGAAGCGCGCCACGACCGAGACCAGCAGCGCGACCACCACCTCCGTCGGTATGGACGGGGTGGTTTCAGCGAGCGCGATCGCCAGCGCCAGCCCGGCCACAGCCCCGGCTAGGGCCTGCGCCCAAAACCAACCGCGGTATCGCCCGATACCGTAGTCGCTGACCGCATCGCGTCGCGGGTTGTACCCGGTGGGCAGCACGTGCAGCGTAGCCAGGGCGGCCGCCTGTGCGGCGGCTGCGATTGCAGCGACGATGCTCAGGGTCTGAACGATCCCGCACCCCCAACGGCGGACGGACTCCCTTACCTCCGCCGCAGCCTAGCGCTTCAGCAGGTGCGCTGCAACCCGCCCGGATCGGTCCGTGGGGAGCTAGTGCCTTGCGTGGATTGGCCTCGATTCTCGACCGGATGTAGAGCCGTCGCCCGATCGACCTTCTTGGACGCGACGATGCCCCGGCGAGCCCAGTCCTCGACGGTCGATCGCGGCACTCGCGGGGCCTCATAAGCCCAAGGTTCCGGGTTCGATTCCCGGACGGCCCATTCACAGAAGCGCCCGCGAAACCTGATTGCGCGGGGCTGGCGGGACGCTTGCCCGAGCGCGCTCGCCCACCCCGGCAGGCCGGTCAACCCGTGGTGATCTTTTCGTCTCCCGGGGGTCCTTCCATGCTCTCCTTGCCGCTGACACCGAGCGGGCTCCCCGACGAACTCAATTCCCCGCCCAGATCAACGGCGCCACCGCGAGCGAGCGCTTCAGTAAGCGTTCCGGTAAACGTCCAAACCGCCGTCCTGTTGCACTTGACCGTCACTTCGACATCTTCGCTCACATCTCTTATCGGGGGGCCCGCGGTCAGGTGTCCTGGCCAATTCAGGTTGTTCGCGGTGAGGTTCAGTTCGCTGTCTCTGGGACATGGCCCTGAAAAGGAACCTTCTTTCCTGGACTTACAGTCCGAGAGTGCGAACTCTGTGACTTCGCTCGCGCCAGGGCCGTCCACTGGATTTTCGAGCCTGGTCTGCTCGTAGAGGTTGCATTTGATCTGGAATTCTATGAGTTCTTTCTTGCTCCCCACCGGTAGTAGACCCAGAAACAGGACGCTGCCGGCGCTCCCGACGGGGACCTCACCTGTGATGAGCTGGCCGTTGCTGTACCAACGCGGTTCGCAGGGAGGCGATTTGAGCGCTGCGCTGAAGTCGAGGGCAGTGGAGGACGGCGATTCGTCCAAAACGACGAACTGGAGTGAGTTCCCGCCGGCTCGAAAGCCACCGGCGGCGCCCACGGCCGGCCCGAGCGGCCACCCTCCGACGGGCGGGCCGTTGAAGTTCGCTTCCGTAGCGGGGTATGTCAGATGTCCGATCGACGCGCCGTTCAGGAACGCGCCAGCCGTGTCGTCGGCGAACATCGCGAGGTTGAGTTCCGAGCCCGCGACCTGATTGCCGCACGGCAGGGTGAACGTCGCCGTGTAGAGATAGTACCGCGGGGGCGGATTGGAGGCGTCTTCTCCCAGAGGGTTGATGCTCACCCAGCTCGCTCCGGGAATGGAGGCGGTAAAGGGGCCCGCCGGTTCGCCCGGCCCCCCCATCGCAGCGGGATGCTCGGGGCTCTCCGGAGCGCAGGAGCTTGCCTTGGTGGGGAACGGGCCGTTGTGGGCCTTCTCGAGAGGGACGTAGTTGACCTTGCCTTTCACAGTGGGCTTGAACGCCTTCGGATTCACGCAGAGCGAGTCGGCTTCGCCGCTCACGAGCGTCTGCGTTGCGGCCTGCGCCCCCTCCGCCACGACCCAGAGGGCTGCGATGGCGAGCAGCGGCGCGAGATAGATGGAGATCCTCGTGTTCACTGCGTCCTCCTCGCCGAGCTCGTCAACCGGTCCCCGACGGACCGATCCCGTCATTGGATCGCCAACCACTCCCACGATCGCCAGCCGATCCAGCCACCCGCGACGCTAGTTGGCCCAGCCATCCCCGTAATCGACAGAAAGCCGCAAGGTGTCGCGGGGAACTACGGTGCACCCCTGCAGGGATCGGGCTCCGACGCGATCGGGGCGAGCCGCGAGCCTGGGAGTCTTGCCCGACATTCAGGATTGCTGTATGCTGCCGCGCGAATATGGTGTCTCTCGGGGGCGCGCAGGGTTTGCGTGGGGGTGAGGCGAAAAGCTGAGCCATTCTTGGGGGGCGGCATCACTGGAGAATGATCGAGCTCGCCCCATGAAGGGGGCAAGGAGGCAGCACCATGCATCGGAGAGCACTGTTCGCATCGCTTGCGATCGCCGCCCTGGCGGCACTGGGGAGCTTCTCGTCCGCCGCAAGCGCCAGCCCGGCGTCCGCCGGCGGGGGATCATCGGCCGGCCGGCTTGGCAAGGCCCTTACGAAACCGACGAGCACCCCGTTCGAATTCACAATTCCACTCGCACTCGTCGAACCGTGGTACGGCCCGGTGTTCTGCAAGGGCCACCACCAGACGAATGAAAAGAAGGGTTACCCGGGCACCGAAACCGAAGGCGGCCGGGACGTGGAGGTCTGTAAGAGCACCACCGGGAAACCGCTCGTGGGCATGACCCCCGGCGCAACCGGCCAGACCACGTTCACCAGCACCACCGGCGAAGTCGTCGGCGGCTGGCAATCGGACTACTTCCGCGAAGTCAAGGGAATCTCGGTGGACACGTCCGACTTCACCTACAGCGTTTCCAAAAGCGGCAAGTCGTTCAAGATCATCGCCTACTACTAGCCCGGCTGTAGAGTAGGGAGTGTGACGTGGGGCGCCCTATAAACGGGCGCCCCACCCACGTTGCGCCTCCCTCGGTGGCCTCGATGCACGGCTGCATCGCCGCGCCTGCGCCGGTGATCGCCCGCGCTACAGCGGGCTGAGCATGACGCCCGTCTCCGTGCGGACGAACGACCAGCCCTCGGCCTGGAGGCCCCGGGAGAACTCGTCGACCTTGCGCTTGGGGCCGGTGACGGTGAAGGCGACTTGGGTGGAGAGCAGGTGCGGATGCTCGATGATGGTGCACTCGAGGCCGAGTTTGTTGGCCCAGTCGAGCATCGTCTGCTCGAATTCGGTGCGGATCAGCTTGCCCGAGGTGGCCACTATCGTGCGTGTTTCGATCGCCTCGGCGTCGCGCTCGGCGGCGTTCTCGGCCAGCTCCTCCTCGGCGCTGATCGGCGGGTCGGTCTGACGCCAGCAGTCACGCTCGTCATCCCAATGGCTGATGCGAATATCCGCCTTGATCCCGTCGCGCTCGAGCGCGCTCGCGATCGCGCCGCGCGCCGCCTTCAGAGTGGCTTCGTCCGCGGCATAGGCGAACAGCGAGGCGCCGTCGTGTGTGATCACCACGTCATGTGGCACGCTCGCCTCGATCTCCTTGACGATCGCCGGTCCGCGGAAGCGCCCGACCAGATCGTGCAGCGCGCGGCGGGCGTCTCGGTGATCGAGCTCGGCCTGCAGCCGCCAGTCCTGGTCGGTGGAGTTGCTGCTCACGTCTGGGCCCATGGTGCGAGGAACAATAGTTGCTGGCGCTCGGCGCGCCCTGCGACGGCGCCGGCGCGCTGCCTGGGCGTCGGCGCGGCGCTACCAGCGCTCACGGTGGACGACCTCCGCAAAGGGCCTGCGGTCGGGCGTCTGAATCGGCTTGAGCGGCCGCCCGGCCGGATAGCCGAAGTCGAGCAGATAGGCGGCGTAGCGGTCCTCGGGAAAGCCGAGCACCCGGCGCGCCTGGTCCTGGTCGCTGACGGCCGCGTGGCCCGAGCCGATGCCGAGGTCGGCGGCGGCGATCAGCATCGCCAAGGTCGCCTGCCCGAGGTCGTAGTTGGCCCGGTCGCGCTCGCCCGGGTTGTCGGTCTGCGCGAGGATCAGGGCGACCGTCGCGGCTGATCGGGCGACATGGCCGGCGCCCTGCCAGACCTTCGCCAGCTCCTTCAGCCGATCGCGATCGGTGACGAGCACGAAGTCCCAGGGCTGCCAGTTCCGTGAGGAGGGCGCCCGCCGTCCCGCCTCGAGAATGCGCTCGAGCTGCTCGTCGGTCAGCGGGCGATCCGCGAAGTCGCGTACGTTCCGTCGCGAGGTGATCGCATCCCAGGTCTCCATCGCAGCACGACGAAGACTAGACGCTGGCCGGCGCTGCGCGCCGCCAGACGCTCTACGGCGGTCCGCCGTTGAAGCCCGGCAGCGTCGGGCCCGATGGCGCTTCCGCCTGCAGCAGCTGTTCACCCCAGGCGACCGAGAAGGCACCGAGCGGCGTCGAGGCCGCCGACGGCGTGGCCGTGATCAGCGCCCGTGCGGGCAGGCCGCGCGTTGCCGCCCCGCCACCGCTGTCGACGAGGGAGCGCTGTCGTAGTTCGACCGCGACCGCCGACCAGCCGGGATCGACGATCGGGCCCGTGTGCTCGCGCGCGACCGCGGTGGCGCTCGTGAAGGCCACCGTGCCGAAGTCCGTCAGCGCCAGCGTCTGGCAGCGCGCGGCCGTCACGCACGCCGAGGGCGCCTCCACGATCCACTCGGCCGAGGAGAGGTCGACGGCCGACGCACGCCGAATCGTGCTGAGACGCGCGCCGGTGCTGAGATCGCGCAGGCGCAGCAGCACGTCGTGATTGTTGACGGTGACCGACGCGGCCATCTGATCGCCGGCGTGCACCGCGAGCCCGAGGCTCACCGGCGCGGCCGGCACGAGCTCCAGCCAGCTCGAGTAGACGGCCTGCCCGGAACGCGTGCAGTCGGCGTCGGTGCCGATCTGCTCGAGCGCGCTCGCTCCTTCGCGGGCGCCGCCCAGCCCCACCCACACCGCAGAATAGGTTTCGCGCCCGGCACTGCAGGTGGCGGTCGGCTGCCGCCAGATGCCGGACACGCTTCTGAAGCGCGCTCCGACGCTCGCTGAGGGCAGCGCGAGGTAGCCCGACCAGTTGGTGCTGAGCGCCGAGCTCGCGGCGCTCGCGGCAGAGGGCGTCAACAGGAGCGCGCACGCGAGCACGGCTCCCGCCAGCGGGCCGAGCCACCGCCGCGCCTCGCTCGCGAACCGAACATTCATCTCTGCATGATCGCCACGGCGGCTTAGAGCTCGATAGGAGGACGCTAAAGAGAATGTAGGAATCACGGCCATCGGCCCTCGGTGCCGGCGCTCCATCGCGGGCGGGTATCCCGGCGTTTCAGGAGGCGGCCGTCGGCACCCCGCTGCCGGCGATCAGCGTCTGGGAGCCCGCCTCGGTCCACACCACCTGCTCGCGCCCCGGCCCGACGCCCACGAGAGCCACCGGCACGCCGATGTGCTCGGCGACGAAGTCGAGATATTCGCGCGCCCCGCTGGGCAGATCGGACAGCGTGCGGCACTCGCCGAGGTCCTCCTTCCAGCCCCCCAGCTCGGTGAGCTCGGCGGTCGTGTGGTGGAGCACCGTCTGGTGGTATGGGAAGTCCTCGAACTCCGCGCCATCGGCGCCGCGATAGCTGGTGCAGAGCTGAATTCGATCGAGACCGGACAGCACGTCGAGCTTGGTCACCACCAGCGAGGTCATCGTGTTCAAGCGCGCCGCGTAGCGCAGCGCGACGAGGTCGAGCCAGCCGGTGCGTCGCGGCCGGCCCGTGGTCGTGCCGAACTCGCCGCCGCGTTCCCTGATCCTCTCACCCATCTCATCGTGCAGCTCGCTCGGGAACGGCCCCGCCCCGACCCGCGTGGTGTAGGCCTTGGAGATGCCCCAGATCTCATCGATCGCCTTGGGTCCGATGCCCGTTCCCACGCACGCCGCCCCCGACAGCGGGTTCGAGGAGGTGACAAACGGATAGGTGCCGTGGTCGATGTCGAGCATCGCTCCCTGGGCGCCCTCGAGGATGACGAGCTTGCCCTCGTCGAGCATCTCCCACATGAGCTTCGAGGTGTCGGCGATGTGCTGCTCGAGGCGGTGGCCGTAGACGAGGTACTCCTCGGTCATCGTGTGCAGGTCGAGCACCGGGTCCTTCTCGAACGGGCGCAGCGACAGCCGCTTCGGCTCCATCGCCGCGACGATCTTCTTCTTCAGGATCTTCTCGTCGAGCAGGTCCTGCACGCGGATCCCCAGCCTCGCGGCCTTGTCGGCGTAGCACGGGCCGATCCCCCGGCGCGTCGTGCCGATCTGCAGGCTCCCCAGTTTCGCCTCACCCGCCGAGTCGAGCAGCAGGTGGTAGGGCATGATCAGGTGGGCGTTGGCCGAGATGCGCAGGCCGCTGACGTCCACACGCCGCGCGCGCAGCGCGTCGAGCTCGTCGATCAGGACCTTCGGATCGATCACCACGCCGTTGCCGATCACGCAGAGCTTGCCCGGGTAGAGGATGCCCGAGGGGATCAGGTGGAGCTTCCACTCCTGCTCGCCCCTGACGATCGTGTGCCCCGCGTTGTTGCCTCCCTGGAAGCGCACGACGGCGTCGCCGTGCTCAGCGAGCAGATCGGTGATCTTCCCCTTGCCCTCGTCGCCCCACTGGGCGCCCACTATCACGATGCCTGACATGCCCGGTTGAGTTTAGGGACGGCCGCCCCCGGACCCGGCCGGCCCCTCGGACGGTGCCGGCGTGCGGCCGCCCGGCGCGCACGGAACGCTCAGCTGGTCTGCCGCGCGCGCTCTGCTTGCTCGGCGCGAAACTCGCGCCGCTTGTCCTCTCCGAACAGCGGGATCAGGTCGCCGCAGATCTCCACCAGGCGCGAGACGGTGCGGGCGCCGAGGCGCTCTGAGAGCTCGTCCGGCATGAGGTTCGTCGTCGCCACGATCGAGCGCTCGGCCTCGTAGCGGGCGTTGACGATCGAATACAGCTGCTCGAGCACCCAGTCGGTGCGGTTCTCCGCCCCGAGGTCGTCGATGTGCAGCAGGTCCACCGCCGTCAGCCGGTCGAGCAGGTCGAGCAGACCCCCGTCGGACTCCATCGACTCTCGCAACAGGTTGAGCAGGCGGGGCAGGGAGTAGATGGCGACCGAGCGTCCCGCGTCGAGCGCCGCTTTGGAGACCAGCATCGCGAGGGTGGTCTTGCCGGTGCCGACGTCGCCCTGGATCCACAGCCCGCGTCCGGCGTCGATGTTCGCGTCGATCGCCTGCACGTAGCGGCGAACCGAGCGGATCTGGTCGGGGGCCGTCCTGGCGATGTCGCTGACCGGCGGGCGATCGAACGACACACCTCGATACAGCTTGGGGATCCGCCCCTCGAGCCTGGCTGTCCGCGCTGCGGAGATCCGCGCAGCCCGGCAGCCGCAGTCGATCGCCGTGTTCGTCGCCTCGTCCACCACGAAGCCGCTGCCGTCGCAGAGGCCGAGCGCGCACGACCCCCGACCGTCGCCGGCCGTCCGCCGCGACCTCGCGACAAAGGGCTCCGGAAAGTCCGCGTGCGGACCTTCGCCGCTCATTGCGTGTAGCGCTCGCCGGCGTAGTTCATGAACTTCGGGTACTCCTTCTGAAAGGTCAGGGTGACTTTCCCGACCGCGCCGTTACGGTGCTTGGCGATGATCAGGTCGGCCTCGCCGGGGCGCTCGGAGTCCTCGTTGTAGTACTCGTCGCGGTAGATGAACATCACCAGATCGGAGTCCTGCTCGAGGTTCCCGCTCTCGCGCAGGTCCGACAGCTGGGGCTTCTTGTCGGGGCGCTGCTCGACCGCGCGACTGAGCTGCGACAGCGCGATCACCGGCACCCCGAGCTCGCGGGCCAGGATCTTCAGGCCGCGGCTGAGCTCGCCCACCGCGGTGACGCGACTGTCGTAGCGGCTGTCTGTGCGCATCAGCTGCAGGTAGTCGATGATGATCAGCCCCAGGCCGCCCTCGCACTGGCTGTGCAGCCGCCGCGCCTTCGCACGGATCTCGAGCATTCCCACGTCGCTCGAGTCGTCCACCCACAGTGGCGCCCTCGCCAGGCGCTGGCTGGCGCCGAGGATCTTCGGCCAGCGCTGCTCGGCCACGCGCCCCTTGCGCAGCTCCTCGCCCTTGATCCTGGCCTGCGAGGCGACGAAGCGCTGGGCCAGCTCCGCCTCGGCCATCTCGAGCGAGAACAGCGCCACCGCCTTGCCGTGCTCGACCGCGGCGTTCTCGGCGATGTTGCACACCAACGCGCTCTTGCCCATCGCCGGGCGAGCGGCGACGATGATCAGGTTCCCTGCCTGAAAGCCCCCGGTGATCTCATCGAGGTCCTTGAAGCCCGATGGCGTGCCGGTCAGCGAGGTGCCCTCGAGCGAGAGGCGGTGCAGCTTGTCGAGCTCCTCGTGCAGCACCTCCTCGATCGCCCGGAAGTCCTGCTGACGGTCGTCGCGGGCGACCTCGAGCATCGCCTTCTCCGCCTGCTCCACCAGCTCGCGCGGGGCCGCGCGGTGCCCGAGGACGCTCTCCTGGATCTCGTACGTGCTCTTCAGCAGCCGCCGCAGCAGGGCGTTCTCGCGCACGATCTGCGCATAGCGCCGGGCATGGCCGGCCGCGGGCACCACTCCGGTCAGCTCGTCCACTGCGGCAGGGCCGCCGACCTCCTCGAGGCTGCCCATCTGACGCAGACGGTCGGTGACCGTCAGCACGTCCACCGGCTCGCTGTCGTTGTAGAGCGCGAGCATTGCTCCGTAGATCAGCCCGTGGCGCTCGCGGTAGAAGTCCTCCGCCCGCAGCCCCTCTTCGATCACAAGCGCGTACAGCGAACGATCCGAGAGCAGAATCGCGCCGAGGACAGACTGCTCGGCGTCGAGATTGTGCGGCGGGGTGATCGCACTCGCGGAGGCGCCTGCGGAGCCGTTGGCTGTGGAGACGGCGCTCATCGCTCGAGCGAGTGTAGGTCGGCGACTCGTGGCGACCCACGGCCGATTCCGCAAATCGCGGGAGGAAAAACTGCGGCGAGCATGGTCGAACGCATGTTCGCAGCAGCTGCGGCTGGCAAACCGCGGACGGCGGGCCCGGTCGGCCGCCGGCGCCGCGCTACTTCTTCGCCACGACCATGGTCTTGATCGTGGCGGTCACGTTCTCGACCACCTCGACCACGACCATGTAGGTACCGACGTTCTTGATCGGTTCGGGCAGGTGCACGTTGCGTTTGTCGATCCTCAGCCCGCGCGCTTCGCGGATCGCGGTCGCGATGTCCTGGGCCGTGACCGACCCGAACAGGCGCCCGTCCGCGCCCGCCTGCTGGGGGACCGTGAGGACCGTGCGGTTGAGCAGGTTGACGTTCTCCTGGGCTTTCTCCACCGCCTCGCGGGCCGCTCGCTCGGCCGCCGCCTGACGCTGGCGGATCGTTTCGATCGCTCCCCTCGTGGCCGGCTGCGCGAGCTTGCGCGGAATCAGGTAGTTGCGCAGGTAGCCCTTGGAGACGTCTACGACCGTGCCCTGCTCGCCGAGCGTGTCGACGTCCTTGAGGAGGATCGCTTCGGGCACCGCGCTAGCGTTCCCGATCGCCGCGCTCGCGGCGGGGGCTGTCGTCGCGGCCGCCCTCGTTGACGTAGGGCAGCAGCGCCAACTCGCGTGCGCGCTTGACCGCGCGGGCGATCTGCACCTGATGGCGCCGGCAGGAGCCCGTGATCCGCCGCGAGCGGATCTTGCCCTTCTG